>JAZKCV010000001.1:0-324874 GCA_040387915.1 Pseudomonadota bacterium
CAACCAAACCTGCCGCGCAGGCTTATCAGGCGCAGGTTCCGCCAGCCCCCCCGCCGTCACGCCCGGATCACCCACCCCCCACTCCCGCCGCCAGTCCACAGGATGCTCCGTCACCGAATGCCCCCCCGCCACCAAAAACTCCGCGACATCAAACCCGATCCCCCCCGCCCCGATCACCGCAACCCGCGCGCCCACCGGAGCCCCCCGCAGCGTCTCAATATAACTCAACCCCCGCTCCTGCCCCGCAATCCCCGGATCACGCGGGATAACCCCGGTGGCCACCACCACCTCATCAAACCCGCGCAAATCCTCCACCCCCGCCGACTGCCCCAACCGCAGCTCAATCCCCGCCGCCGCCACCGAAGCCGCGAACCAATCCACCAGCCCGTTGAACTCCTCTTTCCCCGGCACCAACCGCGCCAGATTCAACTGCCCGCCCAATCGATCCGCCCGATCAAACAAAGTCACCCTATGGCCCCGCTTGGCCGCGACCAGCGCCGTCATCAGCCCCGCAGGCCCCGCACCCACAACCGCGATCCGTTTCGCGGCAGGGGTGGGATCGTAGGACAGCACGGTTTCATGGCAGGCACGCGGGTTGACGAGGCACGAGGTCAGCTTGCCCGAGAAGGTATGATCCAAGCAGGCCTGATTGCAGGCAATACAGGGCGCGATCTGATCCGCCCGCCCCGCTGCGGCTTTGGCGACAAAATCCGGGTCGGCCAGAAACGGCCGCGCCATCGACACCATATCGGCCGCCCTCGAAGCCAGCAAAGCCTCGGCCACTTCCGGCGTATTGATGCGGTTTGAGGTGATCACCGGGATCGTCACTTCAGGCCGCAACCGTGCCGTCAGATGCGCGAAAGCGGCGCGGGGAACCGAGGTGGCGATGGTCGGGACGCGGGCCTCGTGCCAGCCGATACCGGTGTTCAGGATGCTGGCCCCCGCCGCTTCAATCGCGCGGGCAAGGGTGACAACCTCGTCCCAAGTCGAGCCGTTGGGGATCAGGTCAATCAGGCTGATGCGGTAGATCAGGATGAAATCCGCCCCCACGGCGGCGCGGACCCGTGCCACCACCTCGACAGGCAGGCGCATCCGGTTCTCGAAACTGCCACCCCAGCGATCCGTCCGATGGTTGGTGTGGGTGACGAGGAACTGGTTCAGGAAATAGCCTTCCGACCCCATCACCTCGACCCCGTCATAACCAACCTCGCGGGCACGGGTGGCGGCGGTGACGATGTCGGCGATTTGTTTCTCTATCCCTTCCTCATCCAACGCGCGAGGGGGAAACGGCGAGATCGGGGATTTCACTGCCGAGGCTGAGACGCAGTCTTTGGAGTAGGCATAGCGGCCCGCGTGCAGGATTTGCATCGCGATCAGGCCGCCCGCTGCGTGGACGCGGTCCGTCACGATGCGGTGGTTTTGAATATCCTGCGGGGTGAACAGGCCTGCCGCGCCGGGGAAGACGCCGCCCTCGGAGTTGGGGGCCATGCCGCCTGTCACCATCAATCCAACCCCGCCACGGGCCCTTGTGGCGTAGAATTCGGCGACGCGGTTCCAGTCGCCGGTCTCTTCCAGCCCGGTATGCATCGAGCCCATCAGCACCCGGTTTTTCAGGGTGATGTGGCCGAGATCAAGCGGGGCGAGCAGGTTTGGATAGGGCATTTTGGTCCTCCGGGCTTCGGCGGAGGATGGCTTGGATTTGTGGGATTGTCATCGAAAACGCGGCGTCACGGTTTGGGCTGTGTCCACGCGGGGACAGAGGTTGCGCTTCAGCAAAATCAAGGTGTTAGCCTGGGCTTGTTCAGATTTTCTTAACACTTCGCCGCAGGATCAGATTGCGCGGGGGCCTGTTTTACGCAGAGTTTTGGCGACGAAAGCGCTGGCCTTTCTGCGCTGATCTTACTGGGCGATGCTGCGCAGCAAAAAATCAAAAATGCTGCGCTTTCGCTGCGCAGCAATCATGCTGCATCAACCACTTAGCCTACATCGTGGTTTCCAGACAATGCCGCCGGAACGCCCGCTTTAGCATGTCCAACTCGGCGCGCAACAGGTCCAACTCGGCGCGCACATCATCTTCCATCGCCACCCCGGTGATGATGGTGAAATGCGCCAAGGTTTGCCCGGTGCTGCGGTTGCGGATCAGGAAGGTTTGCACGCCTTCGCTGAGCACTTCCGCCGGGATCGGCACCTGCACGGCATATTCTCCGGGGCGCTCGGCAATCGCTGCGACGGTGACGCCAGCGATGGGTTGTTCAAGGTGCAGCACGTCCAAAACCGGAGGGCCAGAGGTGCCGGTCAGCACGCCTTCCCAGATGCCAGCGCGGATGCGGGTTTTGGTGAGTGTGGAATCGGACATCAAAACCTCAGAGTTCGGCGTGGGTCAAAGTTCGGCACGGGTCAAAGTTCAGCACGGGGACGGCGCGAGAAAGTGACATCTCGCAGGATGATCTGGTTCATCTCCGGGCCTTCAAAGATCAGATCGACCCAAAGCTTTTCCACCCGCTTTTCGTTGATCTTGGAATAGGCGAGATCGAATTCGACCATCACCTCCTCCTCATTCAGCGGCAATTCGCGGACGATTTGTTCGATGTTGGGGCCATGCTTGATGTTCAACCGCGCGAAGATTTCCAGCGGCTTTTCCATCTCGACGATCACATCCATGCGGATGACATGGTTCTGTTTCAGGCCGCGCGCCGCGTCTTCCGGCAGATCGACCACCAGCGACAGGAAAGAGCCGTCAAAGCGGAACACATCCATGCGAAAGCCAAACGGGGCAATATCAGCCTCACGCGTATTGCGGATCTGGCGGACGGTGAGTTCCGAGCGGCGGCAATCGTGAAAGATCGTCGCCCCATCATAAACCGGAGCCTTGCCGGGCACACTCGCAAACCCCGGCACCGGGATCGAGCCTTTCCACAACTCGGGCCGCCACGACCAATCGGTGCCCAAGGGCTTGCGGATGATGTTCGACCCAATCACCGGCAGCGCAAGGCGGTGGTCGGCCTCGTGGATCACCCGATCCAGATTGCGGCGCAGGGCGCGGGCGCGGTTGCGCAGACCGCGCAAGCCGTCAAGATCGGTGGCGGGCGCGTTATCGGCGGCATCGCCCCAGCGGCGCAACGCGCGCTTGTGCAACAACCGATCGACCAATCCTGACATTCGCCCCGCCATGAAACCTTCTCGCATTTCCCCTAGGGGCGCCATTGTTGAATATATGGAAACTATGCTGTTATCGCTGCAAAAATCTTAATACTCCACCCAAAAGCGTGGTGCTTTGTGCAGAACTGTCGCTATCTGCAACCGCAAGGCTTTACGCGGGGGTTTTGTTGGCGCTGCGCAGGGCCTCCAGAGCTTGTTCCAGCACTTTGCGGCCCTCAACAGGGTCCAGCCGCACTTCGTCCGTCCCGGTTGCTGACAGGGTGACAAGACGCGCCTTGACCCCGATCACCGCGCGCCAATATTCGCCGACGCTGCGATCTTGCAGGTGCAGCAAAAACGCATCCCCCGACCCCAAAGCCGCAATGACTTTGACATCCCCCGCACGCCCCGAACGCGACAAGGTGGCGCGGCCCTGTTTCGAGGCAAAGAACGCCGCCAGCGCTGGACCGCCAGCGGTCATCACCCCCGCCGAGCCGCCCTGCCCGATCGACACCGTGATCAGCGCCGGGGTTGCCTTCATCGCATCCGAGCAGCGCCCCATCAGGATCACGGCGGTGTCGCGGGCCTCACGGCTGGCTTTGCCGTCGATGCAATAGCCCGGTGGCACGCCGATTTGCAGGGCTCCGCCCAACACGGGTGCCGAGCGCGATGACGTGAAGCCAGAGCCGACCTGACAGCTGGCGAGCGTCAGCGCGATAGCGAGCAGAGCGGAAAGGCGGGTCAGGGTCTGCATCGGGTCAGGCTCCGGTCTGGCGGCATTGGGGAATTCTGAGGGGATTCTGGCGGGATTAGAGGATGTTGTCCAAAGCGATAGAGCCGCGATAGCTTTGACACAAGCCGGATATGTGGCTAGCAAAAGGTCAGGCCAATTTCAAAGCGAGGCGAGCACGGCAGATGACCAGTATTCGCGACATCGCCAAACGCGCCGGTGCCTCGGTGACTACGGTGTCGCGGGTGATCAATGACAGCGGCTATGTCAGTGCCGCGACGCGGGCGCGGGTGCAGCTGGCGATTGCTGAACTGGACTTCACGCCGAATGCCAACGCGCGACGGATGCGCAGCGGCAACAGCCTGATGGTCGGGGTGGTTCTGCCCGCGCTGGATGTGCCGTTCTTTGGCATCTTGGCGCATGTGATCGAGCAGGAATTGTTCCGGCGCGGGCTGCAAGCTTTGATCTGTTGCACCAACGAAAGCCCGGATCAAGAGGCGCGCTACATCTCGACGCTGCTGGCGCAGCAAGTCGATGGCGTGCTGGCGGCCAGCGTGCTGGAAGACAGCACGCAATATCAGCGGCTGGTTGATGCCGGGGTTCCGATTGTGGCGATTGACCGCACGCTGCAAGGTTTGGCGATGATCAGCGTGGCCGCAGATCATCGGATTGGTGGGCGGATGATGGCCGAGCATCTGCTGAGCTTGGGGCATCGCCACTTCGCGGTGATTGGCGCGCCGCAGCACAGCCCGCCGGTGCAGGCGCGGGTGCGGGGTGCGGTTGAACGGCTGGCCGAGGCTGGATTGGAGGCGCAGGTGGTGCTGGGCTCCACGCATGATTTCGATGCCTGCCGCGCGTTGGCGGTGGGAATTCTCCGTCCGGGCAGCATGGTAAAACGCCCCACAGCAGTGATCGGCACCACCGACATTGCCGCGATTGGCGCGGTGCATGCGGCGCTTGGTTTGGGGCTGTCGGTGCCGAATGATGTCTCGGTGATCGGGTTCGACGACCTGCCCGAATCGCGCTACGTTTTGCCCGCTTTGACCACGGTGGCGCAGCCGTTGCGGCAGATCGGCGTGCAGGCGGTGGCGCAACTGGTGGCGCGGATCGCCGGAGAATTGGCCCCGCTGGCGGATTTGCCGTTGCGGCTGGTGGTGCGCGATACCACAGCGCCGCCACGCTAGGCTGCGCTTTATCGCGACCTTGCTGCGCTGCGGCTTGAGATCCGTTTTGGCGCTTCGCTCATAATTTGTGCCATACGATTATAATTTAAGCGCGGCTTCTGACAAATGCACAGTTCGGCGGCACTCCTGCGCCCCGCACATTTTCGCGCGGCAAGGCTGGTGCTGTAATTGGGGTCAAGGAGACTCCGATGCTCGCGACCCCAGCCACCCCAATGCAGCGCAGCCATGGCTCGGCTTTCGCCAGCTTTCGCTGTCTGGATGGTCGTGCGCGTCTGGTGGATCTGGCGCAAAGTGGCTCGGCCAAGGCGATGCTGCCGCGTGTCTCGGGCGTGCCGGAGGTGGTGTTTCTGAACACCTCGGGCGGGCTGACCGATGGCGATGTGTTGTCGTATCGGCTGGATTTGGCGGCGGGCTGTCGGGTCACAGGCACGACACAAACCGCCGAGCGGGTCTATGCCAGCCGGGGTGCAGCCGCGCGGGCCGTGGTGCAGATGCAGATCGGTGCGGGCGGCCATCTCGATTGGCTGCCGCAAGAGACAATTTTGTTTGAGACCTGCCATTTGGCCCGCGAGACGCAGGTGGATTTGGCCGCAGATGCATCTTGTTTGCTGTCGGAAACCGTTATTCTCGGTCGTCATGCGATGGGCGAAACCCTATCGGCTGCCCGACTGACCGATACACGGATGGTACGGCGCGCGGGCCGTCCGGTTTGGGCGGAAACGGTGCGGATGGATGCTTCCGTGCTGGCCGATGCTTCTGCGGCCTTGCTCGGTCAAGCGCGCGGCTTTGCGGTGATTGCTTTGATTGCGCAGGGGGCCGAGGATGCTTTGCCGCGTCTGCGCGCCGCTTTGACCCATCCCGGCTGCGCGGCTGCCGCCTCGGCTTGGGATGGCAAATGTATCGCCCGGATTGTGGCCCACGACGGCTGGCCGTTGAAACAACAAATAGCCCAAGCGCTGGCGGCATTGCGGACCGGCCCGCTGCCCCGCGTTTGGCAACTGTAGGAGACACAGATGAACCTGACCCCGCGAGAGCGTGAAAAACTGCTGATCTCGGTCGCCGCCATGGTGGCCCGTGGCCGTCTGGCGCGCGGCGTCAAGCTGAACCACCCCGAAGCGATTGCCCTGATCACCGATTTCGTCGTTGAGGGCGCGCGTGATGGCCGCACAGTCGCCGATCTGATGCAGGCAGGCGCGCATGTGATTTCCGCCGATCAATGCATGGATGGCATCCCGACGATGATCCATTCGGTGCAGGTCGAGGCGACCTTTCCCGATGGCACCAAGCTTGTCACCGTCCACCACCCCATTCGCTAAGAGGTTCATATGAAACGTATTCTTATCGCTCTGCCGCTTCTGTTGATCCCCTCTATCGCCCTTGCGCATCCGGGGCACGGCTTTGGCCTAGAGGCCGGGTTCCTGCATCCGTTCACCGGAACCGATCACCTGCTGGCGATGGTCGGCGTTGGTCTTTGGGCCGCGATCTTGGGCGGGCGGGCGCGTTGGGCGCTGCCTGCAGGTTTTCTTGGCGCGATGGCTTTGGGCGGTGCCTTTGCAATGAACCTCGGTCTGGGCGCAGCCGCGCAAGCGGTGGAACCTGCGATCATCGCCTCGGTGATCCTGCTGGGCGCTGTCGTGGCATTGGCATTGCGCGCGCCTTTGGCGATGGCGCTGCCGCTGGTTGGCCTGTTCGGCCTGGCGCACGGAGCCGCACACGGGGCTGAGATGGTCGGAAGCGGTCTGGCCTTTGGGGCGGCCATGCTGACCGCAACAGCACTTCTGCACGGCGCAGGCCTCGCCTTGGGCCTGACGCTGCACGGCAAACTGGCACGTGCTTTGGGTGGCGTGACTGCACTGGCGGGCCTCGCGCTCGCCTTCGCGTAAGGGGCCTATGATGATCCCCGGAGAAATCTTCCCCGCCGAAGGCACGATTGAGTTGAACGCAGGCCAGCCGAGCGTCACCCTGATGGTCGCCAATACCGGCGATCGGCCCGTGCAAGTCGGCAGCCACTACCACTTCGCCGAAACCAACCCCGGCCTGTCATTCGACCGCAAAGCCGCCCACGGCATGCGTCTGGATATCGCCGCAGGCACCGCTGTGCGGTTTGAACCCGGCCAATCCCGCGAAGTGCGGTTGACGCCTTATGGCGGCCTGCGCCGGGTGTTCGGGTTCAATGCCCAAGTGATGGGAGACCTATAATGGCCACACGCATCGCCCGCACCGATTATGCTGCCATGTATGGCCCGACCACAGGCGACCGCCTCCGCCTTGGCGATACCGACCTGATCATCGAGGTCGAACGCGATCTGACCACTTACGGTGAGGAGGTCAAGTTCGGCGGCGGCAAGGTGATCCGCGATGGCATGGGGCAAAGCCAGATCCCGCGCGCGGGCGGCGCTGTGGATACCGTGATCACCAATGCGCTGATCTTGGATCATTCGGGCATCTACAAAGCCGATGTCGGCCTGCGCGATGGTTTGATCCACAAGATCGGCAAGGCCGGGAACCCCGACACGCAACCGAATATCGATATCATCATCGGCCCGTCAACCGAGATCATTGCTGGCGAAGGCCGCATCCTGACCCCCGGCGGCATGGATGCGCATATCCATTTCATCTGCCCGCAGCAGGCAGAGGATGCTTTGCATTCCGGCGTCACCACCCTGTTCGGCGGCGGCACCGGCCCCGCGCATGGCACTTTGGCCACCACCTGCACCCCCGGCCCGTGGCATATCGGGCGGATGCTGATGGCGCTGGACCATATCCCGATGAACTTCGGGATTTCCGGCAAGGGCAACGCCAGCCAACCTGCGGGCCTGGTAGAAATGGTCAAAGCCGGGGCAAGCGCCTTGAAACTGCACGAAGACTGGGGCACCACCCCCGCCGCTATCGACTGCTGCCTGTCGGTCGCCGACGATATGGACGTGCAGGTGATGATCCACACCGACACGCTCAATGAGTCGGGCTTTGTCGAGAACACCTTGGCCGCCATCAAGGGCCGCACCATCCACGCCTTTCATACCGAGGGCGCGGGCGGCGGTCATGCCCCGGATATCCTGCGCGTGGTCGGCCATGCCAATATCATCCCGTCTTCGACCAACCCCACCATGCCCTACACCCGCAACACGGTGGAGGAGCATCTCGATATGCTGATGGTCTGCCATCACCTTGATAAATCCATCCCCGAGGACGTGGCGTTTGCGGAATCCCGCATCCGGCGCGAGACGATTGCAGCCGAAGATATCCTGCACGACATGGGCGCGCTGTCGATCCTGTCGTCGGACAGCCAAGCGATGGGCCGCATTGGCGAAGTGATCATCCGTACCTGGCAAACCGCGCATAAGATGAAAGTCCAGCGTGGTCGGCTGGCCGATGAGACGGGGCAGAACGACAACCTCCGCGCCCGCCGCTATGTGGCGAAATACACCATCAACCCGGCGATTGCGCATGGGATCTCAAGCCATATCGGCAGCATCACCGAGGGCAAACGCGCCGATCTGGTGCTGTGGAACCCGGCGTTTTTCGGTGCCAAGCCAGAAATGGTGCTAATGGGCGGCATGATCGTGGTGGCGCAAATGGGCGACCCCAATGGATCAATCCCGGTGCAACCGATGTATTCCCGCCCAATGTTCGGCGCTTTGGGCCGCGCCATGCACGCCAGTTCTGCCACCTTCGTTTCCCAAGCTGCCTTGGCGGATGACGTGGGCGGCAAACTCGGCCTCGGCAAAACCATCCTCGCGGTGAAAAACACCCGCACCATCGGTAAAGCCGACATGATCCTGAACCACGCCCGCCCCGAGATCACCGTCAACCCCGAAACCTACGAAGTCCGCGCCGATGGCGAGCTGCTGACCTGCGAACCCGCCACCGAACTGCCGCTGGCGCAGCGCTATTTCCTGTTTTAACGGTTTTGGGATGAGGCATCTTCGCCCAACGCAGTATAACAGCCTCAGATCAAGAGTGAGGCTGCCATGCTAACCCTGACCCGCGCGCTTGCGCTTTGCCTTTGCCTGTCCAGCCCCGCACTGGCCGAATGCGTGACGCCCGGAAGCCTTGCCAATGGCGTGATCTTCACCCGCGAAGATGGCTATCACGGCCTGATCCGTGCCGTAGGCGACACATTCGAGATCGACTATGTAACCAACCCCACAGGAAGCTTGCGGGATCAGCGGCAAAGCAAACTTGGTATCTATGACATGTATCGCAATGCGTCACCTGTCGACCCCAGTGTCCCCGGTTTTATACCGGGAGATGAGGGGGTTTATGGTTACAAATTCCGCGCAAAACCGCCGATACCGAAGGCTGGCAAGACGTGGGGAACAAAAATCCACGTCCTTCGCAGCTACGAGAATATGCCCACCGTCAAGCAGGTCAGCAGCTACAAAGTGACCTACAGATATCTCGCCACCAAAACCGCGAAACTCTCAGGTTGCACCTATGCCATCCAGCCCGTCGAAGCACATTTCATCGCCGACTACATCGACCTGACCCGTCGTTGGATTTACTTCCCCGACCTTGGCTTCGGTCTGGAAACCCGCGTCATCGACAGCAACGGCAAGGGCAACCGCGAACTTGGCCTGACCTCCCTCACCCCGAAAGGCTAACCCATGCTTCCCGCCCGATCCTTGCTGCGAAACGCCTCTGCCGGAGCGATAGATCGGGTGATCCTGTCCTATGACGAACGCTTCCTGCGCCGCAAACGGCTGACTTGCGAGAGCGGGGCCAGCTTCATGGTCGATCTGGCCGAGACGATTTCGGTGGAAGACGGCGATGCCTTCCTGCTCGACGATGGCCGAAAGGTCGCGGTGGTGGCGGCAGAGGAGCCCGTGGTGCAGGTGACGGGCAATCTGGCCCGCCTCGCGTGGCATATCGGCAATCGCCACACGCCCTGTCAGGTGGCAGGCGACCATCTGGTGATCCGCCGCGATCCGGTGATTGAATCCATGCTGAAAGGCCTCGGCGCCACCCTCACCCTGCACATCGCCGCCTTCCGCCCCGAAGGAGGCGCTTATGGTCATGGCCGCACCATGGGCCATGATCACGGCCCGGCGGGCCATTTCGCGCTGAACTTCGGCGGCGCGCATGGCTGACCCGACCGACCGCCTCCGCCTCGTGCAATGGCTTTCCCCGGCCTTCCCGATTGGCGCTTTCGCCTATTCGCAAGGGCTAGAGGTGGCGATCAGCGACGGCGATATCAAAACCGCCGCTGACCTAGAGGCATGGATCGCCGCCATCCTGCGCCACGGCTCTGGCCGCATCGACGCGATCCTTTTGGCCCATGCCCGCCGCCCTGATACTGACCTCACAGCCCTTACCGATCTCATCCTCGCCCTCGCCCCCAGCGCCGAGCGAGTGACGGAATTACAAGAACAAGGCCGCGCCTTTGCCCTCGCCATCAGCGCCATCACCGACACCCATCACCCCACCCGCCCCTACCCCATCGCCGTGGGTGCCGCGACCGCCGCCCTGAACGTGACCATCACCGAAGTTCTCACCCTCTGGTTGCAAGGCCTAGCCGCGCAACTGACCTCCGCCGCCGTCCGTTTCGTGCCTTTGGGCCAGACCGATGGCCAAAAGACCCTCGCCCGCCTCGCCCCCCGCATCACGGCCCTCGCCGCCGAATACGCCGAAGCGCCGCTCTCGGCCCTGCATTCCAGCGCCATCCGCGCCGACATCGCCGCGATGCGCCATGAAACCCTACCCGTGCGGATTTTCCGCACATGAACGCCACACCTCAGGATTTTCCGCATATGACCAACCCAAACGGCCCTCTCCGCGTCGGCATCGGCGGCCCGGTGGGCGCGGGCAAAACCACGCTGACTGAACATCTCTGCCGCGCCTTAGCGAAACGCTGCTCGATGGCCGCGATCACCAATGACATCTACACCCGCGAAGATGCCGATTACCTGACCCGCGCCCAAGTTCTCCCCGCTGCCCGCATCCGGGGCGTGGAAACCGGCGGCTGCCCGCATACCGCAATCCGGGAGGATGCCAGCATCAACCTCGCCGCCATTGCCGATCTGCGGGCCAATTTCCCCGACCTCGACCTGATCCTGATTGAATCAGGCGGCGACAATCTGGCGGCAACCTTCAGCCCCGAGCTTGCCGATATCACCATCTACGTCATCGACACCGCCGCAGGCCAAGACATTCCCCGCAAACGCGGCCCCGGCGTCACCCGCTCCGACCTGTTGGTCGTCAACAAAACCGACCTCGCGCCTTACGTCGGCGTCGACCTTGCGCTGTTGGAATCTGACACCAAGGTCGCCCGCGCCCATCGCCCCTATGTGCTGGCACAGTTGCGCAACGGCAAAGGCATCGACGACGTGGTGGCGTTTCTGGAGCGCGAAGGCGGGCTGGTTCTAAGCTGACCCCGCCACCCATTCCCCGCCGCCCCGGATCAGGACCGGGGCGGCGGGGCGTGGATGAAACCTTACCTAACGCCCCGGCACCATCCGCGCCAGCACGCCGTCCATCGCCTGATCCCAAGCCGCCAACGCCCCGCGTTGATCCAGCACGCCCACCAACTGTTCGGTAATCCCGCCCGGAGTCGTCACCCCCACCGCGATCTCATCCAATCCCGCATCCGCCTGCAACAACACCTCGGCATTGCCCCGGAACGTTTCGGCCACCAGCCGCCGCGCCGTCAACGCGTCCAAGCCCTTCGTCTCATACCAACGCACCAGATGCCGCATCAAGAAGATCGTCGCCCCCGACATCGCACCAAACACCGCTGCGGTTTCAAACGCATCCACGTCCGAGAACCGATGCACCGGACCCAAAAGCCCCAGAAACGCCTCCCACTCCGCATCACCGGGATAGAGCAGCGACGGCCCCGCGCCGAACGCATTGGCGAAGCCCGGCATCATCGCACAGAACGCCTCCGCCGGGGCCACTGCTGCCGTAAGATCGGCCAAAGCAGCCCCCGCCATCGCCGAACACACCGACTGCCCCTCGCGAAACTGCAAGCCTTCCAGCACGGAAAGCCCGGTCGCGGCAGGCAGGCAGACCAGCACCATCTCGCACAGATCGACCACCGCCTGATTGCTTTCGGCGACCGCGCAGCGATGGGTTTCCGCCAGTCTATCGGCCGTGTCGCCAGACCGGGGGCTGAGCACAAACTCCACCCCGCCAGACTCCGCCTTACTCGCCCCGCGCACCAGATATTCCGCCAAATGCCCGACGCCGAGGATGCCGATCTTCATGGCATTTCTTCCAACACCTGCGCGATGGCAGCACTGGTGGCCGAAATATCCGCCTCGGTATGCACCACCGAAGACAGCGAGTGCAAAGTCGCCGAGGGGTTCATATACACCCCCTTATCCATCAGCCGCAGCGCGAAATCGCGGAACTTTGCCCGGTCGACATGACCACAGAAATCGCGGTAATCGGTCACTTCCTCCAGATCGGTGAAGAAAATCTGGAACATCGAATTCACCCCCTGCACCACGATTCTGTGCCGGTTGGAATGTTTGGCAACCTTGCGCACCTCATCGGCCATCGCCTTGCCAAGGTTCTTGATACGGCGAAACCCGGCCTGATCGTCGGCGAGCATGGTTTGCAACATCACCTTCGTCACATGCAGCGCCAAGCGCCCGGCGTTATGGGTGCCAAAGTGCAAAACCTTGCCCCACTCCAACCCCGCCATCACATCGGCCCGCCCGCCAATCATCGCCATCGGCAAGCCGCCCCCCAAAGCCTTGCCATAGGTGACAATATCGGGGCTTAGGCCATACAGCTCGGCACAGCCCCCCGCCGCCAGACGGAACCCAGTCACCGTCTCATCCAGATAAAACAGCGCGCCATGCTGCTGACACAACTCTTGCATCCGCATCAGATACCCCGGCTTGGGCGGGATCACCCCCATGTTCGACATCACCCCTTCGGTGACAACACAGGCGGTATCGCGGCCATGCAAAGCCATCACCCGCTCCAACGCCTCGACATCATTCCAGCGGCAAACAATCGTATCGGCCTGCGCCTCTGGCGGTATCCCCGAGCTGTCACAAATCCGAATAGGATCATTCGGATGCCCCAAAGCCGCAATCGGCATCGGGTTGGTGTTCAGCAGGATATTATCCGCCCAGCCGTGGTAATGCCCCTCAAACTTGATGATCTTCCGCCGCCCGGTATGGCCGCGCGCAAGGCGGAAGGCGGCCATACAGGCTTCCGTCCCGGTATTGGCGAACCGCACCTTATCGACATGCGGCAGCATACCGACAAGAATTTCGGCGACCTCAACCTCAACCTCCAAGGCGGTGGCGAAATGACTGCCGCGCATGATCTCACGGCTGACTACCTCAACAATCGCCGGATGCGCATGGCCCAAAGGCAGCGCGCCAAACGCCATCATCCAATCAATATATTCCCGCCCATCCACATCATACAGCCGCGCCCCCGCGCCGTGGCTCATATAGCGCGGCGCCCCGCCAAAGGTCGCAGGCCCGCGAGAGGCCGAGGACACCCCTTCGACCAGCACCTTCATGCCGCGCTCAAACAATGTCTGCGATGTATTGGCCATCTGAAACCCTCCCCAGTTGCCAAACTATCGCGCGCAGCTTTGCCACAACGCAACACCACAACCGACATCCCCCGGCGCAAGCGTCGCATTTGAGTATTTTCAAAAGAGCAAATCCTGTGGCGCTGCCCTTGCGCAAACCGGGGGCGCGGTGGGGCAAGCAGACGGCGGGTTGTGGCATTTGCTCTTTTGAAAATACTCACATGCGACCGATACCGCGCAAATGCCGCCCGATCATTCGCGCCAGGCCTTCGTGGCAAAGGTTACTGAAAGATGGACGCCAAAACGTAATTCATTGATTTCCCGTAATCTTCATCGCCGTCCAAGCGCGGACACCGCTAGGGCATCACCTCAAACCGGTCCACATCGACCATGCCGTGATCGGTGATTTTCAGATGTGGGATCACCGGCAGGCAGAGGAAGGCCAGTTGCAGGAAAGGCTCCTCCAGCACCACCCCCAGCGAGGCCGCCGCCGCCCGCAAGGCCACCAGATCGGCGCGGACTTCTTCAAAGCTTTTCAGGCTCATCAACCCCGCCACAGGCAGCGCCAGTTCGGCCAGCACGCGGCCATTCTCGACCACGACAAAGCCGCCCTCAATCTCACCCAGCCGCTGCACCGCCAGCGCCATATCATCGTAATCCGCCCCCACCACCGCGATGTTGTGGTGATCGTGGCAAACCGTGGATCCAATCGCACCGCGCGCGAGACCGAAGCCCTTCACGAACCCGGTCGCACGGTTGCCATTCACCCCGTGCCGTTCGATCACCGCGATCTTCACCAGATCGCGGGCAATGTCGGGGCGTTTGTCGCCGTCTTCGGGGGCGATCTGATAGGTCAGATGTTCGGTGATGATCTTGCCCGGCAGAATGCCGATCACCGGAGTTTCCACCCGGTTGCCGCCGGTGCGGAAATGATGCGCCTCGATCTTCGGGGCCTTGACGGAATGCCGCGCGACCGGAGCAATCTCCTCCCGCGCGGCAAAGGCGGCCTCGGTGATCTCAACCCCTCCGGTGAACACCCGCGCCACCCGGCAGCTTTCCAGACTGTCGATCACCGCAATATCCGCCCGTTTCCCCGGCGCGATCAGGCCGCGATCTTTCAGCCCGAAGGCTTCGGCGGCTGACAACGAGGCCGCACGATAGACGGCCAAAGGTGGGGCACCTAGGTTGATCGCGGTGCGGATCAGGTAATCCAGATGGCCATGCTCGCCAATGTCGAGCGGGTTGCGATCATCGGTGCAGAAACACAAATACGGCGCGTGGCGTTCGGTCAAAAGCCCGACCAAAGCGTGCAGATCCTTGGAAACCGACCCCTCGCGGATCAGCACCCGCATCCCCTTGCGCAGCTTTTCCAAGCCTTCGTCATACGAGGTCGCCTCGTGCTCCGTCCGTATCCCCGCCGCGATATAGCCGTTCAGGTCGAGGCCTGACAGCAGCGGCGCGTGGCCGTCGATGTGCTGGCCCTTGAACGCCTCTAGTTTCGCCATGCAGCCGGGGTCTTTGAACAAAACACCGGGGTAATTCATGAACTCTGCCAGACCAATCACGCGCGGATGGTGCATCAGCGGCACCAGATCGCCAGCCTCTAGCCGCGCGCCTGTCGTCTCCATATGGGTCGAGGGCACGCAGGACGACAGGTTGACGCGAATGTCCATCAGGGTCCGCGAAGACGCTTCAAGGAAGTAATTGATCCCGGTCAGACCGCAAACATTGGCGATTTCGTGTGGGTCGCAGATTGCCGTCGTCACGCCATGCGGCGACACGCAGCGGTCGAATTCAAAGGGCGTCACCAGCGAGGATTCAATATGCAGATGGGTGTCGATAAACCCCGGCACTAGCACCTTGCCCGTCACGTCAATCTCAACCCGGCCCGCATAGTCGCCAAACACCCCCACGATGCAATCGCCGCAGATCGCGACATCGGAGGCCACCAATTCACCGCTGATCAGATCATAGACCAGTCCACCCTTCAGCACGATATCGGCGGGCGTGATGCCACGGCCCTGATCAATTCGGTCGGATAAAGCAGCTTTCGGCATGGTAATCTCCTTTTGAATAGGGAAGCTTATGGCAGAGGCTGCGTCCAGTGCGGATTTGCTGGAAAGTCCTGTAAACCCGAGGTTGCTATGCAAGAGTCTACTCCTGCCACAGGCCATCCGCCCGCCCGGCCGCTGCGCGGCATCGCGCTGAAATTGGGTTCGGTGATCGTGTTCATCCTGATGTCTTCGCTGATCAAGGTGACAGCCCAGCATGTGCCGCCGGGGCAGACGGTGTTTTTCCGGTCGTTCTTTGCGATGCCGGTGATCGTCGTCTGGCTGGCGATGCGGCATGAACTCGCCACCGGGTTTCGCGCGCATAATCTGTTTGGGCATTTCTGGCGCGGGCTGATGGGGACGATGGCGATGGGCTTGGGTTTTGCCGGGCTGGCCTATCTGCCGCTGCCCGAGGTGACAGCGATTGGCTATGCCTCGCCGTTGCTGGTGGTGGTGTTCGCGGCGATGTTTCTGGGTGAGGATGTGCGGTTGTTCCGCATCGCCTCGGTGGCTTTGGGGTTGGCCGGAGTGATGGTGGTTTTGTCGCCGCGTCTGACGATCCTGAACGATGATGCGGCGTCGCACCGCGAGGCGTTTGGCGCGATGCTGGTGTTGTGCGGCGCATTTTGCGCGGCTTTGGCGCAGGTGTTTGTGCGCAAGCTGGTGCATAACGAAAAGACCGCCGCGATTGTGTTTTACTTCTCGCTGACCTCGACTTTGCTGTCGTTGACCACGCTGCCGTTTGGCTGGGTGATGCCGACGCCACTTGAGTTCGTGTTGCTGATTTCCTGCGGGTTGTTGGGCGGGGTCGGGCAGATCCTGCTGACCTCCAGCTACCGCGAGGCGGATGCGTCGCTGGTCGCCCCCTTCGATTATGCCTCGATGCTGTTCGCGCTGCTGATCGGCTATTTCGCCTTTGACGAGGTGCCAACCCGCACCATGCTGATCGGCGCTGGATTGGTGATCACAGCGGGAATTTTGATCATCTGGCGTGAGCGCAAGCTGGGGCTGGAACGCGCCAAGGGTCGTAAAGCGATGACACCGCAGGGTTAATTTGGGCATTGCGGCGGGCAGATCAGAGCATCCCCGATCTGCCCGCCAAAATCAGCTAACGTATTTTACCACTGGTCCAGCCCAAGTAGTTTGCGGCCAAGTGGCGCTAGCGTCGCCACCTTGGCATTGTGCTTTTCCCAAGCGCGCGGATCGCCGGGGAAAGCGTCGCGCTGCGGGTGATCACGCTCTTGCCACAGCCGGATACGCTCTGTGCGTTCCGCCGCATCGTCATATTCGGCCGGGTGCATCGAGATATATTGTGCCATTCTGACGCGCCCTTCCGAATGGTTCGGCCGCACGCCATGGGCCAGCAACGAGTTGAAGATCAACAGATCGCCCGGTTCCATTTCAATATTCACCACGGATAGCCCAGTGGTGTCGGGATGCATCGGATCACGGGCGGCGGGCTGGGTTTTGACCCATTCGTCGTGATGTTCAAACAGCCATGGAATACATTGAAAGCCGCCGACATCGCCATCTTGCTTCTTCAGGCTGAGAACCCCTTGCACCCCAATCGGCAGCGGATCAATCGAGGTGTCGACATCCCAATGAATAAAGCCGTTCGGATTGCCTTTGACCTTTTTGGGCGGGTTAAGGTTGGCGCGGTCGATAGTGCACCAAAGATCTTCACGATCCCAGATATCGACAAAAGCATTGTAGACCCGCGGCTCCATCCGATTGTCCCACAGCGCCTGATGATTGTAGATTTCCAGCATCCCGGTGTTGTTCAGCTCTTTCATCTTATGATCGCGCCGCTGGGGGGCATACCAGGTTGCCGCATCCTGCGGGTCTTTTTCGTCAAAGGCCCACAGCACATCAACCAAGCGCTCGACATTGGCAGGCGGCACGGCTTGCCGGATGATCACATAGCCCTTGGTGATCCAGTGCTGCCAATCGGCGTTAGACAACACGCGCAACGGCAGGGTTTTCTGAATGTCTTTCAGCTGCGTCTGATGCCGCGATGCCGTCGGATGAGAAGATTTCTGTGCGGTGATTTGCATTCTGACACTCCTTGCCACGCTGTTGTTTGGGTTAAATTATCGCGGGGATCGCCGGGCATGTTGCAGGTATTTGGCAAATTCTGATACTATTATGTCAAACCATGGGGTTCTGCTGGAAATGAAAGCCTATGTCGAAAAGTTGGACTTTGCGCCTGACAGCACGCTGAAGGTTCTGAACCGACGGCTGGAAGAAGGCATTCCGTTTCAGTGGCACCATCATCCGGTGTATGAGCTGACGCTGACGCTCAACTCGATCGGGCAGCGCTATATCGGTGATCACATTGGGGATTATGGCGCGGTTGACTTGGTTCTGGTGGGGCCGAACCTGCCACATACCTGGTTCTCGCAAGGCCGTGCCGATCCGACCCAACCGCATATCGCTTTGGTGATCTGGTTCCACGCCGATCTTGCCAAGCCCTTCGCAGAACTGCGCGACATTGACCACTTGCTACAGCGGGCCGTGGGTGGGTTGCATTTTCCGCAGGATACAGCCGCCGAAATCCGTCCGGATTTTGAGCGTTGCATTGCGTTGCCGCCACGCGAGCGCTTGATTGCGGTGCTGTTAATCTTGGCACGATTGGCAGACAGCACGGCGCTGGCACTGTCTAGCGCGGCCGTATTGGCCAGCGCGCAACCCGAAGCCGCCGCGCGCATTGACCGGGTCTTGACCCGACTCAACGCGCATTACACGCAGGATATTCGGCTGGCAGAGTTGGCAGATCTGGCGGCGACCAGCCTTTCGGGGCTGCACCGGCTGTTTTACAAACACACCGGCAAAACCGTCAGCGCCTATCTGACACAGATGCGGATTGGCGATGCTTGCGCCCGGTTGGCAGGCTCGACCCAACCCATCGCGCATATCGCGTCAGAGGTTGGCTATGGCACGCTGGCCAATTTTAATCGCCAATTCAAGGCGTTGAAGGCGATGACTCCACGCCAGTACCGCGACAGCTTTAAGGCCAGGCGATAACCATATCCGCTGCCCGACTGTTTTGCGTCACCCGGCGGATGTTGGGCATGTTGTTGCTGTCGATCCACGCCCGCGCCTCGGCGGGGGTTTTGCCGTAATGCGCCCAGCGGGCTTGAAGGCGGCGGTCGAGTTCAGCCTCGGCCACGTCAATCCAGACGGTCAGGTCGAACAAAGGGGGGCTGCTTCGGGCCAAGGGGATTCGTTCAGCAACAGGTAATTGCCTTCGACCACCAGCAGGCGATCAGCGGCGGTGACAACATCAGCGCCCGCGCGGCTGATTTCCAGATCAAGGTCAAACAGCGGGATCGCCACTTCATCCTCAATGCGCAGCCGCCGCAACAGATGGAAAAACCCATGCGCGTCAAATGCATCCGGCGCACCTTTACGCGCGCGCCACGGGCATTCAGCACGGCCTCATCATAGTGGAAGCCATCCATTCCGCGCGGCTTTGGCACCCTGCCCCAACGCGGCCACCAGTTGCGCTGCCAAAGTGGACTTGCCAGCGCCCGGAGGGCCAGCAAGGGCGGTCAGAAACCGCCCTTGCCCTTGGGCCTTGGCCCGGATTATTTCGGCTAGTTCTACCGGAGCTACGCCTGTTCCGTCACGCCTTCGGGCAGTTTCGCCCCTGTCATGAAGGCCACCGCGTCGGACATCGAATAGTCCTTCGGATTGATCTCGCACAGCCGCCGCCCCAGACGGTGGATGTGGATGCGGTCGGCGACCTCGAACACATGCGGCATGTTGTGGCTGATCAGGATGATCGGAATGCCGCGCGCACGCACATCGCGGATCAGTTCCAACACCCGGCGGCTTTCCTTGACGCCCAAGGCTGCGGTCGGTTCATCCAAGATCACCACTTTCGAGCCGAAAGCGGCTGCGCGGGCAACGGCCACGCCCTGACGCTGACCGCCGGACAAGGTTTCCACGGCCTGATGGATGTTCTGGATCGTCATCAGCCCAAGTTCAGACAGCTTGTCACGCGCGAATTGCTCCATCCGGGGGCGGTCCATCTGGCGCAGAACCGAGCCCATGAAACCGGGTTTGCGCCATTCGCGGCCTAAGAACATGTTGTCGGCAATCGACAAGGCGGGCGACATAGCAAGGTTTTGATAAACCGTCTCGATGCCCTCGGCGCGGGCATCTTCCGGGCCGCGGAAGTTCACCGGGCGGCCATCCAACTCAATCGTGCCGTGATCCGGGGTCACGGCCCCCGACAAAGCCTTGATCAAGGTCGATTTGCCCGCACCGTTGTCACCGATCACCGCGACGATCTCGCCCGCGTTCAGATCGAAATCGGCCCCGTTCATCGCCACAACCGTGCCGTAGCGTTTCATCAACCCGCGTGCGCGCAGGATAGGAGTTACAGCGGTCATTGCGAAGCCCTCCGCAGCCATTGATCCAAAGCAACGGCGATGATCACAAGGCAACCTGCCGCGAACATCTGCCAGTAATCGTCCACCCCGGCCAGTGACAGGCCGGTGTTGAACACGCCCACGATGAACGCCCCCAAAACCGAGCCGATGATCGAACCACGCCCGCCGAACAGCGAGGTGCCGCCAATCACCACAGCGGTGATGGACCCTAGGTTCACCGTGTCGAACGCGATGGGCGAGACCGACCCCACCCGGCCAATCGCGATCCAAGCCGCAAAGCCGCAGATCAGGCCCGCCACAGCATAAACCGAAATCAACGTATTGCTGACCTTGATCCCCGACAGCATCGCCGCATCCGGGTCATCGCCAATCGCATGAACGTGGCGGCCCCAAGCGGTGTGGTTCAACACATACCACAGCACCGCCGCCAGCAAAATCAAAGTGATGCCGCCGTAAGAAATCGAGGCACCGCCCATGTTAAAGCCCTTGCCGAACCACAACAGGCCCGAAGCCTTCGCCTCAATATCGACGTTGCGGATCGATTCAGACTGCGAATACCACAGCTTGAGCGCGTTAAAGATCGACAGCGTGCCAAGCGTCACGATGAACGGCGGCAGTTTGACCTTGGCCACCAGAACGCCGTTGATAAAGCCCATCAGCCCGCCGAAAAACAACCCGATCAGGATCGCCAGCCCGACTGGCAGACCCGTGATCACCGCGAGGTTGCCCATGATCAGCGAGCAGACCACAAGGATCGCGCCGACCGACAGATCAATCCCCGCCGTCAGGATCACCAGCGTCTGCGCAAGGGCGACAAAGCCCGTCACCGTCACCTGTTTCAGCACGGTCGACAGCGCGCCTATCCCTAGGAAACGCGGCGCGATGATGCCAAAGCAGATCACCGAGACGAACAGCACAAGCGCCGGGATCATCGTCGGATAGTTGCGCAGATAGCCACGCAACATTGGAATGAAGGATTTATCGTCCCGCTCGAAGGCCGCGACTGCCGTATCGGCGCGTGTCAGAGTCGCCTCAAAGTCGGAAATGGTTTTGGTTGGTGCTGGTTCTGTGCTCATCGCTTCGGCTTCCCCTCCGGTGATGATCCTCGAAACCCAAGTCGTAGGTTTCGCTTAAGAAGAAGGGCGACTGTAAAGCCGCCCCTCTGTTAATCAAGCCACTTTAGCAGCTTAGGCTTAGCCCCAGCACAGCTCGGTGCCTTTGGTGCTGTCGATAGACTCAACACCAGCAGCAGGCTTGTCGGTGACAAGGTTTACCCCGGTGTTGAAGAAGGTCAGACCATCGGTGGCGGTCGGCTTGGTGCCATCTTTCGAGAAAGCCGCGATGGCTTCGACGCCCTTAGCAGCCATCAGCAGCGGGTATTGCTGCGAGGTCGCACCGATGGTGCCGCCTTTGACCGAAGCGATGCCCGGGCAGCCGCCGTCAACCGAGACGATGATCGCTTGCGCTTCTTTGCCGGCGTTTTTCAGCGCTTGATACGCGCCCTCGGCTGCCGGTTCGTTGATGGTGTAGACCACGTTGATATCCGGGTCTTTCGCCAGCAGGGTTTCCATCGCGCGCAGACCGCCTTCTGGGTTCGCGTCCGAGTTTTCATGGCCGATGACGCGCGGGTCGGTTTCCGAGCCCATCACAGCCAGATCCGGCACTTCAATGCCGAAGCCTTTCAGGAAGCCAGTGTCGCGCTGCACGTCAACCGAGATGTTGTCTTTGTTGATGTCGAGCATCGCGATCTTGGCCGTTGCCGCGCCGTCGCCCATCGTGGCCTTGGCCCACTGACCGATCAGCAGACCAGCTTGGAAGTTGTCGGTCGCAAAGGTCATGTCCTGCGCGTCTTTGTCAGCCAAAGGCGTGTCCAGCGCGATCACCAGAATGCCAGCGGCGCGGGCGTCTTTCAGGGCCGGGCCAACCGAGTCGTTCGACGGCGTGATCAGGATGCCTTTGGCACCAGCGGCGACACAGTTTTCAATCGCGGTGATCTGCGGTGCCGCATCGCCGTCTTTCTCGCCCGCATAGGCTTGGAAATCCATGCCAGCATCAGCGGCAGCTTTCTCAGCGCCCTTTTTCATCATCACGAAGAACGGGTTGGTGTTGTTTTTGGTGATCAGGCAAGCCAGATCGGCCGCCGAAGCAGAGCCTGCCATCAGTGCAATCGCAGCCGCACCCAGCAGGGCTTTGGTGGTGAATTTCATTGGTCGTCCTCCCAAGGATTTCGGGGTTTATTCCCCTGTAGAAAGCGTTTCGCCAAGGGCCACTCCTGCCCGACGATGGCGCTACATGGCCTGATTCCCTGCCTTGCGTCAAGATAAATAAATCAGAGTGATTTATTATTGACAGCGCCTGTCTGAGGCCGCAGTCTGCGATCTAATGCGGGCGAAAACAGCCCGTGGAATCGTTACTTTTCCTCGGGGGGAGGCTGTCATTCATGCTGATCGGAATCTCTCCTTTGCTGGGGCCAGAGTTGCTGCACACGCTGCGGGCGATGGGTCATGGCGATGAGATCGCTTTGGTCGATGGCAATTATCCCGCCGCCGAACACGCCCGCCGCCTGATCCGCGCCGATGGCATCCTGCTGATGCCAATGCTGCGCGCGGTGCTGAAAATCCTGCCGGTCGAGGCCGCGTTCCGCGCCAGCTTGCACAACGACGCCACCCAGCGCGGGGTTATTCATCACGCGGTGGATGATCTGTGCCACACCTGCGGCCAGCATTTCAGCATGACCCCGCTTGGCGGCGATCAGCTTTACCCGCGCATCAAGGCGGCTTATGCCATCATTGCCACCTCTGAGGCCGAATTGTTCGCCAATGTCATCCTGCGCAAGGCAGCCTTGCCTGCCTCTGCCACCCAATAGGTTCCATTATGCCCTCGGGCGCTGAACTCCTTCCAGAGCGACCAAGCGACGACCTCGGTTTGCGCGGCTCGAATCAATCGGGGATGCGGGATCATAACGAACGGCTGGTTTTGTCCTTGGTGCGCCAGCAGGGCGGCCTCGCGAAATCCGACATCGCGCGGAAAACCGGGCTGTCGGCGCAAACCGTGTCGGTGATCATGCGGGCTTTGGAGCGTGACGGGTTGCTCTTACGCGGCGAACCCCAACGCGGACGCATCGGCCAGCCTTCGGTGCCGATGTATCTGAACCCAGAAGGCGCTTTCTTTCTGGGGCTGAAAATCGGGCGGCGTTCGGTCGATCTGACGCTGGTCGATTTCATGGGCCGGGTGCGCGCCACCCAAAGGCAGATTTACCGCTACCCCTCGCCCAGCGCCGTGGTGGCCTTTGTTGCCCGCAGCTTGCCCGAGGTGATCGCCACCCTGAGCGACCCCGAACGCGCCCGGATCAGCGGCATGGGCGTGGCGATGCCGTTTCAGCTGTGGTCTTGGGTGCAACTGATCGGCGCCCCGAAGGCGGATATGGAGGCGTGGCGCCACGCCGATATCCAAGCCGAACTCGCCGCCGTCACGCAGCTGCCGGTCTATGTGCAAAACGACGCCACCTCGGCTTGCGGCGCGGAACTGGTGTTCGGCACTGGAGAGCGGCCAAAAGATTTCCTGTATTTCTACTTCGGCTATTTCGTCGGCGGCGGTCTGGTGCTGAACGGCCAGCTGTTCTTGGGTCGCTCGGGCAATGCCGCTGGCGTCGGGCCGATGCCGGTGCCAGGGCGCGATGGCAAGATGGACCGTTTGATTTCCGCAGCCTCAATGTCCACCCTAGCGGCGGCGATGGAGGCGGCGGGCGAGCCCTCGGATCATCTGTTTGAACAGCATGAGCACTGGAACGTCTCGCCGCAGATCCTGTCCGATTGGATGGATCAGGCCGCCTATGGTCTGGCTTGGGCTGCCCTGACCGCCGCCTCTCTCTTGGAGATTGAGGCGGTGATGATCGACGGCTGGATGCCCACCGAAATACGCGCCGAAATCACCAAGCGCACCCACGCCGCTTTGCACGCGCTGGACCTTGACGGCATCGACCCGCCCGTGATCCGCGAAGGCAGCTTGGGCGCGCAGGCCCGCGCCTTGGGGGCTGCGGCGATCCCACTGTCGCAGCGCTATCTGATCGACCAGAACGCGGCAGGACGTGAAGGTTAAGCCGCCCCGAACCCCGCCCATTTATCTAAAACTTGCCTAAAATTGTCATCCTCTGTGCAGAAATATCCCACGGGGGAAGGCCAGATTTGCCACTTTGCAAATCGGGCCGTGGGGGTGTGAAACCCCCATTCCGCCACCAGCCACTGGCGATCTATCGGCAAACCTCGCCGCTTTCATCTTGATCCCTTGGCCAAAGTCCTTATCTTTGAACCAGATAGGCGGCTCTGCAAAGGTCATCCTCTCTGCGCAAATATCCCACGGGGGAAGGTCGGATGTGGCTTTGCACATCAGGCCGTGGGGGTGTGAAGCCGCCATCCGCCGCCCAAGCAAACTGCGGTTTGCCATCCAACGCCATAGGGGCAAACTGATGTCGCTTGCCTTGATCGCCGCCCTGCCCTTTCTCGGTGCCCTGACCCCGGCGCTGACTCTGCGGTTCGGGCGCGGCGCGGCCACATTGACCGTGGCTTTGTTCACCGCCGCGGCCCTCGCCATGATCCTGCAACATTTGCCCGCGATCATGGCCGGAGAAACCCTGATCACCCAGATCAACTGGCTGCCCAGCCTTGGCCTCAACGCCAACTTCCGGCTGGATGGCCTGTCGCTGCTATTCGCCCTGCTGATCCTTGGCATCGGCCTGCTGATCCAAGCTTATGCCTGCTTCTACCTCGACACCTCCGAGCCCTATGCCCGCTTCCTCACCTACCTCATGCTGTTCCAAGGCGCGATGCTGGGGATTGTTCTGTCCGACAACATCCTGCTTTTGCTAGTTTTTTGGGAACTTACTTCCCTATCCTCGTTCCTGCTGATCGGATTTTGGAGCCATCTTCCGCAAGCCCGCCAAGGTGCGCGCATGGCTCTGGCCACCACCGGCGCGGGCGGTCTTGCGATGATCGCAGGGCTGCTGATCTTGGGCCATATCGCGGGCAGCTATGACCTTTCGACCATCCTGACCCAGAAAGCCGCGATCCAAGCCAGCCCGCTGTATCTGCCCGCCCTTATCCTGATTTTGCTTGGCGCTTTCACCAAATCGGCGCAATTCCCGTTCCATTTCTGGCTGCCGCACGCGATGGCCGCACCCACCCCGGTATCGGCCTATCTGCACTCGGCGACCATGGTGAAAGCCGGCCTGTTCCTGCTGGCCCGGCTGTGGCCCGTTCTATCTGGCACGCCGGAATGGTTCTGGATCGTCACTTCGGCGGGCCTGATCACCATGGCCTTTGCGGCCAAGGTGGCATTATTCAAGGATGATCTGAAGGCGATCCTCGCCTATTCGACCGTCAGCCATCTTGGCCTGATCACCTTCCTTCTCGGCCTTGGCACCAAGGCTGCCGCCACCGCCGCGATCTTCCACATCCTCTGCCACGCCACCTTCAAAGCGTCCCTGTTCATGCTGGCGGGCATCGTCGATCACGCCACCCACACGCGCGATATCCGGGCCCTGGGCGGATTGCGCCGTGCCATGCCGATCAGCTTTGCGCTGGCCAGCATTGCCACCCTGTCGATGGCAGGCATCCCGCCGCTGAACGGTTTTCTGTCGAAAGAGATGATGCTGGAAGAAGCCGCCCACACCGCGCCGTGGATCATCCCGGTGCTGGCCACAATCGCCGCTTTGCTGTCGGTCGCCTATTCGCTGCGGTTCCTCAGCTACACCTTCCTCGGCCCCACCCCCGTCTATGCCCACACCCCGCACGACCCCGGACCCGGCCTCTGGCTGCCGCCCGCGATCGTTGTCGCCCTCGTCATAGCCATCGGTCTGGCCCCGATGCCGCTGGCCGGGTGGCTGGTCGATGCCGCGACTTCAGCCACCACAGGCGCGCCAATCCATGCCCATATCGCGCTCTGGCACGGGCTTGAAACACCCGCCCTTTGGATGTCGCTTGCTGCCATCGGCGGCGCGCTGATCACCCTCGGCCTCTACCCCACCCTGCTCCGGATCTGGGACGCGACGCCGAAACCGCAAGCCAAAGCGATCTTCGACGCGACGCTCGCCGCCCTCACCCAAACCGCCGCCATCTTCACCGAGAAGCTGCACAACGGCAGCCTGTCGCGCGCCTTCGCCGTGGCCCTGCTGACCATCCTCAGCCTTGGCCTTTACGCCTATCACTCCGCCCAATCCCTCCCAGGAAGCCGCGCGCTTACCGCCATCGCGCTTGCCCCTGCCGTGGGCTTCACCCTGCTGATCACCGCCGCCATCGCCGCCACCGCCTTGCACCGCAAGCGCCTGCTGGCCCTGTTGTTGGTCGGCATCACTGGCCTGATCCTGTCGGCAGGCTTTGCTTACTTATCCGCCCCCGACCTTGCGCTGACCCAGATCACCGTCGAGGTCGTCACCGTCGCCCTGATGCTGCTGGCGCTGAATTTCCTACCGAAAACCACCCCGCACGAGCCCGCCCGCCTCCGCAAGTTCCGCGACGCAGCCCTCGCCACCCTGACAGGCACCGCCACCGCTGCCCTTGCCTATGCGCTGATGACCCGCGAGGCGATCTTCGCGCCGATCTCGGCCTTCCACCTCGCGCAATCGCTGCCGGGGGCGGGCGGGCACAACGCCGTCAACACCATCATCGTCGACTTCCGGGGTTATGACACTTACGGCGAGATCATCGTGCTCGGCATCGCCGCCCTGCTGATCTTTGCGCTGACTGAAAGCCTGCTGGTTGCGAAATGGGCGGTCCGCCCCAGCCAGACCGCAGGCGATGCCGGTGATCCGCATCCGCTCATGCTGCAAACCGCCACAAGGCTGATCCTGCCGATGGCGATGCTGGTGGGCATCTATCTGTTCCTGCGCGGCCATAACGCGCCCGGCGGCGGTTTTGTGGCAGGGTTGGTCTTCGCCATCGGCTTCGTGATGCAATATATCGCCAGCGGTCAAGACTGGGCCGCCGCCCGCCGCCGCGTCCCTTATCACGCGATGATCGGCGCAGGCGGGCTGATCGCCAGCGCCACCGGGGTTGGGTCTTTCCTAGCAGGTCGTCCGTTCCTGACCTCAAATTACACCCACATCCACCTCGCCCCGTTGCAGGATTTCGAACTCGCCACCGCCGCTTTGTTCGACCTTGGCGTCTTCCTCTGCGTCTTGGGCGCGGTGATGCTGGCGCTGGATGCCCTTGCCTGGCTGGCAAAACCGCAGGAGGCGCGGTGATGGAAATCCTGATCGCCACGGCCATAGGCACGCTGACCGCCTGCGGCATCTATCTGATGCTGCGCGCCCGTACCTTCCCGGTGATCCTTGGCTTGTCGCTGCTGTCCTATGCGGTCAATCTGTTCCTGTTCATCTCAGGCCGGATCAAGCTGAACGCCGCCCCGATCATCACCGAGGGCGCACACTACACCGACCCGCTGCCGCAAGCCTTGGTGCTGACCGCCATCGTGATTTCTTTCGGCATGACCGCCGTTCTGGTGATCATGGCCTTGGGAGCATACCTCACCGCAGGCCACGACCGCATTGATACCGAGGATCAGCCATGAACCAGCTGCTGATCCTGCCCGTCATCCTGCCCGCCATCCTCGCAGGCGCGATCATCCTGTTCACCCGCAATGCGCTGAACCTGCAACGCGCGATATCGGTCCTAGGCACCATCGCCCTGCTGTCCCTTACCATCACCCTGACCCAAGCCCCCAGCCAAGCCTATTTCCTGGGCAACTGGCCCGCCCCCTTCGGTATCGCTTTGGTGCTGGATCGCCTGTCGGCGCTGATGCTGCTGCTCACCGCCAGCCTTGCGCTGATCATCTTGATCCACACAATCGCCACCGGGTGGGATACAAAAGGCCGCCACTTCCACGCGCTCTATCTGTTCCAACTTATGGGTCTGAACGGTGCCTTCCTGACCGGCGACGCCTTCAACCTGTTCGTGTTCTTCGAGGTGCTGCTGATCGCCTCTTACGGGTTGATGGTGCATGGCGGCGGTGAGGCCCGCATCCGCGCCGGCGTGCAATATGTCGCCTTCAACCTGCTGGGATCGACGCTGTTCCTGTTCGCGCTGGCGGTGATCTACAGCACGACAGGCACGCTCAACATGGCCGATCTTGCGCAGAAATTGCCGCTGATCCCGGCGGGGGACACCGCGCTGATCCGGGTTGCCGCTGTACTGCTGATGTTGGTCTTCGCCATCAAAGCCGCGCTGGTGCCGCTGCAATTCTGGTTGCCCGGCACCTATGCCAACGCCCCCGGTCCCGTCGCCGCCCTGTTCGCGGTGATGACCAAAGTCGGTGCCTACGCCCTGATCCGCTTTGGCACGCTGATCTTCCCCACCGATCTGCCCGCCACCACAACCCTCATCACAAGCCTGCTTTACCCCGCCGCCCTTGCGACCATCGCGGTCGGAGCCATCGGCACCCTCGCCAGCCAAACCCTGCCGCGCCAAATCGCCTTCGCCGCCATTGGCTCGATGGGAACTCTGTTGCTGGCCGTTTCCGCCTTCACCCCGCAAGCGACCTCGGCCGCGCTGTATTACCTTGTCCACTCCACTCTCGCGACCGCCGCGCTGTTCCTGATCGCCGACCTCACCCGCTCCCGCCGCGATGGCCTGACCGCAGCACTTTACATGACCGCGGCCATCGCCATGGCAGGGATGCCGCCGCTGTCAGGTTTCGTCGGCAAACTGCTGATCCTTGATGCACTGCGCAGTGATCCTCTGGCATGGGCGGCCATCCTGATAGCCTCTCTGCTCACCATGATCGGCTTCGCGCGGCAGGGCTCTGATCTGTTCTGGAAAGCCCCAAACACTGAAGGCCCCCCGCAAAGCAAAATCGCCGTCCTGCTCTGCCTTACAGCCCTCACCACCCTAACGCTCGCCGCTGGCCCGATCACCGATTGGCTCACCCTCACCGCCGAGGCGCTGCACCACCCCACCGCCTACATCGCCGCCAATCAGCTTGGAGGCACCAAATGAGCCGCCTGTTTCCTCACCCGATGCTGACAGCCACCCTGTTCCTCGCATGGTTGTTGCTGGCGGGTAGCCTGTCGCTGAACGCGCTGCTGATGGCCGCGATCCTCGCCATCCTTATCCCACTAGCGACAAAAGCCTACTGGCCCAGCCGTCCGCAAATCCGCCACCCATGGCGCTTGGTCAGCTATATCGCTCTCGTGATCTATGATGTGATCATCGCCAATATACAGGTCGCCCGCATCATCCTGTTCATGCCCGCCGCACAGATCAAATCGGCATGGATCACCATCCCCGTCGATCTGCCCTGCCCCGAGGCCATCGCCCTGCTGGCAGGCACCATCACCCTGACCCCCGGCACGCTGACGGCTGAATTCTCCGCCGATAACAAGGCCCTGCTGATCCACGCCCTGCACGCGCCCGATCCCGACGCCACCCGTGCCGAGATCAAATCCCGCTACGAATCCCGGTTGCAAAGGATTTTTCGCTGATGCTGACCTATGCCCTCACCTTCGCCATCGCCTGCTTTGCCTTGGCACTGATCCTGAACCTGATCCGTCTTGCCACCGCCCCCACCATGCCCGACCGCATCCTGACGGTGGATACCATGGTGATCAACGTCATCGCGCTGATCGTGCTGTATGGAGTGCAAACGCATTCCACCGTCGTCTTCGACGCCGCCCTGCTGCTGGCAATGACCGGCTTTGTCTCGACCATCGCTTTCTGCAAATTCCTGCTGCGCGGGGGGATCATCGAATGAGCCTCACCATCGAGCTGCTCATCTCTGCCCTGCTGATCATCGGCGGCAGCTTCGGCCTGATCGGCAGCTTCGGCCTGCTGAAACTGCGTGAGCCGATGCAACGGCTGCACGCCCCCACCAAAGCCACCACGGTGGGCGTCGGTGCCTCGCTGATCGCCGCCGCCCTCACCCTGCTGTGGCAAACCGGCACTGCCAGCTGGCAAGGCCTAATGGTCGCGGCCTTTCTGTTCCTCACAGCACCGCTGTCCGGCCTGATGCTGGCCAAGGCGCACCGCCACCTCAGCTGCCCCACCGTCCCCCCCACAGGCACCAAAGCGCCATGGGCGGGCGACACCCCGCCCAAAGTTTAACCCGCCGGGTTTAACCCATCGGTCAAATTCCGCCCAACCACGCCATCACCCCCCTTGCCACCCCGCCCCTCGCCGTCGCACTCTGGCCACACCCCTTTAGGTGAGGCTCCGATGCAAACCCTAACCGAGATCAAAAGCCAACTTCCGACGCTGACCCACACCCGCAACCCCGGCATGGCGCTGGATCTGGATTGGGTGGCCTCCGTGCAGGCCAACACTTCGGCCATCGAGCGCCGTGCGGCCACCATCGGCGGCAGACGCTCGGTTAAAAAAGAGTTTCAGGCTGCGTGGCTGCTCAAAGCCATCAGCCTGGTTGATCTGACCACCCTGTCCGGCGACGACACCGAGGGCCGCGTCAAACGCCTCTGCGCCAAGGCCCGCCAACCGGTCGCGCCTTGGATGCTCGACAAACTCGGCCTGCAAGGCCTGACCACCGGGGCGGTCTGCGTCTATCACGAGATGGTGGAAACCGCCGTCCGCGCGCTGGAAGGCACCAATATCCCCGTCGCCGCCGTCTCAACCGGCTTCCCTGCGGGCCTCTCCCCCTACCATGTGCGCATCGCCGAAATTGGCGAATCCGTCCGCGCCGGGGCGAAAGAAATCGACATCGTGATCTCGCGCCGCCATGTGCTGACCGGAAGCTGGCAGGCGCTTTATGACGAAATGCGCGAGATGCGCGCCGAATGTGGTGAGGCGCATGTCAAAGCCATCCTCGCCACCGGAGAACTCGCCACCCTGCGCAACGTCGCCCGCGCCAGCCTCGTCTGCATGATGGCCGGGGCCGATTTCATCAAAACCTCCACCGGCAAGGAACCCGTCAACGCCACCCTGCCCGTGACGCTGACGATGATCCGCTGCATCCGCGATTACCAAGACCGCACCGGCATCAAGGTCGGCTACAAACCCGCAGGCGGCATCGCCAAAGCCAAAGACGCGCTGCTGTATCTGGCGTTGATGAAAGACGAACTCGGCCACCCTTGGCTACAACCCGACCTGTTCCGCTTCGGGGCCTCCTCGCTGCTCGGCGATATTGAGCGGCAGTTGGAACACCACCTGACAGGCCAATATTCCGCGTCCAACCGCCACGCGATGGGCTAACCTCATGCCCCCTCTCTCAATTTCACATTGGTCCAAATATCCCCGCCGGAGGCGCACGCCAGCCTCAAGCACTCTCACAAAAAGCCTGCCGCCCCGCCAAAGGACTATGCCATGACCCAACCCACCGTCCGCGAGATCTTCGACTCCATGGCATATGGCCCCGCCCCCGAAAGCAATGCCGAGGTTTTGGCTTGGCTCTCCAAGCACAAAACCTTCGGCCACTGGATCGACGGCGCGTTCACCAAACCCGGTGAGGTGTTTGAGACGCGCAATCCCGCCACTGCCAAGCCGCTCGCCCATATCGCTCAAGGCAGCGCCACTGATGTGGATGCGGCGGTGAAAGCGGCACGGCGCGCCCAGCCGAAATGGGCGAAACTGCCCGGTCATGCACGGGCAAAATACCTCTATGCCCTCGCCCGCCTTGTGCAGAAACACTCCCGTCTGCTGGCCGTCTTGGAAACCATGGACAACGGCAAACCGATCCGCGAATCCCGCGACATCGACATCCCCCTCGTCGCCCGCCACTTCTACTACCACGCGGGCCTTGCGCAACTGATCGACGCCGAACTGCCCGACCAACAAGCCTTGGGAGTCTGCGGCGCGGTGATCCCGTGGAACTTCCCGCTCTTGATGCTGGCATGGAAAGTCGCCCCGGCGCTGGCCGCAGGCAACACCGTGGTTCTGAAACCCGCCGAATACACCCCGCTGACCGCTTTGCTGTTCGCCGAACTGAGCCGTGAGGCGGGCCTACCGAAAGGCGTTTTGAACATCGTCACCGGCGACGGCGATACGGGCGCGGCCCTCGTCGACCACCCCGATGTGAACAAAATCGCCTTCACCGGTTCCACCGCCGTGGGCCGCAAAATCCGCGAAGCGACGGCTGGCAGCGGCAAGGCGCTGACCTTGGAACTCGGCGGCAAATCCCCCTATATCGTGTTCGACGACGCCGATATTGACTCAGCCATCGAAGGCCTCGTCGATGCGATCTGGTTCAACCAAGGCCAAGTCTGCTGCGCCGGAAGCCGCCTGTTGATCCAAGAAGGCATCGCGGACCGCTTCTATGAAAAGCTGAAACGCCGGATGGATGGCCTGCGTCTTGGCGACCCCTTGGACAAATGCATCGACGTGGGGGCCATCGTTGACCCGGTGCAACTCGCCACGATCAAGGGCCTCGTCGAGTCCAACACAGACGGCGAAACCTACCATGCCGCCTGCACCGTCCCCGAGGGCTGCTTCTACCCGCCGACCCTGATCACCGGCCTGTCCGCTGCCTCCACCCTGATGCAAGAAGAAATCTTCGGCCCGGTCCTTGTCGCCATGACCTTCCGCACCCCGTCCGAAGCTGTGGACCTTGCCAACAACACCAAATACGGCCTCGCCGCGACGATCTGGACTGAGAACATCAACCTCGCCCTCGACACCGCCCCAAAAATCAAGGCGGGCGTGGTCTGGGTCAACGCCACCAACCTGTTCGACGCCGCAGCCGGTTTCGGTGGCGTGCGCGAAAGCGGTTTTGGCCGTGAGGGCGGTTGGGAAGGCCTGCTGGCCTATCTCAAACCCATCCGCGCAACCAAACCGCTGAGCCCGGTGAAACCCTTCGACGCCCCCGCCACGATTGAAGCCTCCAGCATCGACCGCACCGCAAAACTCTATATCGCAGGCAAACAAGCCCGCCCTGATGGCGGCTATTCGCAACCGATCTGGTCGCCAAAGGGCAAGCTGCTGGGCCATGCGGGCTTAGGAAACCGCAAAGACATCCGCAACGCGGTGGAAGCCGCCCATGCCGCGAAATCCTGGGCCAAAACCACCGCCCACACCCGCGCGCAGATCCTGTTCTACATCGCTGAAAACCTCTCGGCCCGTGCTGCCGAATTCGCCACCCGCCTGCGCGATCTCACCGGACGCTCTGGCGAGGCCGAAGTCGAAGCCTCCATCGCCCGCCTGTTCAGCTATGCCGCTTGGGCCGATAAATTCGACGGCGCGGTGAAATCGGTGCCGATCCGGGGCGTTGCATTTGCGATGAACGAGCCCTGCGGCGTCATTGGCGCGCTCTGCCCCGACGACGCGCCCCTACTTGGCCTGATCTCGCTGATGGCCCCCGCCATCGCGATGGGCAACACCTGCATCCTTGTGCCGTCCGAGCCGTTCCCCCTCGCCGCCACCGATTTCTACCAAGTGCTCGACACCTCCGATCTGCCCGCAGGCGTGGTCAATATCGTCACTGGCAGCCATGCCGAACTCGCCAAGCCCCTCGCAGGGCACCGCGATATTGATGCGGTCTGGAGCTTCTCCTCCGCCAACCTCTCCACCCTGATCGAGAAAGAATCCGCCGGAAACATCAAGCGCACATGGGTCAACAACGGCCAATCCCGCGACTGGATCGCCGAGGGCGAGGGCCGCAGCTTCCTGCGCGCCGCCACCGAGGTGAAAACCATCTGGGTGCCTTACGGCGAATGAACCCGCCAGAATCCGGGCCTAAACCCCCGGATTCTGCCGAAATTGTTCACGCATCGCGAAAAATTCCCCCTGATCAGGTGGGAAAACCTGTGGCATAGTGCCCGTGTCATGCGCCATCGCAGGCAAGCAATCACGCCAAAACGGCGGAACCAGACAAGGGACACTTCCATGATCAACGAATTCAAAGCCTTCATCATGAAGGGCAATGTGATGGACCTCGCCGTGGGTATCATCATCGGGGCTGCCTTCACCGCCATCGTCAGTAGCCTTGTCGGCGATCTGATCAACCCGATCATCGGCCTGATCTTGGGCGGCGTGAACTTCTCGGACATGTTCATCGACCTGTCGGGCACCAACCCCGTCTCGATGGCCGCCGCGAAAGAATCCGGCGCGGCTGTCTTTGCTTATGGCGCCTTCATCACCGCGCTGATCAACTTCCTGATCATCGCTTTCGTGGTGTTCATGCTGGTCAAAGCCATGAACAAGATCATGCCGAAAAAGGCCGAAGCGCCTGCCGCCCCGGCTGGCCCGACCGAGTTGGAAGTGCTGCAACAGATCTTGGCTGCCGTGAAGAAGTAAGCCAATCGCAATACGAAAGGCCCCCAGCACCACGGGGGCCTTTTTGTGACCAAGCCTGCAAACGCACCCGGTTTTAGATCGTCAAAGCCTCGGCCCCGGTGATCACCGGCAGCCCCAAAGCCACGCCCACCGCCGCATAGGTCAGCTTGCCCGCGTGTACGTTCAGCCCGGCCAGCAAATGCTTGTCCTCAGCACAAGCCCGCTTCCAGCCCTTGTTCGCCAAAGCCAGCATGAACGGCATCGTCGCATTGCCCAAAGCCAGCGTCGAGGTCCGCGCCACGGCCCCCGGCATGTTCGCCACGCAGTAATGCATGATGCCATCGACCTCATAGATTGGGTCTTGGTGCGTGGTGGCGCGCGAAGTCTCGAAACACCCGCCCTGATCAATCGCCACATCGACCAGCGCCGCCCCCGGCTTCAACTCGGCCAGTTGCGCCCGCGAAATCAGCTTCGGAGCCGCCGCCCCCGGAATAAGCACCGCGCCGATGATCAGATCGGCAGCCCGCGCCAGTTCAATCGTCGTCGCCGCATCGGCATAGCCGCACTTAAACTGCCCGCCGAACACGTCATCCAGATAGCGCAAGCGATTGACGGACCGATCCAGTACCGTCACATCCGCGCCCATCCCCGCCGAAATCTTCGCGGCATGAGTGCCGACCACCCCGCCGCCAATCACCAACACCTTCGCAGGCAACACCCCCGGCACGCCGCCCATCAGCACGCCGCGCCCGCCGTTGGCCTTTTGCAGCGTCCACGCCCCAACCTGAGGTGCCAACCGCCCCGCCACTTCCGACATCGGCGCCAGCAGTGGCAACCCACCGCGATCATCCGTCACCGTCTCATAGGCGATGCAGGTTGCACCAGATGCCAGCAGATCGCGCGTCTGATCCGGGTCTGGGGCCAAATGCAGATAGGTGAACAGCACCTGCCCGGCGCGCAACATCGCCCGCTCCACCGGCTGCGGCTCTTTCACCTTCACGATCATATCCGCGGCTGCAAACACCTCTGCCGCCGTGCCGATAATCGCCGCCCCCGCCGCGATGTAATCGCCGTCGGTAAAGCCAGCGCCCACCCCCGCGCCAGTTTCAATCATCACGGCATGACCCGCGAGCACCGCTTCCCGCGCGGCGTTCGGCGTCATGCCGACACGAAATTCTTGCGGTTTGATTTCCTTCGGACATCCGATTTTCATAAGCTCTCTCCCTGATAGCCAATTCTTCCCTGACCTCAGCTTGAACCTGATCCGTTGCAAATGTTTTGAAACTTTGATGACGCCTGAAGCCATCCGTGATAGATTCTGCGAAGAAATGCCGCCTGTAGAAAGATTTCCACCATGGCCACAGATCTTGACGCCACCGACCGCCGCATCCTCGGTGTCTTGCAAAAAGACGGCCGCATCACCAATGCCGATCTGTCGGAACGGGTGAACTTGTCGCCCTCGGCCTGTCACCGCCGCGTGCAACTGCTGGAAGAAGCCGGCTATATCGACGGCTATGTCGCGCTGTTGAACACCCGCCGCATGGGCAAACCGACCACGGTGTTTGTCGAGATCACCCTGCAATCCCAAGCCGAAGACCTGCTCGACGCCTTTGAACGTGAAGTCGCCCGCGTCCCCGATATTCTGGAATGTCACTTGATGGCAGGCACCGCCGATTATCTGATCAAGATCATGGCCGAAGATACCGAGGATTTCGCCCGCATCCACCGCCAGCACCTTTCCCGCCTTCCCGGCGTGCGCCAAATGCAATCCAGCTTCGCTTTGCGCACTGTTGTCAAAACCACGGCGCTGGCGGTCTGATCCGCCCAAACAGGCTCTGCGCGAACTTCCCCCGGAACCAGCGCCAAGCAGGCCCCCATCACCCGCGCGTTACATGGCCGCGCTAGCTCTGCTGCGAACAGCCAGAGGAGACTCCAGTCATGAACAAGACCCCCGAAAACCTCCACAGCCGTGCCGGCAACACGCCGATGCGCGACATCATTGCCGACCGCTCGCGCCGCAGCTTTCTGAAAAGCGCCGGGGCCACCCTTGGCGCCGTCGCCGCGCAAGGCTTTGTCGGCTCGCTGTTTTCCACCCAAGCCCATGCAACGGCGGCGCAATCCACTTTGCAATTCACCGAACTGACCCGCATCTATGACAAGATGCACCACGTTGCCGAAGGCTACAAAGCCGATGTCGTGGTGGCTTGGGGCGATGCGATGAAGGCCGGACAAGAGGCTTTCGATCCCGCCAAGATCGACGCCACCAGCCAAGCCGACCGATTCGGCTATAACTGCGATTTCATCGCCTTCATGCCGCTGCCGCGCGGCTCGCAAACCTCGGACCACGGGCTTTTGTGCGTGAACAACGAATATGTCTCGCCGAATGTGATGTTCGCCGACATGACCGAAGATGACGCGGGTGCCAAGATGACCGAAGCGCAGGTGGCTTTGTGCAACATGGCGATTGGCCATTCCATTGTCGAAATCATCCGCAAGGATGGCGTTTGGTCGGTGGTGCAAGACAGCCCGCTGAACCGCCGCATCACGCTTGAGACGCCGATGACAATCTCTGGCCCCGCCGCTGGCAGCGACCATCTGAAAACCTCCGCTGACCCCACCGGCACGATGTCCAAGGGCACCACCTATAACTGCTCGGGCGGCGTGACGCCGTGGGGCACCGTGCTGACCTGTGAAGAAGGCGCGTCGGATACGTTCGGCGGCTCGACCGAAGGCAACCCCGAAGCCGCCGCGCTGGAGCGTTATGGCTATGACGGCTCGGATTATTATGGCCGCGCGCGGTTTGATGCCCGTTTTGATATGGCCAAAGAGCCGAACGAGCCGAACCGCTTCGACTGGGTTGTTGAAATCGACCCCTATGACGCCAATTCCACCCCGATCAAGCGCACCGCTTTGGGCCGGATGTCGCATGAGGCGTCAACCGTTGTGCTGAACAAAGACGGGCGTGTCGTGGTCTATATGGGCGATGACGATTACTTTGAATACGTCTATCGCTTTGTGACCGAAGCGAAATATGACCCCGCCAACCCGGCCTCTGGCAAGGATTTGCTGGATGCAGGCACGCTGTCGGTTGCGCGCTATGACGCCGATGGCACGCTGACTTGGTTGCCGCTGACCCATGGCACCGCAGGGCTGACCGCCGAGGCAGGCTTTGCCGATCAGGCCGATGTGGTGCGCAAGGCGCGTCTGGCGGCTGATATTCTGGGGGCCACGCCAATGGACCGCCCGGAAGACATTGAAACCAACCCGGTGACGGGCCGCGTCTATGCAGTGATGACCAAGAACAAAAAGATCGCCCAAGACAAGCTGAACGCCGCCAACACACGCCCGGAAAATCTGTGGGGCCATATTGTCGAGATGATCCCACCGGGCGGCGCGGGCATGGATGCCGACCATACCGCCGAGAAATACGGCTGGGATCTGTTCGTGCTGGCAGGCAACCCGAAAGACCCGGCAACGGGGTCTACCTTCAGCCCGGATACCTCGGAAAACGGCTGGTTCGTCAACCCGGATAACCTGACCTTCGATCCCAAAGGCCGGATGTTCGTGTCCACCGATGGCGCGAATGATTTCGACATCGCCGATGGCGTCTACGGCGTCGATACCGAAGGCTCAGCGCGCGGTCTGCCCAAGCTGCTGTTCGCCTGCCCGATTGGGGCCGAGGCCTCTGGCCCCTGCTTCACCCCGGATGGCACCACTTTGTTCATCTCGGTGCAGCACCCAGCCGAGAATGCCGAAACGCTGGATAAGGCCGAAACCCTGTGGCCCGATTTCAAGGAAGGTGGCCTGCCGCGTCCGGCGGTCGTCGCGATCCAGCGCAATGACGGTGCAGAAGTCGCCAGCTAAACCAAACCGCCCACCTGCAACGCGGGTGGGCGGCTTTCCTTCAGCGCTAAACCTTCACCTCATCCGCCCACACGGTAAACTTCTGCAAGACATGCGGCCCGAACGAGTGGATCAGCGGCACATCCGCCGCATCGCGGCCATAGGCCACCTCAACTCGGCCAATCCGTGGCACATTGTTGCGCGGATCAAAGGTATGCCAGCCGCCATCCAAGTAAACCTGCATCCAGGCGGCGAAATCCATCGGCCCGGTGACAGGCACGCCAATATCCGGGATATAGCCGTTCACATAGCGCGTCGGAATGTTCATGCAGCGGCACAAAGTAATCGCCAGATGCGCAAAGTCCCGGCACACCCCGGTCTGCTCTTGCCAACCCTCAAACGCCGTCCGCGTCACCCGCGCGTTCTGATAGTTAAAGCGGATGTGGTTATGCACATAATCGCAAATCGCCTGAACCTGCGCATAACCGGGCGCGATATGGCCAAACATATCCCAAGCGATCTGGCTTAGCTTATCCGTCTCGCAATAGCGGCTGCCGACCAGATAGATCAAAACCTCGTCCGGCAGTTCCGCCAAGGGCGTCGGCTGCAACCACGGCTGCACCGGATCGGGCAAACCGCTGACCTCAATCGTGCAATCGCTGGTTAACGAGAATAATCCCGGCTGCGCCACCATCCGTCGACAAGTGTTGCCGAACAAATCCCGATACACCGTCGTTGGCACCTGCGGCGTGGTGATCATCGCCGACTGTACCCGCAAACTCTCGCGCAGCTCATCGCGCACCGACATCATGCAGATCATCGGGGTTTCCCCAGCGCAGGACACCGAGATGTCGTAGCCAAACCTCATAAGCATAGACAGCCCTTTCGCTGTGATCATCTCCAGCTAAAACGCCGCTGACGGCTTTCGGTTGCCACATTGCTGCGCCGGACTGCGCTTCTGGGGGAATAGACCCCAAATGCCCACTTTATGGGCGATATGCCTCAAATAGGATCGAAATAAAAAACCCCCGTCCAAGACTGGGCGGGGGTCAATCGGGGTGGGCATCGCTGCCCCAGTGTCGCTAACGTGGCTGTAATCCGAAGATTACATCCCGCCTTCGCGCTGAAGCTTCTTCCGGGCGAGCTTGCGCGCACGGCGCACGGCTTCGGCGGATTCGCGAGCTTTCTTGACGGAGGGTTTCTCGAAATGCTGTTTGAGTTTCATTTCGCGGAACACGCCTTCGCGCTGAAGCTTCTTCTTGAGGGCGCGAAGCGCTTGCTCAACGTTATTATCGCGGACGCTGACCTGCATGTGGTTGTCACCACCTTCCTAAGTTAGAGTTGCACTGAATGTGCAGGCTTGGCGCGCATAGCAAAGCCCCGCAGCTTTGTCTACCGTGTGCAGGGAAGGGGAGCGAAATGGACGATAAAAACAGCCCGGACACCAGTATGGAGGCCGCCAAAAGCCTTATTCTGCAAGCCGCCCTGCCCCATGCCGCCTTTGACGGTTGGTCTGAAGCCACCCTGCAAGCCGCTCTGACCGATTCGGGCGTGGCCCCCGGTCTGGGTCGCGCGCTGTTCCCGCGCGGTGGCATTGACTTGGCTGTGGCCTATCACCAACACGGCGACAATGCGATGACCGAAGCGCTTGCCGCCACCGACCTGACCGCTCTGCGCTACACAAACCGCGTGGCTCTGGCGGTCAAACTGCGGCTGATGGGAGCCCAGAATGAAACGGGGGCCGACAAAGAACTCGTCCGCCGAGGCACCACTTTGTTCAGCCTGCCGCACCACGCCCCCGAAGGCGCAAAACTGATCTGGTCCACGGCGGATGCGATCTGGAAAGCCTTGGGCGATACATCGACCGATCTGAACTGGTACTCCAAACGCGCCACCCTGTCGGCGGTCTACACCGCCACCGTGCTGTTCTGGCTCGGCGATCAGTCCGAGGAAAACGCCGACACCTGGGCCTTCCTGGACCGCCGCCTTGCCAATGTCACCGCGTTTGAGAAAACCAAAGCCGCGATCAGCAATAACCCCCTCGCCAAAGCCCTGCTCAATGGCCCGCTGAAATTGCTCGATAAAATCCGCGCCCCGCAACCGCATGACCTGCCCGGCCAAACCAAACCGTAAGAGGCTTCCCGCATGACGCTCCCCTCGACTTTAACCGCCTCGATGCTGGCAATGGAAATCTCTACCCCCGGCGGCCCGGACGTGCTGACCCCGGCATCGCTGCCGGTCCCCGTCCCCGGCCACGGCCAAATCATCATCCAGCTCGCCTATGCCGGAGTGAACCGCCCTGATGCTTTGCAACGCGCAGGCTCCTACGCTCCCCCAGCCTCTGCCTCACCGCTGCCCGGCCTAGAAGGCGCAGGCACAATCGTCGCCATGGGGCCGGGTGTCACCCGCTGGCAAATCGGCGACAAAGTTTGCGCGCTGCTGCCCGGCGGCGGCTACGCCGAATACGCCGCCTGCGCTGAAAGCCACGCCCTGCCGATCCCAGAAGGTCTGAGCTTGCGCGAAGCCGCCTGCCTTCCCGAAACCTGCTTCACCGTCTGGTCCAACATGCTGATGCGCGGCAGGCTCAAAGCAGGCGAGCGCTTCCTCGTCCACGGCGGCTCCTCCGGCATCGGCACCACCGCTGTGCAAATCGCCGCAGCCTTGGGTGCGCGGGTGTTCGCCACCGCAGGCAGCGATGAGAAATGCCGCGCGGTTGAGGCTTTGGGTGCAGAACTCTGCTTCAACTACAAAACCACTGATTTCAGTGAAGAAGCCAAGAACCTCGGCGGCTTCGATCTGATCTTGGATATGGTCGGCGGCCCCTACCTGCCGCGCAACGTCCGCGCGCTGGCCGATGATGGCCGCCTCGTGCAGATCGCCTTCCTGCAAGGCCCGAAGGTGGAGCTGAACTTCGCCGAGATGATGATGCGCCGCCTGACCCTGACCGGATCAACCCTGCGCCCACAGTCCGATGCCGCCAAGGCCGCCATCGCGCAACAGGTTGAAACCCATATCTGGCCGCTGATCGCACAAGGCAAATTCCGCGTGGTGATCGACAGCGAATACGACCTGACCGAAGCCCCCGCCGCCCATTGGCGCTTGGAAAGCTCGGGTCATATCGGCAAAATCGTGATGAAAATACCGGATTAAATCCGAACAATTTGGTTAAAATTTGCTTTCATACTGGCTCAAATATCCCACAGGGGTCTGGGGGTGTGAAACCCCCAGCCTCACCCCAAGCCGTCAATCACCCAGCTTGGCATGCACCTCATCCAGATCAACCTCAGCCAATGGCATCTTGTTGCCCGGATTGTCGAAATCATACTTGAACAGCTGGAAATCCCGCTTGTAAATTTCCCAAACCAGATGCCTTGAGAGGTCATCAAAGTAATCCTCAACCGGGTGCAGCCGCTTCGGCCCATGCCCCTCGCTCTCATTGAATTTCGGGATCTTCTTCAGATCAACCTTATGTTTTACCTTGATTTTCTTCAGCACAGCGCCCATGCCTTCATCGAATTTCTCGGTGAAGAAAATCTTGTCATAGCGCCCGCCGTTGACGATATAGGTCGAGACATGCCCCGCCATCGCTGACCAGTGAATGTCCGGCTCCATCGGCTTTTTGAACCGGATGGTATCGCGCGCAAACAGCAAAAAGCGGCGGAAACTTTCGATCTGGTCGAACTCGCCCTGCCCATCATCGCCGCCAACCTGCACGCCGTATTTCTGCACCAACAGCGGCACCAGATTGCCCCGGTAACGCTTGCCGTTGCGCTGAATGCCGCAAATCTTATCGAAAAACGATGACAGAATCCGCGTGTAGGGGTTGCGCACGCAGGTAAAGGCGTAAGACTTATGCGTCTTGACGTTGCGCTCAATCAACGGCTGGCTCGCCTCAATCGCCCATTTGTGCATCCCGCCCGTCGCATCATGGATATCGCCATCGAAAAACTTGCCGTGGTCCGAATAAAACATGATCTGCCCGATGGTCGAGCAGGCGCATTTCGGCACCACCCGGTAGACCACCGATTCCGACTCTGTCATCCAAGTTCCGGGGAAACCCATCCAAACACTCCTAATCGTCCGGCCCAAAGCCGCACAAACCTAATCCAGCACAAAAAAGCAAACAAACTCTGTCTTTTCAATGTGTCTTCAAGGTATTTAGGGAAACAATGCTGCGTTCAAGGGTTTAATGTTCACCAAATGGCCAGAATCGCCTACATCCTGCTCTGCCACAAAGACCCCGAGGGGATTATCGCTCAGGCCCAACGCCTGACAGCGGTTGGCGATTTCGTGGCCATCCACTTCGACGCCCGCGCCAAGCCGTCGGATTTCGACAAAATCCGCAGCACGCTGACCGCCAACCCCAACGTGGTCTTCACCAAGCGACGGATCAAATGCGGCTGGGGCGCGTGGTCATTGGTGCAAGCCACCCTGATGGCGGTCGAAGCTGCGGTCGATAACTTCCCGCGCGCCACCCATTTCTACATGCTGTCCGGCGATTGTATGCCGATCAAATCCGCCGAGTTCGCCCATAGGTTCCTCGACCGCGAGGAAGTCGACTACATCGAAAGTTTCGATTTCTTCAACTCCGATTGGATCAAGACCGGCATCAAGGAAGAACGCCTGATCTACCGCCACTTTTTCAACGAGCGCACCCACAAGGCCCTCTTTTACGCCTCGATGAAATGGCAAGACAAACTCGGCCTGACCCGCAACGTCCCCGCCGATATTGCCATGCAGATCGGCAGCCAATGGTGGTGCCTGCGCCGCCGCACCGTGGAATCTGTGCTGGAATTCACCAAGAAACGCCGCGACGTGATGCGATTTTTCCGCACCACCTGGATCCCCGACGAGACGTTTTTTCAAACCATCGTCCGCCATCTGATCCCCGAGGCCGAGCTGCGCACCCGCACCCTGACCTTTCTGATGTTCACCGATTACGGGATGCCGGTAAGCTTCTATAACGACAATTACGACCTGCTGATCAGCCAAGACTATCTGTTCGCGCGCAAAATCAGCCCGGATGCGGCCGATCTGAAAGACCGCCTCGGCAAACTTTACGCCGCCCGCGGCGTGCGCTTTGCGATCTCGAACGAAGGCCGCAGCCTGTTCAAATTCATCTCTGGCCGTGGCCGCGTCGGCCGCCGTTTTGCGCCGCGCTTCTGGGAAACCGAAAGCTCTTTGGGCCGCCACCGCACCCTGATGATGGTCACTTGCAAGAAATGGCACGTCGCCAAGCGCTTGGTCGAACGCGTGCGCCAAGTCACCAACCTGCCCGCGCTGGATTATCTGTTTAATGAGGCCTCCACCCCGCTGCCCGACCTTGGCGGCATCCAGTCGACGCTGGAAAAACGCACCCGCCACCGCCGCGCGCTCATGCGGGTGTTGTTCGATTACTGGCAAACCGATCAACTGGTGGTCTGCATCGACCCCGCCAATGTCGATCTGATGCAGGATTTCTACAACGACAAGGCCAAGGTCCGCCTGCTGGAAATCGAATGCGATTTCACCGATGATTACCTGATCGGCCATGCCAAACGGGTTGGCCTCGCCTCAGACAGCACCCCGCGCGACACCATCGAGCGTCTGCTGCCGACCATCCGCTATGATGTGAAATTCGAAGGCGACCGTATCCGCGACGCCGGTTTCCCCAACCTGCTGCGTGTGCGCCAAAGTGCCAGCATTGACGAAAACACCGTGCCACTGGCCGAATTTCTTGACATAAGCCCCGAGAAGGCGCGCGAGATCGCCGCCACCGCCTATCTGTTTGTGGATTGACCGATGCCCTACACCTATGACCCGCAAAACGTCTTCGCCCGCATCCTGCGCGGTGAAATTCCCAACAAAACTGTACTGGAAACGCCGCATAGCTTGGCCTTCCACGACATCGCGCCGCATGCCCCGGTGCATGTGCTGGTGATCCCGAAAGGCCCCTACGCCACGTTTGATCACTTCGCAGCCAAGGCTTCAGCCGAGGAAATCCTCGATTTCCACCGCGCCTGCGCCAAGGTCTGCGAGATCGTCGGCGTCGCCCCCGGCCAAGGCTACCGCGCCATCACCAATGCAGGCCCGCATGGTATGCAAGAGGTGCCGCATTACCACCTGCACATCTTGGGCGGCAAAGTGATGGGCCCGCTGATCCAGCGTTAAGGCGGTTTGGCTTTCGTCACGTTCATCAAAATGCGCCCCTTCCAGCGGTGACCTCCGACTCAGCATAGAGCCAATGCGTTAACCGCAGGTTTCGGGTCGCTTGAAATCCCATGACAGCGCTATCTGGGCCAACCTTAACCGGAGGCCGAAATGATCCGCTTCACCCCGATCCCCAGCGCAACCGCCCGCGCCTACCAAGCAGGCGGCCCCGACGCCAACGGCCACCCCCCCGAGCGCCATATCTCTGACGGTTCCGGCACCCCCTGCCGCCATTGCCTACAGATGATCTCAAAGGGCGCAGGCATGTTGATCCTCGCCCACCGCCCCTTCCCCACAGCACAGCCCTACGCCGAACTCGGCCCGATTTTCCTCTGCGCTGACGCTTGCGCAGCAGGCGACAGCTCCGATATCCCCGAAATCCTCGCCTCCCCCGATTACATCATCCGGGGTTATTCCGCCGAAAACCGCATCGTCTACGGCACAGGCGCCGTCGTCCCCACAGCGACGATCCCAGCCGAGGCCGAAGCCCGCCTGACCGACCCGCGCGTGGCATATGTCCACATCCGCTCTGCCCGCAACAACTGCTACCAATGCCGGATCGAGCGCGCGTAACCAAGGCTGATCTTGTTGAGCGGCTTACGCCGCAAGCCAATATCTCGCCACCCGGCAAAGCCGGATCGGCTCGGGCTGGTGTCTGACGCAGGCGTTTGTCGCCTAAATCGGCGCTTCGCCACGTTCCAAACGCGCGAGAAACTCGGCCATCCGCTTGGCACGGGTTTCAGGGAGTTTGGCCGTGGTCAAACGGTAGTAAATCGCATAACGCCCCTTCGCATCCAGCTGCGCAAAAGTGTCCCGCGCCGCTTGTGGGGCTGCGGCCAAAGCCGCCAGAAAATCCGGCGGCAGATCAGCGCCCTTGCCACCAGAATAGGTCGCCTCCCACCGCCCATTGGCGCGCGCAACCTCCACCGCCGCCAACCCCGCCGCCTGCATCCGACCCTCGGCGATCAAGCGTTCGGCATGGGCGCGGTTGATCTGGCTCCACGCCGACCCAGCCTTGCGCGGCGTAAAGCGCTGTATCCACTGGGTTTCCGATTGCGTCTTGCGCACCCCATCAATCCAGCCCCAAACCAGCGCCTCAACCACCGCCTGCTGCCAGTCGATCGAGGGGACACCCGCCGCCTTTTTATGATACAAAACCCAAACCTCGGTCGCGCGATCATGGTTCACCGCCAACCACTGATGCCACGCCGCTGGCGTCGCAAAAGCCAGCGGCGTCATCGCGTGTCCCACTCCCGCAGAAACCGCTTCGGCGCAGCATCGCGCCATTGCTGCAGTAGCCGAGCCCGCGCCCAACCGGGGTCAATCCGCCCAGCGCGCACCAAAACCAGATTATACGGCGCGTAATGCGGATGCAGAAAGAATGTCTCAGGGTCGGCGGCCATCAGCATTTCCCGCTCATCGCGCGAGGCTTTGAACACCGCCGCATCCTCGTAATAAGACCAATAGCACCACATCTTGCCAAAAGCCTTGAGCGCCTCATGCCCCCAAGGCGTCGCCAAAGTGATCTCTGCCAACTCCAGCCCCAAAGCAAAAGCCTTCAACTCCGCCCAGTTCTGGATCACTTAGGTCATCCTCTGTGCTCAAATATCCTCGGGGTCTGGGGGGCGAGCCCCCCAGCCTTCCCTAATGCGCCGCCGCCCAAGTCGCCCCCACGCCCGCCTCCACCGTCAACGGCACCTTCAGCTGCACGGCGGGGTGCGAGGCCCCCTCCATCACATCCTTCGCCACCTTGATCAGCGCCTGCGCCGAGCCCTCATCCACCTCGAACAAAAGTTCGTCATGCACCTGCAACAGCATCGTCGCAGGCAGGTCTGCAATCGCGGCAGGCATCCTAATCATCGCCCGCCGGATCACATCCGCCGCCGTGCCCTGAATTGGCGCGTTGACCGCCGCCCGCTTGGCAAACCCCGCCCCCGGCCCTTTGGCGTTGATCTCCGGCGTGTGGATTTTGCGACCAAACAGGGTCTGCACAAAGCCGTTCTTCTGCGCAAACGCCACAGTATCCGACATATATTCCTTAATCCCCGGAAACCGCTCAAAATACCGGTCAATAAACCCCTGCGCTTCCGCCCGTGGAATGCGCAGGTTCCGCGCCAGCCCAAAGCCGGAAATCCCGTAGATCACCCCGAAATTGATCGCTTTGGCGCGGCGGCGAATGTCGCTGGTCATCTGATCCAGCGGCACGTTGAACATCTCACTCGCCGTCAGCGCGTGAATATCAATACCATCCTTGAACGCCTGTTGCAGCGAAGCAATATCCGCCACATGCGCCAAAATCCGCAGCTCAATCTGTGAATAATCCAGCGATACCAGCACCTTGCCCTTCGGTGCCACAAAAGCTTCCCGAATACGCCGCCCCTCCTCAGACCGGATCGGAATGTTCTGCAAATTCGGATCGGTCGAGGCCAAGCGCCCCGTCACCGCCCCGGTGATGGAATAGGACGTATGCACGCGGCCTTCGGCGTCGATATGGTCCTGCAACGCGTCGGTGTAGGTCGATTTCAGCTTAGCCAACTGCCGCCAATCCAGCACCAACCCCGGCAGTTTGTGCTCGGTCGCCAGATCCTCCAACACATCCGCGCCCGTCGCATAGGCCCCGGTCTTGCCCTTTTCGCCCCCCGGCAGACCCAGTTTATCGAACAAGATCTCGCCCAGCTGCTTCGGGCTGCCCACATTAAACGGCTGCCCCGCCACCTCTTGAATTTCAGCCTCCAGCCCCGCCATTTTCTGCGCAAACGCGTTGGACATGCGGGACAGAGTATCGCGGTCCACCTGAATCCCGGCCATCTCCATCCGCGCCAGCACCGGCACCAAAGGCCGCTCCAAGGTCTCATACACCGTCGTCACGCGCGCGCGATGCAGCTGCGGCTTGAACAACGCCCACAGCCGCAGCGTCACGTCGGCATCCTCGGCGGCATATTTCACCGCATCATCAACGCCAACCCGGTCAAACGTCACCGCCGACTTGCCCGACCCCAGCAAGCTCTTGATCGGAATACAGGTATGCCCCAGATACTTCTCGGACAAAGCATCCATGCCGTGCCCGTTCAGCCCCGCCTGCATCGCCGAACTCATCAGCATGGTGTCGTCAAACGGCCCAACCTCCACCCCATAGCGCTTGAAAATCTTCCAGTCATATTTCATGTTCTGGCCGATTTTCAGGATCGCAGGATCCTCCAGCACCGGCTTCAACGCCGCCAGCACCGCCGCTAAATCCAACTGCCCCGCCACCAGCTCCGATGAGCCAAACAGATCGCCGCCGCCCTGCTTATGGCCCAGCGGAATATAGGCCGCCTTGCCAGCATCAACGCACAAGGAAATCCCCACCAGTTCCGCCTGCATCTCATCCAGAGAGGTCGTCTCGGTGTCCACCGCCACATGCCCAACCTCGACAATCCGCGCGATCCAAGCGTCAAGCGCGGCCATCGTGTCGATCTTCTCATAGCCAGCGACATCAAACGGAACTTGCACCGCCTCAACCGCATCATGCGCGCCCTCAACATGCATCCCACGCGCGGGGTCCGCCGCTGGCGCGGCAATTTTCAACCGCTCCGCCACCCGCTTGGTCATGGTCGAAAACTCCATCTCTTGCAAGAAGCCCATCACCACATCGGCCTCAACTGCGCGCAACTCCAAGCCCTCCAACGGCCAATCCAGCGGCATATCGCCGTCCAACTGCACCAGACGCTTGGAAATCCTTATCAGATCAGCGTTATCCACCAAAGCCTCGCGCCGCTTCGGTTGCTTGATCTCTCCGGCCCGCGCCAAAAGCGCTTCCAGATCGCCATATTCCTGGATCAGCAAAGCCGCCGTCTTGATGCCGATGCCCGGCGCGCCCGGTACGTTATCCACCGAATCCCCGGCCAAAGCCTGCACATCGACCACTCGGTTCGGAGCCACCCCGAACTTCTCAAACACCTCGTCCAAGCCGAGCCGCTTGTTCTTCATCGGGTCGAGCATATCAACGCCGTCGCCGATCAGCTGCATCAAATCCTTATCCGAGGAAATAATCGTCACCGTCCCGCCAGCTTCCCGCGCCCGCCGCGCCAAAGTCGCGATAATATCGTCGGCCTCATAGCCCTCGACCTCAATGCAGGGCACGTTAAACGCCTGCGTTGCCTTGCGGGTATAGGCAAACTGCGGCCGCAAATCTTCCGGCAATTCCGGGCGGTTGGCCTTGTAGGCGCTGTAAATCTCATTGCGGAAGGTCTTCGATCCGGCATCGAAAATCACCGCCAAATGCGTCGGCGCGGTCTCTTTCCGGGTCGAAGTCAACTCACCCCAGAGCAAATTACAAAACCCCGCCACCGCCCCCACCGGCATCCCATCCGACTTCCGCGTCAGCGGCGGCAAAGCATGATAGGCGCGGAAAATAAACGCCGAGCCGTCGATCAGATGCAGGTGATTGCCCTTGCCGAATGCCATGATCTGCCCGCTCCCATTTGTATTTCCGGGGTCAGTATTGCCACGAAGCGGCGTGGCGTTCTAGCCTTGATGCCAGCGCAAAGACATCTCCACCGCTTGCGGTGTTGGCGTCCAAATTCCAAACGGCACCCCCGCCGCGCGCAAAGTCTCGCCCAGCCAAGCATTGCACGGATGCAGGATGCTGAAATCACCCTTGGCAGCAAAAAAAGCGTCGTGATCATTGAAATGCGCGTCCAAGGCAAGCGGCGCCCCGGTCTGATCGCGCTGGAAATTCGCATCGAGACTGTTCAGCAAAGCCTGATATTGCGCATCCGACAGGGTGAAATACGTGATGCCGTCCACCCGGCTGACATCGCCCGCCACATCCATATGCAACACCGCCTTATCGCCGGTGATCGCCGTCCAAATCGCCCCCGGCTTCATATCAGCGTAACTGCCCGCCGTGGTGTAAAACGCCTCAGACCCCCAACCGAGCAGCAACCATTCCGCCTCTGGCGCATCAATCGGCACCCCTGCGCTTGCGGCAAAGCCATAACGCGCGCGCAGCTCAGGCGACAGCGGCAGCAGAAAGTCATAATGGATCGGCGCCCGCGCAAGACCTACCAGCACATCGGTGCCGGGGGGTAAATCCGCGTGTTTGCCGGGGATCAAAGCACCAACAAAACCCGCGACAAAATACAGCAACGGCACGCAGATGACAGCCGTCGCCGCCCGGATCAAAAGCCGCAGGCGCAAGCCCTCAGGCCTTAGTGATCGTCATGCGCATGGGCGCGGTCGATCTCAAAGCGTTTGTCGCAATAGCCACATTCGACAAAGCCGGTATCTTCCGGGATGGTCAACCACACCCGAGGATGGCCCAAAGCCGCCTCACCGCCATCGCAAGCGATTTTCCAATGGGTGACAATCTGGGTTTCCGGGGCGTTGATCGACATATTGGCGTCCTTGGCTGGGGTTGTGGCCATTGTAACCGCAACCGCCCCACGGGCAAGAGGCGCTGCGGCTGAAATCGCGGAACGCTCCGCGGGGAATATTTAAGCCAGTATGAAACTCAAAGCTTTCACATTGGCTTAAATATCCCCGCCGGAGGCGTCGACAGCATGGCCGCGCAAGCGTTAACAAGTGCTTAAATTACAGCGCTCGCCACAATTTAAGCCATATAAAACAATGGTCCCGAGTTGGGACCGTTCACGAAACCTGCTTCGGCACCTCTCCGCCAAGTGAACGCGAGGGGGATGCAGGCGCGCCTCTGATCCTCTATATAGAAGCCATGAAACCTCTTCGCACCCTCCTCGCCCCGCTCGCCCTGATCCTGTTGGCCGTCCCTGCTTGGGCCGATAAAATCCCGCTGAACGATCTTTCCGCCTATCTGAACAGCCTGACCACGGCGGAAACCCCGTTCACCCAAGTCAACGCCGACGGCTCGATCGCCACCGGCAAGCTGATCATCAAACGCCCCGGTCGCGTCCGCTTTGAATACGCGCCACCGGACAAATCCTTGGTGCTGGCCTCCAGCGGCAACGTCGCGATCTTTGATGCAAAGTCCAACCAAGCGCCGGAACAATACCCGCTGAAGCGCACGCCACTGAACCTGATCCTCGCCGCCAACGTCAATCTCGGCAGCGCCAAAACCGTGGTCGCCCACACCGAGGATAAGAACACCACCCAAGTTGTCGCGCAAGATCCGCAGCACCCCGAATACGGCCAGATCGCGCTGGTGTTCACCGCCAAGCCGATCACCCTGCGGCAATGGGTGATCACCGATGATCTCGGCCAGCAAACCACGGTGATCTTGGGCGATCTGAAAACCGGCGGCAATTACAGCGCCAGCCTGTTCAACATCACCGACGAGATCGAACGCCGGGGCAGCCGTTAACGACGGCAGTAGCTTAACTGTTCCTGATACATCGTCGCCCGCCGCCCAATCGCGGCGGCGACATCGACCAACCAAGGCTTATCCAGATAGGATTGGTTGGCATACCCCGTCCGACCCTCATGGTAAGCCAGATATTGCGCCTCGGCATCGCCGCGCGAAATCCCCAGCTTGTCGCTGCTTTCGCTCATGTACCAGCCCATGAAATCCGTCGCATCGCTGATCCGGTCGCGCTTGGCCCCATGGCGGCGCTGTTCCTTTTGGTATTCTTCCCAAGTGCCATCCAGCGCCTGACTGTAACCATAGGCCGAGGATTGCCGCCCCATCGGGATCACCCCCAGCGCGAACTGGTGTGGGGTGCGCGCATTGCCGATAAACTTCGATTCCTGATAAATCGCCGCCATCTGCACATGCACCGGCACGCCCCATTTCCGCTCGGTCGCCCGCATGGCGCTGAAATACGCCGGACGCTGCCGCACAATCGCGCAGGCGTCATCCATATTTTTCGGCGCCGATGAGTTTCCACCCCCGCAAGATGCAAGGGCCAACAACAGGATCGACGCACGGAGAGTTCTGCTCATTTGCCCCTCGCGTTTTTATTTTGTCGCAAGGATACGAGAAAATCGCCGCATATGAAATGGGCATGTCTACGTTTTTACATGACAATCCCGTGCGAAACCCAGCATCGGCGGATTTTCGGATCGGCAAGATGCAGCCAGACTAGGCCGCAGCCCAACACAGACTGTTTCCCCCGCAGCGCGCCTGTGGAATAGACACCGCCTGCGCAACGGATTACTAACCCTTAATGGGGGCACATATGCTATGCTGAAGACTGCGGCCAAATATCACATCGGTCAGGTGCTTCGTCATCGCAAGCACCCGTTTCGCGGTGTGGTGTTCGATGTGGACGCGATGTTTTCCAACACCGAGGAATGGTATTACGCCATCCCGGAAGACGCCCGCCCCTCACGCAACCAGCCGTTTTATCACCTGCTGGCTGAAAACGACCAAAGCTATTATGTCGCCTATGTCTCCGAGCAAAACCTTGTGCCGGATGAGACGGGTGAGCCGATCACCCATCCCGACCTGCCCGATCTGTTCGGCGATTTTGAGAATGGCCGCTATCCGCTGCAATTCCAGCTGAATTAATTCCCCTATATCCGCCGCCGCTTACGGATCAGTAACCTCTTGCGCCTAACCTGACCCCAGTTTTCTAACAAAGGGGCCAAGCAGATGGAGCTTGTGGCAGAACAACGTGGCGAAATGATTGTGGTCAGCGCTTTGGGCGACCGTATCGACGCCGCAGGCGCAATCCAGTTCAAAGATCGGATGCGCGAACTCACCCAAACGCCGTCGCTGCGGGTGATCTTGGATATGTCGCGGGTGGCATTTCTCGACAGCAGCGGTCTTGGGGCGGTGGTGGCGGTGATGAAGGCTTTAGGACCGGATCGTAAGCTAGAACTTTCGGGCCTGACCGCCACGGTGCAAAAGGTGTTTCGGCTGACCCGGATGGACAGCGTTTTCACCATCCATGATCACCTTCCCGATGGTTTGCGGCAGGTGGGATAAGCCGATGGATGCCAAAGCGGTCGACTTCTCCTCCAGCACCCGATTGACGATTCCGGGTCGTCAATCGGCGGTGCGCGATGGCTTGCGGGCGTTGCTGGACACGCTTTTGCTGCAAAGTCTGCCCGCAGATGGCCGTGGCACCGCCGAAATCGTACTGGCAGAGGCGTTGAACAACATCGTGGAACATGCCTATGCGCATCATGATGGCGAGATCGAAATTTCGCTCCAGTTGCGGCAAAACGAATTGCTGTGCCGCATCTCAGACACGGGCCTGCCGATGCCCGGCGGTCAGTTGCCCGCAGGTGTGCTCGCCCCGCTGGGCGATTTTGCCGATCTGCCCGAAGGCGGCTTTGGTTGGCATTTGATTCGCAGCCTGTCGAAAGACCTGCGCTATCGGCGTGAAGGCGGGCGTAACCTGCTCAGTTTCAGGCTGGACACGCAACAATCGCCCGCCTGATGTGCGATTGTCTTAACTTCGTCAGAACTGCCCCCTATTTGCCGAAATTTCCCCCTAATACAGCCGCCGATACTGCCGATACTGGACCTGTAGCTGCATAAAGCTTCCCTCGGCGCTGCGGATATTGCCCCCACCCAGTTCGTGGCGCCGAGGTTCATCTCTCTCTTGGAAATCCGGCAACAACTCCCTAGGCTTGCCGCCAACAGGAGGGTTTTTTCATGCGCGATTTTCAGGCTCCGGGCCGCTCGGCGATCTATGCCAGCAACGGCATCTGCGCCACCTCGCATCCTTTAGCCGCCAAAGTCGCGGTTGAGGTGCTAGAGGCGGGTGGCAATGCGGTGGATGCCGCCATTGCCGGCGCTATTTTACTGGGGATATGCGAGCCGCAGATGACCGGCATCGGCGGTGATTGCTTTGCCCTGATCAAACCCGCTGGCGAGGAACGCATTGTCGCGCTGAACGGCTCTGGCCGCGCGCCGAAAGCCTATTCAGCGCAAGCGATGCGCGAGCGTGGCCTGGGTGCCGTGCCGTTGCGCGGGGTTGATCCGGTGACGGTGCCGGGTGCAATGGATGCGTTTTGCCGGATGTCCACCGATTGGGGCAAACTGGGCCTCGACCGCGTGCTGGCTCCTGCGATTCGTTACGCCGATGAAGGCGTGCCGGTTGCCCCGCGCGTGGCGTTCGACTGGGCGGCAGATGGCCCGGAACTGACAGGCGATTCCCGCAAGTTTTACCTGCTGGATGGTCAGGCCCCGCAAATCGGCCAAGTGTTCCGCGCCCCCGGCCAAGCCGAAGTGCTGCGCCGCGTTGCCCGTGAAGGCCGCGCTGGATTCTACAAAGGCGAGGTTGCCGAAGACATGGTCGCCTCATTGCAAGCCATGGGCGGATTGCACACGCTAGAAGATTTCGCAGCCACCGCCTGCACTTACACCGACCCGATCGCGGGTGATTATAAGGGGATCGAACTTGTCGAGCACCCGCCAAACGGCCAAGGTGCCACCGCGATTCTGATGCTGAACATCCTCAAACACTTCGATCTCGCCGCGATGGACCCGTTCGGCACCCAGCGCGCGCATATTGAGGCCGAGACCGCCAAACTCGCCTATGACGCCCGCAACCGCTTCATTGCCGAGGCCACGCCCCGTCTTGATCATATGTTGTCGCCCGAAACCGCCAGCAAACTGGCGGCCTTGATCGACCCAAAACGCGCGATGGCGGCGGCGGCCCCGCTGACCGAAGCCGTCCATAAAGACACCATCTACATCACGGTTGTGGATCGCGACCGCATGGCGGTGTCGCTGATTTATTCCATTTTCTGGGGTTTTGGTGCGGGGATTGCCTCACAAAAATTCGGCATCAACTTCCAAAATCGTGGCGCGGGTTTCAGCCTTGAGAAGGGCCACCCCAATGAAGCAGGCGGCGGCAAACGCCCGATGCACACCATCATTCCGGGCATGTTGCGCAAAAATGGCAAGGTGATCATGCCGTTTGGCGTGATGGGCGGGGCCTATCAGCCCTGCGGCCATGCCCGCTTTGTCACCAACATGGTCGATTACGGCTTGCAGGCCCAAGCCGCCATTGACGCGCCCCGCTGTTTTTCGGGGGCCGATGGCATGCTGGTGGAAAGCGGCTATGCACCGCAAGTCCGTACTGAGTTGGCGCAGATCGGGCATCAGGTGTCGCTGTCGCCCGAGCCGATTGGCGGCGCGCAAAGCATCCTGATTGATGATTCCGGCATCCTGATCGGCGCGTCAGACCCGCGCAAAGACGGCTGCGCTTTGGGGTATTAAAATGCAAGACGTAACCAATAACATCCGCGCCCTGACCCATGGCGAAACCGATACGGTGGCACTGATGGCCACCGTGGCCTGCGAGCTGCACCACGCCCACCCCTACGCCGATTGGACGGGATTCTACCGCGTCACTGAGCCTAACCTGTTGAAAATAGGCCCATATCAGGGCGGTCATGGCTGTCTTGTCATCCCGTTTTCGCGCGGCGTCTGCGGCGCATGTGCGCGTACTGGCGCAGTGCAGAACGTGCCCGATGTCGATGCCTTCCCCGGTCATATCGCCTGTGCCAGTTCGACCAAATCCGAACTGGTGCTGCCAGTCTGGAACGGCGCGGGCAAGCTTTTGGGCGTGTTGGACCTCGACAGCGACACCCCCGCCGCCTTCACGAAAGCCGATGAAGACTGGCTGGTGCCGCTGCTCGCTGAAGTTTTTAAGGATGCAAAATGAAGGGCGGCTGTCTCTGCGGCCAAGTACGGTTTGAGGCCGACGCGCCGCTGCGCGACGTGTTCGCCTGCCACTGCTCGCAATGCCGCAAAACCTCGGGGCATTTCTGGGCGGCCACTTCGGTGCCTCTTGATCGCTTCCGGCTAACTGAAACCACGGGCCTACGCTGGTTCCAATCCTCGCCGCAAGCGCGGCGCGGGTTTTGCGGGAATTGCGGCTCCAGCCTGTTCTGGGAACCCGTCGGTGAAGCCCGCATCAGCATCGCTGCCGGGTCGCTGGAAGGCGACACGGGGTTAACCATCACTCAGCATTGGTGCGTCGCAGACAAGGGCGATTATTACGACACTCCAACGCTTTAACCGGAGCTGCTATGTGGGATATCCTGAACGGTATCGGTCTGCATAACCTTTTGGCCTTCATCGGCGGTGGCTTGTTGGTGAACCTGACGCCGGGGCAGGATGTGTTCTTCGCCACCGCTTCCGGCATCCAAGGTGGGCCGCGCGCGGGTGTGATGGCGGGGCTTGGCGTCGGCCTTGGCGCTTTGTGGCATGTTGCACTTTCAGCGCTTGGTCTTTCGGCGCTGATTGCCGCCAATCCGCAGGCCCTAAGCATGATCAAATACGCCGGAGCCGCCTATCTGCTTTATATCGCGTGGAAATCTTGGCGTGAAAGCGGGGAAATCACCCCCGGCAAAGGCCAGCGCAGCGGCTGGGCGGCGTTCCGCAAAGGTGCCTTAACCAATATGCTGAACCCCAAACCAATCCTGTTCATGCTGGCCTTCCTGCCGCAATTCGTGAACCCCAGCCTTGGCCCGGTCTGGCAGCAAATCCTGCTGCTCGGCACGATCTTCGGCATCACCGGCACGCTGATCACTGTCGGATATGGCTATTTGGCAGGGCGGGCCGGCCATGCTATTGGCGCTCGCATGGGCCTGCTGAACAAAGTCGCGGCGGTGCTGTTTGCCGGTCTGGCGGCCAAATTGATCACGGAGTGAATGATGCAGATTACCCTTCTCGACGGCGGCATGGGCCAGGAACTGGTCGCGCGCTCGGGCGATGAGCCGACGCCTTTGTGGGCCACCCGGGTGATGATCGACCATCCCGGTTTGGTCAAAGCCATCCACGATGATTACTTCGCGGCAGGCGCTTCGGTGGCGACCACCAACACCTACAACATCCTGCATGATCGGCTGGAAGGCGTTGGGCTGGATGCTTTGTATCACGCCCTGCATCTGCGCGCTTTGATGGAGGCGCATGAGGCGAAAGCCCAAGCCGGACGTGGGATCATTGCCGGTTCGATGGGCCCCTTGGGCGAATCCTATCGCCCCGATCTGACGCCGCCCGTCGCGGTTTCTGCGCCGATTTACGCCGAAAAAGCCCGCATCCTCGCCCCGCATGTCGATGTGATCCTGCTGGAAACCATGTCCTCGCTGGATCTTGCGCGCGGCGCTTTGCAGGGTGCACAGGCGGCGGGACTACCGGTCTGGCTTTCGGTTTCGGTGCATGACCGTGACGGCAGCCGTCTGCGTTCGGGCGAACCTATCGCTGGCCTGCGCGATCTGATTGCCGAGCATCCCACCGCCGCCGTGCTGGCAAACTGCTCGATGCCAGAGGCGATGCTGGCCGCCCTGCGCGAACTTTCCAGCATGGGCCTGCCCTTCGGCGCCTATGCCAATGGCTTTAGCGAAATCTCCAGCCTGCCGCTGCCCGACGCCGTTGCTGCCCCCGATTACACCCACCGCCATGACCTCTCGCCCGAGAAATACACCGCGTTTGTGATGGAATGGATCGCCCTTGGCGCCACCATCGTCGGCGGCTGCTGCGAGGTTGGCCCCTCCCATATCCGCCACCTTGCCGCCAGCCTGAAAGCCGCAGGCCACAGCATTTTATGATCCCGGATTTCATCTATAATCCGCCGGATGTGCCGCTGGATATCCTGTACCAAGATGCGCAAATCATCGTGGTGAACAAGCCTGCGGGTTTGCTTTCTGTGCCAGGCAAGCTGGAAGGGCGCGAGGATTGCCTCACCTCCCGCCTGCAAGCGGCGCATTGGGATAGTTTGCTGGTGCATCGTCTGGATTGTGACACCTCTGGCGTGATGATTTTTGCCCGCACCAAACAAGCACAGGGCTTTCTGGGACAGGAGTTTGAAAAGCGGCGCGCCAAGAAAGCCTATATCGCAGAAGTTTACGGTGCGTTAACGCCGGATCAGGGCCATATCGACCTGCCGCTTTGCGCCGATTGGCCGAACCGCCCGCGTCAGATGGTGGATCACAGCCATGGTCGCCCGGCGCAGACCGATTGGCAGGTGATCAGCCGTACCCCGGAAACCACTCGCGTCCGCCTGTTTCCCCTCACCGGGCGCAGCCATCAGCTGCGCGTGCATATGCTGGCGCAGGGCTGCCCGATCTTGGGCGATCCGATCTATGCTACTGGGAAAGCACGCGATTTTCCCCGCCTGATGCTACACGCCGAAAGCCTGTCGCTGCATCATCCCGCGACCAAAGACTGGATCACCTTCAACGCCCCGATCCCATTTTAATGTGACAAGACTCTGTGACGTTCCGGCGTTAACCTTGCAGCAATTTATCTGGTGTTAGATGGCAGAGGGCTGCCGATAAGGATCACGATGCAATTTCTGCGCTATGCGTTCGAGCCGCGTTACATGGCAATGACCACTTGTGTCGTGCTGACCGTGATCTTTGCCGCACTCAGTCAGCGCTGGCTGGCTTATGCCGATGTGCTGGAATTGCTGGCGGCACTGATGGTGGCGCTGGTGGCGCTTGGCATACACGACCTTTTGCAAACCCGCCACGCCATCCTGCGCAACTATCCGATCGTCGCGCATATGCGGTTTCTGCTGGAAGATATCCGGCCAGAACTGCGGCAATACTTCTTTGAGGGCGATAAAGACGGCGCGCCCTTCCCGCGTGACAAACGCGCCATCGTCTATCAACGCGCCAAGAAAGAGCTGGATAAACGCCCGTTCGGCACGATGTATGATGTCTATCAAGAGCAATACGAATGGCTGCACCACTCGATTGCGCCGCAACCCGCCGCACCGATTGAGGCGATGCGTGTCGATATCGGCCTCGGCCCTCGCGCCTATTCGGCCTCACTTCTGAACATTTCCGCGATGAGTTATGGCGCGCTTTCCGCCAATGCGATCCGCTCGCTGAACAAAGGCGCGCAGGCGGGCGGGTTCTTTCATGACACCGGCGAAGGGGGTGTTTCGCCCTATCACCGCGAATTTGGCGGCGATCTGGTGTGGGAATTGGGCTCGGGCTATTTTGGGGCGCGCAATCTGGCCGGCGGCTTTGATGCCACGCTGTTTGCCGAGGCATCGGCCGATCCGCAGATCAAAATGGTGGAATTGAAGCTGTCGCAGGGCGCTAAACCCGGCCATGGCGGGGTGCTGCCGGCGGCGAAAGTATCGGAAGAAATTTCTAAAATTCGCGGTGTGCCGATGGGGCAAGATTGCGTCTCGCCTGCCAGTCATTCCGAATTTTCCACCCCCGCTGGCCTGCTGGAATTTGTCGCCCGGATGCGCGAACTCTCAGGCGGCAAGCCCGCCGGGTTCAAGCTCTGCATCGGCCATCCATGGGAGTTTATGGCGATCTGCAAGGCGATGTTGGAAACCGGCATCACCCCGGATTTCATCGTGATTGACGGCAAAGAGGGTGGCACCGGGGCGGCTCCGCTGGAGTTTATGGATCATGTCGGGATGCCGTTGCGTGATGGACTATCTTTTGCGCATAATGCTTTGATCGGCGTCGGCCTGCGCGATAAAATCAAAATCGGCGCATCGGGCAAGATCACCTCTGCCTTCGATATGGCCAAGGTGATGGCTTTGGGTGCCGATTGGTGCAACGCCGCGCGCGGCTTTATGTTCGCGGTCGGGTGCATTCAGGCTCAGTCCTGCCATACCGGGATGTGCCCCACCGGTGTGACCTCGCAAGACCCCGCCCGCCAGCGCGCCATCGTGGTGCCAGATAAGGCGGAAAGGGTGGCGAATTTCCATCACAACACCCTGCACGCTTTGGCCGAATTGGTCGCCGCGGCCGGGCTTGTCCATCCGCAAGAGCTGCGCCCGCATCATTTCCAGCGCCGTGCCTCGTCAGACAAAGTGATCTCATTTGCCGAGCAATATGAACAGCTTAAACCCGGCCAACTGCTCGCTGATCCCTCGTCCTCACCGCATTTCCGCGACGCTTGGGCGCTGTCGTCAGCCAGCAGTTTCGCGCGGGTTGGTTAAAGGTTCAGCGCCAATTTGCGGCCTTCGTGAAACGCATAGGCGGCAAGCCGGGGGGCAACACAATCACCGATCCGCAGGGTTTTCTTGCCCGCAAACGCCTCGGGGTTGGGATCAAATGCGCGATTGGTTGTGGCCATCACCAGCCCGGAGGCGGCAATAACCTCCTCCTCCCCGGTCAGCAGGTTCAGCACCGAAGCACCATTGCCGTGCCAGCGCGCGATGCAGGCTTCGGTTTTGAACACCACCCCCAGCTTCGCCATGCGCCTGCGCGCAGCACCATCCGCCGCCGTTCGGGCGATTTCTTTGCCGACAAATGCTTCGGGCGTCACAATCGTCACTTGTTTACCCGCCTCGGCCAAGGCCCAAGCCGTGCCAACCCCACGCCAATTCGAGCCTTCATCATAGATTATCACCGCATCGCCCAGACGCGCCTCGCGACGCATCACCTCTTCGGGCGACCAGACACTGCCCAACTCCAGCCCCGGCAGGCTTTCCAGATGCGGCAGCCAGCGTTGAAAGGCTTTTTCATCAGGCAGAGATCCCGTCGCCAACACGACAATATCCGCCGGATGCGCGGCAATTTCGTCGGCGTCCAGATAGGTGTTCAGCCGCAACGTCACACCCAGTTTTTCAAACTGGCGCTCATACCAATCCATCAGATCCAAAATCTGCGCGCGGCGCGGCTGCATCCCGGCCAAGCGGAACTGACCGCCAATCACCGGTAAAGCCTCCACGATTTCAACCCGGTAGCCACGCTCCGCCGCCCCACGTGCAGCCTCAAGCCCTGCCGGACCTGCCCCCACAACCAGCACCGATTTCGGCGTAACACTCGGCGTAAACCGATCCCCACCCCATTCAAATTCCCGCCCAACGGACGGGTTGATCAAGCATGAAATCCAATAATCCCGGCTGCGTCGGCCCCAGCACATCTGATTGCACGAAATACAGCCGCGAATATCCTCGGCCCGGCCTTCGGTCGTTTTGCGCGCCAGATGCGGATCGGCAATCTGCCCACGCACGATGGACACCAGATCAGCCTCGCCAGAGGAAATAATTGTCTCGCCATTTTCTGGCGTCCGTACCCCAGCTTCCGAGGTGATTTTAATGGTCTTCGCCAAGGCTTTAAGCTGCGCCGTCATCGGCGTTGTCAGCTTTTCGCCATGGGTAAAGGGCGGAATGATTGCATCAAATTCCAGATAGCTGCCCGCGCCCACCGTGACATAATCCAGATGCCCGGTGTTATCATGCAAGGCGATGATCTCGCACAGATTTTCTGCCGAAAGCGTCGCCGAATAGGCGGTGGAATAGCTGACCGCCATGCCGATGATGAAATCCTCGCCACAGGCGCGGCGGATGTTTTCGATCAGCGTGCGCGAAAACCGCGTGCGGTTCTCCAAAGACCCGCCCCATTTGTCATCCCTTTGGTTCGACCACGGCGTCCAGAACTGATCCATCAGCGAGTGATATGCCCCCCAAACTTCGACCCCCTGAAATCCCGATTTCTTGGCCCGCACCGCCGCATCCAAATGTGCGGCCAGCAATTCCTCGATCTCGGTTTCGGTCATCTTATGCGAGCCATCGCTGTCGTGATACGACGGTCCACCCGAAGGCGACCAATGCGGCGCAAAGCTAAGGTCAGAATCGCCATGCGCGCCGACGTGGTAAAGCTGCTGGCAGATCACCGCGCCCGCCTCATTTACGCGCTGGGTAATACGCTGAAAATGCGGGATAATCTCATCCGACCCATACAGCATATTGCCACGTGTCAGCACCCCGGTGCGATGCACAGGCACGGGTTCGGTCACGATCATCCCGGCCCCGCCCAAGGCACGCTCGACAAAATAGCCCTCCATCCGTGGTCCCGGAATGCCCATATCCGACATATTATTGGTATGCGCGCCGAACACGATGCGGTTGCGCAGGGTCTGGCCGCGCATCTGCAACGGCGAAAGAAGGCGGGGATGCGCGGTCATGCTGGCTCCTGCTGTGGCTAACCCCATCAAAACCCGAATCGACACATGTGTCAAGTTTTACGATAACCCCAGAAATACATAACGCCGCCCGATCAGGGGCGGCGTTATGGAAAATTTTAGCGATCAGGCCAGTTCAGAATCCCAGCCCGAAATCGCCTTGGCCTCAAGGAACTCCTCCAGCCCCCAATGCCCACCTTCCCGCGCCCGACCCGAGGCTTTCACCCCGCCAAACGGCGAGCCAGCCCCGCGCGAATTGCCGTTCATCTCAACCATGCCGGCGCGCAACTGCCGCGACAGCCGATTGCGCCGCGCGCCGTCGCTGGATTGTACATAATTGGTTAAGCCATAGGGCGTATCATTGGCGATCCGCACCGCGTCTTCTTCGGTATCGAAAGGAATGATCGACAGCACCGGGCCGAAGATTTCTTCGCGCTCAATCGTCATCCCCGGCACCACGTCGGCGAACACCGTGGGCTTAACGTAGAAGCCTCGGTTGAACTCCTCTGGCAGGCCCGGACCACCGGCCACCAGCCGCGCACCTTCATCAATGCCCTTCTGGATATAGCCTTGAATTTGCTCCCATTGGCGCTTGTTCACCACCGGGCCGATGTGCTTACCGGCCTCATGCGCAGAACCGACCTTAATCGAGGAAGCCACTTGCGCGGCAATCGCCACCGCGCGGTCATAGATCGGACGTTCCACCAGCATCCGGCTCGGCGCGTTGCACGACTGCCCCGAGTTGTTCATCATATGACGCACACCGCGCTCAACCGCCTTGTCATCGGCATCGGCGAAAATCAGGTTGGCACCTTTGCCGCCCAGTTCCAGCGTCACGCGCTTCAAGGTTTGCGCAGCTGCGGCAGAAATCGCGCGGCCTGCTCGGGTCGATCCGGTGAAGGAAATCATCTCAACATCCGGGTGCGACGACAGCACCGAACCCACGCCCGCGCCGTCGCCGTTTACCAAGTTAAACACGCCCGCAGGCACGCCCGCATCATGACAGAATTCAGCGAACAACAGCGCGTTCAGCGGGCTTTCCTCGGAAGGTTTCAGCACGCACGTGCAGCCTGCCAAAATTGCCGGAATCACCTTCAGCGCGATCTGGTTCATCGGCCAATTCCACGGCGTGATCAGGCCCACCACGCCAATCGGCTCCAGCGCAATACGGTCATTCGGCGCGTGCGGTCCCAGCGGGCGCACCCATTCCAGCGCATCAAACGCCGTCAGGAAATTCGTCGCGTGCCACGGCAAACACGGCGCTTGGCTGCTGCGCGCCATGTCAATCGGTGCGCCCATTTCGATCGCGATGGCATGGGCGAGTTCTTCCAGACGCAGCTCGTATTGCTGCAAAATCTTCACCACCACCTCACGTCGCACCGCGGGCGGGGTCGCGGCCCAAGCCGGAAACGCTGCCTTCGCCGCCGCCACCGCCGCGTTGGTGTCAGCCTCGGATCCCAGCGAAATCACCGCGCAGGGTTCCTCGGTGGACGGATCAATCACCTCGCAATCGCGGGGCGTCACTGGGGCAACCCATTTACCGTTGATATAGAAATCACGTTTGGTGATCATGTCAGCCTCCTGAATTTGATCATAATATGGCAGCGGAAGCCGATCCGCACAACCATAAGCCCGACAGCAAATGTCGCGAAAGTTGGCTTGCAAAGCAAGGCGGCTTTCCTTCCATCACGCTTTCAGCAGAATTTCCTTCCCTTCTGGTGGCAAACCCACGCGGGATAGTGAAATTCCGTTCCAAATCGCTTACATAAACCGCATCAGACAGCTTGCAGGAGAAAACATGTCTATCCGCATCAACGACATTGCCCCCGATTTCACCGCCGAATCCACCGCAGGCACGATTCATTTCCACGATTGGCTGGCGGGTGGTTATGCGATCATTTTCAGCCATCCGCGTGATTTCACCCCGGTTTGCACCACGGAATTCGGCGCAGTCGCACAGCTGGCGCCCGAATGGGCCAAGCGCAACACCAAGGTGATCGGCGTTTCGGTCGATTCGGTCGCCGATCATGGCAAATGGAAGCGCGATATTGAGGCTTTCGGTGGCGCGCCTGCCGATTTCCCGATCATCGACGACACCAGCCTGACCGTGGCCAAGGCTTTTGATATGCTGCCCGCCGATTACTACCTGCCGACCGAGGGCCGCACCCCCGCCAACACCGCCACCGTGCGCACCGTCTATATCATCGGGCCGGACAAGAAAGTCCGCCTGTCGATGACCTATCCGATGTCGGTGGGTCGCAACTTCGCCGAGATTCTGCGCGCTCTAGATGCCGTGCAAGCCACCGACGGCGTGCCGATCGCCACCCCGGCCAACTGGCAACCGGGGCAAGACGTGATCGTCGCACTGAGCCTGAACAACGATCAGGCCACCGAGAAATTCGGCGCGTTGGACATCAAACTGCCGTATCTGCGGTTTGCGAAGCAGCCGAAGTAAGGCAATCCTGCAAGAAAAGGCCCGCGCAAAGCGGGCCTTTTTTCACGGCTTACCAAAAGCCGCTATCATCGCCGCAATCGCTACGTCATTCCTGTTTTCACCGCCCTTGCCCCGATTATGCGCCCGCAGGCTCTGATGCTGCGACCCCGGCCATTCCAGCACACGAAAGCGCGGCCCAAGATGACGCACAACGCTGCCCTGCCTGCGCGCCATCCAATACAGCCAGATATCGTCATTATAAGGCGAAAGCTCGGTGAAAACCTCGCTGCGAACAGTATCGGCATGAAGGCTTCCCGGCGGATAAAGCACCCCTCCAACGCCAGTCGCAAAAATATCACCACCCGCAGTGCTGCGGCCAAAGATATTGATGCCTGCAATGCCGCGCCCGATATCAAGATTCCACTTTTCATAGGATTGCATCGCGCCGTCCGGCCTATGGGTGACGCGATGCGCCCGGTGCGCCTGCACCTGCCCCGGATGCTGAAGCGCGGATGTCACCAAATCTTCAAGCCAAGTGGCCCGGTAGTATAAATCATCGTCAGCGGTGACAATAAAGGCATCGGGCCGCTCGGCCAGCATTGGAATAATCTTGGTGTAAGCGCGCATATCCCGCGTCGCACGGATCTGAAAGGCATCAGACTGCATCGACAAAACCGCGGCTGGCAGCGCAGCCATATCGGCCTCGCCAATCCACAACACCATGCCATCGGGTTGAACGGTTTGATTTAGCAAACAGCGCAATGTCAAATGCAGCACATCAAAGCGCGCAGGATAGCTGGTCAGCGATATATAAAGCGGTTTCGGCAAACCATGCGGGCGGGGCGTGACACGCCGGGCCTCAATTTCGCGCAGCGCACGACTGACACGGATATGCGCCTTAAATTTCCGAAACAAACCCATCTTGGCCCCCAAACTTTCGATATCGAGTCTGGATGCCTCGGCAACACGCAAGCGCGACGGGTGCAATGGGTCGCCAGTCTCTCGCATGGGCGCTTAGGAAAGCGCCAGTGCGGCTCAGACATTTGCGCTACGGGCAGGGCGCGATCCCCGCCCGTAGCAATCTCATTTAAAGCTTACGCTTCTGCAGCTTCTTCTTTGCCTTCAGCGATTTCCAGACCAGTTTCCTGATCGACCATCTTCATGCCCAGACGCACCTTGCCGCGATCGTCAAAGCCCAGAAGCTTGACCTTCACTTCTTGGCCTTCTTTCAGGATTTCATTCGGGTGGTTCAGGCGCTTGTTGGCGATCTGAGACACATGCACCAGGCCATCACGCTTGCCGAAGAAGTTCACGAACGCCCCGAAATCGACCAGTTTCACCACTTTGCCGGTGTAAACTTGGCCTTCTTCCGGCTCTGCCACGATCGACCAGATCATGTCATAGGCCTTCTTGATATTCTCGGCGCTCGACGAAGCGATCTTGATGATGCCTTCATCGTTGATATCAACCTTGGCACCCGACAGCTCAACGATCTCGCGGATCACTTTGCCGCCCGAACCGATCACTTCGCGGATTTTGTCGGTCGGGATTTTCAGGGTTTCGATTTTCGGCGCGTATTCCGAGAAGCCTTGCGGCGCGGAAAGGGCCTTGTTCATCTCTTCCAAGATGTGCAAACGCCCGTCTTTGGCCTGCGCCAAAGCCTGCGCCATGATCTCTGGCGTGATGCCAGCCACCTTGATGTCCATCTGCATCGTGGTGATGCCGTTGGCGGTGCCTGCAACCTTGAAGTCCATATCGCCCAAGTGATCTTCATCACCCAGAATGTCGGTCAGAACAGCAAAGCGGCCGTCGTCTTCCAAGATCAGACCCATAGCGACGCCAGCAACCGGCGATTTCAGCGGAACGCCCGCATCCATCATCGAAAGCGAGCCACCGCAGACCGAAGCCATCGAGGACGAACCGTTGCTCTCGGTGATCTCGGACACCAAACGAATGGTATACGGGAAATCGGTTGCCGCAGGCAGAACCGCCTGCAACGCGCGCCAAGCCAGTTTGCCATGACCAATCTCACGACGACCGGGCGAACCCACACGACCCACTTCGCCAACCGAATAGGGAGGGAAGTTATAGTGCAGCAGGAAGTTCGAGCGCGAGTTGCCGTGCAAAGCGTCGATGATCTGCTCATCTTCGCCGGTGCCCAAAGTGGTCACAACCAGACCTTGAGTTTCCCCACGGGTGAACAAAGCCGACCCATGGGTGCGCGGCAGAATCCCGGTTTCCGACACGATCGGACGCACGGTTTTGTTGTCACGCCCGTCAATCCGCGCGCCACCGTTGATGATGTCGCCGCGCAGGATCGAGGCTTCCAGTTTCTTCACAGCCGAACCGAGGTTCAGATCGGCCTTGTCTTCGTCCGACAAAGCACCCTTGATCGCCGAAACCGCTGCCGAAATCGCCGAAGTCCGCTCTTGCTTGTCACGAATAGCAAACGCTGCGCGCATCTGGGTTTCGCCAGCGGCTTTCACACGACCATACAGCTCGGAATAATCCGGCGCATGGAAGTCGAACGGCTCTTTGGCGCAATCTTCGGCAAAATCGATGATCAGATCAATCACCGGCTGCATCGCCGCGTGGCCGAACTTCACCGCACCCAGCATCTCGTCTTCGGTCAGCTCGTAGGCTTCCGATTCCACCATCATCACGGCGTCTTTGGTGCCAGCGATAACCAGATCCAACCGCTGATCCGGGTTGTTGCGCAGCTGATGCATGTCATCCACGCTTGGGTTCAGCTTGTATTCGCCACCCGAGAAACCAACCCGCGCAGCGCCAATCGGCCCCATGAACGGCACGCCAGAAATCGTCAGCGCCGCCGAAACCGCGATCATCGCGACGATATCCGGATCATTCTCAAGGTCATGGCTCAGCACGGTCGCCATCACCAGAACTTCGTTCTTGAAGCCTTCGACAAACAGCGGGCGGCACGGACGGTCGATTAGACGCGAGGTCAGCGTCTCTTTCTCGCTCGGACGGGCTTCGCGTTTGAAAAAGCCGCCCGGAATTTTCCCAGCGGCGTAGTATTTCTCTTGATAATGCACGGTCAGCGGGAAGAAATCCTGCCCCGGTTTCGGCGCGCGCGCATAAGTCACGTTGGCCATGACGCTGGTTTCGCCCAAAGTGGCGATCACCGAACCGTCAGCCTGACGGGCAACCTTGCCCGATTCCAGCGTCAGCGTTTCTTCGCCCCACTGGATTGATTTTTTAGTCACGTTGAACATCTATCGTTCCCTGTATGGAAGCAGCCACAGACCCCTTGCCCGTGTCTTCCTTTTGAATCGCGGCCCCATTGCCGCCGCCCCCTATCCTGATGCATGCGGCCGGGGGCAGGCCTCATATCGCAGATTGCGCGCGTTTACAGGAAAAGGTGGGGTTTGGGAAGGGGGAGTGGCGGTTGACAAACCTTGCCAACTCCACCATCCTCCTCACATGGTCACAATGAACATCTCCCTGCCCGACCCGATGAAAACTTGGGTTGAGACGCAGACCAAAGACGGTCGCTTCTCCAACGTCAGCGATTACATGCGTGATCTGATCCGGCGTGATCAAACTCGGCAAGCCGCCTTGGCTGAGGTGCAAGACCTGATCGACACAGGCCTGAACTCTGGCCCCGCACACCCGTTTGACATGCAAACCTTTATCGCCAAACAAAAATCACGGTGAGCCGCAGCCTAATCTTGCGACCGCTGGCTCAGACTGATTTGCGCATGATCTGGGATCATACCGCAACGCATTGGGATTCAACCCAAGCTGAAACCTACCTGCACGGCTTGGGACAACTTTTCACCCTGCTGGTTGATCACCCCGAAATCGCCCGCGAACGCCGCGACTTCCGCCCACCCGTGCGCCTGCACCCCTATCAATCGCATTTGGTGATCTTCACCGACACCGACCTCACACTGGAAGTGATCCGCGTGGTTCACAACCGCTCCAACTGGGCCGACCTATTCTCAGACTAATAAACGCAAAACGCCCGCAGCTTTCACCACGGGCGTTCCGACAAACCAGCCGTAAAGCTTAACGACGCAGGCCGAGGCGTGCGATCAGCGAAGCGTAGCGGGCTTCGTCTTTGGCCTTCAGATAGTCCAACAGCTTACGACGCTGGGCAACCTGCATCAGCAGACCGCGGCGCGAGTGGTTGTCTTTCTTGTGGGTTTTGAAGTGCTCGGTCAGCGTAGCGATACGCGACGACAGAATAGCAACCTGAACTTCGGGCGAGCCGGTGTCGCCTTCTTTGGTCGCATAGTCTTTGATCAACTGAGCTTTAAGTTCAACGGTGATCGACATCGGAATCTCCTGTTAAGAGGGTTGCGGCGCAGGCCGGGATGTCGTCCAGCAAGGCCAATGACACCGCCTTTACAGACGGATGCGCGCGTATAGGGGAGTTTTGGTGCGAAGGGAAGCCGATTCGCCGTACGAACGGAACTGCCAGACTGCCGCAGCCTTTGTTTACCATAGCCAGAAAATCCCGCGAAACACCCCAAACGGCTTTTGAACAGTGCAGGCTTCTGTGCTATGTTCAATTCAGAATTATCCTTCATAGCCAATAGGTTAATGGATAGTATGGTTAACGAAAGGTTAACGCCACCTGTTTCGCCCGGTCGGAGGTTGTCGTCATGCTTGGTTTGCTTGGTCTGCTTGGGGCGGTGTTCGCGGGTGTCATGGTCGATTCGTTCACCACCCCGTATGACAGCGAGGATGAGACCAATGATCACCCTGATGAAGCCCAAGACGACAGCGGCGATGAAAGCAACATCTTCCACATGCTATCGTCCCGCGATGCCAGCCCAGCCGATGCCAGCCCATCCAATGAAAGCCCCGATGAAGGCGATAATCCTGAACAAGACGGCGTGATCTCCTCCAATGATGTGATCGCCGCCGCCCCCGAAGACCTGTGGCTGAACGGCGATGACCTTGCCAATATGCTCGGCGGCGATGCGGGTGATGATCAGATCACCGGGCAGGGTGGCGATGATGCGCTGGCGGGATATGGCGGCAATGATCAGCTTGAGGGTGGTGACGGCGAAGACGCGCTGAACGGCGGTGCCGGGGATGACAGCCTGATCGGCGACGCGGGTGCCGATCTGCTGCATGGTGAAGCCGGCAATGACACCTTGGATGGCGGTCCAGATGCCGACACAATGCGAGGCTGCGAAGGGGATGATAGCCTGTCTGGCGGCGACGGGGCTGATAGTCTGCTGGGTGGCGAAGGCGAAGACAGCCTGCACGGCGACGCGAGCGATGATGCGCTTGACGGTGGTTTCGGAAATGACCTGCTCGCGGGCGGTGCAGGCAGTGACACCCTCGATGGCGGCGCGGGCCATGACACAATCTGGGGTCAGGCCGAAGACGATCCTGACCACACGCTCGACTTCCTCAACGGCGGCGCGGGCGATGACACGCTGATGCTCGGCGCAGGCGATTACGGCAACGGCGGCGAAGGCAGCGACGAATTCCACCTGCTAGATATCGGCGCAAACGATCCGCCAATGCAGATCACCGATTTCAACCCGTATGAGGATTCCTTGCTGGTGATGTATGACGCCGTCCTCCACCCCGACCCACAGCTGACGATGGAAACCAATGCCTCTGGCACCACCCTACTGCTGGATGGCGTGCCCCTCGCCAGCCTGCAATCGGTCAATGACTTCGATCTGAACAGCATCACGCTACAGGCGGCGTGACGCGCAGCATCAGGCCCACAACTCCGGCTGCATAGCGTAGCCAATATACAAAGGGTGCTTCGGAGCCCCTGCCAAAGTCAGCCCCAGATGATACAGTGGCAGCCCGGTGCCGCGCAGCAATTCCGTCACCGCCAAGCCACGCCCCAGATGCGCACCATGACTGCCCCAGCCACAAATCACCTGATCCGCCCAAGCCGCCCCATCGGCAATAGCCGCATCATTCTCCGGCCCCACCGGATCGGCTTGCGACCGCATCACTTTCGGATCGGTGGCGCGGTAAGCAAAGATATTCGTCACCCGAAACGCGCCAAACCCCAAAGCCCGCGCGCGGCGCTCACAACGCTCCACCGTCGGATCGTTCTGCACCTCGGTCGCGGTGGACGGATTCAACATCACAAACAACGCCTTTCGCCCGCCCGGTTGCCACACCCGCGTCAAGGCGTAGCGATAGGACTCGCAGGGCGAATACACCGCGACACTCTCCGCATCGCCCTTCAGAAACCGCCGCGTGATCACAAAACGCCCCTCACATCACCCTTGCTGCCGCCCAAACCGCCAGACTACGCCACACATATCCAACTATTAGATTACTTAACGTTTTATGAATGGAAAAATACATCGCATTGATATTATTGAGAAATAAAATCTGTCCACGCGTGGACACATCTCAGTTGAACACCCGACTCGGATGTAATTCGCCGGATTTGTAAATCCCGACCGCCACAGCGCGGCCCTGATAACTCGCCCAAGCCTCATCGCCGTAGCCGACCGACGAGGCCAAAACCATCCCCGGATTACCATTCTTCAACCGCGCAGCCCCCTCTGGCGTGCAGGGCAATTCCGGCAAATCCGCCAACCCCAACTCCAACGGTTTCAAAAACGCATCCAACTCCGCCGTCTTCGCCAAAGCATCAATCTGCTCCAACGAAATCCCCTCGGCGGCAGTAAACGGCCCCGACCACTCCCGCCGCAGCCAAGCCACATGCCCCAGACAGCCCAAAACCGCCCCCAGATCGCGGGCAATCGAGCGCACATAGCCGCCCTTACCGCAGACCATCTCCAACTCCACCTGATCCGCAGACGGGCGCGACAACACCTCCAGCCGCTCCACCCACAAAGGCCGCGCCGCCAGATCCATCGCCTCGCCCTCACGCGCCAGATCATAGGCCCGCTCACCATCGACCTTCACCGCAGAAAACTGCGGTGGCACCTGCTGAATATCGCCGCGAAACGCCGCCAACGCCGCTTCGATCCCTGCATCCGAAGGCCGCGCCTCTGACACAGAAATCACCGACCCCTCCGCATCATCCGTGGTCGTCGCCGCCCCCAGATTGACCATAAACCGGTAGCATTTCAACGCATCCGTCACATAAGGCACGGTCTTGGTGGCCTCACCCAACGCAATCGCCAGCACCCCGGTGGCTGCCGGGTCGAGCGTCCCCGCATGGCCCGCCTTCTGCGCGTCCATCGCCCATTTCACCTTGTTGACCACGGCGGTCGAGGTGATCCCGGCGGGCTTGTCCACCACCAGCCAGCCCGAAACCACCCTACCCTTTTTGCCGCGCGCCATGCCGATCTCCTGTTGCAAACCGCCCGATAGCCCCCGGCCAGCCGCCCGTCAACGCGGAACCACCACGCCCACCATCGGCCCCATTGGAAAGCCAGCGTCATGCCGCCCGCTGTCATGGTCATACAGCCGCGAGATCGAGCCATCAAAATACAGCGCATCCGGCAGCCCCAGCCCATCGCGGAACAGCCGCGCGAAGGCATAGAAATTGACCTGATCATTCGAAATCGCAAACACCGCCCGGCTGCCATCCGCCGAAACGCCAACCCCATTGCGGATATTCAGCGAATCCGAATCGGCCAGAAACTTCGGATGCAGTTTGCCGCCAATCACCAACATCGGCCCCGATTGCGTTGCATACCGACAGGAGGGCTTTTCTGCCTCAAACGTCAAAGTCTCAATCACTCGCAACCGATCCCCGACACAAAACACCCCGTTCGGCACCAGCCCAAAATTCCCCGGCCCCGCCCGTGTGACCAAGGGTGCCACCTGCACGCCATCCTCAACATACAGCCCAACAGGCGCCAAATCGCGGTGATACATCCCCGCGTTCATCGCGAAATCCAGACGCAAACCCTGCGGTTCCAACGCCTGATCCACTGCCGAAAAACTACCGAAAATCCCATCCGGCCCCGAATGAAACAGCCGCAGATCATCAGCCGCCGTCACCTCGCAAACGGTATAAGATGCGCCCTCAAACGCCATATCCCGGCAGCCCGCAAAGGCCCCCGCGCCGCAAAAAGCCAGCACAAATGCCAGCCACCACATGATTATTCCGCAGCCTTATCATCCACAGCCGCATCATCCGGCTTGGCAATATCCGCCTGCACGCGTGGGTCGGCAAACAGCTTGCGTGCTTCTTCCAGCCGATCAAACGTATCATCTGGCCGGAACCGCAATTCGGGCGAATGCCGCAAGGTCATCTCGGCAGACACCCGCTTGCGCAACTCCCAAGCGTTCTTCGCCAGCGAAGCAATCGCGGCCTCGACCGTCGCCCCGCCCAGCAGCGGCATCACATACACCGTCGCCACCTTCAGATCGACCGAGACCGAAACCTCGCCCACCGTGATCGACATGTCGTTCAAGACCGGATCATGCACCTCGCCGCGTGCCAAAATCTCCGACAACGTGCGCCGGATCAATTCGCCAACCCGAAGTTGACGCTGCGAAGGCCCCTTGGCCGAATAGGAACGTGTGTTTGCCATGCCGCCGTTTACGCCAATCAAGCCCCGCCCGCAACGGCGGGCTTTCACGCCAGCGGCAAAACCGCTAAACCGCACAAAACTTCGGAGCATCCCATGACCAACACCCCCGGCATCACCGTCACCGGAGCCTCAGGCCGCATGGGTCAAATGCTGGTCAAAGGCATCACCGCTCACCCAAGCGCCACCCTCGTCGGATGCATCGAGCGCCCCGGTCATGCGTGGATTGGCCAAGACATCGGCACCTGCATGGGCGGACCCGCTCTGGGCGTCAAAGTCACCGATGACCCGCTGGAAGCCTTCGCAATCTCGCAAGCAGTGATCGACTTCACCGCCCCCGCAGCGACAGTTGAATTCGCCGCCCTCGCCGCCCAAGCCCGCGCGGTGCATGTTGTCGGCACCACCGGGCTGGAACCGCAGCACCACACCAAACTCGATCTCGCCGCGCATCATGCCGTGATCATTCAGGCTGGCAACATGAGCCTTGGCGTCAACCTGCTGACCCGCCTCACGCAAAAAGTCGCCGCAGCACTTGACGCCGATTGGGACATTGAAATCATCGAATCCCATCACCGCAATAAGGTCGACGCCCCCTCCGGCACCGCTTTGATGCTGGGTGAAGCTGCCGCCGCAGGCCGGGGCATCGACCTCGCCACCGCCAAACAATCAGGCCGCGATGGCATCACCGGCGCGCGCAATCGTGGCGACATCGGCTTCTCAGCGATACGCGGCGGCGATATCGTCGGCGAACATGACGTGCTGTTCGCCGCCGACGGCGAACGCATCATCCTGCGCCACCTTGCCACCGACCGCTCCATCTTCGTGCGTGGTGCCCTGAAAGCCGCGCTCTGGGGCCAATCGCAAAAACCGGGCCGCTACGATATGATGGACGTTCTGGGCATCTAATCCCCTAAACTTTATCTAAAATTTGCTTTCACATTGGTTCAAATATTCCGGGGGTTTGGGGGCTGGCCCCCAATCCGACGTATCAACACGGCCGATCTAATCCAAATCGCTTTCCCCAGCGTAAGCACATCATAACTTCAGATGGTGTCGATATGCGCAGCCTCGTCGCTTTCCTGTTTCTGACCGCCCCGGCTTTGGCCGAAACCTATCAGCCGATCAAAGACCGCAACGCCTTTGTCGATATCATCGCCCAGCACGAGCTGCGCATCGGGCTCTACAACCTCAGCCTCACCATCAGCCCTAAGGGCCAGATCGCCGGCTCGGCGCTGGGGTGGCAGATCACGGGCGATTGGACATGGCAGGACGGCTATTTCTGCCGCAAACTGGATTGGAGCGGCACACCGATTCCCTACAACTGTCAGTTGGTCGAAGCCAAAGGCCGCGAAAAACTGCGCTTTACCACCGACAAAGGCGCGGGAGAATCCGCCGCCTTCGACCTGCGCTAGTGGCTGCACCACATATTGTGGTCATCGCCGAAACAACCACAAGCCACTCCCAGCGGGGAAGATCAAAAGTCGATCGCAATGCCCTTTTTCTCCCAGTCACCATAGCGCACAGGCTCTGGCCCCTTGCGCCCACCCAATTCCACCGGACGCTCGACAAGATCGGCCAACCGACGACGCGCCTCAGCCTCGGCCAAAGCCCGCTGGGCGGCGGCGGGAAGTTCAGATGTGCTCATCGCGGTTTCCTTGCGGCTTCATCGCACTTGATATACGGCCAATCGACGCAATCTCAAGGGTAAGCACATGGCAGAGGCAAACGCAGGTCTAAGCGCACGGGCTGCCACTTTGGCGATCCTGTCGGCGATCATGGAAGAAGGCCAGACTATGGCCGTCGTCCTTGCCAACAAGAACGGTGCTCTGAAGGGGGTCGGCCCGCAAGACCGCGCCCGCGCCCAGCGGCTTGCCCTGCAAGTCATCCGCCTGCTGGAACCCATCGACCGCTTGCTGGAACCACATCTGCGCAAAGCGCCGCCCTTGGCGGTGATGAACATCCTGCGGCTGGCCGTGACCGAGTTGCACGAAGGCACCGCTGCGCATGGCGTGGTCAACGCCGCTGTCGAACTCGCGCGCAAAGGACAGAAAACCACCCATATGGCGGGCCTGATCAACGCGGTTTTGCGCAAAATCCCCGAAGGCGCACCGCTGGCTGGCCCCGCGCAGCTGATGCCACGCTGGCTGCGTCAGCCTTTGGTACATGCCTATGGGCGTGAGGTGGTCTCGGCGATTGAAACCATGCAGGCCAAGGCCCCGCCGCTTGACATCACCCCGCGCGGTCAAACCCTGCCCGCAGGCATCACCCTGCCCACAGGCTCCATCCGTTTGTCAGAACCCGGCCAAGTCTCAACCCTGCCCGGCTACGCTTCGGGCGACTGGTGGGTGCAAGACGCCGCAGCCGCCTTGGCTGCCCCGCTGCTCGCCGCCCAGCCCGGTGAGAAAGTGCTCGACCTTTGCGCGGCCCCCGGCGGTAAAACCCTGCAACTGGCCGCCGCTGGGGCGCATGTCACCGCACTGGATATTTCCGCGCCGCGCATGGAAAAGCTGCGCGAAAATCTCACCCGCACCAAGCTGCAAGCCAAGATCGTCATCGCAGATGCCCTGCATTGGCAACCAGATCACTTGTTCGACGCCGTGTTGCTCGATGCCCCGTGTTCGGCTACGGGGACAATTAGGCGGCACCCGGAACTGCCGTTCCTGAAAGACGGCTCCGAACTGGCGGAACTAACAACGCTGCAATCCGCATTAATTGACCGCGCGCTGATGTTCCTGAAACCCGGAGGCCGCTTGGTGTTCTGCACCTGCTCGTTGCTGCCAGATGAAGGCGAAGCGCAGCTGTCGGCCGCCCTTGCCCGCCACCCCGGCCTGACAGTGCAAAGTCCGACCTTGCCCGGCATTGATCCGGCTTGGATCACTCCAGAAGGTGGCTTGCGCCTACGCCCAGACTACTGGGCCGATCAAGGTGGAATGGATGGATTCTTCATGGCGGTTGTAACGCGGGGTTAGCGCGAGGCAATCGCTAATAAACTATGAACAAGCCATCCGTAAGCTATTGAAAAGACATAAATGATAAACCTGTCCACGCGTGGACACAGCCTACTTGCGCGCGAACAGGCGGTAATACAGCCAATCCGGCAAAAACTGGCTGCCGCGAAACACCCAGGAAAACACCATCGGAAAACTGCGCTTGAACCGCGTGGTTTTCATCAGCGCCAACATCTCTGCGGCAGCCTGTTCCGGCTCCATCAAAAACGGCATCGAGAAATCATTCTTCGCGGTCAACCGGGTGCGAATGAAACCCGGATTGCCAAGTTGAACCCGCACTCCGGTCCCGCGCAAATCCGCATACAAACTCTCGGCCAAAGCCATCACGCCCGCCTTGCTGGCTGCATAGCCAAGCGCCCCAGGTAGCCCCCGAAACCCCGACAATGACCCGGTGATCACCAGATGACCTTCGCCGCGCGCCACCATCGCAGGTAAAACCGCGCCGACAACCCGCGCAAGGCCTGTGAAATTCACATCGCACATCGCCTCTAGTTGCGCCGCATCCACCGCTTGCGCGGTCATCGGCCAGTAAACCCCGGCCACAAACACCACCCCATCCACCGCGCCAACCTCTGCTGCCGCCGCCTGAACCGAAGCCACATCGGCCACATCCACCACCACCGCCGAAGCCCGGGGCACCTTGCCGCAAGCCTCTGCCAGTCGTGCCGGATCGCGGGCCGACAGGATCACCTTCGCGCCCTCCGCAGCCAAAGCCTGCGCCAGCGCCAAACCGAGTCCCTCACTCGCCCCGACCAACCAATAGCGTTTGCCTGCAAAGGTCATCGCCATCCCCTAGCGTGAGATTTCATCGCGCGGAGGCTGAGGCGGGCTGCGATATAGCGCGCCTTTGCTCCACAGCTTCAACGCCTGCCAATGGATCAGCGCCAGCACCCGACGCGAGCCGAACGGCCGGCGCAGACAGGCCAGCAGGATCGCGGCATTGGTCAGCGGCGCACGCGGCCCGGTCAGGGTGGCAATCAATCCGTTCTCACCCGCGCTATAGTCGATCCAGATGCCGATCTTGTCGGCGGTGATATCAAAGCGAAAGCGATAGCCGCCCTCAACTGGCTGAAACGGCGAGACGTGGAAGATTTTCTGCGCGCTTACCGTATCGTCACGGGTCAACGGGGCAAGATCATCGCGGTGGCACAGATAGCAATGCCGTTGGCCGAAGGTGTTGGAGACCTCGGCAATCACCACGCGCAAGCCGCTGACATCATAGCAAAGCCAAAAGGATACCGGGTTAAAGACATGGCCCAGCACACGGGGTTGGGCGAGCAGCAGAATCTCGGACGCCGCAGGCAAGCCTTGTTCGGCCAGCACTTGCCGCACCCACGCCACGCCGCGCCCTTGCTTTGGTGGCCCGCCATGATCGCTATCATGCAATGCGGTCAGATTGCCGCGATTGCGCGAGAACAACGCTGGCCCGCGCGCGGTCTCTGGGTTCAGCAGCACATAATCGACACGGTAATTGAAACGGTTGCCGACGCCGCCGCGCCGCCCGTGGAAAGTGGTGCCTGCAATGTATTCGACATCGTTCATTCGGTCCGCACCTGTGCGCGCATCGCCTCGACCACATCAACGGCGCTGGCGAAGCCGTCTTCGTGGAAGCCGTGGCGCATCCATGCGCCACAATACCATGTGTTGTGCTGACCGTTCATCGCCTTGATCTGCTTTTGCGCAGTAAGGGCGGCGTGATCATAAACCGGATGGCGGAACGTCACTTGATCATAGATCAATTCCTGCCGGATCGACTGATTGGCATTGAGGGTGACGAACAACGGATCGTCTTGCGGGATCGGTTGCAGCGAGTTCATCCAATAAGTCAGGTCGATCTTGTCCGAACGGGGGCCTTTGGGTTCGGTATAGACCCAGCTTGACCAGCATTTGCGCAAGGCCGGCATCAGGCTGGCATCGGCGTGCAGGGTGGCAAGGTTCGGCTGGTAGCGCACGGCGGAAAGCGCAGCGGTTTCGGCCTCGGTAGGATCGGACAGCAGACGCAGGGAATCGTCGGAATGGGTGGCAAGGATCAGGTCGTCAAACAACTCCCACTCACACCCTTCCGCGCGGATCATAACGCCGTCGGGCAGGCGCTTGATGCCTGCGATCGGGGTAGACAGGCGCAATTCAACACCATGACTGCGCAGATGATCCGAGAGACGGTTGACGTATTGGACAGAGCCCCCCTGCACGGTAAACCATTGGTGTTGGTTAGAGATTTGCATCAGCGCGTGGTTTTGAAAGAACGAGATTAGGGCTTGGGCCGGGAAGTCGAGAATGTCTTGCGGCGGGGTGGACCAGATCGCGCCAGAGAGCGGCAGGATATAGTAGTCGCGAAAATAGGGTCCGGTTCGCAAGGTTTGCAGCAGTTCGGCGATGGTCAGACTGGGGTCTTGGGCAACAGCGCCTGCGTGTTTGTTGAAATGCGTAATGTCGCGGCACATTCGCAGGAAGGCGGGGCTGAACAGGTTGCGGCGCTGCGCAAACAGGCTGTCGATATCGCGCAAAGCATATTGCAGCTGGCCGCCGTTGATAGAGGCGCCGAAGCTCATGTTGCTGGGCGCGATGGGGACGTTGAGGCTTTCAAACAGCTTCACAAGATGCGGATAGTTCACCTTATTGAAGACGATAAAGCCGGTATCAACAGGCTGATCGCCACGCTTTCCGGCCAGAACGGTGCGCGCATGGCCGCCCAAGCGGGCCTCTGACTCAAACAGCACCACGGCGTTGTTCGGGGCAAGTTGATACGCCGCTGCCATGCCAGCGATACCACCGCCAACAATGGCAATCCGGCGGGGCGTTTGGCCGAAGGTCTCAAATGGCATGCGTAGTCCTGTCTTACTATCATGCATGATACGCGGTTCAGCCGCGGGTGGATCATCTTTTGTTGTGATCCAACTACGGGGTGGCTGCGTAAAAGTTTCATGTTGCTTGACCTTGCCCTTCACGCGACCATCTATGGTCCTATATCCCCGCCGAGGCGGGTGATGCGGCGTGGAATGGACAATAAAGTGATTGAGAATGTGACGGAAACCGACTTTACGGCGCTGATGCTCGCTGTGCGGGATCGTCAGGATAAGGCTGCCTTCGCCGCGTTGTTCCAGCATTTCGCGCCTCGGGTGAAGGGATTTCTGATGAAATCCGGCACAGATGCGGCATTGGCGGAAGATTGCGCGCAGGATGTGATGGCGGTGCTGTGGAACAAGGCGGCGCTTTATGATCCGGCGCGGGCCTCGGTGGCAACGTGGGTCTTCACCATCGCGCGCAACCGCCGGATTGATATCGCCCGCAAAGCGCGCAGGCCAGAGCCTGAGGCGCTGGATTGGGGTGAGACCGAGCCTGATCAGGCGGATGTCTATGAGGCCGGACAGGAAACCGCGCGGCTGGTGGCGGCGATGGCCAATCTGCCCGAAAAGCAACGTGTGCTGATCCAACGGGCCTACTACGGGGAATTATCCCATTCAGAAATCGCGGCTGAGACGGGTCTGCCGCTCGGCACGATCAAATCTCGGATCCGGCTGGCGCTGGACCGTCTGCGCCAGAGCATGAGTTGAGGCAATAAAATGAGTATCCGGCATCACCTGTCTGACCCTTTGTTGATCGCTTATGCGGCGGGCAATCTGCCCGAAGCCTTTGGGCTGGTCGTGGCCACCCACATCTCGATGTGCGATACCTGCCGCGCGCAACTGGCGGCGTTTGAGGCTTTGGGCGGCGCGGTAATCGAGGGTGAGGCAGTGGCGCTGGCAGATGGCGCGCTGGCGGCTGCGATGGCGCGGTTGGAGGTGCCGGAGGTTGCGAAGCCCTTGGCGATGCTGAAGCTAAAACACAACGATCTTCCGGCGCCGCTGTTGGATTACATCGGCGGCGGTCTGGCCGAGGTGAAATGGCGCAGCTTGGGGATGGGGGTGCGGCAGGCGATTTTGCCGACCACCAAGGGGGCCACGGCGCGATTGTTGTATATCCCCGCGGGGCAAGCGGTGCCCGATCATGGCCATTGCGGCACCGAATTGACGCTGGTGTTGCGCGGTGCGTTTCGTGATGCCACCGACCGTTTCGGGCCGGGCGATGTCGAGATTGCGACCGAGGAGTTGGAGCATACCCCGGTGGCCGAGGCCGGAGAGGCCTGCATTTGTCTCGCCGCAACCGACGCGCCGTTGCGGTTTAGCGCGTTGATCCCAAGGCTGTTGCAGCCGCTGTTTCGAATTTGATCATGCGGAGCGGTGGGTTGCACCCACCCTACCGATACAGCCTGACGGCGATCATTTGGCCGCTGAAGCTTGCGGATTCATCCGTCAGGATCATGTCGTATCGACCCATCGCGTTGCCGTTCACCGTGCCATCGGTCAGCGCGAAAATCGCCAGCATATCGCCGCCGCGCAACTGCACAGCGCCTGTGATCACCGCAATTTCGGGGCGCGGCAAGTGGCGGGCCGTCATCACGTTGAAATCATCGCTGGCAGCAGTCACAGCTTCGGCGCGGATCGAGATATCACCCGCAAAGGCCACGGGAGCCAAAGGTTTGGCAGCGAGATGCAGCCCATCGCCCACCAGATCAAAACCCGGTCCGGTGATCACAGTCAGGTTGCGCTCAATCCCCGGAAAGAGTGAGAAATCACCGTTCTCCACCACCGAAGCGCGCGACAGCCGCCAGAGCAGTTTGCCGCCCTCCTCGACCTTCAGCATCTCAACCGTAGTGCCTTTGCCATTGGCCCAAGGCATGGATTTGTAATCGGCGGGGGTCAGATGGCGGATCATTCTGCGGCTCGTGTCGGTGTGGTGGGTGCTGCGAGGATAGCGGTCGGCTCGGTGCGCTCCAGTTCTTCGAAATCGAAATTATCGAGCCGCGCCGCACGTTTGCCTGCACGTTCAGCGGCGGTAGTGATGCCATCCAGATCGGCGCGGGCTTGGTGGAAATGGGTGGAAAGCTTGTCGACGCGCTCGACCACAATCTCCACATCGCGGTGCAACTGCCGCAAGGTGGTGCGGATCGCGCCCGCCTGTTCGCGCATCCGCGCATCTTTCAGCACCGCGCGCATGGTGTTCAGCGTCGCCATGCAGGTGGTGGGCGAGACGATCCAGACCCTAGCGGTGAAGCCATCGCGCACCACTTCGGGGAAGTTGGCGTGCAATTCGGCGTAGACCGCTTCCGAGGGCAGGAACATCAAAGCGCCATCGGCGGTTTCGCCGTCGAGGATGTATTTTTCCGAGATCGCCTTGATATGCACCCGCACCGCGCTGCGCAGTTGCGCTTGGGCTTCGGTCACGGCGCGGGGATTGTCGGCGCGGCGCAGCGCCTCGTAAGCCTCCAGCGGGAATTTGGCGTCGATCACGATCGGGCCGGGCGGATTGGGCAGGTGGATCAGACAATCGGCGCGCTTGCCGTTACTTAAGGTCGCCTGCATCGTATAGGCGTCGGATGGCAGTGCCTTTTGCACGATGTCATTCAGCTGAATCTCGCCAAACGCCCCCCGCGCTTGCTTGTTCGCCAAAATGTCTTGCAGGTTCAGCACGTTGCCGGACAGCTTTTCAATATTGGCCTGCGCCTTGTCGATGGTCAGCAGCCGTTGCTGCAATTCGCCCAGACTGTGGGCGGTCCGGGTGGCGGTGCCGTTCAGGCTTTCCCCCATCGCGCGCTGCACTTCGGCGAGGCGCTTTTCCATCAGTTGCAGCATCGCGGTTTGGGCGTTGGTTTGGGCTTCGGAGACGTGATGCAGGCCGCCTGCAAGCCGTTCCTGACCTTCGCCGAGCGCCTGGACGCGCTGGCCGAGCCAGCCCATTTCACGCATCAAAGGTGCCGCCATTGTGGCAGAGCGGCCCGCCGCGCGCAGGATCAGGATCAGCAGAACGCCGAGCAGCAGAACCGCCCCACCGATCAGCAGGATTTCAGGCGCGTTCCACGCGTAGGTTTCGCCGAACAAAGTGATCATCTGCGCCCGAAAAGCCTTTCGATGTCGTGGAGTTTGAGTTCAACATAGGTCGGTCGGCCGTGGTTGCATTGCCCGGAATGTGGCGTCGCCTCCATCTCGCGCAACAGGGCGTTCATTTCCTCGGCGCGCAACTGGCGGCCCGACCGGATCGAGCCATGGCAGGCCATACGCGACAGGATCGCCTCCATTTTGGTTTGCAAGCTTTGGCTTTGGCCAAGGTCTGTCAGTTCGTCGAGCACGTCGCGGAGTAGCGCGGCGGCAGAGACATTGCCGAGGATGGCGGGGGTTTCGCGCACGGCGATGGCGTGGCCACCGAAGGGTTCGATGGTTAATCCGAGTGCTGTCAGATCTTGCGCAATTTCCAGCAAGCGGCTGGCATCACTGGGGGAAAGCTCAACGATTTCAGGGATCAGCAGGGCTTGCGCCGTGATCCCCGTCTCAGCCATCTGGCGCTTGAGCCGTTCATAGACAAGCCGTTCATGGGCTGCGTGTTGATCAACGATGACCATCCCCGTGGCAGTTTGGGCGATGATGTAGTTTTCATGCACCTGAGCACGGGCGGCTCCGAGCGGGGTGTTTACGGGGTCTTGCAGGACGGGTTCGACGCGCGCCGAGGGGGCCTCGGCGAAGCCCGAAGCCTCAAAGCTTTGCAGTTCTGGCGCTTGATAGGCATAGGCGCGACCAAGGCTGGCCGCGCTGGGGCGATCCATTTGGTAAATGCGGGGGTATTGCGGCTGGGCCTCCGGGCGCATCGCGGCCAAAGTGGCATCGGCGACGGTGGTGCTGGCGCGGTGGCCTGCATGGCTGAGAGCGGTGCGCAACCCGGTGATGATCAGGCTGCGGGCGGCTTCGGGTTCACGAAAGCGCACTTCGGATTTGGCGGGGTGGACGTTGACATCAACGCGCTCTGGATCGCAGATCAGGTTCAGCACGGCGGCGGGGTGGCGATCCCGGCTGAGGAAATCGTAATAGGCCACCCGCAGCGCGCCAAGCAGATTACGATCGAGCACCGGGCGGCCATTGACGCAGACGAATTGCTGCACGGAAGATCCGCGCGAATAGGTCGGCAAGGCTGCATATCCGGTGAGGCGGAGGCCGTCGCGCTCCACATCAATTTTCAGCGCGTTGTCGATGAAATCGCGGCCTAAGATATGCGCAAGGCGGCTGTGCAGGGCGTCGAAGAAATCACCTGAGAGGGGGTCGGCACGGAAGATGGTGCGGGGGGATTCGCCTTCGGTGATTTCCGTCAGCATGAAGCCGACTTGCGGTTCAGCCATCGCAAGGCGTTTGATCACCTCGGCGATGGCTTGGGATTCGCTGCGGTCGGTGCGCAGGAATTTCAGCCGGGCCGGGGTGGCGTAGAACAGATCGCGCAGCTCAACCGTTGTGCCACGGGTGGCGGCGGCGGGGCGGACCTCGGCTTGGCGACCGCCGGAGACGGTGAGGCTTGCGCCGTCATACCCGTCAGCGCGGGAGGTCAGGGTGAGGCGACCGACCGAGCCGAGGCTTGCCAGTGCCTCGCCCCGGAAGCCGAAAGAGCGGATGTTCAAGAGGTCTGATCCGTCGATTTTCGAGGTGGCATGGCGGGCGATGGCGAGGGGCAGGTCTTCCGGCGTCATGCCGCAGCCGTCATCGCTGACGCGGATCAACAGCTTGCCGCCTGCGGAATATTCAACGGCGATGCGCTTAGCGCCTGCGTCTAAAGCGTTTTCGACCAGTTCTTTGACGGCAGAGGCCGGACGTTCCACCACTTCACCCGCTGCAATGCGGTTGATGGCGGCTTCATCTAAAGCGCGAATGATGGGGCGTATGTTGGGGGCATGCAGCGTCATGCCCCCAGTTCTAGCATTGTGCGGAGAAAACCTCCACAGATTCGCTATTCGTTCTGAACGCCTGTCGGTTGGCCCACCACGATGAAATGCAGATCATCTGGTTTGATCAGGCGGGCGGCGACGCGTTTGATGTCTTCGAGCGTCACAGCCTCAACGCGGGCGTTGCGGGTTTTGGGGTAATCGGGCGGCAGGCCCAGATCCTGCATCCCGACGAGGATCGACGCAATCGTGTCGTTGCCATCAAACCTCAGTGGATAGGCCCCGGTCATATAGGTTTTGGCGTTATCAAGTTCATCTTGCGTCACGCCATCCTTCGCCACTTTCGCCCATTCCTCGCGGATCACCTTGATCGCTTCGGCGACCTTTTCGTTGCTGGCTTGGAACTGGCCGACCAGCACTTCGGCATGGTCATAGGCGGCCAAACTGGTGCTTACGCCATAGGTGAGGCCGCGTTTTTCGCGCACTTCGGTCATCAGGCGGGCCGAAAACCGACCACCGCCGAGGATTTCGTTCAGCAGGCTGGCGGCGAAATAATCGGGGTCGGAAAATTTCAGACCGCCTTGGCCGAAGATCACCATCGACTGCGGGCCGGGGAAGTCTTGCACGGTGATACCGCCCTTGACCGCCAGTGTCGCGTCAGCGGGTTGTGGTGCGCCCTGCGCGGGCAGATCGCCCAGCAGTTTATCCAGCATCACACCCAATTCTGCGGCGGTGATATCGCCCGCTGCGGCGACGGTGATGCGGTCGCGTGCAATCGAATCGTGGAAGGCGATTTCAATGTCATCTCGCGTCAAAGCGGTGACGCTTTTGATCGTGCCAGAGCCGTCCGAGCCATAGGGATGGTCGCCAAAGCTGCGCTTGCGCTCCAGTTCGGATGCGATAGCACCCGGGTCTTTAGCATCGGAACGCAGGCCAGACAGCACCTGTTCACGCACCCGGTCCACCGCGTCTTGGTCAAAGCGGGGGGTGGTCAGCGCGGAATGCAGCAGGGCCAAGGCTTGATCGCGGTTCTCGGTCAGGAAATGGCTGGAGACCGAAACGCCATCCTGATCGCTGCTGAACTTGAAGCTGGCAGCAAGGCCATCACGCGCGGCGGCAAAACCTTGGCTGTCGAGCGCGCCCGCACCTTCTTCAATCAGCGCCGTCATCAGATTGACCGCACCGCGCGTCTCTGGCGCATCCAGCGAGGTGCCGCCTTTGAAACGAATCTCCAGCGATGTGAAGGGGATACCGTGATCTTCCACCAGCCAAGCCTTGATGCCACCGGGTGAGGTGACGGTTTGGATATTCACTTCGGCGCGCATGGGGGCGCTAAAGACCAGCAGCAAGGCAGCGGCTTTGAAAAGCGTGCGGATGGTCATTGCGCGGCCTCCTTGGTGGTCAACCAGCCTGTCACGGCTTGATCGCGGTTGAAGACCAGCTTGGCGGCGGCCATCACGTCTTCGGGGGTGACGGCTTGCAGCACATCGGGCCAATCCTGCACATCTTTGACCGACAGCCCAACCGCGAGCGCTTCGCCATAGGTGCGCGCCAAGCCACCTGCATCGTCACGGGCATAGATTTGACCCGCGCGGATTTGGGTTTTGATGCGGGCGAAATCATCGGCGTTGACGCCGTCTTTCATGAACTTGGCAATGGTTTTGTCCATAGCCGCCTCGGCATCTGCCAAAGACACCCCCTCGGCAGGCACCACAACCAGTCCAAAGGTTTGCGGATCAACCGAAACGCCATCGTAATAGGCCGAGGAATAGACGGCAGTTTGGCTGTCAAACTGCAAGGCCTTGGTCAGCACCGAGGTGGTGCCAGAGCCACCCAGCAGATCCGCCAATACTGCCAAAGCGGCGGCTTGTTTTTGGTCTCCGGGGTTGCGCTCGGGGGCCATATAGCTACGGGCGACATAGGGTTGGGCGACGCGCTCATCTGCCAGCACCAACCGGCGTTCTGCCAGCTGCGGCGGTTCTTGTGGGCGTTGGCGCGGCTTGATTTTGTCGGAGGGTGGCAGCGGGCCGTAGTATTTTTGCGCCAAAGCCAGCACAGCATCGGGCTTTACATCGCCCGCCACGATCAGGATCGCGTTATTTGGCGCGTAGTAGGCGCGGTAGAAATTGATCGCATCATCACGGGTCAGGCCTGCGATTTCGGCGCGCCAGCCGATCACCGGGATGCCGTAGGGGTGGTTGAGGTATTGCGCGGCGGACATTTGTTCTTGCAGCAGGCTGCCGGGATCAGAGTCAGTGCGCTGGCCGCGTTCTTCTAGGATCACTTGGCGTTCGGTGGTCACATCTTCTTCCGACATGTTCAGATTGACCATGCGATCGGATTCCATCTGCATCATCAGATCAAGCCGATCAGCGGCAACCCGTTGAAAGAAAGCGGTATAATCTTGCGTGGTGAAGGCGTTATCATCGCCGCCCTGCTTTTCAACCGTGGCCGAAAATTCACCTGTGGGGACTTTGGCGGTGCCTTTGAACATCAGATGTTCAAAGAAATGCGCGATGCCGGAATGGCCTGCGACCTCATCGGCGCGACCGATTTTATACCAGACCATTTGGGTGACAACCGGGGCGCGGTGATCCTCAATGACCACCACTTGCAGGCCGTTATCGAGGGTGAAACTGCTGACCGTGTCGGCACTTGCGGCCAAGGGTAGATTGGGCACAGACAGGCAAAGAAGGCCGAACATGGCGCGGCCAAGGGTGCGGAACATCGCGGTCCTCCGTGGATTACAGGGCGCAGGCTAACCGCAATGCGCAGCCACCGTAAGCCGGGGCAACGGGGTTGTGATCACTCGCCCTTGTTGCGCGGTGGGGCGGAGGGCGTGCGTGCGCCTGCAGCCCGCCAACGCAGCAGTTCGGCGTGCTGATCGAGCGATTGTTTGGCATAGGCCTTGTAATAGACGTTCAGATTGAACAAACGCTCCAACGGACGGCCGTTGTTCTTCTTGCGGAATTCCAGATCTTCAGCGGCGAGCGTGGCGCGGATGCCGGGGGTCACGCCTTGCCGGGTGGCGTAGTTGTACAGCCCCGCATCGCTGACGCCCGTGGTCGCCGGGGCCTTACCGCCCAAAGCCGCGATCGCGTCATCTTGCGGATGCGGATCGGTCAGATTGCCGCCCCCAGGCGTGGGCGCGGGCAATTCGGCCAGCGAGGTCGGCAGTTCCAACGCTTTCGGCGGCAGAATGGCGAATTCATCCGGTCCGTTACTGTCCGAGCGCAGGTTCATCAGCTCTGGCGCTTTTTCGCTGCAAGCGCTCAGCGCAAACAACGCTGCGCCCGCGAACGCGAGAACCACCCGTGCTGATCGCATATTGCTGCCTCCACCAAGCTTTACCATCGTCGTCTTAGCCTATGATCCCGCCCGCGTCACGGGGTCTTTCGCCGCTTGGCGCGCGTGGGCTTGGCGGATTTGCCGCTGAACAGCACCAAACCGATGGCTCCGGCGAAGATTGCGATGTCGGCTACGTTGAACGAATAGGGGTTTTCATAGCCGCAGCACGACATGGTCAGGAAATCGGCGACATAACCGTAGGCGATGCGATCCACCACATTGCCCAAAGCGCCGCCGATCAGCAGGCCACCTGCGATCATCGACCATTTACCCGGACGCTCGCGCCGCAGCCAGATCAGCACCCAAGCCGAAATGGCGATGGCCACCGCGATCAGCACCCAGCGCATGAACTCTGCGCTGTTGGCGAACAGGCCAAAGTTGACGCCGCGATTCTCGGCCCAGCGGAAGTTCAGCAATGGGTCGAGCACCTCAATCTCGCCGCGTTCACGCAGGGATAAAAGCCGGATGACGCCGATTTTGCTGAGTTGATCCAGCAGAAAAACGATGATCGCGGTGAGGGAGAGCGCGCGCATATCAGTGCCGGAAATGCCGTTGATCGGTGAACACCATCGCCAGACCTGCCGCATCGGCTGCCGCAATCACCTCATCATCGCGCATCGAGCCACCCGGTTGGATGATCGCCGTGGCGCCCGCCTCTGCCGCAGCCAGCAAGCCATCCGCGAAGGGGAAGAACGCGTCCGAGGCCACAACCGAGCCCACTGTTGGGCTTTGGCTAAGGCTCAGCACATCCGCCATATCGCCAGCCTTGCGCGCCGCAATCCGGGTCGAATCAATCCGGCTCATTTGCCCTGCCCCCACACCCACCGTCGCGCCATCCTTCACATAAACGATAGCATTCGATTTCACATGCTTGGCAACTTTCCACGCAAACAGCAGATCGGCAAGTTCGGCCTCAGTCGGCGCGCGCTTTGTCACCACTTTCAGATCGGCAGCGCTGATGCTGTCGACATCGCGGTCCTGCACAAGGAAGCCGCCCGCCACTTGTTTGAACGCCAAAGATTTCTCGGCTGGGTCCGGCAAGCCCTTGGTGGTCAACAAACGCAGGTTTTTCTTGGTGGCAAAAATCGCTTTCGCCTCATCCGAAGCACCCGGCGCAATCACCACCTCGGTGAAAATCTTCACGATCTCCTCGGCGGTTTCAGCGTCCAAAGGCTGGTTCAGCGCAACAATCCCGCCAAAAGCACTGGTCTGGTCGCAGGCATAAGCCCGCAAGTAAGCCTCTTTCAACGTGCTCGCCTTGCCCACCCCACACGGATTGGCATGCTTGATGATCGCACAAGCCGGACCCGCGCCCACAAATTCCGCCACCAGTTCAAACGCCGCATCGGTGTCGTTGATGTTGTTGTAGGACAGTTCTTTGCCCTGCCATTGCTTGGCCGTTGCCACACCTTCGCGCTTCGAACCATCGGTATAAAACGCCGCCGCCTGATGCGGATTCTCGCCATAGCGCAAACCCTGCGCCAACACGCCGCCAAACGATTTCGACCGTGTAAACGGCTGCCCCAACTGCCCCGAAAGCCAACCCGACACAGCGGTATCATAAGCAGCAGTGCGGGAATAAGCGGCCAAAGCCAGCTTCTGCCGAAACGCCAAAGTCGTGGCGCCGTCATGCGCCTTCATCTGATCAATCAACCCGGCATAATCGGCAGGATCGGTCACAACCGTGACAAAGCGGTGGTTCTTCGACGCCGCCCTGATCATCGCAGGCCCGCCAATGTCGATATTCTCGATGCAGGTGTCATGGTCGGCACCTTTGGCGACGGTTTCTTCAAACGGGTAAAGATTGACGATCAACAGATCAATCGGCTCGATGCCATGCGCCGCCATCGCCAGCAGATGCTCGTCATCATCGCGCAAGGCCAGCAAAGCGCCATGCACATTCGGATGCAGGGTCTTCACCCGGCCATCCATCATCTCAGGGTATCCCGTCACATCAGACACATCGCGCACGGTCAGCCCCGCCGTGCGCAACATGCCGGACGTGCCGCCAGTGGAAATCAACTCCACCCCCTGCGCCGCCAGTGCGCGGGCAAGGTCCAGCAACCCGGATTTATCGGACACAGAAATCAGCGCGCGGCCAATCGGCACAAGGTTGGTCATGGTCTAGCCCCTTATGGTCAGATCGGCACCGGCATCTCGTCGCGGTCCAGATCCCGGATGGCCAGCGGAGTATCCTGTGCTTTCGCCAAGGTCCAGCCGATCCGCGTATCAAGGTCCACAGCGCGCGCCGAAAGGACGATCTGCCAGGTCGGACGCGGTTTTAGACGACCTTTTTCCAGATAAACCGATGGCTCCAGCGTCAAAGTTGCAAAACCGTCATGGCGGAACACCCAAATTTCGCCACTTTTTAAGGCAAGTGACACAGCCGCCCCGCCCATATCCAACGCCGCATCAACATCCGGGTGCAGATGGAATCGCACCGCAAAGCCCGCGCCTTGCAGTTGCGCCTCATTCATCAACCGCTCAAACCGCGCCCGCTCGGCCTGCGTGCGCGCCGTCAGCGCATCCAGCCCCGACAATTTCCGCCCATTGGTCGTCAGCAGCAATTCGCGCGAATGCGTCAGCCCATGCGTCGCCGACCAGCCCGAATGTGCCATATACAGATGCAGCCCATCCGGCTGTTGCGCCTGCCGCAAAGACGTAACCTGCGCACGGTCCACCAAAGCATCCTGCCCAAACCCCAGCCTCGGCCCCGGTTTCAACCGGCTCGAAGAATACCCCTCCACCGCCAGCGTAGCATGCGACGCAGTCGCCCGCCCCGCCTGCCGCCACTCCGCCCCAAACGGCGCGCCCGATCCGCAATTCACAATCACCGGACGCCGCCCCGAGGTCAGCTCAAACGCCCCGGTCGAGGCATGCGCCCACGCTCCCGCAGCCCCCCCCGGCGGTCGCGCCGCATCGACAATCACCGTGGTGCGCGCTTCCGCCAACCGTGCAAACCCCATCGCCAGCCCCAAGCCCACACTCGGCCCCGGCTTCACCCCGGTCGCTGCCAGTGCCAGATCCAAGCGCCCCTCCATGCCGCGTCCGCCGCCATGAAACCGCGCCAGCCCACCATCGGCATGACGCAACGCGCGAAGCGATGGCGCAATCCGCTCTAACGCCGCAACCAAAGCAGGCGGCGGGGTACGGCCTGCTTCGGACAACGCCTGCTCGGCCCAGGTCAGCAGGGTGAACACCTCTAGTAATTCCTCGGGGTTACGGGTCGGAATGCCGCCCATCGCGTCAATCTCACGACCACATTCCACCGCCAGCGCCGCCACCGCAGGCTGCACGCGTGCCTCCATCCCGGTCAGAGCAAGGCCGGCGTAGATCAGCCCGGTCAAAGCCTCAAACCGGGGCAGGCCGGGGGCGGCATGCGTCCAGCGCCGCGACAAAAACACCACCTGCGCCGACAGACTGCGATAATAGGCCTCGGATTGCGCGCCACCGCCGCCCTGCAACAACAGCAGTGCATGGTTGATCCAGCGGATCAGCCGCCTACCCGTCAGATCCGGCGTCCAGCCCGGTCCTTGGCCGCGACCAAACCGCGCGATCCAACCCCATGTCCACTCCTGTGCGCGGGTGCGGGCGGCGAAATCGCCCAAAGCCGCCAAATCGTCCAGCCAGAGAAACCCCTGCACTTCGGCAGGTGCGCCCGGATCATCCAAGCCCACATCCCAGATCGACACCCCCGGAGCTTCCACCAACTGGCCGGCAAACTGGAAATTCCCCGCCACGAGCTGCCGCCCACGCGCATAAAGCCCGATTGAGCGCGGCTCTGGCTGCGAGACAAACCCGGTCGCCGCTTGGGCCCGCAACGCGCGCCACATCGCCAGCCGATTGCCAAGGCTTGCCCTGCCGGGTGTGCGTGTCATGCTGTTCCTGTAACCTGCCAGCCCGCTTGCGCGCGGATCATTGGCGGCCAGCATAGCGCCGCCCTGCCCATATGTCACCCGCCCCAGCGATTGCTATTTCTGAAATACTCCCCGCGGAACGTTCAACCGCCCACGCAAAGCCAAAGGCCGGGCATCACACCCGGCCTATCACCCCGCACCAAAGCCGCCGCGTGCCCCCTCGATGGGGGCCAAGGCGGCACCCCCGATCAGGTCAGTGCTGCACGCGTTCCATATACTGCGCCAGCCCGCGCACCTGCCCCAGCCAGCTTTCCAGCAGCTTCGGATCATGCGGCGCACCATGCACGCCCACCGCGATCTCGCGCTTCATCACCGATTCCACCGCAAAACTGACCGGAGTCGACACCAGCCGCGCCATCGCCGATCCCCGCGCATCACCCCAAGCATCCATCGCCCAAGTCTCGTGGAACACCGGGCGTCCATCACGCTCGGCTTTCAGCGACACAAACAAGATCACCCGATCCGGCTCTCCCGGCGCATAGGAATTCTCCGCCACAAATTGCGCCGCCATCTCGGCCAACCGCGCATCGCCCGACGGGCCTTCCAGCGTTTCAATCTCGCGGAACACCGGAGTCCAAGCCTCTTGCCAGCCGTTCAGCCGGATGGTGCCGCGCACGAAATCTTTCACCTTCCAATCGGGATCAAAGCGGTAATCCTCCATGAACGGATAGCTGTCGCGGTTCGGATACACCTCAAAACTCTCCGGCACCGGCAGCGGCGCGTCATATTTGGTGATCGCATCCCAAGGCCGATTAACCCGCAACTCGCTGAAATTGCGCAACGACCGCGAGGGCGAGCGCAACGCCTTCAACACTCCCAGCGGAGCCCAGGAGAACTTATAGCGGAACGGGTTCGGAATCTTTGGCACCCCACCACAATAGCTGGTGAAAGACAGCACGTTATCAATGTGATAGGCCTTTGATGCGCGATAACGCGCCACCAGATCATGCGCCATCAAATGGTCGATGCCGGGGTCCAAGCCCACTTCGTTGACCGACACCAGACCCGCATCCCGGAACGCCTGATCCAACGCCTTCATCTCAGGCGCGATATAAGACGACGACACGAAATGTGCGCCCTTATCCAGACAGGTCTGCGCAATCGCCACATGCTGATCCGCAGGCAGCATCGAAATCGCAATATCCCCCGGCTGCAAAGCACCCGCCAAAGCCTCCAGCGAATAAGCACGAATATCCGCGCCCAGATCGCCCACCGCTTCGCGCGCTTTTTCCACAGTGCGGTTCCACACCACCACCGTGTGGCCGTTCTCAATCAACCGCCGCAACCCCGGAGCCGAGGACAACCCCGTGCCGCACCAATGAATCGTCATGCTTTCTCTCCCTTAAAGGCCAGCCGAATGACGGATATATTCCGCCTCGGCACGGCCCCAAACCCCAGAATTCAGATCGCCCAATGTCGCCAAAGAGGCCAACAACTGAGCCGCATAATCTTCGCTGCTTTCCACCGGCAACAGCGACGGCAGATTGTCAATCGCGGTGACATCCAGCACTGGATGCTCCGCTACCCGCAAAGCCGGGGCATCCCATTCCGTCACCCGGTCATAGACCTTGATCGGCGAGAAATCCGATGTCGGATCGCAGGCAATATCGCCGATCACCGTCAGCTTGCGCGCGGTGTCCGCCTTGGCCGATGCCGGCACAAACACCGGGCAACCGGGCCGCGCGAGGATGCAATTCAGGAAAATCTCATGCTGCAACACCTGCGGGAAAGGCCCGCCCGACGCAGTTTCCGCCTGATCCCACTGCGTCACCGCCACGCCCAGCGCCGCGCAAAGGTCCGACGCCCCAGTGCCAACCCGGCCCAGCGCCCCGATCACAATCGCTTTCGGCCGCTTAAAGCCCGCCAGTTCAGCCTCTAAATCCGCCAACAACGCAGCCTTACCCGGATATTTAGCCACTGGCCCCGCAATGCCACCGCGCTGCTGCGCGGCCCAACATTTCAGCGACACCGCAGCGCCCGCATAGCCCGCCCAATAGCCAAACGCCGCCACCCGGCGACCGTCGGACCCCACCAGATACTCCAGATCATACAAAGTGCCGCCGCCCGCCCTGAACCGCCTCAGCAAAACCTGCCCCGCAGGCTGACCCTTATAGGCATGACCGAACATGATGTGGCGATGCGTCAGCGGCGTGCCATCCTCCGGCAGTTCTTTCAGCCCAAAGATAATCGCATCCGCAGGCGCCTTGGGCCACAGATTCTCCGCCGCAATCTCACAGCCCGCCGCCCGATAGCCCTCAATCCCAATCGCGCGGACTGAGCTTTGCTCGACCGTCACCCGCAACCCCGCGCGGAGCAACGCCGCCGCCCCCTCCGGCGTCAGCCCAACGCGCTCCTCATTCGGGCGCTGCTCTGCCCGGACCCAAAGATGCGTCATGCCAATCCCCTGCGCTGCCATCGTTTGGCGGCTGAATACCAGATCACGGGGCAAGAAACAGGGGGCGCGTCACCCAACGCCCGAATTTCGCCCAAACTGCGGCTTAGGGAAAGTGGCAAGGCGGCGACATTCCGGCTATCGTCCCCGCAATCCGTTTCTAAGAGGCGCGTCATGTCCCTGCTTTCCCTGCTGACCGATGTGCTGTTCATCGGCCATTCGCTGGTCGGCCCCACCCTGCCGACCGTGCTGGACGCCACTTTGCGCGAAATGGGCGAGCCTTCGGTGGTGCAGGCGCAGATCATCAACGGCTCCTCGCTCGCCTACAACTGGGACAATTCCGCCAATGCCGAAGGCGTCGATGCCAAAGCGCGGTTAAAGGCCCAACCCACCGATGTGCTGATCATGACCGAAGCGCAGCCCCTGAAGGGCCAGATCGAATACAACGACACCTCCGGCTATGTGGCAAAATTCTCCGCCCTCGCCCTCGAAGCCAACCCCCACACCCGCCTTTACGTCTATGAAACCTGGCCCAGCCTGAACTCTGGCCCCGGCAATATCACCAAAGACGATCCCGATGCGGGCATCCCATGGCGCGAACGCCTCGCTTTGGATTTGCCACTGTGGGAGGGCGTGGTCGCCGATGCCTCTGCCAAAGCCGGGCATGAGGTCAAACTGCTCCCCGCAGGCCAAGCGATGGGCCATCTGGCGGATGAAATCAAAGCGGGCCGCGTCCCCGGCGTCACCGACATCAAAGAGATGTTCAGCGATGACATCCACCTCAGCGGCAAGGGCCTGTATTTCGTCGCCATGGTGCAAGCCGCTGCGATCACAGGCAAAAGCCCCGAAGGTGTCCCCGCCAAAGTCACCCGCGCTTGGACTTCGCGCGACGCCGTGATCACGCAAGAGCAGGCCGAAACCTTCCAGCGCATCGCTTGGGAGGCGTTAGAGGCCTACGTTCCCGGCAAGATCGCCGCCCAAATCGCACCAGCACCTACCCCTGCGCCCGAACCCACACCCACGGCAATCCCCGACACCCAAGACCCGCCCTTCCCCGCCTTCAAACCCATCACCAACACCCATCTCGCGCTGGGTCTCGCAGGCGTCAACGATTGGTCCGTGCAGCAACCCTTCCTCAATCTGATGAAAACCGCGCGGCCTTGGATCGGCCATCTGCCCGACCAGTTTGGCGGCTGGACCGAGGCTGATCTGGCCAAGGCGGGCGCTTTGGGGCCAAACGGTTGGCCCATTAAAATCCCGCCCGAACTCGCGAAAATCTCGACCCTGATCCTGACCGATCTGCCCGCAGAGGCCGCAGGCGTCGCGGGCCGTTACGTTTTGACCTACCAAGGCAAAGGCACGCTGAAAGTCGAAGGCCGCGTTCAGGTGGTGGAGGAAGCCCCCGGCAAAGTGCTGTTCGACTACACCCCCGGCGAAGGCCTCGTCGCCGTCACCCTGCTGGCCTTGGACGCCAGCGACCCGATCCGTGATATCGTCGTCGTTCGCGCCGCGCGGGCGCAGGCCTTGGCAGATGGCGCGATCTTCAACCCCGATTGGCTGGCGCGTATCCGGGGCGTCAAAGGCATCCGATTTATGGATTGGATGATGACCAACGATTCCCCCCTCGCCGAGGTCAAGGATCGCCCGCTGCCCGCGGATTATTCCTACGCCCGCAACGGCGTCCCCGTCGAAGTCATGGTCGCCTTGGCTAATGAACTGCACGCCGACCCATGGTTCACCCTGCCACATCTGGCCTCGGATGACCTTATCCGCAGCTATGCCCAGATCACCCATGACCAGCTGGACCCCAGCCTGCACGCCCAAGTCGAATACTCCAACGAGGTCTGGAACTGGCAATTCGCCCAAGCCCGCTGGGCCGAAGAACAGGGCATCGCGCGCTGGGGCCAAGATAAAACCTGGGTGCAATTCTACGGCCTGCGCGCGGCGCAAGTCATGACGATCTGGTCGGATGTGTTCAAAGACGCCCCCACCCGGCTGACCCGCATCGTCTCGGTGCAAACCGGATGGCTGGGGCTAGAGCAGCAAATTCTGGATGCCCCCTTGGTGGTTGCCGAAGGCCTGCCGCCCCCCGTTGCCAGCTTTGACGCCTATGCGGTGACAGGCTATTTCAGCGCCGAACTTGGTGGCGATCAGAAATACACCACGGTGAAGGATTGGCTGAAACAATCCGCCGGGGCCGCGCGCAAAGCGGCGACGGATGCTGGATTGCAAGGAGCCGACGCCGACACGTTTTTCGCCCAGCACCGCTATGATTTGGCCGACAAACTAGCAGGCCAAGACCTGCGCGATGGGTCGATTACGGGCAATCCGGCCAACAGCCTGACGCAAATGCTTGCAGAAACCCTGCCCTATCACGCCGCAGTTGCCGCTGACCGAGGCCTGAAACTGATGATGTATGAAGGCGGCAGTCATGTGGTGGGCTACGGCGCAGAGGTGGATGATGAGGAATTGACCGCCTTCTTCACCCATTTCAATTTCACCCCCGAAATGGGCGCGCTTTACGCCGAATTGCTGGCGGGGTGGCAGTTGATCTCGGATCAGCCGTTCAACGCGTTTGTCGATGTGTATCGGCCCGGAAAATGGGGCAGCTGGGGGGCGTTGCGGCATTTGGGCGATAACAACCCACGCTGGGACGCTTTGGCGAAGGGCTGCATCACGTGCTGACCCCGCAGCTCAGCGTGATCATCCCAGCCTCAAACGAGGCGGGCTATATTGGCGCCTGTTTGACCGATCTGTTTGCGTCCGGTCCGGTCAATGCCGAATGTATTGTCGTCGCCAATGGCTGCCGTGATGCGACAGCAAAGGTGGCGCAGGGTTATGCTACACGAGCCAAAGCCGCAGGATGGCAGCTTGAAGTGCTGGACCTATCGCAAGGCGGCAAACCCAATGCGCTGAACGCAGGCGACCAGATCGCCAAGGCTGCAATGCGGGCCTATCTGGATGCGGACGTGATCGTCTCACCCGATCTGATGACGGAGTTGATCGCAGCGCTTTCGGTGGATCACCCGCGCTACGCCACCGGAACCGCCCATATCCCCCGCGCCAAAAGCGCCGTCACCCGCGCCTATGCAAGGTTCTGGCAACGCCTGCCCTTCGCGCAAAGCCCGGCCCCCGGTTATGGTCTGTTCGCGGTCAACGCAGCGGGTCGCGCGCGCTGGAGCGATTTCCCCGGCATCATCTCGGACGATACCTTCGTGCGCTTGCAATTTGAACCGAAGGAGCGGGTACAGGTCCCCGCAAGCTATGAATGGCCGATGATCGAGGGCTTCGCAGCCCTGACCAAAGTGCGGCGGCGGCAGGATGCGGGCGTGGCCGAGATTGACAGGCTTTACCCCGGACTTCTGGCGCGCGAAGCAAAAGTGCCACTGACCAAACAGCGCCTGTTGGCATTGGCACTGCGTGATCCCATCGGCTTTGCCACCTACGCCGCCGTTTCGCTAGCGGTGCGGCTGAAGCGTGGCCAAGGTTGGAGCCGTGGCCGTTAAAGCGAGATCGTTTTAGAACCTGCCAAAATAGCCGGATATGTCAAAGTATATAACCTGTGATTTGCCACCCTTGGTAAGGGTCAGCGCATCATAAGGCTTGCCGTTGTGGTCGAGCAGGGCTTGGCTGGTGGGCTTCCATCCGGGGCGATAGCTGGAAAGCCAAGCATATTCAGATTGCACACCATCCGCCTCACCCGCTGCATTCTGAACGATCACCGCTTGCGCCAAACTGCTGCCATCGCCGCCGCCGAAGCGGATCGCCGGATTGTCCAGTCTAATGCCCGTGCTGGGCCGATCAGGCTGTGTGACCCCGGCAACCACCTGCGCAGCCGCCGCTGGTGTCGATGGGGGTGTGGTTGGTACGCAAGCGGCCAGCAAAGCCGTGACGATCAGGGTTGGCAGAACATGACACAAACGCTTCATGATGGGAAATCCTTACACCACTTAAAGATCAAAGGTTGCGAACACCGGGGCGTGGTCAGAGGGTTGCTCCCATCCGCGCACGGGCCGCAAAATCCGGCTGCCATGCGCGGATTTGGCGATATCCGGCGTCGCCCAGATGTGATCCAACCGACGCCCCTTGTCCGCCCCATCCCAATCGGGCGAGCGGTAACTCCACCAGCTATACAGATTGCCCGTCGGAATATCAGCGCGGGTGACATCAACCCAAGCCCCCGAGTCCATCGCCGCGCCAAAATGCTCGACCTCGATCGGGGTGTGGCTGACGATCTTCAGCAGCGCCTTGTGGTTCCAGACATCATCTTCACGCGGGGCGATGTTCAGATCGCCAACCAGAATGGATTTCGCGGGCTTCTCGCCGTGGAACCAATCGCGCATCTCGGTCAGGAAATCCAGCTTCTGGCCGAATTTCACATTCTGCGCCCGATCCGGGATATCGCCGCCCGCCGGGATATAGCAGTTATGGATCACCACGCCATTTTCCAACCGCGCCGCGACATGCCGCGCATGGCCCATCGCGACAAAGTCCCGCCCCCCGGCATCCTGCAGCGGAAGCTTGGAAATAATCGCGACGCCATTATAGCCCTTCTGCCCGCGCGCAACCATGTAGCGGTAGCCAAGCGCGCGGAACTGCTCGACGGGGATCAGTTCCACCGGGCTTTTGCACTCCTGCAAGCACAGCACATCCGGGGCTTCCTCGGCCATCAGCTTGAGCACCAGAGTTTCGCGCAGGCGGACCGAATTGATGTTCCAAGTGGCGAGGGTGAAGGTCATCGTGTGCTCCTATTCCAGAGCGCCGAGACTAAGCGGAGTGCAGTTTGTTCTCAAGGGGACAAAGCCCCGGACTTCAAGCTAAGCACGCAGCACACAAAAAGTCGCCCAGCCAAGGTGGCCGGGCGGGAGGTCCAACAGGGAGGTAATGTCCTACATATACCACAGAATACTGCGGATTTCAGCATGCTGTTACAAATTACCTAAAGCATGGTTTTTTCGCCACAACCCAAGATTGCGCCAAGCGCGCGGCGATCCTGACGCCTATTTGGTAAGGATCAACTTGGCCGATTTGGTGATGCGCAGGGTGTAGATCTGGCCATCCAGCTCGATATAGGCGGTGCCTGCGCCACCCGTCAGCGTGCGCGCATCATAGCGCAAAGTGCGGTCGGAGGGCACCAGTTCCGGGGCGGGATTCAGGGGCGAGAGGATTTGAGTTTCGTACATGATATGCTCCGCTTTTGCCAAAATTGGCACTGAAAGACCGGCTTCCCTTTTGGCGGGTGGCATGGCGATATCCTATACCTAATGAAATCAGTCAGGAATGTAAATCCCGATTCTTTTACTTGCCTTTCGCAAACTGCCCCTGTGCGGCAGCACTGCCACGCCCGTTCAACTGGCCACCGCCTGCGGCAGCAGCCAAGTGCCGTTGATGGGCATCACATTGGTGCGAATCGGGCAGCCGTAGGCGGTCGACAGCAATGTGTCGGTCAGCACGGTGTCTGGCGCACCTGTCGCCACCAAAGCGCCCTCGGCCAGCAGAACCATGCGGTCAGCAAACATCGACGACAGGTTCAGATCGTGCATCACCGCTACCACGCCGCCGCCCGCATCGGCAAAGCGCCGCGCCAGCCGCATCACTTGCAACTGATGCGCCAGATCAAGGCTGGCGACGGGTTCATCTAGGAAAAGCCAACGCGCGTCGCCTGCGCTGAGCGGATTCCACACCTGCACCAAAGCGCGGGCGAGTTGGACGCGCTGGCGCTCGCCGCCCGACAAATCCTGATAGTTGCGCGCGGCGTGATGCAGCAGATCAACCTCGGCCAGTGCGCGCTGCGGCAGATCGCGGGCCTCGGCGTTTTCGCCCATGCTCAGGCCGAGCCGGATCACCTCCAGCACGGTAAACGGGAACGCCAGTTGCGTTTCCTGCGCCATCACCGCGCGGATCGCCGCCAGCTGCCATGCTTTCGCGCGCGCCACATCAAGACCGTTCAGCGTGACCTTGCCCTGATAGGCGACCTCGCCAGTGATCGCGCGCAGCAGCGTGGTTTTGCCGGAGCCGTTCGGCCCGACAATCGTCGTCAGCGTGCCGGGGCGGGCGGTGAGGGTAACACCGCGCAGCACAGGGCGGCGGTTCAGGGCCACACAGACATCTTCCACTTGCAGCATTGTCTAAACCCCCACAAGCCCCTGACGGCGCATCAAAATCCACAGAAACACCGGGGCACCCAGTACTGCGGTGACGATGCCAATCGGCAGTTCCGCAGGGGCGACGATGGTGCGGGCAATCATATCGGCCCCGACCAGCAGGCTCGCGCCCAGCAGGGCAGCATTGGGCAACAGATAGCGGTGATTTGGCCCAGTAGAGATGCGCAAAAGATGCGGCACGACGATGCCGATAAAGCCGATGCCGCCCGCAACAGCCACCGAAGCGCCTGTTGCTGCGGCCACGCCCAGAATCGTCAGTTGTTTCAAACGCTCCACCTCGATGCCGAGATGCGCCGCCTGCGCCTCCCCCAAAGCCAGCGCGTTCAACCCGCGCGCCATCAACGGCGAGAACAGCAACACCGGCAGGATCAACGGCAAAGCCGTTGCCAGCTTGCCCCAGCCCGCGCCTGCGAGCGATCCCATGCTCCAGAACGTCAGATCGCGCAGTTGTTTGTCATCGGCAAGATAAACGAGAATACCCGTGAACGCCCCGGCCAAAGCCCCCAAAGCGATCCCTGCCAGCAGCATATTGGCGACCGAGGTATGACCGCCGCGCGTCGCCAAGCGGTACAGCAGCAGGGTCGCCCCCCAACCGCCCAAGAACGCCGCCACCGGCACCAGATGGCCGCCGAAATGCACCGCAATCCCGGCGGGCAGCAGGCCGCCCAGCACAATCGCGAGCACCGCGCCAAGACCAGCACCCGCACCGACACCGACGATACCGGGATCGGCCAAAGGGTTGCGAAACAGCCCCTGCATCAGCGCGCCCGACACCGCCAAGGCCGCCCCGATCAGCAGACCCATCGCCAGACGCGGCAGGCGGATGTTCCACAGGATAACGCTGTCACGGGTGGAAAGCTCTCCCTTGATCGCCGCATGAAACAGATCGGCGAGGGTCAATCCCGCCGCCCCGGTGCCCAAGGACACCACCGACACTACCACCAGCAGCCCGATCAGCGCGCGCAGCACCAGAACCGCGCGGGCCTCACGTTCGCCACCCGTGCTGCGGCTACGACCCATGGCGAGCGACAGCATCTCAGCCCGCCTGCGGATACAGCGCGTCGTACAACGCTTTCGCCGCATCCGGGGTGCGCGGGCCAAAGCCCAATAGCATCATGCCGTCCATCCGCACGATGTTGCCCGCCTGCGCCGCCGGGGTTTGCGACAGGGTGGGATGCGCCATCACATCCGGGTTGCCAATCGCCAGATCGCCCTCGCGATCCATCATCAGGATCAGATCGGGCGCAGCGGCAAGAACCGCTTCATCCGTCATCTGTTTATAACCCTGAAATCCGGTCGCGGCATTGATGCCCCCGGCCAAAGCAATAATGCCCTCCGCCGACGAGCCTTCGCCCCCCGCCATCACCCGCCCGCCTTGCAGCGACAGAACGAACAATACGCGCTTTTTATCCGTCACGGCAGCGGCGCGGATTTCAGCCTCGGTCAGACCAGCCTGCACTTTCGCAGCCAAAGCCTCGCCCTCAGCATTAAGCCCCAAAGCCATAGCAACAGCGTCGATCTTGGCGACCACGCCCGCAGGCGTCGGATCGCCCGGCATCCGCAGGAACGGCACGCCCGCCGCGTTCAGCACATCCACCGCAGCGGGCGGGCCTGCATCGGCCTCGGCCAAAATCAGATCGGGGTCGACCGACAACACCCCTTCCGGCGACAAGGCGCGGATATAGCCGACATCCGGCAATGCGGTGATCGAGGCGGGGTAGTTCGAGGTCGAATCCCGCGCCACCAACAGCCCCTTTGCCCCCAAAGCCACCGCAATTTCGGTGACCGAGCCGCCCAGCGTCACGACCCGCTTGGCATCCTCGGCCACCGCCGGGGTGATCAAGGCCACTGACAAGGCCAGCGCCAGACCTACCCGCAGAGAAATCAGTTTTTGCATCAGACCAGCTCCGTCTCAAGCACCGGCAACGAGGCCATGAATGCATCCCAAGCAACTGGCGGCGCATCTTTGCGGTAGCCGAAGATTTGCAGGATCAAGCCGCCCTCGGCATCAAACGCCTCCACCGAGATCGCATCGCCGCGCTGGGTTGGCTTGGTGACGCGCCACACTTCGGTGATGTGATCGGCGCGCAGATGCAGGTTAAAGCGTGGGTCCATCACGTTGATCCACGGCCCCATCGGCACCACCTTTTCAATCGGCCCGCCGTGAATTTGAATACAGCCCGCGTTGCCAACAAAGATCATCAGCGGAATCTTTTGATCCGCAGCGGCGTGCAGAACCGTGGTGATCGCATCGCTTGCAACCTGCACGGCGAACTGCGGACCTACCGCGCGGTTCGCGCCCAAACGGTTGAACTTCAACCGATGTGTCAGCCGCAGAAACTGATGCGTGTCGGTCATGGTTTTCCATTCGGCGCGGAGTTCCTCCACACGGGCCGGGTCGCCCTTCGGCCCCTCGACCGCCGCGCGCGCGGTCAGCGTCAGGCTGGTAGATTGCTCTGGCAAGCGCAAAGCCGCGACCAAAGCGTCAAACGCCGCCACATTGGATTCAGGCTTCAGATGCACCTTATGCACGGCATCGCCCGCCGCATCGAACACTTGAATGCTGCGCTTGGGGCCATCCTCGCCCGCCTCCACCACCGCAAAGCCGAATTTCCAATGGCTTGGGAACATCCGCATATCGATCTCGGCCCCCAGCACCATCGCGGCATGCGGGCCAGAGTGGTAATCCTTATAAACCCCGCGCCGCTCATGCACGCAGGACTCGTTGCGGGTCAGCGCCATCACATCGCCCAATTCCCCAATCAACGGAAACAAAGCGTCCGGCGTGGCATCAATCGCTGTGGCGCTGTGGCCGACATAAGCCGCCACCAATTCAGCCTCGGTGATTCCTTGCATCGCTGCAAAATCGCGGGCACGAGCCTTGGGGTTTTCAACGCGCAGGGCGCGAATCTGCTCGGGAGTATGCGTATGGGTCATGCCAGAATCCTAAGTTTTTAAGGGAGCGCAGGTCTGGCGGGCCATGGGCCGTGGCTGGAGCGCAAGGGTCAAAACATATCTGCAGAGATATACTTGACAGTTATAGTGGGGATTTCTATGAGCTTATTCTTGACAGATCAAGTCGGAATATACCTCTGCCCGCCAGCTTGCCCCGATGACGGCAAGGCCAGCCATTCGCAGACCTTAAACAAGGAACGCCAATGCTGCCTCGCCGCACCTCCGCCCTGCGCGGACATCTGCTGTTATCCACGGTCGCGATTGCCCTGATCGCCTCGCCCGTTGCCGCGCAAGACGCCGATGCCGATGAAGGCGGCGTGTTCCAGATGCTCGGTCGGATCATCTTCGGCGCTGGCACCGCCAAAGTCGCCATCGACACGCCGCAAGCCGTGACGGTGAAAGAGCAAGCCGATCTGGATCGTGCCCAGCCCAACACCATCGGCGATGTGCTGAAAGGCATTCCCGGCGCGCAGGCCACAGGGTCTTCGGCACGGCCCTTGGGTCAGGCGTTCAACATCCGCGGCATCGGCAACACCGAGCAAACCGCCTCGGAAGCCCGCATCGCCGTCAGCGTCGACGGTGCGCCGAAATTCTTCGAGCAATACCGCCTCGGCTCGTTCTTCGGGGATTTCGAGCTGTTCAAGCGCGTCGAAGTTTTGCGCGGCCCGGCCTCGTCCACCCTCTATGGCGCGGGCGCGATTGGCGGCGCGATTGCGTTTACCACCAAGGATGCCTCTGATTTCCTTGAGGAAGGCAAAACCACCACCCTGCGCTTCAAGTCCGGCTATAATAGCAACGGCGACAGCAGAAAGCTGGGCGTGATCTTTGCCACCAAACAGGGTAATGCCGAATACTTGGGCTCGCTGAACTATTCCAGTGGTGGTGAGATCAAAGACGGCTCGGGCAATGTGCTGCCGGGAACGGCGCATGAAAGCATGTCTGGCTTGCTGAAAGGCAAGTGGACACTGGGACAGGATGACGATCAAAGCGTCACCCTCGCGCTGTCGCGCACCGATACCGATCTGGATGATGCGCTGGTGGCGCAAACCGGGGGTGCTGCTGCGGCGTTCTTTGGCACCGCCGACATTCATTCCATCGACGATACCGTGTCGCTGACCTGGAACAACGCCTATTCCGCCAACCCGCTGCTCGATCTGACGGTGCAACTGTCCTACACCAACACCAATGTCGATAAGAGCAACTTCTCGCTGGGGGCCGCCTGCGCACCGGGCCGCAACCAAGTTTTGTGTGATGGCGAGTTTGGCTATGCCACCACGACCTTGAAGGTCGAGAACACCGCCGATCTCAGCACCGGGGCGTGGACGAACTATCTGACCACGGGCGTGCAATTCTCGTCGCAAGAACGCAGCGCCACCTCTAGCGTCGGCTCGTATCTGTTCCATCCCGAAGGCACCGACCGCAAGATCGGCCTCTATGCGCAGGGTGAGTTCACCTATCAAGAACGCCTGACGCTGATCCCCGGCATCCGCATCGACTTTGGCGATGTGACACCGGGTGCAGGCGCACGCGCCTTGGGGGCCGATGATATCAGCGACACCGCGATCTCGCCGAAACTGGCCCTGATGTATAAGCTGAACGACAACTTCTCGCTGTTCGGCTCGCTTGCCCATACCGAACGTCTGCCGAATTTGGATGAGCGCTATTCCAGCGAAGGTGCGACGACCCTGCCAGAACGTCTGATCAGCCCGGATCTGAAGAAAGAAGAAGCCGACAGCTTTGAATTGGGCTTCACCGTGCAGAAAGAAAACCTTCTGTCCGAGGGCGACAGCCTGCAACTGAAAGTCACCGCGTTCCACAACGATGTCAGCAACATGATTGCCGTCACGCCGCGTGTCGCTGGCGGTGCGCCTGCGCCCTACTTTTCAAACATTGCCGAAGCCGAGCTTTGGGGCGCTGAACTGGAAGCCGGCTACGATTCGGAATTCTGGTTCACCAACCTTGCCTACAGCAACGTGCGCAGCAAAGACGGCACCACGGGTCTGACGCTGGCAGACACCCCTGCCGAGAACGTCGCCCTGACCATCGGCGGTAAAGTGCCTTCGCAAAACGTCAGCTTCGGCTGGACCGGCTATTACTATGACGACATCACCACTTCGTCCGCCACCACTTCGGCATCGCATTACGACACCCATGATCTGTTCGTAAAATGGTCGCCGGAAGAAGGCGCGCTGAAGGGGCTGGATGTGAACTTCGCAGTCGAGAATATGTTCGACAAGACCTACCGCAACAACCTTGCCTTGGATAACGGCGTCGGCCGCAACTACAAACTCTCCATCGCAAAATCGGTCAGCTGGTAATGCGCAACCGTTGCGCCCTTATCATCGGGGTGGGCCTTTTGGCCCATCCTGCCTTTGCCCAAGACCCGGCCTTTGCGCAAAATATTGCGGCGGGCCTTGCAGCGCCCCATGCGCCCGGCACTGATCTGTTCAGCATTATCCTGTCGGCGCATTGGGTTGTGCAGGCGGTGATGGTGATCCTCGCTGTGGCTGCTTTTGCAGCCCTCACCATCATGGTGCAGAAAATCGCCGAGCTGACCCTCGCCCTGCGCGCCCTGCGCCGCAGCGCCTTAAAACTGACCGCCGCCGCCGATATTCCGTCGGCGATCCGCGCGATGGCCGCCCAGCGTGACCCCGCCACCCAGATGATCCGTGTGGCGCATGAGGAATTCGTCAGCCTCGCCGATTTCCCCATCGATCCTGCCTATGCCCATGCCGCCCAACAGCGCACCCGTCTGGCGATGGACCGGATTGAGGCCAGCGCGCTCGCACGCCTGCGCGCGGGGTCAGGCCTGCTTGCCTCTATCGGTGCCACGTCGCCGTTCATCGGCCTGTTCGGCACGGTTTTCGGCATTATGAACGCCTTCCTCGCGATTGCAGAGACCAAAACCACCAGCCTCGCCGTCGTCGCCCCCGGCATTGCCGAGGCGTTGTTCGCCACCGCCATCGGCCTGTTGGCCGCGATCCCGGCGGTGCTGATCTACAACGGCCTGTCGCGCGCGATCACTGCGTATCGCCGCAAACTGGCCGATGCCTCGGCCCAAATCGAGCGTCTGCTCAGCCGCGATCTTGACCGCCGCAGCGCCACGTTTTCCAAAGCTGCGAGTTAAACCATGGCAATCACCTCCAGCAGCAGCCGTGATGACGACGATGACACGATGGCCGACATCAACGTCACGCCGTTCATTGATGTGATGCTGGTGCTGCTGATTGTGTTCATGATCGCCGCCCCGCTGTCGACGGTGGATGTGCCGCTGAACCTGCCAAGTTCTTCTGCCGAAGCCACCCAGCGCCCCGAAGATCCGGTCTGGCTGAGCCTCGCGCCCGATCTGACGCTGACCTTGGGCAATCAGCCGCTGACCGGGGCTGATCTGCAAGTCGCCCTCGATGCCCAAACCAAAACCAAACGCGACACGCAGGTGTTTCTGCGCGCCGACCGGGTGGTGCCTTACGGCGATCTGATGACCGTGCTGGATCAGTTGCGCGTGGCGGGCTACCTGAAAGTCGCCCTTGTCGGCTTGCAAAGCACCACTGAAACGCAGGTCAAACCATGAGCCAGCAATTCCGCAAATGCCCGATATCTTGCCCCATAGCGGCATCGGCGCAACCTCAGCGCACATGGATCAGCTGGGCGCTTTCCGCCACCACCACAGCCCTGATCCTCAGCGCCGCCAGTGCCTTGGCGCTGACCTCAAACCCGACGCCCGTTGTCGATCAACCGATCTTCCTCACCCTGCCGCCCGCCCCCGCTGCCGCCGAAAGCGTTGCAGCCGTCTCCGACCCGGCCCCGCTTGCCAGCGCCGAAGCCCCAGCCCAAGCCGCAGCCGCAGCGCCCGCAGTCGACACGCCCCCCGACATTCCCGAACCGCAACCTGTGGCAAAGCCCACACCGGCTGAAATGCCAAAGCCCGACCGACTGGCCGATGCCAAACCCGAGATGGACGCGCCGCTGCCGCCACCCGATCCACAGCCCGCGCCCGACGCGCTGCCCGCAGCAAGCGAACCACCGCCCGCCGCGCCAAAACCACCAGAAGCGGCCAAACCGAAGGTCGAGAAGGCCGAAGCCAAGCCGAAGAAAGCCGAGAAAAAGCCGACCAAAACCAAAAAATCCGAAGAGCACGTGCCGAAGAAAACCGCCAAGGCCAGTTCAGCGGCCCCTAGTGCAGGTGGCGCTACAGCTGCCCAGAAGGGCGCGAAAGCCACCGCACAAGGCCAATCGCCTGCCGCATATCAAAAGGCAGTTATGAAGAAAATCCGTGGCACCAAGAAACGCACCAGCCCCGGCAAAGGCACCGCTGTGGTCGGCTTTGCGATCTCGGCCAGTGGGGGTCTGTCGCTGCTGAAGATCGTCAAAAGCTCCGGCTCGGCAGCGCTCGACGCGGCGGCGGTAGAGCATATCCAACGCTCCGCGCCCTTCGCACCACCGCCTGCGGGGGCATCAACCAGGTTTGCGTTTGAGTTTGTCGGGTAGTAATTAACTCAGCGCGATCAGATGGTTATCCCAAGCCGTCGCATTGCGGCTAAGGGATGCCAAGCCCTCGCGCCCATAGCTCCAAACACCGCCCTGCCCATCGGTCAGCCGCAAGCCATCGCCCACCGCCGCAGCGCCAGACACATCGGCGCGCGGGTCGGTCGCAAGCCATTGCCCCGCCCCGTCAAACAGCATCACCACTCCGGCAGGGGCCGAAGTCAGTGCGATCAGATCGCCTGACCGCGCCACCGCAATCGACCCGGCATAGCCCTTCATCGCAAACGCCTGTGCATCCGGTGGCGGGCACAACACAGGCGCGCTTCCCGGCACCCACAACCCCAACTGTGCCATGGTTTCCGTCTTGTCGCCCTCCCACTGCATCGCAAACGCTACGCCGTCGCCGTGCAAGGCCAGATGGCGGATCGAGTTTTGGTGCAACTCCTCCGCCAGTTCCACCTGATCCAGCACCGCCCCTTCCGCCGAAAGCAGCGTCAGATTGGGCCGCATCGTGTCGATATTCAGCTTGGTGCGATCACCGGGATCAGTCTGGATGCCGCCATTCGCCACCACAATCCGACCATCGCTCAGCCGCCGGATGTCATGCGGGCCGATGCCACCACTGTACCATTCACCGATGCGGGTGAAACCAGCCGTCTCCCACAACCCAATCCGCCCCGCTGAGCCTTCCGCCACAACCTCGGAAGTCATCAGCAAAGCCCCATCGACTGAGAACGCACCATGGCCGTTGAATTGCCGCCCCTCAGGCGGCGTCAGCCGATACCGCACCGCCCCGGTCAAACAATCCAGCACCAACGCAAAGGTGCCGGGCCTGCGCGCAAATGCCACCGCCAAAGCCTGCGTCGGATGCGCCGCCGCCGCATGGCCGCGCGCAGGCAGGCCGATTTCAAACAGGCTTTCGCCCGCTGCGGTCAGCCCATGCAGCACAAACTCATCGCCGAGTTTCCCCGCAGCCAGGCAGGCGGGCGAGCCGACCTCAGCCCAAGACACCCTAGGCAGGCTGGCCGCCGCCAACCCCGCCAAAAACGCCCGCCGCGTCGCCATCTTAATCTCCATCCGCCGCGTTAAAGCCGACGCCGACATCCAGTTCCGGGCCCAATTCGCCCACCACGGTATCAACCAAAGCACTGATGGCTTGCTGCAAAATCTCAACCTTCAAACGGCCCTGCGCGGTTGCAACTCCGGCAAAGGTCGGATCATTCAACGCGTTCGCCAGCTTGATCGCCCGATCAAACCCCGCCAACGTCAGCGGCGTATCCGGCGTCATCGTCACCACCATCGCCCGCAACGATTGCAAAGAGATCAGCGTATTGCGCAAACCACGCCCCGATGCCACCGCCTCGGCCCGTTCCGGGTGCGGCTTGTCGAACGTGCCCAACGGACGGCCAAGCCGTTGATCCTTATCAAACTCCAGCGCCGCCACGACTTGCGTGAACAGCGTTTGCCGCACTTCGGGACGGGTCTGGAACGTGGTATTGCCAACATCACCCGCCGTCAGCACCGTCTTGGAATAGGTATTGATCCAGTTGTCGTTGATGATCTTCGCCATCCGGGCGAGATCCAGCGTCGTCGCTTGGATCAGCGCGCAAGGATCAGCGGGCAAAGCTTCCGTCGGATACAACAACCGCTCTAACCCGGTCAGCCCCCGCGCGGCCACCGATTGATCGGGGAAATGTTCAGGTGTCAGCTGCGCCGGATCGCCCAACAGCAGCGCCCGCTGCGATTTCGCGCCAGAGCCTTTCGGATCAGGCCAAAACGCAATCGCCACCGAAAGCCCATCCGCCTCGGCGGGACCAAAACGCAGATGCTGCACGCCCACCCAAGCATCATAGGCGGCATTGAACGCAGGCTTCAAACCATCCGCCTTGCAATCCTTTGCCGCCGCATCCGACAAAGCCTGCGTACTGGCCGCGAAAGCCGCGTAACCGGGCAGGATATGGTCGGACAGCGTCTGTTCAAAATCCGCCAAAGCCGGGGTGGCGAGGCAAAGGGACAGCAAGAAAGCGCGCAGCAGCATGATTACAAACTTCCCAGAAATGCGAGAATAGCGTCGCGGTCGTCTTTCGGCAAAGCCACCACGGCGTCACGTTGCGCCTGCGCCTCACCGCCATGCCACAGCACGGCCTCCAGCAAATTGCGCGCGCGCCCGTCGTGCAGAAACTCGGTATGGCCAGACACTTGCTCCGTCATGCCAATCCCCCACAAAGGCGGCGTTTTCCATTCCGACCCGGTCGCGCGCCCCTCTGGTCGGTTGTCGGCCAACCCCTGCCCCATGTCATGTAGCAGCAGATCGGTATACGGCCAGATCAGCTGAAAACTTTGTTCTGGCTGGTCTTTCAAGCGATCAGTGACGTATTTCGGGGTATGGCAGGACGTGCAACCGATGTCATAAAACACCTGCTTGCCGCGCAAAACCTGCGGATCATCGACACCCCTGCGCTCTGGAACGCCCAGATTTCGGGCATAAAACGTCACCAGATCAAGGCTTTGGTGATCCACCTCCAGCCCATCGCGCACGCCGGGTTCCTGCCCGCTGATCGCCACCCGGCAAGCCGTCTGCGCCGCAGTGCAATCACCCCATGGGTCGGTATGCAAGGCGGTGGACAGCCCCATATCGCCCTGAAACGCCCCTGCCGATTGGTCACGAATGCTGGCCTTGCCGCCCTTAAACCCAAAACGCCCCAGCGCAGGCTTGCCATCCGGCCCACCCGGCACAAGGCTCGCCCGCCCCGAAATCCCGTCGCCATCGGCGTCAGCCTCATCGACCTTTGCCAGAATATCCGCCTCTGAGATCGCTTCCAGCAAACCCAGCCCAATCATCTGCGGCGCCACGCGCGGCGACAGCATCACATCCGCAGCCATCGGGCCATAAGCCAAATCCGCCACCGAATACGCAGGTGCGCGCAAGCTGACCACTGTGCCATCGCCCAACGTTATCGGAACCTCGGTGTAGTCGATCACCATCCGCCCCTCAGCCGCAACGCCCGCCGAGGCGAAATCCTGAAACTGCCCGCCATAGGTCGGCTCGTCCTGCGCAGCCAGCCAATCCTTGATCTCAGCCGGGTTGCCGCCACCCGGAACCGACAGCCGCAGAAACATCGACACCGCACTTTCTTCAGGCCCTTCAGGCATATGCCCGCGCCCGTCTTTCAAATGACAATCCTGACAGCCGCGCGCATTGAACAGCGGCCCCAAGCCATCCGAGGCCAAAGTCGAGGCAGGCGATGGCACCCAGGTCTTGGTGAACAACGCATTGCCAAGATTAAAATTCATCTGCCGATCAAACCGCATATTGCCGGAGAATTGCGAGAACGCATCCGCCGTTGGCCGCGCCCGCACCGTCGCAGCACCACCAGATTTCGCCTCAAACTTCTCAGATTTGCTGAAATCTTTGGGGGCTGCCAGCACGGCTGCAATCCGGGTAGTCTCGGCCTTGGTGCGGGGGATCACGTTCAGGGGCTGACCTTCCGGCCCTTGCGCTAAAGCAGGTCCAGCCAGCAGCGGCAGTATCAGAAGGACGCGCAGCATCCGGGTCTTCCCTATATCAGTTGGCAGCGCCGCGTCCCGATTGATGCCCGGACCCTTACGCCACCTGCCTACTCAGAGTGGGTTTCAGCGCGCATTGTCAACCGCAACAGGCGGTCCACAATGCGCGCTAACGCAAGCGTTACTGGAACACAGCGCCCGGATTATCAAGGCTGTCCGAACCTTCAATGCTGGTGCCGGTCAGCCCCAACGTGGTAATCGCGCGTTCAATCGACGCGGTCTGGGTGACCAAAGCGTTGACGCCGCCCATCACCAAAGCTTCACCCTCTTTGTTGCCAGCCGCCAGCATCTGATCATAAGCCATGCCGCCATCCGACGCCGCCTTGATCGCCCCCAAAGCCGTGACCGTCGCCGCCAGTTCGGCCTTCAACTGCGTGTCCACAGCCGGATCAGCCGCCGCCACCAGTTCCGAGATCGAAGCCCCCGACACCACGCTGCCATCAATGCGGGTATATTTGCCGAGATAGACGTTCTGGATGCCAACGCCGTCATAATAATGGCTGTTGGCGGTGTTGTCCGAGAAGCAATCATGCTCCTCCTCAGGGTCGTTCAGCATCAGGCCCAAGCGCATCCGCTGGCCCGCAACCTCGCCATAAGACAGGCTGCCCATGCCCGTGAGGATCGCCGACAGAGCCGCCTTCGGGTCGCTCTCAATCGTCGCCCGCGCAGCGCCCCCGGTGGCCCACTGCATCGCCATATCTGCCAAATCCATCACCAACAGATCGGTTGAAGCCTTCAGATAAGCCGCGCGACGGTCACAGTTGCCGCCGGTGCAACCCTCGCCCTGCACATAATCGGTGAACGGCCGATTGCCCGCCCCCGGCCCGGTGCCGTTCAAATCCTGCCCCCACAGCAAAAACTCGACCGCGTGATAGCCCGATGCCACATTCGCCTCGATCCCACCTGCCTCTTGCAACGTGCCCGAGATCAGTTCCGGCGTGATCGTGGTCGCATCCACCTCAACGCCCGAGATTTTGAACTTCGGATTGGCAATCACGTTCAGCGTCGCCAATTCGTTTTCTTCCGACTTGCCATAGGACGGGTCGACATAGTCGATCAGCCCCTCATCCAGCGGCCAAGCGTTGACCTTGCCCTCCCAATCATCCACCGCGACGTTGCCAAAGCGGAACGCCTCGGTCTGCATGTAGGACGGACGCGAGGCGATCCATGCGGCGCGCGCGGCTTTCAAGGTGTCGTCGGAGGGCGCAGCGATCAGCGCATCTACCGCTGCTTGCAGTGCCTTCGCGGTGATCAGGCTATCCTCATACCCCGCCGCAGCAATATCGGCGTAAGTCTTTGCAACCGCAGCCGGATCGGCGGCGAACACGGGCTGGACAGCCGAGACGAAGGCTGTGGTGGCAAGCAGGGCGAAAAACGAGTTGCGCATACGGGATCTTTCCTAGTGACGCGTGGCTGAAGGGGCGAGATAACCGCCAGTGGCTGAGAGTCTATGAATGATATCAAGCGTTGCGCGGCCGACATATTCGGCGATCTGCACCGCTTCATAGGCGATGTCGGGCGGCAGCATGGTCAGCGCAAAGGCCATCGCATCTTCGCGATCCCCCGCCGTGGCAGCCGCCACCATCTGCGCAAAGGCACTTTCATCACCGCCAAGGCAGGTGCATTGGGTGTGGTGCCGCATCAAAGGCCTGCGCCCCATCTGCACCATCAAGGTAATCAGATGCGCGAGGTTATTGACCTCTATCGCCGCCTGATCAGCCCCGAAAATCGCGGTGAAATCTTCGGCGACGGCGATACGGCCTGCCTCACCATCACACCATTGCCGCAGCAGTTGCACCACGCCGCGCTCCAGCGCGGGCATATCCGCCAACATTCCCACCGCAGCACCGCCGCGCACCGGGCTGGCATTGTTGATTTTTGACGATTTGAACCAGGAATAGCTCATGACTTTCCGACTGCCTTTCGAGACTGCACGTTGCAACCTACGCCCTGCCGAAAAGGTTGGGCCTTGCGCATTAACTGACGGATTCCCTCGGAATTGTAAATCCGATTCTTTCTGTCGGCTAATCGCAGCCGAAGCCCGCGCTTGACCCAACCAGTCTTTCCTCCACCGCACCTTGACCCCACCCCGCGTGCCATGCAGTCATGCCGCCATGACCCAAAACGCGCTCTGGCAAAACCGCAACTTCCGCCTGATGTTCGCCTCATCAGCCGCCACCAATCTGGGCGATGGTTTGATCACCGTGGCCGTGGCCTGGCTCGCCACTTTGCTGACGCATGATCCCTTCCTGATCGGCCTCGTCGCCACCGCCCGAAACCTGCCTTGGTTTCTGTTCGCCTTGCCCGCCGGGGTGATCACCGACCGTATCGAGCACCGCCGCCTGATCATCGGCGCGGATTGCGTGCGGATTGTGATCTCCCTTGCCCTGCTGACCTTGGCGCTGAGCGCCAATCCAGGCACCGGCCCGGTGCTGCTGATGGCCGCCCTGTCCTTCGTCTTGGGCAGCGCCGAGGTTTTGCGCGACAACACCGCGCAAACCTTCACCCCGTCAGTGGTCGAGAAATCGCAACTGGAGCAAGCCAATGGCGCGATGTGGAGCGCAGAACAACTCGCAGGCCAGTTCGTGGGCCCGCCGCTGGCCGGCCTGCTGATCGGCATATCGGTGGCGCTGCCGTTCGGCATCCAAGCCGCGATGCTGGTCGGTGCCGTCGCCCTGATCGCCAGCATAAACCTGCCCAAACGCGTGCAAACCACGCCCCACCTGCCCATGCTCGCCGCGCTGAAAGAGGGTATGCTCTGGCTCTGGCGCGACCTGCCGCTGCGCCGTCTGGCCTTCATCTTGGGCGGCTTTAACTTCATCGGTTACGGCTTTGCCGCCGTGCTGGTGCTGTATGGCCAAAGGGTGCTGGGCTTGGATGCCTTCGGCTTTGGCCTTTTCCTGACCTTGGCCGCCATCGGCGGGCTTGTGGCCACCCTGATCGGCCCGCGCCTTCTGCGCCACATCACGCCACGCACGGCCATCCTGCTTGGCATGGTCGGCTTTACCGCCGCCGCCCTCGTCTTGGCGCTGCAAGCCCCGCTGTGGCTGGTCGCGAGCTTCATGGTGCTCGACGGCTTTTCAGGCATGCTATGGAACATCGCGCAAGTCAGCTACCGCCAACGCCACATCCCCGCGCCCCTGCTGGGCCGAGTCAATTCCGCCTTCCGCTTCATCGGCACTGGCCCCGCCGCATTCGGCGCTTTCAGCTTTGGCTGGTTGATCTCTTGGGCGAGTTCGGGCGCGCAACCTTGGGGCAGCGCTGAAGCCGTCCTTTTGCCCTATGCCGTCGCCGCCGCGATCGGTGGCGCGCTGACGATTTACGCCGCTTTCCGCCTGCACCTGCGCTGATCTCAGGATAAAAAAAGGCCGGGCGCAAGGCCCGGCCAGGTCCAACAGGGAGGTGCTGTGTCATGACCCCGGCACAGCAAGGGGAACTTTCAGCGATCAGGCGGGGAGGACGCCGTTTCGCTTATCCCGATAGATAATCATTCAATCAGGCAACAATAAGACCGGTAAGTGACGAAAACCTTACCTAAAGCGACCAATCGCATTTTTATGCGACCAGCTTATAACCACCGTTTTCCGTCACCAGCAGCCGCGCATTGCTCGGGTCAGACTCGATTTTCTGCCGCAAACGGTAGATATGCGTCTCCAACGTGTGGGTCGTCACCCCCGCGTTATATCCCCAAACCTCGTGCAGCAGCACATCGCGAGCTACAACGCCTTGTTGTGCGCGATACAGATACTTCAAGATGTTGGTTTCCTTTTCGGTCAACCGCACCTTTTTGTCCTTGGCATCGACCAGCATTTTCTGCGCCGGTTTGAACGTATACGGCCCCATCTGGAACACCGCATCTTCGGATTGTTCATGCGTACGCAACTGCGCGCGGATGCGGGCCAACAGCACCGGAAACTTGAACGGCTTGGTCACATAATCATTCGCACCCGAATCAAGCCCCAAGATCGTGTCGCTGTCGGTGTCATGCCCGGTCAGCATCATGATCGGGCATTTCACCCCGGCCTTGCGCATCCGGCGGCATAATTCGCGGCCATCGGTGTCCGGCAGGCCCACGTCCAAAATCACCAGATCGAACAGCCCCGCCTTGACCTTCTCCATGCCTTCCGCGCCAGTGCGGCCCTCAAACACGTCGAAATCTTCGGTCATCACCAGCTGTTCGCTCAGCGCCTCGCGCAGATCGTCATCGTCATCGACCAGCAGAATTTTGCGTAACGTTGCCATATGGGCCTCCATCAGCCGAGCCGTTTGCTCTTGCACAAACACATGCGCCCGCCTCACGGTTCCGGCAAGATTTGCTACAATCGTCTCACGCGGACGTGTCGCGGGCGCGCGAAATGTTTCAATCCGCTGCAGTTTCGCCTATGTAACCCGCATGAGCATACGCCCCTCCACCCCCGAAATCCTCGCCCGCGCCCGCGCTGACCTGCGGCTTGGGCTGCCCATCGTGCTGACAGGCGGCGGCCAAGCCATGCTTTGCGCGGCGGTTGAGGAACTGACCGCCGACCGCCTCTCCGCTCTGCGCACCGAAGGCCAACCCGAACTCGCCCTTACCGCGCGACGGGCCGAGACGCTGAAAGCCATCCCCTACGACACCGATCTTGCCCGCCTGCGGGTGCCTGCCGATGCCGATCTGCGCTGGCTCCGCGCCGTGGCCGACCCCGCCGATGATCTGAACGTGCCGATGAAAGGCCCGTTGGTAGCCCTGCGAGACGGTCCCGCCACACTGCATCGCACCGCCATCGCCTTGGCAAAATCCGCGCAACTGCTGCCCGCGATGCTGTTGGTTCCCGTCACCGACGCCCTCACCCTCGCCGCCCGCAACAACCTGACCTTGCTTGCCAACACCGATTGCGCCGACCTAGAGCGCCTCGCGCCTTTGGCCCCGGTGATCTCCGCCCGCCTGCCGATGGCCGCAGCACAAGCCGGCCGTCTGCACATATTCCGCCCCGACGATGGCAGCGCCGAGCATTACGCGATCGAAATAGGCCGCCCGGACCGCGACAAACCCGTCCTCGCCCGCCTGCACTCCGCCTGCTTTACCGGCGACGTGCTAGGCAGCCTGAAATGCGACTGCGGCCCGCAACTTCACGCCGCCCTTGCACAAATGGGGCACGAAGGCGCAGGTGTGCTTCTATACCTCAACCAAGAAGGCCGCGGCATCGGTCTGGCCAACAAAATGCGCGCCTATTCCCTGCAAGATCAAGGCTTTGACACGGTCGAGGCCAACCACCGCCTTGGCTTTGAGGATGATGAACGCGACTTCCGCATCGGTGCTGAAATCCTGCAAACCATGGGTTTCGCGCAAGTCCGCCTGCTCACCAACAACCCGAAAAAACTGGCGATGCTGCAAGCCTGCGGGTTGACCGTTACCGAGCGTGTCCCGCTGAAAGTCGGCCAAACTGCACAGAACCAAGCCTATCTCGCCACCAAAGCCGCCAAATCCGGGCATCTGTTATGAAATCCTCCGACCTGATCCTGACCCCAATCGGCCTGCTGTTCCAAAACCGCCGCTTCCCCTGCACCGTGGGGCGCGGCGGCGTCACGGCGGATAAACACGAAGGCGACGGCGGCACCCCAGTCGGCGAACACCGCATCGTCGGTATGCTCTACCGCCCCGACCGTATCGCAAAACACGCCCTGCCCAACTGGGCTGTCCCGATCCGCCCCGGCGATCTGTGGTCCGACGACCCCAATGATTTTGACTACAACCAACTGGTTCGCACCCCCTACCCCTACAGCCACGAGCGCCTGACCCGCGCCGATCCGCAATACGATCTGATCCTGATCACCGATTGGAACTGGGACGACCCCACCCCCGGCGCAGGTTCGGCGATCTTCATCCACACCTGGCGCAGCCCCAGCCACCCCACCGCAGGTTGCATCGGCCTCTCGCGCCAAAACCTGCTGTGGATCGCCAACCGCGTGCGCCCGGAAACTCGGCTGATTGTGCGCTGACACTTCCCAAAGCGGTTCGAGCGCCTTATCCTAACCCCAAATCGGGGGATACGATGGCCAAAGCTGTAAAACCGGACGACCAGATTTTCGCCCTGCGTATGGCCCGCTCTGCCCCCGATCTGTGGCCGATGCTGGAACAGCTTTACAACCAGCACCCCAGCTACAGCCAATTCTGCACCGATCTGAAAGCCGCCCTCGCCGATGGATGGAATGATCGCCCCGCTGATCTTAAGCTGCTGGACCTAAAGCGAGATTTAGAACCAGACTGGTTTCAACGCGCCGATATGGCGGGCTATGTGTTCTACATCGACCGCTTTGCAGGCAACCTGCGCGGCGTGCTGGATCACCTTGATTACCTGCAAGACCTCGGCATCACCTACGTCCATTTCATGCCCTGCCTGACCCCCCGTCCTGGCGATTCCGATGGCGGCTATTCGGTGATGGATTACCGCAATATCAACCCGGCCTACGGCACGCTTGACGATTTCAAAGCGGTTTCAACCGAATTGCGCAAGCGCGGCATCTCGCTGTGCATCGACCTTGTGCTGAACCACACCGCCAAGGAACACGCTTGGGCACAGGCCGCAGCCACCGGCGACAAGACCGCGCAAGACCTGTATTGGATGTTCGACACCCCCAACCTTCCGCAAGCCTACTCCAAAACCCTGGTCGAGGTTTTCCCCGACAATGCCCCCGGCAATTTCACCCATTACTCTGAATTCGATAAATGGGTCTGGACCACCTTCAACGAACACCAATGGGATTTGAACTGGTCTAACCCGCAGGTTTTCCTCGAAATAACCAAAATCATGCTGCACCTCGCCAACACCGGCGTTGATGTGCTGCGCCTTGATGCCGTCGCCTTCATGTGGAAGCGGATGGGCACCCGCTGCCAGTCCGAACCCGAAGTCCACATGCTGCTGCGCGCCCTGCGCGCCTGTTGCCGCATTGCCGCACCTGCGGTGATCCATCTGGAAGAAGCCATCGTCAGCCCGCAAGAGATGCTGCCCTATTTCGGACGCGGCAAGCACGACGGCCGCGAGGGCAACCTCGCTTATCACAACTCCCTCATGGTGCAATTCTGGAGCGCTCTGGCCACCCGCGACACCCGGTTGATGGGGCATGTTCTCGGAACCCACTTCCCGGATCGCCTCACCAATGCCACCTACGCCACCTATATCCGCTGCCACGACGACATTGGCTGGGCGATTACCGATGAAGACGCCACCGCTTTGGGCCTGAACGGCCACGCCCATCGCCGCTTTCTGTCGGATTTCTACGAGGGCGGCTTTCCCGGCAGTTTCGCCAACGGCACGCCGTTTCAGGTCAATGAAGCCACCGGCGACAAACGGATTTCCGGCAGCTTTGCCTCGCTCGCCGGTCTGGAATCCAACGACGACCACGACCGCGAAATGGCCGTGCAGCGTATCCTGATGGGCCATGCCCTGATCGCGGCGTTTGGCGGTATCCCGTTGATTTATATGGGCGATGAGCTGGCGATGCTGAACGATCATAGCTACCGCGACGATCCCGCCCACGCGCATGACAGCCGCTGGATTCACCGCCCAAAGATGGATTGGGCGCTGGCCGCCACTCGGCATTCCGGCAATTCCGCCGCATCGCAGTGCTTTCTTGGCACCCAGCATATCCTTGCGCGCCGTCGCGCCACGCCGGGACTGCATGGGGCGAACCCGATAAAGATCGTGGATACCGGTAATCCCACCCTGTTCGCGATGCAACGCGGCGCACCCACCGGGCCGATTCTCTGCCTGTTCAACTTTTCGCATCACTGGCAGCATGTCGCGGGCGGCTGGCTGCAAGCGCAGGGCATCACGCATTGGCATGATGCTTTGTCCGATCAGATCGTGACTCTGCACGGCGATTATCTGGCGCTGCCGCCCTATGCGCGAGTCTGGCTGACCTAAGCATAAGCGCGCGCCCCGAATATCGCTGACCCTACCCGCACATGGGTCGCCCCCGCCGCAATCGCGGCTTCAAAATCACCGCTCATCCCCATCGACAGGCCTGCAAGCCCATTGCGTGCGGCCATCGACCCCAGCACTGAAAAATGCGGTGCCGAATCCTCGCCCTCCGGCGGGATGCACATCAGGCCCGCCAGCGTCAGATCCATCGCGCGGCAACTGGCAATAAACCCATCCAGCGCCTCTGGCAAAACCCCGGCCTTCTGCGGTTCAGACCCGGTATTAACCTGCACGAACAGTTGCGGACACATCCCGCGCGCCTGCGCCAGTTTTGCCAATTTTTCGGCCAATGACGTCCGATCTACCGTGTGAATCGCATCAAACAGCTCGACCGCCTGCTTGGCCTTGTTGGTTTGCAGCGGCCCGATCATATGTACCTGCACAGAGCCAAATTCGCCACGGAACCCCGGCCATTTCGCCTGCGCTTCCTGCACATAATTCTCGCCAAACAGCCGATGCCCCTCGGCCAGTACATCGCGCACCCGCGCATCAGGTTGCACCTTGCTGACCGCAATCAGGTGTACCGAGCCGGGAACCCGCCCCGCCAAAACTTCTGCCGCCCGCACCCGCGCTAAAATCGCTTGCAACGCCATGGTATCTCCGCGCTTTTGGCCCCTGTTTGACGGCACTTGATCACCGCTCCGCACAAAAGAAAAGAGCGGGCACAAGGCCCGCTCTTTCCAAAGTGTTGTGATCGGTTAGATCAGAACGACATACGCACGCCGAGGTCAGCCCAGGTGTCGCCGTCGTAGCCCGAGTGGATCGCGCCAGCCAAGGTTGCGCCACCGAGGTCATAGGAAGCACCCAGACCGTAAGCGGTGTCCGGATCGGTGTAGATGTCCGAGTCAGAAAGGTCGGACACATAACCAGCCAAGGTAATGCCATTGATGGTGTAGTTGCCGTAGATCGAAACGGTGTTACCGATCTTATCACCACCGCCATCGCGACCGTTGCCGTTGTAGTTCAGGCCAACCGAGCCTGCGTCGCTGAACTTGTAAGCCGCGCCAACGAAGCTGACGTAGTTGCCTTCAATGCCAGCGCCTTTGTCAGCGTAAGCTGCAGCAACGGTGAACTGACCCATAGTGTAGTCAGCTGCGATCGAAGTTTCATTGTTGTCGTCGGTCGAGTCGTACTGGTCAGTTTGGATGTACGACGCTTTCAAGTTCACGCCAGCGTACGAATACGCCGCATAAATGCCAACGCGCTCATCGTTGTACGGACCGGACGAGAACGAGAAGAATTGGTCCGCGTTGCCAAGTGCCGGGTCGGCATAAGACGACTCGGTGAAGCCGATTTCCGGGCTATAGATCAGAGCAACAGAGTCGATTGCAGTGTTGACGTTACCAACTTCAACGCGGACGCCGCTTGCTTCAACATACAGCATTGCGGGCGAGAAGTAAGCGCCGCCAGCGTTGTTGTCTTGGAAGCGGATACGACCACCGTAGGTGACGCCGTTGTCAGCTTCGAACTTTGCGTTCACGTTGATACGCAGGCGATACGACAGGATAGTGCTAGATTCGCCGTCAGCGGCGCTGTCGGAGTAGATCAGACCGAAGCGGCCCGAGCCGCTCATGGTCACTTCAGCCGAAGCTGCACCAGCGGTAGCTGCCAGCAGGGCGGTGGTGAGAAGAAGTTTGTTCATCGTGTTTCCTCGTTTTTTCTCAAAGACGCGACCATACTCTAGCGATGCTGAAGCAGGTATGCCGTTGTTTTCCTCCGCCACGGGTCTGATTGCAACGGTCCGCGCACCAAACGAGCCAATCGGGCACTCGGTGATGCACCCTTGCCACAGTGCTATGAGCCGTGGTTTCGGCAGTTCTACAGCCGCATCGAGGCTGGGGTGGCCCGGAAACTCGCTTTAGATGGGAAAAGCCTTGGCACGCCCGAAGCTGTCAGTATAAACAGCGACAGGTTGGCATGGGGAAACCGGATGATCTTGCGTCGTATCATGGGTAAAGCGCTGAATTTTGGCTTGATGGCCGCGCTTTTGACCAGCGTTTCCGCCTGTGGCGTGCTTGGCAGGGCAGGCGGCGGGTCTTACGACCCCAAAGTGCAGGCCCAACTGTCGCGCGAAAACCGCGAAGCCGCGCAGGGCCGTCAGACCGGCCTCGGCGCATTGCTGCGTAAATCCGACAACCCCAACACCACGGTTGAGGTCAATAAATATCTCTGGAAGGCCAGCCTCGACATTCTGAACTTCCTGCCCATCGAATCGGTGGACCCGTTCACCGGGGTGATCGTCACAGGATATGGCACGCCTCCGGGTGGCGGCCGCTCGGTCCGTGCGACGATTTATGTCCAAGACCCGGCCTTGGATGCGCGCAGCCTGAAAGTGGCGATGCAGGGCAGCGGTGGTGGTTCGGTCTCGCCCGAAACCATCCGCGCGGTGGAAGATGCCATCCTGACCCGCGCGCGTCAGTTGCGTATTCAAGACAGCGGGCTGTAAGCCGTCAAGCTTGGGGGCTAGCCCCCCGCTACGGCGTTTCTTCGCTGCTGCGCAGCAAACGCCTGCGCACCCCCGGGATATTTGAGCACAGAGGATGAGGGCAGGCTGGACCTTGCCCCCCAAGCCAGTGTATTCGCGCCAAGGAACTAGCCTGAGGGGCCTGATATGTCGCGCTACGAACCCAAGACCATCGAACCGAAATGGCAAGCTGAGTGGGATAGCGCCGAGACGTTCAAGGCGCGGCGCGATCCCTCCAAGCCGAAGTATTATGTTTTAGAGATGTTCCCCTACCCGTCAGGCCGCATCCATATGGGCCATGTCCGCAACTACACGATGGGCGATGTGGTGGCGCGCTATAAGGCTAGCTGCGGGTTTTCCGTACTGCATCCGATGGGCTGGGACGCCTTCGGGATGCCCGCCGAAAACGCCGCGATGGAACGTGGCGGCCATCCGAAAGAATGGACCTACGGCAACATTGCCGAGATGCGCAAGCAGATGAAGCCGTTGGGTCTGTCGATTGACTGGTCCCGCGAATTCGCCACCTGCGACCCGGAATATTACGGCCAACAGCAGGCGATGTTCATCGACATGATGGCCAAGGGTTTGGTGTATCGCAAGAATGCCGTGGTGAACTGGGATCCGGTCGATATGACCGTGCTCGCCAATGAACAGGTTATCGACGGCAAAGGCTGGCGCTCGAATGCTCCGGTGGAACGCCGCGAGCTGACGCAGTGGTTCTTCAAAATCAGCGATTATTCCGCCGAATTGCTGTCGGCTTTGGACGGCTTGAAAGACTGGCCCGAAAAGGTCCGCCTGATGCAAGCCAACTGGATCGGCCAGTCGCGGGGCCTGCAATTTGCCTTCACCACCACAGGCGCGCCTGAAGGTTTTGACCGGATTGAGGTTTACACCACCCGCCCCGATACCCTGCTGGGGGCATCCTTCGCCGCGATCTCGCCGGATCATCCCTTGGCGAAGCACCTTGAACGTCACGACTCTGCCGTGGCGGCCTTCACCGCCGAATGCCGCAAAGGTGGCACCACCGCCGAGGCGATGGAAACCGCCGAAAAGATCGGCATGGATACCGGCATCCGCGTGCTGCATCCATTTGATAATTCTATCGAACTCCCCGTCTACATCGCCAACTTCATCCTGATGGATTATGGCACCGGCGCGATTTTCGGCTGCCCCGCCCATGACGCCCGCGACTTTGAATTCGCCACCAAATACGGCCTGCCGATCCCGGCGGTGTTTATCCCCGAAGGCGAAGAAGAAGCGGCGTTAGATGAACCCTACGTCCCGATGAAATCCGAGCGTGTGCAGTACATCCGCGGCTTTGCAGGCAATGATCTGCAAACCGGCGAAGACGCCATCGCCGCCGCCATCGCGGAATGCGAAGCGCGTGGCATCGGTCGCGGCGTCACCAACTACCGCCTCCGCGATTGGGGCATCAGCCGCCAACGCTATTGGGGCTGCCCGATCCCGGTGATCCATTGCGCCGCCTGCGGCGTGGTGGCAGAGAAGAAAGAAAACCTCCCCGTAAAACTCCCCGATGACGTGACCTTCGACATCCCCGGCAACCCGCTGGACCGTCACCCAACCTGGCGCAACTGCACCTGCCCGCAATGCGGCGCAGACGCCCGCCGTGAAACCGACACGATGGATACCTTCGTCGATAGCAGCTGGTACTACGCCCGCTTCACCGCCCCCCATGCCACCACCCCCACCATCGCCGAAGATGCCGATTACTGGATGAACGTCGATCAATATATCGGCGGCATCGAACACGCGATTCTCCACCTGCTGTATTCGCGCTTCTTCGCCCGCGCCATGCACGCGACGGGGCATCTGCCCGCCAAAGCCATCGAGCCGTTCAACGCTTTGTTCACGCAAGGCATGGTGACGCATGAGATCTACAAAACCACCGACGACAACGGTCGCCCGATCTATCACCTGCCCGAAGACGTGACGAGTTTCAGCCTCGCCGACCGCCGCGTCACGGTGCTCGGCGATGTGCCGCCGCCCGACCCCGACATGATCGCCGACATCGACGCATGGCTCCAGGCCCTCAACGACGAGGGTTCGCTGGTCGAGGTGATCCCCTCCGCCAAAATGTCGAAATCAAAGAAAAACGTCGTAGACCCGATGAACATCATCGAGGCTTTCGGCGCCGACACCGCCCGCTGGTTCGTGATGTCCGACTCGCCCCCGGAACGCGATGTCGAATGGACAGCCTCCGGTGCCGAAGCCACCTTCAAACACCTGTCCCGCGTCTGGGCCTTGTGTTCGCGCATCGGCGACATGCCCGCTGACCATCAGGGCATCGGTGACCAAGACATCGCGAAAGCCACCGCCAAAGCGGTAGAGGAAGTCACCCGCAGTATTGAGACCTTCGCCTTCAACAAGGCCATCGCGGCACTTTATGGCCTGACCAACACGCTGGCCAAAGCCAACGGCTCGACGCCCACGATGAAGCAAGCCATCCGCACGCTGGCGCAACTGATGTGTCCAATGACCCCCCACATCGCCGAATCAATCTGGACCTTCCAAGGCGGTGCAGGCCTCTGCGCCACCGCACCATGGCCGAAAGCCGACCCCGCGCTGCTGATCGACGATACCGTCACCCTGCCCATCCAGATCAACGGCAAACGCCGCGCGGAAATCAGCGTGCCGATAGACATGCCCGCATCCGAGGTTGAAAAGATCGCGCTGGCGGATGAAGCTGTGGTCAAATTCCTCGCAGGTGCGCCTGTGAAGAAGATCATCGTTGTGCCGGGGCGCATCATCAATGTCGTCATTTAACCGCCGCCTGTTCCTGCTGATGCCGCTGGCCCTCACGGCCTGCGGCTTCACGCCCGCCTATGGCCCCGGCGGCCCGGCGCAAGGCATCCAATCCAGCATCCGCGTCGCCGACCCGACCGACAAAAACGCCTTCGACCTCGTCGAGCGCCTCGAAGAACGCCTCGGCCGCCCCAAAGCCGACCGTTTCGACCTCACCTACACCATCAAAACCACCGCTGTCGGCGTCGGCATCACCCCCGACAACGCCATCACCCGCTATAACCTGAACGGCACGATCGACTGGGCGCTGACCAACCGCGCCACGAACGCCCGCGTGACCGGAGGCCAAGTCAAAAGCTTCACCTCCTACTCCGCCACCGGATCGACCGTCGCAGGCCTCGCCGCGCAAGAAGACGCCGCCCGCCGCCTGATGCGCATCCTCGCCGACCAGATTACCGCAAGACTGCTGGCGACCTCTGGCACCTGGAACCAATGAAACTCGCTGGGCTTGCCGCCAGCCAGTATTGCGCCAAACCAGACCCCAACCGCGCAGGGCTGTTGATTTTCGGTGCGGACACCATGCGAGTCGCCCTAAAACGGCAAGAGGCCATCGCCGCCCTGATCGGCCCGCAGGGCGAGGCTGAAATGCGGCTGACCCGCATCCAAGCCTCTGACCTTCGCAAATCCCCCAGCCTTTTGACCGATGCCACCCGTGAAGCAGGCTTCTTCCCCGGCCCCCGTGTGGCTTTTCTCGAAGACGCCACCGACGGCCTGACCGCCTCCATCGCCGAAACCCTGCAAGACTGGCGCGCGGGCGATGCGCAGATCGTCGTCACCGCAGGCAATCTGACAGGCAAATCCACCCTGAAAACCCTGTTCGAAAAACACCTGAACGCCGTCAGCATCGGGCTTTACGACGACCCACCGACCCGCGAAGAAATCGAATCCGAACTCGCCAAAGCTGGCCTGAAAAACTTCGCGCCGCAGGCCATGGCCGACCTCGCCACCCTCGCCCGCGCGCTCGACCCCGGCGATTTCCGCCAAACCCTAGAGAAAATCGCCCTCTACAAATTCAACGACCCCACCCCACTGACCCCCGAAGAAATCCACACCCTCGCCCCTGCCACCATCGAGGCCGAGGTCGATGACCTGATCGCCGCCGCCGCCGACCAAAACGCCAACCTGATCGGCCCACTCTTACGCCGTCTCGAAGGCCAAGGTATCCTGCCCGTCACCATCTGCATCGGCGCTCTGCGCCATTTCCGCAGCCTGCACATCGCCGCATCGGACTCCGGCGGCATCTCCTCCGGCATCATGAAAGCCCGCATCTTCGGCCCCAAGCGCGACGCCATGCAGCGCCAAGCCTCCACTTGGGGCATGTTGCGGCTGGAAGATGCCCTCAGCCTGCTACTGGAAACCGACCTCACCCTGCGCTCCACCTCCCGCGCCCCCGCGATGGCGGTGATGGAACGTGCGCTGATCCGACTTGCGATGATGAAACGCTAGGCCTACAGGCTGAAATGCGCCACGCCGCCAAACAGCACCAGCGCCGCATAGCCCGCCCAGAACATCAGACAAAACAGCCCAAACCGCAGCCAGCGCGACCGCGTGCCAGATACGATCAGCGCCGAAACCGGATACCACAGCCCCACCGCAAGCATCACGATTCCCAGGCCCCACAAATCGCCCGACGTGACTTTCGGCACAAACAGCACCGCCGCAACCCCACCCAAAATCCATGGCACCCAATCAAACACCGCAACGGGTGTGACAAAAGCCAGTGCCGCAGCGCCAATCACCCGCCCCAAATTCCAGCGCAACACCCGGCGCAACCGATGCATATTCCCGCAAAACAGCACCCCAATCACCGCCACGCCGTAAGCCAAAACCAGCGCAAACGGCATCGCCGTCAGCGGCGATACGACAAAAACCATACGCGGTTGGTCCACCAACATCGGCGCGCGCCAAAACACCGCCAAAGCCCAAATCAGCACCGCCAGCGGCCACGCCACCCGCCGCACACGTCGCCAAGGCATCGGTGGCGGCAATGCGGTCAGCAAAGGCAGGGTCGGCTTTTCCTCATCCATCATCCCGCAACCAAATCACCTCGAAGCCACGACGCCAAGTGTGGAAATCCCCACCCCAATCCGGCTGCTTGACCACGACAAGCCAAGACTAAATCCCTACAATTTATCTAAAATTTGCTTTCATCTGTCCTTAAATATCCCACGGAGGTCTGGGGGTGTGAAACCCCCAGTCAACGCCCGCCAAAAGCACCACCTTGACCCCACCCGCCCCACCTGCTTCAACCCAAGTAAACAAAGCAGGCCGCCATGCCCAAATCCCTCACCCCCATCCAAACCTTCCTCACCCCCCTGACCAAACTCGCCCTCAAATACCCCGAGGTTGAAGCCGAAGTGATCTGGGCCGATGGTCAGGAATGGGAGCCGCAACAAGGCACCGACGCCCTGCTCGAGGCCGAAGAAATCCCGTTCTACGCCGAAGGCCTGCTGCTCGAAGGCTTCCAGATGCACTACCAGATCCTCGCCGATAGCGATGCGCCAAAAGACCCCGCACATGTCCGGCTGTTCTTCTGGCAAACCGATGCACCTGCGTTGCCGACGCCTGAACCCGGCCTCACCCTGATCGCAAGCGCCACATGGCCGAACTGATCATGAACCGCCTGAGCAAAATCCTCCACAGCCTCGGCCCCTCAATGCCCGCGCAATCCGCGACCGAAGCTTTGCGCGCGGGCATCGGCGCGGCCCTTGGTTTAACCCTTACCGCTGCAGTGCTCTGGCTACTCAACCCCAGTGCCAACATATTGACACATCCCGCCCTGATCGCCCCGTTCGGAGCCTCTGCCTTCCTGATTTTTGCGGTGCCAAACAGCCCGATGGCGCAACCTTGGGCGGTGATGTTGGGCAACGCGGCCTCCGCTCTCGCGGCTATCGTGATCTTGCGCACGGGTCTGCCCACCCTGCCCACTGCTGCTTTTTCAGTGCTGCTGGCCGTCCTTGCTATGGCCACGCTGCGCGCAATGCACCCCCCCGGCGGAGCCGTCGCCCTTGCCACCGTGCTTTCCGCGCACCCCGACACGCTCCCCGGCCTGCATTACCTCCTGCTGCCCGTCGCCAGCGGCAGCCTTGCCCTTGTCGGCCTTGGTATCCTATGGGCACATGCCACAGGTCGCCGCTATCCGTTCCGCGTAGCCCCAGAACCGACCCAGCATGGCACCAAAGACCCCGCCCCCGACCGCCGCTTCATCCCGTCGGAACAGGTGCTTGCCGCCACCCTCACCCGCCTGCGCCTCAGCACCAACCTCGGCGTCGAAGACCTTGCTCGCCTGATCGAGACCGCCGAGACAGAGGCCAATGCCAGCCATTTTGGCCCCACCACAGCCGCCGATATGATGTCGCGCGACCTGATCCAAGTCGCCCCTGACACAACCCTGCCCGATCTGGCGGCAAGCTTCCGCAATCATCGTTTCAAAACCCTGCCCGTGCGCAATCCCGACGGCAGCTTTGGCGGCCTCGTCTCGCAGTCGGCTTTGGTGGGTCGCGCCGACGCCGCCCTCACCGCCCACCAACTGATCGACAGCGACCTGCGCAGCGCCACCCCACAAACCCCGCTCGCCGCCCTGATCCCCCTGCTGACCGACGGCAACCAACAAGCCATCCCCGTGCTAGAGGCCGACCGCCTTGTCGGCCTGATCACCCGTTCGGATATGATCGCCTTGCTGTCCGGCCACATCCCCTCTGCATCCTAAGGAAACCCGAATGCCCCATGTCTACGACACCCTGCACACCGCTTGCGCCGCCCTTGGCACCCGCCTGTTCACCGTCACCGTGCAAGATCTGACACTGAACGTCGCCCGCCGTGCCTATACCTCGCATCCGGTTGAATACCCGGTGTCTGGCACCAAACCGCTGACCCGTGACGGCTGGTATGATTTCTGCATCACCGGGCAACAAACTTTTGTCGCCAACACCACCCCCGAATTTGCGAAATACTTTTTTGATCATGCCCTGATCACCTCGCTGGGTTTAGGCTCCTGCATCAACATCCCACTGGTTGAAGGCGGCAAAGTGCTGGGCACCGTCAATCTACTGGCCGAAGAACACCACTTTACCCCGGAAAAACTGGCCGCTTACGAAGCGCTTGTGACGCAAAACCACACTGCCCTCGCCGCCGAAATGGCCAAAGGCTAACACCCCTCTAAGCACATCCTCTGTGCTCAAATATCCTATGGGTCCGGGGGCTAGCCCCCGGTTAATTCCCCCGCTACTTTATCGTTTGATCAAAAATCTACCGCCGCATCGCGATTTTTTGTTGCGAAACGTCCCGACCCCGCTACCCTGACGATATGACCGGGAACCCGGCTTCGCTCAACCAACAGGGAGCTTTCGATGACCAAAATCCACAAAGCCGCCACAACCGTGGCCGTTCTGGCCAGCCTCGCCACCGCCATCACCCCCGCTTTTGCCGAAATGACGGCAGTGGGTGCCTCGGAAGGCCAAGTCAACATCGTCGCTTGGCCGGGCTATATCGAACGCGGCGAAACCGACAAAGCCTACGACTGGGTCACCAAATTCGAAGCCGAGTCCGGCTGCAAGGTCAACGTCAAGACCGCCAATACCTCAGACGAAATGGTCGCCCTGATGAACGAAGGCGGCTTCGATCTGGTGACAGCCTCCGGCGATGCCTCACTCCGCCTGATCGCAGGCAAAAGGGTGCAGGCGATCAACCCCGCCCTGATCCCAAGCTGGTCTAAAATCGACCCCCGCCTGCAAGATGCCAAATGGTTCACCGTTGATGGCACCCACTACGGCACTCCCTATCTATGGGGGCCGAACGTGTTGATGTATAACACCGATGTCTTCAAAGAAGCGCCGAAGTCTTGGAACGTGGTGTTTGAAAAGATGGACCTGCCCGACGGCAAATCCAACGAAGGCCGGGTGCAGGCCTATGACGGCCCGATCCATATCGCCGATGCCGCGCAATATCTGATGTTCCACAAGCCGGAACTGAAAATCACCTCGCCTTATGAGCTAAACGAAGACCAATATAAAGCTGCGCTTGACCTTCTGCGCACCCAGCGCACCTTGGTCAGCCGCTATTGGCACGACGCCTATATCCAGATGGATGATTTCAAGAATGAAGGCGTGGTGGCCTCTGGCTCTTGGCCGTTCCAAGTCGGCCTGCTGCAATCGGAAAAACTCCCCATCGCGTCAACCATCCCCGAAGAAGGTGCCACTGGCTGGGCTGACACCACTATGCTCGCCGCCGATGCCGCCAACCCGAACTGCGCCTATAAATGGATGGAGCATACGCTGAACTCCAACCTGCAATCCGACCTGTCAGTTTGGTTCGGTGGCAACCCGGTGGTGCCAGCGGCTTGCACCGACAAATCGGGGATGCAAACGGCAGAAGGCTGTACCGCCAACGGTCTGGATGATTTTGACAAGATCAAATTCTGGACCACGCCCGTCGCCAACTGCGCCCAAGGTGAAGGCGCTTGCGTGCCGTATTATCGCTGGGTGTCGGATTATATCGGCGTGATCGGCGGTCGATAACAACCAGCGGTGGGGTGTAACCCCACCCTACACTTTGGCAGGGGTTCAACCCCTGCCAGCCCCTCCCGCTTTGGCGGATAAAGGCCCCATAACATGCCCGCAGCCGTCGAATTCCGCAACGTTTCCCGCCACTTCGGCCCCGCATCTTCCCCGATCAAAGCCGTCGATGGCGTTGATCTGACCATAGCCGAGGGGGCATTCTTCGCCATGCTCGGCCCCTCCGGTTCAGGCAAAACCACCTGCCTGCGGCTGATCTCTGGCTTCGAATCCCCCACCGCAGGCGAGATTTGCATCTTTGGCGAAAATGTCTCGAACACCCCGCCGCACCTGCGCAACGTCAACACGGTGTTCCAAGACTACGCGCTGTTCCCCCACATGAACGTCCGCGATAACGTCGCTTACGGCTTGATGGTCAAGGGCATGGCCCGCGCCCAGCGCTATGCAAAGGCCGAGGAAATGCTCGCCCTCGTCCACCTCGACGCCTATGGCAGCCGCAAGCCCGGCCAACTGTCCGGCGGCCAACGCCAACGCGTCGCCCTCGCCCGCGCTCTGGTCAATGAGCCTAAAGTCCTGCTGCTGGATGAACCCCTCGGCGCACTCGACCTCAAACTCCGCGAAGCCATGCAAGACGAGCTGAAATCCCTGCAACAACGCTTGCGGATAACCTTCGTCTTCGTCACCCACGACCAGCACGAAGCCCTCTCCATGGCCGACAGCCTCGCCGTCTTCAACGACGGTAAAATCGCCCAAATCGGCACCCCTACTGAGATATACGCCCAGCCCAAAACCCGCTTCGTCGCCGATTTCGTAGGCTCCTCCAACGTCCTGCCCCCCGCCCTCACCCAGAGCCTCGGCGGCCCCGCCAAATGGTCATCCTTGCGCCCCGAAACCCTGCACCTTGACCCCGCAGGCCCCTTGCAAGGCACCGTCACAAGCCTGCGCTATCTCGGCTCCGGCCACCGCGTAGCGATCTCCACCCAAGGCCAAGACATCGCCGCCATCCTGCCCAGCGGCACCGAACTCCCAACTCCCGGCACCCAAATCCGCCTCAGCTTCCCCGCCAACGCCCTGCACATCATGGATGATCTCTGATGCGCCGGAATTTCACATTGGTGATAAATATCCCCGCCGGAGGCTCCCACCCCCACCAAGCCCCCCGCCATGCACCATCATTGGTAGGGTGCGCTTCAGCGCACCAAGGTCAAAAGCCCACCCCCCAAAGGCCCGCACCATGACCGCCATCCTCCCCACCAAATCCACCGCCGACCGCCTCACAACCCTGTTCTGGCGCAAGCCCAAACTGCTGCTGGCCCTGCTGATCACCCCGCCCCTACTATGGCTTGGCGTGATCTACCTCGGCTCGCTCGCCGCCCTCTTGCTGCAATCCTTCTACTCGATCGACGAATTCTCCGGCATGGTCGTCCATGAATTCACCCTGAAAACCTACGGCGAACTCTTGCTGCCGCAAAACTACGACATCATCCTGCGCACCCTGCTGATGTCCGCCGCCGTCACCCTCGGCTCCGCCATCCTCGCCTTCCCCATCGCCTATTACGCCGCCCGCTATGCCAAAGGCCGCTGGAAGGCGGTGTTCTACCTCGGCATCATGCTGCCCTTGTGGTCGTCCTACCTCGTCAAAGTCTACGCTTGGAAACTGATCCTTGCGAAAGAGGGCATTCTCACTTGGGCCGCCACAAAAACCCACACCAACTTCCTGCTAGACGCCGCCCTCGCTTTGCCCGGTATCGGCGGCAATTCCCTGTCCACCAGCTATATCGGCATGTTTCTGGTGTTCACCTACGTCTGGCTGCCCTACATGATCCTGCCGATGCAGGCCTCCCTCGAACGAGTCCCCACCTCGATGCTGGAAGCCTCGCAAGACCTCGGTGCCACCCGCGCCCAAACCTTCCGCACCGTGATCGTCCCCCTCGCGCTGCCGGGTATTATCGCCGGCTCCATCTTCACCTTTTCGCTGACGATGGGCGATTACATCATCCCGCAAATCGTCGGCAATTCCGCCAATTTCATCGGCATGGCGGTCTACCAGCTGCAAGGCACCGCCGGAAACACACCGCTGGCAGCCGCCTTCGCCGTCATCCCCATCGTGATCATGTTGATCTACCTCAGCCTCGCCAAACGCGCCGGAGCCTTCGATGCGCTCTGACCAAGCCCCCATCTCCCTAAAAATCGCAGCCGTCGGCGGGTTGTTGTTCCTGCATTTGCCGATCCTGCTGATCTTCCTCTACGCCTTCACCACCGAAGAACGCACCTACGCCTTCCCACCCCCCGGCCTAACCCTAAAGTGGTTCGCCGCCGCATGGGAGCGCCCCGATATCTGGCAAGCCCTCACCCTGTCGCTGCAAGTAGCCACCGCCGCCACCCTACTGGCGATGATCCTCGGCACCCTGATTTCCGCCGCAATGGCACAAGCCCGCTTCTTCGGCCGTGAGCAAATCTCCCTGCTGATCATCCTGCCCATCGCCCTGCCCGGCGTGATCACCGGCATGTCGCTACGCTCCGCCTTCGGCCTAATGGACATCCCGTTTTCCACCCTGACCATCATCCTCGGCCACGCCACCTTCTGCATCGTCATCGTCTACAACAACGCCGTCGCCCGTTTCCGCCGCCTGTCGGGCGGCGTGATGGAGGCCTCAGCCGACCTCGGCGCCAACGCCTTCCAAACCTTCCGCCACATCCTGCTGCCCAACCTCGGCACCGCCCTCCTCGCCGGAGGAATGCTCGCCTTCGCGCTATCCTTCGATGAAGTCATCGTCACCACCTTCACCGCCGGCCAACAAGCCACCCTGCCGATCTGGATGCTAGAAGAGCTGATCCGTCCCCGCCAACGCCCGGTCACCAATGTCGTCGCCATGGTGGTCTTCGCCGCCACCTTCCTGCCGATCCTGCTCGCCTATTACCTGACCCGCAACGGATCTGAGACTGCAGGATCAGGCAAATAACCCCGCCGCATTTTCGCCGGAAAGCTGAAATATAAGGCCAAATGGCCCCGCTGACCTCTGCGGCGGGCCCTAGCACTGATGCGGCACCCACCAAGGCCCGCCGCATCAGCGCGCCTTAAAGCGCCAACTCCTATTGCCGATGCGCGATCCTCGTTGTGCCTCAATAAACACCACTCACCGCAGATGCCTGCACACGGCCACATCCCGAGTCCGAACAATCTCCAGCGTCACGCGAAATAGTCCCGCAAAATCCGCGTATAAATCGCCTTCAGCGCATGGATCTGCGCCACTTCCACCCGCTCATCCACTTGATGCATGGTCTTGCCGACCAGCCCGAACTCCACCACCGGGCAGTGATCCTTCACAAATCGAGCATCCGAAGTCCCACCTGAAGTCGAATACTCCGGCACCCGCCCGGTTTCCGCCTGCACCGCGCGCGCGACCAGCGCCGAAAACTCCCCCGGCAAAGTCACAAAGCTTTCCCCCGAAATCGTCACCCGCATCGAAATCTCTACCCCCGTCGCCGCCTGCACGGCATCCGCATGACCCTGCAACCACGCCGTCAAAGACGCCCCCGAATGCGCATCGTTGAAGCGGATGTTCACCGTCGCAAACCCCTTCGCCGGGATCACATTCGTCGCCTTATTGCCGCAATCAATCGTGGTGATCGCCAAGGTCGAGGCATCAAAATGTGCCGTGCCCCCATCCAAAGGCTCCGCCTCCAACCGCGCCAGCAAAGCCACCAACGCGCTCATCGGGTTCTTCGCGCGGTGTGGATAAGCCGAATGGCCCTGCACCCCAACGGCGGTAAAGTAACACGTCATCGAGCCGCGACGCCCGATCTTCATCATCTCGCCCATCTCATTCGGGCAAGTGGGTTCCCCCACCAGACAATGCGTCATCCGCTCGCCATTCAGCGCCATCCAGTCCAACAACGCCACCGTGCCATCGACAGCATCGGCCTCCTCATCCCCCGTAATCGCCAAAATCACCGCACCATCCGGCGGCGTCTGCTGCACAAAATCCACCGCCGCCGCCGCAAAGGCCGCCACCCCCGATTTCATATCGGTCGCCCCCCGGCCATACATCCAGCCATCGATCACCGCCGCGCCAAACGGATCCTGTGTCCAAGCCGCCACATCCCCCACCGGCACCACATCGGTATGGCCGTTAAAGCCAAAGGACTTGTTCGCCCCCGCCACGCCCCAACGCGCATAAAGGTTGCTGATGCCACCCCGATCCACCCGCGTACAAGCAAACCCTGCTGCGGCCAGCACGCCCTCCAAGAGCACCAATGCCCCGCCTTCATCGGGCGTCACCGAGGCACAACGGATCAGATCAGCGGTCAGTTTTTCCGGGTCGAGCGGGAGATGTGCAGCCATGATGATCGCCTTTTTGCTGATAAAACATGCGCCTCTGGGATACCGTCTTGGCCAAACCAATGCAACGCCCGCCCAATCTGTGACTCTCGCGCCACCATTGCCGCCGCCCGCAGCTACAACCGCACATTGCCATGGTCCCGCACCGCATCCTGCTCTAGCTTAACGGCAATACCATGCGCTGGGGCCAACGAGCCCCCTCAAGCAACAGCGCCATGGCAACCGAGGCAAAGATGACAGCGGGCGACTTGCGCACCCCGACCACCGCCCCAATGCCCCCGAAATTCTCGGGCCCTGTGCTGATGCCAAACAGCTTCCATCAAGGCTGGGTTGCATTGTCAGATCGCGGCCTGCTCACTCCCGCGACGCCGGATGCCATGCTGCGCCAAGGCCTGTTCGTAATGGAACTCGCCCTGCCCTTGCAAAACGCCAGCCTGCTGCTCGACCACCAATCCAACACCGACTGGCCGCGCACCTTCGCGATCTTCCACGATCCGGCCTCTGGCATCGTCATCCTGCACCGCCAAGGCAAAGATGTCGCCCGCCATGTCCTGCCCGGCCCGCTGCCGCAAGGCAAAGGCACCGCCCGGCTGTCGTTCCACTTCAACGCCCCGGCGCGGCACTGGAGCCTGTCGTTTGAACTCTTGGGCACCGACCCGCCCGTGGCGATCACCGCCACAGGTCAAAACCCGCTGCCCATCCCGCTGTCCGATCTGCAAAGCCTCTGCACCAAGCACCGCCCCTCCGGCCCAGTGCTGTGGTTCGGCCTGACCGAAGGCATAGCCCCGCCCGGTGCCGCCCCCTGGATCGGCCTGCGCACCCCAGTGGAAACCAGCCTCGGCCCGGTGCTCGCAGGCCATCTCAAACCCGGCGACATCTTGCTGACCGAAGACGGCCCCCTCCCACTTCTCACGGCCCAGCGCCTCGCTTTGCCCGCGCGCGGCAGCTTCGCCCCCGTCCTGCTGCGCGCGCCGTTCTTCGGCCAATCCCAAGACCTGCTGGTCTCCGCCGATCAACTGCTGGCAATCTCTGGCCCCGAAGTGGAATATATCTTCGGCACCGACGCTGTGCTGATGCCCGCCGGAGCCCTCGTCGATGGCCGCACCGCGCTGTCTGACCAACGCCGCGCCATCACCGGATCGGTCGCCTTAGACCTAGGTCGCCCGGCCCTGATTGAATCCAACGGTTGCCTGCTCGCCATCGGTCAAGACCCCGCCTGCGACCTGCCGCTGCGCTGCCTGCAAACCTACGAAGTGCTCACCCTGATGACCCTGCTCGGCCGCACCCCGCGCCGCGCCGCGCCGCCTGAAGCATCTAAAACTTATCTAAAATTGTCATCCTCTGTGCTCAAATATCCCACGGGTGCGCAGAAGTTCGCTACGAAGTAGCGAAGAAACTTCGTAGCGGGGGATGTGAAATCCCCAGTGGCCAGCCCCACGCGCAACATCCGCCAAACTGACTTGGCACCATCTGGCGGGCGCTATATTTTAACGGCTGCTAGCTGCGGGCGATAAAAAAGCAACAGACCTTTGCCGTTGCGAACTTCGACCCTGTCGGTATTGTCCGCCGAAATCGGGCTGGCTCCCTGCTCTTTATTCCTGCGTTTGCCGGTCAATACCCGGCGGGCTCGTTTCAAAAGAATCCGATACGGCATCACACCCCCCCTAAACCCTTAACACTTCTTAAAAACCAGAAAATTGCGGCTGCAATATGGCGCGCGCCTTAAATTCGACCCAAAACTGGCCCCAGAGCAGCTGCAAGACCACCTATTAAACCATTGATTTTATGCGTTAGTCAAAGAACGGCGTCATCTGCGCCACCACGACCGAATTCTCGGCCAAAGCCCGCGCCATCAGATCGCGCTCCTCGGGATCAATCTCATCGCCCGCAGCCAAACGCTCCTCCAGCGTGCCGTAGCCCGACACATCCAAAGGTGCCAAATCCGCCTGCTTCAAGATCGCCACGGTTTCGCGCACCGCCTCGGCTTCATCCACACCTGACGCATAGATCAGCAACGCCGCCCCGGTGGCCTTGTCCGGCAAACCATCCCCCGGCTTGCGCCCCACTTCCACCGTCAGGGTATAAACCTGCTGTTTAGAGGGTTCTTTATCGGTCATATCTTATTCCTCTGCGTCAGCACGATTTTCAGCACATCGTTCAAGATGTTTAATCAGACTTAGGGCATCACCATCATAGCCAGTGGCACCGTAGTCCAGTGGTCCTTCGCCGATGTAGCGCCCAACGGCATCACAAAAACTCTGAAGATCAATCTGAAAACGAAGTAATTCATCCTGAGAATGCACACCCAATGACTCAGAGGAACGAGACGAGGCGAGGTCAAAGTGTGCAACACGCTTATTTCGCGCATCCTTTAGAAGCTCTTGATACCCAACCAGCCGCGCATTGATTTCAGCTAGGGCTGCTAATTCACTATCTAAAGATGGCTTTAGCTGTTCCAACCTTTTGACAAGCGCTTGCGTTGTCAGGTTATATCTACCAGCCTTCCCCGGCGGGTCAGTCAATCTGCATACCCGAAGGATATACAGTTCAGTCATCCAGCCACTAAGTTCCTGAAAGAACCCACCACCTGCATTCATCAGCAGTTTGTCCTGCGCTTCGCCACCCTTAAAAAGCCAAGAATGCGTGTTGACCAAGTGCTTAAGCTGAATGCACTCCTCTCGGAATGCATTGAAATCGTGCTTAAGTTCCTCGTGAGTGTCCGCTTTCAAACTCAGTCCCGCAGCAATTCGTTGATCGAGGTCTTGCTACGCGTCTTGGCATCGACCTTCTTCACGATCACCGCGCAATACAGGTTCACGCCGTTCTTCGACGGCATCGACCCCGCCACCACGACCGATCCCGCTGGCACTTCGCCATACATCACAGCGCCCGTCTCACGGTCGACGATCTTGGTCGACTGGCCAATAAACACGCCCATCCCCAGAACCGAGCCTTCCCGGATGATGCAGCCCTCAACCACCTCAGACCGCGCCCCGATAAAGCAGTTGTCCTCGATGATCGTCGGCCCCGCCTGCATCGGCTCCAACACGCCGCCAATGCCAACCCCGCCCGACAAATGCACATTCTTGCCGATCTGCGCGCAAGAGCCGACCGTCGCCCAGCCATCCACCATCGCACCCTCATCAACATAAGCGCCGATGTTCACAAATGACGGCATCAGCACCACGCCTTTGGCGATATAGGCCGAGCGCCGCACGATAGACCCCGGAACCGCACGGAACCCCGCCTTGCGCCAATCAGCCTCGGTCCAGCCCTGAAACTTCGACGGCACCTTGTCCCACCAGTTCGAGCCGCCATTGCTGCCGGAAATCTCATACATATCAGTTAGACGGAACGACAGCAGCACCGCTTTCTTCGCCCATTGGTTGACGTGCCAATCGCCATTGCCGCGCTTTTCCGCCACCCGCAACGCGCCACTGTCCAGCGCGCTCAGCGTCGCTTCAATCGCGTCCCGCGCTTCGCCCTTGGTGGTGGTCGAGATCGTATCCCGCGCCTCCCAAGCAGCCTCAATCGCAGTCTCCAACGCGGCATAGCTCATGGCAATCTCCTCAAAGCTTTGCAGCCCTATACCGATGCTGGCCTTGCCATGCAATCGCATCAAGCACGGTAGGGTGGGTGCAACCCACCGCTGGCTCAGAGTCACGGCAAACTTCAAAAACCAATCGCCGCCCCTCAAATATTAAGGGGCGGCGATGATCCTAGCCTGCAACAGTTCTACGCGCGTCCGACGCCCAAGGCCCCCGACGCAATACCCAGCTTACTTCACCTCACCAATCGACCAGAACAACGTCTCACCCGAACTATCGTCAACACCGTCATTGTCCGTCAGCACCCAACCAGTCCCTGCGGCATCAATCGTAAAGCCTTCAACCTTATCGACGATATAGCCTTTCAACACGCCCAGATCAGGCACCAAATCCCGCACCAGTTCTTTGCTGACCACTGGAAGCGTGCCGTCCAGTTCCGCCGGAACCAACTGGCTCACCGCCACCCGATACAGCTTCTTGGTCACGGCCTTGTCGGCGATCTGATTGTCCCGCTCAACAATGTAAGCCCAATCACCCTTCACAGTGATTTCCGACAGCCCCATCCAAGCGCCCTCAGCAGGCGCATCCAGCGGGTAATGCACCGCACCCCAGGTTTCTTCCTTGGTGTTATAGGCCAGCAGCTTGACCATACCTATCGCATCGTCCTTCCATTCGCGCTGCACCGCCATCCACAGCGTATCGCCGACCACCGTGATGCCTTCAAACCCATACCGAGTTTCATTGGCCAGCAGGCTTTCCGGCAAGCCAATCTCCTGATCAATCGCGCCCTCTGCATCGACATGGTAAATCGCGTGCGGCACCAGCTTGTCGCTGCGGCCTTCCGAGGCCAGCCAGAACCCACCCTCGCCATCCGCCGCAATGCCTTCCAAATCCAGCTTCTGCGCCGCATCGCCGCCGCGCGTCACAACCGTCGCACCGGTGATCTTCGCGGGTGTCTGCGTCGCATCAATGCTGAAAATCGTCGGGGCTGCCGCATAAACGCTATCGGACACCGCATAGAGCTTGCCCGCCTCTTTCGGGTCAGCCGCCAAACCCGAAAGCGCCCCCCAACCGATCAGATTTTCACTGCCCTCCGAGGTGATCATCGGATAGGCCGCAGGCCCTTCCGCCAGTTGGTAAATCATCACATGCGCCGGGGCCAAACCATCCGCACGCAGATCAACCTCATTGGCCGAAACCAGCAGATTGCGCTGCGGAATAGCCACCATACCTTCCGGCGAAATCCCTGACGGCAGCAGTTGCTTCAGCACCGGAGCCTTCGGGTCCGTCAGATCATAAACCCCAATCACCGAAGCCCGCTCTGATGCCACAAACGCCATCGGCACATCGCCAAAGGTCGCGATCTCCACCGATTCCAGCTCGACGCCCTTGGTCTTGCTGCGATGCTCCGGGTAATGCCCGATCTCAGCAATCGCCCGCTCCAACGACGCACCGCTTTCATACACCACCGAGCCATCGCGGTTGAAAATTGTCCAGCTGCGCGAGCCGCCCTTATAATCGCCCTCATTCGCCACCGCGAAGTGATCGCCGTCCACCCACTTCACCCCATCCGGCTCCCGCAAAGCGCCCTCGCGCTTGCCCGTGAAATTCAGCTTGCCGTTTTTCTTGGTATCAATGCCATCCAGATCAATCGCCCCGGCGCTGAAATGGCTTGCAACCTTGCCATCCGCACCGATCAGAACGATCTCATTATTCTCCTGCATGGTCAGAACGATCTCACCCGCCGCGTTGATATCGACAAACTCCGGCTCCGGGTCATCGCCCGCCACACCCGCAAGCCCGGTCACCTCAATCTTCTGCAAACCAGTGCAATCCACCACCCCATCCTTCACCGGCAGCTTCACCACAAACCCCGCCGGCATCTGCGGAATCTCGCCGTCGTTCACGTCTTCATCCCGCTCATTCTCAATCGCAATCGCCAAGAAAGAGCCATCCTTCGCCGCCGCCACCGAATCCGGCTGCCCGCCCAACTCGCACTCCGCGACCACAGCCTTGGTCGCCAGATCGACGCTGACCAGCTTGCCCGAGGTATTCACATAATCCTTCGACGTATTCACCGCCGCAAACGCCGTCCCACCGATGATCTTCGCCGTTGTCGGCTCGCCCCCCATCGCGATATTGCCCAACGGCTTCGGGGCGCTTGGGTCCGTAATGTCGATCAACCCGATCACACCCAGCGGGCTGTCGGTATACACCAGCGTCATGCCGTCTTCCGAGGCCGAGATGATCTCCGCACTGCTCGCCCGCGCCAAATCCTCGCCCGCCGCCATGTTCAACGGCGTGGCAAAGCTGGCAATGCGGTTGAAATTCGGTTCAGCCAGCGCAGGCAAAGCCGCGCATATCGCCAGAGCAGAGGTCAGGCCAGAGATCGGAAAACGCATCGAGAGCATCCTTGGTCAGATAAAATCAGACCCAGCCATGCCCTGCCCGGATGAAATAAAGACGACGCGAGCATGACAGTTTTGCAACCGCCCAACCGATCAGTCCTGATACCCTTCCCCCCGCGCCGCCCGCAACGTATCGCGCGGCGACAGGCCAAACCGCCCCCGATACATCTCGGCAAACCGCCCGAAATGCGCAAACCCCCAGCGCAACGCCACCTCTGTCACCGATCCCGCCCCGGCCATCAGATCGGCATGCGCATGTGCCAGCCGCTGATCACGCCAGAACCCCAACGGAGTCGTGCCGCGATACTGCCGAAACGCCAGTTGCAATGCGCGCGGGCTGATCCCGGCCTCGGCGGCAATCGCCTCCACCGTCAGCGGCTGATCCAGATGGGCGGCGATATAGCCTTCTGCCAGCCGCAAATGCCGGGGGCGCGGTGCCGCCCGCCGCCGCCCCAGATGCGCCGCATGATCATGGCGATGCGCCTCCAGCAACCCCGACAACAGCGAGGCCTCCACCGCCCGCCCCATCAGCCCCGCCCCGATCGGTGACCTGCCCGCATCAGCCTCCGCCACCAGAAACAACACCAGCCGCCGCAGCGCCGCCCCCGCCCCACTGCGCAGATCAAACCCGCCCGAAAACGTCAAAGGCCGCAAAGCAGGTGCGCCCAGTTGCGCGGAAAGGTGATCCTGCATCGCCTGCCGGTCGATCTGGATCAGCACCTGCCGCGTGCCCTCGGCCCAGATCATCGTGGTGGGCTGGTGCGGGTTCAGCACCGCCGCCACCTCCGGTGAGGAATAATACCGCTCCGCCCCATGCGAGATCATCGCCCCACCCGAAAGCGGGATCTGCACCAGATAAAACCGCTCCAACTCTCCCGGTGCGATCAGCGTCTTCGCCCCATACTGAATGTAATTCAGGCTTAACCGCTCACCGGGTAAATGGTGCTGGCGAGCATCCACCACCCCCTTGCCGATGCGGTCCAACCGATGCGGACAAAACACCGCCGCCACCCGCGCGCGGGCTTCATCAAGGTCATGCGTGTGAAACAGCGCATGACCTTCCAGCGGGGCAGCATCCTGCAGCATCGGCCTCATTCTCAGCAAATCAAGGCCAAAGCCTACCATGCTTTGCCGCCCCACCAGCAGATTCCTGCAATTTGATGACGATTTTTTCGTTTTGCGGATAGTCGCCCCGCTCCCCGGATAGCGCCCCGCGCAACACAGATCAAAGCTGACCCATCAAACAGGGGGGCGATGATGCGCGGATTATCAGGCAAAGTGGCGATTGTGCCGGGTGGCAGCACCAAGATCGGTCAAGCCATCGTGGCAGCCTTCCGCGCGGCGGACGTGCGGGTGATGGTGGCCGACATTACCCCCGCCCCCGAAGCCGAAGGCGTCGCCTTCCAGCCCTGCGATCTGCGCGACGATGCCCAGATCGCGGCCTTGGTCGCTGCCACCAAAACCAAGTTTGGCCGCATCGACTTTCTGGTCAACGTCGCCTGTTCCTATCTCGACAACGGGCTTGCCACCACCCGCGCCGATTGGCTGACCGCCTTGGATATCAACCTCATAGGCTCGGTGATGCTGATGCAGGCAGCCCAGGCCGACCTCGCCGCCAACAAAGGTGCCATCGTCAATTTCGGCTCAATCTCATCCCGCGTGGCGCAAACCGGGCGCTGGGTTTATCCGGTGTCGAAAGCCGCCATCCTGCAACTGACCCGTAGTCAGGCGATGGATCTCGCGCCGCAGGGCATCCGCGTCAATGCGGTGTCCCCCGGCTGGACATGGAGCAATATCATGGATCAACTGACCCACGGCAACCGCGCCAAAACCGATGCCGTCGCCGCCCCGTTCCACATGCTAGGCCGCGTCGCTGACCCCGAAGAAGTCGCCAGCGCTGTGCTGTTTCTCTGCTCGGATGAGGCCAGCTTCATCACCGGCACAGATATCTGCGTCGACGGCGGCTATACCGCGATGGGCCCAGAACAAGCCGTGCCAGCGATCCCAAAACTGATGGAATGAACGACACAGGCGGCAACCGAAACCAATTCAAAGGGGCGAGATATGCGTAAATTCACCATCATCGGCGGCGGCCAATCCGGGCTTCAACTGGGCATCGGCTTGCTGAAGGCGGGCCATCAAGTGCGCGTCGTGCAAAACCGCACGGCGGAAGACATGGCGCAAGGCAAGGTGCTGTCCAGCCAATGCATGTTCTCCAACGCCGTGCAGCATGAACGCGATCTTGGCATTGATTTCTGGTCCGCCGACTGCCCCCCGGTCGAAGGCATCAACTTCATCGTGCCGAACCCCGATGGCTCTGGCAGCAAGCTGATCGACTGGGCCGCGCGGCTGGACAGCAACGCCTATTCCGTCGATCAACGGGTGAAAATCCCGCGCTGGATGGCCGAATTCAGCCGTCTCGGTGGCCAGATGGTGATCGCAGATGCAGGCATTGCCGAGATTGAAACCTACGCCCGCCAAGACGATCTGGTGATCATCGCTTCAGGCAAGGGCGACGTGGGCCGCCTGTTCGCCCGCGATGCCGAGAAATCACCCTTCGACAAACCGATGCGCGCCCTCGCCCTGACCTATGTGACAGGCATGACGCCCCGGCAGCCTTACGCGGCGGTCGAATTCAACCTGATCCCCGGCGTCGGTGAGTATTTCGTGTTCCCGGCGCTGACCACCACCGGCCCCTGCGAGATCATGGTGATGGAAGGCATCCCCGGCGGTCCGATGGATTGCTGGGCCGATGTAAAGACCCCGGCGCAGCATCTGGACACCGCGCTGAACATCCTGAAAACATACCTTCCGTGGGAATACGACCGCTCGAAAAATTGCCAGCTCACCGACGACAACGGCATCCTTTCAGGCCGCTTCGCCCCCACCGTGCGCCACCCGGTCGCCACCCTGCCCTCTGGCCGCAAAGTTCTCGGCCTCGGCGATGCGGTCTGCCTGAACGATCCTATCACCGGCCAAGGTTCCAACAACGCCGCCAAAGCCGCCGCGATCTACCTGAACCGCATCCTGAATCACGGCGACCGCCCCTTCGATGCCGATTGGATGCAGGCGACCTTCGATCAGTTCTGGGATTACGCGCAATGGGTGGTCGGCTGGACCAACATGCTGCTGCAACCGCCGCCGCCCTTCATCCTCGACATCATGGGCAATGCCCAAGGCCTGCCGGAACTGGCCTCGCGCATGGCCAACGGCTTTGACGACCCGCGTGATTTCTTCCCGTGGTTCGCCGATCCCGACGCCGCCGCGAGCTACCTGGCCGAGTTGAAAGCCGCCTGAGATGAGCGTGATCGCCCCCCAATCCTTCCGCGCCGCAATGGCCCGCTTTCCCGGTGCCGTCACCATCGTCACCGCAAGCGCTGGCCCCGGCCCCGCGGCCCGGCGCGGCATCACCGCCACCGCCGTCTGCTCCGTCACCGCCGATCCGCCCAGCCTCTTGGTCTGCCTCAACCGCCAAACCGGCACCTGCGCCGCCGTCGCCCGCACAGGCCGCTTCAACGTCAACCTGCTGCCCGGTGACGGCGGCCCGCTCGCCCTACAGTTCGCAGGCGCATCAGGTGCCACCGGAGCAGACAAATTCACCGCCGGCGACTGGCACGACGACCCCAACGGCATCCCCATCCTAACCGACGCCGCCCTCACCTTCGCCTGCACCGTCACTGAAACCCTGCAAGCCGGATCGCACAGCATCTTCATCGGCCAGATCACCAGCCTCGCCCACGGCAACGCCGAAGCCCTGATCTACGCCCAAAGCGCCTTCCACCGCCTGACCCCGCTTTAAGCCCGCCGATGCGTGGCCGCCACCCGCGCCACCTCCTCATAAATCCCGGTCAGCACGTTCAACACCCGCGCCGCCTCGGCCAACCGAGTTGAAAACCCCGGCAGATTCCCCAGTTCCGCCAGCAACAACCGCCGCCGCAGCGCGCCGTAATCGTCCGTCACCCGCCGCCCCTCACCCGTCACCTCGTAACTCACCCCCGACCGACCCGCGCCCTTACGCACCACCAGCCCCGCGCCGATCAGCTTGCGCAACGAATACTGGATGTTCGGCACATCATCCCGATTGGCCAGCCGCGCCAGATCCTTGATGCTTTTCGGGCGATCATGCATCCGAATGATATGCAGCAGTGCGTTTTCCGGCCCGGTGGCAGGCATATCGCACACCCCCGCCAAGCATTCCGACTGCCAGCGCCCGAATCCCTCAAACGCCCGCATCAGCGCGAATTCCAGCTCGGTGACCTCAACCTCACCCGCCGTTTCCGCCAGATGCCAGCGGTAATCCAGCGCCTGACCATGCGCCTGCGTCCCCGCATCATTTTGAGTATGAACCTTTTTTCCCACCATCACCCCAACCCCTTGCCTGCCCGCATCCTTAGCCCTCAAACCCATTGACGCAATGCGAATTTACGATAGACTTTCAATCATAAAATATAACATAAATCCTGACAGGGAGTCCCACAATGACCACCAACCCGATGCTCTCGGGCGATCGCTTTCGCTTGGGCACGTTTTCCTCCAACTGTTCCTCCGGCATGACCCCCACCAAAATCGCCGAGCGTTGGGACAATTCCTGGGACAACAACCTCACCCTCGCCAAAATGCTGGATGAGGCGGGCATCGACTTCATGCTGCCGATCGCCCGCTGGATCGGCTATGGCGGCGAAACCGATTTCCACGGCAATGTGCTGGAAACCATGACTTGGGCCGCTGGCCTGCTGGCTGCCACCAAAAACATCGCCGTGTTCGCCACCGTCCACACCGTCGCCAACCACCCCGCCGTGACAGCCAAGCAAATCGCCACCATCGACCAGATCGGCCATGGCCGCGCGGGCCTCAACATCGTCGCAGGGTGGAACAAACCCGAATACGAAGCCCTTGGCCTGACCCTGCCTGATGATCATGAAACCCGCTACGCCTATGCGCAGGAATGGTTCGATCTGGTGCGCAAACTCTGGTCCTCGAAACAGCATTTCGACTGGAACGGCACATATTTCAAAGCCAAGAAAATCAAAGGCGATCCCGCCCCGATCCGAGGTTCCGTCCCAATCATCAACGCCGCAGGCTCGCCGCAGGGCCGCAACTTCGCCACCGACAACGCCGATTTTCTGTTCACCCCAGCGATTGACCTCTCGCGTTCGATCACAGAAATCGCCGACCTCAAAACCCAAGCCCAAACCAAAGGCCGCAAGATTGACGTGCTGACCTTCTCGCATGTGATCTGCCGCCCCTCGCGGGATGAGGCCGAGGCGTTTCTGCATCACACCGCCGTCGCCAACACCGATACCGCAGCGGTGGACAATCTGGTCAACCTGCAATTCGCCCATGCCCAAAGCTTCCCGCATGACCTTTTGGCGCAGATCAAGCACCTGTTCGCGATGGGTCACGGCGGCTTCCCGCTCGTCGGCACCCCCGATGATGTGGCCGAAGGCATCCTGAAACTGCACGCCACCGGATTTGCGGGCACGACGCTTTCCTTTGTGGATTATGTCAAGGAATTCCGCTATTTCCGCGACAACGTGCTGCCAAAACTGCACGAGGCGGGCATCCGCTGACGGCTGCACTGATCCCTTCGGCATCGCCCCCAAGCGGTGCCGCCCAACCCGCGAGTGCCTGATGTCCGAACCCACCCCCAAGCACTTCCGCGATGCGATGCGCGCCTTTGTCGGCAACTGTAGCCTGATCACCACCGGACAAGGTGACGCCGCCACCGGCCTGATTGTCACCTCTGCGATCTCGCTTTCTGCCGAACCACCGCTGCTGCTGGCCTGCGTCAACCGCTCCTCCTCCAGCTGGCCCGTGCTGAAAGAAACCGGCAGCTTTGGCTGGTCCAGCCTTGGCGCCGCCCATCAGGGCGTGGCTGAACGCTTCTCCGGCTTCAACGGCACCAAGGGCCTCGCGCGCTATGACGGTGCCGAATGGGAAACCGCCATCACTGGCGTTCGCCTGCTGAAAGGTGCCCCCACCGCCTTCGACTGCACCATCGAAGAAATGATCGACCGAGGCACCCACTCCATCCTGATTGGCCGCGTCCAAGCCATCCGCACCACCCCCGGCGCAGGCGCGTTGATCTACTGGAACGGCGGCTATCGCACGCTGGCGGATTGATCCGCAGGTCCAAAAGCCCGACGGCAGTCTAGACACTGCACCCAGCCGACCCGTTTCCTGCGCATTGCCCGCCCCCCGCGCCACAACCGCAAGAAACGGGTCGCTGCGCGTGCGCCCCACCGCCTAAGTCCCGGTCATGCACATAGAAAGGCATGACCATGGACCTTAAAGACAAAACCATCCTGATCACCGGGGCAAGCAGCGGCATCGGTGCCGCCGCCGCCCTGCTGTTCGCGGCGGAGGGCGCAAATCTGGTACTCGGCGCGCGCCGTCAACCCGAATTGCAGCGCATCGCAGATCAGCTCACCGAAAGCGGCAGCAAAGCCATCAGCCTTGCCGGCGATGTCACGGATGAGGCCTACGCCACAGCACTGGTAGACTTTGCCGAGTCCCATTTTGGCGGCCTCGACGGTGCCTTCAACAACGCAGGCACCGTTGGCAATATGGTGCCCGTGCCCACCATGCGCACCGAAAACTGGCACAACGTTCTGGCCACCAACCTCAGCAGCGCCTTCTTCTGCGCCAAGGCCCAACTCCCCGCGCTGACCAAACGCGGCGGCGGATCGCTGGTGTTCACCGGATCGTTCGTCGGTTTCAGCAATGGCGGATTGCCCGGCATGGCCGCCTATGCAGCGTCCAAAGCCGGGCTGATTGGCCTCGTGCAATCCTTGGCCTCCGACCACGCGGCGCAAGGCATCCGCATCAACGCCATCCTGCCCGGCGGCACCAAAACCGCTTTGGCCGGAGACGACCCCGCGACCCATGAGTTCATCGCCAACCTGCATCCGATGAAGCGCATGGCCACCCCGACCGAGATCGCCGAAGCCGCCCTGTTCCTGCTGTCAGACCGCGCCAGCTTTGTGACAGGTGCAACCCTTGCCGTAGACGGCGGCATGGCCGTGCGCCTGCTGTAAACACTACGTTTCGTTTCAGATGCCGCTGGCGCAGCTTTGCCCAGCGGCATCGCAGGCCTAGTCTTGCGGGGTTAAACGCAACACCGCAAAAGTTAATATCGCCTTAATTTCAAAAAACCCTATTGATTTCAAACAAATTTATTTTTGTCCACGCGTGGACACACAAAATCCGCACCCTTCCCAACCCTCCCAAAACCCGCTACCCCTACCGCCAACACGCCCCAATCAAGGCCACCCGATGACCGAAGAAACCCGCCCCCACCCGTTCCGAGACTCCGTTCAAGACGTGGCCGCCACCAACCGCATCCCCGACACCCCTCAAACCCGCTCCCCCGCCTACAAGCTGGCCTTCGCTGACCAAGATTTCCTAACACGAGAAGATCTCCGCCCCGTCCGCCTCCAGTTGGAACTCCTGAAACCCCAGCTGATGATGGATGAGATGGGCATCAAATCCACCGTCGTCCTGTTCGGCGGCGCCCGCATCCCCGACCCGGAAAACAAAGCCACCGCCAAGACCCCGATGCTGGCGGACCTCACCAAATACTACACCGAAGCCCGCACTTTCGCCCGGATGATCACGGAACGCAGCCTGCAATCTTACGGCCATGAGAACGTGATCTGTACGGGGGGCGGGCCGGGGGTGATGGAGGCGGGGAACCGGGGGGCTGATGATGCCGGTGGCCAGTCGATCGGCCTGAACATCGTGCTGCCGCACGAGCAGGCCCCGAACCAGTATGTGACGCCGGAGCTGTCGTTCAACTTCCACTATTTCGCGATCCGGAAGATGCACTTCCTGATGCGGGCCCGGGCGATTTGTGTGTTTCCGGGCGGGTTTGGCACGCTGGATGAGATGTTTGAAAGCCTGACTCTGATCCAGACCGGCCGGATGAAACCGATCCCGTTTCTGCTGTTTGGCCGCGCGTTTTGGGAGCGGTTGATTGATTGGGACATGCTGGCCGAAGCGGGGGTGATCTCGGCTGCGGATTTGGGGCTGTTTCAGTTTGTTGAGACGGCAGAGGAGGCGGTTGCTGCGATGGATGGCTGGGGTAAGGAATAGGCTGGGATTGGGGGTGTCCACGCGTGGACAAAGTTTGGTCTTATATATTTCAAGGGGTTAAGGTAGGCGCGTTAATGATTTTTAAAGAGTTTCGCTCATCCAGACAGCGAACTAGTCTCAAGTCTTGGCTATCAATTCGCCACTTGGAAACGCCCGACGGTCATTCTTGTAAATAATGATGTGACTAGGCAGGCGGGTTGCGTGCCAGCCTTCGGGCAGCGCATGAATACAGGCGGACAACGCTTGCCGGGTAGTGAAATGCGGGCCGAGCTCCACCATAGTATTGTCAAAATCAGCATGAAACGCTAAGCGCCCCCGCGTTGGACGCTCATAACGTATTACATAAGGCACGGCTGCTTTCAGCGCACCGATCACCGCCGAGACTTTATAAGTTCCAGCAAGAAACTCGACAAAGCTGCTGTCGATATCAATCGGAAACTGCGTATCGAAATGCTCGGGTTTATAGGTGGTGGTGTCACGCTCTTTGCCCGGATCGTTAGAGCCAAAACCGCTATTGTTCCAAGGCACCTGCGCCACTCCGCCATAGTGGCGAATTAATTCTGTCTCCAAATCCATCGCGGTGAACACATAGAGCCGCAGCGCCTTGAAAAATACCTGATCAGAAGACAGCCCGTGACGACCCAACAGCTTACGCGAATGCCGCGACAAACGCGATTTCAGTCCAGCGTCGCTGTCGGTTTTGCCGATATACACCAGCTTTAGCACATCAGAAGCTGCAACTTGATGATAAAGCAGATAAATACCCTGCTCATTCAGCACTTGAGCCGTGTTTTCGGCGGTCAGCATGGCGGGCGCTATGTCTTCAAACTTACGTAAAATTGCCAGCAGCAACGCGCCGGGCAAATCAAACTCAAGTTCAGCGTAGCCCGTCATTATGCCGCCCGCAGCAGCTGCGCATTGACGCTTTCACCCACGCGCCGCGCCAATTCGACAGGCACGGCATTGCCCAGTTGGCGCATACATTCGCTCCACGCGCCATGAAACCGATAGTTGTCCGGGAAGGTCTGCAGCCGCGCGCTTTCCCTGACCGTAAAGTAGCGTACCGAGCCATCGGCAAAACGCACCATGTTTTCGCCTCCCGGCACGCCATGCACCCCGGCTTTCAGAGTCTTCGCGGGTTCGTCAATATAGCTGCCGGTATGACCGGGATAGGCCCGGGCGCCGCTTTGCAAACTGTGGTTTGCGCGCGGATCAGGCTGCGTTTTGGGGTCGGACAGGCCCACCAAAGCATCGCGGACGGTGCGCCAAGCCGCAGCGCTTGGCTTGTCATTGCGGCTCAGGCGCTTGGCTGCCGCCAAAGCGCGGGTTTCCAGCACGCGATCTTTGTGCGCAACATCGTGGCGATCCCAATAATCCCCATAAACCTGCTGCCAAACCAGCGCTTCAAACGAGTGATCGGCCTTAGGAAAGGACCACCGCACCCCCGCATCATCACGGAAACCAACAAAAATCACCCGCTCCCGTTTTTGTGGAACGCCGTAATCTGCGGCGTTCAACAGTTGCGATACGACATGATAATTCAGCCCATCGCGCACCCCGGAAGTGTGGTGCTGTTCAAGCCGTGCCAAATGAGAAGCCCAGTCTTCATCAACGCGGGCAGTGATTTCGGGATGCTCCATTTGCAGTTTGATATATTCAAAGTAGTTTTGAAATGACGCGCGTGTAAGGCCTTTGACATTCTCAAACACGAAGGCTTTTGGCTGCGCTTCGCGCACGGCCCGCACCGCTTCACCGAACATATCGCGTTGATCGTTATAGGCTTTGTGCTTGCCGCCCAAGGAAAACGGCTGGCAGGGCGGGCCACCGGAAACCAGATCAAGCCTCCCCGCCAAGTGGCGGAAATCAACGCGGCGCACATCGCCCTCGAAAAGCTGCCAAGTTCCATCCGTCACCCGCAAAGAGCCGCGATTTTCCCGCAGCGTATCACAGCACCAACGGTTGAACTCGACAACTTCAAGCGGTTCAAATCCGGCCTGAGACAGCCCAATGCCAAGGCCGCCTGCGCCTGCGAAAAGCTCGATTGACTGGCGCATGATTTTCTCCGGTTCCTTGGTCTGATTCTGGAGGACGCAAGGAAACATATCAAGAACCTTTGCTTAAGATCGGGTTAATTTATCCCCCCTCAAACCGGCACAAACGCACCCTTTGCCGGATCAAATTGATGCAACTCGCCCTCGCCGGTATCCGTCCACAGCCCATGCAGGGTCAAACGGTCATCCTCGACGGCGGCTTTGATGAAGGGGAAGGTCATCAGGTTTTCCAAGCTGACCAGAACCGCTTCACGCTCCAGCGCGGGTTGTTGCAGCTCGGTGGGCAGGCCTGCGATGCGCTGGTAGCCGGGGCGCAGGATGTCCATCCAGCGGCCGACGAAGCTGGTTTTCTCCAAGAGTTCAGGGGCGTGGCCGGAACACATATCAAGGCAGCCCTTGACGCCGCCGCAGTTGGAATGGCCCAGCACGACGATATGGGCGACGCCAAGGCTCATCACCGCATATTCCACCGTGGCCGAGGTGCCGTGATACTCGCCATCGGGGTTATGCGGGGGGACAAGGCCCGCGATATTGCGGTGGATGAAGAATTCACCTTCATCCGCGCCGAAGATTGAGGTGACATGCACCCGGCTGTCGCAGCAGGAAATCACCATGGCGCGGGGATGCTGGCCATTGGCGGCAAGCCTGCGATACCAGGCCTTATTGTCTTGATATGTCGTGGCTTTCCAGCCTTGAAACCGTTGCACCAGATAGTTTGGCAGCGCGCGAATGTGGCTCATCTTGTCCCCTCGGCTTGGTTCTTGCCCCGTAGTTATGCTGCAATCGCAGAAAATTCGAGCGATTTCTTTCAGCCGCAGCAACGATTTCTTCAGCATGACGGCGCAAGGTGGGGGTGGGTGTGTCGGAGGGTGTGATGGGAAATGTGGTGGCTTTGCAGCCAAAGGAACGGGTGCGGCAGGATGCCGAACCGATTGCAACGATTTATCGGAACCTTGGCACTTCAGGGGCGGAACAGGTGGTGACGCGGGCGTTGGGTGAGCTTGCGTTGACGATGGCGGGCTTGGCGTCGCAGGTGCGCGCGCATGAGATGGGCGATCTGACCCGGCAGCTGCGGCGGTTGCAGCGGATGGCCGAGAATTTGGGGATGGTGTCTTTGGGCGTGGTGGCGGGGGATTTGCGCGCCTGTATGGAGCGCGCGGATACCACCGCCTTCGCAGCCGTCTGGGCGCGGTTGCTGCGGATTGCCGAGCGGTCTTTGGCCTCGGACAAGGCGCTGCTGGAGCAGTTGGATCAGACGCCGTTTTAGGGGTTGGTTGGGGCTTGGTCGGGGGCTTGCGGCGGCGGATGGAAGCAGTAGGTTTGCGCAGGTTTAAAAGGATGCGCCGATGGTCCCCGCTTTTGCTGATGCTGCCGCTGTGTCGCGGCCTTTGTATGTGGTGGGGGCCGAGGGCTTGTCCGGGTTTCTGGCTGGGCAGACCGACGCGGTGCGGGCTTGGCTAACGGACGCGGGGTTTGCGGCAGCTTTGGGCGATCTGCGGTTGATCCCCGGCGCGGATGGCGTGGCTGCGGCGGTGATCGGCTTTGGCACGGCGGCGACGCGGGCAAGGGCTCGGTTTGCTTTGGCGAAGGCCGTGGGTCTGCCCGGCGGTGCTTGGCATCTGGTGGGCGATTTGACGCAAAACCAGCGCGATGAGGCGGCCTTGGGCTGGCTGTTGGCGCAATATAGGTTTGATCGTTATCGCAAGGTGAAGGCTGCGGAACCGGCGCTATTGGTTTTGCCCGAAGGCTGCGATGGCGCGCGTTTGCTGGCGATGGCGGCGGGCGAGTATCTGACGCGTGATCTGATCAACACCCCGGCGCAGGATATGGGGCCGGATGAGTTGGAGGCGGCGTTTGCGGCGCTGGCGGGTCGGTTCGGCGCGCGGGCGAAGGTGGTGAAGGGGGACGCGCTGCTCACGCAGAACTTTCCCATGATCCATGCGGTGGGGCGGGCGTCACCGCGAGAGCCTCGGCTGTTGGAAATGCATTGGGGTTCGGTGGGGCCAAGCCTGACTCTGGTCGGCAAGGGGGTTTGTTTTGACACTGGGGGGTTGAACATCAAGACCGCCGGAATGCTGCTGATGAAGAAAGATATGGGCGGGGCGGCCACGGTGATGGGGCTGGCGCAGATGATCATGCAGCTAAACCTGCCGATCCGGTTGCGGGTGATCGTGGCGGCGGTCGAGAATGTGATTGCAGGCAATGCATTGAAGCCTAAGGATATTCTGACCTCGCGCAAGGGCCTGACGGTTGAGGTCAACGATACCGATGCCGAGGGGCGCTTGGTGTTGGGCGATGCTTTGGCGCTGGCGACCGAGACGCCGACCGATGTGCTGATCTCGATGGCGACGCTGACGGGGGCGGCGCGCACCGCACTTGGGCCAGATTTGGCCCCCTATTACACCGATGATGCGGCGATGGCGCAAGCGTTGGAACAGGGCGCCACCGATACCTTCGATCCGGTCTGGCGGCTGCCATTCCACACGCCCTATGAGGCCATCATTGAGCCCGGCATTGCCGATCTGGACAATGCCCCCGGCTGGGGCTTTGCGGGGTCTGTGACGGCGGCCCTGTTCTTGCGCCGCTTTGCCGATCATCCGCGCTATATGCATTTTGACATCTACGGCCACACACCCGCCGATGCACCTGCCCGGCCCAAGGGCGGCGTCGGTCAAGGCGCACGCGCTATTCTGGCAGGGTTGCCCGCGATGTTGGGGCTGTAAGATGGACCGTCGTTTGACCCCCGCCACCGCGCGCGTCGCCCATATCTCCCTTGAAGGCCAAATCGACGCCCCCCGCTTTACCGAGGGCGACAAGCGCCGCATCGCGATGCCCTTGGTCGATCTGCTGCGCGCCCCCGGTGGGGCAAGGGACCGTCAGTTGCTGCTGGGTGAGGCCTTCACGGTAATTGACCATCAAGACGGCTATGCCTTTGGCTTTGCCGCCAAAGACGGTTATTGCGGCTGGCTGGCCGAGGCGGCTGTTGGAGAAGGCCCGAAGCCGACGCATTGGGTCGCCTCCCCCGGCACGCATCTCTACCCCGAACCCCGCGTGCAGGCACATGAAATAGCGGCTTTAAGCATGGGCGCGCAGGTGGCGGTGATCGCACAGGGGGCGAAATTCACCGAAACGACGCAAGGCTTCATCCCGACGCCGCATCTGCTGCCGCTGGGGCAGCACCACAAAGACCCGATCACGGTGGCCGAGGGCTTTCTGGGCGTGCCTTACCTGTGGGGTGGCAATTCCCGCGCCGGGATTGATTGCTCGGGCCTTGCGCAAACCGCTTTGCTCGCCTGCGGCATCAAAGCGCCGGGAGATTCTGATCTGCAGCAAAGTTTGGGCCATGACATTCCCGAAGACGCCCCGCTGCAACGCGGCGATCTTTTGTTCTGGAAAGGTCATGTCGCGCTGGTTGTCGACTCCACGCGGTTGATCCACGCCAATGGCCATACGATGTCCGTGGCGTATGAAGGCATTGCCGCCTGCATCGCACGGGTGCTTGCGGCAGAAGGTGCGCCGGTCAGTCACAGGCGCCGCCTCTAGCCCATCCTCTGTGCTCAAATATCCCAGCGTCCGGGGCTGCCCCCGGCGGTTTGCCAAGTGAATTGCCGAAATCAATCTACCGGGCGAATCAGCTTTTGCTCTAACACCCGCAGCACGCTGGCGAGATCATGCCCCCGGCGCAGGATGAAACCATCCATGCCGACCACTGCATACATGCCCTGTTTGGCCCGTAGTTTTGGGCGCTTCTCAATCCGATACAGCGGAAATTCGGCGGTGCGGCGAAAGACGGAAAACACCGCAACCTCGCGCAAGAACGACAGGCCATAGTCGCGCCATTCCCCCGCCGCAACCATCTGGCCATACAGCCGCAAAATCGCGCCAAGCTCGTGGCGATCAAAAGTAACCTGATCCGGCAGGGGCTCTGGGCTGGGAAAAGGGGTCGGCGTTTGCACCGTCATAGGGAAAGTTTACCCGAGGCCCGCCTCAAATCAAGTCCCACAAATCAAGCCGTGCAAATTCGCCACACTCAACCCCCGCGCGAAAGTACCTCGCCACGTTGAGAACTTGCGCCCCGATTTTGCCGCGACAATGCCCGTAAATGGTCGCGCGGCTTGCGTATTGCCGCCGTGTTCGAGCGGCAAAAAGAACGGGCTACAGTGCAACGAAACCGGTGGAGCAGGTCTTTGCCCCCGCCCAGCTTGCTTCACCGGCGCTGTCGCAATGAGGCCTCTACCGCAAGGTGGAGGCCTTTTCCATTTGATGAAATACAGATTGATGTGCAAAAAGCCTGCGTTACAGGAAACCCGTGGCCAGCCGCAACTCGCCCACGGTCAGGCCGCGGCAGTTGGTCTGCGGCGCGGGCAGGCGTTTTTGTGCCATCGGGTGGGCGGCATCGAGCACGCCCAGTTGTGCGAGGATCGCCACCAAAGCGGCTTCCGAGGCACGAGAATTGCCATCCTCAATCTTCAGCGCAATGCCTAACTTCTTCTCCGGGATAATGGCGACAAACACCGCCTCCGCCCCGGTCTTAATCGCCACCCGTCCGCCCATCGCCCGCATCAACTCGGTGCAAGCCCGGCCCTCACCCGCGACAAGGTCCGGGTGTGCTGCCATTGAGCGGGTCAAGCGGTGCATGGCCCGGTCACGCACAGACCCCGTCGCATCAGCGCAGGCGAATTTTGCCATACCGCGCGCCAAGCCCGCGACAGACATCGCGAAATTCGGGGCCGAGCAGCCGTCAATGCCGTAACCGGCGGCGGTTTCTCCCGTCACCTCCTCGGTTGCGGCCTTGATTGCCCTTTGCAACGGATGGTCAAGCTCGACATATTCCGGCCCGGCTTTCAGGTGCTTTGTGGTGGTGAGGAATCCCGAATGTTTGCCGGAACAGTTGTTGTGCAACTGGCAGGGGGCTTCATGACCTTCAATCAAACGGTCGCGTTCGGCGCGGTCATAGGGCTCGTGCGATCCACAACGCAGGTCAGGCTCGCCCAGACCCAGGTCGGCCAACCAGCGGTTTGCCATGTTGACATGCAAAGCCGCGCCCTGATGGCTGGCGCAAGACAAAGCGATATGGGCATCGGTCAGACCCGCAGCATCCGCCGCGCCAGATTCCAGCAAAGGCAAAGCTTGCAGCATCTTGCAGGACGAGCGCGGAAAGATCACCCGGCCCGGATCGCCCCAAGCCTGCACCACCTCACCCGCCTGATCGCAGATCACCGCATGGCCGCGATGGGTGCTTTCCAGCAACCCGCCGCGCCAAAATTCGACCATTTCTGCCGCTGCCATGGCGTCCCCCCGTCTTGTCTCGTCACATATGCGCGATTTTCTGCCCGTATTACCCCGGCAGGGCTTTCACGGGCGTGTGTTTTTCGGTTATGCAGGACATATCGAGTGAATGTGGCCCGCGCTACCGAAAAACCGCACCTGAAGCGGCCGTTGGGCGGGCAGAGGCAAAGCGGCTTGGAGGCTGTAGATTATGACAAGCTGGATGACGCGCGCAGTAGGCGCAGCAGTGATTTCCATGGCAGGATTTGCGGGCAGCGCTGCCCTTGCGCAAGAATCCAGCAATCGCGTGGCGACGATGACGGATTGGAGCGTTTTCGCGGATAAAAACCCCACCGAATGTTGGGGGGTGTCCAGCCCGAAGGAAACCGTGAACACCAAAGACGGCAAGCCTGTCTCGGTGCGGCGCGACGATATTTTGTTGTTCGTCACCTTCCGCCCCGGTGCCAAGGGTGAGACCTCGTTCTCGGGCGGCTATCCGTTTGCGCCGGGATCCACCGTCAAGCTGGATGTTGATGGCACGGCCTTTGACCTGATTTCGGATGGCGAATGGGCTTGGCCGGGAACCTCGGAAGATGATGCGACGATTCTGGCGGCGCTGAAGAAAGGCACCACGGCGGTGCTGACGGCGCGTTCGGCCAGGGGCACGCAGACCAAAGACAGTTTCAGCCTGCGCGGCTTTACCGCAGCGATGGACGAAGCCGCCAAGCAGTGCGCCAGCTGATTTAAGCAACCGATCCTTAGGGTTAGACAGATATGCAACCGGGGGCGATGCCTCCGGTTGTTTGCATTTCGGCGGCTTTGTTCTCAATTTCGTGAGTCTGGTTGATTTTGTTCTCTTTATGTTCTATATTTGACTCAGCTAGAAATGCTGAGGTGATGCTATGGAAGACACCACATTCGCCATCGCCGCGACCGAGCGGCAGTTGTCTTACGCGCGCTCTTTGGCGCAGCGCAATCAGGTGCTGTTGCCGTGGGAGGTGCAGTTGGATCGCCGCGCTTTAAGCACTTGGATCGACGTGCAATCCAAGGCGCGGCCTGCCGAGCCGGATGGGCGACCCAGCTCGAAACAGGTGGCCTTTGCCGAGAAAATCGCCCGCTTCAAACGCCGCGCGGTGCCGGATGAATGTTTTCGGGATCGTCAGTTGTTGTCGCGCTGGATCGACAGCAACCGTTAATCGGTGGGGTTAGCGCAATCAGGTCGGAAATGGCATGAAACCGTGCCATTTCCTCTCTCTGCGGGCGATATTTCAGAATATGCATCCATTGCCCCGCAGTTGCGCCGAAGATATGCAGGGGCGACTCTTTTGCATGGAATCTGCCGCAATGACCCAAGCTCTGAAACCCGCCCGTATCGCCTTTATCAAAGCCCGTTGGCATGCCGACATCGTTGATCAAGCCCATAAAGGCTTTGTCGCAGAGGCGCAGACCCTGCTGCCGGGGGCGAAGATTGATGCGTTTGAGGTGCCCGGCGCTTTTGAGATGCCGCTGGTGGCGAAGAAACTGGCGCAAACCGGGCGCTATGATGCGATTGTGGCTGCGGCTTTGGTGGTGGATGGCGGGATTTACCGGCATGATTTCGTTGCGGGCGCGGTGGTGACAGGCCTGATGAATGTCGGTCTTGAAACCGGCGTGCCATGCTTTTCGGTTTCCCTCACCCCGCATAACTTCCAGCCGGTTGACAGCCTGATCGCCTATTACACCGCGCATTTCGTCAAAAAGGGCGCGGAAGCCGCCCATGCGGTGCAACAGATTTTGGCCTTGGACGCGCAACTGGCGGCTGTCAAAGCCTAAGCCCTTTGCGGCGGCTGATATTGGGCTGAAACTGCGCATAGATTGCGTGGTTTCGTTTCGTGCGCGAATCCCCTATACGGATCGCTTCAAAGCCCAAGGACTTCGCCATGATCGCCCCGATTTCTGCTGCCCCGATCACCCAAGACGTGCTGACCATCCCGCGCAAAACGCCTGAGGGTGGCAAGCCCAATCTGGTTGGCATGACGCGCGATCAGCTGCGCGCGGCGCTGATTGCGGCGGGCACGCCTGAAAAGGCCGTGAAAATGCGGTTGGGGCAGGTTTGGCAATGGATCTACTTCTGGGGCGTGCGTGACTTTGACCGCATGACCAATCTGGCGAAGGACTATCGCGCGCTGCTGGCCGCGAATTTCGTGGTCGAGGTGCCAGAGGTCGTCACCAAGCAAGTCTCCAGCGATGGCACCCGCAAATATCTGGTGCGCATTGCCGGCGGGCATGAGGTTGAGGTGGTCTATATCCCCGAAACCGACCGTGGCACGCTCTGTATCTCGTCGCAAGTTGGCTGCACGCTGACCTGCACCTTCTGCCACACCGGCACGCAAAAGCTGGTGCGCAACCTGACGGCGGCGGAGATTGTCGGCCAAGTGATGCTGGCGCGGGATGATCTGGGCGAATGGCCCAATCCGGGGGATCGCAATGTCGAAACCCGGCTGGTCAGCAATATCGTGCTGATGGGCATGGGCGAGCCTTTGTATAATTTCGACAATGTCCGCGATGGCATGAAAGTGGTGATGGACGGCGAAGGCATCGCCTTGGGCCGTCGCCGCATCACGCTTTCCACCAGCGGAGTGGTGCCGGAAATCGCCCGCACCGCCAATGAAATCGGCTGCCTGCTAGCGGTGTCGTTCCACGCCACCACCGATGAAGTGCGCGACGTGCTGGTGCCGATCAACAAAAAATGGAACATCGCGACGCTGCTGGATGCGTTGCGCGACTATCCGAACCTGACCAATTCCGAGCGGATCACCTTTGAATATGTCATGCTGGATCACGTCAACGACAGCAAGGAAGACGCCTACCGCCTGATCGAGCTGCTGCGCGGCATCCCGGCCAAGGTCAACCTGATCCCGTTCAACGAATGGCCGGGGGCGCCGTATAAGCGGTCGTCCGGCAACCGGATTCATGCCTTTGCCGACATTCTGCACAACGCGGGGTTCTCTACGCCCATCCGCACCCCGCGCGGGGAAGATATTATGGCAGCTTGTGGCCAGTTGAAATCCGCCACCGAAAAGCAGCGCAAATCGGCGTTGAAGAATGCCAGTTAGGGAGATGATTTATGCCACTTGAGATTGTACTGATCGTAGGCCCAAGCAAAGCCGGGAAGTCTACGTTAGTCAGACACCTAAGCGGAATCAGGAGTGGCTCAATGCAGCATCCGAGTGAACGCAACATCGTCAATCTGATATGGAATTCGAACGAACCCCCTAAAAAAACGCTTTGCCTTATGTCATCGCTCAACGAAGGTACACCCTATCCGCTTGATCAGACCGGATATCATCCGCAAACAGGGCAGTACACGGTTGCGCCTAGGGATCTAGGTGCGCTGTTAGATCTTTATGATGACGACAATAAATTTCGATGTGAGCGGGCCATTCTGTGTATCAATTCCGAAATGGAGCCTTGGACAATCGCCGACTACCAAGAAGCCGCAGGCCAGATCGTGCTATCGAGTAAGCATATATTTACACACTGCGTGAGTCTAGCCGACGACGATTTGATCAACATATCTGGCGCGCAAGGCGTTCCAGTATCATTAATATCACCAGTATCACTGGCTAGACGTCCTAGTAACGAAGTCGCCGCGTTTGTACGGGCAGCAATCGGCTTACTATAGATGGGAAACTGTAGTCACTTGGGGCTTTGACGGCCACGGCCGCTGAGTAAAAACGTCGCAGCCCGCCGAATTCCGCTGATTGTGTCAACACAATGGAACCTAGCCACAAGTTAACACTTCACAGCAGGCTGCGCTGGCGTCATGGTGCAGCAACCGTTAACGAAACAGCAACGAAGGTCTGGCATCATCGCCGGACCCAATCAACACAAGGCGCTTTTCAGGCGCTGCGGCCTTCCGGTGGCGAACCGGGCGAGCGTTGGGGCGCTTTTGATGACAGAGACTGATCTGGCCGAACAGGCCCCGGTTGCGCAACGTTCCGCCAAGGAATGGGTGCTGGTGTTGGCGAAATATCGCGAGCCTTCGACCTTCCGTTCACTGTTTGAACTGGCCGCCACTTTGGTGCCGTTCGTGATGCTGTGGGGGCTGGCTTGGGTGTCACTGGAGGTCAGCTATTGGCTGGCCTTCGCGATTGCTTTGCTGAACGGGGTGTTTTTGGTGCGGATCTTCGTGATCCAGCACGATTGCGGCCATGCCTCATATTTCGCCAGCCGCACCGCGCAGGATTGGGTCGGGCGCTGTCTGGGCGTGCTGACGCTGACACCCTATGATGTGTGGCGGCGCACCCATTCGATCCACCACTCGCATCACGGCAACCTTGATCAACGCGGCATCGGCGATGTGCTGACGCTGACGGTGGAAGAATACCGCGCGCGCAGCCCGATGGGGCGGTTTTTGTATCGGATGTATCGCAACCCGTTGGTTTTGTTCGTGTTGGGACCAAGCTATCTGTTCATCCTCCAAAACCGCCTGCCGTTTGGGCTGATGAACAAAGGCTGGCGCTATTGGACTTCCGCGATGGGCACCAATGCGGTGATCGCCATCGGGGTCGGGCTGATGATCTGGCTGGGCGGTTGGATGCCGCTGCTGCTGATCTACCTGCCGACCTCGGTGATTGCGGCGACGATTGGGGTCTGGCTGTTCTATGTGCAGCACCAGTTTGAGGAAACCCATTGGTCGAAAACCGAAGATTGGCAGCTGCATGAGGCCGCGTTAGAGGGATCTTCGCATTACGTTCTGCCGCAACCTTTGCGCTGGTTTACCGCCAATATCGGCATCCATCACGTGCATCACCTCTACAGCCGCATCCCGTTTTACCGCCTGCCAGAGGTGTTGCGCGACAATGCCGATCTCGCCCAAGCCCAGCGTTTGACGATTTGGGAAAGTTTCCAGTCCGTAAAGTTGCATTTGTGGGATGAAAAACTACAAAAGCTGATGTCGTTCCGAGAGGCGAAGCGACTGTACGGAAGGGTTTGAGCCTATGGGTGAAGATATTCGGCTGACGGCCAGCGATGGCTTTGTCTGTGATGCCTATGTGGCGCGGCCTGCGGGCAAGCCCAAGGGCGGCATCGTGGTGGTGCAAGAGATTTTCGGCGTGAATGCCCATATCCGCAGCGTGGCGGATCGTTATGCGGCGGAAGGCTATCTCGCCGTAGCCCCCGCGCTGTTTGACAGGGCCGAGCGCGGGTTTCAGTCGGGTTATCAGCCCGAAGACATGCCGCGCGCCTATGCGATGATCGGCAAGGTTTCCAGCGGGCCCGCGCTGTTGGATATTGCGGCTGCGATCAGTTTTGCAGCAGAGGCGGGCAAGGTGGGCGTGGTCGGTTTTTGCTGGGGTGGCACTTTGGCATGGTCGGCAGCGGCGGGTCTGCCGGGGCTTTCGGCGGCGGTCGGCTACTATGGCGGCGGCGTGTTGGGGCTGACGGATTTGCGGCCAAACTGCCCGACGATCCTGCATTTTGGCGCATTGGACGGCCATATTCCGGTCGATAAGGTGCGGGAATTTGCGGCGTCGCGGCCCGATGTTCCGGTGTATGTCTATGAAGGGGCCGATCACGGCTTTAACTGCGATGCGCGGGCGTCTTATGACGCGGATTCGGCCAAGCTTGCGCAGAGCCGCTCCTCAGCGCATTTCGCGACCTATCTGGCGTAAGCGCAATATCTCTGCCAGGGGCCAAACTCCACTTGCCCCTAGCGCGACAGAAAAGAAGGTATTTCCAGCTTTGCCCGGATTGCCGGAACCAAATCGGCTGGCATCGCCGCCCAAAACGTCCGAACACCGCCGACGGGCCGTATTGCGGGCAAAATTTCTTGTATTTTAAGCCAAATTCGGCTTTGCCCCGCTGGCGCGGGCGGTCAAAAATTGCCAAATAGCGCCAACAAAGCTTGAAGGATGCCTGTAATGACCACCACCACCGCCGCAAAGGGCCTTTCCGCCAGTACGTTGACGCATTTGCAGCGGCTTGAGGCTGAAAGCATCCACATCATGCGCGAAGTGGTCGCCAACGCCGAAAACCCGGTGATGCTGTATTCGGTCGGCAAAGACTCGGCCACCATGCTGCATCTGGCAAAGAAAGCCTTCTACCCGGCACCGCCGCCGTTCCCGCTGCTGCATGTCGATACCACGTGGAAATTCCGCGAAATGTATAAACTGCGCGAGAAAGCCGCGAAAGACGCCGGGATGAAGTTGATCGTTTATCACAACCCCGAAGCGGTGGAAAAAGGCATCAACCCGTTCGATCACGGCTCGCTCCACACCGATATGTGGAAGACCGAAGGCCTGAAGCAGGCGCTAACCAAATATAACTTCGACGTGGCCTTCGGTGGCGCGCGCCGGGATGAGGAAAAGTCGCGCGCGAAAGAGCGTGTGTTTTCGTTCCGCTCGGCCAACCACCGCTGGGATCCGAAGAACCAGCGGCCAGAGTTGTGGAAGCTCTATAACACCCGCAAATCCAAGGGCGAAAGCATCCGGGCATTTCCGATCTCGAACTGGACGGAACTCGATATCTGGCAATACATCCATCTCGAAGGCATCGAGATTGTGCCTTTGTATTTCTCGGCACCGCGCCCGGTGGTCGAGCGGAACGGCATGTTGATCATGGTCGATGACGACCGTTTCCGCCTGAACCCCGGCGAGGTGCCGGAATTGAAATCGGTGCGGTTCCGCACTTTGGGCTGCTACCCGCTGACGGGTGCGGTGGAGTCTGAGGCGAAAACCCTGCCCGAAGTCATTCAGGAAATGCTGCTGACCACCACATCCGAGCGTCAGGGCCGCGCCATCGACCACGATCAGGCGGCCTCGATGGAGAAGAAGAAACAAGAGGGGTATTTCTAAATGACTGTTGCAGTGGACCCCATCTACGTCACCGACCAGCTGATCGCCGACGACATCGACGCTTACCTCGTCAAGCACCAGCACAAGACCATGCTGCGCTTTATCACCTGCGGTTCGGTCGATGATGGCAAATCAACGCTGATCGGGCGCTTGCTGTATGACAGCAAGATGATCTTTGAAGATCAGTTGGCCACGCTGGAACGTGACAGCAAAGCCTCTGGCACCCAAGGCCAAGACATTGATTTCGCTTTGCTTGTTGACGGTCTGGCGGCTGAGCGCGAGCAGGGCATCACCATCGACGTGGCGTATCGTTTCTTTGCCACCGACAAGCGCAAGTTCATCGTCGCCGACACACCGGGGCATGAGCAATATACGCGGAACATGGTGACGGGGGCCTCGACCGCCGACCTCGCCGTGATCCTGATTGACGCGCGCCAAGGCGTGCTGACCCAGACGCGGCGGCATTCTTATCTGGTGAAACTGCTCGGCATCAAGAACGTTGTGCTGGCCGTCAACAAGATGGACCTTGTCGGCTATAGCCAAGAACGTTTCTACGAAATCGTCAAAGATTACAGCCACTTCGCCAAGCAAATCGGCATGACCAACTTCCTGCCGATCCCGATTTCGGGCCTGAAGGGTGAGAATATGATCACCCGATCGACCGAAATGCCGTGGTACACCGGCCAGACGCTGATGGAGCATCTGGAAACCGCCCCCGTCAACGATGCCCGCATGCTGGACGTGCCGTTCCGGATGCCAGTGCAATGGGTCAACCGCCCCAACCTCGATTTCCGCGGCTTTGCCGGGCAAATTGGCGCGGGTGTGGTGAAACCGGGCGATGCGATCCGCGTGCTGCCTTCGGGCAAGACCACCACCGTGAAATCCATCGTCACCTATGACGGTGAATTGGAGCAGGCGATTGCGGGCCAGTCGGTGACGCTGACCTTCAACGACGAAGTCGATTGCTCGCGCGGCGATGTGATCGTCAAGGCGGATGAGCCGTGTGAGGTCGCCGATCAGTTTGAAGCCACCCTCGTCTGGATGGACGAACACGCGATGCTGCCGGGGCGTCCGTACCTTTTGAAAATCGGCACCCAGACCGTGACCGCCACGGTGACAGAGCCGAAATATGAAGTGAATATCAACACCCTCGAACACCTTGCCTCGCGCACTTTGGGCCTGAACGCGATTGGTGTGTGCAACCTGTCGATTGACCGCGCGATCCCGTTTGAGGCCTATGCTGTCAACCCCGACTTGGGCGGTTTCATCCTGATCGACCGGATGACCAACGCGACCGTCGCCGCCGGGATGATCCATTTCGCTTTGCGCCGCAGCCAGAATATCCATTGGCAAGCGGTGGATGTGGATCGTGACGCGCATGCAGCACTCAAAACCCAAAAGCCCGCCGTGGTCTGGTTTACCGGGCTGTCGGGGTCGGGCAAATCGACCATTGCTAACTTGGTTGAGAAAAAGCTGCACGCTTTGGGCAAGCACACTTTCCTGCTCGACGGCGATAACGTCCGCCACGGGCTGAACCGCGATCTGGGCTTTACCGATGCCGACCGGGTGGAAAACATCCGCCGGGTGGGTGAGGTCGCCAAGCTGATGACCGATGCGGGCCTGATCGTGCTGACGGCGTTTATCTCGCCGTTCCGGTCCGAACGCCGCATGGTGCGCGATCTTATGGCGAGTGGTGAGTTTATCGAGGTTTATGTCGACACCCCCCTCGCCGTTGCCGAAAGCCGCGATGTGAAGGGGCTTTACAAGAAAGCCCGCTCCGGTCAGTTGAAGAACTTTACCGGCATCGACAGCCCTTATGAAGCGCCAGAGGATGCCGAAATCGTGGTCAACACCACCAATCTGACCGCCGAAGCCGCCGCCGACCGCATTGTCGAGGCATTGCTCGCGCGCTGATCTTTGACAAAGAAACCAAAGGCCGGGAGCGCTCCCGGCCTTTGGCTATACCACCCGCCTGCGCGCAAGCAGCAGCAGGAAATAGCTGCCACCTAGGATCGCCGCCACCGATCCGGCGGGCAGTTGGTTCGGATAAAGCAGCATCCGCCCCAGCCAATCCGACAAAACCATCAGCGCCGCCCCAGCGAGGGGGGCCACGATCAGCTGATCCTGCATCCGCCGCGCTCCTAGCAAAACCGCCAGATGTGGGCCGACCAATCCGACAAAGCTGACCGGACCCATGAAGGCCGTCACCGCCGCAGTAAGTCCCGCCGCCAGCAGCATCAGCCCCCGCCGTGCCGGGGCCAAAGCCAGCCCCCGCCCCATGGCGATGCCATCGCCCGCACCCAGTAATGTCAGCGGGCGCAGCGCCAAAGCCGCCAAAGCCAGTCCCACCACCGCGCAAACTGTCAGCCCAAAAGCCGACGCTGCGTCGATGCGATATGTCGATCCGCTCATCCAGCCCATGATCGCAAAAGCCTCGGCGGTGCCGCCCGCCATCGACAGCCGCACCACCGCATCAAGGCCCGCGCCCAGCGCAATGCCGATCAATGCCAGCGCTGCCGGGGCATGTGAATGCCTGCGCCCGAACCACAACAACAGCGCCAAAGCCGCACCGCAGCCCGCCAAAGCCACGGGCAGGCGGGCGGCATGAATGGAACCGCCCGTCAACAAAGCCACCCCCACCAAAGCCGCCACCGCCCCCGCCGACATGCCCAAAATATCCGGACTGGCCAGTGGGTTGCGGATCAGCCGTTGCAGGATGCAGCCCGCCAAAGCCATACTTACCCCCGCACTGGCAGAGGCTAAGACTCGTGGCCAACGCAAAGACAGGATCAGCGGATCAAGCGACAAAGCCCAGCCGCTTTGCATCCGCCCCACGCACAACGCCGCAAGGACCAGCGCTGCAAACCCCAGCCCCAACACAACCGCCCGCCGCTGCCCAACCCTTGCTGCCCCCGCAGGCAGGGAATGCACCGCATGATCCTCTGCCCCCAGTTTGCGCCGCAGCAGCCAGATCAGCGCGCAGGCGCCGGTCAAGGCGGCGGCGGCCCCGGTTGGCACGATATTCGGCACAAACCGCGACAGAGCCAGCGCCAAAACATCCGCAGCAATCAGACATACCGCGCCTAAGCAGGCCGAGATCAGCAACTCATCCCCCGCCCTGCGCGCGCCGATCAGCCGCGCCATATTGGGGGCCACCAGCCCGATAAAGCCGATCATCCCTACCGCCGTCACCGAAACCGCCGCCAGATGCAGCGCCGCAAGTGCCACAGCCACAGCCACCGGCCACAGCACCATCCCGCGCCCACCCGCTGCCTGCGCACCAAGGCGCAGCAAGCCCAAAGGCCGCACCAGGAGGGCGGCAATGAAAATCCCCGGCAGCAAACGCGGCAGCAACCACAGCGCTGGCCCCCAACCCGTCTGGGTCAGATCGCCCGCGCCCCACAGGAACAAATGCTCGGTATAGGGGTTCGCAAGCAGCATCGCGGTCGCGGCCATAGCGCCAAACAACAGGTTCACCGCCATGCCAGCCAAGGGCGCCTGCATCCCCACCAGCCCGCGCGGCCCCGTCACCGCCAGCACCAGCCCCGCCGCCAGCGCAGCCCCACCCAGCGCCAGCCATTCCGAATGCGCCGCCCCCGGCAGCACAATCGCCGCCAACACCAAGGCCAGCCAAGCGCCGGAAGACACCCCCATCGTCATCGGCGACACCAGCGCGTTTTGTGTCAGCTGCTGCATCAGCGACCCCGCGAGGCCCAAAGCCGCACCGATCAGCGCCGCCATCACCAAACGCGGCAATTCGGATTGCAGAAATACCGCGTCAGCGAAATCTTGCGGTGCAGCCCCGCCCAGCAAAACCGCCATCCGCGCCACGGGCAGCCCTGCCCCCAGTGCCAGATGCGCCGTGCAAAGGCCAAGCACAGCCAGCACCGCAAGCAGGGTTTTCACCGCAACGCTCACCGCGTAAGCGCCTGCGGCGGCACAGTCAGTAAAGCCGCTTCAAAGCCGTGCGCCAGCCGGGTGATCGACAAAGCCCCGCCGTAGCTCCAGACCGGGGCGACATCCGCCATGCGCCCGGCTTTCACAAACGGCAAAAACGCCCAGATCGGGGTTTGCCGCAAAGCGCTGCCGCCCATATCCGGGCCAATCGCCAACACGATCCCGGTTTTCGCCGCCGCCAAATCCTCGGCTTTCAACAGCGTAATGCCCCAGCGGCTTTTCGGCTGCGGCAATTCATTGCTGAACCCCAGCCGCGCCAACACATATTCCGGCATCGAATTGGTCCCGTTGACATAGGCCGAAGTCGCATCGTTCAGCCGCACCGTCGTCACCATCGGCAGGGGCGCGCCAAAATGATCCGCCAGACGCTTGGCGATGGCGTCCAGTTCCACCTCTTGCGCGGCCAGTTTTTGCTCGGCCAGCGCCTGCGTTCCGGTCAGGGTGGCAAGCTGGCGGAAAATCTCTTTCGCCGCCGTGGGGTTATCCTGCACAATATCAAAGGCTTGAAAGACCACCACCGGCGCGATCTGCTGCAAGGCTGGCACCAAGGCGGGGTCAATATCGGCGGTGATGATGACATCGGGATGCAGGGCGGCCAAAGCCTCAAGGTTCGGCTCGGCGCGCAGGCCCAGATCGACGGCCCCCACGGGCAAGGGCGGATTGACCACCCAATCGGCATATGCGGCGGGCTCCGCTACACCTGCCGGAGTGATGCCAAGATCCAGCAAAGCCTCGGTGATCGACCAATCCAGCGCCGCGATCTTCTGCGGTGGGGCGGCGAAGGTCTGCTGGCCGCGCATATCGGTGATCGTCACCGGGTCCGCCAAAGCGGGCAGAGCGATCAGGCAGAGCAAGGCGATCAGGGCGCGCATCGGATTTCCTTAAGACACAACAGCCAGCGGCAGCGCTCCGGCGGGACCGGGCACCACCTGCATCGGCACGGCGTAAAGCATCGACAAGATTGCCGGGGTCAGCAGCTTGGCAGGCGCACCGTCAAACGCAATCCGACCGTCCCGCAAAGCCACCACCCGATCGGCAAACCGCGCCGCAAGGTTGACATCATGCAGCACCACGATCACCCGCCGCCCGGCGTCATCCACCAGCCTGCGCAGCAGCCGCATCACCTCATAGGCATGGCCGGGGTCCAGCGCCGAGGTCGGCTCGTCCAGCAACAAGATCGGCGCGTCTTGCGCCAGCAGCATGGCGATATAGCCTCGCTGACGCTCACCACCCGACATGGTTTCAACCAAAGCCTCGGCGCGCTCCATCCCCCCGGTGGCGATCAAAGCCGCCTCAACCGCTGCGTGATCCTGCGCCTGCCAGCGCCCCAAAGCGCCGCGCCACGGATAGCGGCCAAGCCGGACGAGTTCGCGCAGGGTCAGTCCGGGAACGGGGGGCAGACGCTGCGGCAGGTAGGCCACTTGTTGGGCAAGTCTGCGCTGGCCTATCTTAGCAAGCACCTGATCATTCAGAAAAATCTGCCCGGTCGTCGCGGTATCGGTGCGCGCCAGCAAGCCCAGCAGCGTCGATTTTCCCGAACCGTTATGGCCCAAGATCACCGTCAGCCCCTCGGTCCCCAGCGTCAGGCTGTCCAATCCCAGCACCTGCCGCGCGCCGTGCAGGCGGGTGATGCCGTCAAGTTTGAACATCGGTATCGGTCCAATAGCCCGCGATCATCACCTCGGATTTCGCCCAGCCCGTCTCGGCGTTGAACTGAGCGCGCAGGCGCTGACACTCCGACCTCTCGCCCGCGATCCACAGCTGGCGACCACCTGCAAGGCCCGCCACAGGGAGACGGGCACCTGCCACAGCGCCTTCCAACGTGTCGCCTGCCTGCCGCGACAGCCAGCGGATTTGCACCCCGGCAGGTGCTGCAACCGGCTGTATCACCGCCGCATCCGCCACCAAGATCAGCGCTTGCCCCAGCGTATCGGGTGCTGCGGCTTCCAATATCCGCGCGATGGCGGGCAACGCGGTTTCATCGCCCACCAGCAGCAAATGCCGCGCCATCGGCAGATAGCCGCCCCCCGGCCCGATCAGCCCCAGCACAGCACCACGCTGAACGGCTTTGGCCCAGCGGCAGGTGCGCCCACGGCCATGCAGGAAAACATCAACCTCTAGCCAGCCCGCCACCGGATCAATCGCGCGGATCGTATAGACGGGGTCGTGCAGTTTGTCATCACCACTGGGCCAAACCGTGCGGCCCGCGTCCGACACCGAGGGCCAGACCGCAGCGCGACCTTCGGGCGGCAGCAACAACCGCAAATGCAGGCCCGATATGGCGAAGGGCGCGAGATGATCCGCCGCGATACGCAACCGAATATAGCCTGCGCCGGGGTGTGAAATCGCCACCACGCGCCCCTGGCGAAAGTTCGGCGGCGTGGTCAGTTTCGGCAAAGCCCGGTCCCAGATCAGCCGCGCCACAAGACCCGCATCGAAACGCTCAATCAACCCGGTGACGGCTTCGCGCAGCACGAACAGATCGGTGGCGGAAATCGCAGTGACGCTGATCAGCATGGCCTGCTCGCCGGGGGCAAAGCTGATACTGCCGCTGGTGAAGCTGATCCGCAGCCCGCCTTGCGGCAGATCGCTGACATCGAAGGCGGCGTAAAGCTCGGCCACATGCGCCGCGAAAGCGCCGGGGGCATCGGGCAAACGCCCCGTCAGCGCAAGATCATCAACCCGGATCATGCAGCGTGCAGATCGGCATAGCGACCCCCCTTTTCGCTCAGATCGCCATGGGTGCCGGTTTCGACAATCTGGCCCTGATCCATCACCACGATCTTATCGGCGTGGCGAATGGTCCCCAAACGGTGCGCGATGATAAAGGTCGTCCGCCCCGCCGAAAGCCCATCCAATGCCGCCTGAATTTCCCGCTCGGTCTGCGTGTCCAAGGCCGAGGTCGCCTCATCAAGGATTAGCAAAGGCGGGTTTTTCAAGAACACCCGTGCGATGGCGACGCGCTGCTTTTGCCCACCCGACAGCATCACGCCGCGTTCGCCCACCACGGTATCAAGCCCCTGCGGCAGGGCGGCAATGGTGGCTTCCAACTGTGCCGAAGCGGCGGCGGCAAGGATTTCGGCATCGGTGGCCCCCAACCGCCCATAACCAATATTGTCGCGCAGAGTGCCACTGAACAGGAACACATCCTGCGACACAATGCCAATCTGCGCGCGCAAGGACGCCAGAGTCATATCCTGCAAAGCCATGCCATCAATGCTGATCTGCCCCAAACTTGGCTCGTAAAAGCGGGGCAACAGCGCGAGCAAAGTGGTCTTGCCCGCCCCCGAAGCGCCAACAAACGCCACCGTCTGCCCCGGCGCGACCCGAAAACTCACATCACGCAGCACAGGCCGCGCCGGGTCATAGCCGAAGCTGACATGATCAAACTTCACCGCACCGCGCAACGCTGGGGCAGTCACAGCGCCCGGCGCATCCACCACATCCGGCTTCGTCGCCATCAGGTCGAGATAACGCCGAAATCCGGCGATACCTTTCGGATACGTCTCAATCACCGAGGCTATCTTCTCAAGGGGCCGGAAATACACGCCAACCAACAGCAGGAACGCAACAAACCCCCCCGCCGTCAGAGACCCGTTCAGCACAAAGCCCGCGCCCGCGACCATCACCATCACCTGCACCGCGCGCATGCCCACGTAGTTCAGCGTCGAGGAAATCGACATCACCTTATAGGCGTCCAACTTGGTGCGGCGGTAATTGGCGTTATCACGGGCAAACAACGCCCGCTCATGATCCTCATTGCCAAACGCCTGCACGACGCGAATGCCGCCGACGTTTTCCTCAATCCGCACGTTGAAATTCGCCACCCGGTCATAAATCGCCCGCCACGTCGCCGTCATCCGCCCGCCGAAATACATCACCAACAGCGCGGCCAACGGCACGATCACCACCGTCATCCACGCCAAGGGCGCATGCACCGTCAGCATCAGGATAAACGCGCCCACAAAGGTCATCACCGCGACGATCAAATCCTCGGGGCCGTGGTGGGCGACCTCACCAATATCCTCCAGATCACGCGTCACGCGGGCGATCAGATGGCCGGAATGTTGGCGGTCAAAATAGCCCCAGGACAGGCGTTGCAGATGGTCAAACGCCCGCCGCCGCATCTCAGTCTCAATGTTGATGCCCAGCATATGGCCCCAATAAATCACAATCGCCATCAGCCCCGCGTTCACCACATAAATCGCGCACAAAACCACAGCGAAGATCACCGTCAGCGTCCAGTTGCCCTGCGGCAGCAGCCAGTCGATATAGCCGCGCACCGCCAGAGGAAACGCCAGTTCCAGCAGGCCCGACACGATCGCACAGCCGAAATCGAGCCAGAACAGGCCCATCCAAGGGCGGTAGTAGACGGCGAATTGACGAAGCATGGGGATTCTCATTCAGGAAAGCGGCGGGCGCGGCTGCAAAGGCAGCTTGGCTGGCAATGGGGGCAGGTTCAACCCCGCCCCCATATGATCAGAACGACTTGCTGATGCTGATGCTGGCCGTGCGGCCTTCACCGTAGTAGCAATAGTTGGTGCCCGCGCAGCTGGAGACATATTTCTTGTCGGCAACGTTGCTGATCGCCAGATTTGCCTGCCAATCGTTCTGCATCTGATAGCTTGCGCCAAGATCAAACACTGTGCGCGAAGGCACCCATGCGGTATTCGCGTCATCGGCCCAGCTTCCGCCTGTGTAGCGCGCAGCCCCCGTAAGCGTCAGTTCCGGCATCGAGGATGGTGTCCAGCCCAGTTGCAGCGACGCGAATTCCTCCGGCACTTCGCGCAAGGAATTGCCGATCAAAGCGGCATTCTGATCATCCAGAACCTCAAGATCCATCTTGGTGTAAGCTGCCGAGATTGTCAGGCCTTCGGCGATTTTGCCCTGTGCCTCAAGCTCGAAGCCCTTCGATTGAACTTCGCCAACCTGTGAGAAGATCGAGCCGAACACACCGGGAGAAATCTCACCAAACGTCGATTGCGAGACGTTCTTGCGCTTCAGATCAAACGCCGATGCGGTCAGCAGGAACGTATCATTGACCGCCCATTTCACGCCAAATTCGGCCTGACGCGCCGTTTCCGGCTTGATGTCATTGCCCGCTGTGCTGGGCTCAATCGTTGGGTTGAACGAGGTCGAGGTGGTGGCGTAAACCGTCACCCCCGCAACCACTTCTTTCGCCAGACCCAGACGCCAAGTCAACTCACCATCGTTGCGCGTGCTGCCCGCGTTGCCGGTGGCGCGGTCGGCGCTGGCTTCGGTTTCAACCCAATCGTAGCGCAAGTTGCCGGTGCCGATCCAGCCATCGCCCCAACGGATTTGGTCTTGCAGATACACCCCGGCCTGACGCTGGGTGATATCCACATCCTTGTAGGCCGCAGCGGCAGGTTGAGCAGCACCGTAGATCGGATCAACCACGGTCAAAGGCGTTGCCGGATAGGCGCTTTTCTCAAGGATATCAATTTTGTAGTTTTTCAGATCAAGCCCAACCATCACCTTATGGTCCAGCGCGCCGGTGACAAAGCTGTTCTCAAGCCTTGTGTCGGTGACAAAACTGGTCTGCGAGGTGTCATGGTCAAACACACCGCGCACGAGGGTGCCGACAGCATCCGGCGCGCCGAAGGTGGCATAGCCATAAGCTACAACCGAACGCTCGGTGATATCAGCCCGCGAAATCCGCGAGGTGTTGGTCAGGGTCCAGTCGCCCAAATCCTGCGTGAAACCAAAGCGCAATGAGGCCTGATCGCGCATATAGCTGTCATGCCCCGGCTCACCCACATTGAAATCACGCGGGATGTAGCCGAACGACGCTTCTTCCACCGTGCCGACATAAGGCAACCAAGCGTTGCCAACATGCGCCTCATCGACTTTCAGCAGGTCCAGCCCGTAAGTCAGCACGGCACCGCTGTCGAGTTTCTGCTCGATTGAACCGGACAGCAGCGTATGCAAGCCCGGATCAAACGCGCCGTGGCCGTCAACACGCTCAATCTTGCCCAGCAGGCGGTAGCTGAGCGAGTCTGAAACCACACGGTTCTGATCAAACGAGCCCCAAGTGCGGCCATGCTCGTCCAGCCCAAATTCCAGCACGGTCTTGTTTTCACCCGTTGGCGCTTTGGTGACATAGTTGACCAGACCGCCGGGGTTTGAGCCGCCATACAGCACCGACGACGCGCCTTTCAGCACCTCAATCCGCTCCACCAGAAACGGGTCGATGAAAAAGCTGCCGAAGCCATAGGCGTTGTTCGCCAAGCCGTCTTGATAGGCCCCGTGCTGCGAGGCGTTGAAGCCACGGATGAAAATCCAGTTGGTGTCGCTGTCGTAGCCGTAAGGTTGCCCCGTCACACCCGCTACATAGGACAGCGCCCCGTCGAGCTTTGAGATATTTGCCGCCTCAAGCGCCGCCGCCGATACCACCGAAACCGACTGCGGCACTTCCGTCAGCGGGGTGGCGGTTTTGCTGCCCGTCAACGTTGCCGGATTGGTCGACGTGACTGGGCCAGTTGCCGTGCCCTCACCCGCACCCGTCACCACAATCGGCTCCAGATCAGTCGTGGTTTGCGCCATGGCAAGCTGGGGCAGCGTACAGGCGATCAGGGCGGTTTGGCCCAAAAGCAGGGCCAGACGGGAGCGATTGCGAAGCGAAGTCATCAGTATTTCCTAAGGCAGAAGGGTCAGAGCGCGGGTCGCGCGAATTCCTGACTAAATAAGTAGAAATACCATCGCTGTCTTGCAGCATCCCGCTTTGAATTGCACAAACCCCGCTTCAAAGCCCCCGATCAGCCCGCGTGACCGCGCCGCCACGCCGCCGGGGTCGTACCAGTCACGCCGCGAAACGCCCGCGTCATATGCGCCTGATCGGCAAACCCGGTGGCTGCCGCGATCTCGACCAAAGCCGCATCATCGCGCCCCAGCATCGCCTTGGCCGCCGTGATGCGCAGGCTTTGCTGCCAGCCATGCGGCGTTTCGCCGTTGCTGTGCTTGAACGCCCGCGCGAACCAGCTTTCCGACAGGCCAATCTGCGCTGCCAATTCCGCCACCGACACCCGCCGATGCAGATTGGTCTGCATGTAATCGGTCAGCCGCCGCATCTGATGCGGGGTCAGCCCGCCGCGCAAAGGTTCCGCAGGTGCTATTTGATCCGAGGCCAACACCCGCCCCAAAATCGCCTGCACCAGCCCCTCGCCATACAAATCATGCAGCCCGTCGCCCTGTAATTCCGCCGCCAACAGCTGCGCAATCTGGTCAATTTCTGGCACGCCGTCCAACGTCACCGGACGCGCCAGCGCCGCCATGGCCCAAGCCATCCCGAACCGATCACCCAGCCTTTGCGCCAAAGCCACGCCATCGAAATGCAGATCAATATGCCGAAACGCACCCGGCTGTACGATCTGCGACCACAAAGGCATCCCCGCCGGAATGTAGCTGATCTGCCCCGCAGGCCGTAAAGCCACGCCCACCGGGCTGTCGGAAAGCCGGATCGCCTGCGCGCCGTCGCCGAGAAAAATCACGATGCGCGGATCGGGCGAGACGTAGTGCCCAGCCCCACCGACAGTGCCCTCGGCGTGCCAAAGATCGGCCACCACGCCAGCCCAAGCCCGCCAGCGCAACGGCTCCAGCGCGCGGATGCCATCGGTAAAAGCGGTCATTTTGGGGCGAAAGGTCATTGTCGCGGCCACCGAAAGGGCAGGAGGAAGGAAAGCGCTGGCCCGACTTTCCGGCTGAACCCGCGAGAATCGGGGCATCGCGCAGGGCTGGCATGAACGTCAATCCCGCAGGTCTATCTCTGAGTCAATCACTCGACTAATCATCCCTACCCGCTGTTGCAAATAGGCGACTGAAAGCATAAGAAATAATCTTGACGACTCCTGTCAACAAATCTAACTGCCGCAATCAGCGCGGTGCGGTCTGCCCTGGCCCAGAGCATTCCCTGACCGTTGCAGGCAAACCGATGCACTGAAATGAACGGACTGTAGGCATGTTGATCCCGAACCATCCGATCTTGCGTCACATTGCGGTCAGCCTGCTGCTTGGCTGCGCGGTGCCGCTGCCGGGCTTGGCCCAGCAAGCGCCGCAGCCCCCGGTGGTGCAATCGGAAATGCCAGAACCCACCGCACCCGCTACAACCAATGATGCCGCCCCGGTGCTGCCCGTACCGTCACAATCAGCACCGCTGCAAACCCAAACCATCCCCGCACCAGCGATCACACCCGAACCGACAGCGCAGCAACCCGTGACCCCAGCAGCAGCCGAAACCGTCCATCCGCAAACCGATTATTCACCCTTGGGCATGTATAATGCCGCGCATTGGGTGGTGAAGGCGGTGATGCTGTCACTGGTGTTCGCGTCCTTCGTCACTTGGACGGTGCTGGTGTTCAAACTGATCGAACTCGCCGTTGCCCGCGCCCGCGCCCGTCGCTCGGTCAAAACCATTCACAACGCGCAATCGCTGGAAACCGCTTCGGGGCAGTTGTCGAAGCAGACCGACCCCGCCGCGTTTATGGCACAGGCCGCCTTGATCGAATACCGCCGTTCCGACCCCGCCATTGCCGCCGCTGGCCCCGATGGCGTCAAAGAACGCACGCGGTCGGTGCTCGACCGCATCGAGGTGCAGGCAGGCGCGCGCATCCGCAAAGGCACTGGCCTCTTGGCCACCATCGGTGCCACCGCCCCGTTCGTTGGGCTGTTCGGCACGGTCTGGGGCATTATGAATTCCTTCATCGGTATTGCGGAGACCAAAACCACCAACCTCGCCGTCGTCGCCCCCGGCATTGCCGAAGCGCTTTTAGCCACCGCCATCGGCCTGATCGCCGCCATCCCTGCCGTGGTGATCTACAACCACTTCACCCGCGAAATTGCCGCTTACCGTCAAAGCCTTGGCGATGCCGCAGCGGGGGTCGAACGCCTGCTCAGCCGCGATCTCGACTTCCGCCACATTACGCCGGGGGTCTAAGCGATGGGCATGTCCACCCGCGGCGGCGGCGATGATCTGGAGGAAAACCACGAGATCAACGTCACGCCTTTTATTGACGTGATGCTGGTGCTGCTGATCATCTTTATGGTCGCAGCCCCCTTGTCGACCGTCGATGTCCCGGTTGATCTGCCCGGCTCTAACGCCACCCCGACCGACCGCGCGCCGGAGCCGATCTATATCACCGTGCAGAAAGACCTGACGCTTTCTTTGGCCTCGGAAACCATCGACCGCGAAGCGCTTGGCGCAAAACTCGATAGCCTGACCCAAGCCGACCGCAATCAGCGCATCTATCTGCGCGCGGATGAGGCGGTGCCTTATGGCAAGCTGATGGCGGTGATGAACCTGCTGCGATCTGCGGGCTATCTGCGCGTGGCCTTGGTGGGCATCGAAGGCACCCCGCCGCAGCCATGACCACGCATCCCGGCCCCTCGGTTGATTGGCTGACCGCCCACGCCGGGCAGAACCCTTTGGCCTATGCCGCGAAATGGGCGGCGGCGGCGACCTCAGTAGCGGGCGCGATGGCGGCGCTGGCTATGCTAACCCTATGGCTCAGCCAAGGCCTTGGCAACCAAAACGCCATCGACTCTGCCGTACTGATCGACATGGCCCCGCTGCCCGAAGCCCCTCCGGCCATCGCCACGCTGGAACCCGCTCCCGAAGTGCCGATGGCCGAACTGCCCGAGACGCTGGACCCCGTGGTGCAGGATGAGCCGCTGCCCGATCTGCCAGACCCGACACTCGCCCCCGACCTGCCCGATCCGGTCGTCGCGCCACAACCGCTGCAAGCCGACCTGCCGCCAGATGCCGAAGCCCCGCCGGAAAAACCAAAACCCGAACCCGTGCCGGAAGAAAAGCCTGCGCCCAAAAAGCCGAAGCCCGAAAAAACCAAGCCCGCCGCCAAAGCCCAGCAACAACCGCAAGCCGAGCAAAAAGCCGCCACCGCCGTATCAAAAGGCAAAGCGAAGTCACTGGTAGACCGCTGGGGCGCGCAGGTCCGCAAAAAGGTCGAGCGCCGCAAAACCTACCCGCGCAGCGCCGCCGGGGCCGAGGGCATCGCCACCGTACGCATCACAGTGACGCGCAGCGGCGGGCTGGCAGGCGTGTCGGTGGCGCGATCTTCCGGCAATGCCGCCTTGGATCAGGCAGCGCTGCAAGCGGTCAACCGCGCAGGCAGCTTCCCTGCCGCCCCCGATGGGCTGACCGATGCGCAATACAGCTTTAACCTGCAAGTGAGTTTCAAAAACTAGACCCCTCCACGCGCTGGATTTTCTGCCGCCACCCCAAGACCCATTCCCCCGCGCCCGTGCATAAATTCTTTTCAACACAAGCGACGGAAAGCTTTCCGGGCGGCGTAAAAGACTTATCTTCAGCGCAGCCATACAGCTGCCCAGCGCCAATGGTGTTTCGCACAGACTTTGTTTCGCGTAGCATTTCCTTCAGAATAATCAAAAGCGGATACCCTATGATTGATCGCGCCTCCCCCCGGATCATGCCGAGCATTTCGCGCAAAATTGGCTACCTCGCGTTGATTTCATTGCTGTTTGTGGCAACGCAAGTCGCAGCGCAAACCCCACCGGGCGGCGCAGCTCAGGGGCCAGCCAGCGTCGGCACCGTCATCGTGCAAACCGTCGACGTACCCTATATCCGCACCCTACCGGGCCGCGCCGTCGCCTTCGAGACGGGTGAGATTCGCGCCCGCGTCAGTGGCGTGGTCGAAGAAATCCTCTACACGCCGGGCGACAAGCTGAAACCCGGCGACCCGATGTTCAAGATCGAGGATACCACTTATGTCGCGGCTTTCGCCTCGGCCAAGGCAGCTTTGGCGGGGGCGATGGTGCAACGCGATACCACCCAAGCCACGGTGGATCGCTACATGACCCTGCAAGGCAGTGCGGTCAGCAAGGCCGATCTGCAAACCGCCCAAGCCAGCGCCGCCGCCGCCGTTGCAAGCTATGCCGCAGCACAGGCCGCCGTTGATGTGGCGCAACTTGATCTGGATCGCACCACGGTGCGCAGCCCGATTGAGGGTATCGCGGGCATCGCCACAGTGTCGATCGGCGCTTTGGTGACGGCGAACCAAGCCGATGCTTTGGCGACCGTCACCCGGCTTGATCCGATCTACATTGATGTCAGCGATTCCAGCGCGGGCATGTTGCGCATCCGCGCGCAGATCGACGATGGCAGCCTGAAGCTGGGCACCAAGGTTGGCGTGGCTTTGGTGCTAGAGGATGGCACCACCTATGACGGCGAAGGCACCGTGGTCGTGCTGGGCAATGTGGTGTCAGCCACCACGGGCACCTTCGATCTGCGGGTGCAGTTTAATAACCCCAAACGGCTGATCCTGCCCGGCCAATTCCTGCGGGTGAAGCTGACGCTTGGCACCACCAGCGCCAAACTGGTGCCACAGCGCGCGACAGGCCGCACCTCGGACGGCACATTGACGGTGTTTGTCGCCAAGGACGGTGTGGCGAAAAAGGTGGCGCTGACCAGTTCGGGCAGCCAAGACAACGCCTGGATCATCACCGGCGGCATCGAGGACGGCGATCTGGTGATTGTCGATGGCCTGACCAACCTGCGCGACGGCGCTGCGATCAAACCCGTGCCCGTCACGATTGATGCCGATGGCGTGGTGCATGACGAGGCCGCCGCAGCGGATGCTGCCAAACCTGCCACCACCACCGGGAATAACTAAGACATGGCGCGTTTTTTCATCCACCGCCCGGTCTTCGCTTGGGTTCTGGCGATTGTTGTGATGCTGGCGGGCGCGTATTCGCTGCTGCAACTGCCCGTCTCACAATACCCCGACATCGCCCCCACCACGATCCGCGTCTCCGCAACTTATGCCGGGGCCACGGCAGAAGCGGTGCAAACCTCTGTCACCGAGACCATCGAAGACGGCCTGACCGGGCTGGAAGGCCTGCTTTATACCGTAGGCTCGTCCTCCACAGGCCGCTCTACCCTGACGCTGACCTTTGACGATTCCGTCGATCCCGATGATGCGCAGACCAATGTGCAGGCCAAGGTCGACCAAATCACCCGCCGCCTGCCCGATGCGGTGCAGGATTCCGGCGTCAACGTCAGCCGCTCGTCGTCGTCGATCCTGCTGGTGGGTTCGCTGGTGTCCAAGGATGGCCGCTACAGCACGGTGCAACTGGGGGACATCATGTCCTCCACCGTCGAGGGCGCGGTTCTGCGCACCGATGGCGTGGGCAGCATCAACTCGTTCGGCTCTGGCTATGCGATGCGGATCTGGCTCGACCCGATGAAGCTGGCCGAGTTTTCGATGACCCCCGCCGATGTGGTCAACGCCGTGCAGGCGCAAAACACCACGGTGTCTATCGGGTCTTTAGGCGCACAACCCGTGACGCGCGGCCAGCAATTCACCGCCACCATCACCGCGCAAAGCCAGCTGACCACGGTGGAACAGTTTGAGCAAATCCGCCTGACCACCACCGCCGCTGGCAACACCGTGCGGTTGGGCGATGTGGCGACGGTCGAGATCGGCAAAGAAACCTACGGCGGCGATTCCCGCTTTAACGGCGCCAATGCCTCGGGCTTCGGCGTCAACCTCGCCAGCGGGGCCAATGCGGTCGATACCGCCGCCGCCGTGCGCGCCACGCTCAGCGGGCTGGAAGCCGCCCTGCCGGAAGGCGTCGAAGTGCAATATGCCTATGACACCTCGCCCTTCGTCGAGCTATCGATCGAGAAGGTCGAACACACCCTGCTGGAAGCCATCGGTCTCGTATTCCTCGTCATCCTCGTGTTCCTGCAAAACTGGCGCGCCACCTTGATCCCGATCATCGCGGTGCCCATCGTGCTGCTCGGCACCTTCGCCATCCTCGGCGTGCTCGGCTATTCGATCAACACCCTGACCATGTTCGCCATGGTGCTCGCCATCGGCCTCTTGGTCGATGACGCCATTGTCGTTGTCGAAAACGTTGAACGCGTCATCGCCGAAGAACACCTGCCCCCGGTCGAAGCCACCGAGAAAAGCATGACCCAGATCACCGGGGCGCTGATCGGCATCGCGCTGGTTCTATCAGCGGTGTTCTTACCGATGGCGTTCTCGTCCGGCTCCACAGGCGTGATCTATCGACAATTCTCGGTGACGATCATTTCCGCCATGCTGCTGTCTGCCGCTGTCGCTTTGATCCTGACCCCCGCGATGTGCGCCACCATTCTGAAACCGCACAAACCGAATGAGGCGGGCTGGCTCAGCACCCCCGCGCGCTGGTTCAACACCGGCTTTGGCGCGGCCACCCGTGGCTATGCCAACCTTTTGGGTCGCATCCTGAAATGGCCCTTCGCCATGATCCTCGTGCTGGGCATCGTCAGCGGTGGAGTCGCGACGATCTACGGTCGGATCAACGGATCCTTCCTGCCATCGGAAGATCAGGGCGTGCTGATGACGCGAATCTCACTGTCACAAGGCTCCACCACCGCCGCCACGCTGGATGTGGTTGAGCAAGTCGAGGCCTATCTGAACACCGAAGAAAAGGCGGCGGTGGAATCCACCTTTGTCGCCATGGGCTTCGGCTTTAGCGGCACCGGACAAAACCAAGCGATGGTGTTTGTCAAACTGCGCAGCTTTGACGAACGCAGCACCTCCGATCTGTCGGCTACTGCCGTCGCCGCCCGCGCCAATGCCAAGTTCAAAACCCTGCGCGCGGGCACGGTGCAGTTCAACCAGCCGCCTGCAATTCAGGGCCTTGGCAATTCGGCGGGCTTCTCGATGTATCTGGTCGATCAATCCGGTGCGGGCAACGATGCTTTGTTCGCCGCCGCCGCCGAGTTGATCAAGCAAGCGCAAGACAGCGGGCGCGTGATCAACCTTCGCAGCGGCGCGTCCGAGGATGAAGCCGCGCTGAAGCTGGTGATTGATCAGGAAAAAGCCGCCGCTTTGGGGGTGTCCTTGACCGAGGTGAACGCGATGCTCTCCACCGTTTTCGCGGGGGATGAGGTGAACGATTTCCAACTCGGCACCGCCCTGCGCCCGGTGATCGTGCAAGGGGCCGCCGCCTCGCGGATGCAGCCCGAAGATGTGCTCGCATGGTTCGCCCGCAACGCCGATGGCGAAATGGTGCCGTTCTCGGCGTTCTCGAAAACAGAATGGGCCCCGGTCGCCCCCAGCTTGGCCCGGATCGACGCGCTGCCTGCGGTGCAGATCAACGGCTCGCAGGCCGATGGCACCTCATCGGGTGAGGCGATGGACACGATGGAGGAATTGGTGTCGGCGATGCCCGGTGGCTATGGCGTGGCGTGGACCGATCTGTCCTATCAAGAACGCCAATCCGGCAACCAAGCGCCCTATCTTTACGCTTTGTCGGCGCTGGTGGTGTTCCTGTGTCTGGCGGCACTTTATGAAAGCTGGGCGATCCCGTTTTCGGTGATGCTGGCGGTGCCAGTGGGCATCTTGGGCGCATTGGTCGCGGCATGGCTGTTTGGCCAGTCGAACGATGTCTATTTCAAGGTGGGCTTGCTGACCACTATCGGCCTCGCCGCGAAAAACGCCATCCTGATCATCGAATTCGCCCGCGAGTTGGAAACCCATGGGCGCACCCCCGTGCAAGCAGCACTGGAAGCCGCCCGCACAAGGCTGCGCCCTATCCTGATGACCTCGCTGGCGTTCATCCTCGGCGTGCTGCCCCTCGCCATCGCCACAGGCGCGGGCGCAGGCGCGCAAAACGCCATCGGCATCGGCGTTCTGGGCGGCATGTTGTCGGCCACCGTGCTCGGCATCTTCATGGTGCCGTCGTTCTACGTCGTGGTGCGCAGGCTGACGATGAAGAAGGCGAAACCTGTCTGAACGCTCATTATTTGGCGGATTTGTCCGTCGACAAATCTGCCCGCGCCTGCCTGCCCCCGGCAGGCGCGTTACCGCACCCGCCAGTCAGGCGCGCGCAGATTTTCATCTGAATGGCTTGTTGCACAACGCCCCTTGCTCAACGGCTTCCAGCCTTATGAGCAACGAACCGCGAAACGCTCCACCGGAGCGTTTCCTTTCGGTCCGGGTGCCTCAATCTTACTTCAACACCCCATTCGCCTTGGCGGTAAACGTGGCAATATAATCCATCAGCCCCGGCGACAACGCATCATAAGGCGGCAGCCCCAACTCATTCAGCCGCGCCCGGATGCCATCCATCTTCGCCGGATCAGTGCCGCCTTCGATCACCGAAGATACAAAGGCCGCGAAGGTCGGCGCGGCAAAGCCCTCGGTCCCCGACAATTCGGTATGGATGAACGACAGCCCGGTGAACGGATGGTTTGGCCGCGTCACTGGCCCGTGCATATGCACGCCGCAGCCTTTGCAAGCATGGCGCTGGATCAGCGCCGCGCCATCCACCACCGCCAATTTATCCGCGTTCTGCGTGACTTTGACGTTGTCCGATGTCACCACCGACACCATCGAAAACGCCGCCCCCGCTGGCTTCCAGCATTTGGTGCAGCCGCAGACATGGTTGTGCAGACAATCCGAGCCGATCTCGACCACCACCGGATCGCTCTTGCAATGACAGGTCAACGTGCCACCCGCGAAGCCCGCTTTGCCGGGCTTCACGCCACCGTCAACCGATGGATGAATCGAAACAGATGCCATGAAATCTCTCCCTGAACCGACCCTCCTCCAGGGCCTGAAGCCAAAGCCTAGACCCGCGCGCAGAGTCGGACAAGCCGCGTTCCCGTCGTCTAAACCGCTTCAGGAGTCGGTTTAGGCGCATAGCGATCCGCCAGATGGAACAGCAGCGGGTTGACCAGAATAGACACCAGCGCCGCCGCCACCACCAGATCACGCGCGCCCACCGGAACGATCTCCAGCTGCACGCCCATGCCGACAAGGATGAACGAAAACTCGCCCACCTGCGCCAGCGAAGCCGCCAGCACAAAGCCAGCCGAACGATCATGACCAAACCAACGCATCAGCCCATAAGCCGCCACCGACTTGATCCCCAGCACGATCACCACCGTGCCCACCAGCGCCAACGGTTGCGTCCAAATCACCGACGGGTTGAACAGCATCCCGACCGAGACGAAAAACAGCACCGCAAACGCATCCCGCAAAGGCAGCGTATCTTTCATCGCCTGATTGGACAAAGTCGAGCTTGCCATCACCATGCCCGCAAAGAACGCCCCCAGCGCGAAGCTCACACCAAAGAACACCGCCGAGCCGTAAGCCACGCCCAAAGCAATCGCCAACACCGCCAGCCGGAACAACTCGCGCTGCCCGGTGTGCATGGAATAGTGCAGCACCATCGGGATCACCCGCGCCCCCACGATCAGCATCAGCCCGATAAAGCCCGCAACCTTCACCCCGGTCAAAAGCAACGTCGCGCCCAACGGGCCAAAGCCCCAGCTTGCCACCGCCGCCGCCTCACCCTCAACCGGCACCGTGACACCGCCCATCACCCCCGCCAACGGCGGGATCAGCACCAGCACCACCACCATCACCAGATCTTCGACGATCAGCCAACCAACCGCCAGCTTGCCCGTCTCATCCTTCAAAATCCCACGGCTTTGCAGCGCCCGCAGCAAAACCACGGTCGAAGCCACCGACAGCGACAGCCCAAAGATCACCCCAGCGCCCAAGCCCCAACCTAAGCCCCATGCCAGACCAACCCCGGCCAAAGTCGCCACCGCGATCTGCCCCAACGCCCCCGGCACCGCCGCCGCCTTCACCGCCAGCAAATCCTTCAGCGAGAAATGCAGACCCACCCCGAACATCAGCAAGATCACCCCGATCTCAGCCAGTTCATTCGCCAAATCCTGATTGGCGACAAACCCCGGCGTGAACGGCCCGATGATGACGCCCGCCATCAGATACCCCGCAATCAACGGCAATCGAAACCGATGCGCCACAAGGCCCAGCACGAAGGCCATCGACAGACCTATGGCAATAATCGCGATCAGCGGCGTGTCATGCGTCATCCAGAACTCCTTGGGGACATGGCTTAAATTGGGGCCTGACCGCTTTGCGATCAACCTCATAAATCGACCGATTTGGTCACAATTTCCCCGCCAATATGTCACTATGTTACGACACGCCGCTGCGGTGACAGAAAACGTCGCTGTTGACCTCTGCGCTTGGCCTGCTACCCCTGCGACATGCTGCCACTTTTGACAAACCCCGCCGCCCGCCGCCTGTTCCTGCACCGCCATGCTTTGGCCGAGGCCCCCACGGGTGCAGCCCATGGTCAAGCCCTTGCTGACCTGATCAACCGCATTGGTTTCGTGCAGGTCGACAGCATCAACACCGTCGCCCGCGCGCATCACATGATCCTGTTCTCGCGCCGCCAAAGCTACAAACCCGCCGCGCTGAAAGCCCTGCTCGAATCCGACCGCGCCCTCTTTGAGCACTGGACGCATGACGCCTCAATCCTGCCCGTGCATCTGCACAGCCACTGGCACCATCGCTTCCAACGCGACACCGAACGGCTGCACAGCAACTGGAAGTCATGGTTCCGCGATGGTTATGAGGCGCAATTCGACACCATCCTGCGCCGGATCCAAGATCATGGCCCCGTCACCACCTCTGATGTGGGCGAAGGCGAGACGCGCGGTAAAGGCGGCTGGTGGGATTGGCATCCGTCGAAAACCGCCCTCGAATGGTTGTGGCGCACCGGGCAACTTTCCATCGCGGGTCGCAACGGTTTCCAGAAAATCTATGACCTGACCGAGCGTGTCATCCCTCATGCCCATCGCACCGCCCCCGATCTGGAAACCACAACCCACTGGGCCTGCACCTCAGCCCTCGACAACCTCGGCTTCGCCAATGCCACCGAGTTGCGCGCCTACTGGCACGCCTTGAGGCCCGATGAGGTCAAGGCGTGGCTGAAAACCGCCCTCGCCAACGGTGAAATCATCGAAATCGAGATCGAAGGTGCCACAGGCCAACGCCAACGCAGCTATGCCCGGCCCGACGTGCTGACCCAAGCCGAAAGCGCGCCCGAACCCACCAGCCGCCTGCGCCTGCTCTCGCCCTTCGACCCCGCCCTGCGCGACCGCAACCGCGCCGAATTTCTGTTCGGCTTCTATTACCGCATCGAAGTCTTCGTGCCAGAACCCAAACGCCAATACGGCTATTACGTCTTCCCGTTGCTGGAAGGCAGCCGCCTGATTGGCCGCATAGATTGCAAAGCCTTCCGCGACGACCGCACCCTGCGCGTCAAAGCCTTCTGGCCCGAAACCGGGGTGAAACTAGGGCAAGGCCGCGCAGCCAAACTCGAATCCGAACTCACCCGCTGGGCCGCCTTCACCGATTGCGACCGTGTGGAATTCCAAGATGGCTGGAGCCGCGAAACCCTGCGGCCCCCAGTCTAAGATCGCGCCCCAAGACCTACCCCGGCATCATCGCAAACTTCTGCACCCCGGCGCCCAATGCATCCCAGGCCTGCCCACGTGCGTTATAGGTCACAAATTGCGGCGCAAAGGCGCTCGGGTCATCCAGACTGCCCGGATGAAGGGCGATCATATCGGGGGCTGCGGCAAAGCTGACAAACAACGGCGTGCCGCAATTCGGGCAGAACGCATGGTGCTTGATATTGCCACTATCGCCCGCGACATCCCATGTTTTCACCGCGCCGTGCAGCACCAAACCCTCACGGCTAGCAAACACCAGAAAAGCCGAATGCCCCGCCCCGCTGCGCTGCCGGCAATGCTGGCACTGGCACAGCAACTCGGCCACCGTCTCACCTGATTTTTCATAGCGCACCGCACCGCAAGCGCAGCCGCCCGTATAGATATGGCCCATAGCACACCCCTTTAGCGCAGCATCACGCCGCTTTGGTTTTCCCCGACAAATCAAAACCCTGCCCGGTTTCCAGGTAGGACTTCAGGCTGGACAGCACCAAAGGCCAGCCCTTGCTGACACCCTGCGCCATGCCCGATCCGACCGTCAATTCATCATGGCTGACGGTCAGCCGAACCCGGTCGCCGTCGGGCTGAATGTCAAACGTCACCCGGCTGTAAGCATCGGGATTATCCGCCTGCGACGCCCCCGCCCAAGTGATCACCAAGCGCTGCGGGGCCGCGATCTCAACCACCTTGCCGATGATTTCGACCGGGCGCGCATCACTGTCGCGCACATGCTGCCAATCGGCCCCCGGCTGCCATTCCGAGACATTCTCATGTCCCCAATAGAGCCGCGCGATTTCCGGCTTGGTAATCGCCGCGAACACCTTTTCCGGCGTCGAAGCGATATAGGTTACATAAACGAAACTGGTTTTTTCGCTGGTCATGTCACGTCACCCTCAAGTTCTGATTTCAGATCATAAAGCAGCCCAAGCCGCTGCGTCTCAAACTTGCGCACCCAACGCGCGTAGATGTCATAAAGCGGCACCGGGTTGATAAAGTGCAGCTTTTCGCGGCCACGCTTCACCGCCGTCACCAATCCAGCCGCCACCAACAGATCAATATGCTGCGAGACGGACTGCCGCGTCATCGCAAGATTTTCACACAACTGGCCAAGCGTCTGGCCGTTCTTGGCGCATAAGTGATCCAGCAACGTCCTGCGGGTTGGATCGCCCAGCGCTTTGAAAACCAAATCCTCGTTCATCAATCCCGTCCCTGCTTGCGACTCAGTTACGCAGGTATTTACCTGCACGTCAAGATAGGCAGGTAAATACCTGCGTAATGCCGCGCTCTTGCCCGTCAATCCCCACCCTGCCATGTTTGCGAAAATCAAAAAGGCCAGCCATGACCAAACCCGACGCCCTCACCGCCACCGCCGCTTTGCCAAAAGTCACTCACGGGCACGGCAGTTACCTTTGGGATACCAGCGGCAAGCAATATATCGACGGCTCTGGCGGTCCCGCCGTCTATTGCCTCGGCCACGCCCACCCCGAAGTGAACGCCGCCATCACTGCCCAACTGAGCCAGATCGCGCACGGCTACCGCTATAACTTCAGCACCGATGCACTAGAGGAGTTGACCGAAATCATCCGGGGCCACACCGGCGGCACCCTGCGTGAGATGGTCTATGTCACCGGCGGCTCCGAAGCCGTCGAAAGCTGCTTGAAAATCGCGCTGCAATACCAAACCGCCATCGGCCAAAAATCTCGCCGCCGCTTCATCAGCCGCGAGCGCTCTTGGCATGGCAACACTCTGGGCGCTTTGGGCGTCTCCGGTTTTGCCGAACGCACCGCCGCCTATGAGGGGGCGTTCATCCCCTCGATCAAACTTTCGCCCGCCAACGCCTACCGCCCCATCGCCGGAGCAACGGCTGACTCCGCAGGCGAAGCCTGCGCGACCGAACTCGAAACCGCCATCCTGACCCATGGCGCGGAAACCATCGCCGGTTTCATCTTTGAACCCGTCGTCGGGGCCGCAGGCGGCTGCGTCCCCGCCCCCGCTGGCTATGCCCGCCGCGTGCGCGAGATCTGCACCAAATACGGCGTGTTGATGATCGCCGATGAAGTGATGTGTGGCGCGGGCCGCACCGGACCGTGGCGCGCCTTGCAACGCGACGGCATAGAGCCCGACATCATGTCTATCGCCAAGGGTTTGGCGGGCGGCTACATGCCGCTCGGTGCCGCGATCTGCACCACCGCAGTCTGGGACGCCATCCGCGCCCGCGACGGCGCTTTCGGCACCGGCCATACCTTCACCGGCCACACCGCCGCCTGCGCCGCCGGGGTGGCAGTGCAGAATATCATCACGCGCGAAGGCCTGCTGGACCGTGTCATCGCCAACGAGACCCGCCTGAAAAGCTGGCTCGCCGATGCGCTAAACGGCGTCGATGCCATCGGCGACATTCGAGGCCGCGGCCATTTCATCTGCGCAGAGCTGGTCGCCAATCGTGACACCAAACGCCCCTTCGACGCGTCTCGCCAACTGGCGCTGAAAATCCGCGCGCAAGCGATGCAGAACGGCCTGATCTGCTACCCGGTCAGCGGCAATGTCGATGGCACGAACGGCGATATCGTCATCCTCGCGCCGCCCTATAACTGCTCGGATGCCGAACTGACCGAGATCGTCGATAAAACCGCAAATTCCATCCGCCAAGTGCTGATTTCGGAAGCTTTGGCATAATTTTGCCATCTCACGTAGGCTTGATGCAGCAAATTTGTCGAATCGGCTAGCGTGATACATCCAAAGGGAGAAGCCAAAATGCCCCATATTCTTGCGTATATTCTGATTGGATTGTTCGGTCTGGTGTCAATGGCGCTGGATCCGGCGCTGGCCGCAGGCAGCTCGGATGACAGCAGTGAGACCGATTCCGCCCCGACCTATGCCGAGGCGAAAGCCAAGATCGACGCCGAAGATTACGCCAGCGCCCTGCCGTTGCTGGATAAAATCACCAGCGAAGAACCGCAGAACGCCGATGCCTGGAACCTGCGCGGCTTTGCCAATCGCAAGCTGGGCAATATGGACGTGGCCGCGATGTCCTATACAGCCGCGCTGAAAATCAATCCCGGCCACCTTGGTGCGTTGGAATATCAGGGTGAGATGTATCTTGAGCTTGGCAAAACCGATGCCGCGATGGCGAACCTGAAAAAGCTGCAAGGTCTGTGTGGCGATTGTGAGGAAGCCACCGATCTGGCGGAATCCATCGGCATGAAGGGCTGAGATCACAACGGCGCAAGCTTAAGAAGCCATGCGCCGCCTTTGTCAGAAACTCGGCGGGCTGATCGCCCATAACACCACAGCCTCCTCTGGGCCGGGATTGCGATAGCGGTGCGGCTCGCGTGACGAATAGCTGCAAGTGTCCCCGGCTTGCAGCAAAAAATGCCGCTCCCCGATCCAGAATTCCAACTGGCCTTGCAGCACGAATCCCACCTCGTCGCCCTCATGGGTGTAAGATTGTTCGCTTTCCGTCCCCGCTGGCATCCGCGAATAGATCATTTCTACCTGTAAACTCAGCTTTGGCGTCAGCAACTCATCCACAATCCCGCCCGCATAGCGCAGGCTCAGCCGATTGCCGCGCCTGATCACATAGCCGCGCTCCTCGTCCGGCACCGGCGCTTCGCCAGCGAAAAACCACTGCACCGTCACGCCCAAGCCTTTGGCGATATTCACCAAAGCCGGAATAGAGGGCGAGGCCAGATTCCGCTCCAGCTGGCTGATGTAACCAATCGACAACCCCGCCGCTTCGGCCAGTTGCGCCAAAGTCAGGCCCCGGCGCTTGCGCAATCCGCGCATCCGCTCACCTAAGAAACCCGCAGGATCATTTAGTTCTTCCATCACAAAACCATGCCGCAGCTGCACAATATTCGCAACAAGTTTTGCCCATAGTAAAAATATCTTCCATTTTTTTACTGACCTGCTATCCAAGGCCTGCAAACCATAGGCCGCACCCAAATGTTCCCGCATCTGTTCTCGCCCCTGACCCTGCGCCGCACCCAAATCAAAAACCGCATCCTGTCCACCGGGCATGACACCACGATGCCCACCGATGGCACCGTCAATCCGGCACTGATCGAATACCACCGCGCACGGGCGAAAGGCGGCGTTGGCCTGATCATCACCCAAGTGGCAGGGGTGCACGAAACCGCGCGCTACACCTCGCATTTGCTGATGGCGACCACCGATGCCTGCATCCCCGGCTATACCGCGCTGGCGCAGGCCGTGCATGCCGAAGGTGCCGTGATCCTAAGCCAACTGTTCCATCCAGGGCGCGAGATTATGGAAAGCGCCGATGGCCTGCTTGCCGTCGCCTATGCGCCTTCGGCTGTGCCGAACGAACGCTTCCACGTGATGCCGCGCCCATTAAGCCTTGCAATGATTGAGGAAATTATTGCGGGCTACGCTTCTGCCGCCAACCGATTGCACCAAGCGGGCTTTGACGGGGTCGAGGTAGTCGCCTCACACGGCTACCTGCCCGCGCAATTTCTCAACCTGCGCGTCAACCTGCGCGAGGATGCTTTTGGGGGCACAGACGCCAAACGCCAGCACTTCCTGACTCGCGTTTTGGCAGCCATCCGCGCCGCAACGGATGAAGATTTCATCATCGGCCTGCGCATCTCGGCAGGCGAGCGGGATGAGGAAGGTTTGACGATACCCGAGGCTATCGCGGCCTGCAAAGCGCTGGAACCCGGCCTTGATTTCGTCAACGTCACCACAGGGACTTCCGCCAGCATCGGGGGCGCGGTGCATATCGCGGCACCGATGGCGTTTGCGGCAGGGTATTTTGCAGCAGACGCCAGCACCTTTCGTAAGGCGCTGAAAATCCCGGTATTTGTTGCAGGCCGGATCAATCAACCGCAAGAGGCTGAGGCGATTATCGCCTCAGGCAAAGCCGATATGTGCGGCATGACCCGCGCGTTGATTTGTGATCCCAAGATGCCCGCCAAGGCCGAGGCTGGGGCGGTCGAGGATATTCGCGCCTGCATCGCCTGCAATCAGGCCTGTATCGGCCATTTTCATCGCGGTCTGCCGATTTCCTGCATTCAGCACCCGGAAAGCGGTCGGGAATTGACTTATGCCAGTCTGCCGTCCATCGCAAAACGCAAGAAAATCATGGTTGTCGGTGGTGGTCCGGCGGGGATGAAAGCTGCCATCACCGCCGCCAAGCGCGGCCATGATGTGACTCTGTATGAGGCCGCAATCCAGTTGGGTGGGCAGGCATTGCTGGCGCAACTGCTGCCGAAACGCGCCGAGTTTGGCGGCATTGTCACCAACCTTGCGCGTGAAATGGAGCTGGCACAGGTCAAGGTCCGGCGCGGCGTGACGGTGACGGCGGCCTTCGTCCAAGCCGAAGCTCCCGATGCCGTAATCCTCGCCACGGGTGCGCGGCCGCATGTGCCGGACCTGCCGACCGATGGCCAAATCCAGATCGTCACCGCTTGGCAAGTGTTGCGGCGTGAGGTGAAACTCGGCGCGCGTCTCGTGGTCGCCGATTGGCGCTGCGATTGGATCGCCCCCGGCATCGCCGAAATGGCGGCACGGGATGGGGCAACGGTGACTTTGGCGGTGAACGGCTTGCATCCGGGGGAATCTTTGCCGCTGTATGTGCGCGACACAATGGCCGCTGACCTGCACCGTTTGCAAATCGACGTGCGCCCCTACGCCCGGTTGTTCGGCACTGCCGAGGATACGGTCTATCTGCAACACACCCCCAGCGGTGAGGCGATGGAGATTTCGGGGGTCGATACTCTGGTCCTCAGCCTAGGCCATATCCCGGTGGATGGCTTGGCTTTGGAGTTGCAGGATTTGGGGATTCCGGTGACGCAAATCGGCGATTGCCTTGCGCCGCGCACCGCCGAAGAAGCGGTTTATGACGGGCTGAAAGCAGGCGCCGCGGCTTGAAATCGTTCAGCTATCGTTAACCTTAACGAAAGGTTTCCGCGATTTTCCAATGAAAACAATGGTCCCGAGTTGGGACCACAAAAAAGCCCCGCCAAACGGCAGGGCTTTTCCAATTCAAACTCAGGCCCAATCAGCCCTTTTTCAGATGCCGGCTGCCCAGCAATTCCGCGATCTGAACCGCATTCAATGCCGCCCCTTTGCGCAGGTTGTCCGAGACGCACCACAGATTGATCCCGTTATCAATCGTGCTGTCCTGCCGGATGCGCGAGATATAAGTCGCGTAATCGCCGACACATTCAATCGGGGTGATGTAGCCACCATTTTCACGCTTATCAATCACCATGATGCCGGGGGATTCGCGCAGGATGTCGCGGGCCTCGTGTTCATCAAGGAAGTCTTCAAACTCGATATTGATCGATTCCGAATGCCCCACAAACACCGGGACACGCACGCAGGTCGCGGTGACTTTGATGTTCTTGTCGAGGATTTTCTTGGTTTCCGCGACCATCTTCCATTCTTCTTTGGTCGAGCCATCGTCGAGGAACACGTCGATATGCGGGATCACATTGAAGGCGATCTGCTTGGTGAATTTCTTCGGTGCAACCTCTTGGCCGGGAACGTAGAGGCCTTTGGTCTGATCCCAAAGCTCGTCAATGCCCTCTTTGCCGGCACCCGACACCGATTGATAGGTGCTGACCACCACGCGCTTGATACGGGCGCGGTCGTGCAGGGGTTTCAGCGCCACAACCATCTGTGCGGTCGAGCAGTTCGGGTTGGCGATGATCATTTTGTTGGTGTAGCCCGCAATCGCGTCGGCGTTCACTTCCGGCACGATCAGCGGCACGGCGGGGTCGTAGCGGTAGAGCGACGAGTTGTCGATCACCACGCAGCCAGCCGCGGCGGCTTTCGGGGCGTAGATTTTGGTCGCATCCGAGCCCACGGCGAACAGGGCAATGTCCCAGCCGGTGAAGTCGAAAGTGTCGAGATCCTTAGTCTTCAGGGTCTTGTCGCCAAAGCTGATTTCAGTGCCCAGCGATTTGCGCGATGCCAAAGCGGCAATCTCGTCAATCGGGAACTCGCGCTCGGCGAGGATGTTCAGCATTTCGCGGCCCACGTTACCCGTGGCACCCGCGACGACGACTTTATAGCCCATCGGGGTCTCCTAAGTTCAGTCTTTGACCGTCAAAGACGTGGCCTGTTAGCGCATGGGGCGGCGCGGGGAAAGCGTAAAACGCAGGCGGGGGTCAGTCGGTGCGGTCTTTTGAGGCCAGATAGACCAGCAATCCTGCGGCAAGAAGGGCGGCATAGAAGGCGAATAATGCGGCGTAGGGGGCGCTGTTTAGGATGGCATCGCTGGTGGTCAGCGCATGGTGCAAGCGCCCGGTCAGGATTTGCATGATGCCAGCCGCCCCGATACCGAACAGGTTGATCAGCGTGACGCCGCGCCCGACCAGATGTGGCGGCAGAAACGCGCGGCCATGCGCCATCACCATCGGGAAGGAGGCGCCGAAAAAGCCGACGCCTGCCAGCAGGGCTATCGGTAGCGGGCCGGGGGTGGCGGGATGGCTGTAAAGGCCAATCAGGCAGGCAAGCGCCAAAGCATTGCCGCCGAAGATCAGCCATTTGCGGCTGCCAAGCAGGCGATCCAGCGGACCATAGGCGAAGTTACCCGCCACCATCGCCAGCCCCATGATCAGGGTGACTTGGCCGATGCGGGCGGCGTCGGCTTGGAATACGTCGGTCATGTAGGGGCCGATCCACAGCCCGCGCAGACCCGCAGCGGGGGCGTAGCAGGCGGCCATCATCAGCAGGATCGGCCAGAGGGCGGGTATTTTCAACAGGTCCAGCAGCGAGCCTTTCGAGGTGTGGATCACGCGGGCGGGGTCGCGGACCAGCAGCCAGACGATGGCGGCGATGATCAGGGTGGTGGCGCTTAAGGTCCACATCGTACCGCGCCAGCCTATCATTTCGACCGCCATTGATAGGGGGAGGGAGGCGGCGATATTGCCGAGGGAGCCTACCCCGATCATCACGCCTGCAAGGGTGCCGAACACGGCGGGCGGCAGGCTACGGGCGAAGATGTAGTAGGCGGCCATCAAGACGGGTGCGCAGCCCATGCCGATCAGCACCATCGCCAGATTGATCGCAACTGGCCCGGTCGCCATCGCAAAGACCGCAGCACCTGCTCCGCCGACAGCCAGCAGGGTCGAGGCGGTTAAGCGCGGGCCGATGCGGTCGAGCGACCAGCCCACAGGGATTTGCATCAGCGCGAAAGCCAGAAACCACAGGCCCGAAGCCGAGGCGAGGTTTTCTGCTGTGACGCCAATGTCCGCTTTCAGCACGGGGGATAAAACCGCCAGAAAAGCGCGATAAAATTGGCTTAACACATAAGCCGCCATTAGGGCCGCGATACCGACTCGCATAGGTTTCCTATCGGTTCAGGCGGGTTGGGCCAGAAGGGGTTTTTCGCGGATGGGCAGATGCACGAGGGCCGAGAATGCGCCAACGCCAACGCCGATCCACCAGACCGTACTGTAATCTCCGGTCATGTCGTAAAGCTTGCCACCGAGCCAGACGCCAAGGAAGCTGCCGAGTTGGTGCGAGAAGAAGACCACTCCATACAGTGTGCCCATGTAGCGCAAGCCATAGATATGGGCGACGAGGCCACTTGTCAGCGGCACGGTGGCCAGCCAGAGACTGCCCATCACCAAGGAGAATATCAGCACGGTGGCGGGGGTCATCGGCAGCAGGATGAACAAGGCCGAGGCGATGGTGCGGGCGACATAGATGCCCGACAGCAGGTATTTCTTGGTGTAGCGCTTGCCGAGCCAGCCGGACAGGATGCTGCCGACGATATTGGCAAGGCCGATCACCGAAATCGCGATGGCGCCTAGAATTGAGGTGGTGGTGATGCCGATGTCGGCCAGCAGGCCTGACGGGTCGATGGCACCGCATTTCTCGGTGATGAAGGCGGGGAAGTGGGCGGTGATGAAGCCCAACTGATAGCCGCAAGAGAAGAACCCTACAAAGATCATGGTGAAGGACGGGTCTTTGAAGGCGCGTTTCAGGACGGTGCCGAGGGATTCATCGAGTTCAGCTTTGGTCGCCATGCTGGGCGAGCGCAGAAAGGGCAGCGCGAACAAAGCACACAGGATGACCACGGCGAAGATCATGAACACCACTTGCCAATGGTAATATTGCAGCAGGATTTGCGCGGCAGGTGCGCCGAACACTTGGCCTGCCGAGCCTGCGGCGGTGGCGATGCCCAACGCCAGCGAGCGGTTTTCCGGCTTGGCAGCGCGGCCCACGATGGCAAGGATCACGCCAAAACCGGTGCCTGCGATGCCGAAACCCACCAATATTTCAAGCAGTTGCATCTGGCCGGGGGTAACTGCGAAACTCGATAGCACCAGACCCAGTGCATATAGGATCGCGCCCGCGATAATGGCGCGGCGGTCGCCGAAGCGTTCAGCGATTGCGCCAAAGATCGGCTGGCCGACGCCCCATGCAAGGTTCTGGATGGCGATGGCCATGGAAAACTCGGCGCGCGGCCAGTTGAATTCGGCGGCGATCGGGATCTGGAACACCCCGAAGCTGGCGCGAATGGCAAAGCCCAGCATCAGGATCACGCAGCCTGAGATCAGGACGGGAGTGAAGATGCTGGATTTGGGGGAGGTCTGGATCATGGTGCGGCTCCTGCTTGGCGTCACGGTTAGCGGAAGGCAGGGCGGCGTCAACGACAGAATTGTGCGCACACAAGGGCGGCGCGGATTGTGCAGGGCGTTCAAAGCGGTTTAGGTTTGGGGAAATTCATTGATCGGAGGCAGGATATGGCGGAATGGTGGCGCGGTTCGGTGACGTATCAGGTCTATCCCCGGTCATTTCAGGACGATAACGGCGACGGGATTGGCGATCTGAAAGGCATCACCCGGCGGCTGGATCATATCGCCGATCTGGGCTGTGACGCGGTTTGGCTGTCGCCGTTTTTCACCTCGCCCATGCTGGATATGGGCTATGACGTGGCCGATTACACCGATGTTGACCCGGTGTTTGGCACGCTGGCGGATTTCGACGCGCTGGTGGCGCGGGCGCATGATCTGGGCCTCAAGGTGATCATTGATCAGGTGTTGAACCATTCCTCCGACAAGCACCCGTTCTTTGCGGAAAGCCGCAAAAGTCGGGATAACGACAAATCCGATTGGTATATCTGGGTTGATCCGCGCCCCGATGGCACGCCGCCCTGCAACTGGCTTTCGGTGTTTGGCGGGCCTGCATTTACATGGGATGCGCGGCGCAAACAGTATTACATGCACTCGTTTCTACCGCAGCAACCGGACTTCAATTACCGCAATCCGGCGGTTGTCGAATATATGGAGAGTGTGCTGCGATTCTGGCTGGATCGTGGGGTGGATGGCTTCCGCTTTGATACGGTGAATTACTTCTACAAAGATGCGCTGTTCCGCAATGATGCCGCTGATTTTCGGGTTAAGGCGCGACCTGATGGCAACCCATATGAGATGCAATATCATTTGTTCTCAAAGGGTCAGCCGGAAAATCTGGACTGGATGGAGCGTATTCGCCGGGTGATGGATGAATATGTGGATCGCGCCACGGTGGGCGAGATGGGCGAGGCGCATCATGCCATTCGGATGATGGGCGAATACACAGCACCCGGTCGGCTGCATCAGTGCTATTCGTTCGAGATGATGGGCTACGATTACTCGGCGGCATTCTTCCGCGGCAAGATTGAGGAATTCTTTACAGGCGCGCCGAATGGCTGGCCGATGTGGGCGTTTTCCAATCATGACGTGGTGCGGCAGGCGTCGCGTTGGGCCAAGCATGGGGTGTCGCAGGACGCTTTGGCGCGGCAGGCCGGGGCGTTGTTGCTGTCGTTTCAGGGCTCGATTTGTCTGTGGCAAGGTGAGGAGATCGGCCAGACCGATACCGCACTGGGGATTGAGGAACTGACCGATCCGCAGGGCATCAACTTTTGGCCTGAGCCTGTGGGGCGGGATAACACGCGCACGCCGATGGTCTGGGATGCCTCGCCAAATGGCGGGTTCACCACGGGCAAGCCGTGGCTGCCGGTGAAAGCGCCGCAACTGGCGCGGAATGTGGCGTCGCAGGTGGGCGTGGCGGGGTCGGTGCTGGAAACCTATCGCGCGATGCTGGGCTATCGGCGCGGATCGCAGGCGCTGATCGGGGGGGCGACGCATTTCTTCCATGTGCCCGAACCGATTTTGGCGTTTACGCGGGGCGATGCATTGCTGTGCGTGTTCAATCTGTCGCCAGAAGCGGTATCCGTTGCGGTTGAGGGCGCGACGGGGCTGGAAGGGCCATCACAGGATGCGGTTTTAGAAAGTGGGCGACTGGCTTTGGGGCCGAATGGGTTTGCGTTTTTGACGGTGGACGGGCGGGTATCGGTGCGGGCGTAAAAGGCAAAGTGAACGAAAGTTCAGCCAATTATGACTTGATGTTCACTTTGGCCTTTCGCGATGCCTTCCACCACAAAGGTCGCCCCTGACAACGGGGCGGCTTGCAACGTCTCTGCATCCATATTTTTCCGCGCAGAGGTGACAATCAGCGCCGAAAGCTGCGGGCCAGCGAAGGCCGGACAAGTGGTTTGCGGCGCATCGACACGGACCGCGCGCAGGAAATTGCCGTTGGCGTCGTATGCCGCGACACGGGATGCACCCCATTGCGCCAGCCACATCACGCCATCCGCATCAATCACCGCGCCGTCGGGATAGAGGCCCTCGGCGGTCAGGTCGAGGAAGATTTGCGGCGCTGCATTGGGCCAGCCTTCGGCGTCTAGGCTGACCTTCATCACCTGTTGGGTGACGGTATCGGTGAAATGCGCAAAACTGCCGCTGGGCGGAAAGCAGATTGCATTCGGGATGGATATATCGCTGTAAAGCTTGCGCAATTCACCGCGATAATAGCGATAGATCGCGCCTGCTTGCGCTTCTTCAACTTTTGACATCGTGCCAATCCAGAAGCCGCCTTGTGGATCAGCGCGGCCATCGTTGGGGCGGTTTTTCGGCTTGTCTTGTTCCAGCAGACAGAGGGTTTCGACCTCTTCTGTTTCCAGATCGAACAGGAAAAGATCGCGTTCTCCAGCGATCAGAAGCACGTCTTCGCTGACCCATGCGGCGGCGGAGACGATTTCAGGAAAGCGCCACTCGCGCGGGCCATCGCGGTCTTGCGACAGCAGTTTTTGCGCGTTGATATCGAACCAGAACATTTGTTCACGAATGGGGTGCCAGAGCGGGCCCTCGCCGAGTTCACACAGGCGCGGGTCGAAAATCATGCGCTGGCCTCATCATAAGCGTTGACGATTTGGGTGGCGCGGGCAGTGACTTCGGCGACAGACAGGCCGGGGGTGTAGAGGGCGGTCCCGATGCCGAAACCGCTGGCTCCGGCTTTGATCCACTCGCCAAAGTTCGACGCCCCCGCGCCGCCTACGGCATAGACTTCGCAAGTTTTGGGCAACACAGCGCGGAGGGCTTTCAAACCGTCGGGGCCGACCAGGTTGGCGGGGAATATCTTGAGGCCGTCTGCACCTGCTGCTAGGGCTGCGAAACATTCGGTGGGGGTCATCACACCCGGCCAGCTTGCCATGCCTGCGGCTTTGGTCGCGCGGATGACTTCGGGGTTGCAGTTGGGTGAGACGATCAATTTGCCGCCTGCCGCTGCGACAGCGGCCACATCTGCAACGGTCAGCACTGTGCCTGCGCCGATTTCTGCGTGTGATCCGAAGGCGTTAGCCATGGCGGCGATGGACTGCATCGGTTTGGGAGAGTTCAGCGGCACCTCGATCCGGGTGATGCCAGCGGCGATCAGCGCCTCGGCCACCGGGACGGCTTCGGCGGCGGTGATGCCACGCAGGATGGCGATCAGGGGGCGGGTCATAGTTTGGCTTTCTGCAAAGCACCGCGCGCGGCGGTGAGGCCTGCGAGGGTGCAGGCGGTGGAATCGAGGGTTTCGGATGTGGCGCCTTGGGCGGCAAGAGCAGTGGCGTAGCGGGCGGACAAAGCTTCGGCTCCGATAATCGCGATGCGTTGGCCCAGCCAGTAGGGTTTGGCTGCGGCGAGTTCTAGGCCGATCAAAAGGCCGGAGAGGCGAGAGCGTGCCGCATCCGGGGACAGGCCGTTCAGCAGGCCTTCGGCGCGCAATGTGAACAGGCGTGCGGAAATCTTTTCCGGACGCTCGATAGCGTCGGTCAGGCCTTGGGTGAATGCTGCCTCGTCGCTGCCCTCACCTGCCATGCCGTGACGCAGGACGGAGTGTTGCGACAGTAAGGCAAACATCTCGCCGGTCATAAAGGTTTGAAATGACACCACTTCGCCTGCCGAGACATGCACCCATTTGGAATGGGTGCCGGGCAGGCAGAACACGCCGTCGAAGTTGGGCAGCAAAGCCAAGGCCCCGGCGATCTGGGTTTCTTCGCCACGCATCACGTCAGCGGGTTTGGCTTGGCTTAAACCCGGCGCGATCATCATGCGGATGCGGGGGTCGGTGGTGGGGACGGGCATCAACTCGCCAGAGGCCACGGGGGTGCAGGGGATGACGCGATAGGGGGCTTCAAGCCAGCCTTGACGCGCGCCGACCATGCCGCAGGCGATCACGGGGGTTTCGCCTACGCCGAGCCATGGCGAAATCAGGCGCACCAGGGCGGGTTCAAATTCGGCCTTCGCCAGCTTGCCCATGCCATCGTCAGAACTGCCTGAGGCCAGCACGCCATCCGGTCCCATCGCCCAAGCCCGCAGGTTTGAGGTGCCCCAATCAACGGCGATCCATTCAGGGGCGATCTGGGCGGGTGTCATTCAGATGGTTCCATTATGTGAAACTAGGTCTTGCATAGTGGGAATTATGCGATTTACTCTGGGCGCTGTCAATTCCTGAGAGGCATGGCGGGCATGGAACAGCAAGATGGCACCGTCGGCAAGGCGCTGGATGTGCTGGAGGCGGTGGCGTCGCTGGCCCCGGTGCGGTTCAGCGATTTGCTGGCGCGGGGCGGCTATCCGAAGGCGACGCTGTATCGCTTGCTGCAAACGCTGACACATCAGGGGATGCTGGCTTATGATGCGGATCGTGGCAGTTACAGTCTGGGGCTGCGGTTGGTGCGATTGGCGCATGGGGCTTGGGCGCAAAGCTCGCTTGCCCCACTGGCGCGGCGGGCTTTGGATCAGTTGGCGGCGGTGACGGGCGAGACGGTGCATCTGGCGCAAATGGATCAGGGACAGGTGCTGTATGTCGACAAGCGCAATGCGGCGCGTCCGGTTGAAATGTTCTCGCAGGCGGGCAAGGTGGGGCCCGCCTATTGCACAGGGGTGGGCAAAGCGATGCTCGCGTTTTTGCCTGCGCAGGCGCTGGATCAGGCTTTGGCGCGGCAGTCATTTCATCGTTTTACCGCGCAGACTTTGGACAATGCCGGGTTGCTGGACGAGTTGGCGGCGATCAGGGCGCGCGGGTTTGCCTATGACCGCGAGGAGCATGAGGCGGGGATTATTTGCGTGGCGGCGCCGATTCTGACGGCTTCGGGACGGGTGATTGGCGCGTTGTCTGTGACTTCGACCACGGCGCGCAGCAGTTTGGCGGGGCTGGAAGCGCATGTTAGGGTGTTGAGGCAGACCGCCACCGAGATCGCGGCTGAGGCGGAAAGCTGGCGGTTTCCCGAACAAGGTTAGTCTGAAAAATGCGCCTCACCACGGGCGCGGGCCAGATCAAGCTGGCGTTGACGCTCGCGAAAACGGTCACGGTCGGCTTCGCTATATTCGGCAGCGCATTGGTGGCAGCAGGCACCGCGTTCGTATTCCGGGCGCAGTTTATCGGCGGCGCTGATGGGGCGGCGGCAGGCGTGGCAGCTGTCATAATCTCCCGGCACAAGGCCGTGCCCGACCGAGACGCGGGTATCGAAGACATAGCATTCGCCGTTCCACATCGAGGCTGCGGCGGGCACGTCTTCGAGGTATTTCAGAATGCCGCCTTTCAGGTGATAGACCTGATCCACCCCCTGCCCCAGCAGGTAATTGGTTGATTTCTCGCAGCGAATCCCACCGGTGCAGAACATCGCGATGCGCTTACCTTGGTATTCGTCTTTGTGCTGTTCCCACCAAGCGGGGAAATCACGGAAGGTGCGGATATCGGGATCAACGGCACCTTGGAAGCTGCCGATGCCCGTCTCGTAATCATTGCGGGTGTCGATCATCACCACGTCGGGCTCGGCGATCAGGGCGTTCCAGTCTTTCGGCGCGACGTAATGGCCAACGCGGGCGACCGGATCAATATCGGGCTGACCCATGGTGACGATTTCGCGCTTGAGTTTAATCTTCAGATGCCGAAACGGCATCTTGGCGGCATAGCTTTGCTTGTGCTCCAACGCTTCACAGCCGGGTAGCTTGCGCAGCGCAGCCAGAACGGCGGCAATGCCTGCATCGGGGCCGGCAATGGTGCCGTTGATCCCCTCGATCGCGAGCAGAAGCGAGCCTTTGACGCCCTTCGACTGGCACAGCTCAATCAGCGGCCCGCGCAAAGCTGCGGGGTCGGGGAAACGCGTGAAGTGATAGAGGGCGGCGACGGTCAGCATATCCGCGATTTAAGCGCTGTTGCGGCGCAGGGCAAGTTTCGCTTTTGGTTGACCGGGAGGATCGGGCCGCATACCCAAAGAGACAGTGGAACGGAGATTGCCATGTGCCGCAAAGATGAAGCCCTGATCGTGATCGACATCCAGAACGATTTCTGCCCCGGTGGAAATTTGGCTGTGGCGGCCGGGGATGCCATTATTCCGCAGGTGAACGAGTTGATGGCGGAGTTTGACTGCGTGGTGCTGACGCAAGATTGGCACCCGGCGGATCATTCTTCGTTCGCGGCGAACCATCCGGGGGCGGAGGCGTTTTCGCTGATCCAGATGCCTTACGGGCCGCAGGTTTTATGGCCAGTTCACTGCGTGCAGGGCTCTGCGGGGGCGGAGTTTCATGCGGATTTGCAGACGAACCCCGCGCAACTGATTGTGCGCAAAGGTTTTCGCACCGGGATCGACAGCTATTCGGCGTTTTTTGAAAATGATCACAGCACCCCCACCGGGCTGGAGGGCTATCTGCGGGCGCGTGGGATAAAATCGCTGACTTTGGTGGGTTTGGCCACGGATTTCTGCGTCGCCTATTCGGCTTTGGATGCGGTAAAGCTTGGGTTTTCGGTGACGCTGCTGGAAACGGCCTGCCGCGCGATTGATCTGAATGGCACCCTAGCAGAAGCAAAGGCGAAATGCCTGACGGCGGGGGTGGATTGGCGGGGCTAATGCTCACCAGTCCTTAATCCTTCCGGGGTAGCCTTATGCTGTGAGAGGCAAAAGGCCGCAGGGAATGAACTCAGCTATCAGCAGCGAAGTCAGCCGGTTTCTGGCCCGCAACAGCAAGGACGGGCTGTTCCTGCGCTATGCACGCGGCCGGCGCGCGGCTTTTTGATCCGGCAGACCATGACGCTGATCGGTTCGCTCAGCATTGCGGCGCTGTCGTCGTTTTGGCTTGGGGCTTTGGCTGGTTGTCTGGCCTTGATCGGGGAAGCGATTGATTGCACTGTGCTTTTCTATATCTCACGCCGCTTTGACGGGGCAGCCGTGCCGAAGCTTGCGCGTATCGGCGCGGCAGTTTCCGGCACGGTGCAGGCATTGACGATTGCGGCTTGTGTGATGATTTGCTGGCGGCTTATCCCGCTGCAAGGCGCGCGATTTTTCGCAGCAGCTTTCCTGATGTCAGCGGCGATCAATGCCGGGCTGGTGCGACGCCATTTTGCCCTCGGCGCATCGCTGCGCCTGACGGTTTACGGGGCAACCTGTCTGACCATGCTGCTGTCAGACATCCACTTGGACGCGTACCAGTTGCGTGCCGAATCGTGGTTTTTCTTCATTGCCGTGCTGATCATGATCTATACCGCCACCCTGTTCATCCGCGCGGTAGAACGTGGTCAAACCGAGCGTTTGCGGTTTGAACAAGCGCTGTTGCACGAAAGTATGGCGCTGGACAGCGCAAGGGTTGCAGCCGCCGAGGCTGCCCATAAGGCCGAACGCCTTGCGCTAGTTGCCGAACATGCCACTGATTCTATTGTATTTACCGCTCCGGATGGCCGCATCGAATGGGTGAATGACGGCTTTACGCGCGTCACCGGCTATAGCTTTGAGGAGGCCGTCGGCCAGCAACCGGGTGATCTGCTGAACACCGAAGAAACCAACCTTGTCGCCTTGGCAGAATTGCTAGAGGCGCGCGAAAATGTAAGGCCGGTGCGCTTGGAAATTCAAAACCGCACCAAATCCGGTCGGGTGATTTGGGTCGAGGTTGCAATGTCGCCCGTGCTGGGCGCTGACGGCAAACCCAGCGTTTATATAGCGGTGGAGCGTGATATCACCCAAGCCAAAGCTCATGCCACAGAACTTGCCCAAGCCCGCAACGCGGCTGAGGCGGCAGCGCAGGCCAATTCCCAATTCCTTGCCACAATGAGCCATGAGATTCGCACCCCGATGAACGGGGTGATTGGAGTGGCCGAGTTGTTGGAGGAAACCCAACTTGATCCGATGCAGCGGCAATATGTCAGCACAATCGTCGATTCCGGTCGGGCCTTGCTGACCATCATCAACGACGTGCTTGATCTGTCCAAGCTTCAGGCTGGTAAGTTTGATCTGCTGGTTGAGCCGTTTTCCATCAACGAGGGGGTGGCGCGCGCTTTGGATCTTCTGCGTCCAACAGCGATGAAAAAGGCGATCTTGCTGCGAGCAGAGATGTCATCGCCGGATCATCAGTATGTGGGAGACTCTGGAAGGCTGCGACAGATCTTGTTGAATCTGCTGGGAAATGCGGTGAAGTTTACCGCCGCAGGAAGTGTGACGGTATCGGTGCAAACGATTGCTGATGGCAAATTGGACCAAATCCGTATCGCGATCACCGACAGTGGCATCGGTATTGCAGCCGACCGTATCGGGCATGTGTTTGACAGTTTTGCCCAAGCCGACACCACAATCTCACGGCAATTCGGCGGTACGGGCCTTGGTCTGACCATTTCGCGTTTGCTGGCCCAGCAGATGGGGGGTGATATTGAGGTGGCGTCTGAACTGGGCGTTGGGTCAGTCTTTACGCTGGTTCTGCGTTTTCCGCGCGCGGCACAAAACTCACACGCCCTCCCCGCCAGCGCTGTGGCACCACTGACAAATTTACGCCTGCTGGTGGCCGACGACAATCGCACCAACATGTTGGTGACACGAAAGCTACTGGAACGTTCGGTCGCCACGATTGAAGAGGCAGAAAACGGCAAGCTGGCGGTGGCGGCCTATCGGCGGGCGCAGCCGGACCTCGTGTTGATGGATGTCTCAATGCCCGAGATGCATGGCCAAGATGCCACCCGCGAGATCCGGCGGCTTGAGGCCGAGGCGGGTCTGCCGCGCTGCCCGATTGTGGCGCTGACCGCCTATGCGTCGGCTGAGGAGGCCGCTTTGTGCCTTGCAGCTGGCATGGATGCGGTTTTGACCAAACCTTTGATCCGCGCCGAGCTTTACGCTTTGCTGGAACGCACCGCCGCCGCGCGGGATCGTTTTGACCTTTCCCCCGTTCATGCCTTAGACAGTAAGGCAAAGGGAGGGCCGTCATGGTCGACATCGCCGCACGCGTCTGGAACCACAAGTGGAAGATCGACCCGATCGTCCGCTCGCTGATTGACACAGATTTTTACAAGCTTTTGATGTGTCAATCTATTTTCAGGAACAAGCCGGATACGTCGGTGACCTTCAGCCTGATCAACCGCTCAAAATCCGTGCGATTGGCTGAATTGGTTGATGAGGGAGAGTTGCGCGAACAACTAGACCATGTGCGGTCGTTAAGTTTGACGCGTGGCGAAAGCACTTGGCTGCGCGGAAATACGTTTTACGGCAAGCGCCAGATGTTCCGCCCGGATTTTATGGAATGGTTCGAGGGGATGCGGCTGCCCGCCTATCATCTGGAAAAGCGCGACGGGCAGTATGAGCTGACCTTTGAGGGCAGTTGGCCCGAGGTGATGCTGTGGGAAATTCCGGCTTTGTCGGTGCTGATGGAATTGCGCAGCCGCGCGGTGCTGGAACAGCAGGGGCGGTTTGAATTGCAGGTGCTTTATGCCCGCGCGATGACCAAATTGTGGGAGAAGATCACCCAACTGCGGCAGATTGACGGGCTGCGGATCGCTGATTTTGGCACAAGGCGCAGGCATTCTTTCTTGTGGCAGGATTGGGCGGTGCAAGCCATGCAGGAAGGGTTGGAGGCCAAGTTCACCGGCACCTCAAACTGCCTGATCGCAATGCGGCACGAGGTGGAGGCGATTGGCACCAATGCGCATGAATTGCCGATGGTCTATGCGGCGCTGGCCGACAGCGATGCGGAGCTGGCGCAATCGCCCTATCAGGTTCTGGCCGATTGGCAGGAGGAGCATGAAGGCAATCTGCGGATCATCCTGCCGGATACGTTCGGGACCGAGGGCTTTTTGAAACGCGCGCCGGATTGGCTGGCATCGTGGACGGGTATTCGTATTGACAGCGGCGACCCGGCCAAGGGAGCCGAGATTGCCATCCAATGGTGGAAGGATCGCGGCGAAGACCCCCGGCAGAAACTGGTGATCTTTTCCGATGGGCTCGACGTGGACAAGATCGTCGAATTGCACAAACAGTTCCGGGGCCGGGTGAAGGTTTCGTTCGGTTGGGGCACGATGCTGACCAATGATTTCAGAGGCTTAGCGCCGGATGATGGCTTGGCACCGTTCAGTGTGGTCTGCAAGGCGATTGCAGCCAATGGGCGGCCCACGGTGAAGCTTTCGGATAATCCGAACAAGGCGATGGGCCCGGCGGAGGAGATTGCACGGTATAAGCGGGTGTTTGGGGTGGGGGATCAAGTCGCACAGGCGGTGGTGGTTTAGGCCATCACCCTTTGCGCACAGATCACCGCGCGGGCAATGTGAGATTTGTGGATCGGATCATCGGGCGCCAGACGTGGGGCGGCCCAGCCGACCGAAGTGCAGGTACGCGCCAAGGTGAAAATCTCGGCCATTTTGGTGCTGACGGCACGGGTTTGACCGTAGCCTGCGACCAGTGCATCACGGATTTGCGGGTAATCTGGCTCATACAGGTTCTGGCTGAGCGCTGTGCCAAGATCATAAAGCCGGAAGCCAAAGCCAGAGTCGTCAAAGTCGATCAGCGAAAGTGAACCGTTGTTCACAAGGATGTTTTCGCGCAGCACATCGGCGTGGATCGGGCCGAAATCGCCACCGTTTTGCTGGTGTTCGGTGATCTGTATGCGCAGAAAATCCCGTGCAGTGCGCAGGATTTCGGCTTGGGCGGGTGTCGCTGCGGGATGCTCCCAGAACCTGCCCCAGAATGGGGCCTCACCGACGAGGCCATCAATATCCCAGCGCGGGCGGCTGAAATCGGGCGGCAGGGTCAGTTGATCTGTTGCGGTGTGGACCTGCGCCAGCAGTTCGCCGAGGGCGTGGTGACGCGTCAGGCGCTGGTCGAGGGCGCAGGGCAAAGGCTGACCGGCCTCACCAAACGCCTCACCCTCGATCCAGTCGATGATAGAGGCATTGCGCCCGTTTGACAGTTTTACCAGAAAATCGCCCGAACAGCTGGGCAAAGCGGCTGGAACGGCGACACCGTGGGCAGCCAAAGCGGCGCACCACCACAGCTCGGACCGGATCGCGGCATCGTCTTGGTAGCCTATGCGGTGCAGGCGCAAGGCGGCGCGCCCTGAAGGCAGGGCAACCTCGAACACTGCATTTTCACGATTGCGCAGAAGACGGGTTACGCTGCCATTCCAATGGCTTACGGCCTCTGCTGCCTGCGCATCCGGCGTCATTCTTCGTCACCAGGTTTGCCGCGCAGGGCCTTGACCTCGCCCCGCTGCACTTTGGCGGCGACGCGGCGGAGTTGGCTGCCATAGCTGGGTTTGGTGGCGATGCGGCGTTTGGGGGCGACCAAAGCAGCACGGATCAGATCGGCCAGACGTTCACGCGCGATTTCACGGTTGCGAGCTTGGCTGCGGGTGTCTTCAACTTGCAGCACCAACGCGCCTTCCAATGTCCAGCGCCGCCCTGCCAGTTTTTTAAGCCGTGCTTTCACGCCAGCCGTCAGATTTGGGGAACGCTCAGCCTCAAACCGCAATTCAACCGCCGTCGAGACTTTGTTGACGTTCTGCCCACCCGGACCAGAGGCGCGCACGAAGCTTTCGCTCAGCTCCCAGTCAGCAATCGAAATGGTGTCGGTGATCCACAACATGCGGCCAAACTAGCGGGCGTTGCGGAAAAGAGAAAGGGCTGCCAGCCTGTACGTGGCAACCCTTTCCGAGATCTAAGGAGATGGGCCAGTTAGGTATCAAAAGCCCAATCACAGGTTTGTTTCGCTAGAGGGCTGCCCCTAGAAAACACCCCCCATAACTGTCCCGACACCGCTCTCCAATATCACTCTAGACACTGGGTCACCTCCTTTCAAAATGTTGCCGATAAGGCAAGCGTGACATAGATTTTCGCTTTGTCAAAAGGTTTTACGCAAGCCGACTAGCGTATTTTGCGATTGCGAGTCTGAACGGCATCAGCGCGATTAAATCGACGGCAACTTTGACACAAAAATCGGCCAACCCCAGAGAAACCCAGAGCGGCACTTCGCGGCCGAAGCCCAAAAGCGGCACTTGGGCTGCAGCCCAGGACACATCACTTGCGGGGTCCAACCAGATGAAAGCGCTGGAGAATGCCAAAGTGAAGAACAACACCGTGTCTACGCTGGAGCCGAGCAACGAGCCCAAGAACGGCGCGCGCCACCAAGCGGTGCGGCGCAGCTTGTCAAACACGGTTACGTCCAGAAGTTGGCCTATTAAAAAGGCAGCGCCTGAACCAATGGCGACGCGCAGAGTGACCAATGGGCCAAATTCGCCGATGATTTGCGTGCCAATCACCGAGCAGATCAGGCCCACCGCAAAGCCTGCGTAAACCACGCGGCGGGCGGCTTTGGCGCCCTCAAAACGGTTGACCAGTTCGGACACCAGAAAGGCGAAGGGATAGGTGAAGGCGCCCCATGTCAGCCATTGGCCAATCGGATATTGCACCAGAATGTTTGAGGCCACCACGATGATGGCCATGGCGATGACGCCAAGCAGCAGTTTGTTCATGTTTGATCCGTTTTTTACAAGGTCGCGGAGACTTGGTTCAGCAATAGGTTTGCCCCAGTACGGGACGCGGTGGACTAGCGCGGGGACAGTGGCCTGTCAATCGGGCAGTTGATATTCGACGATCTGGGTGCGCAGGAAGAATTTGAAGTTGTCATCCGACACCATTGTGGCGGTCAGATGGCCCGCCGCATCGCGCCAGATCGAGACGCCTTCAAGATTGTCGTAAAGCCCGACCGGGGTTTGCAGCAGAGTTTCGCCTTTGTCGAAGCCTTTCGGGCCAAGGGTGAAGCGGCGCAGGCGGCTGGAAAATCCGGCAAGGCCACGAAAATCGCGCTCTAGCAGGTAGAGTTTTCCATCGGGGCCGAAATCCGCGCCGACCGGGAGATAGCCGCCGTCGCGGGGGATTTGCAGACGTTTGTCCCATTTTCCATCCTTGAAACGATAGACTGGGAAGGGTTTGTCCAAAGCTCCAGAGCGTTCTGGCAAGGTGTATAGGGTGCCTGTGGCATCAATCGCCAAAGCCTCTAACGCCGAGTTCTTCTGCATAGCTTTGAATTCGCGCGGTGACGGCAGGTCTTTTAATCGGTCGCCGAGCTTGGGATAATGCAGCACGCGCGCCGGACCTTCAAACGATACATAGACCGAGCCATCGGCAGCCAGCGCAATGCCTTCGCTGTCGGAAAGGCCGGGGCTTAGCGGTTTGCCATCTGCGCCCTGTAGCGGCATAACAGGGTTTGCAGCGATTGATGCAATTCGCCCCGTATCACTGCGGGTAATCTGACCTGTCGTGTAGGCACCACGATCAGACAACACGATGATATCGCGGCCATTTTCGGCAACCTCAATACCTGAAAACCCGCCGAACTGCGGGTCGTCCATCTTCCACAGGAAGGCGTCGAGAAAGCCGGACGGCGGGGTTGGGCTGGCGCTGCCTTCAAGGCCTGCGATCAGCACAAGCCCCGCCGTTACGGCGAGGAAAGCACGTCTGTGCATTGGCGCGGCAAATCGGCCATGGTGAATTCACGCGGGCCTCTCTTGCGAGGAGCAGGCGGACCGGGATTTTTAACCGGCTTGGGATTGAGATAAGCATCCGAAACCCACCAAGCGAGGGTGTCATCGCAGCCGTCACCGCCATTGGAAAGTTCGGACACGGTGGGGGTTTGGGTTTGGCACAGGGTCGCGCCCTTGGGGCATTTCAGCCGAACATGAAAATGCGTGTCATGGCCTGCAATCGGGCGGATTTTTTGCAGCCATTTCTTGTCAGACCGCTTGGCAGTCTTGCACATCTCGATCTTCACTGCGGCGGCGACAAAAATTCGGTCGACGCGCGGATCGGATGCGGCGGCTTTCAGCAGGGCTGCATGGCGGGGGGTCCAGTTTGCGGTGACAGATTTCTGATCAGCCGAGCGCACGGGGATTGAGCTGATATTCTCACGATCCTTGCGACTTAAGTTCAGCTTTTTTGGCGCCAGCATCCATATGTCGGCATCCAGACCGATCTGATGGCTGGCGTGTCCCGAAGTCATCGGCCCGCCGCGCGGTTGACCCATATCGCCGATATAGAGCCCGCGCCAGCCGATTTGGGTGGCGGTTTGCGACAGATCTTCTAGGTATTGGATCAGCATCGGATGGCCGAAATTGCGGTGCCGCGACAGGCGCATCGCCTGCCATGTCGGGCCGGACTCGGGCAGTTCGACCAAACCGGCGGCACAACCGCGCGCGTAGGATCCGATAGGCATTGGGTCTTGCTGGCTGGGATTATCCACCGCGCCGAACAGTTTGTTCGCGAGTTTTTCAGCTTGGGCAGGGAGCGGGGCCAGCAGGGCCGCGCACAGGATAAGATAGCGCATCATGCCTGTTCACCTTTCGGATTGACCCAGATCAGCAGAATTAGCCCGATGATGAACAATGCCACAATCGGCGAAATCCCCAAACGTGCGTTTTGGGTTACGGCTGTCGCAATCGTGATCAGCACCGGGGCGATGAAGCTGGTGACTTTGCCCGAAAGCGCGAACAGACCGAAGGCTTCGGTCGCGCGGTCGGGCGTGGTGTGGCGCAAAACCATGGTCCGGCTGGCGGCTTGCAGCGGGCCGCCCGCGGCACCGATCAGTCCGCCGCAGATGTAGAAAATGATGTCTGGCGTACTGGAGGACGGGTCCATCGCGATGCCCCAAAGGCTGTCACGCTCCATCCCTACGATCACAAGGCAGACCACGATCAGCACCATAATCGCGCCGACGATCACAGGTTTCGGACCAAAGCGGCTGTCGAGTTTGCCGCCAAGCCAGCTTGCGATCATCGCGGTGACACCGCCAAGGATGCCAAACACGCCGATTTTACCGATATCCCAGCCGAGAACGTTCGAGGCATACACGCCGCCAAACGCATAAATCCCGGTCAGCGCATCGCTATAGGCGAGCGTTGAGCCCAAATAGGCGGCCAAACTGCGACGGAAGCGCAGGCTTTTCAGATTGTCGAGCAGGCTGGCCATGGCCGCACCGATATGCAGTGAACCCGCGCCGCCTTTGGGTTCTTTGACCCACAAGGCAAACGGAATCATAAAGACCACGAACCACACCGCGCTGAGCGGGCCGACGATGCGGGTTTCCTCGCGGGCTTCGGTATCCAGCCCGAACATGGTCGGATCAATCCCGGCGCGGGTGACTTCGGAATCGCCGTTCAGCACGAAAAATGACAGCATGATCGCCAGCGCGATCAGCCCGCCCAGATAGCCAAAGGCAAAACCGCTGCCCGAGATTTTGCCCATCTCGTCACCGCTAGACAGCGTGGGCATCAGTGCGTTGGTAAAAATTGCGGTAAATTCCATGCCGATCAGGCCAATGCCGAACAGGATCGCAGCACCGCGCAAGCCGCTTAAATCCGCGCCGGGGGTAAGGTTCCACAGGCTCCACGCGCCGACAACATAAAGGATAGAGAACGCCCAGACCCAGACCAAACGGCGTCCGGTGCCTTGGGCCACGGCCCCCAAAACCGGGGCCATCAGCGCGATGATCAGCGAGAATATCGCATACCAGAAGCCCCAATAGGATTGGGCGGCGGCCTTGGCGGCTTCTTCCTCCATCCCCGTGCCCATAAAATAGCCACGGGCGACCTCGGCGAAATATGGGCCGAAAATGAAGGTCAGCAACAAGGTGTTGTAGGGTTGGCTGGCCCAATCGTAAAACCACCAGCCCCAGATGCGCTGCCGTTGCGTTGCCATGCCCCTGCCCCTTTTCGGTTTTCGCCATTCAAGCCTGAAAAATCGGGTTCGTGCAAGCGCCGTTAGCTGCGCAGCGGAGGCCAAGGCCGCATTGCATCTGCGGCGATCCAAGCAGTGATCCAATCGGGCATCCCAGGGCTTTCGGTTGAATGGCCCAAGGCCGCGATCACCTGCGCGGGCTTCACCATTCCGGCCTTAGAGATGAATGCATACCGCAGCAGCATATGGCTGGTGCATTCATCGCCGCGCCAGAAACTCTGCTCAATATAGCCGAAGCGATCATCCCAGCCGACGACGCGGCTGATCTGCGTCAGCTTTTGAAATACCGTCACCCGTTTGCGATAGCGCGTGGTGTTGCCTGCCACCGTAATGCCCCAGCCGTTGGCCTTGGCAACCTTCTCAAACCCCATCCGCACCGACATCGGAATGCGGCCCAGATCGAACAGCGTCAGGGTGCGGCCATTGTTCAACTCGCGCCACGGGTCCAGATCCCACGGCCAGATGCGATGCGTGCTGATATGGGGGTCAAACAGGCCCAAGACTGGGGCTTTGCGAAACTTCCAAAGCTCTTTCGCCATGCGGATATAGGGATACATCGGGCACCTCCGCCGCATGGAGTGCCTTTTGTCGCGGAAGAGGTCAACCAAAACGCTGCGGAAAGCATTGCCCTTTTGGGGGTGGGGCGTTACCTCTGCCACAATCCCTTGTGGTTGGAGTCGATGATGACCTCTGTGTTGCAGATTTTGCTGATGGTGCTGGATATCGCCAAGTGGATCGTCCTGATTCACATCATCATGAGCTGGCTGATCAATTTTCAGGTGTTGAACCTGCGTCAGTCTTTGGTGGCGCAAATCTGGTATGGGCTGAACCGCCTGCTGGACCCGATTTACAGCCGCGTGCGGTCGGTTTTGCCGAACACACCGGGGCTGGATTTGGCACCGCTGATTGCGCTGCTGGCGATTTATGCGCTGCGGATCGTGGTTTATAACAATATGTACAGCTTTTCCTGATCTGATCCCGTCAGCGCCCGCTTGGCGCGAAGAAAGCCCATGCCCGCACCGCAAGACCTTCTGCATTCGATTTTCGGCTTCCCCGGCTTTCGGCCCGGTCAGGAAGAAATTGTCGATGCGGTGATGGCGGGGCGTAATACTCTTGCGATTATGCCAACGGGTGGCGGGAAATCCTTGTGTTTTCAGCTACCCGCCTTGTGCCGTGATGGGGTGACGGTGGTGATCTCGCCGCTGATTGCGCTGATGCGGGATCAAGTGCGCAGCCTGAAAGAGGCGGGGGTTGAGGCGGGGGCACTGACATCGGGCAATACTGAAGAACAGACCGAGGAAGTTTTCGCGGCGCTGGATGAAGGTCGGCTGAAGCTTTTGTATATGGCACCAGAGCGGCTGGCGTCTTCTGCCACCCTGCCGCTGTTGCGGCGGATCAACTGCACGATGATCGCGGTGGACGAGGCGCATTGCGTCAGCCAATGGGGCCATGATTTCCGCCCGGATTACCTGCGCATTGGCGAATTGCGCCGGGCGCTGAACGTGCCACTGGCGGCGTTTACGGCGACGGCGGATGAGGAAACCCGCGCCGAAATCGTCACGCGGCTGTTCGATGGCGAAGCGCCAGAAAGCTTCCTGCGCGGCTTTGATCGCCCGAATATCCATCTGGCCTTCGCGGTGAAAGACAGCCCTCGCGATCAGATTTTGCGCTTTGCGGGGGCGCGCCGGGGGCAATCCGGCATCGTCTACTGTGCTACGCGGGCGAAAACCGAAACTTTGGCGCAGGCTTTGAAAGCTGAGGCGCATTCCGCTTGCTACTATCACGGCGGCATGGATGCCGAGGATCGTCGCCGGGTGGAGATCCGGTTTCAGCAGGAAGACGGGCTGATCGTGGTCGCAACGATTGCCTTCGGCATGGGCATCGACAAGCCCGATATCCGCTGGGTGGCGCATGCTGATTTGCCGAAATCCATTGAGGGTTATTATCAGGAAATTGGCCGGGCCGGGCGGGATAGCGCGCCTGCCGAGACGATGACGCTGTATGGCCCCGACGATATTCGCCTGCGCCGAACGCAAATTGACGAAGGTGCCGCGCCGCCTGATCGCAAAGCGGCCGACCATGGGCGGCTGAACGCGCTGCTGGGATTGGCCGAGGCGATGGCTTGCAGGCGGCAGGTTTTGCTGGGTTATTTCGGTGAAAGCGCCGAGCCTTGCGGCAACTGCGATCTGTGCCAACGGCCTGCCCTGCTGTTCGACGCGACCGATGCGGTGCGCAAGGCTTTGTCCGCGATGTTGCGGACGGGAGAATGGTTTGGCGCGGGCCATCTGATTGATATTCTGACCGGAAACTCCACCCCCAAGGTGCGCGAAAAGGGTCATGACCAACTGCCGACCTTCGCGGTTGGACGCGATCTGTCGAAGCCCGCTTGGGGGGCGGTGTTCCGGCAGATGATGGGGCGCGATCTGGTGCGGCCTGACCCGGATCGGTTCGGCGCTTTGCGGATGACCGATGCGGCGCGACCTATTCTGCGCGGAGAGGCCTCGATCACTTTGCGTCGCGATACCATCGACAAGGCTGTGCCGCGCGTCGCGATTAAAACGCAGGTGTCCGAGGAAGACGCCAGCCTGCTTTCGGCGCTGAAAGCCAAACGGCGGGCTTTGGCCGAAGCCGCTGGTGTGCCTGCCTATGTGATTTTTGCCGATAAGACCTTGATTGAAATGGCCGAAGTCCGCCCCAAAACGCTGGATGCGATGATGGGAATCACCGGGGTTGGCGCGAAAAAGCTGGAAAGCTATGGGGCGGCATTTTTGCAGATCATCACCGGGGCGAGTGCCACCCCAATGCACCCTGCGCGGCGGGCTTTGGCGGGGCGCGATGCGGGGGCGGTTTATGATCGGCTGAACGAGGTGCAGGTGCAGTTGTCGCGTGGCGAAGATGGTATCGGCAAGCATCTGTCCTGCACGCAATCTACCCTGCGCCATATTGCCGAACGACGGCCTTCAACACTGAGTGAACTCGCCAACATTCAGGGTATGGGTGATCAGAAAACCGACCGTTTTGGCGCTGCCTTCCTTGAGGTCTTGCGCGAGGGCTAAAGCCCGCTATGTCTTGCCGCGAAGGAGCGAGCCCATGCTGACCGTGATTTCCCCCGCCAAACGTCTGAATGAGACTGTGCATTTCGGGGCTTTCGCGCCAACCGTGCCGGATTTTGCCGCTGATGCACTGCGTTTGGCGAAAGTGGCGCGGGGTTTGAGCGTGGAAGACCTTTGCGCGCTGATGGATATTTCGCCTGCTTTGGGTCAGTTGAACCATGCGCGGTTCAAGGCATTTCGCGCCGATGCGCCGGGTTTGCCCGCAGCTTTCACCTTTGACGGCGATACCTATGCGGGCCTTGAGGCGCGGGGCATGGAGCCAGACACGATGCTGTGGGCGCAGGGGCATTTGCGGATTTTGTCGGGGCTTTATGGGCTTTTGCGACCACTGGATGCGATCCAGCCCTATCGGTTAGAGATGGGAAGTAAGTTGGCGAACCCAAAGGGCGCTGATCTTTATGCCTATTGGGGCAGTAAAATCGCGAAATCTTTGAATGCTTTGGCTGCCGAGCAAGGCGCCAAGGCGCTGATTAACTGCGCCTCGGCGGAGTATTTCGGCGCGGTGGATTTGAAGGCGTTGAAGCTGACCGTCGTGACACCGGTGTTTCTGGAGGAACGCAACGGTGAGGCCAAGATCGTCAGCTTTTGGGCGAAGAAGGCCCGTGGCGCGATGGCGCGGTTTATCAGCCAACATCACCTGACAGACCCCTCTGATCTGCGCGGCTTTGATCTGGGTGGCTACAGCTTTGATTCCGCGCAGTCGGACACGACACGGCTGGTGTTTTCACGCCAAGTTGCCGCCGTCGCGGCCTAAGCCGCCTGCTCTGCGGCAGTAATCGGTCGCGCGATGGGTGGGCAGAACTGTGCCAGCGTTTCGGTGATAGCGCCTTTGCGCAGTGGTTTGGTCATATAGCGATCAATACCGGCGGCAAGAATGCCGTCCGCGTCGCCATCCATCGCATGGGCGGTCAGGGCCACAATCGGTACGTGGGTCTTACCTGCCTCCAGTGCGCGGATGGCGCGAGCGGCGTCACGGCCATCCATTTTCGGCATCGAAATATCCATGAAAATCATATCTGGTTTGAAGCTTTTGAACAAGGCGACGGCCTCTAGCCCATTGTTTGCGAATACCAATTCTATGTCGACATCGCGGACCATTTTCTGAAACACCAGCTGATTGGTGCGGTTGTCTTCCGCCGTCAACACCCGCATTTGGCGGCGCTCACCTTCGGGGTCGGCTTCAACAATCGGCTCGGCTTTGGGCAGCGGCAATGCCAGCGATTGCAGGCGGCGATAAAGGTCCGCGCGCAGGATCGGTTTTTGCAGCGTCGCAGCCAGATGCTCCGCGCCCGCGCCTTCACGCGCATTGGCAGGATGAGAGGACAAAAGCAAGATCGGGGTGTCGATGCCCTTGGCACGGATGCGCGTGGCCAGCATCAGGCCATCCATTTCCGGCATGTCATGGTCGGTGATGATGGCATCAAAGCTGGCGGCCTCCAGCGCCGCTAGCGCATCGGTACCTGAACGACACAGGGTCACGCTGATGCCGCAGGGCACCAGTTGGCGTTCCAGAATGGTGCGGTTGATGAATTGATCATCGACGACCAGCACACGTTTGACCGTGATCGGCAGGCGCGGTTCTTCGGCGTCTTCGGCGATAGGCAGCGGGATGCGGAAGCCAAAGCAGGCACCCTTGCCCAGATCGCTATCCACCCAAACCTCACCCTGCATCCGTTCCACCAGCCGTTTGGTGATCGCCAGACCCAGACCCGTGCCTTCAAACTTGCGGTTCGACTGGCTTTCCACTTGATTAAACTCGCCGAAGATATGCGCAAGGTTTTCGGATGCTATGCCGATGCCGGTATCCTCGACCGTGATGTGCAGATCTTGCTGCCCCACCTCACCTTCAAGCCCGACAACACGGATCAGCACATGGCCTTTTTCGGTGAATTTCACCGCATTGCCGATCAGATTGGTCAATATCTGCCGCACCCGCCCCGGATCGCCGATGTAGCGGGTGGGCAGAAACATGTCGAAATCAATCATCAGATCCAGCCCCTTCTCGCGGGCGCGTGGTTGCAACAGCATCGCGATCTCGTGGATTGTGCGCTCCATATCAAAGGGTTCTGGATGCAGGGTCAACCGCTCAGCCTCGATCTTCGAGAAATCGAGAATGTCATTGATGATCACCAACAGTGCCTCACCTGACGAACGAATGGTTTCGGCAAACAGCCGCTGTTCCTCTGAAAGCGAAGTGTCACACAGCAATTCCGCCATGCCGACCACGCCATTCATCGGGGTGCGGATTTCATGGCTCATATTCGCCAGAAAGGCCGATTTGGCGCGACTGGCGGCTTCGGCGGCCAACCGCGCGGCCTCTAACGCCACCTGCTGGGCCTTCAAATGGGTGATATCTACCCGCAGACCGACCCGCCCGCCATCCGGGGTGGCGTGATCCTGCGCCCTGATCCAGCGGCCATCGGCAAGTTGTTGTTCAACAGGCGCACCGGGATTGCGGTGTTGAAACAAGCGGTCCGGCAGCCATTGTTCCTCGCGGCCCTTGGCATCCAGATGCTGGCCGTGATCCAGCCCATAAAGCAGAATATCTTCAAACTTGGCACCCGGCACGATGGCGGGGGCGGAAACCGCATATATGTCGCGGTAGCGTTGATTGCAGGTCAAAAGACGTTCCTCTCTGTCAAACAGCACGAAGCCATCGGGAATAGCCTCGATAGCGGCCCAAATTCGCATTTGTTCTGTGATATCAAGTGCTAGGCTCACCATGTCGCCATCGCGCGCGCGCTGATCGACCATGCGCACCCATGTGCCATTTTTGAACTGGACGGTGATCGGCTCGATAGATTCGGCGTCCCAGCGGGCCAGCATGTCGGCGACCCAGACATCCGGGGTCAGATCGCCCAGTTCCACCAAGCCCCCTTCCGCCACGATGCACAAAAGATCGGCATAGGGCAGGCCCGGCAAGATTTCGGGGTCATTGAAGGCGGCAAGATAGGCCGCGTTCGCCGTGATCAGGTTCAGGCCAGAATCGAATACGGCAAAGCCATCTTGGATGGTGTTGATACTGTCCCACAGCCGCCGTTCTGCCATAACGGCGACGGTATGGGCACGGTCCAGATCCTCGACAAAGCGGGATTGCTGACCCTTTAGCTGCTCTGCCTCGGTCAGCGCCGATTTCACCACCTGACGTTGCTCAACGATCTGGTCGGACAAAGCGCGCGCATGTAGGCCAAGCTTGGCATTGGCCGCAAACAGCTCACGGCTTTTTTGTTCAAGCAGACGCTCTGCCGCCAACCGTGCGCGCCTTTCTTTTGCCAGCCGTTCTGCGAAATCCATATCCGTCCCGTTCCGCCACATTCTGTGCATCCGCGCGGCAAGCCGCACATGAGTCTTGGGCAATTTGGCGCAACAAAATGAATCATGGATTAAGATGACAAGTTTCGTTGTGCGGATCAGATAGCTTGCCAACGCGGCGGCCCACATGCGACAGTCGGAGCACTGATTTCAGGGAGGATTTTGGCGATGCGCGTTAGGCTCGGTCGCGCCCTTATGGGCGTTTTTGCAAGTGTGTTCATTCTGTCGGCGATGCCAGCGGCAGCGCAGGATCTGATTCCCACCAAGCGTTTGGCCTTAAGTGAAAACACTGATATGCCGGGGGGCGATATCGCGTCGATTTTCGACACCACGCTGGAGGCCTGCCAGCGCGCCTGTCTGACCAATAAGCTGTGCAAGGCTTTTACCTTCAACACCCGCAATGGCTCGTGTTTTCCGAAATCCAAGGTCGGTGAGGCTGCGGTGTTTGACGGGGCTTATTCTGGCACCGTGCTAGAGGCCGAAAAGGGTGCCGAAGACCGCGCAAAGACCAATCGCGCAGAGCTGAATTTCGTGCAGGATTGGGAACTTGGCGGTATTACAGACCAAGCGGGGCAGCTTGCCAACACCCACACAACCAATGGCTATTCCGCCGAGGATCATCTGGGTGCTGCGGCGGACGCCGAGGCAAATGGCGATCTAGTGCTGGCAAGTAACTATGCCGGGGCCGCGCTAAACCTGACCGATTCCGCTGATGGCTGGGCGGAATATGCGCGGCTTTTGTTGGCGGCTGGCAAAAATCAAGGCGATCAACAGCGCAGTTACTATGAACGTGCCTATTACGCGTCGGTCAATGCCTTCCTGCGGTCTGACAGCAAGCCGCAAAAGCATTCGATTCTGCTGACGATGGGCGATGCTCTCGAACTTATCGACCGGGGCCGCGACAAGGTGCAGGCGTTGCGGCTGGCGCAGGCGTTGCAGCCGCGTGACGACACCGCTTTGGCGTTGGATGATGCGATTGGCAAATATGGCTTCCGTATTGTTGATAACGTGGTTGTCACCGACTCGGCCCGCCCGCGTATTTGCGTGAATTTTTCGGAAAATCTGGCGAAGTCGGGCGTTGATTATGCGAGCTATGTGCAGCTTCCCAGTGCTGGCCTGACAGTCACCACAGACGGTTGGCAGCAGTTGTGCGTGGAAGGCGTCACCTTCGGGTCGCGCAACACGCTGACCTTCCGCGAGGGCTTGCCTGCGGCGGATGGCCAGACTTTGGCGAAATCCATCGACGTGACCGCCTATGTGCGCGACCGTAATCCCGGCGTGCGTTTTCCAGGCCGGGGCTATGTGCTGCCGCGCACTGGCGCTGCTTTGATCCCGGTTGAGACGGTGAATACCGAAAAGCTGGAACTGTCGCTGTACCGCGTGACCGACCGTAACCTGTTGCGTTCATTGCAGAACGGCTATTTCGGCACGCCGATGGCGGATTATCAGGAATATGATTTCAGCAGCCAGATCGGCTCGGAAATCTGGAAAGGTGTCGGTTCGGTCAAGCAGGACGTGAACGTTGACGTGACCACCCGCCTGCCGCTGGATGAGGCGTTGAAGGGCCAACCTGCGGGCATCTATGCGTTGCGCGCAGCGGTTCCGGGCGTTGATCCCTATGTGGTGCCTGCGGGCTGGCAGTGGTTTGTGGTGTCTGATCTGGGCTTAACCACGATGTCGGGCGTCGATGGCTTGCATGTGTTTGTGCGCAGTTTGGGGACGGCGACGGCGAAAGATGGCGTTTCGGTTGATCTGTTGTCGACCACCAACGAGGTTTTGGCGACGACCAAAACCGACGCGCAGGGCTATGCCAAGTTTGATGCCGCTTTGGCTTTGGGCACCGGCGGGCAGGCTCCGGCCATGATCGTGGCGCGGGATGGGGATGCTGATCTGGCGTTCTTGTCGTTGACCGATCCTGAATTTGACCTTTCAGATCGTGGTGTGGCTGGGCGTGAGGCGGCACCCCCGGTTGATGTTTTCCTGACCACAGATCGCGGGGCGTATCGTGCGGGTGAGACGATCTATGCCACGGCTTTGGCGCGTGATGCCGAGACGAGTGCGATTGAAGGCCTGCCGTTGACCGCGATTTTGAAGCGCCCGGATGGGGTAGAATACTCCCGCGCGCAGGTGGCGGATGCGGGCGCTGGTGGCCATGTGTTTGCGCTGCCTGTCGGCGGCTCTGCTCCGCGCGGGTTGTGGACGCTTGAGGTTTACGCTGATCTGGAAGCGGCGGCTTTGACCTCGCAAACCGTGCTGGTGGAAGATTTCCTGCCGGAGCGGATCGACTTCAAACTGGCGCTGGCGGACCAGCCGATTCACCTGGGCGATGTGCCGCAGATGACGGTGGATGCGAAGTATTTGTTTGGCGCACCGGGGGCTGATCTGGCGATTGAGGGCGAAGTTTTGCTGCGCGCGGCGAAAGAGCTAGAGGCTTGGCCGGGTTATGTCTTTGGCCGCTATGACACGCCGTTCGATGCGGCATTAGCGTCTTTCGGCGACATTCGCACCGATGCGGATGGCAAAGCCACCGTTGATCTGGCGCTGCCAGAAGTCGAAGACCCCGGCCGCCCGCTGGAAATGCGCGCAACGGTGCGCGTGGCCGAAGGTTCGGGTCGTCCGGTGGAACGTAAGATCACCAAATTGCTTGCCCCGTCGTCTGATCTGATCGGCATCAAGCCGATGTTCACCGATGTGGTGCCGGAAGGTTCAGAAGCCGCGTTCAGCCTGATCGGCATTGACGCGGGTGCCAAGCCCGCGCCGATGAAGGTGAAATGGACGATCACCCGAATTGAGACGGATTACCAATGGTATCAAAGCAATAGCTCTTGGAATTGGGAACCTGTCACCACCCGCAGCAAGGTCGCCGAAGGCACCGCTGATCTTGGCACAGAGCCCGCCAAAATCTCGGCCCCTATGCAATGGGGCGAGTATGAAGTACTGGTCGAGCGCACCGATGGCGCGCCTGCCGCGACCTCAACCAGCTTCTACGCCGGTTGGTATGCGCCCGCTGATGCCACCGATTCGCCCGATACGCTGGAATTGTCGCTGGACAAGCCAAAGTACAAATCCGGCGACACCGCCACTCTGCGCATCGTGCCGCGCGCTGCCGGCACAGCTTTGATCACGGTGTTGTCGAACCGTCTGGTATCGATGCAGGCGGTTGAGGTGAAGGAAGGCGAGAATGTGATCCCGCTTGCTGTCACTGACGAATGGGGTGCTGGCGTCTATGTCACAGCTTCCGTGCTGCGTCCGATGGATGTGGCCGCTGGCCGCAACCCTGCCCGCGCTTTGGGTCTGACTCATGCCACGATTGATCCCGGCGCACGGGCACTGACGGCGACGGTGGAAACCGTAGGCGAGGCTGCGCCGCGCGGCCCGCTGGATGTGGCTGTTAAGGTGGATGGCATCGAGGCGGGTGATACCGCTTACGTCACCATCGCCGCCGTTGATCAGGGGATTTTGAACCTGACAGGCTTTATGCCGCCCAACCCGCAGGACCATTACTTTGGCCAGCGCAAACTGGGCGTCGGCATCCGCGACATCTATGGCCGCCTGATTGACGGTATCAACGGTGCCGAAGGCTCGGTACGGTCGGGTGGCGATGCGGGGGCGCAGGCGCGTCTACAAGCGCCGCCGCCGACAGAGGAGTTGGTGGCCTATTTCGCGGGCCCAGTGGCGGTTGGGGCCGATGGCTACGCCCGCACCTCATTCACCCTGCCCTCGTTCAACGGCACCGTGAAGGTGATGGCGGTGGCATGGTCGAAGAAGGGTGTCGGCCAAGCCAGCGCGGATGTGTTGGTGCGCGATCCGGTTGTGGTCACGGCGTCGTTGCCACGCTTCATGCAGCCCGGAGATCAATCCCGCCTGCTGCTGGAAATCGTCCACGCCACCGGGCCTTCGGGACGGATGTCGCTGGATGTATCCTCGGTGGGGTTGCGCTTAGGCGATGTGCCATCCGGGTTTGATCTGGGCGACAAGGCCAAGGCGACTTTTGCCATTCCGCTAACGGCGGATGCGATTGGCAATCAGACGATTGAGGTGGCTTTGACCACGCCAGACGGCAAGGTTCTGAAGAAAACCCTGACGGTTCCGGTGGAGATAAACGATCCTGAAGTGGTGCGGGTGTCGCGTCTTGATCTGAAGAAAGGTCAGGAGTTCACCTTCGATTCCAATGCCTTCGCTGGTCTGATCCCCGGCTCCGGCAAAGCCACCATGGCCGTTGGCCCCATCGCCCGCCTGAACGCCCCCGGTGTTTTGGCGGCCTTGGATGCCTACCCCTATGGCTGCACCGAGCAGATCACCTCCAAGGCGCTGCCGCTGTTGTATTTCGACCAAGTCGCCGTCGCGATGGATCTTCCGGGGTCTGACAACATCAAGCTGCGGGTGGAACAAGCGGTTGAGGAAGTGCTGACCAACCAATCCTCGAACGGCTCGTTTGGCCTGTGGGGGCCAGTCGAAAACGGTGGCGATTTCTGGCTGGATGCGTTTGTCACCGACTTCCTCAGCCGAGCAAAATCGCGCGGCTATATGGTGCCAGATCAGGCGTTCCGCAGCGCTTTGGACAACCTGCGCAACCAAGTGAATTACCAAGCCGATTTCGATGCTGGTGGTGAGGCTTTGGCCTATGCGCTAATGGTTCTGGCGCGTGAAGGTGCGGCTGCCGTGGGTGATCTGCGCTATTATGCCGATGTGAAAGGCGATGCGTTTAGCACGCCCGCAGCAATGGCACAGCTTGGCGCGGCCTTGGCCAGCTACGGCGACCAACCCCGCGCCGATGCGATGTTCCGTCGTGCGGGCGTGGCTTTAGAGGCGCTGAAAGGCCCGGAAAAAGAGCAGATTTTCCGAGCCGATTATGGCACCAACTACCGCGATGCGGCTGCGGTGCTGGCTTTGGCGGCTGAATCCGGCTCGAAAGCGGTGGATCAAGAGGCGCTGACTTCTCGCATCTCGACCACTTCGGCTTTGTCGACACAAGAAGCGACTTGGGCGCTGCTGGCGGCCAATGCGCTGATTGATCGCAAGGGGGCCGATGGCATCCTGATTGACGGTGCGCCTGCTACGGGGCCATTGGTCAAGGTGCTGGATGCGGCAAATACCGCGCCGGTGGTGGTAAAAAATACCAGCGATAGCGATACCACACTGACCGTCACCACCTATGGCGTGCCGTCAGAGTCCGAACCCGCTGGTGGCAACGGCTACGCCATCATGCGGAACTACTACACGATGGACGGTGAGGCGACCACTCTGGACGGTTTGAAAGTCGGCACCCGGCTGATCACCGTGCTGGAGGTCACGCCGTTTGGGCGTGGTGAAGCGCGGTTGATGGTCAGTGATCCGCTGCCTGCCGGGTTTGAAATCGACAATCCGAACCTGATGTCGTCGGGCACAGATGCTTTGTCAGAACTCGGGCTAGAAACCGAAGTGGCGCATAGCGAATTCCGGCAGGACCGCTTCCTGACCGCAATCGACCGTTACAGCAATGAGACGTTCCGGCTGGCCTATGTGGTGCGGGCCATCTCGCCCGGCACGTTCCATCAGCCTGCGGCCTCGGTTGAAGACATGTATCGGCCCGACCTGACGGGCCGGACGGATTCGGGCACTGTCATCATTTCCGAGTGATGGGCGCGCGGTTTCTGTTTGTTCTGGCGGCGGGCCTAGGGCTCGCCGCTTTTTCAAATGACTGCTTCGATCAATGGGTTGATGCGACGGTTTTGCCGCCGTTGCAGGTCGAAACTTCCGTCGAGGTGTTGGACCGCAACGGCGCTTTGCTGCGGGCTTATACTGTGGCGGATGGCCGTTGGCGGCTGGATGTGGCGCTGTCGGATGTCGACCCGGATTATGTCGCGGCACTTCTGGCCTATGAAGATAAGCGGTTTTATCAGCACGGCGGGGTTGATCCGCAGGCGCTGGCGCGGGCGACCTTGCAGGCGGTTTGGAATGGGCATGTGGTGTCGGGCGGCTCGACCCTGACGATGCAGGTGGCGCGGCTGTTGGAGGAAGGCACCACCGGGCAAATTGACGGTAAAATCCGGCAGATGCGGGTGGCGATGGCGCTGGAGCGGCGACTATCAAAGCAAGAAATTCTGTCGTTATATCTGCACCTTGCGCCTTACGGTGGCAATCTGGAAGGCATCCGGGCGGCGACGCTTTCGTATTTCGGCAAGGAACCTTTACGGTTGACCCCGGCTGAGGCGGCGTTGTTGGTGGCAATCCCGCAAAGCCCGGAGGTGCGCAGGCCGGATCGCTCGGTCGAACGCGCGACGGATGCGCGGGATAGGGTTTTGGCGCGGGCTTTGCGCGATGGGTTGATTGACGACGAGCAGATGAATGCGGCGCGAACGGAAGTGGTGCCGTCGGTGCGGCGGGCTTTTCCGGCGCTGGCCCCGCATATGTCGGACCGAATTATCTCGGAAGAACCGGGGCTTAAGCGGCATCAGCTGACTTTGGACAAGACCTTGCAGGGCAAGCTGGAGCGGTTGGCGGCGGATGTGGTGGCAAGCCGGGGTGACAAGCTGCAAGTGGCGATTGTGGTGGCCGATCATGCCTCGGGTGAAGTCCTTGCATACGTGGGGTCGGCTGCGTTCAAGGCGGATCGGCGGGCGGGGTTTGTGGATATGACTAGGGCGATCCGCAGCCCCGGATCGACGCTTAAGCCCTTGATATATGGGCTGGCTTTTGATGAAGGGTTGGCCCACCCAGAGACGTTGATTGACGATAAACCCACGGATTTTAATGGCTATAAGCCGCAGAATTTTGATCGGCAATTTCGCGGGACTATTCGGATCAGAGAGGCTTTGCAGGAATCGCTGAATATCCCCGTGGTCGCGCTGACGGATGCGTTGGGGCCTGCTAAGCTGTTGGCAACGCTCGACAAAGCTGGCGTCAAATATGATCTGCCGGGCGGACAGCCGGGGTTGGCGATTGCTTTGGGGGGGATTGGGGTTTCCCTTGAGGATATGGTGCAACTTTATGCGGCTATCGCTAGGGGTGGCGTATCGCTGCCGCTGATCCACCAGATGAAGGGGCAACGCGAGGAAGGGCGGCGGGTTTTGTCAGCCTCATCAGCATGGCAGGTTGGGGATATTCTGGCGGGTCTTGCGCCACCACCCGGAGCGCCGGAAAATCGGCTGGCATACAAGACCGGGACCAGCTACGGGCACCGCGATGCTTGGGCGATTGGGTTTGATGGCCGCGATGTGATTGGCGTGTGGATGGGGCGGCCAGATGGCACGCCTGTTCCGGGGGCGTTTGGGGCAGATTTAGCGGCGCCGGTTTTGTTTCAGGCCTTTGCGCGGCTAAAGCGAAATTTGGACCCACAGCCAGAGGCGCCGCCTGCTACACTTTTGGTTTCAAATGCAGAATTGCCGCTGCCGCTGCAAAAGTTCCGCAACCGGAATGCGGCGTTTCAGCCGGATAAAGACGCGCCAGCGGTGGCTTTCCCCCCCGATGGCGCGGAAGTTGAGATGCTGCCGGAGGGGTTATTGGTGCGGGTTTCGGGCGGCAAAGCGCCCTATACTTGGCTGGCGAATGGGGTGCCTGTGGCGATCTCTCTGGGGTCAAAAGAGGTGATGTTGGGCCAGTTGGGGCGCGGCTTTATCACGCTTTCGGTGATTGACGCGCAGGGCAGATCGGCCCGCGCAAAGGTGCGTTTGCGCTGATCACGCCCTCTCTATCGCCAAAGCGATGCCCTGACCGCCGCCTATACACATGGTGATCAGCGCAGTTTTGCCGCCCGAACGTTCCAGTTCTGCCAGCGCTTTGGCGATCAAAATCACCCCGGTCGCCCCCACCGGATGACCCAAGGCAATCGCCCCACCGTTGGGGTTGACGCGGACGGGATCAAGGCCAAGGGCCTGGGTCACGGCCATGGCTTGGGCGGCAAAAGCTTCGTTCGATTCCACCACATCAAAGCTGTCGGGTTTGATCCCCAGCTTGGCGCAAAGCGCCTGCACGGCGGGGATCGGGCCAAGGCCCATCACCTTGGGGTCTACCCCCGCCACGGCATAGCCCATGATGCGGGCGCGGGCGTGGCCGGGATTGCCGCGCGACAGGATCACCGCTGCCGCACCGTCGTTGATACCCGAGGCATTGCCCGCCGTGACGCTGCCGTCTTTGGCGAAAGCCGGACGCAGACCCGCAAGCGCGTCCAGCGTGGTGACTTTGGGGTGTTCATCCCGCGCAAAGACCGTGTGGCCTTTGCGACCCGTCAGTTCAATCGGCGCGATTTGCTCGGCGAAGCGACCTTCGGCAATGGCTTGGGCAGCGCGGGTTTGGGATTGCAGGGCGAAGGCGTCTTGGGCTTCGCGGGTTAGGCCATATTGCGTGGCGACATTCTCGGCGGTGATGCCCATGTGTCCGGTGCCAAACGGGCAGGTCAGCGCCCCTGTCATCATGTCAATCAGCTTGGTGTCGCCCATCTTTTGGCCAAAGCGGGCAGACTGGACGGCATAGGGCGCGCGGCTCATCGATTCCGCACCGCCTGCGAGGGCGATTTCGGCATCACCCAGCAGCAGCATTTGCATCGCTGAAACCACGGCCTGCGCGCCCGAGCCACAGAGGCGATTGATGTTCATCGCGGGTGTGGTTTTGGGCACCCCGGCCTGCATTGCGGCGACGCGGGCGAGATACATATCGCGGGGTTCCGTGTTGATGACATGGCCAAACACCACTGTGCCGACTGCTGCGGGGTCGATGTTAGCCCGCGTGATGGCGGCTTTTGCGACATGAGTGGCAAGTTCGATCGGCGGGGTGGCGGAAAGCGCGCCGCCAAAGCTGCCGATGGGGGTGCGCGCGGTCGAAAGGATGAAGATGTCGGTCATGGGGGGCCTTCAGGGTTTGACGCGATCCGGGTGGGCGGCGGCGATGGCGGGTATTTCGCGCAGGTTTGCCACGATTTGCATCGTTTGCGGCAACAACGTCACGTCAACTCCGACACGCTCGGCGTTGTAGAATTGCGGGATCAGGCAGAGGTCGGCCATCGTCACCGTATCGCCGTGGCAATAGCGGCCTGTGGGGGTGAGCATGGCCTCAAACGCGGCCAGACCCTTGGTGATGTAGTGATGCGCCCATGCCTCGCTGGTCATCACCCCCATGTTGCCGACATGATCGCGGACGGTGAGGTTGCAGACCGGGGCGATTTCCATCGCGATGGCATAGGACAAAGCACGGACGTGGGCGCGGGCGGCGAGGTCTTTGGGCAGCAGGCCGCCACAGGTTTCATCAAGATATTCAATGATCGCAAGCGACTGTGTCAACCGCAGGCCGTCAATATCCAGCGTCGGCACAAGGCCTTGCGGGTTGCGCGCGACATTATCTGCGCCCCGGTGTTCGCCCTTAACCAGATCAACCGGGTGGCTTTCGTAAGGCAGGTTCAAAAGGTTCAGCGCCATCCGCACCCGGTAGGCGGCGGACGAGCGCCAATAGTCGTATAGGGTGATCATTTTTCCTCCAGCAGGCTCAGCAACGCGGCACGAAACGCGGGGGCATCCGCGCCAATTTGGGTCAGGATTTGCGATTGGTAGGCGTCGGCAATCGGCACGATGCGGGCGATCAGATCGCGGCCCTTTGCGGTCAGGCGCATATCCAGCAAGCGGCGATCTTCAAGGTTCTCGCGCTTTTCGATCAGGCCCGACGCCTCGAGCCGGGCTGCGGCACGGCTGACCTTGGATTTGTCCATATCGACCCGCGCTTGGATCTCTCGCACAGACACCTGATCCACCTGTGCCAGATGCGCCAGCACCCGCCATTCGGGGATCGTCAGGCCAAATTCGGCGCGATACAGCTCGGCAAAACCCTTGGAAATCCGGGCGGCGGCAACGGCGAGTTGGTACGGCAGAAAGGCGGAAAGATCGAAACTCATCATCTGACCTCATGTTTTGCCTAAGCCTGCCTGTTGATGGCAGGTTTCGCAAGCGGTCGCGGTTGACAGTGCCGTGCGGGCAGAGGACACCATGCGCGGCAATCCCGGAGATCCCCTTGCGCGACCTGATCAAAACCAATGTGGCGTTGCTGGTGATCAGCATCACAACCTTCATTCTGATGGGCGCGGGCACGGCGCTGTATGGGCCAGCGCTGCCAGTGTTTGCGCGCAGTTTTGACATTCATATTGGCACGGCGGGGCTGTTGATTTCGGCGCATTGGATTGGTTGTTCGCTTGGGGTGGGGGCGATGTTTTTCATCGGCTCGCGCGCGACACCCAGGCTGGTGGTGGCAGCGATGACGATTGGGGTCGGGCTGATGGCACTGGGGTTCAGTTGGGTTCTGACCCTGCTGGGGGCGGTGCTATTTGGCGCGGGATATGGCTGTGCGACGGTCGTGTTCAACCCGCGGATGCTGCGGGCATTTGGTGCCCGTGGACCTGCAATGCTCAGCTTGCTGAATGCCACATTCGGCATCGGAGCCATCGGTGCGCCCTTGGTGTTCGTGGCTTTGGGCAATGACGCGGTGCTCAGCTTTACCATTTGTGCAGTGATCGGCGTGGTGATCACTGCCTGCGCCGGGCCTGCGGGGCGGGATGCGACAGTGGTGGCGAATGCTTCGAGCGCGCCGTTCCGGCTGAACCTGCCGATCCTGGTGTTTGGCGCGGTTGCGATCAGCGTTGAGGCTTGCCTGACCGGACTTGGCCCCACCGCTTTGATCAATGCGGGGCTGTCCGAGACTTTGGCGGCACAGCTTTTGTCAGCGTTTTTCTTCGCCTTCCTTGCAGCGCGGCTCTGTTTAATGGTCGTGGCGGGATGGCTTCCCTCTTTTACCCTCTTCACCTTGGCCTTGATAGGCGCTTGCGCCTCGGCCCTTATCGCAGCTTTATGGTTACCCGGAGCGGGTTTTGTGGCTTTGGGGTTCTGCGCAGGCATGTTCTTTCCCACCGAATACGTCACCGCCACCCGCAAGATGGGCGACAATTCCCGCGTCGCCCCGACCATTATTGGGGCGGGCTTGGTTGGCGGTGTGATCGCGCCGCTGCTGATGTCGCCGTTTCTAGAGTCGATGGGCCAGCGCGGGTTTTTCTGGGTGATCGGCTGTGTGACGGGCCTGCTGGCTATGGGTGCTTTGGCCAGTCTGCGATCTATGAACCGCTAACTTCGCGCGTGGATTTATCTGGCCTCACATATCGCTATTGACATCGTTGCACTTGCAACGATATTTTCGAGCCATAGGTTCAACTCGATTCCGTATGGTGAGGCCGCTATGAACACCCAAAACCTGCCCCCCGGCATGACCCGCGCCTCAACTGCTATTGGCACCCACGCGCATTATATGCCCGGCTTCGGCAACGACTTTGAAACCGAAGCGCTGCCGGGGGCCTTGCCGCAAGGCATGAATAGCCCTCAGAAATGTGCCTATGGGCTTTACGGTGAACAGCTTTCCGGCACCGCCTTTACCGCCCCCAGCCACCAGAACGAACGCACATGGTGCTACCGCATCCGTCCCTCGGTCAAACACACGCATCGCTTTGAAAGGATTGACGTTCCCTATTGGAAATCCGCACCGCATATCGACCCCGATGTAATCTCTTTGGGCCAATACCGCTGGGATCCGGTGCCGCATTCAGATGCTGCGCTGACGTGGATTACCGGCATGCGCACGATGACCACAGCGGGCGATGTGAACACGCAGGTGGGCATGGCGAGTCATATTTATCTCGTCACGCAGTCGATGCAGGATGAGTATTTTTACAGCGCTGATAGTGAAATTCTGGTGGTGCCGCAGCAAGGCCGCCTGCGGTTTTGCACGGAATTGGGCGTGATTGATCTGGAACCGCAAGAGATAGCCGTGATCCCGCGCGGGCTGGTGTATCGGGTCGAGGTGCTGGAAGGCCCCGCCCGTGGATTTGTCTGCGAGAATTACGGACAAAAGTTCACATTGCCGGGGCGCGGCCCGATTGGTGCGAATTGCATGGCCAATCCGCGCGATTTCAAAACTCCGGTGGCGGCATTTGAAGACCGCGAAGTGCCTTCATCCGTCGTGGTGAAATGGTGCGGCCAATTCCATCGCACCCCCATCGGCCACAGCCCGCTGGATGTGGTGGCATGGCATGGCAATTATGCTCCGGTGAAATACGATCTGCGGACCTATTGCCCGGTTGGGGCTATTCTATTCGATCATCCAGACCCGTCGATTTTCACAGTTCTGACCGCGCCTTCCGGGGTTGAGGGCACCGCAAACATTGATTTCGTGCTGTTCCGCGAGCGTTGGATGGTGGCCGAAAACACCTTCCGCCCGCCATGGTATCACAAGAATATCATGTCGGAATTGATGGGCAATATCTATGGCATATACGACGCAAAACCCAAAGGTTTTGTGCCGGGGGGGATGAGCCTGCACAACATGATGTTGCCGCATGGCCCGGACAAGCAGGCATTTGAAGGCGCATCGAACGCGGTGCTGAAGGCCGAAAAGCTGGAAGAAACCATGTCTTTCATGTTTGAAACCCGCTTCCCGCAGCACCTGACGGCGTTTGCCGCCAAGGAAGCCCCGTTACAGGATGATTACATCGACTGCTGGGAGTCGCTTGAGAAGAAATTCGACGGCACACCGGGGGTGAAATGACCGCGTGGATTTCACTGGCAGGAAAATTCTGCGCCCTTGACAGCCCTGCCCGCTTGCCCGCATCGCTGGGCTTTGGATCAAACGCATCGGAGAACGCGCGATGAAACTGCTGAAATCTTGGGTGGAAAGCGCGAACTCTGCCGCTAGTGATTTTCCCTTGAACAACTTGCCATGCGGCGTGTTTTCGGTTGGGGACGCGCCGGGGCGCTGCGGCGTGGCGATTGGCGATTTCATTCTGGACGTGACGGCATTGGAAGCCGAAGGCCTGCTGAAACTGGCGGATCAACCGCTGTTTGACGTGCCGTTCTGGAACGAATTTATGGAAGCTGGGCCAGTAGTTTGGGCCGATTTTCGCGGGCAAGTCACCGCAATGCTGGCTGAAGGTGCAAGCAAGCGTTGGGTGGTCGAAGATCATCTGGTGCCGATGATTGATGCGTGCCTTCACCTACCGTTTATCGTCGCCGAATACACCGATTTCTACGCCGGTCGCCACCACGCCACCAATGTCGGCACCATGTTCCGCGGTGTAGAAAACGCGTTGCCACCAAATTGGCTGCATATGCCAATCGGTTATAATGGCCGAGCCTCGTCGGTGGTGGTGTCTGGCACGGATGTGCGCAGGCCGTGGGGGCAGTTGAAGGGGCCAGAGTTTGAAGCTCCAATCTTCGCACCATCGCGGCGGTTTGATATTGAATTGGAAATCGGCGCGCTTGTTGGACAGCCGTCTTCGCATGGTCAACCCGTGACGGTGGCCGAAGCTGATGCAATGATCTTCGGATATGTGTTGCTAAATGACTGGTCTGCAAGGGATATTCAGGCGTGGGAGTATCAACCACTTGGGCCATTTCAAGCCAAAGCCACCGCCACCAGTCTTAGCCCATGGATCGTGATGAAGGCGGCTTTGCAGCCGTTCCGCACCGCAACGCCCCCCCGCGACGTGCCGCTTTTGCCACATTTGGTCGAGCCGGGACCGATGCTTTACAACGTTGCGCTTGAGGTTAGCTTGACGCCTGAGGGCGGTTCAGAAACCATAATCAGCCGCACCAACTATGCGGAAATGTATTACTCTGCGCCGCAACAACTGGCACATCACACCACCTCAGGTTGCGCGATGAACATCGGTGACCTGCTGGGATCCGGCACGATTTCAGGGGCCACAAAAGACAGCCGTGGCAGCCTGCTGGAACTGTCTTGGGGCGGCAAAGAGCCTTTCGCGATCAACGCTGGGGTGCGCAGTTTTATCGAAGACAACGACACTTTGACGCTACGCGGAGCAGCATTGGGCGACGGATATCGGATCGGGTTTGGCGCGTGTTCGGGCAAGGTGATCCCGGCGCTCGTAGACCCCTATGCAAGGAAGAATTGAATGGCCAAGGCGTTTGCATCACAGGGCGATCTGACCGAAAAGCAAACCTCGTTTGTGGAAATCGGGGATGGGATTTACGCGTTCACAGCCGAGGGGGATCCGAATTCCGGCGTAATCATTGGCGACGAGTCTGTGATGGTGATCGAGGCACAAGCGACGCCACGACTGGCGCGAAAAGTGGTCGACTGTATCCGCCAAGTCACCGATAAACCGATCAGCCATCTGGTGCTGACACATTACCACGCCGTGCGTGTGCTTGGTGCAAGTGCTTACGGTGCAAGGGAAATCATCATGTCAGACGCGGCGCGCGGCATGGTGATGGAGCGTGGGCAAGAAGACTGGGACAGCGAATTCGGCCGCTTTCCCCGGCTGTTTCAGGGCCACGAAGAAATCCCGGGATTGACGCTGCCGACGACAACATTCAGCGATCAGATGACGGTATACTTGGGCAAACGCCGGGTCGATATCATGCATCTCGGCCGTGCGCATACGGCGGGGGACGCTGTGGTTTGGGTGCCGGATTCCGAGGTGATGTTCACCGGCGATATCGTCGAATATCACTCGGCCTGTTACTGCGGTGACGGGCATTTTGCCGATTGGCCCGACACTTTGGCCAATATCGCCGCATTTGATCCGGTGGCGATTGCGCCGGGGCGGGGCGATGCGTTGATCGGGCGCGAGATGGTGGGCAAGGCCATCGCTTCGACCGCCGACTTTGTGCAAAGCACCTATCGTCCTGCCGCGAAAGTTGCGGCACGTGGCGGCAATTTGAAGCAAGCCTGGGATGCGGTGCGGACTGAATGTGACTCTAAGTTCGCAAACTTTGCGATCTATGAACACTGTCTGCCGTTTAACGTTACCCGTGCCTATGATGAAGCGCGTGGAATTGAGACACCGCGGGTTTGGACGGCAGAGCGGGATCGGCAGATGTGGGCAGAGTTGCAGGGGTGATGCAATGACTTATGCGTATCAACCCTTTGATTATGTTAAGCCTATCGGCCTGACAACACCCGAACCGCGCCATAAGGTGATCATCATCGGCGCGGGCCCGATTGGGTTGGCGATGGCGATTGAACTGGCCAATCACGGTGTTCAGGCCACCGTTCTGGACGATAATAATGTGGTGTCCGTGGGATCGCGCGCGATCTGCTGGAGCAAACGGTCACTAGAGATTCTCGATCGGTTGGGCGTAGGTGAACGTGCAGTCACAAAAGGTGTGACGTGGAAAGTAGGCCGCACATTTCATCGCGACACAGAGGTTTTTAACTTTGATCTGTTGCCCGAAGACGGGCATAAAATGCCTGCTTTTGTTAATTTGCAGCAGTATTTTGTTGAGCAGTATCTGGCTGAAAGGGCGCAGGAACTAAACATTGATCTGCGCTGGAAAAATCGTGTGATTTCAGTGGATCAGCACAGTGAGTTCGCTTCTATCACGGTGGACACCCCAGATGGTCGCTACGGTCTAGAGGCCGATTGGGTGATTGCTTGCGACGGGGCGCGCAGCCCTATCCGTGAGATGATGGGATTGGAATTTGATGGCGAGTTGTTTGAGGAACGCTTTCTGATTGCCGACATCGAAATGCAGGGCGATTTTGCCTCAGAACGGTGGTTTTGGTTTGAGCCGACGTTCCACTCCGGCCAGTCGGCGCTGTTGCACAAACAGCCGGATAACATTTACCGAATAGATCTTCAGCTTGGCTGGGGCACTGACCCAGAAATCGAGAAGCGGCCAGAGAACGTCATCCCGCGCATCGAGAAAGTGGTGGGGCATTCTGACTTCAAGCTGGATTGGGTAAGCGTTTACACCTTCCAGTGCCGACGTTTACGAAGTTTTGTTTACAATAGAATTCTGTTCGTCGGCGATAGCGCGCATGTGGTTTCGCCCTTTGGCGCGCGCGGCGGAAATGGCGGGTTGGGCGATGTGGATGCGCTTGGATGGCGGTTGGCGGCGGTGATTAAAGGTGTCGCAACCGTCGAAACTTTGCAGGGATATGACCGCGAGCGTTGCTTTGGCGCGGATGAGAATCTGCTGAATTCCAGCCGCTCAACCCGGTTCATGTCGCCGGCAGACGGGGTAGAAAGACTGTTCCGCGACGCTGTTTTGCATCTGGCCGGGCGGACGGATTTTGCGCGGCCGATGGTCAATTCCGGGCGGTTATCCAAGCCCTGCGTTTATCCTTTGGACGCACCTGATGCTGATCTGCCGCAGGCTGCGCGGCCGGGGGCTGTGGCACCGGATGCACCGCTGGAAACGGGCTGGATGACCGAGGCTTTGGGGGGCGATTTTGTGCTGTTGGCCTTGGGCTGTGATGCGGCTGAGGTTGGTTTGCGCGTGGTAAAACCTGCGCTGAATGAAGCCGTCTGCAGGCGCTATCTGGGCGATGCACGCCAAGCGATTTACTTGATACGGCCTGATCAGGTGGTGGCGGCGCGCTGGCTTTCAGCCTCGGCTGCCGAAATACAGACGGCTTTGGCACAGAGTTGGGGAAGTTGATATGCCATTGAATACCAAAAATAATATAGCCGATGCCGATGGTTTTTATGCCAACCTGCTGGCGACCCACCACGGGTTGAGTTTGGCGGAAAGTCACGCGCTGAATGCGCGGCTGGTATTGATTTTGGCCAATCATATCGGCGATACGCCTGTGTTGTCGGAGGCCATGGCCTTGGCGCGCGACGGCAGCTAAACCTTACGCGGGTAGCAGAGGTTCGCGCCACGGCCCAAGTAGACGAAACACTTCGCGGCCTTCCAGAACCACAACCGACAAAGGCCCGCCGTATGCAGCGCTAGAGTCGATATTGACCCGATTGCCGTAATGGGTGGGGGCATCCAAGGCGGTGTGACCATGCACGATCAGCGCGCCATGGTCGGAGGTGTCTTCCAGCCAGCCTTTGCGTATCCAGACCAGATCATCCTCGGTCTGGCTGGCGATGCGGATGCCGGGGCGAAGGCCTGCGTGGACATAGATCACCTCGCCGCGCTGAAAATAGCTGGGGCGGGAATTCAAGAAATCGAGATGCGCTTGCGGGATAGCAGCGACGGCCTCGGCATGGACCTTGGCAAGCGGGCGGTCAGCGGCGTTTTTCACACCATAAGAGGCGAGGGTTGCAGCGCCGCCGATCTTGGGGTGCAGATAGCCATAGTCTGGGCGCAGGCAGGGGTCGTGGTAGGCGATGTCGGCAATGTAGTTTGTGAACATCCGGTCATGATTGCCTTTCAGCACGATCCAGTCTTGGCCAGCCGCAATACCTGCACGCAAATATTCCACCACACCACGACAATCGGGGCCACGGTCGACCAGATCGCCAACATGCACAATCGGCGCGGGTCCATATTTGGTCTGATCGGCGGCAATCCAGGCATGGACTTCGAGAAGCAGTTCGATATGGCCGTGAATGTCGCCGATGGCATAGGTTCTCATGCGCGCCTCTGAATGCAAAGGCCGGGGGGCTTCACGCCCCCCGGACCCCCCGTTGGATATTTCTGCCCAGATGAAAGCGCAAGTGGTTACGCCACTTCAAATTGCAGCGCTTTCACCGATTGGAACATGCCGGTGGATTCAAGGGTTTCCAGCACTTTCGGGTCGATGGCTTGGTCGAGATACAGGATAGCGATGGCTTGTTTGCCAACGCCTTCACGACCCAAGGTAAAGTTGGCGATGTTGACGTTATTTTTCGACATCGTCATGCCCAGAAGCCCGATGATGCCGGGTACATCCTCGTTGGTGGTATACAGCATATGCTCACCGATTTCGGCGTCGATGTTGATGCCTTTGATCTGAATGAAGCGCGGCTTGCCGTCGCTGAAACAGGTGCCCGCGACCGAGCGTTCGCGCTTTTCCGTGACCATGGTGACTTTGATATAGGCGTCAAAGGTGCCGGTTTTGTCTTGGCGGGTGGTCGAGATCTGGATGCCTTTGTCCTTCGCCACGATCGGGGCCGAGACAAGGTTCACATCGGGGTTTTGAGTTTTCAGCACGCCTGCGATGACGGCGGAATTGAGGGCGGCAAGGTTCATCCCGGCAACCGTGCCATCATAAAGAATGTTGATGGCTTTGATCGGCTCCTCGGTCATCTGGCCGATAAAAGCACCCAGATGGCTGGCGAGTTTGATCCATGGCCCCATCACGGCGGCTTCTTCTGCCGTCACGTTGGGCATGTTCAGCGCGTTGGAAACAGCACCGGTCAGTAGGTAATCTGACATTTGTTCAGCCACTTGTAGCGCGACATTTTCTTGTGCTTCGGTGGTTGATGCGCCCAAATGCGGGGTGCAAACGACGTTGGGCATGTTGAACAGCGGACTTTCGGTGGCGGGTTCGACCTCGAACACATCCAGCGCGGCGCCTGCGACTTGGCCGGATTTCAGCGCATCGACGAGGGCTGCTTCGTCGATCAGACCACCACGGGCGCAGTTGATGATGCGCACGCCCTTCTTGGTTTTCGCCAGATTTTCCGCCGACAGGATGTTGCGGGTTTTGTCGGTCAGCGGCACATGCAGGGTGATGAAATCAGCGCGGTGCAGCAGTTCATCAAGTTCGACCTTGGTCACGCCCAAAGTTTTGGCGCGTTCGTCCGACAGGAAGGGATCGTAGGCCACGACCTTCATATGCAGGCCAACGGCGCGGTTGCAAACGATGCCGCCGATGTTGCCAGCCCCGATCACGCCGAGGGTTTTGTTGAACAATTCAACGCCCATGAAGCGGGATTTCTCCCACTTGCCGGCTTGGGTCGATGCGTTGGCTTCGGGCAGTTGGCGGGCGACAGCGAACATCATCGCGATGGCATGTTCGGCGGTGGTGATCGAGTTGCCGAACGGCGTGTTCATCACGATCACGCCCTTTTTCGACGCGGCGGGGATGTCGACGTTATCGACACCGATACCCGCGCGGCCAATCACTTTCAGCCGGGTCGCTGCGGCGAGCAATTTCTCTGTGGCTTTGGTGGCCGAGCGGATGGCAAGGCCATCGTATTGGTCGATGATCGCGGCAAGCGCGTCTTTGTCTTTGCCCAACTTGGGCATGTAATCCACCTCGACGCCACGGTCGCGGAAGATTTGAACAGCGGTTTCAGAGAGTTCGTCGGATACGAGAACGCGGGGGGCCATGGAGGACTCCTATGAAATGAGGGGATGGGGTGGGGGAATGCCCCCACCGCGCTTTAAGCTTGGGCAGCGATTTCCGCGTGGAAGGCATGGGCGAGCCACGGCATCAGCGCCGCGACATCGGCGGTTTCCACAGTAGAACCGCACCAGATCCGCAGGCCGGCCGGTGCATCACGGTAAGCGCCAATGTCGTAGGCGACCTTGGCCTGTTCTAACCGCTTGGCGACCGCTTTGGCGAACGCCTCACCATCCTTGATACGCGGGTCGTTGAACTTCAGACAGACGCTGGTCGTGGATGCAATCGCCGGAGTTACGGCGAGGTTTTGCAGCCACGGATTGGCCGCGCAGAAGTCCCAGACCACTTTGGCGTTGGCTTTCGCCCGACCCACCAGCCCGGCAAGCCCGCCCACCGATTGCGCCCATTTGAGCGACACGAGGTAATCTTCCACCGCCAGCATCGAAGGGGTGTTGATCGTCTCACCCACAAAAATACCTTCGATGACTTTGCCCTTGCTGGTCATGCGGAAAATCTTCGGCAAAGGCCATGCCGGGGTGTAGCTTTCCAGCCGCTCAACCGCGCGGGGCGACAGGATGATCATGCCATGCGCGCCTTCGCCGCCCAGCACTTTCTGCCAGCTAAAGGTCGTCACATCCAGCTTCGCCCAGTCGATATCCATCGCGAAAGCGGCAGAGGTGGCGTCGCAGATGGTCAGGCCTCGACGATCTGCGGGGATCGCATCGGCATTGGGCAGGCGGCAGCCAGAGGTGGTGCCGTTCCAAGTGAATACCACGTCGGAATTGAAATCGACGGTCGCAAAGTCAACGATCTGGCCATAAGGCGCGATTTTGACCGACGCATCCAGTTTCAGCTGTTTGACCACATCAGTGATCCAGCCCTCGCCAAAGCTCTCCCAAGCCAGCATTTCAACCGGGCGGGCCCCCAACAGCGACCACATCGCCATCTCGACAGCGCCTGTGTCAGAACCGGGGACGATGCCGATGCGGTAATCGGCGGGAACGTTCAGAATCTCACGGGTCAGGTCAATCGCCTGTTTCAGCTTGGCCTTGCCAACAGAGGCACGGTGCGAGCGGCCCAAGGGCGCATCACCAAGCATATCAAGGGTGTAACCGGGGATTTTGGCGCAAGGGCCAGAAGAAAAGCGCGGGTTTGCAGGGCGCGCAGCCGGGGCGGGTAGATCAGCCATGGTATCCTCGCAGATATAAGCCCTTCGTTGGGGAAGGGTGTCCCGCCGCCGTGCATATTGCCCGCGCCGGGGTGGCGCAAGCCAAATAATCGCGCTATTCCGGCGCATCATCTGCAAAAACCGACACAGAACTCCACTATCGGAAACATCATGTTTGTAGCCACTTTGCTGACCAATCCCAATCGACCCATGCTGGACCGCGTGACGGTTGAGTCGTTGCGCAATGCCTGGGGTGGTGGCGATGCGATCTGGCTTGATCCGGGTGTGGCGGCGGAATTTTCTCTGCATGAGATGCCTGCGAACCGTTGGGATGTGTGGCAGGGTTTGCAGGGGATCGGCGTTGATCTGGTGGTGCAACGGGCGGAAGGGCGGCGGAAAAAACTGCTGATCGCCGATATGGACAGTACGATGATCGAGCAGGAATGCATTGATGAATTGGCGGATGAGGCCGGTGTGGGCGCACATGTCGCCGGGATCACCGCGCGCGCTATGAATGGTGAGTTGGATTTTGAGGATGCTCTGCGTGAGCGGGTGGGTTTGTTGAAGGGGCTGCCGGAAAGCGTGATCGCGCAGGTGATCCGCGACCGGATTACGCTGATGCCGGGAGGCGCGGTTTTGCTGGCAACGATGAAGGCGCAAGGGGCTTATACGGCGCTGGTGTCGGGCGGGTTCACCGCCTTTACCGAAGCGATTGCGGCGCGGTTGGGGTTCGATGAGAACCGGGCGAATACGTTGCTGGTTGAGGGTGGGGTTTTGACGGGCAAGGTCGCCGATCCGATCTTGGGGCGGGCAGCGAAGGTCACAGCGCTGGAGGAGATTTCGGCACGATTGGGGATTGCGGTGGCCGAGGCGATGGCGGTGGGCGATGGCGCAAATGATCTGGGGATGCTGGGGCTGGCCGGGGCTGGGGTGGCTTTGCACGCGAAGCCAAGCGTTGCCGCGCAGTGCGATCTGCGGGTGAACCACGGTGATCTGACGGCGCTTTTGTATATGCAGGGCTATGCCCGCGAGGAGTTCGTTCTGTGATTGTCCGCTCTGCTACCCCGCAAGATGCCGCCGCGATGACCGCGCTTCAGAATGAGATTATTCAGATCGGCGGCACCACCGCCTATGAACGGCCGCGTACGACTGACGCCGTGCTGGACAGCTACGTTACTGGACTGCAAGTGATTGCATGTCAGTTGGCCGAGGACGATGGTCAAGTGCTGGGTTTTCAGGTTGTGGGTCGCTCGCCGGGATTGCCGGAAGGTTGGGCAGATATCGGCACGTTCGTGCAGCCGGGTCTGCAAGCCCGCGGCATTGGGGCGGCGTTGTTTGCGGCCAGCCTGACTGCGGCGCGGGCGGCGGGGGTGCAGGTGCTGAACGCCTCTATTCGCGCCGATAACGTGCCGGGCCTTGCTTATTACGCCCGACGCGGGTTTCTGGATTATGCCAGCAACCCAGATTGGGCGCTGGCCGATGGCCGCAAAGTCGGGCGGGTCAGCCGCCGGTTTGATTTGTAAGCGGGGCCTGTGATGTTTGAAATCGCCACCCATCTGACGCTGCTGCTGATCTGTGCCGCCTTCGTTGCAGGTTTTGTCGATGCGATTGCGGGCGGGGGTGGGTTGATCTCGGTCCCTGCCCTGCTGCTGGCGGGGGCCTCACCGATTGAGGCGCTTGCCACCAATAAACTTCAAGGCAGTTTCGGGGCAGGCACGGCGGCGCTGGCCTATGCGCGGGCGGGGCATGTGAGGCCGCTGGAACAGTTGGGGATGGCGGCGGCCGCGGCTTTTGCGGGGGGAATGGGCGCGCTGGTGGCGCATTTGATGCCGGCGGAGGTGTTGCGGGTGATCATGCCGGTGATCTTGGTTGCGGTGGCACTGTTCTTCGCGTTCAAGCCGGGGCTGACCGATCTGGACCGGGTGGAGCGGATCAAGCCTGCGGTGTTCACCTTCACGGCGGTGCCGCTGATCGCCGCGTATGATGGGTTCTTCGGGCCGGGGACGGGCAGTTTCCTCATGCTGGCCTTTGTGATGCTGGCGGGGTTTGGCGTGTTGAAGGCCACTGCCCATACCAAGATGCTGAACTTCGCCTCGAATATCGGTTCTCTCGCGGTGTTCGTGTGGAGCGGGGCGATGTGGTGGGGCGTGGGCTTGGCCATGGCTGGCGGTCAGGTGGCGGGGGCGGCTTTGGGGGCGAAGCTGGCGATGCGGATCGGGGCGCGATTGATCAAGCCGCTGCTGGTGGTGACTTCGACGGCGATGGCGCTGCGGCTGCTGTGGCAGGCTTTTGGCTGATGGTCCCAACTCGGGACCAAATTTTGTTGTTTTATGTCAGTGGGTTGACATAGGCGTGTTAAGGGATTTTTAACGTTTCGCCCGGTCCTGCGGTTGAACCGGGGGTTTCACACCCCCAGACCCCCGTGGAATATTTGAGCCAATGTGAAAGCAAATTTTAATCAAATTGTAGAAATCTGGGGCGGGCGGTCAGGTTAGCCCAAAAAACTCTAAACTTTATCTAAAATTGGTCATCCTCTGTGCGCAAATATCCCACGGGGGTCCGGGGGTGTGAAACCCCCGGCGTGGGTCGGCCCAGCGCGCAAGCGGCTGGCGTTATTGCCCCCAATCGGCGGCTTGCATTTCGCGCAACCTGCTCGCGGTGCGTTCAAATTCAAAGCTGCCGGAGCCTTCGATATACAGGCGCTCGGGTTCATCGGCCGCCGAGCAGATCAGTTTGGTTTTCGCCTCGTATAATGCGTCAATCAGAATGACGAAGCGTTTCGCCTCGTTGTAATTGCTGGATGACAGTTGTGGAATGTCTTCAAGGATCAGCACACGGACGGCGCTGGCGATGGCGAGGAAATCGGCGGGGCCGAGGGGTTTGGCGCAGAGCTCCCAGAAACTGGCGCGACCTATGCCATTGGCAAAACGCGGCAGGATGGTTTCGCGGCCATTGACGGGCAGGCGGAGAGGTTCGCCGGACGCGCTCCCGGTCAGGTCACGCCAGATCGCGTTGATGGCGTCTTTGGCTTTGCCTGCGGGGTGGAAATACACCTGCGCGCCGGTCAGGCGGTGTTGGCGGTAATCGTTGGGTGAGGCGATTTCGGCAACTTCCAACCGTTCGCGCAGCATGGCGATGAAGGGCAGGAACAAAGCGCGGCTGAGGCCGTCTTTATACAGGTCTTCCGGCGGGCGGTTTGAGGTGGTGACGATGACCACGCCCGCCGCCAGCAGTTTTTCAAACAGGCGCCCAACGATCATCGCATCGGTGATGTCGGTGATCTGCATCTCATCAAATGCCAGCAGCCGGACATCGCGGATGATGGTATCGGCGACGGGGGCGATGGCATCATCGACACCGCTTTTGCGGGCCTCGTGCATGGCGTGGTGGATTTCCTGCATGAAGGCGTGAAAATGCACCCGGCGTTTCTGCGGGATCGCAAGGTTGGCGTAGAACAAATCCATCAACATGGATTTGCCGCGACCGACGCCGCCCCACAGGTATAGGCCCTTTGGCGGGGTCACGGGTTTGGCGAACAGACCCGCGAACAGGCCGACTTTGCGGGTGGCGTTGGCCTCTAGCCAAAGGCGCAAATCCTCCAACTGCGGCAGCAGGGCCAGTTGCGCGGGGTCGGCGCGCAGGCGGCCTGCGGTAACTTCGGCTTGATAGATGTCGGTCAGAGTCATTCGCATACCGTTGTATACCAGCGTCACTCGCTCAAGGGAAGTCCGGCAGGGGTTTCGACCAGCTTAGGCGGGAAAATGACAATGGCAATCTGAGGCTTGATCCGGCGCGGTTGCCGCTGCAAACTGGGCACAGGTTTTTCCTTTATGCCGCCGTCGTTTTTTCTAGGTGGCAGATTTAGAAGCGCTATTGTGGGCCTAAAGGCCCGTTGGATTGAGGTTTGCATGTCTTGGTATAGCAAGGTTGCGTGGAAGGAAGGGCTGTTCTTGCAGCCGCACCATTTGCAGCAAAGTGATCGCTATGTGGAAAAGCTGATCGAGGCGCGGGTGCGGCATGTTTCGCCCTATCCTTGGGGCATCGAGGAGATGCGGGTCAATCGGGATCGGTTGCAGCAGGGGCGGATCGAATTGGCCTCGGTGGTGGGGATTTTCCCGGATGGCACGCCGTTTGAAGCGCCGGGAATTTCGCCTTTGCCGCGTGCGGTTGAGGTGCCTGCGGGGTCGGACGGTTTGGGCGTGTGGCTGACGCTGCCTGATCAGGTGATGAACGGGCGCGAAGTGGCGATGGAGGCCGAGGCCGGGTCGCGGTATGTTTTGGGGGCCGAGACGGTGGCGGATAGCGCATCGGCGTTGCGGCTGGAGCAGCAGATAGAGGTCGCCTCGCCCCGGCTGGAGTTGGATGTGCGGGCGACCGCGAAGCCGGGGTATCAATGCATCAAGATCGCGCGGATCGTGGAAGTGCGCGACAATGTGGTGATTTTAGATGATGCGTTTCCGCCGCCGCTGTTGACGATTTCGGCGCATGGCGTGGCTTTGGGCTGGCTGGATCGGGTGATTGGCTGGGTGGAGACGAAGCTGGATTCACTGGCGCGTTATGCGGCGGACCCGTCGGCGGCGGGCGGGTTGCAGGCGACGGATTACTTCATGTTGCTGTGCCTGAACCGCCAGATCAACGTTTTGCGGCATTTGCGGCAGTCGCGCTATGTGCATCCAGAGCGACTATATGAGGAGCTGCTGCGGTTTTCCGGTGAGTTGTGGACGTTTGATCAGGATAAGCGTCTGGCGCCGCCCTATGACGCCTATGACCATGCCGACCTGAAAGGCTCGGTCGAGCCTGTGGTGCGGGATATTCAGCGATTGCTGAGCCGCGATGTGGGTCGGGCGACGCGGTTGGATCTGGTGCAGGTGCGGCAGAATTCTTACCTCGCGCAGGTGCCGGATCGCAACTTGTTCCGCGATGCGACTTTTGTGGTTGAGGTGGAGAGTTCGCGGGCGTTGACCTTGGTGCAGCAACAGTTCCCGCTGTTGTGCAAGGTTGGGCCAAATACCCGGATGTCGGAAATTGTGAACAACAACCTGCCGGGTATCGAGTTGATCCATATTCCGACGCCGCCGCGGCAAATCCGGGCGGTGTCGCGCAATGTGTATTTCATTCTGGAGAAGAACTCCCCGCTCTGGCGGGAATTCTCGACTGCGCCCGCGATTGGGATGCATTTCGCCGGGGATTGGCCTGATCTGAAGATGGAGTTGTGGGCCATCGTGGAGACGAAGGTATGAGCGGCAGCGGCGATGGCAAGGATAAGACCGTCATTGGCGGGATGGGGATGCCCTCGCCACTGCCAGGCGGAGTGAACCCGATGCCGGGGGGGAAGCGGCAGGTCAGCCCGAATGAACGCACGGTGATCGGCGGGGCTTTGCCGAGGGCTGGTGGAGCGTTTGGGCCGGGGGGATTTGGACCGCAGGGCGGGATGCCTCCGGCGGCGTCGCCGGGATTTTCGGGCGAAGCGGATGCGTGGGGCGTGCCTGCGCCTGCTCCGGCTGGTGGCGGTCAGAGCGGGTTTGCGCCGATCCCACCCGCATCATCTACGCATCCGGGGGTGAACTCTCCGGGCTTTGGCGGGCAGCCGTTTGGGCTGGCACCTGCTCCTCGGCCAGTCGCGGGCGCATTTGCGCAGCCGGATCAGTTTTTCCCGGATGCCTCAACCGCGCAACCGACGAATTACGCCAATAGCGGACCGAAGATTGACCTGCGGCGCGCGCTGGTGGCCAAGGGTCTGGGCGCGGGAGGCCCGAAAAGCCCGATGCTGGCGGCTGCGGCAAACCTGTTGATCTTGTTCGGGCGCTTGCGGACTCAGATGGTTGAGATGGAGGCGGTTCCTTTGATGGAATACGTCACCCGCGAGATTGAGGGGTTTGAAGAGAACTGCCTGAAAGGCGGCGTGGACGCGCATCAGACGCAGGTGGCGAAGTATCTGCTGTGCGGCACGGCGGATGATATCGTGCAGAACATCCCCGGCACGGATCGGCATTTGTGGATTCAATACTCGATGGTGGCTCGGTTTTTCAATCGGCGGACCTCGGGCGTGGGGTTCTTTCAAGAGGTTGAAAAGGCACTGCAGGCCCCGGCGCAAAACTTCCAGCTTTTGGAATTGGCGATGACTTGCCTGAGCCTTGGGTTTGAGGGGCAGTATCGGTCTGCCCCGAATGGCGCGGTGGAATTGGCGCGGGTGCGGGGGATGATTTATGACTCGTTGCGCCGGGTGCAGAACCGGCCCGATGATGATATTTCTCCGCGCTGGCAGCCGGTGATGGTCGGCGGGCGGCGGCGGTTTGGCGGGACTCCGCTGTGGGTGATCGGGTCGGTGCTGGGAGTGGTGCTGATGGGGGCTTACTTTGGGCTTTCGACGCTGATCGCGCAGGAGGGGTCAGTGGTGTCGCAACGGCTGTTGTCGTTGACACCGACCTCGAAGATTTCACTGGTGCGCGCGGTGGCGTTTACGCCGTTGGAGGTTGTTCCGGTGACGGAAAGCAGCCAGTTGGATCGGCTGCAACAGAAGATGAAAGACGACATTGCCAGCGGCTTGGTGGCGGTCGATATCAAGGGTGATTTCATCTTTATCCGGGTCAGCAACGCGGCATTGTTTGCCAGTGGCAAGGCGGAAACAAAACCTGAATTCAATGACTTGGCGGCACGGATCACGGCGGCTTTGGATAAGGAACCGGGGCCGGTTTATGTCTGGGGCTATACCGATAACGTACCGATGTCGGGGCGCGGGCGGTTCAAGAACAACCATGATCTGTCGCAGGCCCGCGCCGAGGCGGTGCAAAAGGTGCTGGCAGTCGGCATGACTGATCCCACCCGCTTTGAGGTTGAGGGTAAGGGCGAGGCCGAGCCGATTGGCGACAATGCCACCGATGACGGGCGTAGTGCGAACCGTCGGGTTGAGATTATGATCAAGCGGGAAGAGACTTTGCAATGAAATGGCTAAAGTTGACGCTGATTTTGATCGGGTTTCTGGCGTTTTCTGCCGTGGTCTGGTTTGCAGGGCCGCTGATTGGATTTGGCGAAGCGCATCCGTTTGATCCGGTTTGGGTGCGGGCGCTGATCATTGGTTTGCTGGCGCTGGTGTTGCTGGTCTGGGGGCTGATCGCGTTTTTGAGGCGGCGCAAAGGCAGTGCGGCGCTGGAAAAGGCGATTGTCGTTGATGCGCCTGCGGGCGATGGGCGCGAGTTGGCCAGCCGGATGACGGCGGCTTTGTCGACATTGAAGAAGTCTGGTAATTCAAAGACTTATCTTTATGATATGCCTTGGTATGTGATCATCGGACCGCCGGGATCTGGCAAGACCACGGCGCTGGTGAACAGCGAGATCAAGTTTCCGCTGTCGGGCCAGCAGGGTGGTTTGCAGGGCTTTGGTGGCACGAGATACTGTGATTGGTGGTTTGCCGAAGACGCGGTGATGATCGACACGGCGGGGCGTTATACGACTCAGGATAGCGACGAGGGCACGGATAAGGCGTCTTGGACCAGCTTCCTGAATTTGCTGAAGAAAAACCGCCCCAAGCAGCCGATCAATGGCGTGATTTTGGCGATCTCGGTGGCCGATCTGATGAATGCGGGGCCGGATAAGATCACCGCCCATGCCGAGACGATAAGGGCGCGGCTGGGGGAAATTCACGAGACGTTGAAGGTGGATTTCCCGGTTTATGTGATGTTCACCAAGGCCGATCTGATTGCCGGGTTCCGTGAGTATTTCAGCAGCTTTGCGGCGGGGCGGCGGAAGAAGGTTTGGGGGGCGACGTTCCAAACCGAAAACCGCAAAGAGCAGACGTTTGATCGGGTTGGCACCGAGTTCGATGCGCTGGTGGCGCGGCTGTCGGATGAGGTGATTGATCGGCTGTCAGAGGAACCCGACGGCGTGAACCGGATCGCGATTTTCGGGCTTCCCGGCCAGATGGCAATGCTGAAGGACGAGGTGGAATCGTTCCTGCGGCAAGTGTTCGAGCCGACCCGGTATAAGACGAGCGCCATTTTGCGCGGGTTCTATTTCACCTCCGGCACGCAAGAAGGCACGCCGATTGATCAGGTTTTGGGCGCGATGAGCCGCTCGCTGGGGGTTCAGGCGCAGCTTTCGGGCAAGGGCAAGAGTTACTTCCTGCATGACCTGTTGACCAAGGTGATTTTCGGCGAACAGGGCTGGGTTTCCTATGATCGCAAAGCGGTGCGGCGGGCGTCTGTGCTGCGGATCGGGCTGACGGCGGCGATGCTGTTGGCCTCGGCTGGCATCTTGGGGGCTTGGGGGTATAGTTACCTGAACAACCGCACGTTGGTGGCCTCGGCCCAAGCCGCGATGGCGGATTATGAGCTGGCGGCGACCGAGGATTTGCAGGCGATTGAGGTCAAGGACACCGATTTTCTGCGGATCAGCAATGAGTTGAAGCTGTTGCGCACGATGCCATCGGGGTTTGAATCGCCAGAGGAGCCAGAGGGCGATTGGACGCGCGGCTTTGGGCTGTCGCAGCAGGGGGCGATCCGGCAAGCGGCACGGGATGCCTATGCGCAGGGGTTGGAGCGATTGCTGCGGCCTCGGCTGGTGCTGCGGGTGGAAGGCCAGTTGCAGCAATTCGTTTTGGCGAATGAGCCGATCCCGATTTATGAGACGTTGAAGGTGTATAAGCTGCTCGGTGGCGCTGCGCCCGCGCCGCAGGATGATCTGGTGAAGACGTGGTTCCATGATGATTGGGAGCAGGTCTTGTTCCCCGGCATCAATGAAGAACCGGCGCGGGATATGCTGAATAAGCACCTCGCGGCGATGCTGGAGTTGGACGATACCACCGCGCCAACGGTGGAGTTGAACGCCGATCTGGTGGCTAAGGCCGAGGTGATCTTGGCGCGGATGTCGGTGGCGGATCAGGCTTATTCGTTGATCGTGGCGACCGCCCCAGTGTCGGGTCTGCCGGATTTCAACGTGGTGGAACGCGCGGGGCCGGATGCGCGGCTGGTGTTTGAAACGGTGGACGGGTCTGACCTTGGCGCTTTGACGGTGCCTGCGCTTTATACCTACGCCGGGTTCAACGATTTCTTCCTCGAGCAGTTGGCGGCGGTTGCGCATAAGCTTGAGACTGAACAATGGGTTATGGGGGAACAGGCGGCGGCTGCGAAGGTGGATGAGCAGTTGTCGCGGTTGGGGCCGCAGTTGCTGGCGCGATATCGGGAAGATTATCTGGCGGCTTGGGATGCGGTGCTGTCCAACATCAAGCTGGCACCGATGGCGGCGGATAAGCCTGCTTATATGGCATTGTCGGCGGCGTCTTCGCCTACCACCTCTCCGATTTTGAAGCTGGTGGAGGGGATTTCTGCAGAGACGAAGTTGACTCAACCGCTGGTGCCGGAGGGTGCTGTAGATAAGGCGGCAGGGGAGGCGGATGCGGTGGCGGGGGCGATTTCTCAGGCGGGCAGCGATGTGACGCAGATGATCGCCAGCCGTACCTCGGGTTTGCAGCGGATTGGGTTGGATATTGCTCTGGCCGCGGGCAAGTCGCAGAAACGCGCGGGGGCGGCTGCGGGGGCGGGGCCAACTGTGCCGGGGGCGGATATTGAGGCGCAGTTTGCGGAGTATCACGCGCTTTTGGAGGGCACGCCGGGGACGCGGCCGATTGATGCGTTGTTGAACTCGTTGGGCGCGATCCAGCAGGGCTTGGTGATTGCGGCGGGGTTCAATCAGGCGGAGGCGAATGCGCAGATACCGGCGCTGATTGGGCAGTTGAAGACGGCGGCCAGCCGTTTGCCGCCGGAATTGTCGCGGATGGTGAATGAGGCGGTGGATAATTTTGAAGGCGATGCGGCCTCGACCGCGGTGGCGCAGATCAATGCGGATTTGACCTCGCAAGTGACGGCGGTATGCGAGGGGATTGTGGACGGGCGCTATCCGTTCAGCAAAAGCCCCGCGCGGCAGGTGCCTTTGTCGGAGTTTGCGCAGTTGTTTGCACCTGACGGTGTGTTGGATCGGTTCTTCAATGCCAATCTGGCGATCCACGCCAATATGGGCGCCGGGGATTGGACGTGGCGGGATGATAGCCCGCTGGCGAAGAAGCTTTCGTTGCAAAGTTTGCGGCAGTTTCAGAAGGCAGCGGCAATTCGGGATGCGTTCTTTCCGGGGAGATCCCCAACCGTCAAGCTGGATGTGACGGTGAACCAGATCACGGCGCATGACCGCATCAAGCAGTCTATCTTGGTGATTGATGATCAGCCGATCCAGATGCGCAAGGCGGGGAATACGCCGGTGACGGTGACTTGGCCGGGGGGTGCGGGGAATACTTCGGTGCAACTGCTGCCAGAGATGAACAACCGCGAAAGCCAGATCGTCTATCAGGGGCCGTGGGCGTTTTTGCAGTTTCTGCGCGATGGCAATCCACGGCAGATCGGCGATGTGATGCAGGTGGATTATGTGATTGGTGGGCGCAATATCACCTATGAAATCCGGGTGAATGCGCTGGTGAACCCGTTCAACATGGCGGAACTGCGCGAGTTCCGCTGCCCGACAGGTCTTTAGGTCAGATGCTGGCGCTGTATGGCAAACATCCGTCGAAGGGGGATTTCATCGGCGGTGGCTTGCCAGTGCAGGCTGGGCTGGAGGGCTGGCTGGATTCTGCCTTAGCCGAGGCGCGGCATGGGCTGGATTCGGCTTGGGAAGGCGTTTGGGGATCGGCGCGGCCTTTGCGGTTTTGGATTGGGCCGAGCGTTTGGGGTGAGGCTTGCGCGGGGGTGTTAGGTACAAGTGCGGATAAGGTCGGGCGGCGCTATCCTTTGCTGATCGCGGGCTTTGCCGCCGATTGCCCGCCTTGCCCGGTGATTGATACGGCGCAGGATTGGCACGTAGGCGTGGAGGCAAAGCTGGTGGAAATGCTGGCGGCGGTGACTGCCGAGTTGAACGGCTTCGCCCTGCCCTGCCCTGCCGCGATTCAAGCTGGCCCGCCGGAGTTTTGGGCGGCGCGACCCGGTGCGGATGTGGTGGGGTTGTTGGAGGATATCGCGATCACCGACCATCATCGCGCCAGCCACAACCGCAGTTATTGGTGGATCGCGGGGGATGACTTTGGCCATAGCCAAGTCTGGGCGGGCGAGGGTTTGCCATCAGGTCATGTGGTTGCGTGGTTTTTGCGGGGGTATGCCGAAAATGCTTAGGCAGGTTGGGGCTAGGCAGTTGCATAGGTTTCCGCCTAAGCTGATCAAATGTTTTCAGCCCCCGGATATTCAGCCCTGGGGGCAAGGTTGTTTTAAATGGGTGGGTCGATGATCGAGGCTCCATTTCAATTCGAGACCGGGGCCGCGACCGACACAGGCCGCGTGCGCGATCACAATGAGGATAGCTTTCTGACGCTGCCAGAGGCTGGGGTTTGGGTGGTGGCCGATGGCATGGGCGGCCATCATGCCGGCGATTTCGCGAGCAAAACGATTGTGGAAAGTGTGGGGTCTTTGGGCCGCCCGGTTTCTGCGCCGGATTTGCAAGCGCGGTTTATGGACCGGCTTTTGCGGGCGCATCAGTTGATTCAGGATCAGTCGGCGCTGCTGAATGGCGCGACGGTGGGGGCGACTTTGGTGGCCTTGCTGGCGTTTGATCAGCATTTCGCTTGTGTGTGGTCGGGGGACAGCCGGATTTATCTGCTGCGCGCGGGGCAATATACCCAAGTGACGGTCGATCATACCGAGGTGAATGAGCTGTTGCGCACCGGGGCGATTACGGCGGAACAAGCGCTGACTTGGCCGCGCCGCAATGTGATCACGCGGGCGATTGGGGTTCACGCAACGCCGCAGACGGATGAGCGTTCGGGTGGGCTGGCCGATGGCGATGTGTTTTTGCTGTGCTCGGATGGGCTGACCGAACACGTCGAAGATCACGAGATGGCCGAGGCTTTGACGCGGTTTGCACCGCAAGCCGCCTGCGATGCTTTGGTGCAGCTGACCTTGCAGCGCGGGGCGCGGGACAATGTGACGGTGGTGGTGGTGAAAGTCGCGGCGAGGGCGTGGCAATGACCGACGCCTCAAACAACGGCCCAGAAAAAGGCCCGAACCATGCGACCACGGTGTCCTCTGGCACTTTGATTATGGGCACGTATGAGATTGAGCGGCTGATCAATTCGGGCGGCATGGGAGAGGTGTATCGGGGCCGGAATATCCACAATGACGAGCCTGTGGCGATCAAGATTGTGCTGCCGAGTTTGGCGCATGATCCGAAGATCGTGGCTTTGTTCCAGAAGGAAAGCACGACGCTGTCGCGGTTAAGCCATGAAGCGATCGTGCGCTATCATGTGTTTACAGTGGACCCGACCATCGGGCGGCCCTGTATGGTGATGGAGTTTGTCTCTGGCACCGCGATGTCGGACCGCATTGAGCAAGGGCCGATGCCTGTCGATGATGTGCGGGTGATGCTGCGACGTGTCGCCTCGGGGTTGGACAAGGCGCATCGGGCCGGGGTGGTGCATCGCGATCTGTCGCCGGACAATGTGATTTTGGAAGACGGCCATGTTGAGCACGCCAAGCTGATCGACTTTGGCATTGCAAAAAGCACCGCTTTGGGGGCGGGGACTTTGTTGCAAGGCCAGTTCGCGGGCAAGTTCAACTGGGTGTCGCCGGAGCAGTTGGGGGCGTTTGGCGGCGTGGTGGATGGGCGGTCTGACATTTACTCGCTGGCTTTGGTGACGGCTGCGGCAAGCAAAGGCGAAGTGCTGCCGATGGGGGCGTCGATTGTCGATGCTGTGGGCAAAAGATCTGGCGTGCCGGATTTAAGCGGTGTTGATGAAGGGCTGGTGCCGCTGCTGTCTTGGATGTTGCAGCCTGATCCGGCGTTGCGCCCTGAGAGCATGGCAAAGGTGATGGCGGCGGTGGATAATCCATCGCTGGTGCCGCAAATCGCGCCGCCTGTACCGAAAGCGCCTGATCCAAACCGGACGGTGATTGGCGGGGCTTTGCCTATTCCTGAACCAAAGGCCGCGTCGGTGCCGCCTGTGATGGCGGATTCGGTTGAGGTTGAAAAACCAGTTTCCGTGGCTCCTGTGGTGGTGAAAACCTCTGCTCCGGTTGCGGCAACCGTGATTGCGGCCGTGACGCAGGCCCCGGAAAGCGAAGATGTCAGCCCGTTTGGGGCACCGGGGGCGGCGGCTGTCCGTCCGGTGCCGGATGAGCCGCTGGTGGTGAAGAACAGCAAAAGTGGCTTGATCGCGGTGGTGGCGTTGCTGGCTTTGGGCGGGGGTGCAGCGGGCGCGTATTTCGGCGGCATGTTCGATGGCAAGGCGGTGCCTGTGGCCGGAGAGACTCAGGCAGATGCCGATGCGCGGGTGAAAGCTGAGGCCGCAGAACGCGCGGCAGCGGAGGAGAAAGCGGCAGCGGACGCCGCAGCGGCGAAGGCTGCCGAAGATGCGGCGGCTGTTAAGGCTGCGGCGGATGCCAAAGCCGCAGAGGATGCGGCCAAGCAGGCCGAGGCGGTTGCGGCAGCTCAGAAGGCGGCAGAGGATGCTGCCGCGCAAAAGGCCGCTGATGAGGCGGCGGCAAAACTCGCGGCGGATCAGGCGGCAGCACAGAAGGCAGCGGACGCGGCTGCGGCACAGAAAGCCGCTGAGGAAGCCGCAGCGCAGCAAACGGCGGCGCAGAAGGCTGAGGCGGATGCGGCGGCCAAGAAGGCTGCGGATGAGCTTGCGGCGAAACAGGCAGCAGATGCGGCAGCGGCGCAGAAGCTGGCCGAGGAAGCGGCGGCGCAAAAAGCGGCAGATGAGGCGGCGGCAAAGCAGGCGGCTGAGGCAGAGGCACAAAGGCTGGCTGAGGAAGCTGCAGCGAAGCAGGCAGCGGACGAAGCGGCAGCCAAGAAAGCCGCCGATGAGGCTGCGGCAAAGCAGGTGGCCGAGGCGGAAGTTGCTGCGGCTGAGGCGGCGGCGCAGAAATTGGCGGCTGAGGCGGCAGCGAAAAAGGCGGCCGAGGAGGCTGCAGCCAAGGCTGATCCGGTGGCTGCGCAGCTGGCTTATCTGGCGGGGGTAAAGCCTCCGCTGTGTGCTTTGGTGACGTTGAAAGATGCCAAGGCCTCGGGCTTTGGGCTCGACGGCTATACGGCGGACCCGGCGGCTTTGGCGGGGTTTGTGAAGGATTGGCAGGCGGCGACGCAGACCACGCCAGACCTTGCCGTGCATTCGATCAACGCCGCACAATGCCCGCTGATCGAGTTCGCCACCCGCTTCCCGGCACCGGATGTCGATCCGCTGGCGGTGGTGATGCAGGCCACCGGCGAAGTGGTGAAAAGCGGTGCCAATGTCAGCGGCAAGGTTGAGGGGCTGGAGGGGCGAAACTTTGCTTTGTTCATCTTCTCGGAAGGTGGTGGGGCGACAAACCTGAAGCCTTGGACCACGATGGCCCCCGATGGCAGCGCCAGTTTTGAATTCAATCTGACGCTAGAGCCAAACGCCCCACCTGCGCCGCAGATTCTGGTGGCGATGGTGACGGACAAGCCTCTGCCTGCATTGGATAAAGTGCCTGCTGGTGTCACCGCGCAATCGCTGATGCCGTTCCTTGAAAAACAGTTGGAAAAGGCTGGCGTCAAGCCAACGCTTGGGCTGGCCTATTTCCGGTTGGAGAACTGAACGCGCGCGCACGGCTTTTCTTGCCAGATTGACGTGGCTTGATGTAACGTTGCAGGTATCCGGGGTTATTTTCCCTAAGCCTGCCCGTTTTACGCCTATTTTTGAAAGCGATATCCAGATGCCCACGGCCTTTTCCCAAGACAATCGCATCGGTCGGATGTTCACGCCTTTGGTCGCGAACTCCCTAGTGCTGATGGAGTTTTCTGGCAGCGAAGCGGTCAACGCGATCAGCCAGTTTCGCGTCAAAGCCCTGTCTGACGAGACGGTTTCAGCGATTGAGGTGTTGTTGGGGGAAGCCATCGCGGTAGAAGTTGTCACCCCATTGGGCGATGTGCGCGATTTTCACCTGATGATTGACGCCATCCGCTATCTTGGCCCCGAAGGCCTGAACCACGTCTATGAATTTGAGCTGCGCCCGTGGTTCTGGCAGTTGTCGCGCCGGATCAACTACCGGATTTTCCACGACCAAAGCGTGGTCGACGTGATCCGCACCATCGTCGATGAATACGGCAATTCCGATGTGGCGGGCTTTATTGATCTGACCGTCGGCAGCTTTCCGGTGATGGAATATGTCGTCCAATATAACGAATCCGACATGGAGTTTCTGTGTCGGCTGATGGAGCGGTTTGGCATCAACTATCACTTTCAGATGGAGAAAACCCGCCACACGCTGGTGCTGACCACCGGGGCGGATGCGTTCAGCGATGCCACCGCTGCGCCGCGCGCTTTTAGCCCTTTGGGCAATCGCGGCGATGCCACGGCAGAGCATTTTGAGGCATGGTCGCCGCAGAGCCAGCTGACAACGGGCTCAGTGCGGTTGGTCGATTACAACTTCAAGACCAGTGCGATGAATTTGGAAGTCAGCCGCGAAAACCTGCGCGGGTTTGTCGGCGCCAATCTGGAAAGTTTCGGCTATCCCGGCGGTTATGAGAAAGCCGCCGAAGGCACGCCGCTTGCCCAGCGTCAGCTGGATGGCCACCGGGGTGCAATGGCGACGGTACGGACGCAGGGCAATGCCGCAAGTCTGGGCGCTGGTATGAAATTTCCGCTTTCGGCGCATTCGGATGAAGGACAGTTGGACGAATATGCGGTGCTGGCAGCGCAGCATTTTGTCTCAAATGGGTCGTTCCGCTCGGGTGGGTCGGCGACGGATGAAGCCTATCAGGGGTCCTATATCCTGACCCGCAGCAGCAATCCGATTGCACCGCCGCGCCAAACCCGCCAGCCCCGCGTGCTGGGGCCGCAGACGGCGGTGGTGGTCGAAGGCGCGGATGGCGATATTGACGAATTTGGCCGCATAAAGGTCAAGTTCTTTTGGGCACCTGACGATGTGTCGATGTATTGCCGTGTGTCGCAGATTTGGGGGCAGGATGAGTGGGGCTCGATGTTCGTGCCGCATTCCGGCATGGAGGTGATTGTTGAATTCCTTGATGGCGACCCGGATCGGCCTTTGGTCACTGGCTGCGTCTGGAACGACAAGAACCGCCCGGTGATGCCCGACAATCGGCTGACCAGCGGCTTTAAGACTGTGCGCAACAACCAGTTGTTCTTCTATGACACCGAGGGCAAGGAAGAAATCTACATCCGCGCGCAAAGGGATATGACGCGCGTGGTGATGCATGATGACAAATCCACCACGCATGGCAAACAGGTGTTGAAGATCGACGGCAGCAAAAGCGAAAGCGTCGGTGGCAGTTCTTCCTCCTCGGTTGGCGGCGACAAATCTACCTCGGTCAGCGGTGCTGAAACCCATAAGGTGAAGGGCAGCCTGTCGATTGAATCGAAAGAGAAGATCGAGTTGAAAGTGGGCACATCCAGCATCACCATTGATCAAACCTCGATCAAGATCAAAGCCTTGACGGTGGAGGTTGAGGCCACCGCCGAGTTGAAAACCAAAGCGGGGGCGATGGCCACGCATGACGGGGGGGCGATGATGGTGATCAAAGGCGTTCTGGTGACGATTAACTGATGGGCAGCGCATCTGATACCACTCCGCCAGTCACCATCGCGCCTGCACCGGGGCTGCGGGTGCAACTTGGGCGTCAGCTGTTCGGCACCATGCCGGAAATGGCGGATGATATTGTGGCAAGGCCAGGGGAAGGCGAGCATGTGTTCGACTTTTGCCGCCGTCTGCGCTTGGGGGAAACGCCAGAGGAGGCGATCTCGCTGATGGCCTTTGCGCTGCAGCCGCGCCCTGCGGTGTGGTGGGGGCACGAATGTCTGAAGGCCGCGCCAGAGCTGTTGACCGATCAGGACCGTGCGATGATGGAACTCTGCGCCGCTTGGGTGGGGGAGCCGAGCGAGGCCAATCGTTATCTGGCGCTGGATGCCGGGCTGCATGTGGCGGTGCGCGGGCCGGGGGCTTGGCTGGCGCTGGCGGTGGGCTGGGCTTCGGGCTCGATGGCACCGGAAGGGCTGCCGCCCGCACTGGTTCCGATGTTTGCGATTGGGCGTGCGTTGAATGCGGGGGTGTTGACGGCGCTGGCACGGGTGGCGCAAGACAAGCGGCGGCGGATGCTGGATCATTACGTGGGCATGGCCGAGGTGCTGGCAAAAACCGTTTAAGCCGCCTATCTTAGCTTTTGTCCCGTTTGGAATACCCCCGACATGAAACTGACCCTGCGGATTGAGAATTTGGATAGCCTGCCGGACGGCGGGCCGCTGGAGTTTTCGGCTGTGGCACGCGGCTTTGAAGTGGGCCGCGATTCCGCGATGGATTGGACTTTGCCCGATCCGAACCGCCATATCTCTAGCCGGCATTTTGAGGTGACGTTTCGCGATGGCCAGTTCTGGCTGAACGACATCTCCACCAATGGCACGTTTATTTATGGCGCGGCGATGCGGGTGTCATCGCCCTTGGCTTTGACCCACAATGAGCGTTTGCAGATCGGGCAATATATCATCCGGGTGTTGGTGGTGGATCCTGCTGCGGGTCTTGCGCCGCCGCCGCTGACCGCCCCGGTGTCAGACCCCTGGAGCCTTGCACCCAGCCCGTCACCGATGCCGCAGTTTTCAACCACACCTTTGCCGCCGCCGACACGGCCCTCGCAGGCTCTGGCTGGGCAGTTTGGTGACAGTTTTGTCGAAAATCCGCGTCCGGCCAGTTTTGTGCCGACCACACCGCCGATTGATGCTCCGATTGCCCCGCCGGCCAACCCGTTGCCGCAAGCGGTGACAACGCCGCCGCCCGTTGTGATCGCGCCGCCGCCTACCCCGCCCGCCTCGGAACCGTTTCCGCTCAAACCCGCCCCCGTGGCGATGGAAGCCCCGGCCGAGGCTTTGCCGCTGCTGGATGCGATCTGCAAAGGTGCGGGGCTGCCTGCGGGCAGTTTGTCGAAGGTGGATGTCACGCAACTGGGTGAAGACATTGGCAAATCTTTGCGCATCGCCACCGAGCAGATGATGGCGCTTTTGGGCGCGCGGGCGGCGGCGAAGCAGTTTGTCAAAAGCTCCAGCCGGACGATGATCGGCGGGATCAACAATTCGCCCTTGAAATTCAAGCCGAACGCGACCGAAGCTTTGACCACGATGTTCGCACAGAAGACCGAGAGTTATCTGGGCGCGGTTGCGGCGTTTACCCAAGGCTTTGACGATGTAAAACGCCACCAAACCGCTGTGTATGCGGCGATGCAGCCTGCGCTGGCACGGTTGCTGGAAGACCTTTCGCCTGAGTCGATTGAAGAACGGTCCACGGGTGGAATCATGTCTTCTAAGAAAGCGCGGGCCTGGGAATTGTTCGTCGAACGCTGGGATGCCAAGACGCATCCCTATGAAAACGGTATGTTAGACGTGTTTTTGGCTTATTTCTCGGATGCTTATGACGAAGCGGTGAAGTCCGCCACTCCGAAAAATGGCGGTTGACCATGCCGCGCTGCGGCGCTAGCCTTCACATAAGTTTTGCAAAGGACCGACAATGACTGCCGCATTGATCACCCTTCTTCTTGGCGCTGGCGTAATGGGCGTTGGCCTGATCGCCGCTTTGCCGAAACCGCAGCCCGTGCGTGTTGTTGCGAACCGCAAGTAATCTTGCCTCATGCGGCTGGATGATCTGATCAAGCCGATATCCCCGGACGCGCCCTGCGGTGAAGACCTGCTGGCGCTGGATGACCCGGACTACTGCGACTATTACTTCAACGTCGAAGACCGACTGCCGACCAGTTATTTCAACATGGTGCGCGGCACGCTGTTTGATCCTAAGACTGTCGATCAAAAGGCCGAGTCGGCGCAGCTTGACGCGCTGCTGAAACGCAGCCGCGATTTACGCTTGCTGGGGCTTGAGGCGAAATTTCAGATCCTTGCCGGACGGTTCAAGGGCTTTGCCGATGCGGTGATGGGCTTTGCCGGGTTGATTGAGGCTTATCCGGGCGATGTGCATCCGGTGGACCCGGTGGATCGGCAGAACGCGATTGAGGAATTGAACGCCCTCGCCACCATCGCCGCGCCGCTGGACTATGCGATTTTGCTGACTGACAAGCGGGTTGGCGACATCATTTATCGCGGCCACGGCACCGCATCGGGCAAAATTCCGCTGCGGGAAGGCGAGCAGCCGGCGGATGTTGGTAGCATCACAGGGGCGCTGAGTTCTTCGGAAAACGCCAAGGCGGTGGACGCGCTGTATGAGCAGCTGACGGGGCTGCGCACCGCAATCAAGACCATCATTCAGCTGTGCCAATCCAGCACGCCACCATACTCGCCGAAGCTGGATCGCTTAGATGATAAGTTGGCCGATATTCTGGCGATGGTGGTCTCGGCACGCGGCGATCTGGGGGCAGAAGCGGCCCCGGTGGTTGAGGGGGCAGAAGGCGAGGCTGTGGCGGCGGTTGCGGCAGGTGGGACGACCACCATCACCGTGCAAACCGGCACCGCAGAAGTGCCAAATCACCGTGTCGCATATCAGTTGCTACAAGCGGTGGAGCGGTATTTTGCCACCACCGAACCCGCGTCTTTGGCCTTGGTGCTGGTGACGCAATCGCGGCTGTTGATCGGGCGGCCTTTGGTGGAAGCACTGGATGCTTTGCTTGAGAATTCCGCAGGTTATGCCACGATCAGCTTTGGCACCGAGACGGGGTTCGCGATTTCGATGGCGCGGATGCGCGATCTTTCTGGGCAGGCGAATATCTCTAGCGACGATTACGCGACCCCAGATGAAAATGACCCGCCCGCGCCCGAAGTGGTCAGCCGCGATCATGCCGGGCAAATCCTGAAGCAGATCGAAGATTTCTACCGGATGCGCGAACCGGCCAGCCCGATTCCAATCCTACTATTCAAAGCCCGAAATATGCTGTCTAAAGACTTTCATGCTCTGGTGCGCGAGTTGATTCCGCCGAACTGATTTCGTCTCATTTTTGCCTGACCGACCACCGTTTCCTTTGACCAAATGCCCGTTTCTGGCGCAGAGTTGAAATCTGTTGACTTGTATCGCCCGTACGGCTTTTCTTCGCGTATTTAGAACAGGAGAATTGTTATGGCTTCCTCCGATTCAGCCACCGGCTTTATCAAACGCAATCGCCCGCCGCGTGTGCAGATTTCCTACGCCGATCCGATTGAAGCGAACAAACAGGTCGAGCTGCCGTTTGTGATGGGCATCATGTCAGACCTGTCAGGCAATGCCAGCAAGGTTGAAAAACCCCCGGTGGCCGACCGTGAGTTTACCGCTGTGTCCTCGGATACGCTGGATGACTATATGGAAAGCGTCTCGCCCGGTCTGGCGATCAACGTTGATAATAAGCTGGACGCGGAACAAGGCGGCAAGCTTTCGGTCAACCTGAACTTCAAGAAAATGGCCGATCTCAGCCCCGGTGAAATCGCGCGGCAAGTGCCTGCGTTGAACAAACTGCTGGAAGCCCGTCAGCAACTGGCAAACCTTGCCCGCTATATGAACGGCAAGTCCGGTGCGCAAGAACAGTTGAAGCAGTTGCTGGCTGACCCGGCGCTGATGGCGGCCTTGGATGAACGCCGCGCAGCTGCAAAACCCGAAGGCGAAGAATAATCCTGAATAGCCGCCGTTGCAGGCTGCTGATTACACAAGACATTTTTTAGGAAATCGACATGGCAACTGAACTGCAACAAGACGGCGGAGCCGGTGGCGCCCTGCACGAGCTGGATGAATTCTCGGCGATCCTGAAGCAAAACTTCAAACCGCGCAGCGATGTCGCCGCGCGGGAAGTGGAAAATGCTGTTGGCACGCTGGTGCGTGAGGCTTTGGCCGATGAGACGGTGATCACCGATGACATCCTCGACACCATCGACAAGATGCTGGCCAAGATCGACGAAAAGCTGTCGCAGCAGGTCAATGAGATCATCCACAACGCTGAATACCAAAAGCTGGAAAGCGCTTGGCGCGGTTTGGCCTATACGGTGAACAACACCGAGTCGGATGCGACGCTCAAGCTGCAAGTGATGAACATCTCGAAAACCGAGTTGGACAAAGAACTGCGCGGCTATCCGGGGGCGAAGTGGGACCAAAGCCCGCTGTTCAAGAAAATCTACGAGGCCGAGTTTGGCCAGTTGGGCGGCCAACCGTTCGGCGCGCTGGTGGGTGACTTTGCGTTTGATCATTCGTCCAGCGATGTCCGCCTGCTGCGCGATCTGGGCAAAATTGCTGCCGCCGCCCATGCGCCCTTCATCACCTCGCCCGCGCCAACCCTGATGGGGATGGACAGCTGGAACGAGTTGGGCAATCCGCGCGATCTGTCCACGGTGTTTGATACGCCGGATTATGCCGGCTGGAACTCGCTGCGCGATTCCGAAAACTCGCGCTATATCGCGCTGGCGATGCCACGGGTGCTGTCGCGCTCGCCCTATGGTCAAAATGGCGAGCCTGTGGAGGAATTCAACTTTGAAGAAACCACCGACGGTCACGAAGGCAAGCAATACGCTTGGATGAATGCTGCCCATGCAATGGCGGTTAACATCAACCGCGCCCATAAGGAATATGGTTGGACGGTGCAAATTCGCGGTGTGACATCGGGCGGTGAAATCACCAGCCTGCCGGTGCATAATTTCGATACCGGCGATGGTTCGACCGATATGAAATGCCCGACCGAATTTGCCATCAGCGACCGCCGCGAGGGCGAGCTTTCCAAATCGGGGATCATGCCGCTGATCCACCGCAAGAACACCGACCGCGCCGCATTCTTGGGTGCGCAATCGTTGTACCGACCGAAGAAATATCAGAACGAAGAGGCTACGGCCTCGGACAATCTGTCTTCGCGCATCCCCTACATCTTCGCGATTTCGCGTTTCAGCCATTATCTGAAATGCATGGTGCGCGACATGGTCGGTTCAAACCGCGAACAGGCGCAGCTGGAAAAAGAGCTGCAAAACTGGATCAACCAGTATGTTCACGGCAACCCCTCAACCGCCTCGGAACGCGAAAAGGCCCTGATGCCTTTGGCAGCGGCCAAGGTGGAAGTGATCGCGGATGAAGAAAACCCCGGCTACTATGTCGGAAGATTTTTCCTTCGTCCGCACTACCAGTTGGAAGGCATGGATATTGGGATGAGCCTGGTCTCCAAGCTGCCTTCCGGCAAATAAGTCGCGGCCGGGGGCCCAAATACTCACACGGATGCCCCCGACAGCTAAAGTTACATTCAAAGGAGAGTACAGATGGCCGGAACAGACATTTTTCTGAAGGTTGGCGGCGGGATCAACGGCGAATCCACCGATGACCAGTTCAAAGAGCATTTGAACATCGACAGCTATGGTTGGGGTGTAACCCAACAAGGCACGTTCAGCGCCGGGTCGGGCGCAGGCGGTGGTGCTGGCCGTTCGATGGTGCAAGACATGCATTTCACCAAGCTGATCTGCAAAGCCTCGCCCGAAATCATGATCGCTTGCGCCACTGGCAAGCACATCCCGGATGCGACGCTGTTTGTGCGCAAAGCCACCGGCGACAAGGCGATGGTGTATTTCCAGTTTGAGATGAAAGACGTGCTGGTCTCGTCGTATCAGACCGGCTCGGGCGGTGGTCAAGGCGCGTTGATCAACGAGCAATTCTCGTTCAACTTCCGCGAATTGACCCTGACCTACTGGCAGCAAACCGCCGCTGGTGGCCAAGGCGCGAAAGTGCAGAAGAAATACGACCTCGCCACCAACAAAGGCTCCTGAGTGCCAAGGCCGGGCGAGTGCGCTTGCCCGGCCTTCCCCTTCGATCACCGCTTGACCTATCACCGCTCTCAGGCGACCTGATCTTAAGAAAGTCGGCCTATGGCAGAGCGTGACGGCATTTTCCAAGTCTCTTTGATGAACGTGTTCCGCCAAGCCGCGCGTGAGCGGGATGCTTCTGCGCGCGATGACACGCTGACCGATGCCGATGGCCGGGTGCTGTCGGCGCGTAGCATAGAGCGTCGCGAAGGGGCTGGGCAAGCAACCCTGCGCGATCATCTGGCGATTGATCTGGGCAATCTGATGGCTACCGTGCATCTGGAGGCCACGATCCCATTGCATGGTTTGGATTATGTGAAAACGTCGATTTTGAACTATGGCATCCCCGATATGTCGCGGCTGACGGTGGGCGATCATCGGCATAGCCAAGTGGCCCGCGATCTGCGCGATGCCTTGCTTGCACACGAGCCGCGTTTGATTGCCGAAACTTTGGTGGTGAAAATGCGCCGCCCCGAGGCGGATACCGCCCAGCGGATTGCCTTTGACATCACTGCCGAAATGGCTGCCCGCCCGGTCGATGTGCCCTTGGAGTTTGTCGCCGAGATCGACACCGGCGCGGGGAAAGTCGCGCTCTCCAGCCTTGTGGTGCGCGGATGAACCGGGCGTTTCTTGAGGCGTATAACCGCGAACTGGCGCTGCTCTATGAGGGTGCCAAGGAATTTGCCGAAGATTTTCCCGGCATTGCCGAGCGTTTGGGTGGGTTGACCCAAGACAATCTAGACCCGGCTGTGGCAGGCCTGCTGGAAGGGGCGGCGTTTATGGCTGCCCGCGTGCAGTTGAAGCTGGATACTGAGTTTGAGACGTTTACCGGCGAGTTGTTGGATCAGCTATTGCCGAATTTCATGGCCCCAACGCCCTCGGCCATCCTCGCGCAAGCCGATCCGAACTATGCCGAGGATGAGTTGGAGAAGGGTAAGAGCTTCCCTGCGGGTGCCTATCTTGATGCCCGTTATGTTGACCGCGATCAGCGAATTTCCTGCCGTTTCAGGCTGTCTGCGCCGCTGACGCTGTGGCCACTGCGGCTGACTACGGCGCGGTTTGTAACGGGCCCGACTGGATTTCAAGCCTTGGGCTTGGATGTTGGGGCGGATACGACGGGCGGGTTGATCCTATCGTTCCTGCGGCCAACCTCAACGGCGCAGAAAGACAAACCCGGCAAACCCGTCAATGCCATTCAGGCTGATACGCTGCCGATCTATCTGACGGGCGATCTGGGCGAACAGATTGCGGTTTATGAACATATGTTCACAAATACCACCCGCGCCACCATCCGCTATCTGGATGCGCGCGGCGATCCGGTTTTTCTGCGGCTGGAACCCGGTTGGCTGGATCAGATCGGCTTTGAGGATTCTGAAGCGATCTTCCCCGAAGACACCCGCGTGTTCCGCGGTTTCACCCTGCTGCGCGAGTTTTTCCTGTTTCCACAGAAGTTCTTGGGCTTTCGCCTGCAAGGCCTGCGCAAGGTTCTGCCGCGCATCCCGGCAGCGGGCTTTGATCTGATGATCGAGATGAATGCGGTGCGGCCCAGTCTGCCAGCGCGGATTACGGCGGAGAATTTCCGTCTATTTGCCGCCCCCGCGATCAATCTGTTTGAGGAAAACTGCGCACAGGTGAAGCTGGACACCCTGCGGCACGATTACCTTGTCAGCGCCGATAGCAGCCCCACCTCGCATTACGAAGTGCATCGGATCACCGAGGTTTTCGCCTATTACGCCGGAGTGAAAACCAAGATTCCGGTGCATCCGCTTTATGGCATGCCCGCCGATGTGATGGCCCCGCGCGAGGCGCTGTATTACACCGCGAAACAGCGCCCCCGGCGGTTGACGGCGAAGGAAAAACGCTTCGGGCAGGTGCAGGGTTATACCGGGACCGAGAGTTTCATCTCGATCTACGAGCCCGGCCATCTGGACAGCCAAGAGCGGGTGAAGCGGTTGCAGATCAAACTGCTCTGCTCCAACCGCCATCTGCCGCAATATCTGCCGATTGCGCAAGGTGGTGCGGATTTTCGGCTGAACGACGATACCGCCGTGCCGCTGCGCTGCATTGCTGGCCCAACAAATCCCCGCGAGTCGGTGTTGGAACTCGATGAAAGCGCGCCGCACCGCGCCAAGGCTGGCCCGGTGCATTGGCGGCTGATTTCGTTCCTGTCGCTGAACTTTCTGGGGTTAGATAACCGGGGCAGCCGGGATGAAGCGGCGGCTTTGCGCGAGTTGTTAACGCTGTTCGCCGATGTCTCGGCGCAGATCACCGAGCGGCAGTTGCAGGGGCTGAAGGCGGTGACAAGCCGCCCCGTCACCCGCACCATTCAGCGCGCGGGCGGCTATCATGCGGCGCGCGGGACGCAAGTGACGTTGCGGTTTGATGAGCGGGCGTTTGAAGGCTCAGGCGTGTTTTTGCTGGGTGCCGTGCTGGATCGGTTTTTCGCCGAATACGCCAGTATCAACAGTTTCACTCAACTGGTGCTAACCTCTGACCAACGCGGCATGATCAAAACCTTCCCGCCGCGCACTGGGCAAGGACCGCTGCTATGAGCCGCCGCGATGATCTGAAAGCCGACCCCGCCGCCTTTGGTTTTCTGGCGCTGATGCGCGAGGTGGAGCGCGGTCAGCCCGCGCGCCCCCGGATCGGGCGCAACGGCAATCTGCGCGAGGAAATCGTGCGGCTGGGCCAGGAACCGTTTCAGGCCTTCCCCGACCGCAACGTCAGCCAAGTGACGGAAAATGCGGACGGAAAGCTGCGGGTGCGGTCGAACTTCCTTGGCTATTTCGGCCCGCAAGGGGCCTTGCCGATGAACACCACGGCGGAAGTGCAGCAGTGGTATATGTTCAAGGACGAGGCGTTTGTGCGCCTTGCCGATCTGTTCACCAACCGCTTCCAGCAGTTGTTTTTCCGCGCTTGGTCGGATGCGCGCGGGATCACTCAATATGATCACCCCGGCGATGATCGGTTTCAGGGCTATGTTGGGGCGCCGGTGGGGTTGGCCTCGCCATCGTTGCAGGGCCGTGGCACGGTGCCGGATATGGCGCGGCTGCCCTTGGTCGGCATCGCGATGGCGCGGGTGAAAAGCCCGGTGCGGCTGCGGCAGATTTTGGAAAGCCTCTGCGGCGTTACGGTTGAGATTGAAGAAAACGTGCCTGTCTGGCTGGGGTTTGAACCTTCGGATTTAACCCGGTTGGGGGCCGCAAATTCTGGGCTGGGGCGGGATTGTCGGCTGGGTAGCCGAGTGCAATCAGTGAATGAGAAAATCCGCGTGGCGGTGAAAACCGAAAGCCTGCCGCAATATCAAAGCTTTCTGCCCGGAGGCTCCAGCTTTCAACGCCTGACCGAACTGCTGTTCAGCTATCTGGGGCACGAGACGGAAGTGGAAATCGCGCCCTCGCTGCCCGCCGATCAGATCAAGGGCGTGGCCTTGGGCAAAGGTGGCGCTTTAGGCTGGACGGGGTGGATAGCACCGCCCGCCGCCCCGCCCGGAACCTACCGATCCGACGCCGTTTTCGCGTCGGACCGCCGCTCCGCATGACTTCACACAGCCTGACATTTGAAAACTGATTTGAAGGGAAACACTATGGCCGATATTAGCCTTGAGACCGTCGCCGGAAAGCTGAACCGGGTTGGGTATGACGCATTTTTGCAATCGTTGCGCCACGCGAAAAATGAGGGCAACCGCAATGTGGAACTGTCGCATTGGCTGTTCCATATCGTGCAGAACCCCAAATCCGATATTTCGGCGACGCTGAACCATTTCAAGCTGGATCGCGCCAAGCTGGAGAAGGATCTGGCGCTGGTAATCGACAGTTTCCGCAAAAGTGCCACCGAAATGCCCTCGGTTTCGGAATCGATGACCACGGTGATGGATCACGGCTGGCGCTATGCGACGCTGCTGTTTGGCGAGGCGCAGATCAGGACCGGGCATATCCTGATTGCGGCGCTGAAGGACAAAGAGGCACGCGCCAAGCTGGTGCAGATGTCGAAAGTGTTCGGCGAGATCAATCCGGATACTTTGGTGAATGAAGCGCGCGGGGCGTGGAAGGAGTCAGACGAAGAAGACATGCGCCCAATGGACGGCACCGGGATTGGCCGCGCTCAGGCAGGGGCTGCGGCGGCAGGTGGCCAGACGGGCACGACTGCGCTGGATCGGTTTGCAGTGGACATGACCGCCGTTGCGGCATCGGGCAAGATGGACCCGATCGTCGGCCGGGATGAGGAAATCCGCCAGATCATCGACATTCTGCTGCGCCGCCGTCAAAACAACCCGATCCTGACAGGTGAGGCCGGCGTGGGTAAAACCGCCGTGGTCGAAGGCTTTGCACAGCGGCTGGCTGCGGGCGATGTGCCGCCGAAACTGCAGGGCAACAAGCTGTTTATGCTGGATCTGGGGCTGATGCAGGCCGGGGCCAGCATGAAGGGCGAGTTTGAGCAGCGCCTGCGCTCGGTGATTGACGAAGTGCAGGGCTCGCCCGTGCCGATCATCCTGTTCATCGACGAGATTCACACCCTGATGGGCGCGGGCGGAGCGGCTGGCACCGGCGATGCGGCGAACCTTTTGAAGCCCGCTTTGGCACGCGGCACGCTGCGCACCGTGGGGGCTACGACATGGATGGAATACGCCAAGTATTTCGAGAAAGACCCGGCGATGACCCGGCGTTTCCAGCCGATCACCATTGACGAGCCGTCCACCGACCGCGCCTGCTACATGCTGCGCGGCATCCTAGCCCCGATGGAAAAGCACCACGGCGTGCGGATTTCGGATGAGGCTGTGGTCGCCGCTGTGAACCTTTCCGCCCGCTATATCCCGTCGCGGCAACTGCCCGACAAGGCGGTTTCCTTGCTGGATACCGCCTGCGCGCGGGTGGCGATCAGCCAATCCACCACGCCCGCCAAGGTGCAGGATTTGCGGGTGAAAATTCAGGCTTTGGCGTCAGAGATTGCCGCCAAGGAAGCCCAACGCGATCTGGGCGAGGTGAACGAAGAACGCATCACCGAAGCGCAGACCGAACAAGCGGCAGCCGAAGCGGAACTGGCTGTGACCGAGGCGATGTACACGGGTGAGAAGGCCAAGGTGGACGAGATTTTGGCCCTGCGCGCCTCACTGACCGAAGACGGTGCCGATACGGCCACCCTGCGCGGCGAACTCGCTGGCAAGATGACGGGGCTGGAGGAAACCAAGCCCGACGACCGTATGGTTTACGCCCATGTCGATGCGCAGTCGGTGGCCTCGATCATCTCGGATTGGACGGGGATTCCGGCGGGCCGGATGGTGTCGGACGAATTGCAGATGATCCTGACACTGGGGGATCGCCTGAAAGAGCGGGTGATCGGGCAGGATCACGGGTTGGAGATGATCGCGAAACGCATCGAAACCTCTAGCGCGAAACTGTCGAACCCGAACAAGCCGATTGGCGTGTTCATGCTGTGCGGGCCTTCGGGCGTGGGCAAAACCGAAACCGCACTGGCACTGGCCGAGGCGGTTTATGGCGGTGAGCAGAATATCATCACCATCAACATGTCGGAATTCCAAGAGGCGCATACCGTCAGCCTGCTGAAAGGCGCCCCCCCCGGTTATGTCGGCTATGGCGAGGGCGGGCGGCTGACCGAAGCCGTGCGGCGCAAACCGCATTCGGTGGTGCTGCTGGATGAGATTGAAAAGGCGCATTCGGATGTGCATGAGTTGTTCTTTCAGGTGTTCGACAAGGGCATCATGGAGGATGGCTCGGGCCGCCCGATCAACTTCAAAAACACGCTGATCCTGCTGACCAGCAATGTCGGCACCGAAGTGATCATGGATATGGCCGAAAAGGGCGAAACCAAGCCTGCGGTCGAGGATCTGACCGAGGCGATGAAGCCCTACCTGACCCGCGTGTTCCCGCCCGCCCTGCTGGGCCGCATCGTGACGATCCCGTATTTCCCGCTGTCTGCGGACGTGCTGTCGGGCATTGTGAAGCTGAAACTGAAAGCCATCGTGCGCCGGATGAAGGAAAACCACGGCGCGACCATGACGGTTTCGCCAGACGTGATGAGCTATCTGGTCGAGCAATGCAAAGATCCGGATTCGGGTGGCCGGATGGTCGATAATATCATCACCAACACGATTTTGCCCGATCTGTCGCGCGAAGTGCTGTCTCGGATGGTGTCGCAGACCGCGATGAAAACGGTGGAAATCGTGATGAAAGACGGCAAGATCGGCTATGAGTTTGGCTAATTAATGGTGCATGCAAGCACGCACCCTACAGAGCGGAGTAGGGTATGTGCTTGCACGCACCTGCTATATCGGCGTGCCCAGCAGCCCTGCGATGATCTTTTGATAAGCCAGCACCTCGGGCGGGGTGGCGGCGACGGCGGGCAGGCTGGAACCGCCCTTGCGGCTCATCTTCAACTCGGCCCATTCCTTGACATAGGCAATGGTGCGGCCCGCAAGAAACGGGTTGGCTTTGACCACCCCGCCGCCCATCACATCGGCGACCAGCTGGTCATCCTGCGCGCTGAGCACCATATTGGCACCCTCAGCCCCCAGGAAATGGCACAGATACAGCCGTCCTGCCGTAATGTCATGCCCGCGCGCGCGCAGATAGCTTTCGCCTTCGCGCGCCAAAGCAGTCACCATATCGCGGCTGATGGTGGGATCGGTGCGCAGGGCCAAAAGGCTGGCGCGGTCCATCGTGCTGGCCAGATCGGGGCGATATTGCTGCATCATCCGCAGCCATGTGCTTTCAATGAACTGACCCAGACCCACGGCGCTGGACAGCGGGTTGGCGGCATCGGCTTTGCCGCCTGACTCGACGCGGATGATCTGATCGACCAGCACTTCCACGGCAGAGCCGCCGCCATCCGCCACCACTGTCACCCCGCCCACCAGCGGATCAACAGCCACGCCGTTCTCATAAAGCTCAAAATGCAAATGCGGCCCGGTCGATTGCCCCGTGGTGCCGATATAGCCGATCAACTGGCCCGCCGTCACAGCCACCCCCGCCTTGATGCCATCGGCAAAGGCGCTCAGATGCGCATAGCGGGTTTCCAAATTGCCGGGATGGGTGATCTTGATCAGGTTGCCATAGGTGCCGCCGTCGCCCGCCGCAAGGATGGTGCCGCCAAAGGCCGCGACCACCGGGGTGCCGACGGGGGCGGCCCAATCGGTGCCCTTGTGCAGCTTCAGCACCTTCAAAATCGGATGCATCCGGGGGCCGAAGCGTGAGGTGAGCACGCCTTTGGCGGGGGTTACAAAGCCCGCACGTAAAGACACGCCCCCGCCTGCCGCGCCGCCGCCGCCGCTGGTTCCGGGGCCAAAGCAGGTATACTCCTCTTTGCCCGCGGGCTTGTAGACATGGCATTCCAGCACCTTACCCTCACCCTTGATCGCGGCATAAAGCACTTGGCCGGGGCCAGAACCGCCCGTCCCCGCATCGCGGGAATAGAGCAAAGTCATCTTGTCACCAGGGGCGGCGAAGCTATCCATATCAAAGGCTTGACTCATCATCACAATGGTTTCGGCGACCACGGCAGATGGCACGCCATTGCGGATCGCCGCCGAATAAAACGCATCCAACATGCGGTATTTCCGGCTGGTATCCACGTCCGCCGCCGCCTGATCGCCCGCAAAACTGAACAGATCTTCTTCAACCCACGGGTCGGCGGAAGTCACCACAGAACCCGCATCATTGATCGCAACCGATCCGAAGTAATCGGTCTTGGTGTAAAGTGACGCCTGCACCGGCACCATCACGCCCGAACGGTTCGCCGCTCGCATCGCCAAAATCTTCCCCGGCCCAAGGCTGGCAAATTCCGGCACCAGCAGGGCTGTGGCATCCGCAAACCGCTTGGCGGCAGCGGCGTCCATGCCGTTTTCGGTCATCAGACCGGTCAGATCAGTGGTGTCTTTCAGGCGCAGAAAAGTGTCCTGATAGGGCGGCTTGCGTTGCGCCTCCGGCAGGATGAAATTGACGCTGGTGGTGTTCTCGATCCGGGTTTTGACATAGGTTTCCGGCGTGGTGGTGCCGTCCATATTTTCGCCCCAACTGGCATCGCCATCCGCCACCACGACGGTTTCGGCGGGCTGTTCGGATGGCACTTGGGCTTTCGGCAAAGCGGTGGGGGCAGAACGCTGCGCTTGGAAATAAGCGAAGTCCTCGCGGCTGGAGGGCAATGTGGTGATCAGCTTTTCTTCACCCGTGATCAGATCATCGGTTAGCAAGGATAATTCATCCCCCGCGCGATCGGCTGGAATATCTATCGGGCGCAGCAGCAGCTTGGTTTTCTGCGCGGCCCCAGTATCAAAGCGCAGCACCATCGGATCGCCCGCCAGATCGACAAAGGCCGAGACATAGGCTGCGGGCGGTGTGTCATCGGCCACATCGACAGGATCATCCGGCGTGCCCACCGTCACCACACCGCCCAGATACAAAGCCACCGCCACGCCACAAACCGCCAGCAGCCCCGCCACCCACAACACCGCGCGCACCGCAACCGCATTGCTGCGCCGCTGCGCGGACCGGTCGCGCGCCGCTTTGAATCGGGGGTCGATGTCCATGCTGACCTTGCCGGGAAGAAGCTGAAATAACTGCCAAGAACTCCGCCAACCTATCGCAGCGCAAACCCACTGGCTAGCGGTTCAAAACCGCTAAAACTTGTCTAAAATTGTCATCCTCTCTGCTCAAATATCCTCGGGGTGAGGCCGCAGGCCGAGGGGCGGAAAGCCCCTACTGCGTCGCCGCCAAGAACAACGTCCAACGCTGGGTTTTCAGCGTATCGACCTCGATAAACCCCGCCGAAATATCCCCCCGCGACCAACATTCCGAAATCCCCCGGATCGAAAACTTGCGCGGTGAGATGCACATCTGCGTCGTGCCGTTCAAAATCGGCTGTCCGAACACATCCTGCGCGTAAAGGTAGATGTAGCGGCTGGTCAGTTCTTCCTTAATGACATTGGCGCATTGGTTCGGGCCGATCGTCCACCAACCTTCGGTCTGAAACTCGCCTTCAATATCTTGGCCGATGGCGACGTTCACCACGTCAAAGCTCTGGTTGCAGACAGCAAATTCCGCTGCCGCTGGAGTGGCGAGGCAGAGGCCGAACAGAAGGGGCAAAGCGCGGATCATCCCGCCAGCATAGCCGCCCCGCGTCACGGCGCAAAGTGGCAAGCGGCGACTTATTCTGTCGCAAACGCAACCGACATCCCGGCCGTCCTGCATCACCCTAAGCCCAACCAAGGAGCCTGCCATGCAGATCAAAGCCATCCGTGCCACACCTGTGCTGATCCCGCTGGAGGCGCCTTATTTGTGGTCCTATGGCGCTCTGGATGGCTTCACCAAAACCATTGTCGAGGTGGAAACCAGCGATGGTCTGATCGGCATTGCCGAAGCGCCCAGCCATGGCTCGGCTGCGATTATCGCCCGCATGGCCGAGGCTTTGGTGGGCCATGATCCGCTGGATATGGCGGGGCTGGAGCGGCGAGTTCTGCCCTCGATGCCTGCCAATCATTCGGTGACAGATTACGTCACGCGGGCGGCTTGGGGCGGCATTGAGATTGCGCTGTGGGATCTGCGCGGCAAGTTGTGGGGGCAGCCCGTCGCCAATCTGCTCGGCGGCATTCAGCGCACCCAAATCCCGTTCACCGATTACTTTTCGTATCGGTTGCCGCAGGATGGCAAAGGCGGTGAGGCGCGTATTCAGGATGTGGTCGATTACTGTTTGGGCCTGCATGAGGCGCATGGCACGACGTGGTTTGAAGGTAAGGTATCCGACCCCGATCTGAACGCCAATATCTGCCTGATGCAGGCTTTGCGGGCGGCTTTGGGTGAAGATGCCATGCTGCGCATCGACAGCAATCAGGCGTTTTCGTTGCCGTCTTGTCTGCATCTTGCCCCCGCTTTTGAGGAGTTGAATATCCGCAACTGGGAAGACCCAACCCCGGATTGGACAGCGATGAAACGGCTGCGCACCCGCACGACGATTCCGTTTTCGGGCCATAACACCGACATCGGCAAGGCGGTGGTTTACGGCGTGCCGGATGCGATTGTATCGGATGTGGCGGGACTTGGCGGCTTTTCGGCGATGCTGCGGTTTGTCTCTGCCTGTGCTGGGGCGGGGATAGATTTCTGGTGCTATTCGGGCGGTTCGGGGCTGGAAACCGCCGCCTATCTGCACGCCTGCGCCGCCCATCCGCATATCCGCGAGCCGAACCAATCGCTGCTGCGCCAACAGCCGCATGATGTGATCGCCGAAGGGCCGTTCAGCCCGAAAAACAATCATATCTCCCTGCCGAAAGGCCCCGGCCTTGGCGTTTCGCTTGACCCCGATCGTGTCGCCTATTGCGCCCGGTTGTTGGTGGAAAATGGCGTGCCGAACAAATACCGCGACCCGGATGCACCCGGATTGATGCGGCGGATGCCACTGGTCTGACGGCAACGGCCGGGTTAGGTTGGCTGCGTCCTTGCCGAGTGTGTCATGCCCGCTTTCACGCCCCTTACCACGCCTGATGCGCCCAGCTTGATCGTGCATGCCGCCGAAAGCTGGTATCAGGATATCGTCGCGGGGCGGTTCGATTTCTTTGAAAAGCTGGGGTCGAAAGCGCAGGCCGAAGGCTTGGCGACGGCATTGGTCGCCGCGCAAACCCCGGCATCGAGCACGCTTTTGCAAAGCCGAAACCATGTTCACATTCTGATCGGCCCGCGCCAGCCGATCCGCCCCAACATTTTGCACGCACATCCCGGCTATTTGCGTGGGTTTTGGTATCTTGATCCAGCGGGGGTCAATATGGCCTCGTCGCTGCTGCGCCGCCCGTTCCGACCGGATCAGATCGACGCGAAAGCCGCGCGGTTTTTCTTCAATGGCGTGGCGGGGTGGAACCTGCGGCAGAACGTCTCAAAATTCCTGCAGGCCGCGCGGGCGGTATTGCCTGCCGCCTTCGCGACGGTGTTTCTGCAAGACATAGAGCATTTCGCCAGCCCCGTGCATTACATCGACAGCGCCAAAATCCTGAAACTGGTGACGCGCGAAGCTGACGGCGCGCGGGTTTATGTGAAACTTCACCCCGCCCAGCGTGCCGAGACGGCGGCAATGGTGCGGGCCTTTGCGGGTAAAACCGCCAATCTGGTGATCTCTGATGCCTCAATCCATGATCTGACGCAGGCGGCGCAGTTGGTGGTGACGCAGAATTCGGCGGCGGGGTTTGAGGCACTGATGCAGAAAAAGCCGGTGATCACTTGCGCGCAATGCGACTATCACCATGCCACTGTGGTAGCCAAACGCCCGACCTTGCTGGTGCAGGCGCTGCACTGCGCCGCGTTGTCGCAGGCGGCGTTTGACTATGAGAAATACCTGTATTGGTTTCTCGCGCAGCACCTGCTGGAACCCGCCAAGCCAGAATTTGAGGATCGGGCTTGGGCGCGCATCAAGGCGGCGCAAGTCGCGACGCTGGCCTGACGGGCAAAAATCGGCTACGTTATGCCAAACTTTGCACGAGGTATTGTGATGGCTTGCGAGATCAATCTCGACCTCAATCTCAATCGCCGTCAGGTGATGCTGACGGCCTCGGCCACTCTGCTGCCGTTGCCGGTTTGGGCGGCGGAAGGCGTGGGGGTGGTGGAAAGCACCGAAGGCAAGGCCTGGGCCACGGGTTCGCCCGCCCGCGATTTGATGCCAGAGGCTGCGGTGTTTATTGGCGATGAGATTGGCACCGGGCCAGAATCTCGGCTTGCGATGCTGCTGGCGGGGATGACGCGGATTTTGATGGGGCCGCAGACCAACCTCACGATTGATCAGTTCATCGCCGAGGCCGGGGGAGAATTGGTGCTGGGTGAAGGGGCAATTCTGTTTGACCGCGACGAGGCAGCGCCAAAATTGCCAGTTCAACTGAGCACCGCCTTTGGTCTGATCGCCGTGCGCGGCACACGGTTTTTTGCCGGGCCAAGCAAAGACAGGTTTGGCGTGTTCGTTGAACGTGGCGAAGTGCGGCTGTCGGGCGGCGGGGTGGAAGTGGCGATCCTGCCGGGGTTTGGCAGCGATATTGCCGCCCCCGGAGAAGCGCCGTCGCCGCCTGTAAAGTGGAAGCAGGCGCGGATAAAGGCGGCGATGGCTTTGGTGGGCGCTTAGATTTGGTGGGCGCTTAGCTTTTCGGGGCCAATGTATAGGCGGCAACCTTGCCAAAACCGCGCAATTCGACCTCACCCATGTTTTGCCACGCCAGCGCAGGCAAGGCCGCATGCAGCCCCGGCCCGGCCAAAAGCGTGACGCCAAGGCTTTTGCCTGCCTGCTCTAGCCGTGCGGCGATGTTCATGGCGCGGCCGTGGGCGGTGTAATCCAGCTTTTCGCCCGCACCCACATCGCCAACCACCAGTACGCCACATTCCATGCCAACGCGGGTGATGCCAAGGCCTTGGTTCGCGGGATCGGCGGCAAATGCAACGCCGTAAGCCTGAAGCGCCTGACCCGCCTGCACCGCCCGTGCAGCATGGTCGGGCAGATCGAACGGTGCATTGAACAGCACATGCGCGGCATCGCCGACAAATTTATCAACCATCCCGCCATGGGCATGAACGATCCGGGTGATACCCTCAAAATAGCGGTCCAGAATGGCGATCAGATCGCTGGGGGTCAGCGCATCGGCATAGGGAGAGAACCCGGCGATATCTGTGAACACAGCGGTGATTTCGCGCGCTTCACCCGCTAGGCGCGTCAGGCCCGGTTGGGCTGCGATCCGCGCCACCACGGCGGGCGACAAATGCCGCTCAAACCGCCGCCGCAGGGCTTGTGCGCGCTGTCGCGACGCCAGCATCGCCGCAGCCGTCGCGGTAAGGCCGATTATGGCAGGCAACAGGGCTGCGTTGAATGGGTCTAATGCGAGGCCAGCGCGCAGCCAAACGGCTGTGGCAGTGGCAGCCCAGAGCAGTGGCACACCAAGCGTCACACCCAGCGCCAGTGTGGCAGAGCCGCGCGCCGCCGTCCAAAGCGCCAGCAGGGCCATCGCCAAAGCCGCCGCGATCTCGGTCCAGCCAGCCCAAGCCGGACGCAGTAGCAGATTGCCGGACAGCATGGTTTCCACCGCATCGGCTTGGATTTGCACAGAGGGTGCCAGCGGCGTGACGGCAGTGGGGCGCAGCGAGGCGGCCTGCGGCGCGCTTAACCCAAGCAAGACGATTTTGGCCGAAAAATCGTGGCCCCCGGTCAACGCCTCGGCCAAACTCATCGTCCGGGTGCGCCATTGGGCAGGATCGGTCGGGCGGATGCGCAGATCGGCGGTCTCTCCCAGTGGCAAGGCAATCGCTCCAAGGCTCAAGCGCCCTTGGCCGATCCGCAAGGCGCTGGCCGCTTGCGACACCCGCACCACTTCGGCGGCAAAACCGGGGGCGGCGGATTGGTCTGCCAGCACCAGCAACGGCACGCGGCGGATACGGCCCTGCGCCTCACCACGCAGCGCACTGACGCCAAGACCCGCGCCGGTCAGATCGGCAGCCTCAAGCCCCGGCGCGAACCATGGTTGCGCAGGCACCGTTGGGCCAGAGGATAGCAACGGCACAAGGTTTGGCAGCGGGCCCGGCTGATCTGTCAAAGCAGCCGCAAGCACGCTGGGCGCTTGGGTCAGCGCGGCCTGCAAGGTGGCATCGCCATCGGGCAGCGCGACCCCACCCGGCACATCGGCCAGGGCCTGCGGCCCGGCAGGATCGGGGCCGGATAGCACCAGATCAACCCCCAGAACGCCGGGACGCTGCGCTGCAATCTGGGTGATCACCCGCGCCAGCCTTGTGCGCGGCCATGGCCAGCGGCCAAGCTGCGCCAAGTCTTGTGCGGTGATTTCGATCACTTGCACCTGACCTGATGGCGCGGAAGCGGTCGCCGCCAGACCCGCATCAAGGACTGACTCACGCAGATCACGCAAGCGGTCGGGCAGCGCCAAGGCCACAGCGCCTGCGATCAGCAAAGCGGCACAACCTGCGCGCAGGGCGGCGGGCTCAATCCGCATCGGGTTCGGCCAAGGCTTGCAGGGCGGGAATGTCACAATCCCATCCATCCGGGCCTTTGATCAATGCACCTGCCTCGGCCAACGCCAAAAGCGCGCGGTTGACCTTGGGGCGGCTGGCCCCCAGCACGGTGGCGAGTTCGGTCTGGCTGATCTCTAGCCGCAAAGTGGCACGGGCAGGCAGATCGAGGCCGTTCAACTGGCGCAGGGTGAACAATAGAAAGCGGGCGGCGCGGGCCTCTAGTGGATAAAGCGCGATGGATTCAAGTTGTTCAGTGGTTTCGCGCAAACGGCGGCTTAGAAAGCGGGCAACGCCCATCGCCAGCGCCGGATGCTTGGCAGCGAGGGCCTCATAAGCCCGCAGAGACAGCGTGTAACCCGATGTATCCACCACCGCCGTTGCATCAGCCGAGCGCGGTTCAAGATCAAACAGCGCCAATTCCCCCAACGTGTCGCCGGGTTCGGCATGGCGCAGGGTCAATTCGCGGCCAGCTTGGGTGATCAGCGACAACCGCACCCGGCCAGATTTCAGCGCCAACAGCCATTCACCTGTATCGCCGCGCTGAAAGATCACTTCCCCCGCCACCCAGCGCTGCGGCGTGGCTGCGGCGTCAATATCGGCCAGCACCGCATCGGGCAAATCCTGAAACAGCGGGAAAGACCGCCAGAAGCTTGGTTTTTCGCGAAGGTGCGGTGCAGGGCTCATCCGGGCTCCGTGGCTTTCGCCAAACTTCGCCTGCGCAGCGGTTTCACGCAAGAGCCTGCACATAAAACCCCTGTTCCTCAGGGAACAGCCACCCGCGCTGCCGCATGGCATTCAAGCCTTACGACGGCAATCACGCCGCGTGACACAGTTTTGATGGAGATTAAAATGGCATCCCTTTTTGGTAAATCCGGCACCTTGGGCAATGACTCGGAAGTCACCGATGGCACCTTGGGCGTCTTGAATGATGTGATTTCCGGCCTGACCGGCAATGACACGCTGTTTTCTTATGTGGGTGACGACACCTTGTCGGGCGGCGAGGGCAATGACGTGTTGCACGACGAGGCTGTGCTGGGGGTTTCCGGCAATGACAACCTGAACGGCGATGATGGCAATGACACGCTGTTCGGCGGGCTGGGCAATGACACGCTGAATGGCGGCGCGGATACCGATACCGCCACCTACAGCAGCTCGACCGCTGCGGTGAATGTCGATCTGAATCGCACCACGCAAATTGGCGGCTATGCGCAGGGCGACCGTCTTATCAGCATCGAGAATGTGAACGGTTCGGGTTTCGGCGACCGTCTGGTCGGCAACTCTGCAGGCAACCAGATGCAAGGCTTGGCGGGCAATGACTTTATCTTCGGCGGTTCGGGCAATGACAGCCTTTTTGGCGGCAGCGGACGCGACGCCCTAGATGGCGGCAATGACAACGACCTGATCGACGCGGGTTCTGACAATGACAGCGTGTCTGGCGGTGCTGGCAATGACCAGATGTTTGGCGGTTCGGGTCGCGATGCGATGAGCGGCGGCAGCGGCAATGACCGGATGGATGGTGGCAGCGATGCCGATACGATGGCGGGTGATGCTGGCAACGACAGCATCTTCGGCGGCAGCGGCAATGATGTGCTGACCGGCGGTCTGGACAATGACTCGCTGGACGGTGGTGAGGGCGATGATCGGCTGGATGGCGGGTCGGGCAATGATCTGGTGCGCGGCGGCATTGGCAATGATACCGTGCTGGCGAGCTCGGGCGATACCATGTTTGGCGATACGGGCACTGACACGCTGGATTTCACCAACATGTCGTCGCGGTTCCAAGTGATCGGTGCCAACAACCTGATCAACCTTGCAACGGGCACTTTCGGCACCACCACTTTCTCAGGGTTTGAGAATGTGATCGGCACCAGCAATGTGGACACCATCACCGGCAGTTCGGTGGCAAACCGGCTGGAGGGCGCGGGCGGCAGTGACACCATCCTCGGCAGCTTTGGCAATGACACCATTTTGGGCGGCGACGGCGCAGACAGCATCGACGGCGGCTTTGATGCAGATCTGCTGTCCGGCGGCGAAAGCAATGACCTGATCTTCGGCGGCAGTGGCAGTGACACGCTTGATGGCGACTCGGGCAATGATGTGATGAGCGGCGGGTCCAGCAATGATCGGCTGAACGGTGACTCTGGCGATGACCAGATGCATGGCGACAGCGGCGATGATGTGATGAACGGCGGGTCGGGCCGGGACGTGATGGCGGGTGATAGCGGCAATGATGTGATGACCGGGTTTCTGGGCGATGACACCATGACCGGCGGCGAAGGCAACGACACCCTCGACGGCAGCTTCGACAATGATCGTGTTGAGGGTGGCGCGGGCGTCGATCTGCTCAGCGGCGGCACCGGTAATGACGTGCTGATCGGCGATGCCGGGGCGGATGTGCTGACCGGGGGTAGCGGCGCGGATGTGTTTGTGTTCCGTGCCAGCACCGACTCGCTGAACCAGTTGGGCGGGGCCGATTTGATTACCGACTTCCAGATTGGCATCGACAAGCTGGATTTCACCGGGCTTGACGCCGATCCGATCACTGCCGGAGATCAGGCCTTTGCCTTGGTTTTGGGCGGCAATGCGGCGGGCACCATCCATATCGAGAAGTTCGGTGCCGGAGCCGATGCGATCACCCAGATCGCGGTCAATATCGATGGCGACGGCAACCCTGATCTGATCGTGCAACTGACGGGCAACCTGAACTTGGGCGCGGGCGACTTCCTGCTCTGACCCCACTGCACTGCAAATGCAACGCCCCGGCTTGGTCCGGGGCGTTGGCTTTTAGTGGGGTACTGCTCAGGTCGGTTGGAGCGGACTCCACATTACCCTATCTATGTCAGTAACCTGTTGGTTTCGAACCGTATGCCGCACACGCAAAGGCCCCGCGCAACTCTGCCGCTGCACCAGACAACAAACCAACATCGCTGCCCACGGCGACAAAGCTTGCGCCCAGATCAAGATAACGCTGCGCCAAGAGGCGGTCGGAAGTCAGGATACCCGCCGCCTTGCCCTGCGCCATAATCCGCTTCAACGCGCCTTCGACCGCCACCTGTACCTCGGACGCCGCCGGATTGCCCAAATGGCCCATGTCCGCCGCCAGATCTGCAGGGCCGATGAACACGCCATCAACGCCTTCGGTCGCGGCAATGGCCTCCAGCGCGCTAAGCCCCGCGCGGCTTTCGATTTGCAACAGCAGACAGGTCTGCGCGTTGGCCGTGGCGAGATAAGCAGGCGTGGTGCCAAAGTTCGAAGCCCGCGCGAGCGCCGCGCCGACACCGCGCACGCCGTGTGGCGGATACAGCATCGCCCGCGCCATGGCCGCCGCTTGCTCAGCGGATTCGATCATCGGCACCAGAATGGTCTGCACGCCCAGATCGAGCACCTGCTTGATCAGATGCGCCTCGCCCACCGGGGGACGAACGATGGCATGGCTGCGATTGCCGATGGCCTGCGCCTGCGCCAGAATGGTGGGAATGTCATTCGGCGCATGTTCACCGTCGATCAGCAACCAATCAAACCCGGCATTGGCGCACAGATCTGCCGTGATCGAATTGGCCAGACCCAACCACAGCCCGATCTGCGGGCGGCCTGCGGCAAGGGCGGCTTTGAAGGTGTTGAGCGGAGCAGGCATCACTATTCCCCTCAGGCAAAAAAGCAGCCGACGGTGCCCATGGGGCCAAAATCGGCAAGAATGGTGTCACCGTGCCGCGCCTCCACCGGGCGAATGAACGAGCCTGACAGCACGATCTGTCCGGCCTCGATCCGCTGGCCATATTGCCCCAACCGATTCGCAAGCCACGCCACGCCGCGCGCCGGTTGGTTCAGCACGCCAGCGCCAAGCCCGGTTTCCTCAACCTCGGCATTGCGCATCACAATCGCCCCGGCCCAGCGCGGGTCAAAGGCGTCGGGACGCATCGCGCGGCCCCCGGTGACGATGCCCGCATTGGCGGCGTTGTCGGAGATTGTGTCCACGATGGTGCGGGTTTTGCCGGATGCCGGATCAACGCGCAGGATGCGGGTATCGAGGATTTCCAGCGCGGGGACGATATAATCGGTGGCGTTCAACACATCCGTCACCGTCACCCCCGGCCCTTGCAGCGGCGCTTTCAAGACAAAGGCCAGTTCCGCCTCAATCCTCGGCTGGATAAAGCGATCCGCCGGGATCGTCGCGCCATCTTCAAACGCCATATCATCCAGCAGTACGCCACTGTCTGGCGTGGTGATGTTCAGCGCATATTGCATGGCTTTTGAGGTCAGACCGATCTTCCAGCCGATGGTGCGGCAACCCTCGGCGTGGCGCTGCGCGACATAAGCCGCTTGCACCGCATAGGCATCGTCCATCGTCATATCGGGATGCGCGATGGACAGAAGGCCGGTTTGCATGCGGGTTTTCTCGGCCTGCACCAGACGGGCGGCGGCGGCGGATATTTCAGCGGCGGTCAGCATCACAAAACCTCATCCGCGATGGTGTTGATCAGGGTGCCGATGCCATCGGCGCTGACTTCAACCACATCGCCGGGCTTCAGCCAGATCGGCGGATCAAACCGCGCGCCCGCCCCGGTGGGCGTGCCACAGACGATGACATCGCCGGGAACCAACGTGGTGAAGGTTGAAATGTAAGCGATGATCTGACGGAAACCGAACATCATCCGGCTGGTGCGATCCGATTGGCGCACCTCGCCATTCACCCGCGTCTGCAGGGCAATATCGGCCAGTTGCGCCTCATCCACATAAGGCACGATCCACGGCCCGATTGCGCCCGAGCGGTCCCAGTTCTTGCCTTGGGTGACGTTAAACTTCGCATGACGCACCCAATCGCGGATGGTGCCTTCGTTGCACAGGGTGAGGGCTGCAATATGGTCAAGCGCATCGCGTTCGGCAATGCGGCGACCGCCTTTGCCGATGATGATCGTCACCTCGCCCTCGTAATCAAGCTGCGGGCTTTCGGGAGGGCGGATCAGCGGCTGATCGTGGCCGGTGAAGCTGCGCGGAAAGCGCGGGAACAGTGACATATAGGGCGGGTTGTCTTTGCCGTCTTTATACTCGGCATTGCGGTCGGGGAAGTTGACGCCGACGCAGAGGATTTTCTCCGGTGTGCGGATCGGGATGTCATAGGTGATCTCGGATACCGCGAAATCCGCCGTCATGCCTGCCGCAAGATCGCTGATCCGGGGCAAAGCGCCCTGTTCAATCACCGTGCGCAGGTTGGGCCAAATGGCTGCATGACTGGCGGACAGATCAACCACGCCGTTGTCGGTGATGGCACCCCAAGCGCTGCGGCCCTGATGGGTAAAGCTGGCAAATCTCATGGTGCGATGATTGGTTGGGCTGCCAAGACCGCCTCAGTGGTCGCTATACCGGAAAACACCGAGCCATGCTCGAACCAGCTTTTCGGCGCAGGTGCCCCCCACAGGGTCTGACGCTGCGGGTCTTTCAGATCCCAGTGGATCGGCTCCAAATCAGGATCAACCGTTTGATAATCCGAGCAATAAATCTCGGTCCGGTGGCCATCCGGGTCAAGGATATACAGGAAGAATGCGTTGGAAATGCCATGCCGCCCCGGTCCGCGCTCGATATTGGCGACATAGCCGGTGGTCGCCATCAGATCGAGCAGGTCGATGATGTTTAAAGGCGTCGGCACCCAGAACGCCAGATGGTGCAGGCGCGGCCCCCGGCCATTGGTAAACGCCATGTCATGCACACCGCCCTTGCGGTGCATCCATGCCGCCCACAGCTTTTTGCTATCCGCATCTTCGGTATATTCCGTCACCCGGAAGCCGAAGGAATTGTAGAACGCGACCGAGGCATCGACATCCGGCGAAAAGCAGTTGAAATGGTCAATCCGCAGCGGTTTGACGCCATGATACAGCGCATATTTCTGATGGATCGGGGCAAGGCGGTCCATCTTTGCGTAGAATTCCAGCGGAATGCCATGCGGGTCTGCAGTGCGCAGGGTGCGGCCCATGAAGGGGCGTTCGACCCAAGCCACTGGCAGGCCTTGGCTCGCAAAAAACGTGTAAGCCGCGTCCAGATCAGCCTCGGCGTAGACCTTGAAGCCCAGCACATTGACCGCCGCCGTATCGGCCTTGCGCAAGATCACGCAGTGATGACCACGCTCCTCCAATGCCCGCAGATAGACCGCATCGGCATCTTCGTGGGTGACTTGCAACCCAAGCAAATCGGCGTAAAATGCCCGGCTGGCGGCGAGGTTCTTAACAGCAAGCTCAACGTGGCTCAGACGAATGACGTTGAACGCCGGATATAGCACGGGGCTGGGAACGGGCATCTTCTTCCTCCCTGGAAGCAATGGATATGGTGTCAGCCGCCAAGTTTAGGAATGGCGTGCGGTTGGGTTGCAAAGGCTATATTCTTGGTTTCCATGTAGAAATCGAAAGACCACTCCGCACCGTCGCGGCCAATCCCGGAATTCTTCACCCCGCCGAAGGGTGCTGCCAGATGCCGGACGTTTTCCGAGTTCACCCAGATCATCCCAGCTTCCAGCGCATCGGTGAAGCGGAACGCACGGGTAACATCCGAGGTCCACAGATAGCCGGTCAACCCGTATTGCACATCATTGGCAATCGCTAAGGCCTCCGCCTCATCCGTGAACGGAATCGCGGTCAGCACCGGGCCAAAGATTTCTTCCTGCGCAATTCGCATCTGATTGTGCGCCCCGACAAACAGCGTCGGGCTGACATAACATCCGCCACCCGGCCCCGCGAATTTGGACCCGCCAGCTACAACCTGCGCACCCTCGGCCTTACCGATCTCAATATACTCCAGCAACTTGGCTTCATGCACAGGATGGATCAGCGGCCCGACCACGGTTTTCGGGTCCAACGGATGCCCGACCACAATGCGCTTGGCTTTCTCAGCCACCATCGCTGTGAACTTGTCGTAAATCGAGGCTTCGACCAGCAGGCGGCTGGACGAGGTACACCGCTCGCCATTCAGCGAGTAGATCATGAACACCGCCGCATCCGCCGCGCGCTCCAGATCAGCGTCGGCAAACACGATCACCGGATTCTTGCCGCCCAACTCAAAATGCACCCGCTTCAGCGTATCGGCACCCTGCTTCATGATCATGCTGCCCGTACGCGACTCGCCGACAAAGCCAATCGCCTTGATATCGGCATGCTCGGTCAATGCACGTCCCGCATCCTCGCCCAAACCGTTGACCAGATTCCAAACCCCGGCAGGCAAACCCGCGCTTTCGGTAATCTCCACCAGCAACCGCGCCGACAAAGGTGAGAATTCGGCAGGCTTATGCACCACCGTGCAACCCGCCGCCAAAGCCGGCGCAATCTTCCATGTCGACAGCATGAACGGCGTGTTCCATGGCGTTATGATGCCAACCGGACCAATCGGCACCCGTGTGGTCATATTGACCTGACCCTTGGCGCGCAGGGTCTGGCCATCGCGCGCCTTGGGGGCAAGATCGGCGAAATAGCGGAAATTCTCTGCTCCGCGCAGGGCAGCTTTCGCCATGAAGCGAATAGACTGCCCGGTGTCCATTGACTCGACAAAGGCGATTTCCTCAGCCCGCGCCTCAATCGCATCGGCAATCCGATGCATCAACGCCTTGCGCGCTTCGCCGTCCATCGCCCGCCACGCCGGGAACGCCGCCTTAGCCGCCGCTGCCGCCAGTGCCACATCCGCCGCCTTGCCGTGCGCCACCTGCGCCAACGGCTTCAGATCAACCGGAGAGATGATTTCAAACGTGCTGCCATCCAGTGCGGGCGCTGCCATGCCATTGATATGGTTCAACACGCCTTCGGCGCGGAACCGTGCCAGATAGCCCTCAGCGCGGGAAATGTTGGTATTCAGATCAGACATGTCGGTGTCCTATTTTGCCCGCAAGCGCGGGTGGATGGCGTTTTTCTTCCAGCTGAGCGTCGGGTCGAGTTCAGAGATATCCAACGTCAATGCAAAATGGGGCGCCTCAAACAGCGTGGCAAAGCAGTCGACCGCCGCAGCGAAAATCGCCTCACCCGCGCGCGCTTTATCCTCCGCACTCCGCCCCGCGCCAATGCGCAACCGCAAATCGGCAAAGGCGTTTTCGGGCAGCAAATCCGCCACCGCGTAATCCGCGCAGCACACAGCCCGCACCCGGATCGCGCCCAACTCAAACAACCCGCTCGCCAAAATCGCCGCGTGCAGGCTGCGGCACAGCCCAAGCATATCAGCCTTGCCATCAAGATTGGCGGAATACTCGATGGTCAGATGCGGCACATCACTCTCCCTCACTATTATTAACACGTTAAGTAGTAATTTTTCACCTGTCAAGCCCGACCTGCGGCTTGCCCGTTCGGCTTTTCGCCTTTCGATGCCCCCCAACGGCGCCTCTGACCCCACCGTTACAAAAACTTCACTTGGCCTATCTTTTATTTCTAGTATTCAGGAATTATGGAAACAAACTCGATCACCCGAGCCTTCGCCACCCTCGGCCATCCCGGACGCCTTGCGGTGTTTCGCCTGCTGATGCGGTTTGCGCCGCAGGGCGTGCGCCCGACCGAAATCGCCGAAGCCCTGCAGATGAAACCGAACACCCTGTCGCATCATCTGTCCGAGCTGGAACAGGCCAAGCTGATCACTGCCCAGCGCCAAGGCCGATCCTTGTTCTACAGCATCTGGCTGGATCAGGTCTCGGCACTGATCGGCTATCTTGTCATCGACGCGGGGCGCAATCGCCCTGAATTCACCGCTTCTCTCAACCCCGAAATGGAGGCTGACATGACCAATCGCCCCTTCAACGTGCTGTTCATCTGTTCGGGCAACTCCGCCCGCTCGATCTTTGCCGAGGCTCTGTTGAATGAGATCGGCCAAGGCCGCTTCCACGCCTATTCGGCTGGCACACGCCCCGGCACGCAGCTGAACCCCTTTGCCATCGAGGTTCTGGCCCGCGCTGGCCTTGATGTCTCAACCCTGCGCTCGAAGCATATCTCCGAGTTTGAAACCGCAGACGCGCCCAAGATGGATTTTGTCTTTACCGTTTGTGATCAGGCCGCAGCAGAGGAATGTGCGCCTTGGCCGGGTCAGCCGATGACCGCGCATTGGGGTCTGCCCGATCCGGTCAAAGCCACCGGCACCGATGCTGAAAAGGCTTTGGCCTTCGCCGATGTGTTCGCCAACCTGCACCGCCGCATTTCCGCTTTCACCGCCCTGCCCTTCGCAGAACTTGAGAAAATCGCCCTGCAACAACAACTTGATACGCTCGGAAGGCAATAGGCCATGCCCCGCATCGCCCTCAACGGCCTTGGCCGGATTGGCAAACTTGCCCTGCGCGATCTGATTGACACGGGCGCTGGGGGTGAGATCGTGTTGATCAACGATCCCATCGGCGAGCCAGAGCAACACGCGTTGCTGATGGAATTCGACTCGGTGCATGGCCGCTGGCCACGCGCGATTTCGCATGACGCGGACAGCCTGACTTTAGCCGGGCAGAACATCCGCCTGACCCAAGCCAAACGCATTGAGGATTTGCCACTGGCGGCAATGGGCATTGATCTGGTGATAGATTGCACAGGCGTCTTCAAAACGGCGGCGAAAGTCGCACCCTATTATGATGCCGGAGTCAAAAAGGTGGTGGTTTCCGCCCCGGTCAAGGACGGTGGCGCGCTGAACTTGGTCTATGGCGTCAACCATCATCTCTATGATCCGACCCAGCACAACCTGATCACGGCGGCCAGTTGCACCACCAACTGCCTCGCCCCAGTGGTCAAAGTGATCCACGAAAGCCTAGGCATCCGGCACGGGTCGATCACCACGATCCATGATGTGACCAACACCCAAACCATCGTCGACCGCCCCGCCAAGGATATGCGCCGCGCAAGGTCGGCCCTGATGAACCTGATCCCGACCAGCACCGGCTCAGCCACTGCGATCACGCTGATTTATCCTGAGCTGAAGGGCCGCCTGAACGGCCATGCCGTCCGCGTCCCCCTGCTGAACGCCTCGCTGACCGATTGCGTGTTTGAAGTGAAGCGCGAAACCACGGTGGCGGAGGTGAACGCCCTGTTCAAAACCGCCGCCGAGGGTGCCTTGCAGGGCATCTTGGGCTATGAGCCCCGCCCGCTGGTTTCAACCGACTATATCAACGACCCGCGCTCGGCGATCATTGATGCGGCATCGACTATGGTGATCAACGGCACGCAGGTGAAAATTTACGCGTGGTATGACAACGAATGGGGTTATTCCTGCCGTCTGGCCGATGTGGCCCGCATGGTGGCGGCTTCATTGTGACCGCAAGCCCCACCAACGGCCTGCGCGCCTATGCAGCGGTGACGGCGGCCTATTGGGCGTTCATGCTGTCGGATGGCGCGCTGCGGTTACTGGTATTGTTGCATTTCAACGGCTTGGGCTTCTCGCCGATCCAACTGGCATGGCTGTTCTTGCTCTATGAATTGGCCGGAGTGATCACCAATCTATCAGCAGGCTGGCTGGCGGCGCGCGTCGGCCTTGCCGCCACACTCTACCTTGGGCTTGGCCTGCAAATCGCCGCCCTCGTGGCCCTCGCCCAGCTTGATCCGGCATGGAGCATTGCCGCCTCGGTCAGCTTCGTGATGGCGGTTCAAGGCGCATCTGGTGTTGCCAAAGACCTTGCCAAGATGTCGTCGAAATCGGCGGTCAAACTGCTGGCCCCGAAGGCCGAAGGCGCGCTGTTTCGCTGGGTTGCGGCGCTGACTGGATCGAAGAACGCGGTGAAGGGCCTCGGGTTTTTCATCGGCGCGGCCTTATTGGCTCTCGTCGGGTTCAAGGCATCCGTCTGGGCGATGGCCGTGGTTCTGGCGGTGATCTTGCTCGCCATCATGGCCTTCCTGCCCAAAGGCCTGCCGCCCGGCAAGAAAGACGCCAAATTCTCGCAGGTCTGGTCGAAGGACAACCGCATCAACCGCCTCTCGCTGGCCCGGATGTTTCTGTTTGGCGCCCGCGATGTCTGGTTCGTGGTTGGCGTTCCGGTTTACTTCCACGCGGTGCTGTCCCATGGCTCGCCCGACAGCAGCCGATCCGCGTTCTTTCTGATCGGCGGATTCATGGCGATCTGGACCATCGCCTATGGCGCGGTTCAGGCCTGCGCCCCGCAGATATTGCGCGTCAAAGGCGAGTCAGACTCAGCCATCATCTCCAAGGCAATCGGCTGGGCGGGCCTGCTGACCCCCATCCCGTTTGCGCTGGCCCTGCTTGCCCTGACGGCCCCCGCGCCCGCACTTTGGTTCACTGGGGCGCTCGTGTCTGGGTTGTTTCTGTTCGGCTTCATCTTTGCGGTGAATTCCGCCGTCCATTCCTACCTTATCCTTGCCTTCGCCTCATCCGACCGGGTGTCGATGGATGTTGGCTTCTACTATATGGCCAACGCAGTGGGTCGGTTGTTGGGAACCGCATTGTCGGGAATCAGCTATCAAATCGGTGGCTTACCACTATGCCTTGCCACGGCAGGCACCATGGCTGCGGCCAGTTGGCTCGCAGTCCGCAAGTTGCGCGCTGCAGCCTGATCACAGCATAGTCGTGCAACCGAATGCGGTGATTCTGCCATGCTCCGCAAGCTTGCGCCCCAGCGATCTGCCCCTCTTGGGTCGCCGAAAATACAACCAAATGGCGAGATTATTTTGCGACAAAAATCGCATTTTTGGCACTTTTGCCCGATAATTGACAAAATTTGAATTTAGCTCTTCCTAATGGGCTTTAGAAAATCGCCGTGCAGACAGTGTGCAACCAGAAGGCGCATAGGGCGAGAGGGATGAGAATGAAGATCCTTGCGGTAGACGACGATCCGATTTTTCTCGGGGTTTTGCTTCCGATGCTTGGCGCTCTTGGCAAAACCGATGTGACCATAGCGCGCTCGGGCGATGAAGCTTTGTTCAAACTGGCGGGCGCGGATGAGGCGTTCGACTGCCTGCTGTCTGACATCCAGATGCCGGGCATGAGCGGCGTGCAGTTGTGCAATCATGTGCGCAACCTGCCCGCCTATCGCCGCACGCCCATCGTCATGATCACCGCAATGACCGGCAAGCGCTTTATAGATGATGCCTTTGCCGCTGGGGCGACCGACTACATCACCAAGCCGCTGGACCCGATTGATCTGAAAGCCCGCATCGGCATGGCCGAACGTTTGCTTAAAGAGCGCCGCGTGACGGCGTCGCTTGAAAAAAAGATGGATCAGCGCAACGACATCATCGCCATCGACGTGGATTTCGACAGCCCGTTCTCGATCCCCGGATTTGAGCGTGGAGTCGAATATCTCGCACTTGAAAACTACCTGCTGATGCTGGGAAACAAGCGGATGTACTCCACTGCTGCCTTTGGCATTTCGGTGAAGAATGCGCATTCTTTCTTCAAAAAATCCTCGCCCGTGGGTTTTGTGAACATGCTGGGCGATGTCGCCTCTGCCATCAGCGACGCGATGAAGTCCGAGCAGATGATGATCGCCTATGCGGGGGCCGGGAATTTCATCGCCGTGTTGTCAAGCGCTCCCGCGACCGAGCGGGTTGAATTAGAGGCGATGATTCAATCGGGAATCGAAGATTTCGCCAGCTTTTATGCGGCGGATCGTCTCCCCTTACCGCAGATCAAAGTGGGGGAACTGGCACGCACCTCATTCTTTGGCCTGTTCAACCCCACAAGCATCCTTGACCACGCGGTGAACCTTGCCCAATCACGCCAAGACGCAAAAACCAAACCGTGGTGGAGCGCCGCATGACCGGATTGCATTACTTTGGCGCAGCCGCAGGCAGTGGGGCCAATGACATGACTGCCGTGCTTGAACCCGCGCGTGCGATGTTTCGTGGCTTGATTGTCGAACGTATCATGGCGTTTGAGGCTTATCGCAAGCTTGTCCAGCATGGCGAAAACCCGCAGGATGAGATGGCGAAGATTGCCGACATCGCCCATAAAATCTCTGGTGTCGGGGCGACGCTTGGCTTTTTCAGAACCGGGCAACTGGCGGGGGCCTTGGATCGTGCCATTACCGAAAACCAGGCGAAATGCGCCGATCCCGCCTATTTCCAGCTGATTGTCGACCCGATGCTAGAGGCTTTGTTGGTCGAAATGGAAGCCCTGCTCGACGATTGAAACGGTTTGCGTTTTCTCTGATGCAAGCGGTAGCAGAATGCGCGCAATTCTTGGCGCGCATTCTGCTTCAAGATAAACGCAAACCGCCCTGAGCTCAAAACCCCAAGCTTAATGCTTTCAATTTGGATGCGGTTTTGTCCCCGATCCAACCAAAGCGCTGACGGCCAGTGACAGATCAATCGAGCTGATCGGCTTGCCGATGCAGCTGTCAAAACCCCAAGCGATGTAATCCGCGACCTGATGCGCCATCACATTTGCCGTCACCGCAATGATCGGGATCGGCGGGGCATCCCGCAGCGCCTCAAGCTCGCGGATTTTCCGCAACGCCGTTGGTCCGTCCATAATCGGCATCGCAATGTCGAGCAAAATGGCGTCAAAGCTCCCGGCTTGCCAAGCCTGCACGGCCTGCGCGCCATCGTTCACGATGACCACCTCTGCGCCCAACCGCGACAGCATCATCTCCAGCACGGCGCAATTCGTTTGATTGTCGTCTGCGGCCAGCAAGCGCAGACCGGTAAGGCTAACGGAGTCTATCGGTGCCTTTGCGACCCGGTCCAGCGCCACGGTGCTCAGCGGCAGGGGCAGTGACACGCTGATCGTGGTGCCACGCCCGCGTGCCGAATCAACCGTGATCGTCCCCCCCATCCGATCCACCAAAGACTGGGTGATCGCCATACCCAACCCCGTGCCGCCAAAGCGCCGGGTTACAGAACTATCCGCTTGGCTGAATTCGTCATGCAGCCGCAAAACTTGCTCCGGCGTCATGCCAATCCCCGAATCGCGTACCTCGATCACCAATGGCGCCGCAGCACGTCCACTGATCTTGACCGTCACTTCGCCGCGATCGGTGAATTTGATCGCATTGCTGACCAGATTATGCAGCACCTGCTGCACCCGATGCGGATCACCCACCCGCAACAATTCCGCGCCTGACCCGATCAGAACTTCAAAATCCAAGCCCTTTTCATCGGCGCGCAATTCGTACTGATCTTCAATCCGCTTCGCCAGATCAAGCGGGCTGAACGGCAGCGCCTCAAACTCGATCTTGCCAGCTTCGATCTTCGACATATCCAGAATATCATTGAGAATATTCAGCAATGCCTCACCCGAGCGCCGGATAGTGCCGATCATGCGCTTTTGGTCGGGCTGGTCCAGCGATGTCTCTAGAAGCTCGGCCATGCCCAGAACCCCGTTTAACGGCGTGCGGATTTCGTGGCTCATATTGGCTAAAAACTTCGATTTGGTCCGGCTGGCCTCCTCGGCATGGGCTTTGGCGACATAAAGCTGCGTCACATCCGACCCAACACCCCTAAACCCGGCGAACGTGCCATCCTCCTCAAACACCGGCGCGCCGCTCATCCGACGCCAACGGATAACGCCATCGGTGGATTGTGGCGCGCGATAGACGAAATCCTGAAACGGCTGATTCGAGTTCAACGCCGTCAGCATGGGTTCCCAGTCGATACCCACGAACATATCCGGGTTGGCTTGCAGCCACTCCTCCTGCGTCTTGCCAATCAGCCCTTCCTTCGGCACGCCGCCATCATCGAAATACGCGCCATCCAGCACGAAGACAAAGCGTCGGTCGCTGTTCATCTCCCACAACCAACCATCCGAGACCGCCGCAATGTCGATCAGACGCTGCTCAACCCTGGCACGTTCGACAATGGAACGCTCAAGCTCTGCTTTCACCTCTGTCAGCGCAGTTTCTCGCGCCCGTTGCGCGCTGATATCGACATGTGCGCCAATAATCAGCGCCGGTGCGCCATCCGGCCCACGATGAAGCGTGCGGCCCGTATCAAGCACCCAGACCCAATGACCGTCCTTGTGACGCAGGCGATACTCGGCCTTGTAGACATAATTCGGATCGACGAACAAATTGTTGAACAGCGCCTCGGTGGCGTCCAGATCATCGGGATGCACCCGTTCCAGCCAAGTCTTAAACGTCACCGGGCTCAGTTCTTCCAACCGATAGCCCAGCACCGCCGCCCAATATTCGTTGACGCGGTGTTCGCTGGCGATGACATCCCATTCCCACGAACAAATCTCGGCACCGTTGATCAGATTGCTATACTTTTGCTCCGCCAGAAACTGCTTGCTGATGTCGGTATGAACCTCCATCAGCGCGCCGTTTGACAAGATTTTCTCGTCGACACGCAAGATACGCCCGTCCAACAGCGTGCGCTCAAAGCACCGTCCGGCGGTGCGGCGATTGGCCATGCGCTCGGCAATCCACGCGTCTTCTTTGCCCTGCGCTTCTACGATCTGGCCCTGCGCGATGGCATCGCGGAGAATGTCCTGAAACCCACGCCCCGGCACCAATTCCGTCGCGATCAGCGGATAGAAGTCGCGAATGGTTTGGTTGCAATAGACAAGCCGATCATCGGCATCATAGATCACCACGCCCTGCTCAAGCATATGCAGGGCCTCGATTTGAAGCTGGTGGTGAAAGACATTGTCTTGGGCTGCGGCCTTAACAGAGCCAGCGCCCGAAGTGCCCGTTCCTGCGCGATCTGCTGTGCTCACATTCCGCCTTTTCATTCACTCTTTTCAGAACAGGTCCACACGATGGCCTGTCACTGTCAAGCAAATGTTAGCCTAAGCGGCGCTCTGCGGCACCGCGCGCGCCAGCAATGCACCAACCGTCGAAAGCAGATCCTGCCGGCTCAGCGGTTTCGGCAACGTCACCTCAAGTGAGGTTGCAACGGTGCTGAGGTCAAACGGCTGGAAATTCGCGTCGGCGGTAAATCGGATCACCGGCGTTGTGGCGTTGATAGAGCGCCCTGCCCGCAGATGGCGGATAACCCGATCCCCGGTAATGAACGGCATATTCTGATCAACGATCATCAGATCATACCGATGCGTCAACGCAGCTTCCAACGCTTCCCGTCCGTCGGAGGCAATCGTCAGCTCTAGGTTAGCCCCAAACAGGAACGCCTGAACGATGCTTTGGTTGACCAAATCATCCTCGGCCAACAGCACTTGGAATTTGGTCTGCGCAGAAGTTTCTGTCATTTGGATCAACCCGTCACATGGAGCAAACAAAACATTGTCCTCCGTATAAACCGAATTCCATAAACTTTTGCCAGAAAAATGGCCCCATTGGGCCAAATTGGTCTATTTGCTAGGGGCTACAGCCGCTTAGCAATCACAGGTTGTGCCGTCGAACGTCACAGCTGCAAAAGGCTGTGCAAAGCGTGCAAAAGATCAAGCCGTCGGAACGGTTTCGGCAGATGGCTGTCAAATCCGCCGACAAGGTAATCGACAATCTGGGTCGGCATCGCATGCGCCGTCACCGCGACCGCCAAAACTGGGGCCAAGCCGCGCGACGATTCGATGGCGCGAATCTCGGCCAGCGCGCTCATCCCATCCAGCACCGGCATGGTGATATCCAGCAGCAGCAAGGCAAAGGGTTCACGTCGTTCCAGCGCTGCAAGCCAAACCTCAACCGCCTGCCGGCCATTTTCAACCTGCGTCACAACCGCGCCTGTTCGGGCCAGCATCTCTGACAACACCAGCCGATTGGTTGCGTTGTCATCCGCGCACAACAGCCGCACGCCTGCCAAAGCGTCTTCGCGCATGACGGCCTCTTTCGGCTTCACTTGGGGCGAAGGCGCGATTTCAACTTCGGGCAGCGGCAACACGATGCGAAACTTCGAGCCCAACCCCGGCACGCTCTCCGCAGATATCGTCCCACCCATCAATGTCACAAGCTCGCGGACAATCGACAGCCCAAGCCCGGTGCCGCCGAACCGCCGCGTCATACTGCCATCAGCCTGCTCGAAACTTTCAAACACCCGGGACACCTGCGAGGCGTCCATGCCGATCCCAGTATCCGAGACATCAATCTGCACTGGCTTGCCGATGCGGCAAGAGAATTTCAGCGTCACTTTGCCGTTCTCGGTGAATTTGAAAGCGTTGTTCAGCAGGTTGTTCAACACCTGCATCAAGCGATGTGCGTCGCCCAAACGCGGGCTGTCACAGCCTGCGGTCGCCAGCACCTCGAACGCCACGCCTTTTTCTTCGGCTGCAATCGCGAATATCGATTCGGCCTGCCGGATCAATTCCAGCGGCACGAAGGGTGCCGACTCTACCACCATCTTGCCCGCCTCAATCTTCGACATATCAAGGATTCCATTCAGCACGGTCAGCAGGGTTTCGCCAGATTTGCGGATCGTATCCACCATCTGACTCTGCAACGGCTCGGTGACAATGTCAGCCAGAACCTCGGCCATGCCCAGCACTCCGTTCAACGGGGTTCGGATCTCATGGCTCATATTGGCGAGAAAGGTCGATTTCGCCCGGCTCATGTCTTCCGCCCGCTGCAGCGCTTCTTGCAAACGCTGCGTCGCTGCCAAACTCTCGGTCACATCCGAGAACGACACCACGCCGAAGCACTGCTGCCCCATGTCCAGAAGCGCTGCGTTAAAAGACAGAATGCCACGCGTGCCATCGGGGTGCAAAAACGCGCATTGGATATTGCGCACAGGCTGAGAGGCCCGCAAAGCGCGTTTGAACGGCGATTCATCTTCCGGCAAGGGCTCGCCATCAAGCTGTAGCAACATAAGCGCGGACATATCGAAATCTTCGCCCGGCGCGATCTTACTGATCAGGGCCAGAATACGTTTGGCTTCTTGGTTCACATAGGAAATCCGGTGCGACCCATCCAGCACGACAATCGCCGAACTGCTGGCATCCATCACATCCAGAAGAAACGCCCGGCTGGCAAAAACATCCTGCTCCAGCTGCTTTTGCTCGCTGATGTCCAGATGCACCCCCGATATCCGCAGCAGCGCCCCATCGGACGCGCGTTCAGATACCCGGTAGCGCGACAGAATCCAGACCCAATGGCCATCAACGTGGCGCATCCGAAATTCCGTGCTGACCAGCCGAGCGTTCGGGTCGCGATTGAAATCGTCAACGCGCAAAAGCTTGGCTTGATCGTCTGGATGCAGCATGGCCAGAAAATCGGGCACGCTCAGCGCGCCCAATGTGCAAGTCTCAAGCCCCAGAATTTCCCCCCAGCGTCCGCCAACATGAATCTTGGCGGTGGCAACATCCAGCTCCCAGGTGCCAACCGCCGCGCCGTCGATGATGCCGCTCAGATGCCGCTCCGCCCGATCACGGTCGGCAAGCACTTGCGTCAGATTGCGGTTGGCGGCATCCAACGCCGCGATCTGGTTGCGCTTGGCCGTGATGTCAAAGCCCATCGCGATGACGCCACCATCTGCGGTGCGGGTACTGACCCGATGCATCCAACGCCCGTCCGGCAGTTGCACCTCGTCGTCCGAATGCGGTTGGTGGTACTGCGACAACCGCGCTTGCAGCCACCCCTCCCGCTGCGCCTCGGTCGAGTTGCCCAGAAACGCCTGCTTTTCCAAGCCAAACCGCAACAACTCCGCCAAGGTCACACCGACGACGGCCACATCAACAAGGTCGGGGAAGGTCCGATGATAGGCCGCGTTGACCGCAACAAGCCGATCCTCGGCATCAAAGATCACCACGCCATCGGGCAGCGCCTGAATCGCGTTGTTCAGCCGCATATGCGAGGCCGCAGCCGCCGACACCAGCGCCGTCATCGCCGCGTCCTGATCCTTCAGCTTGCTGACAACCGCATTGATCGAGCCATAGCCCTGCAACGCCGCCAAGTGATCCTGCGGCCCAGCCAAATCCCCCCCTTGCTTGCCCGCCGCAACCTCCTGCGCCAGAAAGGTCTGCAAGATATCCGTCAGTTCGCGCAACGTCGGCGCAATGGCATCCGCTGTGCCCAAGCCCGCATAGCCGATAGCCCCAACCCATTGCCCGCCGTGCATCATCGGCACAAACATGAAGTTTTCCGGGCAACGATCTTCATCATCGCTATGTTCAAGCAACGCCGCGCCAAACATCTGCATCGGCTTGGCGTCCACACCATCCTTCAGCCAAGGCGCAACCACTACGCTCGGCAGCAACTGCGGTAGGGCAGAGATTGGCTCGGACGCCGTGCGCGCCGAACTATAGGTCAGCGGATACACCCCATCGCCTGCCCGCAGATACACAACAATCCCGCGCACCGGGATCAAAGGGCAAAGCCGGTCCAGCGCGGAATCGATCGCCGTGGCATCGCCGCGTTTGCAAGATTCCAAAAGATTGCCAAGGACTGCAACCAAAGGCACGTTATTCTGCAATCAAACTTCCCCAATAGGTTGTCCTTAGCTAGCGGCTTCTGGGGCACAGTCATAGGCCTGAACGCATCCATTCCCTATTTTTGCACACCAGATTTGCTCGAAAGCCCCGCCGCCGTCACTCTAAAGCAGCACGCAACGTTCACCGCCTGAGCCCGCCAGTATCTTCTGGACACTTTCGCCCCCCGCCAACCACACCCCTGTCATTGCAGCGATAGCCGGGCACCTTGACACCCTTGTGCACCCCAGCAAAGCCTACACAACCCTGGGTTAACCATATACATTGCGAACAATCCCAAAGCGTCTAATGCTAAAATTTCATATAACTTATATATACCTTAGATTGACTAATTGCAAATTCTCCATTAGGTTGTTAACTCGGTGGGGGTGTCGCGGAGAGTTCATCTTCGCTTAACTCAAGAGGATAAGTGATTCAGATGACAACGTTTACAGGAACGAACGGCAGCAACATCATGCCAAGCCTGCTTGGCGCACTTGCTGCACTGGGTGACGACCAATTCTTCGGTTTGGGCGGCAACGACCTTATGATCGGCTTTCTGGGCAACGACACCTTTGAAGGTGGGGCGGGGGCGGATATCATCATCGGCGGTGTGCTGGATATCAATCTGCTCAGCGCGACCGTGAATGCGGCGGGTAATGACACCGCGACCTATACAACGTCGAACGCGGGCGTGACCGTTGACCTTTCAACGGCCCCTCCGCTTTCGCTTAATTTGCTGAACACTGGCATCTCGCTGAGCGTGGTTGAAGCGGTCATAGGCCATGGCGGACACGCAGAGGGCGACATTTTGATTGGGATTACCAATCTGACCGGCTCGAATTTCGCTGATGCCTTGACGGGCAATGGCCATGACAACCTGCTTGCGGGCGGTGGCGGCATGGATACACTCAGCGGAAACGCTGGAAATGACAGCATTTTTGGCAATACCGGCGACGATCTACTGTTCGGCGGGGATGGCGACGATTCCATGGAAGGTGGCGATGGGGTCGATACCGTCAACGGCGGCAATGGCGATGACGTGCTCTTTGGCAAAGATGGCGCCGACATTATCAATGGCGATGCCGGCAATGACATGCTGTACGGCGGCACTGGTGCAGACATCCTGACCGGTGGCACGGGCGACGACGTTTATTATATTGATGCCGTTGGCGACACAATCGTCGAGAATGTCGGCCAAGGAATCGACGGTATTCAAAGCACGATCAGCGTCCAAATGGCCGCATTCAGCCAGAATATCGAAAACCTTGAATTGCTGGATGATGGCGGCAATATTAACGCGACTGGAAACAATCTGGGAAATCGGATTGTTGGGAATATCGGTAATAACTTTATCCATGGCGGTATTGGCAACGATGTTCTTTACGGTGGCCGCGGCAACGATCATGTCTTCGGTGATAGTGGCAATGATTTTCTCAACGCCGGCATCGGCAATGATACTCTGACGGGCGGCGGCGGCGACGATACGCTGCTCGGCAGCTCCGGAGGAGATACCTTTGTGTTTGCGGGCGTCTTCGGCGACGATGTCGTTCAGGACTTCGCGGTCGCGCATGCCAAAGAATATATCGACCTGCGGGCTATGTCGGGCGTGACCGGCTGGGCTGACCTGACGGCCAATCACCTGAGCACGAACCTCGACGGCGATGCGGTTATCACAATCGGTGCCAATACGATCACGCTGACTGACGTGACAGTGGCTTCTTTGACGGCGAACGAATTCTTGTTCTGATTGCCCAAACTTGTCAGCGGCGCATTTCCTATCCTTCCAAAAAGGGTATGGCGATGTGCCGCTGATACTTTTTGAAGGCGTGGCGCATCATGGCTACGTCCCTACAGTCTCGATCCGCAAGAACGTGTGCCGACGCAGATTGTGGACTTGCCCAGCTCGCGCGACAGCGCATCAGATGCCAATCAACTAGCTGCAGTTGATCTTGGTGCCCCAAGCGCTGCAGCGCTGCGCCAAATCCTCGGGAAAAGGCTGATCGGTGAAGACTTCGCTGATCTCGCTCAGCGACGCCAACCGTGCCGGGGCCGATCTTCCCAGCTTTGAATGATCACAAACCAGAAACACCCGCCGCGCTTGTCGGATGATGGTTTTAGACACCCGTACCTCGGCCAGATCAAAATCCAGCATATCGCCATCGCCGTCCAAAGCCGAGCTGCCAATGATCGCGTAATCCACCTTGAACTGCTCGAAAAACTGCGTGGTCAACTCCCCCACCAAGCCGCCGTCCGAGCGTCGGAACGCCCCGCCCGCCACCATAATATCGCAGCTTGGGTTGGCCACCAAGATATTGGCGACGTTCATGTTGTTGGTAATGACGGTGATGTTGCGATGGTTCAGCAATTCGCGCGCCACCGCCTCGGTTGTGGTGCCCAAATTGATAATGATCGAACAGTTTTCCGGGATCTGCGCAGCGCAAGCCTTGGCAATCGCCGCCTTTGCCGACTCGTTCATATTTCGGCGTTCTTCATAGCCCAGATTGCTGACCCCGGTACGCGGCACCGCTCCGCCATGCACGCGGTCCAGCAGCCCCGAGTCTGCCAATTCGGTCAGATCGCGCCGGATCGTCTGTAAGGTCACATCAAAGCGCTGTGCCAAATCCTCGACCACCACGCGGCCATCGGCGCGGGCAATTTCGACAATTTCGCTCTGCCGAAAGCTCAGGGCCAAGGAGTTTCCTTTCGCGCAATGACGCAGGGGTAAGCGGCATCTTTCGGGCAAGTCGCGGCGGCGATCAAGGCCGAAATCACGCTGCAACGCGGTAGAATCCCACGCCGCAGCGCAGCGCGAATTTGCGCGAATTTCAGAATAGTTGAGGAGTATCAGAGCTGTTAGCGCCATCATCTCGCACCAAATGTTCGATTTATTTCAATTCGCGCAAAAGCGAAAATAATGGGTTGACCGACAGCCGCTATTCACGCAGGTTTGATCTCGCTAGGGAGGAGACTTAGCTTGACCATGCAGCAACGGCCGGAAACGGTCGATCTTTTCATCATCGGCGGCGGCATCAATGGCTGCGGCATTGCCCGTGATGCGGTCGGTCGCGGCTTGTCTGTGACGCTGTGCGAACAGGCCGATCTGGCGCAAGCAACCTCCTCTGCCAGCACCAAGCTGTTCCATGGCGGCTTGCGTTATCTGGAATACTTCGAGTTCCGTCTGGTGCGCGAAGCCCTTGAAGAACGCGAAACCCTGCTGGTCGCCATGCCCCATATCTCATGGCCGATGCGCTTCGTTTTGCCCTACCACCCCGACATGCGGTTCGAAGGCGAAACCCCAACCGGCAAGCTGATGGCCCGTCTGATGCCCTGGATGCGTGGTCGTCGCCCCGCATGGCTGATCCGCCTTGGCCTGTTCATGTATGACACCCTCGGCGGTCGCAAAATCCTGCCCGCCACCCGCACGCTTGATCTGAAAACCGATCCCGCAGGCGCACCGCTGCAACCGCGCTTTGCCCATGCCTACGAATACTCTGACTGCTGGATTGAAGACGCCAAACTGGTGTCGCTGAACGCCCGCGATGCCGCCCAGCGCGGCGCGCAGATCAACACCCGCACCCGCGTTGTCAGCGCCACGCGCCAAGATGATCTGTGGCAGATCACCACCGAAAACGCCCAAGGCCAAACCACCCACACCGCCCGCGCTTTGGTAAATGCCGGTGGCCCTTGGGTCGAAGACATCATCCGCAACGTCGCCCGCATCAACTCGACCGAAGGCGTCCGCCTTGTGCGCGGCTCCCATATCGTCACCCGCAAGCTGTATGATCACGACCGTTGCTATTTCTTCCAAGGCACCGATGGCCGCATCATCTTTGCGATCCCGTATGAGCAAGATTTCACCCTGATCGGCACCACCGACAAAGACCACCAATCCGCCCCCGGCGCGGCTGAATGCACCGAAGAAGAACGTGATTATCTGCTGAATTTCGCCAGCCAGTACTTCGCCAAACCCGTCACCGTTGATGATGTGGTCTGGACCTATTCCGGCGTCCGCCCACTGTATAACGACGGCGCAAGTTCAGCCACCGCCGCCACCCGCGACTATGTTTTGTCGCTGGACCAAAACGGCGCGCCCTTGCTGAACGTATTCGGCGGCAAGATCACCACCCACCGCCGCCTTGCCGAATCCGCGCTTGCAAAGCTGACCCCGTTCTTCCCCCATGCCAAAACCGCATGGACCGCCCGCGTCGCGCTGCCGGGCGGTGATTTCCCGCATGGCGATGTGGCGAAACTGACCGCCAATCTCGCCCGCTCTTACCCCTTCCTGACGCCCGCTTGGGCCGCCCGCCTGATCCGCGCCTACGGGTCCGAGGCCGTAACCCTGCTCGGCCAAGCCCGCACCCCGGCAGACCTTGGCCAAGACTTCGGCGCCACCCTGACCGAGGCCGAAGTGCGCTGGCTGATCACCCACGAATTCGCGCGTGAGGCCAATGACATTATTTGGCGCCGCACAAAACTCGGCCTGCGGATGAACGCAGAACAAATTACTCAACTTTCGGCCTTCATGGCTGCTATCAATACCCAAGGGGCGATCAGCCCCGCGGCGGAATGAGGACCAGAGATGTCGATTGAACTGCAATCTGTCTCGCGTGTGGTGAAGGGCCAGAGCTATATCCAGCCCACCAACCTGACGCTGGAAAACGGCACGATGAACGTGCTTTTGGGGCCAACTTTGTCTGGCAAAACCAGCCTGATGCGTTTGATGGCGGGCTTAGATCAGCCCACCACGGGCAAGATTTTCTGGCAGGGCCGCGACGTGACCGGCATGCGCGTGCAAGATCGCAAAGTGGCGATGGTTTACCAGCAATTCATCAACTACCCCGGCATGAGCGTTTACGACAACATCGCCAGCCCCCTGCGCCTGATCGGCAAATCCGCCGCCGAAATCGACCGCGCGGTGCGCGAAACCGCCGAAATGCTGAAGCTGACCCCAATGCTGCAACGCAAACCGCTGGAGCTTTCCGGCGGCCAACAGCAACGCTGCGCCCTCGCCCGCGCTTTGGTGAAAGAGGCGGGCCTTGTGCTGCTGGATGAACCGCTCGCCAACCTCGACTACAAACTGCGCGAGGAGTTGCGCGCCGAAATCCCGCGTATTTTTGAGAAATCCGGCGCGATTTTCGTTTATGCCACGACAGAACCGGAAGAAGCCCTGCTTTTGGGCGGCAATACCGCCACCCTGTGGCAAGGTCGCGTCACGCAATTCGGCCCCACGCCGCAGGTGTACCGCAACCCTGTCGATGCCACCACGGCACGGGTGTTCAGCGATCCGCCGATGAACTTCCTGGGCTTCACCAAGCGCGGCCAAGCCCTTAGCCTGAACGCCGCCGCTTTCGCCAACCTGCCCGATGGCAACTATACTGCTGGCTTCCGCCCGAACCATTTGCACCTGCACAAACCCAGTGCCGATGCGATTGAATTGCCCTGCACCACCATTGCGTCAGAAATCACCGGCTCGGAAACGTTCCTGCATCTGCAACACGGGGCTGACCGCTGGGTCGCCTTGGTGCATGGCGTGCAATCCTTGAACGCGGGCGACCCCGTCAGCCTTTGGCTCGACCCCGCCCATATCTATGTCTTTGATGGCGACGGGCGCATGGCGCAGGCTGCCTCTTACGCGGTGGCTGCATAATGGCTCAGATCACACTCAAAAACCTAGCGCACAGCTACAGCGCCAACCCCACCAGCGACGCCGATTTCGCGCTGAAACAGATGGATCACGTCTGGCAAGACGGCGGCGCTTATGCGCTGCTGGGATCGTCGGGCTGTGGCAAAACCACTCTGCTGAACATCATCTCGGGCCTGCTACGTCCCAGCCAAGGCCGCGTGCTGTTTGGCGACCGTGATGTGACCGACGCCGCCACGGCAGAGCGTAACATCGCGCAGGTGTTCCAGTTTCCGGTCGTCTACGACACCATGACCGTCCGCGAAAACCTCGCCTTTCCGCTGCGCAACCGCGGCATGGACCCCGCCTATATCAAGGCCCGTGTCGCCGCCATCGCCCAGACCATCGGCATGGAAGCCACCCTTGATCGCAAGGCGCGCGGCCTCACCGCCGATGCCAAGCAGAAGATCAGCCTTGGTCGCGGCATGGTGCGCGAAGATGTCAACGCCATCCTGTTCGACGAACCGCTGACCGTGATCGACCCGCATATGAAATGGGAGCTGCGCACCCAGTTGAAACAGCTGCACCGCGAATTCGGCCATACGATGATCTATGTCACGCATGACCAGACCGAGGCTTTGACCTTCGCCGACAAAGTTGTGGTGATGTATGATGGCCGTGTTGTGCAGATGGGCACTCCGGAGGAATTGTTTGAAACCCCCGCGCATACCTTCGTCGGCTATTTCATCGGCTCGCCGGGGATGAACCTGCTGGATGCCAGCGTTTCGGGCAATGCCGCGCATCTTCAAGGCGTTGAACTGACCTTGGGCGCATCCTACGCCCCACAAACAGGCCGCACCCAAATCGGCATCCGACCGGAATACTGCGAGCTCTCCACCACCGAGGGCCTACCGATCACCATCCGCCGCGTCGAAGACGTAGGCCGTCACCGCATCATACGCGGCGAGGTCGCGGGCCAAGTCGTCAACGTTATCGCCGCCGAAGGTGCTGCGATTGGCGCAGACCAAACCCGCGTTCGCTTCGAGCCAAGCCGGATCAACGTCTACGCCGACGACTGGCGCGTGCAAGGGGGGGCCGTCTGATGGAAAAGACCCAGAACAACAAAGCCTGGTTCCTGATCCTGCCGGTGCTGATCCTTGTGGCGTTTTCCGCCGTGATCCCGCTGATGACGGTGGTGAACTATTCGGTCAACGATACCTTCGGGCAAAACGATTTCTTCTGGAACGGCCTCGGCTGGTTTGAAGAAATGATCGCCTCCGACCGGATGCACGCAGCCCTTGGCCGCCAAGTGCTGTTCTCCGCCATCATCTTGGCGATCGAAGTCCCCCTCGGCATCTTCGTCGCCCTCAATATGCCGAAAAAAGGCTTCTGGGCCAGCTTCTGCCTCGTCCTTATGGCCCTCCCCCTGCTGATCCCGTTCAACGTCGTCGGCACCATCTGGCAAATCTTCTGCCGCATCGACATTGGCCTTCTGGGCCACAGCCTTGCCGCCATCGGCATCGATTACAACTACACCAATGACGCGCTCGACGCTTGGATCACCATCATCGTGATGGATGTCTGGCACTGGACCTCACTGGTATCGCTGCTGTGCTACGCGGGCCTGCAAAGCATCCCGCAAGCCTACTACCAAGCCGCCAAGATCGACCAAGCCAGCCGTTGGAGCGTGTTCCGCTACATCGAACTGCCGAAAATGTCCGGCGTGCTGCTGATCGCTGTGCTGCTGCGCTTCATGGACAGCTTCATGATCTACACCGAGCCGTTCGTGCTGACAGGCGGCGGCCCCGGCAACTCGACCACCTTCCTGTCGATCGACCTGGTGAAAATGGCCGTCGGCCAGTTCGACCTCGGCCCCGCTGCCGCCTTCTCGATCATGTATTTCCTTGTGATCCTTCTGGTCAGCTGGGTGTTCTACACTGTGATGACCACCCTAGATGCGCAGGAGACCAAATGATGAAAAACCGCGCCTCAATCATCACCATGACCGTCTACCTGCTGTTTCTGCTGATCCCGATTTACTGGCTGATCAACATGAGCCTGAAGACGAATACCGAGATCACCTCGACCTTCTCGATCTACCCGCAGACCTTCACCTTCGCCAATTACATCACCATCCTGACCGACCCATCCTGGTATATGGGTTACGTCAACTCGATGATCTATGTGGTGATGAACACGGTGATCTCGATCACCGTCGCCCTGCCCGCCGCCTATGCGTTCTCGCGCTACAGCTTCATGGGCGACAAACACTTGTTCTTCTGGCTCTTGACCAACCGCATGTCGCCGCCCGCCGTCTTCGCGCTGCCGTTCTTCCAACTTTACAGCTCCATCGGCCTGTTCGACACCCACATCGCCGTGGCGCTGGCGCACTGTTTGTTCAACGTCCCCCTCGCGGTGTGGATCTTGGAAGGCTTCATGCGCGGCGTCCCGAAAGAAATCGACGAAACCGCCTATATTGACGGCTATTCCTTTGGCCGCTTCTTCATCCGCATCTTCATGCCGCTGGTGGCATCGGGCATAGGCGTCGCCGCGTTCTTCTGCTTCATGTTCTCATGGGTGGAACTGCTGCTGTCCCGCACCCTGACGGCGGTGAACGCCAAATCCATCGCCGCCACCATGACACGCACCGTCAGCGCATCCGGCATGGATTGGGGTGTGCTTGCTGCCGCAGGCGTGCTGACCATCATCCCCGGAGCCTTGGTCATTTACTTCGTGCGCAACTACATCGCCAAGGGCTTTGCCCTCGGGAGGGTTTGATATGACCACCTCACGCTGGAACACCATCTTCGCCACCACAGCCGCCGCAATGGCACTGATCTTGGCTTTCCTAATCTGGGCCACGCCGCGCAATGACGAAGGTTTCCAATGGTTTGACCCGATGATCCAAGGCGGCTGGATGGCATGGACCTTCCCGGTTGCTTTGTTCTTCTACATCATCGCCGCATTGCTGATCACCTTCACTTTGCTGGCGATCCGCTACCCCGAAACACCCCACCGTGGAATCCTGACGATTGAAACCACGCGCGGCGACCGGCTGTTCATCACCCTACTCGGCTCGGCCTTCATCAATCTGGCTTGGCTGTTCTTCTTCGGCGCACCGCTGACCATCGCGCTGATCCTCTGCCTCGTCTACGCCGCAGCAGTTTTCCGCTGGGTCTGACGAAAGCTGACCACCCCGGCAGGCCACTGCCGGACAACCAACCAAACGACGCTCAACATTCTGGGAGGAATCGAATGAGACTGCGCACCACATCAACCGCCATGGCGCTTGCGCTGATGGCCTATGGCATGCCGGCCCTCGCCGACATGGAGGCCGGAAAGGCGTTCCTTGATAAAGAAATCGGCGATATGTCGGTGCTGTCGCGCGCCGATCAGGAAGCCGAACTGCAATGGTTTGAAACCGCCGCCAAGCCCTATGCAGGCATGGAGATCAAGGTTGCCTCGGAAACCCTGACCACGCATGAATATGAGGCCAAAGTGCTGGCCCCGGCCTTCACCGCGCTGACCGGCATCAAAGTCACCCACGATCTGATCGGCGAAGGTGACGTTGTCGAAAAGCTGCAAACCCAAATGCAGTCGGGCGAGAATATCTATGACGCCTATATCAACGACTCTGACCTGATCGGCACCCACTGGCGCTATCAGCAAGCCCGCAGCCTGACCGACTTCATGGCGGGCGAAGGCAAAGACGTGACCAACCCGGGCCTTGATCTGGCGGATTTCATCGGCACCAAATTCACCACCGCGCCGGATGGTCAGCTGTATCAACTGCCCGACCAGCAGTTCGCCAACCTTTACTGGTTCCGCTACGATTGGTTCAACGATCAGAAAACCAAAGACGATTTCAAAGCCAAATATGGCTATGATCTCGGCGTTCCGATCAACTGGTCGGCTTACGAAGACATCGCCGAGTTCTTCACCGGGCGCGATATGTCCTATATGGGCGGCCCGACCAAAGTCTATGGCAACATGGATTACGGCAAGAAAGACCCAAGCTTGGGCTGGCGCTACACCGACGCGTGGATGTCGATGGCCGGTATGGGCGACAAGGGCGAGCCGAACGGGTTGCCAGTCGATGAATGGGGCGTCCGGGTTGATGAAAAATCGCGTCCCGTCGGCTCTTGCGTGGCACGCGGCGGTGCTACGAATGACGCGGCAGCGGTCTATGCCATTACCAAATCTATCGAATGGCTGAACAAATACGCGCCTCCTTCGGCGGCGGGTATGGTGTTCGGCGAGGCGGGTCCGGTGCCTGCACAGGGTGAAATCGCCCAGCAAGCGTTCTGGTATACTGCGTTCACCGCCGATATGGTGAAACCCGGTTTGCCGGTGATGAACGAGGATGGTACGCCGAAATGGCGCATGGCCCCAAGCCCACACGGCGCTTACTGGTCGGAAGGCACCAAGGTTGGCTATCAGGACGTGGGTTCGTGGACGTTGATGAAATCGACGCCGCTTGATCACGCTCAGGCAGCTTGGCTTTACGCCCAGTTCGTCACCTCGAAAACCGTCGATATGAAAAAGTCTGATGTCGGCCTGACCTTCATCCGTCAATCCACCATCGACAGCCAGCACTTCACCGATCGCGCCCCGAAACTCGGCGGCCTGATCGAATTCTACCGTTCGCCCGCACGGGTTGCATGGTCGCCCACCGGCACCAACATCCCGGATTATCCGAAAATGGCGCAGCTGTGGTGGCAGAACATCGGCGACGCTATGTCGGGCGAGAAAACCCCGCAAGAAGCGCTGGATGCACTGTGCGCCGAGCAGGAAAAAGTCTTGGGGCGGCTTGAGAAAGCCGGCGTCCAAGGCGACATCGGCCCGAAGCTGAACGACGAGCAAGACCCGCAAGTCTGGCTTGATGCACCGGGTTCGCCCGTTGCCAAGCTGGAAAACGAAAAGCCGCAGGGTGAGACCATCGCCTATGACGAGCTGATCAAATCTTGGCAGAAGTGAGCTGACCGGCTGACAAAGGGGGGCGGGGTGCAAGCCTCGCCCTTTTCCTTGTGTGGAATGACCGGAATGGCTGTCAAAGCGCCGAACCGACTAAACCGCTCGAACGGACCGGGCCATTGCGCTGCGGTCAAATCCACCAAGACAACCAGCGTGAATCCCCAAAAACCCAACCAAAGTCCCTAAAAATTGTCTAAAATTTGCTTTCATACTGGCTTAAATATTCCACAGGGGTCTGGGGGTGTGAAACCCCCAGCGATCAATGCAGCACTGCACCGATTTCCCATAAGCCCTAAACTCACTCAAATCAGCCCCAATCTTTAAAAATCCCTTAACATCACCACCCCAACCATCTGATATAAAACAACAATAAAAGGTCCCGAGTTGGGACCACACCACCCCGGAGGCCACATGACCCATATCCTCGCCATCGACCAAGGCACCACCTCCTCCCGCGCCATCCTGTTTGATGCGGGCCTGAAAGTCATCGCCTCCGCCCAAGCCGAATTTCCCCAGCACTACCCGCAACCCGGCTGGGTCGAACACGACCCCGCCGACCTCTGGGCCACCGTCGCCGCCACCACCCGCGCCGCCATCGAGCGCGCGGGCCTGACCGCCAGCGACATCACCGCCATCGGCATCACCAACCAACGCGAAACCACCCTGCTGTGGGACCGCGCCACCGGCCAACCCCTCCACAACGCCATCGTCTGGCAAGACCGCCGCACCGCCGAAACCTGCACCGCCCTGAAGGATGCAGGGCATGAACCCATGATCACGGCGCGCACCGGATTGCTGCTCGACCCCTACTTCTCCGGCACGAAACTGAAATGGCTGCTCGACACCATCCCCGGCGCCCGCACCCGCGCCGCCAAGGGCGAACTCGCCTTCGGCACCGTCGACAGCTACCTGATCTGGAACCTCACCGGAGGCAAAACCCACGCCACCGACGCCACCAACGCCGCCCGCACCCTTCTCTACAACATCGCCGACGGCCACTGGGACGCCGATATCTGCGGCCTCCTAAACATCCCGATGCAACTCCTACCCGAAGTCCGCGACAGCTCCGCCGATTTCGGCCTGACCCGCGCCGATCTGTTCGGCCATGAGATCCCCATCCTCGGCGTGGCAGGCGATCAACAAGCCGCCACCGTCGGCCAAGCCTGCTTCCGACCCGGCATGATGAAATCCACTTACGGCACCGGCTGCTTCGCCCTGCTGAACACCGGCGACAAGATGGTGCCGTCGAAAAACCGCCTGCTGACCACCATCGCCTACCAACTCGACGGCAAACCCACCTACGCGCTGGAAGGCTCGATCTTCATCGCGGGCGCAGTGGTGCAGTGGCTGCGAGACGGGTTGAAAATCATCCGCGACGCCAAGGAAACCCAACCCCTCGCCGAAGCCGCCGATCCCGCCCAAGACGTGATCCTTGTGCCCGCCTTCACCGGCCTTGGCGCGCCCTATTGGCGGCCGGATTGTAGGGGCGCGATCTATGGGCTGAACCGCAACTCCGGCCCGGCGGAATTGGCAAAAGCCGCCCTCGAAAGCGTCGGCTATCAAACCCGCGATCTGCTGGAAGCCATGCGCGCCGATTGGGGCGTGGCGGCGGAGGGGATTTTGCGGGTGGATGGCGGCATGACGGCCTCAGACTGGGCCATGCAGTTTCTGTCGGATATTCTGGGCGCGCCTGTGGACCGCCCAGTGATCACCGAAACCACCGCGCTTGGAGCCGCCTATCTCGCGGGGCTGAAAGCCGGAATTTGCCCCGCCCCGGATGAATTCCAGAAATCCTGGGCGCTGCAACGACAGTTTCTTCCGCTGATGGACGAAACCAAACGCGCCGCCAAATACGCCCGGTGGAACCGAGCCGTTGCCGCGACAATGAGTGTCTAGTTGTTTGGCTTGCGACGCGAGCATTCGCTCTGCTCATGCCGCAAGCCATGCTGAGTATGTTTTGCGAGATAGCGCCCGACACGCACGCGCTTTTGTGTCCGCCAGTTTGGTCGGGCTAAACCAGAAAGCTGATAGCAGGAACCACCCGGCGCAATCGTGTGGTGTCCGTCGGACCAACAGAAAGCCTGACGCAGATTGCTCTGCGTCAGGGCCGGATGGATAAGCTCAACTCTGTTGGTGGCGTTAGGTGACGTTCGACAAAACGCCCCGCGCAATCTGGTCTTCCTCGATGGACTCGAACAGCGCCTTGAAATTACCTTCGCCAAAGCCTTCGTCGCCCTTGCGCTGGATGAACTCGAAAAAGATCGGGCCAATCACCGTCTTGGAGAAGATCTGCAACAGGATTTTGGTCAAACCGCCGTCAACCACGCCTTCGCCGTCGATGAGGATCCCGTGCTTGCGCAGGCGGTCTTGCGGTTCACTATGGCCGACGACACGCGCGTAGCTGCGGGTGTAATAGGATTCCGGCGGGCCAGGCATGAACTTGAGCCCGTTCTCGGACAGCTTGTCGGTCGCGTCATAGATCCCGTCCGACCCCACGGCAATGTGCTGGATGCCCTCGCCGTTGTAGCGCTTGAGATATTCAACGATCTGGCTGGTGTCATCTTTGGACTCGTTGAGCGGGATACGTATTTTGCCGCAGGGCGAGGTGATGGCGCGGCTGATCAAGCCTGTAATTCGGCCATCGATATCGAAGTAGTTGATCTGCTTGAAACCAAACAGCTCGCGATAGAAAGCCCACCACTTATCCATATTGCCGCGGAACACGTTGTGCGTCAGGTGATCGAGGTAGTAGAAACCCACGCCCACAGGACGCGGATTTACCGCGCCCAGCCAGTCAAAGTCCTTGGCATAGGCCGAGCCATTGGCGCCGTAGTTTTCGACGAAATACAAAAGCGAGCCGCCGATACCCACGATAGCAGGCACGTCGAGCGCTTTGTCGTCTCCCTCGTAGGGCGTGGCACCCTGCGAGATGGCATGGGCGAATGCATGTTTGGCATCGACCACCCGCCAGGCCATAGACGCGGCACAGGGGCCATGAATATCGGCGAATCGCATGGCATGGGAGTTTGGCTCGGCATTGACCAAATAGTTGATATCGCCTTGCCGCCAGACGGTGACGGCTTTGGTCTTGTGTTTGGCAACCGCGACATAGCCCATGCGGGTGAACAGCTCCGCCAGCTTTTCTGGTTCTGGGTGCGAAAACTCAACAAACTCGAATCCATCGGTTCCGGCAGGATTGGCTGCGCTGATTGTAGAGATCGGTGCGTCATGCGGGAAAGGGCCCATAGCGTCCTCCAAGGCTTCGTCATTCAAGCTTGATTATAGGCTTTTACCGATGCGTGGTGCTTGCATTCTACAGGGCGGGCGATTAATTTTTTGCATGATTCTTGCATGAATGGATATAAAATGGACGCAATCTCGCATCCCGACGAATTTGATCGCAAGATACTATCGCTTTTGCAGCAAGATGCGCGTCTTACCAATAACGACCTGTCCGAACGGGTTAACCTGTCGGCTTCGCAATGCTCACGACGGCGTCAGCGGCTGGAGGAGAGCGGCGTCATCAAGGGATACCGCGCGGTGCTAGATCGGGATCGGCTGGGCCTGTCACTGGTCAGCCTGATCTCGGTCACGCTGGCAACGCACAATCGCGACAATGCCCAACAATTCGCCAGTCTGGTGGCGCGACTGCCAGAAGTGCAAGAGGCCCACGCCCTGACCGGCGAGATGGATTACATGCTCAAGGTGGTTAATCCCGATCTCAAATCGCTGTCAGATTTCGTCAATAACATGCTGCTGCCGCATGAATCGGTATCACATGTCAAAACCGCCATCGTTCTCAATACCTTGAAGGAAGATGTCAGTCTGGCGTTCTGAGGCAGCGGCCCGACAGACCATGACACGTAATTTCCCGCCCATTTCGCGAAAACGGCCTATAGACTTGCTCGGCTCTCTTCGGTAGCGATCGGACCGCTGTGGGCAGGCTTGCCGTGGACTAAAGGCAGCCTTAGCGTGGGTCAGGCTGATTTTCCCCAGACTTGCGCAGCGGCCCAAGAGTAGCAAATAGGGGGATCGCCAACAGTGAGACCAATTTGACATCCTTAGCCATCCTGATTCTTGCTGCGGGCGCGTCCAGCCGGATGCGTGGTGCTGACAAACTTCTGCTGCACGTCGATGGCTTGCCGCAGCTGCGCCGGATTGCCCTGCAAGCCATGGCAACAGGCAGCCCCGTTTTCGTGACCGTGCCGTTCGATAATCCCTTGCGCGCGGCAGCGCTTCAGGACCTGGCTGTCACGATTGTCGCGGTGCCTGACAGCGCCAGAGGCCTCTCGGCATCATTGCGGGCGGGCTACCGTGCTGCGGGGGAGAGTGCGGCGCTGATGATCCTGCCCGCCGATTTGCCCGAACTGGACACTGCCGATCTCTCCACCCTGATTGCGGCTTATGAGGCCGATCCAGCGGCCATTCATCGCGGCTCTGCCGGGAGCCGACCGGGGCACCCGGTGGTACTGCCGAAAGACCTGCTGCCCGCACTTGCCGACTTAAGCGGCGATCAAGGCGCGCGCGGCTTGATTGAGGCAGAAGCAGACCGGGTCAAGCTGTGTCCATTGCCCGGCGCGCATGCCGTGCTTGATCTGGACACACCCGAAGATTGGGTGGCCTGGCAAAACGCCCGCAAAACGCAATTAACGGTGCAAGATGAGCACCCTTCGATGGCCGATCCGCTTGCCGCAGCGCTGCGCCGCCCAGCAGACGCGGTTATTGCTGTGATTACCTCGGTGATTGGGGCATCCTACCGCAGCCCCGGTGCGATGATGTGCCTGTTTGGCGATGGCACCTCGGCGGGTGGGCTGACAAATGGCTGCATCGAGGGCGATCTGGCGCAACATGCCCGCACGGCGCTTGCCACGGGCAAGGTGATCCGGCTGCGCTATGGCGCGGGCTCACCGTTTTTCGACATTCGGCTGCCCTGTGGCGGTGGGCTGGATGTGGCACTTTACCCGCGCCCCGATCGGCATATTCTTGCGGACATCGTCCAGAAAAAGGCGCGTCGTGCAGCCTTTGCCCTCCGTCTGTCAGCCGATGGCAACCTTACGGTGCAAGACGCCCAGCCCACCGGATGGGACGGCGGTGATTTCATCATCAACCAAGCGCCCGCTCTGCGCTTCTTGATCTTTGGCGAAGGCCCAGAAGCCACCGTATTCACCCGGATTGTCCATGCCGCTGGCTATGCCCACCATCTGGTCACGCCGTCCGAAGCGACATTGGCCGCGACCCTGCGCAATGGCTGTAAAGCCACGCTAATGACCCGCGACCATGTCGCATCTTTGCCCAATGGCTTCGACACGCGCACCGCCGTGGTGACCTTCTTCCACGACCACCACCGCGAGTTGCCCATCCTCCACGCCGCCCTGAACAGCCCGGCTTTCTATGTCGGCGCTCAAGGCAGTCGCCGTGTTGCTGCCAACCGCATTGAAGCGCTGCGGAGCATGGGCACGGGCGACACCGCCCTCACCCGCCTGCATGGCCCGATCGGACTGATCCCATCCTCCCGCGACCCAAGGACGCTGGCCGTGTCGGTACTGGCCGAGATTTTAGCCATAGCAGAGGGCAAGCCATAGCACCCCCAGCCTTCGCGGGCGCAGCTGCATAATTAGGTCACGCGAGCCTCGTTTTTCCGCACTACCAGTTCTGCGGCTCGGTCAGCTCGGTGATTTTGAGTGGCACAAGAGTCTCAGATCCAACCTGCGGCTCTAAAGTGCCAATGGCGGATCCCCGCCGACCGCTTGGATTGGTTGAGCCGCAGGCAAAGCGGTTGATGCTTGAAAGCGCCCTTCCGAGCCGATCAAACCAAATCCATGCCGCCAGCGATGGTCACGTCGGGCTCCATATCCTTGTTTTAACCGATGGGCAGCAAGGAGCTCGCTCAGCAAAACCTGACATTGGGTGGGGTGTTTGATCACCACCATGCGCTCAGATAGCGTTTTGCGAGAGCGCAGGCCTTGGCAATATCCTCTCCAAGCGCCAGTTGGGCGGTGATCGCCGCAGCTAAGGTGCAGCCGGTGCCGCGCTTTGTGCTCGGTTTTCGCGGTGCTCCGAACCGCAAAGGCGCGTGGTCGGGGCGCAGCAACCAATCGACGGCCTCAGGCCCGTCGGCGTGGCCGCCCTTCAGCAGCACCGCCTGTGCACCCATTGCAAAGAAAGCTGCGGCAAGGTCTTGCAGCGGTGCAGCGGCGGGAAGGCCCGTCAGGATGGCCGCTTCCGGCAAGTTCGGGGTCAGCAGTGCGGCGCGCGGGATCAGCCGGTCGATCATCGCGGCGCGCCCGTCGGTATCCAGCAGCATCGCCCCGGCGCTGGTTGCCAGAACCGGGTCCAGCACGAAGGGCAGGTCGGGCAGGGTTTCAGCGATCGCCGCGACACTATCGGCATTGGCTAGCATACCCAGCTTGACCGCCCGCACCGGGCCAGCGGCCCTGATCTGCGCGGCGACTATGGCGGCAGGTATCGGATGCACGCAGCAGCCTCCCCCGGCATCCTGTGCTGTCACCGCTGTTGCCGCCACACGCGCCGCGACGCCGTGAGCGGCCAGCACCGCCAGATCGCGGGCCAGCCCTGCCCCGGTGGAACTGTCCAACCCGGCAATCAGCAGAACCGTCATTGGCCATCCGCCAGCAGGGCCAATGACACCGCACCACGCGCTGCCAGAACCTGTGCTGCGCGCCAAGCCCGCAGGCCCGACGCGCAGCACAGCACCACCCGACCTGGCGGGATCGGCCAGTCCGCCAGATCGGCGGCGGCAAGTATTTGCGTGTCGGGGAGAAGTTGCACGGCCCCGGCTGGTCGCAGATCGACCAGCGTATCAGCGGGGGTGAGCTGCGACGTGGCGACAAAGCCAAAGCCGGGGGACTCTGCGGCACCGACAAAGCTGAAGCCGCCCAGCCGCCAGCTTGCCAGATCCAGCGTGACGACGCGCCCCAACGGGCTTGGCTCCATTCCAATCAGCTGGGCCAGAACCATCTGCGCCTGCACCGCCGCCAAGGCGGCAACCACTGGCCCCAAAACTCCCGCTGTCGCACAACTTTCCGCCTGTGTTGGCAGATCGGGAAACACCGCGCGGTAGCTGGGGGCCGTGTCACAAAAGCCGCCAACATAGCCGGATTGCCCGATGACCGAGGCCGAGATCAGTGGTTTAGCGGCGGCAAGGCACAGGTCTGACAGAGTATAGGTCACGGCAAAGCTGTCGGCGGCATCGACGATGACATCTGCGGTGGCGATCAGGCCGGGTGCGTTGGCAGGGTCCAACCGGGCGACGAGCGGTATGGGCTGACAATCAGGGTTCAGCGCTTGTACACGCCGGGCGGCGGCAATAGCCTTGGGCGTGCCGATGTCGGCCATGGTGTAAAGCGTCTGGCGATGTAGGTTGGTCAGCTCGATCAGATCGGGGTCGATGAGGGTCATCTGGCCGACCCCTGCCGCCGCCAAGACCGGGATCACCGTGCAACCCAGACCGCCAGCACCCACCACCAGCACCCGCGCATTGGCAAGTTTTGCCTGCCCGGATGGCCCTACCCCCGGCAGCTGAATCTGGCGGGTATAACGGTTCATTGCTCCACCTCGCAGGCGGCGAGCCATTGCCGGACACGCGCGTCGGGGTCGGTGGCAGTCACAAGGTCAGTGACAACCGCCGCCACATCAGCCCCCGCGGCAAAGACGGCGGGCAGGTGTTCGGGGGTCAGGCCACCGATGGCGACCAGCGGTATAGCCGCGATCCGTGTCTTCCAGCGCGCCAGCTTCTCCAGCCCCTGCGGTTGCCATTTCATCTGCTTGAGCGTGGTCGGATAGATCGGGCCGAGGGCGATATAGGCAGGATGCAGCGCCAAAGCCCGATCCAGTTCGGCACGGTCATGGGTGGAAATCCCCAACCTCAACCCGGCGCGGGCGATGGCGGGCAGATCGGCGGTGTCGAGATCTTCTTGCCCCAGATGAATGAAATCCGCCCCGGCGGCCAAGGCCTTGCGCCAATGGTCGTTGACGACCAACTGTGCGCCATGACGCTGGCAGGCGGCTTGGGCAGCGGCGATCTGGTAGGGAATATGGGCGGCATCGCCCTTGAAACGCAACTGAACCAGCCTTGCGCCTTGAGCGACGACGCGACCCACCCAATCGGCATTGGGCAGCACAGGATAAAAGCGCGGCAGGATCATGATCGGCCTCCATGGCTCAGATTGGCGAGGCTCAGATCGGCCATGCCCAGCACTGGGGTCGACGGCACCGCCATATCGCGCGGCGGCATCAAGCCGGCCTCATAGGCGATCCGTCCGGCTTCAACCGCTTGCCCAAAGGCGCGCGCCATTGCCACTGGATCGCCCGCCTTGGCGACAGCGGTGTTCAGCAAAACCGCGTCAAATCCCATCTCCATCGCCCGCGCCGCCTGACTGGGGGCGCCAAGCCCCGCATCAATGATCAGCGGCACCTGCGGAAAATACCGCCGCATTGAGGCTAAGGCCTCGGCATGACGCAGCCCCTGCCCTGATCCGATGGGCGCACCCCAGGGCATCAGCACCTGACAGCCCGCATCCAGCAAGCGCTCGGCGACGATCAGATCTTCGGTGGTGTAGGGGAACACTTGGAACCCGTCGGCACATAAGGTCTGCGCCGCTTCGACCAGCGCAAAGGGATCGGGTTGCAACGTGTCGGCATGGCCGATCACCTCTAGCTTGATCCAGTTGGTGCCGAACACCTCACGCGCCATTTGGGCGGTGGTGACGGCTTCGCGGGCGGAATGACAGCCTGCAGTGTTGGGCAACAGCCGCGCTCCACTGGCTTGCAGCAGCGCCCAGAAACCGGCGCCAGCGGAGGCCCCCCGTGCCGCCTCACGCCGCAGCGAGACGGTGATGATGTCGCAGCCAGAGGCGGCAATCGCCTCGGTCAGCACCTGCGGCGAGGGGTATTGCGCCGTGCCAAGCAACAACCGCGATTGTATGTCGATGTCGTAAAGCCGCATCTTATCCGCCCTGCATCGGGGCCAGCACCTCGACCCGGTCGCCGTCATGCAGCGGGGTGGTGGCGCGGGCCGTGGTGGCGATGAAAGCGCCGTTCAAGGCGGTGGCGAGGGCCACGCCCCCATAGCCAAGTTCAGTCAGAGCCTCGGCCAGAGTGGCCGCGCTGATGTCGTGTTGGCTTCCGTTCAACTCAATTCGCAAAGATGGCCTCCTGTCGTGCGCGGGCAAATTGGTCGGCGAGTTGTTCGGCCAGCGCAGGGGCAGTCAGAAAGCCGTGGCGGTACAGCCCGTTCAGATGCCAGCGCCCGCCCAGCTTGACGATGCGCGGCACATTGTCGGCAAAGGCCGGGCGCAGGCCGCTGCCAGTCTCGACGATGGCGGCCTCGGCAAAACCCGGATGCAGGGTGAAGGCAGCTGACATCAACTCCATGGCGCTGCGCAGGGTGATCGGGCCGGGATCGTCGCTTTCCAGCATGGTGGCGCCGATCATGTAAAGCCCGTGGCCGCGCGGCACCACATAGACCGGAAAGCGCGGGTGCAGCAGGCGGATCGGGCGGGTGATCGTCACAGAGGGGCAATGCAGCAGCAGCATTTCCCCCCGCACGGCGCGCAGGCCGGGCAAATCGGGGCGGGCGGCGATGCCCCGGCAGTCGATATCGACCTCATCGGGTTCAAGCCGGGTGTTGGTGCGGATTGCCACGCCGCGCTGTCGTACGCCCTCGGCCAGTGCTGTCAAAGCGGCGCGCGGATCAAGATGCGCCTCATTGGCGTAAAACAGCGCAGAGGCAAAACGTCCCGCAAGATCGGGTTCAAGCGTGGCGATTGCCTCGGCATCCAGCCGTCTGTGCCCGGTGGTGCGGGCGGCAAAACGCTCAAGCTCGGCGCGGTCGCGGGCTGGTGCGACCACGAGCGAACCGCGCCGCACCACACCCGGCACCCGCGCCACCCACCAGTCGGCGGCACCGGTCCCCAGCCGCGCCACCTCGGGCGCGGCTATTTCGGCTTCGATGTAGGGGGCAATCATTCCCCCCGCCAGCCAGCTTGCGCCGCCATGCGCGGGCCCATTGTCCACCACCTGAACCGACAAGCCACGTTCGGCCAAAGTGGTTGCGACGCAGAGCCCCGCAACCCCGGCCCCCAGAATGGTGATCATTCCGCGACCTCTGCGGTGGGCAGATAGACCTCGCCCTTCTCGCGGAACTTCAGCGCCATCGCGGCCATGCCTTCCTTCTGCGCTTCGGCACGGATGTCATGGCTGATCCGCATCGAGCAGAACTTCGGCCCGCACATCGAACAGAAATGCGCGGTTTTATGCGCCTCTTTCGGCAGGGTCTCGTCATGGAACGAACGCGCCGTGTCGGGATCAAGCGAGAGGTTGAACTGATCCTCCCAGCGGAATTCGAACCGCGCGCGAGACAGCGCATCGTCGCGCGCCTGCGCCCCCGGCAAGCCCTTGGCCAAATCGGCAGCATGAGCGGCGATCTTGTAGGTGATCACCCCCACCTTCACATCGGCACGGTCGGGCAGGCCCAGATGCTCTTTTGGCGTGACATAGCACAGCATCGCGGTGCCGAACCAACCGATCATCGCAGCCCCGATGGCAGAAGTGATATGGTCATAACCCGGTGCGATATCGGTGGTCAGCGGTCCCAGCGTATAGAACGGCGCTTCGCCGCAGGTGGCCAGTTGCTTGTCCATATTGGCCTTGATCTTGTGCATCGCCACATGGCCCGGCCCTTCGATCATCACCTGACAGTCTTTTGCCCAAGCGATCTGGGTCAGCTCTCCCAGCGTCTCTAATTCGGCAAATTGCGCGGCATCGTTGGCATCGGCGACCGAGCCGGGGCGCAGGCCGTCGCCCAAACTGAAGCTGACATCATAGGCCCGCATGATGTCGCAGATTTCGTCAAAATGGGTGTAGAGGAAGCTTTCGCGGTGGTGATGCAGGCACCACTTGGCCATGATCGAGCCGCCACGGCTGACAATCCCGGTCACCCTGTTCGCGGTCAACGGGATGTAATGCAGCCGCACCCCGGCGTGGATGGTGAAGTAATCCACCCCCTGTTCGGCCTGTTCGATCAGCGTGTCGCGGTAAATCTCCCATGTCAGGTTTTCGGCCACGCCATCGACCTTTTCCAACGCCTGATACAACGGCACCGTGCCAATCGGCACCGGAGCGTTGCGCAGGATCCATTCGCGGGTGTTGTGGATGTTACGCCCGGTCGAAAGATCCATCACGGTATCGGCCCCCCAGCGGATCGACCAGACCATCTTGTCGACCTCCTCTGCCATCGACGAGGTGACAGCGCTGGTGCCCATGTTGGCGTTGATCTTGACCGCGAAATTGCGGCCAATGATCATCGGCTCCAGTTCGGGATGGTTGATGTTGGCGGGGATGATCGCGCGGCCAGCGGCGATCTCCTGCCGCACGAATTCGGGTGTGACAAGGTCAGGGATTGCCGCGCCAAAATCTTCGCCATCGCGGGGGCTGCCCGTCGGGGCAGTGCGGCCAAGGTTTTCGCGGATCGCCACATATTCCATCTCAGCCGTGATGATCCCGGCGCGGGCATAGGCGAGTTGGGTGACAACCTTGCCATCCACGGCGCGCAGAGGCTGGCGATTTTGGGGAAAGCTTGGCACCAGCCGTTCGCCCGTTGCAAACCCGTTGTCGGCGGGTTGCACGACGCGGGGCGCATAAGCCGCGCAATCGCCGCGCGCGGTCACCCAAGCGGCACGCGAAGGTGCCAGACCCTGCGCGATATCGGTGGTCATCGCCGGATCGGTATAGGCACCAGAGGGGTCATAGACAGTCACAGGCGGCTCACCTGCGGACGGATGCACCGCGATCTGGCGCATCGGCACCAACAGATCGGGATGCAGGACGCCCGGGACATAAAGCTTGCTGGATCCCGGCAGCGGGCCGGTCGTGACAGAGGGAAGCGCCGAAGCGCTGGTTTGCGGGATTTGGGTGGTCTGGTTCATCAAAGCCTCTTTGCGTTGATGACCCGTGGTAAAGGGAAAGAAGCCGGGATTACGCCCGAATGGTGCCCCGTCGAAGCCTGACGAAGTGGCGACCGCTTGTGCTTCCTACGCCAGTATCAACTGGGTCAGGTTCAAAGGGTCGCTTCACCGCAGGCCAAACATTGCTGTTCGCCCCACTATCAGCCTCTCAGTCCTTTAGGCAGGACTCCCCCGACAGTGCGAGTTTTCTAGACAGCCACCGGGGCTGCGTCAATAGCGGTTGTCCGGCCAATTTTGCCCACAGTAATGCCGTCCCGGACAAAGCGGCGGTACAACCAAGAGTAAAACGGCATCGCACCAACACACCCGACCCTCACGGCAGGGCAGATCGCCCGCGACGAGTTGTTCGGGGGGCGTCGCCATAGCCCTCGCCGTTTGAACAGACGCAAATCTGTCTTAAAGCGGCACGTTCAGGCTGTTTTTGACCCGCTTCAGCGTGAAGCTGGTGTTGATCGACTGCACGTTTGGCAGTTCGACAATCGCATTCTTCACCGTCGCCTCGTATTCGCGAACGCTGGTCGCGATCACCTGCAGCACATAGTCATATTCGCCGCTGAGCGAGTAGCACTGCATGACCTCAGGCACTTTCGCCACAGCCTCTTCGAAGGCTTTGAGCCTGTCGCGCTGGTGATGCGATATCTTCACAAAGCAAAACACCAGAATTTCAAACCCGATGGCCTCGGGATCGACGACGAAGCGTTTGGCACTGATCGCCCCCGCCGCCTGAAGCCGTTGCAGCCGCCGCCAGCAGGGTGAGTGGCTGAGGCCAGTGACCTCTCCCAATTCACGCAGCGTCAGGTCGGGCCGCTCTTGCAGCGCCTTCAGAATACGTCGATCCGAATCGTCCAGCAGCATGTTTCCCCCGTTATGACAAATGCGGTAAAATCTGCGTGGAATGCAGAACAAGCTGCCCTCAAATGGCGCACAAGTGGTACAATGTTGCAAGAGAGCCTGCAACAAAGTCCGCAATAGCGACCTTGTTTCGCGCAACCTGCCCTAGAGTGCTGCCAAGTGACCAAGCCGCGTCGGGAGGATGCACATGGCCATCACATTGGACGACAAGTACACGGCGGAAAGTGGTTCGGTCTTGCTGACCGGGACGCAGGCCTTGGTCCGGTTGCCAATGACCCAGATGCGCCGCGACCATAGCAATGGGCTAAACACTGCGGGATTCATCTCTGGCTATCGCGGCTCGCCTTTGGGCGGCTATGATCAGCAACTGGTCAAGGCCCGCAAGTTTCTGGACCGGCATGAGGTGGTGTTCCAGCCGGGCTTGAACGAGGATCTGGCCGCAACTGCCGTGTGGGGCAGCCAGCAGGTGCAGCTGTCGCCGGGGGCGCGGAAGGATGGCGTGCTTGGCATCTGGTATGGCAAGGGGCCAGGGGTTGACCGTTCGGGCGATGTGTTCAAGCACGCCAATGCGGCGGGCTCGGCGCGGCATGGCGGCGTGCTGGCGATTGCGGGCGATGATCACACCTGCAAATCGTCCTCGATCCCACACCAGTCCGATCATGCCTTTATCTCGGCGCTGATGCCGATGCTTTACCCCTCATCGGTGCATGAATTCCTAGAGATGGGCCTGCTTGGCATCGCCATGTCGCGCTATTCTGGCTGCTGGGTCGGCTTCAAGGTGATCTCCGAGACCGTCGAAATCACCTCGGTCGTCGATCTGGCGCAAGAGGCGCGGCAATTCGGGCTGCCCACCGACTTTGAACTACCGCCTGACGGGCTGAACCTGCGCTGGCCCGATCCGCCACTGGTGCAGGACGAGCGGCTGCAAGAGCACAAGGGTTATGCCGCCATCGCTTTTGCCCGCGCCAATGGCGTTGACCGCCTGATCATCGACCACGCCCGTGCCCGCTTTGGCATTGTCGCCTCTGGCAAGGCCTATGAGGACGTGCGGCAGGCGCTGGCGGAACTGGGACTTGGTGCGCCGGAGCAGGCGCTGATCGGGCTGCGCCTTTACAAAGTGCGTATGCCGTGGCCGCTAGAGCCAGAAGGCATCCGCGCCTTCTCGCGGGGTCTGGACGAGGTGCTGATCGTCGAGGAACGCCGCGAGATTATCGAAAATCAGATCAAAGAGCAGTTGTTCAACTGGCGCGCCGATGTGCGGCCCCGCATCGTCGGCAAGTTCGATGAGACGGGCAAGCCGTTCCTCAGCCTGTCCGCCGGGTTGACCGTGGGCCGTGTGGCGGGCGCGATTGCAGAACGGCTACTGCGGCTTGATCTGCCCAGTGACCTCGCGGCGCGGCTACGCGCCCGCGTCGAGGATCTGCATCGGATCGAGGCGCGGGCCGAGGCCCATGTTCCCCCAGCCCTGCGTCTGCCGCATTACTGCGCCGGATGCCCGCACAACACCTCTACAAGGGTGCCTGAAGGATCGAAGGCGATGGCCGGGATCGGCTGCCACTTCATGGCGCAATGGATGGACCGTCGCACTGAAACCTTCAGCCATATGGGCGGCGAGGGTGTGGCATGGACGGCGATCAGCCGCTTTACCGACGAGACGCACCGCTTCGTCAATATCGGCGACGGCACCTATTTCCACTCGGGCCATTTGGCAATCCGCCAGTCGGTCGCGGCTGGGGTCAATCTCACCTACAAGATTCTGGTCAACGATGCCGTAGCGATGACCGGAGGTCAGCCGATTGACGGCGAACTTTCGCCTGAACAGATCACCCATCAGGTCTATCACGAGCGGGTGGCGCGGATCGTGCTGATGTCCGACCATCCCGAAGCTTACCGCGCCGCAGACCTCGCCCCTGGAACCGAAATCCGCCACCGTGACGACATTGACGCGGTGATGCTGGCCCTGCGCGAAGTGCCCGGCGTCACGGTGATCGTGTTTGAGCAGACCTGCGCGGCTGAGTTGCGCCGCAGACGCAAGCGGGGCACGGCGGTGGACCCAGAGATGCGGGTCTGGATCAACCCGGCGGTCTGCGAAGGTTGTGGCGATTGTTCCGTACAGTCGAACTGCATCGCGATAGAGCCGCTGGAGACCGATCAGGGCCGCAAGCGCCAGATCAACCAATCGGCCTGCAACAAGGACTTTTCTTGTCTCAAAGGCTTTTGCCCGTCGTTTGTCACCGTGCGCGGCGGGGCTTTGCGCAAGAACCAAGCCCAAGGCGGCGCGGATGTGTCCGCACTACCCGACCCGGTGCTGCCGCAGATCGAGCGGGCTTGGAACCTTGCCCTCGCCGGTGTCGGCGGCACCGGTGTGTTGACCATCAGTGCTATTCTGGGCATGGCCGCCCATGTCGAGGGCAAAATCCCAATGGTGCTGGACATGGCAGGGCTGGCGCAGAAAGGTGGCGCGGTGATGAGCCATGTCCGCATCTCGCGCCCCGACCGCCCCATCGCCGCCCCCCGCATCGCCGCAGGTTCGGCTGATGTTTTGATCGGCGCCGATTCCGTGGTGGCCTCATCGAAGGACTGCATCCTGTTGTGCAGCCCCGACCGGACGCAGGCGGTGCTGAACACCCACATCACCCCAGTGTCGGATTTCATCCGCAATCGCGACTTTGATTTCAAGGAAGCCAGATCTGAGGCCTGCGTGGCGGGGGCGGTGCGCTCGGCCCGGCATTTCCTGAACTTCTCGGATCTCGCCACCCGTCTGACCGGTGACGCGATTGGGGCCAACCTAATGATGCTGGGCTATGCGTGGCAATCCGGGATGGTGCCGTTGACCAGCGCCTCGATCCTTGAAGCCATCCGGTTGAACGCCACGGCGGTCAAGCCCAACACCGAGGCTTTCAACTGGGGCCGCTTGCTGGCGCATGACCCGGCGAAGGTCGCCGTTTTGGCAGGCATCGGGCAGGAGCCGCCCACGCCGGAAACTAAGCCGCTTGACGCGCTGACCGCCCGCCGCGCCGAGCATCTGCGGGCCTACCAGAACGCGGGCCTTGCCCAGCGTTATCTGGACGGCGTGGCCCAGATCGCTTCCGCTGCCCGGTCCGAACGTGTCGGTGACACTGACCTGAGCCTTGTGGTGGCCAAGACTTACGCCAAAGTTCTGGCCTACAAGGACGAATACGAGGTGGCGCGGCTTTACAGCCTGCCCGCCTTCCGCGCTGGGCTAAAGGCCGAGTTCTCTGGCCCTTACCGCCTGTCGCTGAACCTCGCCCCGCCGATCCTGTCCGGCAAGACCTCCGATGGGCGACCCAAAAAGCGCGAATTCGGCGCGTGGATTCTGCCCGTGCTTGGCCTGCTCGCGCGGTTCAAATTCCTGCGTGGCAGTTGGGCGGACCCGTTCGCCTACAACCACGACCGCAAGCTGGAGCGCGACTTGATCACGCAGTACGAGGACGATCTGACACTGGCCGAGCGGGTGCTGACCGCCGATACGCTGCAACTGGTGCGCGATCTGCTGTCGCTGCCGCTGGAAATCCGCGGCTTTGGTCCGGTCAAGCAAGTGGCCTATCAAAAACAGATGGCGCGGCGGGATAAACTGCGTGCCACATTGCAAGCCAACAGCCGCGTGGCGATGGCTGCGGAATAGGAGGGACCGGAATGTTTCTGGCATCTATGCAGTTCGATCTGGGCGATGAGGTGGCCGCACTTCGCGACATGGTGCATCGCTGGGCGCAAGAGCGGGTGAAGCCGATCGCAGCCGAGGTGGACAAGCGCAACGCCTTTCCTGCCGAGCTTTGGGCTGAGATGGGCAATCTTGGCCTGTTGGGCATCACGGTGCCCGAAGAATTTGGCGGCGCGGGTATGGGCTATCTGGCGCATGTCGTTGCGGTCGAGGAAATCGCCCGCGCTTCGGCTTCGGTTGCCCTAAGTTATGGCGCGCATTCCAACCTATGCGTCAACCAGATCAGGCTGAACGGCAGCGCGGCGCAGCGGCAGAAATACCTGCCGAAACTGGTTTCGGGTGCCTATGTTGGCGCGCTGGCGATGTCGGAGGCAGAGGCAGGGTCGGACGTGGTATCGATGAAGCTGCGGGCCGACCGGAACGGCGATCACTATGTGCTGAACGGCACGAAATACTGGATCACCAACGGCCCCGACGCCGATGTTCTGGTGGTCTATGCCAAGACCGATCCCGCTGCCGGATCAAAGGGCATGACCGCTTTCATCGTCGAAAACACCATGCAGGGCTTCAGCACCTCGGCGCATTTCGACAAACTGGGGATGCGCGGATCGAACACCGCCGAACTGATCTTCGACAATGTCGAGGTGCCCGCCGAAAATGTCCTTGGTGCCGAGGGCAAAGGCGTGCGGGTGTTGATGTCAGGTCTGGATTACGAACGCGTGGTGCTGTCGGGTATCGGCACCGGCATCATGGCCGCCTGTCTGGACGAGATCATGCCCTATATGGTCAGCCGCAAGCAGTTCGGCCAAAGCATCGGTCACTTCCAACTGATGCAGGCCAAAATCGCCGATATGTATACCAAACTGAACTCGGCCCGCGCCTATGTCTACGAAGTGGCCCGCGCCTGTGATCGGGGCACAGTCACCCGGCAGGACGCCGCCGCCTGCGTGCTCTATGCCTCGGAAGCGGCGATGGAGGTCGCGCATCAAGCCGTGCAAGCGATGGGTGGTGCCGGGTTCATGAACGAAACCCCGGTCAGCCGGATATTTCGCGATGCCAAGCTGATGGAAATCGGCGCGGGCACCTCGGAAATCCGCCGCATGTTGATCGGGCGCGAGTTGATGGGGGCGATGACCGCATGACAGTCTTGACCACCAATATCTCACCGCGCAGTGCTGCGTTCCGGGCGAACCTTGCGGCAAACATGGCAGCGCTTGACACCGTGCGGGCAGCAGCAGGGGTGGCGCTGGCGGGCGGCGGCGACAAGGCGCGCGATCTGCACCAAAGCCGGGGCAAGCTGCTGCCGCGCGAACGCATCGACCGCCTGCTCGACGCAGGCTCGCCGTTTCTGGAAATCGGCCTGTTTGCCGCGTACGGGCTTTACGATGGTGCCAGCCCCTCGGCGGGTCTGATCGCCGGGATTGGCCGCGTCGAGGGTCAAGAGGTGATGATCATCTGCAACGACGCCACCGTGAAGGGCGGCACCTATTATCCGATGACCGTGAAGAAGCATCTGCGGGCGCAGGAAATTGCCGCCGAAAATCGGCTGCCCTGCGTTTACCTTGTGGATTCCGGCGGAGCAAACCTACCCAATCAAGACGAGGTGTTCCCCGACCGCGACCATTTTGGCCGCATCTTCTTCAATCAGGCCAATATGTCGGCACAGGGTATCGCGCAAATCGCCGTGGTGATGGGGTCGTGTACCGCTGGCGGGGCCTATGTGCCTGCGATGTCGGATGTCACTATTATCGTTAAGGGTCAGGGCACGATCTTTCTTGCCGGCCCGCCTTTGGTGAAGGCCGCGACAGGCGAGGTGGTCAGCGCCGAAGATCTTGGCGGCGGAGACGTTCATACCCGGCTGTCCGGCGTGGCCGACCTGCTGGCACAGGACGATCTGCACGCGCTGGCGCTGGCCCGCCGCGCCGTTGCCAACCTGAACCGCCAAAAGCCACAGCTGATGCTGCAATCGCCGGAAGATCCGCTTTACGATCCTGCCGAAGTCATGGGTGTGGTCCCGGCTGAGCTGAAAACCCCCTATGACATCCGCGAAGTGATCGCCCGCACCGTGGACGGCTCACGCTTTGACGAATTCAAACCGCGCTACGGCACCACCATTGTTTGCGGCTTTGCGCATGTCATGGGGATGCCCGTGGGCATCATCGGCAACAACGGGGTGATCTTTTCGGAAGCCGCGCTTAAAGCCACGCATTTCGTCGAGCTTTGCTCGCAGCGCAAGATCCCCTTGGTTTTCCTACAGAATATTTCGGGCTTCATGGTGGGTCGAACGGCGGAGAACCGTGGCATCGCCAAGGATGGTGCCAAGCTGGTGACAGCGGTTGCCACCAGCCAAGTGCCGAAAGTCACGCTTCTGGTCGGCGGGTCGTTTGGGGCGGGCAATTACGGCATGTGCGGCCGCGCCTATGGCCCGCGCTTTTTGTGGACCTGGCCCAACAGCCGCATCTCGGTGATGGGCGGCGAACAGGCGGCGGGCGTCTTGGCCACCGTCCGCCGCGATGCCATCGAGCGCAAGGGCGGCAGCTGGTCAAGCGAGGAAGAAACCGCGTTCAAACGTCCAACGGTCGAGATGTTTGAGCGCCAGTCGCATCCGCTTTATGCCACCGCCCGGCTTTGGGACGATGGCATCATCGACCCGCGCCGCACGCGACAGGTGCTGGCGCTGTCGCTGTCGGCTTCACTGAACGCTCCGATCCCAGAGACGCGCTTCGGCGTGTTCCGCATGTGAGGCAAGCAAGATGTTCCGCAAGATCCTGATTGCCAACCGGGGCGAAATCGCCTGCCGCGTCGCAGCCACAGCCCGCCGCATGGGCATCGCCACCGTCGCCGTCCATTCAGACGCGGACGCCGCCAGCAAACATGTGGCAATGGCCGATGAGGCGGTGCGCATCGGTGCCGCCGCCGTCGCCGAAAGCTATCTGAAGGGCGATGCGATCATCGCTGCAGCACTGCGCACCGGGGCCGAGGCGATCCATCCCGGCTATGGCTTCCTGTCAGAAAACCCCGGTTTTGTCGAAGCGGTTCAGGCGGCGGGTCTGGTCTTTATCGGCCCGCCCGCCGGTGCCATCCGGGCGATGGGCCTGAAGGATGCCGCCAAGGCGCTGATGATCAAAGCCGGGGTGCCGGTGGTGCCGGGCTATCATGGCGAAAGTCAGGACCCGGCACGTCTGGCCGCCGAGGCTGCTGCCATCGGCTATCCGGTGCTGATCAAGGCCCGCGCCGGTGGCGGCGGCAAGGGGATGCGGCTTGTCACCGACCCCGGCGATTTTGCCCAAGCGCTGGAAAGTGCGCAGCGCGAGGCCAGCACCAGCTTTGGCGATCCGGCCTGTCTGGTCGAGAAATACATCACCCACCCTCGCCATATCGAAATTCAGGTTTTCGGCGACACCCAAGGCAACGTCGTGCATCTGTTCGAACGCGATTGCAGCCTGCAGCGCCGCCACCAGAAGGTGATCGAAGAAGCCCCCGCCCCCGGTATGCCTGCCGAGGTCCGCGCCGCGATGGGCAAGGCTGCGGTCGAGGCGGCGCAAGCGATCGGCTACCAAGGTGCAGGAACCGTCGAGTTCATCGTTGACGGCTCCGGCCCGCTGCGGCCCGACGGCTTCTGGTTCATGGAGATGAACACAAGGCTTCAGGTCGAACACCCGGTATCTGAGGCGATCACCGGGCTGGATTTTGTTGAGTTGCAACTGCGCATCGCCGCAGGCGAACCGCTGCCTTTGCGGCAAGACGACCTTCGGATCGAGGGCTGGGCCTTTGAGGCCCGGATCTATGCCGAAGATGTGGAAAAGGGCTTTCTGCCCGCGACCGGCACGCTGGACCACCTGTCTTTCCCGGCGGGCGTTGAATTCATACGCGGCGCGGTGCGTATCGACAGTGGCATCCGTCAAGGCGATGAGATTTCGCCGTGGTATGATCCGATGATCGCCAAACTCATAGTCCACGGGCCGGACCGCGCCGCGGCGCTGACCATGTTGTCCACGACATTGCAGCAGTGTCGGATCGCCGGGTCGACCACCAATCTTGAGTTCCTCGCCGCCCTTTCCCGCCATGAAGGGTTCCGCGCAGGTGATGTCGATACCGTCCTGATCGCCCGCGATCTGGAGCGGCTGATTGCTACGGCCCCACTGCCCGCCGAAGCCTCGGCACTGGCGGCGCTGGCGGCGCTCAACTTGCTCGACCCACCCAAAGCCGCCGATCCTTGGGACCAACTGACGGGCTGGCGCGGCTGGTCAGAGGCTGAAAGCTTCGCCACGTTGGACCACAAGGCTGGCCCGCTTGCCCTGCGTGTCATTCATCTTGGCTCCCGGCAGTTCCGCATCACCGGGGCCGGGTGCGACACCACGCTCGCCCTGCTGGACCATCACGACGGCACCGTTCGTTTCGCCTGTGATGGTCTGCAATCCACCGCGCATGTGATCACAACCGCAGACCGCATCAGCGTATTCCTGTCTGGCCATAAGTACGATTTCACCCGTGTCGATCCCCTGCTGGCTGCCGAGCACGATGCTGCAGGTGGCGATACTATCCTTGCGCCGATGCCGGGTCTGGTGGCCGCGCTGCGGACCAGCCCCGGCGCTCGCGTGACCAAGGGCGACCCGCTCATTTTCCTTGAGGCGATGAAGATGGAGCATATCCTGACCGCGCCCCGCGATGGCGTGGTGGCCGAGGTTCTCGTGGCGACTGGCGATCAGGTCAGCGACGGCACCGTCTTGGTAAAGTTGGAGCCCGAAGATGGCTGATCCGGTCACGCTGTACGAAATGGGCCCGCGCGACGGTTTGCAAAACGAAGCCCGCCTGATCGGCACCGCTGACAAGATCAAGCTGGTCAATCTGCTGTCCGACTGCGGCTTCAGCCATATCGAAGTCACCAGCTTTGTCAGCCCGAAATGGGTGCCGCAGATGGCCGACGTCGCCGAGGTCATGGCAGGCATCACCCGAAAACCCGGCGTCACCTACGCAGCCCTCACGCCCAATCTTCAGGGTTACGCCCGCGCGATCACCGCCCGCGCCGACGAAGTGGCGGTGTTCGCCTCGGCCTCGGAAGGCTTTTCGCAAAAGAACATCAACTGCTCAATCCGCGAAAGCCTTGAGCGTTTCCGCCCCGTGCTGCTCCGCGCTCGCAGCGCGATGATCCCGGTGCGGGGCTATGTGTCTTGCGTCACCGACTGCCCCTATGACGGGCCGATTGCGCCAGCCGCCGTGGCCGAGGTGGCCGAAGCGCTGTTCCAGATCGGCTGCTATCAGATCAGCCTTGGCGATACGTTGGGGGCAGCCACGCCCGAAGGAATCGCGCGGATGCTGGATGCCGTGCTACAATCCGTTCCCGCCAACCAACTGGCCGGGCATTACCACGACACGCGCAGCCGTGCGCTTTTGAACATCGCGGTCAGCCTTGAGCGTGGGCTGCGGGTGTTTGACAGTTCGGTCGGCGGTTTGGGTGGCTGCCCATACGCGCCCGGTGCCAAAGGCAATGTCGCCACCGAAGCCGTGGCCGCGATGCTGCACAGCCACGGATTCGATACCGGGCTGGACCTTGACCGACTGGCCAATGCCGCCAGCTTCGCCCAAAGCTTAAGGAGCCCCGCATGAGCTGGCACACGCTCGACATCCGCAGCGATCCGCGCGGCGTGGTCTATGTCACGCTGAACACCCCCAAACGCCGCAATGTACTTTCGCCTGTGATGATCGCAGAGTTGACCGAGTTCGCCCGCACTCTGGATCAGGCCCGCGTGGTGGTGCTTTCGGGGGCTGGCCCGACCTTCTGCGCGGGCGGGGATTTGGCTTGGATGCAAGCGCAGATCGAGGCCGACCGCCCGCAGCGCTTGCGCGAAGCCCGCAAACTGGCCGAGATGTTGCAGGCGCTGAACACGATGCCGTTTCCGCTGATCGGCCGGCTTCACGGCGGTGCCTTTGGCGGTGGGATCGGCATGGCCTGCGTCTGTGACGTGGTTGTGGCGGCACGCGGCACGCAGTTCTGTTTCTCGGAAACCCGGCTGGGCCTCATCCCCGCCACCATCGGCCCCTATGTTCTGGCCCGCATCGGCGAGGGCCACGCTAGGCGGGTCTTCATGTCGGCCTGCATGTTTGGCGCGGACGAAGCCGCAACCTTGGGCATCGCTTCCAGCGTGGTCGATCCCGACGCCCTTGACGCTGCCATAGAGGCCGAGGTCGTGCCCTATCTCTCCACCGCCCCCGGCGCGGTCGCCGCCGCCAAGGCACTCGCTCGCTCCCTTGGGCCCCGGATTGACGCCGCAGTGATCGACGAAAGCATCCGGCGTCTGGCTGATATTTGGGAGGGCCCCGAAGCCCGGGCGGGCGTTCAGGCCTTTCTGGACAAGCAGAACCCGCCTTGGGCCTGACAGGGCAGAAGGAGATGAAGGAGATGAAGGAGATGAGGGAATGCAGCAGCCCACCGGGACTGCGGAGGGCAATATCCCGATGCCCGCAAAAATGTGAGCATTCAGACAACGCGCGGCCCTAGGTATCTGGATTTTCCGGTTAGATCTCGGGGTATGCAGACCCCGGCACAGTCGCTGACCTGACCTGCCGTTAGAAACAAGGTCCAGGGACGACCCGCGCTGTTGCAGATCGCTTGCTTCCGTTCCTTAGGGTCAGGGCCCATTGATCTTTCGCCTTCGGCATGATTCAGGCTCCACAAGGAGACTGAGCGATGAGCAACCTTCTGGCTGACCGACACGCAGATGGCGCGGCTGCAACCGTTCTTCCCCAAGAGCCACGGCAAGCCGCGCGTC
>JAZKCV010000002.1:0-214088 GCA_040387915.1 Pseudomonadota bacterium
CCCGAAGGTCTTCCTCTCCGCCGTCGCCCTCGCCGCTACCGTCATGTTCTGGCTAGGACCCAAGAACGAGTCCTGACCCTAGGGGTGTGGTCAAGGGCTTGCAGCAGGCGGGTGCGGCTGTAATCATCGGTGACGATGCCCTGTTTAAGCAACAGGTTGTCAGCAGTCGGACCATACCATCGCGAGAGGCCATCAGGCAACCCAAGCCGATCTGGCAAGGCGCATCGGTGTGTCGCACGATACCGTCCAATATTGGGAAGCCAGGCGCAAATTGGATGGCATGGCGCATGGCGTTTGATGGCCGAGGCTTTGGGTCTGCGGAATTATTTGACATCAAACGCGCGCGCAGGGGGATGGGGGGTTAGTTTCCGCGAACAAGCCGACGCCCAAGCGGAAGCACTGTTTGCCGCATATCTCGCCCGGAGCAAAGCCCGCGAAGCCCAAGCCGCCGCCCGCCTGCGCATCATCTGCGGGGCCAAGTCACGCAAGAGCGGGCAACGCCGCAACAAGTCCGAACCGGGCAAGCGCCGTTGCAAGTTTCATGGCGGCAAATCCACCGGGGCCAAAACGACCGAGGGGCTGGCCCGCATTGCAGAGGCTCAAAGGCGGCGCTGGGCGCGTGTCAGGGCTTTGGGGCGCTCAGAGGGCGGCGACTAGCTGGGCGCGCGGCAAAGGCCTCTGGCGAATCCAACTGGCCTATTCAGTTGGAACGTGTGCCGGGGCTGCACTTAGGCGCAAGCCCAGCGCCGATATGACTTTCAACACCGTTCCAAACTCCGGGTTTCCCTTGCCGCTGAGGGCGCGATAGAGGCTTTCCCGCGACAGGCCCGCATCCTCTGCAATCTGCTTCATGCCCTTGGCCCGCGCCACCACGCCCAGCGCATCGGCAATGAATGCCGGATCGGCGGTTTCCAAGGCCTCTGTCAGATAGGCGGAAACCGCTTCCTCGCTATCGAGAAATTCGGCGGCGTCAAAAGCTGTGGTTTCGAGTGCCATGTTAGCCTTCCCATTCCTCTGCAAGCCGCTTGGCCTGCGCTATATCCTCTTGCTGGCGAGCCTTGGTGCCGCCCGACAAAAGAACAATCACCACTTCCCCGCGCTGGACGAAATAGACCCGATAGCCGGGGCCTTCCTCTATCCGCATTTCACTCACGCCAGAGCCTACAGGCTTCACGTCCCCCGGATTGCCAAACCGGATACGCTGGATGCGCGCGGAAATCTTTGCCTTCGCCCGCGCATCTTTCAGGCTGGATAGCCAAAAGTGGAAAACCTCTGTCTGTCGTATCTCAACCATGCATCTATGTAGCCTGTGCGCTACAGATAATCAAGGGGTGCGATGGGATGCGACAAGGTTGCACCCTGAGATTACCCTGAGGTAGAAACGCCAGCGTTGGATGCCTTTTATGCATTGCGCGCGGGGTGGGGTGAGAGGGCTTGCCTGAAAATGTCGCTCTATTCCGCCACCTTCACCGCCACCCCCGGTCCAGCTGCAACCTGCCCGGCCTCTAGGAACTGGACGCCTTGGGCTTCTAGGGCCGATCTGACACGCGCCACAGTTTCCGCAGCAACCAACCCGGTATGGTCTGGCTTCCCCTCAATCCGGCGCAGGGTGATGAGAGGAACGCCCGCAGCGTCGCACAACTCTTGCTGCGTTATTCCTAACAAATCTCGGGCAGCTTTGATCTGGGCTTTCATTGCGAATCCTTGTGATAGCTTTTGCTCACTGTGCGCTTGCTATCAGTAAAGTCCGCTGATATAAAGCTATCAGTAGCGGGAGGGGAAGCCGCCATGTTCAACAAGTCGGAAATCATGCGCCGCGCTTGGGCCATCGTGAAAAAGGGCAGCGAGTGGCAGAAGTATCGCCTGCGCTATGCCTTCAGGTTGCTTGCGGTGGCGTTCCCAGACCATCGCCTGTTTGATTATAGCCGCAGCATTCAGCACCTTGGCTAAGCCGTGGTCTTTGGTCCGAAGGGACCAACTGACAGTCTTGTCGCCCAGCAAACGGCGCAAGTCCGTGGGGACGTGCTGGCGAAAATAATACACACCAGTCTTGGGATGTTTGTAGGGTCGCGCCATTTGCAAAGCCATAAGGTAGCACCTTGGTGTAGCACCGAAGGCAATCTAAACCCTTGTTAACGCCTATCTTCTTGCTTTGAAAGGAAGAATGATGGTGCTGCAAGAGAGGATTGAACTCTCGACCTCACCCTTACCAAGGGTGTGCTCTACCACTGAGCTACTGCAGCGCCGGGTGCTTGCGGAACCGTATGGAACCGCTGGCGTGGCGGCTGAATAGACGCGTTCGCTGTAGGGTGCAAGAGCAAACTGGTGGTTTTTTATGCGCGATTGCTGGACGCTTGCGGCGGGCTGTATTAGAAGGGCGGATGCGTGAAAAACTGGATGACATTGGCCTAGGCAAGCCCAAATCGCAGCGCGAACTGGAGCGCGAGGCGCGCTTGAAGCTGGCGTTGAAGGCGAATATGGGCCGCAGGAAGGCGCAAGCGCGGGCAAGGTCGGCGGCGGATTCGGATGCGGATGCATCTGAGGATAACAACAAAAACGAGTGAGGCTTAGGCAGATGGATTCGATTTTGGTCAAGGGCAATGGACCGCTGAACGGGGTGATCCCGATTGCGGGGGCGAAGAATGCTTGCCTGACGTTGATGCCCGCGACGTTGCTTTCCGAAGAACCGCTGACGCTGACCAACGCGCCTCGGCTTTCCGACATTGCGACGATGACACAGCTTTTGCAGTCTTTGGGCGCGGAAGTCGCCTCGATGCAGAACGGGTTGGTGCTGGCGATGTCGAGCCATAAGGTCGACAACCACACCGCTGATTATGACATCGTGCGCAAATTCCGCGCCTCAATCCTCGTGCTGGGGCCGCTGTTGGCACGCGACGGTCATGCGATTGTTTCGCTGCCGGGCGGTTGTGCGATTGGCGCGCGCCCGGTGGATTTGCACCTGAAAGCCTTTGAGGCAATGGGCGCCGAATTAGAGCTGCGTGACGGCTATGTCCATGCCAAGGCTCCGGGCGGGCGTCTGCGCGGGGCGGTGGTCGATTTTCCGTTTGTATCGGTTGGCGCTACGGAGAATGCGTTGCTGGCAGCGACTTTGGCGAAAGGCACGACCGTGCTGAAGAACGCCGCACGCGAGCCGGAGATTGTTGATCTCGCGGTCTGTTTGCGCCGGATGGGCGCGCAGATTGAGGGTGAAGGCACTTCAACGATCACCATTCAGGGCGTGGATCGTTTGGGCGGGGCGACGCATCCGGTGGTGACGGACCGCATTGAATTGGGCACCTATATGCTGCTGCCTGCGATTTGTGGCGGTGAGGTGGAGTGCTTGGGTGGCAAGATGGCGCTGGTGGGGGCCTTTGCCGAAAAGCTGGATGCGGCGGGGGTTTCGGTGGTGGAAACCGAACGCGGGCTGAAGGTGACGCGGAAGAATGGCCGGGTGCGCGCGGTGGATGTTGTGACGGAACCGTTCCCCGGTTTCCCGACCGATTTACAGGCGCAGATGATGGCTTTGCTTTGCACCGCCGATGGCACTTCGGTGCTGGAGGAGAAGATCTTTGAGAACCGCTTCATGCACGCGCCGGAACTGGTGCGGATGGGCGCGAAGATTGATGTGCATGGCGGCCATGCCACCGTCACCGGCGTGGAAAAACTGCGCGGGGCGCGGGTGATGGCGACAGATTTGCGCGCCTCGGTGTCGTTGATCCTCGCCGGGCTGGCGGCTGAGGGCGAAACCGTGGTCAGCCGGGTTTATCACCTGGATCGCGGCTATGAGCGGGTTGAGGAAAAGCTGCGCGGCGTTGGGGCGCAGATTGAACGGATCAGCGCATGAGCGATGCGCGGTTTGAAGATGGTGATGAGGTGCCGCTGCGCTTGATCGCGCAGGATGCCGAAGGGCTGGCGGTGGTGGCAGCGCTGTTGCAGGACGCGGTGTTTCCGATCACCGAGATGTCTTTGGTGCGGCAAAAGCGGCGGTTTGCGCTGATGCTGAACCGCTTTCGATGGGAATACCGCGAGGCTGCCGAGAAAGCGGGGCGTCCGTTTGAACGGGTGCAAAGCTTGTTGGTGTTTGAAGATGTGCTGGCGGTGCAAACCCAAGGCATTGATCGCGAAGACAAAGACACCATCCTGTCGCTTTTGGATATCAGCTTCATGCCGGGCGAGGATGGCACTGGGTTGGTGACGCTGATCCTTGCAGGCGATGGCGCGATTGGGCTGCAGATTGAGGCGCTGGACGCCACGTTGCGCGATGTCACGCGGCCTTATCTGGCACCTTCGGGTAAGGTGCCAGAGCACGATCTGTAAGATTCAGGCCGTTTAGTCTTTCGGCCCATTGGTGTTAATCACCACGGAATTTTTTGTGCTGGGCGTCGCCACGGCGGGCTTGGCCTTGTCTTTCTTCGGCTTTTTCACGTTCTTGCCGGGTTTGCTCATGCCCTTGGCCATTTGATTTTCCTTACAAGCAGCGGCCATCCGTTTGGCCTTGATCATCATGCACCTTCGCGGGCGCAAACCCAAGCCCATTCGATGGCAGGACTGGCTTTGAACGTGACTTAGACCGGGCAGAAGGACGGCTGCGAATTTGGCCTGAATTGAAGAAAATTCACATCGCTTTTAACCTGCGGCTTGGGGATTTACCGCTTTACCGCCGTCGCTTGCCGTTAGGTTTGTCGCCCGGTTGTCTTCGGGGGTCAAATTGATAAATATGTAAACTTAACATATATTTAGGATAATTTCCTGTTGAGATAAATGCTGCATTGCCGCAGGGAAATGCGGCGATGCAGCAACCGCAGGCTGAGACGGCGATGGTGAATTCTCAACCCGATGAACAGACCTGATTTTGAAATTTGAAAGCGCTTTGAGGCGCGAATCGTTGACGAAATGGCCAATTTCAGGCTAATGCCGTCCAAACGCTTCGGGAGGCCGGGTCGCGAGAACCGGAAAAGCGGCGTTTTAGACAGGGCAGCGCCGCTATGGCGCAATCAAAATATAGGGAGGAAATCCATGTCCTTTGGATTGAACAGCCGCATGTTGCGGTCGGCTGCGGCTATTGCCATCTTTGCAGCCATCGGAACCCCGGTTCTGGCAGAAGAAATTTTCGTGGTGTCGGGGGCGACCGGATCGGACCTGCAAGATTTCCCGACGATTGTGAAACCGTGGGAAGATGCGACCGGCAACAAAGTCACCGTGGTGCCGATGCCGTCGTCGACCTCGGACCAGTTCGGCCAGTACCGGCTGTGGCTGGCGGCAGGGGCGACCGACATTGACCTGTATCAGACCGATGTGATCTGGGCACCGCAACTGGCGGACCATTTTGTTGATCTGACAGCGGCGGCGAAAGACCTGATCCCGGCGAACTTCCCCTCGATCATCCAATCGCAGACGGTGAACGGCAAGCTGGTGGCGCTTCCGATCTTCACCGATGCGCCGGCTTTGTATTACCGCAAGGATTTGCTGGAGAAATACGGCCTCGAAGTGCCGAAAACCTGGGACGAGCTGACGGCGGCTGCAACCAAAATCCAAGAGGGTGAGCGGGCTGCGGGCAGCGCGGATTTCTGGGGCTATGTCTGGCAGGGCAATGCGTACGAAGGTCTGACCTGCGATGCGCTGGAATGGGTGAAATCTTTCGGCGGCGGCCAAATCGTTGAGGCTGACGGCACGATCTCGATCAACAACCCGAAGGCCATCAAGGCGTTGGAAACCGCAGCGGCTTGGGTTGGCACGATCTCGCCCGAAGGCGTTCTGGCGTATGGCGAGGAAGAATCGCGCGGGGTCTGGCAGACCGGCAACGCGGCGTTTATGCGCAACTGGCCCTATGCCTATGCGTTGGGCAATGGCGACGACTCGGCGGTGAAGGGCAAGTTTGAAGTCACCACTTTGCCGATTGGGGCCGAGGGCGATACCTCGGCGGCGACCTTGGGCGGCTGGAACATTGCGGTGTCGAAATATTCTCTGCATCAGGATGCGGCGATTTCGCTGGCGGTCTATCTGGCGGGCCCCGAGGCGCAAAAGCAGCGTGCTTTGCTGGAAACCCACCTGCCGACGATCCAAGCTTTGTACGATGACGCGGATATTGCCGCCAAGGCACCGTTGATCCCGCAGTGGAAAAACGTGTTCCTGAGCGCCGTACCGCGCCCGTCGGCCCCGACGCTTGGCAAGTATAACGAGGTATCCTCGAAATTCTGGTCGGCGGTGCATGAAACCCTGTCGGGCAATGGCTCGGCTGCCGACAACCTTGCTGGGTTGGAAGCCGATTTGACCGACCTGAAGGGCGAGGCCTGGTAATCCTCCCGTTATCGGGCACGCCTTGAGGATGGGCGGCGGCAGAGCATAGCCGCCGCCGCCCATCTTACACGCTCGGCCTCGGAGGGGGGCCGATTTAAGGGGGGAAATTCATGACAGCTTCAAAACCTGCGATAGCGCGGGAAAGTGGCCTGAGCCTGCAACAACAGCGCCTGAAGGCAGCGCGATGGTTTCTGGCGCCTATGTTGATCGCGCTGTTTTGCGTGGCAGCTTATCCTTTGTTGAAAACCATTTGGTTTTCGCTGACCGATACGTCGCTGAATAATCTGAGCGGCGGCAAGTTTATCTGGTTTGACAACTATTTCCGTGTGCAAACGCTTTCGAACGGTGCGGTGCGCTACAAAGGCACGCTGGTTGATCCGGCGTGGTGGAACGCAGTTTGGAACACGGTGCGGTTCTCGCTGGTCTCGGTGGTATGCGAGACGGTGCTGGGGCTGATCGTGGCCTTGGTGCTGAATGCCGAGTTCAAGGGGCGGGGCTTTGTGCGCGCCGCAATCCTGATCCCTTGGGCGATCCCGACGATTGTTTCGGCAAAGATGTGGGCGTGGATGCTGAACGACCAATATGGCATTCTGAACGATATGGCGCTGAATCTGGGGCTGATTTCCAGCAAGATCGCGTGGACCGCCAATGCCGATACCGCGATGTATGCGGTGCTGATGGTGGATATCTGGAAAACCACGCCGTTCATGGCGCTGCTGTGTCTGGCGGGTCTGCAAATGGTGCCGCGCGATATCTACGAGGCCGCCAAGATCGACGGCATCAACCCGGTGAAAGTGTTCTTCAAGATCACTTTGCCGTTGATCCGCCCGGCGCTGATGGTGGCGGTGATCTTCCGTATGCTGGACGCTTTGCGGATTTTCGACCTGATCTATGTTTTGACGCCGAATTCGGCGGCCACCAAAACCATGTCGGTGATCAGCCGTGAGAACCTGATCGAGTTCGATAAATTCGCCTATGGCTCGGCGCAATCAACGCTGCTGTTCGCGATTCTGGCGATTTTCGTGTCGCTGTATATTTGGCTCGGCAAGGTTGACCTGAGCGGGGAGGGTGGCAAATGACCGCGAACAAACTGCTGAAATCCATCGCCTTCTACGCCTTGGTCGTAGCAATCGTGAGCTTCTCGATCTTCCCGTTTTACTACGCCATCGTCACCTCTTTCGCGACAGGCACGGCATTGTTTGAGCCGAACTATTTCCCGAAAGCTTTTGATTGGGCGAACTACAAGGCGGTGCTGGGCGGCGCTACTTTCCCGCGCAATATCCTGAACTCGGTGTTTGTGGCGACCTCAACCGTGGTGGTATCGCTGTTCTTGGCGGTGACGGCATCTTACGCCTTGGCGCGGGTGCGGTTCCGGGGGCGGGGCTTGCTGCTGATGACAATCCTTGCGGTGTCGATGTTCCCGCAGATCGCCGTTCTGGCGGGTTTGTTCGAGCTGATCACCTTCCTCGGCCTGTTCAACTCTCCCTTCGCGCTGATCCTGTCTTACACGATCTTCACGCTGCCGTTCACGGTCTGGGTGCTGACCACCTTCATGCGTGATCTGCCGGTCGAGATTGAGGAAGCCGCGATTGTCGATGGCGCAACCCCGTGGATCATAATCACCAAGGTGTTCCTGCCGCTGTTGTGGCCGGCACTGGTGACAACAGGGCTTCTGGCCTTTATCGGCGCGTGGAATGAGTTTTTGTTCGCGCTGACGTTCACCTCGTCTGAATCGACGCGGACGGTTCCGGTGGCCATCGCGCTCCTTTCGGGCGCATCGCAGCAGGAAATTCCTTGGGGGCCGATCATGGCAGCAAGCGTCATTGTGACGGTGCCGCTGATCATCCTCGTTCTTATCTTCCAACGCAAAATCGTCGCGGGTCTGACCGCAGGCGGCGTGAAGGGCTGAAAAAATGGCAAAAATCGAACTGAAGAATGTGAAGAAATCCTATGGCGCGGTGGATGTCATCAAGGGCATTGATCTGACCATCGAGAAGGGCGAGTTCATGGTGTTTGTCGGGCCTTCGGGCTGCGGCAAATCCACCCTGCTGCGGCTGATTTCGGGGCTGGAGGAGATCTCGTCCGGCGATATGTTGTTTGACGGCGATCGCGTCAACAACGTGCTGCCGTCTCAACGCGGCATTGCCATGGTGTTCCAATCCTACGCGCTTTACCCGCATATGTCGGTCTACGACAACATGGCTTTCGGGATGAAACTGGCCAAGGCCAGCCCCGAAGCGATGAAAAAACGGGTGCTAGAGGCCGCAAAACTGCTGCAAATTGATCACCTGCTGGAACGTCTGCCGAAGCAACTTTCCGGCGGCCAGCGTCAGCGCGTCGCCATTGGCCGCGCGATTGTCCGCGACCCACGGGTGTTCTTGTTTGACGAGCCTTTGTCGAACCTCGACGCCGCGTTGCGGGTGCAAACCCGGCTGGAAATCGCCAAACTTCACCACTCGATGTCTGACGTGACGATGATCTACGTCACCCACGATCAGGTTGAGGCGATGACCTTGGCCGACCGTATCGCCGTGCTGCGCGATGGGCGATTGGAGCAGGTGGGTTCTCCGGCTGAACTTTATGAGCGCCCCAATTCGATCTTCGTGGCGGGCTTTATCGGCAGCCCGAAGATGAACTTCCTGACCGGAAAATTCGCCTCTGATCACAACTGCACCACTCTGGGTATCCGCTCGGAGCATATCGACGTGATCGAGGGCGGTTTGTGGACAGGGCAGATTGTTCATGCCGAAGATTTGGGCAGCGACAACTATCTGTTCGTCGAAGTGGGCAGCGATGAGCCTTTGATCGTGCGCCGCGAAGGCAAACTGACCATGAAGGTCGGCGATACCGTCTCGCTTTCGCCCAAGGCTGGCCAGCTGCACAAGTTCGATCAGAACGGCAAACCGATCCGCTGAATTCAAAACCATACCGCGCCTCGCATTGGGGCGCGGCAGCTAAAGAAGGAACATGCCATGAGCATCCGAGTCACCGTTTGGGGCGAGAACGTCCACGAACAGAAAAACAAAGTTGTGTCAGGGATTTACCCGCTGACCATGCATGGCACGATTGCCTCGAGCCTGAACAAGGCCGAAGGAATTGCGGCTTCGACCGTCACCTTGCAGGATGCCGAACACGGTCTGACGGCTGAGAAATTGGCGGCAACCGATGTGCTGATCTGGTGGGGCCACGCGGCACATGGCGATGTCGATGACGCGATTGTGGAGCGGGTTTGCAACGCGGTCTGGGGCGGCATGGGGATCATCTTTCTGCACTCCGCGCATTTCGCCAAGCCGTTCAAGCGGCTGATGGGTGCGCCGTGTAACCTCACGTGGCGGGAAGCAGGCGAGCGCGAACGGCTCTGGGTGACCAGCCGTCAGCACCCGATTGCCGCAGGCCTGCCGGATCATTTTGAGCTGGAATATGAGGAAATGTATGGCGAACCCTTCGGTGTGCCTGAACCCCTGGAAACCGTGTTCATCAGCTGGTTTGCGGGCGGCGAGGTGTTCCGCTCTGGCCTGACATACAAGCGCGGTGCGGGGAATATCTTTTACTTCCGTCCGGGGCATGAAACCTATCCGACCTATCACGACGCCAATGTGCAGCGGGTGATCTCGAATGCGGTGAAATGGGCCTATAACCCGAATGTGCGCATCGCCAACCCCGGTGACGCCCCCAACACCCCCGTCGATAAAGCGCTGGAACCGATCACCGAACGCGGCCCGCGTCTGCATCATGATGGCGAGGCGGGGTATCGGTAATGGCAAAACCTGTCCGTATCCTGATCCTTGGCACCGGCGGCATGGCGAACAACCATGCCGATAGTTTCAAGGCGATTGACGGCGTCACAGTGGTTGGCGGCATCGACATGCGACCCCAGCAACTGACCGATTTCTGTGATCGTCACGGCATTGCCGGACGGTTTGCCTCGATTGAGGAAGCGGTTGCTTGGGGGCAGTTTGATGCCGTCACCAACGTGACGCCGGATGCTGCGCATTACGCCACGACGCTGCCATTTCTCGCGGCAGGCAAGCATGTGCTCTGCGAAAAACCCCTCGCCACGTCAGAGGCGCAGGCCGATGCGATGGCCGCCGCCGCCGCTAAAGCGGGCGTGGTGAATATGGTGAACCTCAGCTACCGCAACGTTGCCGCGCTGCAAAAGGCCGCCGCGATGGTGCGCGAAGGGTTCATCGGCACCGTGCGGCATTTCGAGGCGAGCTACCTGCAAAGCTGGCTGACTCAACCCGCTTGGGGCCATTGGGATAAGGAAAGCCAATGGCTGTGGCGGCTGTCGACCAAGCACGGCTCAAAAGGAGTCTTGGGCGATGTCGGCATCCATATCCTTGATTTCGCAACCTTTATCGCTGGGCAATCGGCGGTCGAAGTCTCGTGCCGCCTTGCCACTTTCCACAAAGCCCCCGGTGATCAGATTGGCGAATACCCGCTGGACGCCAATGATTCCGCCACCATGCAGATCGTGCTGGAAAACGGCGCTTTGGGCACTGTGGCCGCAACGCGCTTTGCCTCTGGCCATCTGAACGACCTACGCCTGCGGATTTATGGCGACAAAGGCGGACTGGAAGTGTGCTGGGAGAAGAACCAAAGCAGCCTGCGCGCCTGCCTTGAAGACGATCTGCAATCCGGCACTTGGCACGATGTTGAGGCTCCGGTGCTGGCGACAATTTATGAGCGCTTCATCGCCGCGATCCGGGGTGAGGGCGCTGCCGATCCCGATTTCGCGCGTGGGGCGGCGTTGCAGCGCTTGCTCGACCGGGCAGAGCAATCGGCGGGCAAGGGCGGATTGAGCCTGAAGGTCTGATCCAGCGCTTTGCCTGCCGGAAACCGGGGCGTCCCCCAGACGCCTCGGTTTCAATTTTTGCGGGGCGATATGCGGAGTAAACCGGAAAATCAGATTTTCCGGCACGATTTTTGACTCAAAAATCGGTTTGTCTCAAGCGTTCAGAAACACTTGCACGGCCTGCTCAAATTCGCGCGGCCGCTCGGCGTGCAGCCAGTGGCCTGCTCCGGGCAGCTTGGCGAAATGTGATTTCGGGAACAGACTGCGGATGGTGTCGCGGTAGTCCGGCTTGACGTAATGCGACAAGGCCCCGGTCAGAAACAGCGTATGGCCTGCAAATTGCCCCAGAGTGCCGGGCCAGCCGACGATCAGTGACATCTGATCCTCAAGCACATCCAAATTCAGCCGCCACACCGGCGGCTGCGCCTTAAGATCCAGCGATTGCAGGAAAAACGCCCGCAGGGCAGGATCGGAGATCGTGGTGCTGAGCCTGCGATCGGCCTCGCTGCGCGCGGTCAGGCCCGTCAAATCCAGCTCACGCATCGCGGCAATATACTGGGTCTGGTCATGGCTGTAGGCGACGGGCGCGATATCGGCAACCACCAGTTTGCGCAGCAGGGCCGGCCTTGTCAGCGCCAGTTGCATCGCAGCCTTGCCGCCCATCGAATGGCCGAGCACATCCATCGGCGCACCCAGCGTTTCAATCACTTCGGCCAGATCGCCCGCCATATCGGGGTAGCTTTGCGAAGCCGCGCGCGGGCTTTGGCCATGGTTGCGCATATCAACCACATGCACCGTACGTCTGTCCGCCAAATGCCGCGCGATCACGCCCCAGTTGCGGGCAGAGCCGAACAGCCCATGCACGATCAGCAGATCGGGCAGCCTCTGGTCAGGCGCGGTGGCGGGATAGGTGGTGATCGCAAGCATGTGGCTTTGATAGCGCGTCCAGATAGTTTCGACCAGAGCAGTTGAAGCCCTGCCGGGACGGCGATAAGGTCCGGCGAAGTCAAAAGGAAGTGCTGCATGACCGGAGTGCCTATTCAGCAGATGGCCGACCGCGTGGCGGGTCTGATGGAGCAGCGCTTGCGGATGCGCGGCCAAGGTCTGGGCGAGAAGTTGCGCAAGGGCGGGCGGTTACTGCCACGCCGGGTGCGGGCGGCGGCAGAGGTTTTGCAAACCGGGGCGGTGATGGCGCAGAACCCCAAGCTCTGGGCGCAGGTCGATCAGCAGGCGGTGGCGCAGGCCTATGACACCTGCGTGCGGCATCTGAACGGCGTTGATGGCGGCGATCGTCGCAAGGGCGCTGTGCTTGGGGTTGCGGCTTCGGTGGCGTTCTCGGTTCTCGCCGTCGCGGCTTTGCTGTTTGCCGTGCTGCGTTGGCGCGGCTTTATTTGAGCGTCACTTGAGGGGGCGCAGCGCGGAACGGCTGACCAGAGTGACCGTGACGAAGGCCACATATAATAGCAGATACCACGAGCCGATCTTGGCAAAGCTGACCCAATGCTCGGGGCGCTGGCCGGAATAAAGCCAAGTTCCGGTTGCAGTGCCGATATTCTCCGCCACCCAGAGCGCGAGGCTGGAAAGCAGCGCCGCAAGCGGCAAAGGCATCCACCATTCTTTGTGCGAGATGCGAAAGCTGATCCTCGTGCGGCCATAAAGCAGCAGGGTTGCGGCGAACAGCCCCAGCCGGATATCGGGCAGGAAGTGGTGTGCGAAGAAGTTCACATAGATCGCACCCGCCAGCAGAAAGGTCAGCCATAGCGGCGGATAGGGCGCAAAACGCATCTCAAAAATGCGGATGACACGGGCCATGTAGCTGCCAACAGAGGCATACATAAAGCCGGAGAACAGCGGCACGCCTGCCAGCTTGAACAGGCCGGGTTCGGGATAGCTCCATGACCCGGCATGGATTTTGAACAACTCCATTGCCGTGCCTGTCAGATGGAACAGCAAGATGACACGGGCTTCTTCCCATGTTTCGAAGCGAAACCACAGGAAGGCGGCCTGTGTCGCCAGTGCGAACAGAAACAACGCGTCATAGCGCTGCAGCGGCCAATCGGGGTGCCAGATGGCTTTCGAGCTGATGATTGCCAACAACAAAAGCCCACCGAATAGGCTGGCCCAGCCTTGCTTCAGCACAAACATAATGAACTCGGCCACGCCGAACGGCAACCGCGCGCGGGCCCAATCGCCAAGGCTGCGTTCAAGGCGTGGCGTGTTGGGCGCGGGCGTCTTTCGGGCAGATTCTGTCACGCATATGCTCGGTGTGTTGCAACCTGTCGGTCGTAACATAGGAGCAAGGGCGGGTCATCCCCGCGCCAGAAAATCCTGCATTGAGGTTAAGGTGTTGTGCTATGCAAGGCCAAAGACCGTCGGAGGTATCGTGTATTTCGCCATCATCGCACTGACGATGTTCGTGCTGCCGCTTGCAAGTGCTGTGCTTGAACACAACCTGCACCCCGGCGCTGACTGGCCGTTGTTGACCGGGCGATGGTTCGTGTTTTGGGCGGTAGGAGTGCGGTTGCTGCTGGCGGGGGCGCGGCAATATCTGAAGCCCGGATTTACCATGCATGAGATTTTTCGACTTAAAGATGATGCGGCATTGCCTTTAGTTCGGGAATTGGGCGGCGCAAATCTATCCATCGGCGTGGTAGGGCTTTTGTCGCTGGCCGCCCCCAGCTTTGTGCTTCCCGCTGCAATTTATGCGGTGCTGTTCTATGCTGTTGCGGCGTGGGAACACATCGGCAGCCAAAATCGCAACTTTAACGAGACGTTGGCATTGGTCAGCGATATTTTTGCCGTTCTGGTGCTGGCGATTTTTATCGTGGCAGCGCTGATTTAATAGGTCGGAAGCAACCGAATGCGGCTGCTTCCGACAGAAGGCTTACAGCCCCGGATACATCGGGAATTTCTCGCACAAAGCTTCAACGCGGGCCTTCACCGCGGCCTCAACCTCGCCGTTGCCGTCTTCGCCATTGGCGGCCAGACCATCGACGACTTCGACGATCCATTTGCCGATCTGGCGGAATTCAGCTTCACCGAAACCGCGCGTCGTGCCTGCCGGGGTGCCAAGACGCACGCCCGAAGTCACGGTCGGTTTTTCCGGGTCAAACGGGATGCCGTTCTTGTTGCAGGTGATATTGGCGCGGCCCAAGGCTTTCTCGGTGGCGTTGCCCTTCACGCCTTTCGGGCGCAGATCGACCAGCATGACATGGGTGTCGGTGCCGCCGGTGACGATGTCGATGCCACCTTTCATCAACTCATCCGCCAAGGCCTGCGCGTTCTTGATCACTTGGCCAGCATAGGCTTTGAACTCAGGCCGCAGAGCCTCGCCAAAGGCCACGGCCTTCGCGGCGATCACATGCATCAAGGGGCCGCCTTGGATGCCGGGGAAAATCGCCGAGTTTACTTTCTTGGCGATGTCCTCGTTGTTGGTCAGGATCATGCCGCCACGCGGGCCGCGCAGGGTTTTGTGGGTCGTGGTGGTGGCAACGTCAGCATAGGGGAAGGGCGAGGGGTGATGCCCCCCGGCAACCAGACCCGCGAAATGCGCCATATCAACCATCAGGATCGCGCCGACTTTGTCAGCCACTGCGCGGAACTTGGCAAAGTCGATCTGACGCGGCACGGCGGAACCGCCTGCGATGATCAGCTTGGGCTGATGTTCGACGGCGAGGGCTTCCAGCTGATCATAGTCGATGCGGCTGTCTTGCTGGCGCACACCGTATTGCACGGCGTTGAACCATTTGCCGGATTGGTTTGGCGCCGCACCGTGGGTCAGGTGGCCGCCAGAGGCAAGGTTCATCCCCAGAATGGTGTCGCCCGGCTTCAGCAAAGCGTTAAACACGCCTTGGTTGGCTTGGCTGCCCGAATTGGGTTGCACGTTGACAAAGCCGCAGCCGAACAGCTGTTTCGCCCGGTCAATCGCCAGATTTTCCGCCACATCGACGAATTCACAGCCGCCGTAATAGCGCTTGCCCGGATAACCTTCGGCATATTTGTTGGTCATCACCGAGCCTTGCGCTTCCATCACCGCGCGGGACACGATGTTTTCCGAGGCGATCAGCTCGATCTCATGGCGCTGGCGGCCGAGTTCATTGGTGATCGAGCCGAACAGCTCTGGATCACGGCTGCTGAGGCTTTCGGTGAAAAATCCGGTATCGCGGTGGGCGGTCATGGCGTCTCCTGCGGAAGATGGGCATTTGCAGCGGTTCTAGGCGAAGGGGGGGCGTTGGGGAAGGCAAGAAACGACGCGGAAGGCGTCGGTTACGCCGTCTTGTTCACTATAGGAAACTTGTTACCGCTATCGAAAGCGCGGGCAGGGGTTGAGTTTGGCGGCGGCAAAGGCAAGGCTGCGACTTCTGACAAAAGGATTCTGGCGTGCAGTTCAAAAACATCGCTTTCGTGGCCAGCCCGACTCTGCCTGCGCAAGAGGCGCTGGCGGAACTGGTGGGCTTGCACGGGCAGGTCGAGGTCAGTGACGCGGATGTGGTGGTGGCGCTGGGCGGCGACGGGTTCATGCTGCAAACCCTGCATGAAACTCAGGTGCTGGGGCTGCCGGTGTACGGGATGAATTGCGGCACGGTGGGGTTCTTGATGAACACCTACTCGGCCGATCTGCTGCCGAAACGGCTGGCGGTGGCGGAGGAGGCGGTTATTCATCCGCTGGCGATGACCGCCGTTTCGGTGGATGGATCGGTCACGCAGGCGCTCGCGATCAATGAGGTGTCGTTGCTGCGGGCGGGGCCGCAGGCGGCGAAGGTGCGGATTTCGGTGGATGGGGTGGTGCGGCTGGAGGAGTTGGTTTGCGATGGCGTGCTGGTGGCGACGCCTGCGGGATCCACCGCTTACAACTATTCCGCGCATGGGCCGATCTTGCCGATCGGATCGGATGTGCTGGCGCTGACCCCGATGGCGGCGTTTCGGCCGCGGCGGTGGCGGGGGGCTTTGCTGCCGAAGAGCGTGGTGGTGCGGTTTGATATTCTGGAGCCAGAGAAACGCCCGGTGCGGGCGGATGCGGATAGTCGGCCTGTCACGGATGTGGTTTCAGTGGAAATTCGATCAGAACCCACCATTCGGCACCGGATTTTGTTTGATCCGGGTCATGGGCTGGAGGAGCGGCTGATTGTGGAGCAGTTTGCCTGATCTGGGGGTTGTCCACGCGTGGACAGAATATCGTCTAATATAAATCAATGGGTTAGGTGAGGCCTGTTTAGGAATTGTTAACATTTGCCCAGAGCGCAACCGATTTCTGAGACAGAAATCGGCACGATTTTTTACTAAAAAAATCGCCTTACCGCTGCGTCCAAGCCTCGATCTTGCGGTAGAGCGTCGAGGGCGACAGTTCCAGCACTCTTGCGGCTTTCGGCACCGAGCCGTTATGGCGGGCGAGGGTGGCTTCGATCACCAGACGCTCGATTTCTGCCAAGGGGCGGCCCAGCAGTGCGCCGAGCTCAAGCGGTTCTGGGCCAAGCGATTCTGCCGGGACAGCGGCCGCATAGGTTGGGTTTTGCGTGATCAGCGGGTCTTGCACTTGCTGGGGCAGGCTGGCGGGCAGCATGGTGGCGGTCAGCATGCCGCCCTCATGCAGCACGGCGACGTTGCGGATCACGTTCAGCACTTGCCGCACATTGCCGGGCCATGGCAGGCGGCGGAACAGCACGCGCACCTCAGGCGACAGGCCGTCAAACCGCTTGCCTTCTTCCTGCGCAAAGCGGGCAAGGGCAGTTTCGGCGATCTCAATCACATCATCACCACGATCGCGCAGGGGCGGCATGTGGATCGGCACCACGAACAGGCGGTAAAACAGATCCTCGCGGAACTGGCCGCGCCGCACCGCATCCATTGGGTCGCGGTTGGTGGCGCAGACGATGCGGACATTGACCTTTTTCGGCCGTGTCGCCCCTACCGGCACCACGGTGGAGGTTTGCAAAAACCGCAGCAGCTTGGTTTGTAGCGCAGGCGCCATCTCGCAAACCTCGTCCAGAAACAGCGTGCCGCCATCCGCTGCCGCAGCCGCCCCCGGTTTGTCGGAAATAGCGCCCGTAAAGCTGCCCTTCATATGGCCGAACACCTCGGATTCCAGCAAATCTTGTGGGATCGCCCCGCAGTTCAGCGCGATAAACGGGCCATTGGCGCGCGGGGAATTACTATGCACCGCCAAAGCGCACAGCTCTTTGCCGGTGCCGCTTTCGCCGGTGATGAACACCGTCGCCATCGAGCGCGCGACCGAGACGATGGTGGCATGGATGGCAGCCATCGCCTGCGACGAGCCGATAAAGCCGCTGCCCGTCGGCGGCGGCACCACAGGGCTGGCAGCGGGTGGTACGGGCAATGGCACTGCAGATACGGGGGCTGCGGCTTTGGCGCGCGGCTTGGCAAGTGCTGTCTTATGGGCGTTGGCGACGACGTTCAGCAGGCGGGCCTCGTCAAACGGTTTGACCAGAAACTCATGCGCGCCCGCTCGCATTGCCTCAACCGCCTTGTTGATCGAGCCATGCGCCGTCATCACCACGACATGCAAGCCGGGGTGGAGTTGCAGGATTTCGCGCATCAGATCAAGGCCATCGCGGTCGGGCAGCACCAGATCCAGCAAGATCACCTGCGGGGTGGCCTCAAGCAACAACTCCAACCCTTCGGCGGCAGAGCCTGCTGTCACCACGGCGTAACCGGCTTTGGTCAGCGCCGCGCGGTACAGCAGTTGCAACGAGGGAGTGTCCTCGATCAACAGGATAGGTGGCACAGATGCGGTCACTGCGGTTCCTGAGCGTTGTCAGAGGGCGGGGCGGGGGAGGGACGTGCGATTTTCTGGTCGATGAAGTGGATCAACATGTCTAATTGTTCAAGGGCCTGTGGCAGCAGGGTCTGAAACGTGCCGCGATCTGGCAGCGGTTGATGCGCCAAAGTGTTGATTGCCTGTGCCAACTGGTGCAGAAATGTAGCCCCCGCCGTGCCTGCCAGCGCTATCATCACATGGGTTTGACGCCGCACTTCCAGCCAATCGGGGCCATGCGAGGCAGCGAGCAACCCGCGTTCGGTGGCGCGCAGATCCTTTTGCAGATGGTCGAGCAGTTCGGCGGCCATTTGCGGCCCGGCCATTTGCAACAATTCCTGAAACTGGCCGGGATCAATCTGGGGTGCGGCGTAATCAGCGGCGATGTTGCGGCGCAGCACCTGCACCAGCGTTTCGGCGAGGTTTTGCGCATCGAGCACCGGTTTGCACAGCAGGCCATCGGCCCCCGAAGCCAGTATCGCGGCTTTGTTGGCGCGCAACTGATAGGCGGTGATTGCAAGTATCGGCAGGCGGGCCAGCGCCCCTGTCTGGCTGCGGATGTGGCGGATCACCTCTAACCCACTCATCTGCGGCATTTCGATATCCACCAGCAGGGCATCAAAGCTGCCATCCTGCAGGCGGTCGATGGCTTGCAGGCCATCGACCGCCGCCGTGACCTGCGCGCCTTGACTGCTGAGCAGCTTGGTCAGCAGCAGGCGACCAGTTTCGCTGTCATCGGCGATCAGCAGGCGACGGTTTTTCAGTAGGGCGGGGCTGGCGGGGGCAGCGGTTGTAGGCGGCGGGGGCAGCGACAGTGGCAGATGCACCACGACTTCGGCACCGCCCCCGGCATGGTTGGCGGCACTGATCTGGCCGCCCGCTTGCGCCACGATCTCCCAGACGATGTGCAGGCCCATGCCGCTGCCGGGTTTGCTGGCGGTCTCATCGCGGTTGTAGCAGGTGTAAAGCCGCGCCAGCGTGGCGGGGGCAAAGCCTTTGCCTTGATCCTGCACGGTGATTTTCAGGTTATGATCTGGGGTGATGTCGAGTTTGCAGGTGATACAGCCCGCATCGGCATATTTCAGCGCGTTGTTCAGCAGGTTCGACAGGATACGTTCCAGCACAGCCGGGTCGAGCGCCAGCTGCGTGGGCAGGTCTTTGGCGTCAAGCTGAAACGCCAGCCCATGTTCCTGCGCGCGCGCGCTCCAGCGCAGGTTCAGGCTGTGCAGCAGTTGTTCGGTGTGCAAGCCTTGCGCGGTGTGGGCCGGGGCGTCGAGCAGCAGGGCAAGGGCTTGTTCCAACAGCAGGGCGAGGGCCTCACTGGCGGCGTGGGTGCGGGCGATATGGCCGCGCGGCTCGGGCGGCAGCAGGGCAGGGTCGATCAGACGCAGCCCGCCAATCACCTCGGACAAAGCCGCGCGCAGATCATGGCCCAACAGGGCGACGGTCTGGGCATCAGGAGGGGTAAGGCTCTGCATGGCCCCAAGGTAAGCGCTGCGCTGGTTTTGTCCAGTGCGGCTTGGGGCTGCAAAGTTTCTGGACCTTGCTGGGCCGCCTATCACAGTTGGATGTGAATATGATCATCATGCCGCGCCGCCCGACAGCCTTGAAAGCGCAGCTTGCTGTCAGCAAGCCCAAGTTGGGTGGCGAGCGCTGGTTCCAGAAACACCTTGGAGACGCGCGGATCGGCCAGCAGTAGACGGGTCAGCGCCGCCGTGCGGTCAGCCTCGATCAGGCGGTCCGGCCAAATGGATTGCAGCCAGCGCAGGTTCCAGCGGCCTGTCAGCCAAACCGGGCGGCAGATGGTTTCATCGCCAAGCTCAAACGCCCCATAGCCGATGGGAGAGCGGGTCTGCCCCGGCAGATAGTTGCCATCGCTTTGATAGTAAAACGCGAAATCCAGCTTGTTGCCATCATCATGCGACAGATGTGGCAACAGCGGCATCCCATCCATAAACGGAAAACCGCCATCCAGCGCCAGCGTGATCGTGCCGGGATGGCTGACAGCCATCTGGGTTGCGGCGTCATGCGCCACCGCTGCCAGTTCCGGCGACACATAGTTGCGCATCAGCAGGCAATAGGCCGCAGACTGCATCCGCAGCGGCGCGCCAAAGCAGGGCAAGGCCACGCGCCCCATCGAAGGCGCGATCAGAAAGGCCAAGCTCCACAACAACGCATAGGCCAACATGAAGGTCAGCAGACGGTGGCGAAACCGCAAACCGATCAGCCAAGCGATCCCGCCCACCTGCGTGAGCAGGGTCAGGCCAAGGATCAGCAGGGCATGAAGGGCGATCCGCATGTTAGCCGTAATGTGCCACCGGGGTGCCTGCGATGGCCGACATGTTCAGCAAGCCCCGCGCGGTGATTGAGGGGGTGGCGATATGGGCGCGGTTGCCCATGCCCATCAGGATCGGGCCAACTTCCAAGCCCCCGGCCTTCAGTTTCAACATGTTACGCGCGGTGCTGGCGGCGTCGGAATAGGCAAAGACCAGCACATTGGCCGGGCCTTGCATCCGCGAGGCCGGGAAGATGCGGGCGCGGAGTTCGGGATCCAAGGCGGCATCGGCGTTCATCTCGCCTTCGTAGATGAAATCAACGTCGCGGGCGTCGAGGATTTCCAGCGCATCGCGCATCCGGCGACCGGAATCGTTATCCAGATTGCCAAAGCTGGAATGGCTGCACAACGCCACCTTCGGTTCGACGCCAAAGCGCTTGGCGTGGCGCACCGCGCCGATCACGGTTTCAGCGATTTGCGCAGGCGTCGGCACTGCGTTGATCTGGGTGTCGGCGATGAACAGCGGGCCATCCTCCAGGATCATCAGCGAGAGGGCGGCACGGGGGTGCAGGCCGTCGCGGGCGAGGATCTGGCGGACATAGCCCAGATGCCACAGATATTGCCCGAAGGTGCCGCAGATCATGCTGTCGGCATCGCCGCGATGCACCGCGATGCCGGCAATGGCAGTGGTGTTGGTGCGCATCACCGCGCGCGCAATATCTGGGGTGACGCCTTGGCGGGCCATCAACTCGTGGTACGAACCCCAGTAATCGCGGTAGCGGTGATCGCTTTCCGGGTTGATGATTTCAAAGTCTTTATCCGGCCGGATCGGCAGGCCCGCGCGTTCGCAACGGGTGGCGATCACATCCGGGCGGCCGATCAGGATCGGCTTGTCGGTCATTTCTTCCAGCATCGCATTGGCGGCGCGCAGCACGCGTTCATCTTCGCCCTCGGCAAAGATAATCCGGCGGCTGACGGTGGCGGCGGCCTCAAACACCGGGCGCATGATCAGCGCCGATTTGAACACCGAACCGTTGAGTTTCTCGCGGTAGGCGTCGAGATCGTGGATCGGGCGGGTGGCGACGCCGGTTTCCATCGCCGCTTTGGCGACTGCGCTGGCGACCACGCCGATCAGACGCGGATCGAACGGCTTCGGGATCAGATAATCCGCGCCAAAGGTCAGCTTTTCGGTGGAATAGGCGGCGGCTGCCTCGGCGCTGGTGGTGGCGCGGGCGAGGGCCGCGATACCGTCGATGCAGGCCAGTTGCATCTCGTCATTGATCACTGTCGCGCCCACGTCCAGCGCCCCGCGGAAGATGAAGGGGAAGCACAGCACGTTGTTGACTTGATTGGGGAAATCGCTGCGGCCCGTCGCCATGATCGCATCGGGGGCCACAGCGCGGACGACCTCCGGCATAATCTCGGGGTTAGGGTTGGCCAGCGCGAAAATGATCGGGCGCGGCGCCATTTTGGCGACCATTTCCGGGGTCAAAACGCCGGGGCCGGACAGGCCGAGGAACAGATCAGCGTCTTGGATCACTTCGGCAAGGCTGGCCGCCGTGGTGCCTTGGGCATAGGCGGCCTTCTGCTCGGTCATCTGCTCATTGCGGTCTTTATAGACGAGGCCCGCAAGGTCACACAGCCAGACGTTTTCACGTTTGACGCCGAGTTTCAGCAGCATGTTCAGGCAAGCGATTCCCGCCGCACCGCCACCGGTAGACACCACCTTAATGTCACCGAACTTTTTGCCCGCGACATGCAACGCATTGGTGGCTGCAGCCCCCACCACGATGGCGGTGCCGTGCTGATCGTCGTGAAAGACCGGGATTTTCATCCGCTCCCGGCACAGTTGTTCAACGATGAAACAATCCGGCGCTTTGATGTCCTCCAGGTTGATCGCACCGAAGGTCGGCTCCAAAGCGCAGACAATATCGGCGAGTTTATAGGGATCGGGTTCGTTCAATTCGATGTCAAAACAGTCGATATTGGCGAATTTCTTGAACAGAACCGCCTTGCCTTCCATCACCGGCTTGGAGGCCAAAGCGCCAATGTTTCCAAGGCCTAAGACGGCGGTGCCGTTGGTGACAACCCCGACAAGATTGCCGCGCGTGGTATAGCGGGACGCAGTGGCGGGATCGGCTTTGATCTCAAGACAGGCTTCAGCGACGCCGGGGGAATAGGCGCGAGACAGATCACGGCCATTGGCCAAGGGCTTGGTTGCGCGGATTTCCAGCTTTCCCGGTTTGGGAAATTCATGGTAATCCAGTGCCGCTTGGCGTGCATTATCGTGGCGTGCCTCTTCCATCTGAAACCTCCCGCAGATTTATAGTTTACCCTTAAACCAGTTTTTATCGCACGCCAACCATGGCTTTTTGCTTCGGTGTTTTAGCGCCGTTTTGTGAATAGTCTGTATGCTTTTGCTTTGGGTATCCGCTGGCAGACTTAAAGCAAACCAAGACTGTCGCAAAGTCAAAGCGGTTGGTGATAGCTCGTATCACAAGAAATCGCTTGAAATCGAAACTTTAAGTTTGAAATATAGCTGCAACGCCACCGCCCAAAGGGAAAAGCTGATGTCTGATATTCGCGCCGAAATCGTGCTGCCGACCTCTGATCTGCGCAAGGATTTGCCGTTCTTCACCAAGACCTTAGGGATGCGGATGGATATGATCTATCCGGCGGATAATCCGGCGGTAGCGGTGATTTCCGGCCACGGGCTGCGGCTGCGGTTGGACGCTGAAAGCAAGGCCGCACCCGGTCTGCTGCGGATTTTGACCGATGATCCGATTGCGGATGGCGCGCGTGCTTTGACCTCGCCGGGCGGCACGCGGGTGGAAATTGACGAGTTGAACCCGCCGCTGGTGCTGCCGAAAACCGAACATGCTTTCGTGGTGCGCCGCTTGGCCGATCAAGCGCCTTGGGTGATCGGGCGGGCGGGAATGGAATACCGCGATCTGATCCCGACGCGTCTGGGCGGGGCGATGATCGCCAGTCACATCCGGGTGCCGGATGGCCCGGTGCCGGATATGGTGCATTATCATAAGGTTGGGTTTCAGCTGATTTTCTGCGTCGCGGGTTGGGTCGATGTTCTCTATGAAGATCAAGGCGATATCCTGCGGATTGAGGCGGGGGATTGCTTTATTCAACCGCCCACGATCCGGCATAAAGTGCTGCATTCCGAAGGCGTTCAGGTGGTGGAAATCGGCGTGCCTGCGGAACATGTCACCGAAATTGACCATGATATGAAACTGCCGAATGGTACGATTAACCGTGACCGCGAATGGGATGGCCAGCGTTTCGTGCATAATATCGGGGCCACCGGGGCCTTCGCGCCGTACCGTATTCCCGGTTTTGAGGCCCGCGATACCACGATTAACGCCAATACCAAGGGCGTCGCATCGGTGATGGTGGCGCGGCCCAACGGCGTGGCCCCTTGGACCAAACACGGCGGCGATATTCTGTTCAGCTTTGTGATGGCGGGCGAAATGACGCTGGAGGGAGAGGGCAAAGACCCCTATCGGCTGTCGCCCGGCGATGCTTTCGTGATCCCGCCGGGGATGGCGACGCGCTATGCCGACTGCAGCGCGGATTTGCAGCTGCTGGAAGTTTCGCTCCCCGGAAATCCGCCGACGCAAGTTCTGTAGGACGCTTGCACTTTGGCCGGAAGCGGCTCACAGTTCTGGACCATATGGTCAGGAAGTGGAGCCGCTGATGTCGTTGTTGAACGCCGCAACCGAGGTGCGTTTGCGCGCCTATGCCCCCTATTCGCGCTTCAAAGTCGGGGCTGCGATACGCTCTGTTGAGGGGCGGGTGCATGTCGGCTGCAACGTTGAAAACGTGGCTTACCCGGAGGGGACTTGCGCTGAGGCGGGGGCGATTGCGGCGATGATTGCGGCGGGTGACGCCCGGATTGCCGAAATCGCGGTGATCGCCGATAGCCCGGAACCGGTGCCGTGCTGCGGCGGCTGCCGTCAGAAAATCGCCGAGTTTGCAGATCAAGGTGTGCGCGTAACCCTTTACACCACCGATGGAAAATCGAAATCCCTGACGGTGGCTGAATTGCTGCCGGGGGTGTTTACCCTCGCCCACATGGACAAAGCTTGATGGACGCGCGCGCCATCATCGTCAGCTTACGCGATGGCATGGTGCCTTCGGCGGCGGAACTGCAATGGTTCGCGCAGGGGCTGGCGACGGGGGCGGTGAGCGATGCGCAGGCGGGCGCGTTTGCGATGGCGGTGCTGCTGAAGGGCCTCGGCGATCAGGGCCGCGTGGCGCTGACGCGGGCGATGCGGGATACCGGGCATGTGCTGGAATGGGACATGCCGGGGCCGGTGTTGGACAAGCATTCGACCGGAGGGATTGGCGATTGCGTGTCGCTGCTGCTCGCCCCGGCGCTGGCGGCCTGCGGGGCCTATGTGCCGATGATTTCAGGGCGTGGCTTGGGCCATACCGGCGGCACTTTGGACAAGTTGGAGTCTATTCCGGGGTTTAAAACCGGGCTTTCGGAAGACCAGTTGCGGCGGCAGTTGAAGGACATTCGCTGTGCTATCGTCTCGGCGAGCGCCGAAATTGCCCCGGCCGATCGGCGGCTTTATGCGGTGCGCGATGTGACGGGGACGGTGGAATCTGTCGATCTGATCACGGCGTCAATTTTGTCGAAAAAGCTGGCGGCTGGCTTGGAAGCGCTTGTTCTGGATGTGAAATGCGGCTCTGGCGCGTTTATGAAAACACTGGCCGAGGCCGAGGTTTTGGCGCGGGCTTTGGTGCATACGGCGCAGGGGGCGGGCTGTATGACCTCGGCTTTGATCACCGACATGAGCCAGCCTTTGGCGACTGCGGCGGGCAATGCGCTGGAGGTGATCGAGGTGATGGAGACGTTGACGGGCACCTCTGTCAATGCGGCGTTGTGGGATATCACGATGGCGCTGGGCGGTGAGGCTTTGGCCTTGGGTGGGCTTGCGGCAGACCCTGCCGATGGGGCGGGGCGGATCGAGCAGGCGCTGGAATCCGGCGCTGCGGCAGAATGGTTTGGCCGGATGGTGGCGGCCCAAGGCGGGCCGTTGGATTTTGTTGAACGCTGGCCGGACCGATTGCCAGCGGCGACGGTGATCCGCGAAGTGCCAAGCCTGCGGCAGGGTTTTGTCACGGCGATTGACGGGCAGGGATTGGGCTTGGCGGTGGTCGGTTTGGGCGGCGGGCGGCAGCGTGAGGGCGACAAGCTGAACCTGTCGGTCGGGCTGTCGGATCTGGCGGGGATTGGCGAGGATATTGGCGCGGGCGATCCGCTCTGCATGGTGCATGCGGCGACAGAAGCGGCGGCGGATGAGGCGATTGCCCGCGTGCAAGCGGCCTATGCGATGGGGCCGCTGGCGCCGCCCGACCCGGATTTGATCATCAAAAGGATCACTTAGATGGCGCGCGCGTTTCTGATCGTGATGGATTCAGTGGGCTGTGGCGGAGCACCTGACGCGGCGGAGTTCGGCGATGCCGGGGCGAATACGCTGGGGCATATTGCCGAAGCTTGTGCGGCAGGGCGGGCCGATGTCGGGCGGTCTGGGCCGTTACGGATGCCGCATCTGGATGGGTTGGGGCTGGGGGCGGCCATTCGGCTGGCCTCTGGGACGGCGGCTCCGGGATTTGACGCGCTGCCTGTCGGGCGATGGGGGGCCGCGACGGAAGTGTCGCGCGGCAAGGACACGCCCTCGGGGCATTGGGAATTGGCCGGGGTGCCAGTGCCGTGGGATTGGACGTATTTCCCCGATACGGTGCCGGCGTTTCCGCCCGAATTGGTGGCGCTGGTGTGCAAACTGGCCGGAACCGAGGGGATTTTGGGCAACTGCCACGCCTCTGGCGTGCCGATCATCGAGCAGCACTGCGCCGAGCATCTGCGCACCGGCTGGCCGATTTGCTATACTTCGGCGGATTCGGTGTTCCAGATCGCGGCGCATGAGGAAGCGTTTGGCTTGGAGCGGCTGTTGAAACTGTGTCAGAATCTGGCACCGCATCTGCACGCGATGAAGGTCGGCCGGGTGATCGCGCGGCCCTTTACCGGGGTTCCGGGGGCGTTCAAGCGCACGTCTAATCGGCATGATTACGCGATGGACCCGCCGGGGCCGACCCTGCTGGAATGGGTGCAAAGCGCGGGGCGCGCCACTCATGCGATTGGCAAGATCGGTGATATTTTCTCGATGAAGGGGATTGGCAAGCTGTGGAAGGGCAAGAGTGACCTTGACCTTTTCGGATATTTGGATGGCTTGGTTGGGGATGCTAAGGACGGTTCCTTGACGTTTGCGAACTTTGTCGAGTTTGACACCCTGTATGGTCATCCCCGCGATGTGGCGGGATATGCCCGTGCGTTGGAGTGGTTTGACGGGCGTGTCGGCACGTTTTTGACCAGATTGCGGCCCGGCGACCTGGCGATTTTCACCGCCGATCATGGCAATGATCCGACTTGGGCGGGGACGGAGCATACGCGCGAGCGGGTGCCGGTGGTCTGCGCCGGGATTGGGTCTGGTGGTTTGGGGTTAAGGGCGTTTGCGGATGTAGGGGCATCGGTGGCTGCGCATTTGGGGGTGGCTTTGCAGGGACCGGGAAGGTCGTTCTTGTGACCAACCACCGGGGGCTAGCCCCCCAGCCCGGCCACGGGCCGGGCGTTCTTCGCGGAAATCCTCCACTGGAGGATTTCTGATCGCTCATCACCCCAGGATATTTGAACACAGAGGATGAACAATTTGAATCAAATGCCGAAGATCGAGTTGCATTTGCACTTGGAAGGCGGTGCTCCGCCTGCGTTTATCAAGGGCCTCGCGAAAGAGAAGAACATCGACATCGGTGGGATTTTCAATGAAGACGGCAGCTATCGTTTCACCGATTTCTGGAACTTTCTGAAGGTCTACGAGGCGGCTTGCGAGCCGTTGAAAGGGCCGCAGGATTTCTATCGGTTGACCCTCGCGGTACTTGAGGAAAGCGCTGCAAGTGGGGTGATTTACAGCGAAACTTTCCTTTCGCCGGATTTCTGCGGTGGACGCGATCTGGGCGCTTGGCGCGAATATCTGCATGCGATCACCGAGGCCGCCGCGAAGGCCGAGAAAGATTTCGGCATCACTCTGCGCGGCATTGTCACGCCGATCCGGCATTTTGGGCCAGAGAAAGCCCGCGAAACCGCGCGCTGTGCGGCAGAGACGGCGGGCGGGTTCATCACCGGCTTCGGGATTGGTGGCGATGAAAAATCAGGGCAGTTGAAGGATTTCCTGTGGTCGTTCGATATGGCGCGCGAGGCGGGCTTGCGCGTCACCGCCCATGCGGGCGAGTGGAAAGGCCCGGACGAGGTGCGCGCGGCGATGAATGATCTGGGCGCGGAACGGATCGGCCATGGCGTGCGCGCGATTGAAGATATGGCGCTGGTAGAAGAAATTGCCGAGCGCGGCGTGGTGCTGGAGGTTTGCCCCGGCTCGAACGTCGCGCTTGGCATCTACCCCAGTTTCCGCAAGCATCCGATTGGCGAGATGTATGACCGCGGCGTCAAGGTGACGATCAACACCGACGATCCGCCGTTTTTCCACACCACAATGGCGCGCGAATATGAGATGTTGCACCAAGCGTTTGACTGGGACGAGGGCGTTTTTGCCAAGATCGCCCGCACATCGCTTGACGCGGCGTTTTGTGACGCCGATACCAAAACCCGCATTCTGAAAATTCTGGAGCAGGCCAATGGCTGAACATCTGACCGTCGTTTCGCACCCTTTGGTACAGCATAAGCTGACGCTTATGCGCGAAAAAGACACCTCGACCGCGTCTTTTCGCAAGCTTCTGCGCGAGATCAGTTTGCTGCTTGCCTATGAGGTGACGCGCGAACTGCCGATGACCACCAAGGCGATTGAAACGCCGATTGAGCCGATGGACGCGCCGACGATTGACGGCAAGAAACTGGCGCTGATCTCGATCCTGCGGGCGGGCAATGGGCTGCTGGATGGCATCTTGGAACTGATCCCGGCGGCGCGGGTCGGGTTTGTCGGATTGTACCGTGACCCGGAAACACTGCAACCGGTGCAATACTACTGCAAGCTGCCGGATCATCTGGAAGAACGGGTGTCGATTGTGGTCGATCCAATGTTGGCTACGGGGAATTCATCGGTGGCGGCGATTACGCTTTTGAAACAATCGGGTGCGCGGAATATCCGGTTTTTGTGCCTGCTGGCTGCCCCCGAAGGCATCGCCCGGATGAAAGAGGCGCATCCCGATGTGCAGATTGTCACAGCAGCGGTAGACCGGCAGCTGAATGACCACGGATATATTGTGCCGGGGCTAGGGGATGCGGGCGATCGCATGTTTGGTACTAAATAAAGCCTAAGCCCCTTTACTCGGAAACAATCCTGACGCATTCTTTCCCCAAAACTACTTGGGGGTAGTCATGCTATTGAAAATTGTATCGGTTGCGGTGTTCGCGGCGGTGATGGCGCCGATTGTGGCGTCTGCGCAGACAGTGGCGCAGATTGGGCAACCTGCTGAACGCCCCCCCGCAAGCTTTAAGGGCGCGCAATATGTCGACAGCCGGGGCTGCGTTTTTATGAACGCAAGCTACGCGGGGGCGGCGCAATGGGTGGCGCGGGTCAGCCGGAACCATAAGGTTCTGTGTGGCTATCCGCCGACGTTTGGCGCGAAGCCCGCGATTGAAGTGGCCGAAGATGTCGCTCCGGTTAAGGTCGCTCCGGTTGTTGTGGCTGCGGCACCTGTCATGGTGAAGCCTGCGAAAGCCAATGCGCCGATGGCGACGGTGGCGAGTGCGATGATGCCGGAAGCAGTGGTGGTCAAGCCAGTGCCGCAGGTGCGGGTGGAACATCCGACTGGCGGTTTGGTCGCAAGCTTGCCGACCCCGGCGCAAAGCTATGAACGGGTCGCAGCGGAGCCTGCGCCGGGTAAGATCGGCTGCTATACATCGGTCCCGGTGGCGGAAGTGGTGCGGTTGCGCAATGGCGGCACGGCGGTGGTTTGCACGCGCGGCGATGGCACGCTGACCGGATGGCGGCCGCCGATCTATCCGCGTGGCGCGGGCGTGGGGGCGGCACTCAGCGAGCCTGTGCAGGTGGCGCGGGCGGATAATGCGGGCGCGGGCCGGGTGGCTGCGGCCCCGCGCTATGCCTCGGCTGAACTGCCCGATGTGGTGGTGCCGAAGGGCTATAAAGTGGCGTGGACGGATGGCCGTTTGAACCCGCAGCGTGGCATTGGCACGGCAGAGGGCCAAGCGGCGCAGGATCAGATCTGGAACCAGAAGGTTCCGGCGCAACTGATCACGGATGTGCAGAAGGCCAAGGTGAAAAAGCATGTGGCGGCCACGGTGACGGTGTCGTCGAAGGGGCAGGCCGAGGCTGCGCCTAAGGCGGTGCGCGGCGGGGCTTGGGTGCAGATCGGCACCTTTGGCGTGGCGGCCAATGCGGCAGGGGCGGCAGCGCAGTTGCAGGCCTTGGGTCTGCCAGTGGCGAAGGCGAAGCTGCATCGCGGCGGCAAGGATTTGCAGATCGTGATGGCCGGGCCGTTTGGTTCCGGCGATGATGCGCAAGCGGCGTTGCGGATGGCGCGCGGCGCTGGGTTTGGCGACGCTTATATCCGCTAAGGCTTTGGAATTGTGAAGAAGCTCCTCGGTTTGCGCCGGGGGGCTTTTTCTATTTCCAGTCTAGGCCTTGCAGATAGCTTGCAGGTCTTGCCAGTGTGCCGCGCTCAGAACCTCCGGCTCGCTTCCGTTCGGGAACGGGTCGGCCTCGATCAGCGGCAGGGTGGTTTCACCGGATTTATCCAAAGCATAGGCATAGGGTTGTGCTGTGATTTTCGCGGCAGTGAAGGCGGCGAGCAGGGTTTCATCGGCCAGCGTGATCGCGGGCGGGGTCAGCAGGGATTGGCCGTACCCCGTCAGGGCATCGGCGGCAATCGCACCGCTGGCGAGCAGGCGGATGGTGGCCAGCAATCCCGCCTTTTCCAGCAAAGGCTGCATCGGGTCTTGCAGCGCGGCTTGCCCGCTGGTGGCGAGGATATAGCCTGCTATGGCGTCGGGCGTGCTGGATTGCAGCAGCTTTTCCGGCAGGATCAGCAGATCGCCGGGCAAAGCGAGCGGGGCTTGCAGCGCGTCGCGCACCACCAGCACATGCGGCGGATGAGTGGGATTGATCCGAAGGCCCAAAGCGACTGAGGCTGTGGTGCCCGCTTTGCTCGTGCAGGGCGATCCGGTGAGTTTGGTGAGATCTTGCAGCGCCAGTTTGCCGAGATCGCTGCGGGTGGTGGCGGGCAGCATGGCGGCGGTGTAATCGATCAGCTTGCCGGGCAGCCAGAACACCGCCAGCGATCCGATCACCGCGCCAAAACCAGCGAGTAGCACGCCACGCAGACGCCCCGGTTTCGGGCGGCGGCGTTCTAAGGCGCTGCGCACGGTGTCCAGCGCCGCCATCATATCGCGGTCATCGACCTCTAGGGTTTCGGGGTCATCTTCTCCGGGGCTGTACAGCGCCGGAGTTTTGCCGGGGTTCAGCCGGGTCAGCGCAGGCAGCGACCATTGCGCCAAGGCCATTTCGGTTTTCGGATCAGACAGCACGATGGTGGCTTCGCGCAGGCCAACGACAACCTCGCGCAGCTGCGCGCTTGGGGTTTCGCGCCACAGCCCAGGGCTTTCCAGCCGCAGGTATTTGCGAAGTGCCGTCATGGCGCGGAGGCGTCTTTCCCTGTTCTCATGGGGTTACGATAGCCAGTTGCGGTGCGACCCACAATCACGCGTCGAGCAGTTTCGCCACCGCGCGCAGTTCAAACTTCTGGATTTTTCCGGTTGAGGTCTTGGGCAACTCGGCAAACACCACATGTTTCGGGGTTTTGAAGCCCGCCAGCCTCGTGCGGCAATGCGCGATCAACTCGGTCTCGGTGGCGGTGGCGCCGGGTTTGAGTTCGACAAAGGCGCAGGGCACCTCGCCCCATTTGGCATCGGGCTTGGCGACCACGGCACAGAGGCTGACTGCGGGGTGGTGCATCAGCGCGCCTTCGACCTCGACCGAACTGACGTTTTCGCCGCCGGAGATGATGATGTCTTTGGCGCGGTCGGTGATTTTCAGATAACCGTCAGCGGTTTGCACGGCGATGTCGCCGGTGCGGAACCAGCCGCCACGGAAAGCCTCAGCCGTGGCTTCGGGGTTTTTGTAATAGCCCTTCATCACCATATTGCCGCGCATGGCGATCTCGCCCAGATGCGCGCCGTCGCGGGGGACGGGGTGGCCATTGCTGTCATGGACTTCGGCACCTTCCAGCATGGCCATCGCGACGCCAGTGCGGGCTTTCAGGGCCGCGCGGTCTTCGGGGGCGGCGTCCCATTCGGTTTGCCACAGGCATTCGGTGGCGGGGCCGTAGGTTTCCGTCAGGCCGTAGACCTGGGTGACGTTGAAACCCAAAGGCTCAAACGCGGCAAGGGTGGCGGCGGGGGGCGGTGCGCCTGCGGTGAACACCTCGACCGTGTGGGGGAAGCTGCGGCGGTCTTCGGGTTTGCAGTTGATCATGGTGTTCAGAACGATCGGGGCGCCCCCGAAATGCGTCACCCCTTCGTCGGCGATGGCGTCATAGATGGCTTTCGCGGTCACGTCGCGGCAACAGACCACGGTGCCGCCCAGCATCGGGATCATCCACGGGTGGCACCATGCGTTGCAGTGAAACAGCGGCACGATGGTAAGGTAAGTCGGAAACAGTTGCATCCGCCAGGCCAAGGCGTTGCCGGTGGTGGCGAGATATGCGCCGCGATGATGGGTGACGACTCCCTTGGGCCGCCCGGTGGTGCCGGAGGTGTAGTTGATCGCGATGCTTTCCCATTCGTCTTCGGGCATCAGCCAAGGATGGGCGGGGTCGCCTTGCGCGATGAAGGAGTCGTAGGTTTGGTAACGGCCGGAGGCGGTGAAGCCGTGATCGACGACCTCAATAATCTGCGGCGCTTGGGTGGTCATTTGCGCGATGGCGGCCTCGGCCAAGGGCAGGAAAGCGGTGTCACACAGCAACAATTTCGCCCCGGCATGGCCGAAGATATAGCCGACGGTTTCAGCCTCTAGCCGGGTGTTGATGGTGTTCAGCACCGCACCACAGGCCGGCACGCCGAAATGCGCCTCGGCCTGTTGGGGTATGTTCGGCATCAAGGTGGCCACGACATCGCCGGGTTGGATGCCGTTTTGCGCAAGGGCATGGGCCAGTTGGCTGACACGAGCGGCGTATTCCGTGTAGGTCAGGCGGGTTGATTTCCAGATAATTGCGGTGCGGTGGGCGAAGACATCGGCAGCGCGGCGCAGGTGTGACAAGGGGGTGAGTGGCGCGTAATTAGCCCGCGTTTTGCCAAGCCCGGATTCATCTGCCAGCCAGCCCATGTTGTTGCCTCCCCGAAACCCTGTGCGAAATGTCGCTTTCTGACGTGCAGAGTGGAAGCGTTCAAGGCAGTTGGGAAGGGTGAATGCGAAGGATCATGCTGTGAGTGCGACAAAAGACCATACTTTAGCCGCCGCCGGGCTGATCTTTACTTATGCGATGATCATCGGCTTTACCGACAATTATGTGAAGGTGATCGCAGCCGAGGCCGGGCTGTGGCAGTTCCACTTCACCCGGACGGCAATGGCGATGATTTTGCTGGGGGTGTTGGCGGCGGTGTTCGGCTTGCGCCTGCGTCCGGTGAATCTGCGGGCGGTGTTGGCGCGGTCGGCCATTCACGGGTTGGCGATGGTGATTTACTTCGGGGCTTTGGCGTTTCTACCAGTGGCTTTGGTCGCCGCAGGCCTGTTCACCGCACCGATTTTCGTGCTGCTGATCTCGCGCTTTGCTTACGGCCATCGCATTGGCCCGGTGCGGATTATCGCGGTGGCGGTGGGATTTATCGGCGTCATTCTGGTTTTGGGGCCGGAAGCCATGTCGGGTGCGTCTTTGGCGGCCTTGCTGCCAGTGATCGCGGGCGCGATGTATGCGATGGGCAATATCGCCACCCGCGAATGGTGCCCGAAGGAGAGTGCCGAGACATTGCTCGCCGGATTCTTTTGCGCCTTGGGGGTGATTGGGGCGGTGGGGATGCTGGCGCTGGCTTTGTGGCCGATTGCGGTGCCGTTGGGGACGGATGGATTTTTGCAAAGGGGGGCGGTCTGGGCCTCGGGCACGTTCTATTTCTGGACGTTCGTGCAGGCGGCGGGGTCGCTGTTGGGCGTGGGCATGATGATCCGCGCCTATCAGATCACCGAGGCCAGTCGGGCGAGCGTGCTGGAATACATCATCCTGCCCGCCTCGGCGTTCTGGTCTTATCTGATCTGGGGTGAGACGCTGACACCTTTGGCGGTGTTTGGCATGGTGCTGATCGTGGCCGCAGGCTCGATGATCGCCTTGCGGGCGCGGGCGCAGGAAAGCTAATCGCCCACCGCTTCGCGCCAATGGCGGCGACAGAGCGAAACATAGGTTTCATTGCCGCCGATCTGCACTTGCTCGCCGTCTTTCAGCGCCCTTCCATCTGGGCCGCGTCGGATCACCATCGTCGCCTTCTTGCCGCAATGGCAAATCGTGCGCACCTCGCGCATCTCATCCGCCCAAGCCAGCAGAGCGGCTGAGCCGGGGAAAAGATTGCCTTGAAAATCAACGCGAAGCCCATAGCACATCACCGGAACACCCAAATCATCCACCGCACGCGCCAGTTGCCAGACCTGCGGCTTGGTGAGGAATTGTGATTCGTCGACAAAAACACAGGCAACGGGGCCTTCCGAAAAGCGGTGTTTCAACTTTTCAAACAAATCCTCGCCGGGGGCAAACGTATCCGCCGCTTCGCCAATGCCAATGCGGCTGGCAATCCGGCCCTCCCCCGCGCGGTTGTCAAATTGCGCGGTGATCAGATAGGTCTGCATCCCGCCCTCGCGATAGTTATGCGCGGCTTGCAGCAGCAGGGTCGATTTCCCGGCGTTCATCGTGGAGTAGTTGAAATACAGCTTGGCCATGCGCCGATCTAGCGCATGGCCAAGGGCACTGGCAAGACCGTGAAACGAGATCACGGGGGCTTGCCGTCAGGATGCAACGCGACACCAAAAACAGACTGGCACACTGGCAACAGGCACAAAAAGCAACTGATACATCAGCAACACGGCACAAACCGGGGTGGGGCCAAAGCAGACCCGCCGCAAATCATCACGCGCGATCAGGCAAGCCCAAACGCGAACACAAGTGGTAGGCCCGCCGTGCGACCGTGACACTTGCCCCAGATCACCCTGATGGGCCATGCACGACGGAACCCCACCCACACCAACGCTGGGGGCGCTGGCCACTCACTACGCGTTCCGGTTGCCCGGAACACCTTTATGCATGACAAATCCTTAGGGCGGGATTAATGGGAAAAGACAGAATGAATTCCCCGGCTTAGTGGCAAAGGGGAGGTGGAGCGGATGATGAGTACCGAAAGCTATCTGAAAAAACACACTGAGGCGCTGGTGAAAGATGTCGGCATCGAGGCCGCTTGTGCGTTGACCGGCAAATCGAAGGCGACCTTGGGGCGCTATTATTCGGATTCCGATGAGCATGACGATCGCTTCATGCCGATCGACGTTGTGGCCCAGTTGGAATCCGCCGCTCGCTTCCCGCATGTGACCGAGGCTTTGGCCGATCTGCGCGGCATCACCCTCAGCTATGATCCGGAAAAGCGCAACTCGGATGGCAAAGGGGTAAACGGCGACGTAGTGGCGCTGGCGCAGCGCTTTGCCATGCTGATGGCCGAGTATAATACGGCGATTGGCGATGGGGTGATCTCGGTCAACGAGGCCAAGCGGATGCTGCGGGAAACCTTGGCGATTCAACAGGTTCTGTTGGAGATGAAGCTGAATTTGGAAGATGAGGTCAGCTGAGGTTTCGCGGGATTTCGGCTTTGTGCGCGATAGATTTCGCAAGATTTAGACATAGAAAAAGCGCCCGGATGATCTCCGGGCGCTTTTCATTTAACCTGTGCTTTAGCGCGGCGTGCGGGCCACAGCAGAGCGCGGCTTGGCGGCCCCATCAGCGCGGCGGGGCGCAAAGCTGCCGCCTGCGGGCTTCGGTTTGCCCATCGGTTTCGCACCGGGTTTGCCGGGGGCTGCGCGTTGGATCGGCTGCGAGCCTGCCTTTTGGCCGCCACGGCCCTGACCGGGGCGTTGGCCACGGTTCTGGCCGGGCTTCGGCGCTGCGGCCACGGCATCGGCGGCCCAAGGCGCGCCACCCAAGACGGGAATGGTCTTTTTCAGCAGCTTTTCAACCGCTTGCAATTCGCCCATCTCGGCCGGTGCGCAGAAGGAAATCGAGGTGCCTTCTTTGCCTGCGCGTGCCGTGCGGCCAATGCGGTGGACATAGTTTTCCGGCACATTCGGCATGTCAAAGTTATAGACATAACGCACGCCGGGAATGTCGATACCGCGCGAGGCCACATCGGTCGCCACCAGCACATCCAATTCCGCCTTGCGGAATTCGGTCAGGGTGCGGTCGCGCTGGTTCTGCGATTTGTTGCCGTGGATCGAGCCTGCCTTAAAGCCCCACGCCACCAGCAGTTTCATCAGCTTTTCCGACCCATGCTTGGTGCGGCCAAACACCAAGGCTTGCTCGCCCGGATGCTTCAGAAGATATTCTTTCAACATCAGCGCCTTATCGCCATTCGGCAGATAATGCACGCCTTGGTCGATGCGCTCTACCGGCTTGCCCGGAGGGGCGACTTGCACCTTGATCGGGTTTTGCAGGTAGGTTTCGGCGAGTTCTTCAATATCCTTCGGCATGGTGGCCGAGAACAGCAGGGTCTGGCGTTTCAGCGGAATATGCTTGGCGATTTTGCGCAAGCTATGGATGAAGCCCATGTCGAGCATGTGGTCAGCCTCGTCCAGCACCAGATAGCCGGTGGCGTGCAAGGACACATCGCCACGCTCCAACAAGTCAATCAGGCGGCCGGGGGTGGCGACAAGAATATCCGCGCCGCGTTTCAGGCGTTCAGCCTGCTTGAACAGCGAGGCACCGCCGACAACCATGGCGACTTTGACGGCGGTGCCTTTGGTGAAAACCTCAAGGTTATCCGCGATTTGCGCGACAAGCTCCCGGGTCGGGGCCAGGATCAAAGCCCGCACGGTTTTCGGCGCAGGCGGGTGGCCCAGATCAAGGATGCGGTGCAGCAGCGGCAGGCCGAACGCGGCGGTTTTACCGGTGCCGGTCTGCGCCAGACCCATCAGGTCTTTGCCCGCCATGATATGCGGGATCGCCTGCACCTGAATCGGCGACGGCATTTTAAGGGTGGTTTTTTCCAATGCTTTCAGGATGGTTTCCGAAAGCCCAAGGTCTGCAAAAGTGGTGGTCATAACAGTCTTTCCGGCGGCCCATAGCCGCCCGTCCACCCCGAAGGGCGGCAGTGGGAAGCGACACCCCCTCGCACCGGGCGCTTGCCCAATACCGTGGCCGTCGCGGAACCCCTGCGTGCGGTGGGAACCAGTCTCGGGGTCTTACACATGCTCACGCGGCACGGACGCTCCGATTGGGGGGAGATGGCGGAGTTGGGGGGATTTGTCAAGGGGGGAGGGGTGGGGTGAATGAGAAGCCATAAAGTGAGGGGACGCAAAGAGTGCAAGAGAATCATTTTTGCCTTTTCAATCATACGTCCAGATGCTTCTCACGGTGAGTTGATACTCTTTGACACTCAATCGAAGAGTGTGCAGTCTAGCAAGATGAGCAACCAAACCCTACATCTTGTTAACTGTTCGATCCTACCGCTGCATTGTGTAGGGATAGGCAGATTGCGCCTTCGACGCTTGATAAACGCCTTGTCAACACATAATGTATACCTTAACTCATGAGCGAAGGTGAGCCTGTGATTGAAGGGTATACGGTTGCAGCCACAGGACCATTCTTCGTGGTTTGCATATCTAAAAAAGTTAAGAAAGTGATCGAAAATGCCCCACCTTCGGACCGTCGCAAGGTTGGTCGTCTGATGGGCCACCTTGCTGAGCATGGTCAGGCGCTCTTGAGCGCAGACAATCTAAAGAGGGAAGGTGCCTTTCCTTCTGGCTTGCCCGGAGTTTCAAATCAAGTTGTGTGGGTTTTTCGATCAAATCAGCTTCGGGTCTATGGAGGATTTTGTCGAGTGAACAACCGCGAGATTTTTGTTTGCGACGAGGCCGACATAAAGAAGCAAGACGCTGCGGATCAAAGACTACTCGCAAGAGCGGGAAAACACCTAGGAGAACGAAATGCCAATCAATGAAGAGTTGTTCGGTGCGAAGAACGAAGCAGAGATTGAGATTTTTGCTGTCGAAGATTTGATCTTTGATGTTCAGATGCTGTTGCAAGCACAAATGACTGCTAAGGCCGTTACTCAGAAAGAGCTCGCTCGCCGTTTGGACACTTCTGCAGCTCGAGTAAGTCAGTTGTTCTCGGACGATGGGGGCAACATGACTTTGGCAACTCTTGCAAAAATGGCGCATGCGTTGGCAATGGTAGCCAGAGTTGAGTTGCGACCGAAGGAAGCAAAACCCCGCGTGGCAGAAAGCGTTCGTCAGAAAGCAGTGCTTGACTTTTTTGCATATCGCGATGGCCCGGACTGCGATGTTTGGCAGGATCATTCTGCTAACCAAAATGTGCATCCCGCCTCACAGCAACTGGTAGCCTAATGGCAGATATTAAGAAAAGGGAGAGCAGCACATCCCTTAGCTTTTCGACTGAAGGCTTTGACCGTGCGATTTACGCTGACGTTGCAATGAAAGCACGCCTGCGAGAATTGGCACTTTCAGAAAGCGAATTTTCGGCGAAAATAGACGTGCTAAGACTCGCTGAAATGCGCCACGAAGATATGGCACATACCTTTGGTGGGGAATGCACCGATTTTTCTTTTGATTCCGAAAGTGGTATTGCCTTTGGCAACTACGCTTGGACTGCCGAAATGAAGCATGGCAGAACCAAAGTCTTGAAGTTGAAGTGTAAGTATCTGTTAGTTTACTCAAATCTGAAGTCTTGCCCACAAGATTATGTGGGGTTGTACTTTGAGAAAGTTGGCAGATTTTCGTCTTATCCATACTTTAGGACAGTTTTTGCGTCGCATACCTCATTCGCTGGAGCTGCCGTAAAGCCCCTGCCTTCTCTAACTGAACGGATTGACTGAGTGAGCATCCCTCACCCCTGCAACGTCCGCACCCCATAGCCCTCACCCCGAGCCTTCATCGCCTCGACCACGGCGATACTCGCCGCGGCGGTGGTGAAGTAGGGGATCTTGTCCATCAGCGCCACGCGGCGGATGTCGCGGCTGTCGGTGACGGCTTGGGTGCCTTCGGTGGTGTTCATCACCATGGCGATGTCGTTGTTTTTCAAGCGATCGACGATGTTCGGGCGGCCTTCATAGACCTTGTTCACCAGCGTCGTCTTGATGCCCTGCGCGGTCAACCAAGCGGCGGTGCCACGGGTGGCGACGATCTCAAAGCCAAGCGCCACCAGATCGGCCATCGCGGTGGCGAAGGCGGCGGTTTTGTCCATATCCTTGATCGACACAAAGGCGCGGCCTGCGTCTGGCAGGGTCACACCTGCGCCCATTTGCGCCTTCAGGAAGGCCAAGGCGAAGGTGCGATCCCAGCCCATCACCTCACCGGTCGAGCGCATTTCTGGCCCCAGAACCGGGTCAACGCCGGGGAAGCGGGCGAAGGGCAGCACGGCTTCTTTCACGCTGAACCAAGGGGTTATCGGATCGGCGAGGGTGAAGGGGTTGGCCAAGGGCAGGGGGGTATCGGGGCCGACACCTTGGGCATAGGCGGCGCGCATCGGGAAGTTTGACATCGGCTCGCCAGCCATCAGGCGGGCGGCGATGGCAGCAATCGCGCTGTCGGTGGCTTTGGCGACGAAGGGCACGGTGCGGCTGGCGCGCGGGTTGACTTCGAGCACGAAAATCACGCCGTCTTTGATCGCAAATTGCACGTTCATCAAACCGACCACGTTCAGCGCCAAAGCCATCTGCACGGTCTGGCGTTTGAGTTCTGCAATCGTCTCAGGCGTCAGAGAATGTGGTGGCAGGCAGCAGGCCGAATCACCGGAATGCACGCCTGCTTCCTCAATATGTTCCATGATTCCAGCGACATGCACCTCTTTACCGTCGCTTAACGCATCTACGTCAACCTCAATGGCACCAGAGAGGTAGCTGTCGAGCAGAACCGGGCTGTCACCCGACACCTGCACGGCGGTGCGGATATAGCGTTCAAGCTGGGCGTCGTCGCGGATGATTTCCATCGCGCGGCCACCCAAAACGAAGGAGGGGCGGATGACCAAAGGATAGCCTACATCTTTCGCCACGGCGAAGGCTTCATCGCGCGAACGAGCGGTGCCGTTGTGCGGCTGTTTCAGGTTCAGCTTGTGCAGAAGCTGTTGGAAACGTTCGCGGTCTTCGGCGAGGTCGATGGCGTCTGGCGTGGTGCCAAGGATCGGGATGCCTTCGGCGTGCAAAGCGTTGGCAAGTTTCAGCGGGGTTTGGCCGCCGAATTGCACGATCACGCCATGCAGGGTGCCGTTTTCTTGTTCGACCCGCAGGATTTCCAGCACATGCTCCAGCGTTAGCGGCTCAAAATACAAGCGGTCCGAGGTGTCGTAGTCGGTCGAAACGGTTTCCGGGTTGCAGTTGACCATGATCGTCTCATAGCCCGCATCCGTCAGCGCATAGCAGGCGTGGCAGCAGCAATAGTCGAACTCGATGCCTTGGCCGATGCGGTTGGGGCCACCACCGAGGATGACGACTTTTTTGGCGTTGGAGGGACGAGCTTCACACTCCACATCGCCCATCGCGGGGGCTTCGTAGGTGGAATACATGTAGGGGGTCTGGGCCTCAAACTCGGCCGCGCAGGTGTCGATGCGTTTGAACACAGCATTGACGCCAAGGTTGCGGCGGGCGCGGCGGATTTGCGCCTCATCCCGGCCTGTGAGCATGGCAAGGCGGGCATCGGTGAAGCCCATCATTTTCAGCTTGCGGATGCCTGTGGCGTCCAAAGGCAGGCCTTTGGCGCGGATCACGGCTTCGGCCTCAATGATTTCGCGGATGCGGGCGAGGAACCATGGATCGAACGAGGTGATCTGGTTGATTTCGTCGTCGGACAGGCCGTGGCGCATGGCTTGGGCGATGACGCGCAGGCGGTCAGGGGTGGCTTTTGACAGTGCCAAGGTGATTGCGGTGCGGTCGGGGGTGCCAGTGATGGAAACGCCGGGGATGGCGATTTCGTCAAAGCCCGACAGCCCGGTTTCCAAAGACGCCAGCGCCTTTTGCATGGATTCGTGGATGGTGCGGCCAATCGCCATCACTTCGCCGACCGATTTCATCGCGGTGGTGAGGTTGGGTTCCGAGCCGGGGAATTTCTCAAACGCGAAGCGCGGGATTTTGGTGACGACATAGTCGATCGAGGGTTCAAACGACGCGGGCGTGACTTTGGTGATGTCGTTGTCCAACTCGTCCAAAGTGTAGCCGACGGCCAGTTTTGCGGCGACTTTGGCGATGGGAAAGCCGGTGGCTTTCGACGCGAGGGCCGAGGAGCGAGAGACGCGCGGGTTCATCTCGATCACCACCATGCGGCCATCGGCGGGGTTGATCGCCCATTGCACGTTGGATCCGCCAGTCTCAACACCGATCTCGCGCAGCACGGCGATGGAGCCGTTGCGCATGATCTGGTATTCTTTGTCGGTCAGCGTCAGGGCAGGGGCGACGGTGATGGAATCCCCAGTATGCACGCCCATCGGGTCGATGTTTTCAATCGCGCAGATGATGATGGCGTTGTCGGCGGTGTCGCGCACCACCTCCATCTCAAACTCTTTCCAGCCGAGCAGCGATTCGTCGATCAGGATTTGCGCCATCGGGCTGGCCTCAAGGCCGGAGCGGCAGATCGCCTCGTAGTCGTCGCGGTTGTAGGCCACACCGCCGCCGGTGCCGCCCAAAGTGAAGGCGGGGCGGATGATTGCAGGGAGGCCTACGTATTCGATGGCGGCCATACATTCGGCGACGCCTGCGGAAATGTCGTATTTGCCGTTCGGCAATTTGGGGGCGGCGATGATGGTGGCTTTGGGGTTTTCAAGGCCGATACGGTCCATCGCCTCGCGGAACAGCTTGCGATCTTCCGCCATTTCAATGGCCGGGCGCTTGGCGCCGATCAACTCGACACCGAATTTCTCAAGCACGCCAAGGTCAGCCAGCGCCAGCGCAGTGTTCAGCCCGGTTTGTCCGCCCATGGTGGGCAGCAGCGCATCAGGGCGCTCTTTTTCGATGATTTTGGCGACGACTTCGGGGGTGATCGGCTCAATATAGGTGGCATCCGCAAGGCCGGGGTCGGTCATGATCGTGGCGGGGTTCGAGTTGACCAGGATCACCCGGTAGCCTTCTTCGCGCAATGCTTTGCAGGCCTGTGCGCCGGAATAGTCGAACTCGCAGGCCTGACCGATGACGATGGGGCCCGCACCGATGATCATGATGGATTTGATGTCGGTTCTTTTCGGCATGGCGGCCCCCTGTCTTTGAGCGCCCCGTTCTTCAGGGCCCTCAGCGCAAAACTTTGCGGGTTATAGCCAGCACACGCCGGGGCGCAAGCGGATTCCGGGATGTGGCGCGGGTTGCTTTTTGGCGTGAGGTTAGCTAAGTTAGCTAAGCAAGAACGGAGGTTGCGATGCAGGTCAATGTTCATGAGGCTAAAAGCCAGCTTTCCAAGCTGATCGAGGCCGCGTTGCGTGGTGAGGAAGTGATTATTGCGCGCAATGGCAAGCCTGCTGTCCAGATCACGGCGATTGAGAAGCCAAAATTCAAGATTGGGATGCCCGGCTTTATCGGGATGCGGGTGCCAGATTTTCTGGAACCTATGACCGAGGCAGAGCTGGCGGAGTGGGAGTAAATGGCGGGCATACTGCTCGACACGCATGTTTGGGCATGGACTCTGTCCGGCGTTCCTAAGCTGTCTCGACGGGCATCCTCTGCACTGGGCAGTGCGGAAATCTTTGTCAGCCCGATTTCGATCTATGAAATCGCTCAGAAAGTGTGATTGGGCAAATGGGCAGAAATGGAACCGATGGTCGCTGTCCTGCTGGAAACCCTCACAGCTCAGCGTGCAGTTCTAGCGCCGTTTTCTGCCGAAATTGCGCAAGAGGCAGGCCTGCTCGACTGGCCGCATCGCGATCCGTTTGATCGGATACTGGCGGCGACGGCTTTGATGGGTAGCATGGATTTCATCTCAGCCGATCCGGCGTTTGATGCAGTGCCGGGGCTGCGGCGGATTTGGTAGCGGCGGCTTGCAAAAACAAAGGCGGCGAGGTTGCCCCCGCCGCCTTTGGTTTCAGATCAAGCTTTCAGCCCCTCTGGCCCACCGCAGCCTCTGCCGCAGCGATGGCGGCGCGGCGTTTCTCCACCTCGGCCCCAATCGGCGGACCGGCAAAGCGGCGATTCTCAAAGCCGAACCAGACCACCAGCGCGAGGGCGATAAAGCCCAAGACCACCCAAAGCACACGCTCGTTTGGCGGGGCCACCGCGATGAACAGGATCACCGCCATGCCAACCATGGCCAAAACCGTGACCAGTTTGTAAAGCCCGGCAGACATCGCCCAAGGGCCGGGGTTCGGCCATTTCGCGGTGCCATAGGCGAACATGCCCGCAACCAACGGCAGGGTGAACGACAGGAACAAGAACACCAGCGTCGAGTTCACCACGATCACGTAGATCGAGGTCTCCCCCACTTTGATCGACATTGCCAGCAGCACATAGAGGATGCACAGCACCGTCGCGGTCCAGATCGCCTTCACCGGCGTGCGGTATTTCGGCGAAACGCTGGCCAAGGCTTTGGAGCCAACTGGCAAGCCATCATCGCGCGAGAAGGCAAACAGCATCCGGCTGGCCGAGGTCACGGTGGCCAGACCGCAAATCAGCTGCGCGATCAGGATGCCAAGATAGAGCACGATTTTCAGGCCAGCTGGCAGGATCGCGTCCAAGGTCAGGAAGAACATGCCAAAGCCTTGGCCTGCCGCAACTTTCAGATCCGGGATCGCCAAAGTGATGGCGCAGACCATGATCCAGCCGACCAAAGACGACCAGAACACCGCGTTGACGATGCCTTTGGGCACCGAGGTGGCGGCGTTCTTGGTTTCCTCAGACGTGTGGGCCGAGGCGTCATAGCCGGTGATGGTGTAGACCGGCAGCAGTAGGCAGAGCAGGAACAGATAGCCCATATTGTCCGATTGCGGGAACACGTTGCCGCCCGCCTCACCGGAGTAGTTGGTGAAGGTCCACAACCGGCTGATGTCGATGGCGGGTGCAAAGTACAGGCAGGCCAGCACCAGAACAACCGTCGTCGCAAAGATCAGATAGCCGGAAATATCGGTCAGGAAGGTGGTTGCCTTGATGCCGATATGGTTGAACACGGCTTGGATCACAGTGATGATGGCGACGAACACCACGATCTCCATATCCGAGCTGGGCCAAGGCGTGATCGCGCCATCCGCGCCGGTGGTGCCGAAGAGCGCGCCAAAGGTGCCTTGGAAGAAATAGGCGGTGCCGATGTTGATCGCGCCCAAGACGGTGATCAGGCCCAACAGGTTCAGCCAAGCCGTCAGCCAACCCAGGAAGCGCCCGCCAAGGATCGACGACCAGTGATACAGCCCGCCCGCCGTCGGGAAGGCCGAAGCGATTTGTGCCATTGCCAGCGCGAACATGCCCGACAACACGCAGCCGACGATCCAGCCGATGCCTGCACCGGCACCGCCCACGGATGAAATCGCCTGCGCGAATGAGTTGATGCCCCCGGACAGGGTGCAAATGATCGAAAATGAGATTGCGAAGTTGGAAAACTTCGACATCGAGCGCGAAAGCTCTTGGGCGTAGCCCATACCATGCAAGACTTTCAAATCGTCATGCTGGTCTTTATCGGAATAGTCATCCGCAGCCATTCAGTTACCCTCCGAACCGTTGATTGGTCGTTATTATTGTTATCGGTGCGACATTATGCCGTCCCTCTGCGCAGGGAAGCGCGAATTTTTCAGTCTGGCAAGCACTGAATAGATATTTACAGAAAACAGCGGTGGATGGATCCACACCGAGCGCGTTTTGGCGTCGCAAATGCGCAAAAGACGGGCGGCTCGGGATTGGATTTGCGGGCGGGGCTGGCCTAGGTGATTGGGCTGGCCTAAATGGAAGGCAGCACAACAAGGGGCGCTGGCGTGATCCTGATCGAAGACGGACCTTTCGGGCAGCCTGCGCTGTTTGACGCCGCCGAGGCGCTGATCGTGGCGCGCAGGGCGGATGAGGTCGCCCCGGCTTTGGCGCAGCTGGACGCAGCACGCGCGCAGGGCAAATGGGTGGCGGGCTATATCAGTTACGAGGCGGGCTATGCGTTAGAGCCTGTGCTGGCGGGACTGATGCCTGCGCCTGATGTGGCGCGCCCCTTGCTGGTGTTTGGGGTGTTCGCGGGGCCAAGCGATCCGACGGCGCTGTTGGCGCAGGCGTCCGCGCAGGCGCGCGGAGTGGCGGTGGCGGCGTTGCAGCCTGCGATCAGCCGTGCGGAATATGGCGCGGCGATGGATAAGGTGATGGGCTATATCGCGGCGGGCGATTGCTATCAGATCAACCTGACCTTTCCGTTGCGCACGCGGTTGCTGCACGGTACGGCCTTGGGGCTTTACGGCGCACTTAAGGCGCGGCAGGTGGTGGGGCATGGCGCGTTTGTCGATCTTGGCGTGGGTCCGGTGCTGGTATCGCGCAGCCCCGAATTGTTTATCCGCACCACAGCCGCAGGCCGGATTGAAGCGCGGCCGATGAAGGGCACAGCGCCGCGCGATGCCGATCCGGTGCGCGATGCCGAACTGGCCGAGGCTTTGCGGGGATCGGCCAAGGATCAGGCAGAAAATCTGATGATCGTTGATCTTTTGCGCAATGATATCAGCCGGGTTGCCAAGGTCGGCTCGGTGAAGGTGCCGGAACTGTTTGCGGTGGAACATTACGCCACGGTGCATCAGATGGTCAGCCGCGTGGTCGGGCAGTTGGTGGAAGCGCCGACGATGGCCGGGCTGATGCCTGCGCTGTTTCCTTGTGGCTCGATCACGGGTGCGCCAAAAATCCGCGCGATGCAGATTATCCATGAGGTTGAGACGCAGCCGCGTGGGCCCTATTGCGGCGCGATTGGCTGGATGGCGCCAGACGGCGCGTCGTCGTTCAACGTGGCGATCCGCACGTTGTCGGTGTTTGAGGGCGGCGCGATCGAGTTGAATGTCGGCGGCGGCGTGGTGCAGGACAGCACGGCGGATGGCGAATGGGAGGAAGCACTGTGGAAAGCGCGTTACATGCAGGGTCTGGTGCGGCAGGGCTGAAGCTGATCGAGACGTTGTGCTGGGATGGCGCGCGTCTGGTGCGGTTGCCGCTGCATCTGGCGCGGTTGGCGCGATCGGCGCAGGCTTTGGGCTGGGGCTGTGATCTGGCAGCGGTTGAGGCTGCGCTGAGGGCGGCGGTGCCTGTGGCGGCGGCGCGGATGCGGTTGACGCTGGACGGCGCGGGCAGAGTCGAGGTGCAGGTGGCGGCTTTGCCTGTAGGGAAATCGGTTTGGCGGGTTGGTTTGGCGGCAGAGCGGCTGAACTCGGATGATGTCTGGCTTACGGTGAAATCGACGCGGCGGGCGGCATATGATGCGGCGCGGGCGGCGCTGCCGGATGGCTTGGATGAGGTGATCTTGTGCAATCAGCGCGGCGAGGTCTGCGACGGCTCGATCACTACTTTATTCTTTGATCGCGGGCAGGGGATGCGAACGCCGCCGCTGACCTGTGGTGTGTTGCCGGGGGTGTTGCGGGCGGAAATGGCGGTGGCCGAGGAGGTGCTGCTGGCAGACGATCTGCCAAGGGTCAGGCTGTGGGTCGGCAACTCCTTGCGCGGGCTGATCCCGGCTGTCTGGGTGATCTAGCGGAGCGCGTGCCGCGCATTGTTTTTTCTCAGGTTTACGGGACTTCGCCCGAAACCTTCGGCTGGTGCCCGGTACATCGGTCAGCGCAGTTCTGGCAGGGCAGGGCCTGACATTTGTGCTGTGGCCTATGGTTAATCAAACCTGAACGCCGGATGTTAAGAGATTGATATTACAAGTGCTTCGAGATGCGCCACGCGTGGACACGCTACGCGCCGCGCAGTTTGGCCACCACAGCGGCGACCAGCGCTTTACGCTGCCGATTGGCCGGATGGGTGCCCAGAAACTGATCGCCGGGGTCGGGCAAGCGGTCAAAAAAGCCGCTGCCCTTGACCGGATCATAGCCAGCACGGAAAGCAATCTCAGCCCCCACGGCATCGGCCTGCAATTCATATTCCTTCGAGAACTGCCGGGTGGCAAGGCCTGCGCCCAATTTCTGCGCCTGCGTGACCTCATCCTGCCCGGCCCCGGATGCCGCCGCCAAAATCCCCGCCATCATCGCGCCGGATAGGGCGGTTTGTTCCTGTTTCGGGATGTGACCCAGAATGTGATGCCCAGCCTCGTGACCCAGCACGAAGGCGATCTCATCGGCGTTGCGGGCGTCGGCGATCAGGGCCAGCGAGAACGCGATGATCGGCCTGCCCGCCTTATTTACCGTCTGGAACGCGTTGGCGGGCTGATGCGGGCGGTCATCAATCACGATCTGGAAATCGCAGCGATGTGCGACATGCTGGGCGCGGCAATAGGCCTCGGCCACCGGCTCCACCCGCTGCACCACGGTCAGGAAATTCACCGCCGCCGCCCGCGACGCCAGCGCGCCACCAGTTTGCGAGGGTTGGGTCAGCACCTGTGCGGCGCTGTCGGTTTGGTTGATCGTGGGGATCCCCGGCTGCACGCAGCCCGCCAGCAGCGCCGCCACCAAAATCCATCCTGCTTGCCGCTTCATCACGTTTGCCTTCACCGCTGCCCTCTGACAGCCCATATCAAACCGGTTGCGATTTCATAGCCCCCTCTGGCAGCACTTTCGCTTGAACTTCCGGCTGAGCCGGGCTCATCTGGGCACAGTTTGATCCGGCAGAGGAGCCTTGCGATGTTCACCATCGAGCATGAATTCGACGCCACTGTGATCACATTGGTCGATGAGGGCGAGCCGGACACCCCATTGCAGGAAGACATCACCATTGAGGCCTTTGCCGAATGTGTGGTGCTGCGGCAAGTCGATGCGTTCAGTGAGGAGGTGGTGGCGATCACCCTTTCGATTGCGCAGTTGCGCGATCTTGCGGCAGCGCTGGATTTGCCCGAGGGCAGCTATAGGATTGAGCCGAAGCAGGCTTAGCCGAAGCGTGTCGCATGGCTTCCTGTGCAGCCCCATTTTGCCGCCAAACCTGACTTGACGCGGGCGACACATATCGCCACCTCTGGCGCAAAGGAGCCCATTATGTCTCACGATGCCTTCGCTGTTACCCCAGACGCCTTCGCTTTCCTGCAAACCCGGCAGTCGCATCCGGCCAAGCTGTTCAAAGGCCCGGTGCCCGCGCGGCCCGAACTGCTGGAGATTTTGACTGCCGCCACCCGTGTGCCCGACCATGGCAAGCTGGAGCCGTGGCGGTTGGTGGTGCTGGACCGCGCCGTGATGCTGCGGTTGGCCGATCTGGCAGAGGCACGGGCGCGGGCGCTTGGTGCGGATGCGGAGAAAATCGCCAAGGGGCGCGGGCAGTTTGATTTGGGGCAGTTGGCGGTCGTGGTGATTTCGTCGCCGAAATCCACGGATAAGGTGCCGCTGTCCGAGCAAATCTTGTCGGCGGGGGCGTTGTGTTTTGGCGTGGTGAACGCGGCTTTGGCGAAGGGCTGGGGGGCGAATTGGTTGTCGGGCTGGCCGTCGCATGATCAGGTATTCGCCGCGCAGGCGTTTGGCTGTGTTGGCGATGAGACGGTTGCGGGCATCGTGCATATCGGCACGGTGGTGACGCCGATGTCGGACCGCCCGCGGCCTGATTTAGCGAAGCTGATCACATGGGCTTGAGGGTGAACAGAGTGAGCGTCGGAGGCTCAACGCATGATCTTTGGTGATTTCGCCAAAGCGTTGGGCCAGCTTGGTGATGGCCGGTTCCTGCGGGTGATGCTGTGGGGCGTGGCGCTGGCTGCGGCTTTACTGACCGGAGCCTATGCGGCGCTGCTGTGGTTGATCGAGACGTTCACGCCGGGCAGCATCGATATTCCGTTTGTTGGGCCGATTCAGGGCCTGCATACTTTGCTCAGCGGCGGCTCGGTATTGCTGATGATCGGGCTGTCGGTGTTTTTGATGATCCCGGTCGCCTCGGCGTTTTCAGGCCTGTTTCTGGAGGATGTGGCGCAGGCGGTCGAGGATCGGCACTATCCCGGCTTGCCATCGGTGGCGCGACCCAATTTCGGCGATACGCTGATTGATACCGCCAATTTCATTGGCCTGTTGCTGGCGCTGAATACGGTGGCACTGCTGCTGTATCCGTTTGCGGGGCCGTTCAGCCCGCTGCTGTTTTGGGGGCTGAATGGCTATCTGCTGGGGCGGGAGTATTTCACGCTGGTGGCGACGCGGCGTTTGGGGCGGGATGGCGCACGGGCGATGCGCAAGGCCTATAACCTGCGGATTTGGGCGGCAGGGGTGCTGATGGCGGCACCTTTATCTATCCCGCTGATAAATTTGGCGATTCCTGTGCTAGGAGTCGCCACCTTCACCCATATGTTCCATCGGTTGAGCCGTCAGTAGCGGTTGGCCCAAAGCCCGAACACATCCAGATCGGCGATGCCCCAGCGGCCTGAGGTGATCAGCAGATAGAGGATGACGAAGATCACAATCGTGATCAGCGTGGTCAGTTTGGCTTTCGGTTTGATCATGGCATCGGCGGGTGCGGAGCGCGGGGTGCCGGGTTCAACCTCACCCGTCTGCGCTTGGCTTTTGAAGCGCAGCGGTAGCACGCAGAAAAACACCATGAACCAAGTGACCGAAAATAGCACCAGTGCAGCGGTGATCGTCATGTTTGCTCCAATTCCACCAAACAGCCGTTGAAATCCTTGGGATGCAGGAACAGCACCGGCTTGCCATGCGCGCCGATTTTTGGCTCGCCAGAGCCCAGCACCCGCGCGCCACTGGCTTGAAGATGGTCACGTGCGGCCAGAATGTCATCCACCTCGTAGCAAATATGATGGATGCCACCTGCGGGGTTTTTATCCAGAAAGCCCTTGATCGGGCTGTGGTCGCCAAAAGGATACAGCAGTTCGATCTTGGTGTTCGGCAGTTCGATAAAGATCACGGTGACGCCGTGGTCAGGCTCATCTTGCGGTGGGCCAACCTTTGCGCCCAAGGTGTTGCGGTATTGATCGGCTGCCGCCGTCAAATCCGGGACGGCTATTGCGACATGGTTCAGGCGGCCAATCATCGGCAAGGCTCCTTGCGGGGGTGGTGGGGGTCTTATGGCCGCTGGCGGGGGATCGGGCAAGGGGCCGTGCGGTCGCAGGCTTGGGTTGATACAGCTTGGATGGAAAAATCACGGCAGCGGTGCTGGCGTTTACGATTTATGAACCAAAACCATGGAAGACTGGCGGGGTCGCTATAGCCGCAGGTATATGCCATGCCCAATCCCTTGACCCATGATACGCCGCTACCGCCGGGTTTTATCTTGCCGGATCTTGCGGCGGGGCCCGCGCTGCCGTTGCAGGGCGTCACCATTCTGGCGGTCGAGGACAGTCGTTATGCCTGCGAAGCGTTGCGGTTGATGAGCCAGCGGGCGGGTGCGCGGTTGCGTCGGGCGGATACGCTGGCAGCCGCGCGGGCGCATTTGCGGGTGTACCGCCCGGATGTGGTGATCATTGATCTCGGCCTGCCGGATGGCCGGGGTGAGGGGTTGATCCGCGAGTTGGCGCTGGCGCGGCAGCGGCCCTTGGCGGTGCTTGGCACTTCAGGCAATCCAGAGGGGCGAGGGGCAGCATTGGCGGCGGGGGCAGAGGGGTTTCTCGATAAGCCGTTGGAAAGTTTCGCCGCGTTTTGCAGGCTTTTGCGTCAGTTTCTGCCCGGACTTGCGCCAAGCTTGGTCGAAGACGCGGCGATCTCTCCGGACCCTTTGGCGTTGCAGGATGATCTGTCGCGCGCGGCGGCGGCGCTGTCAGACGCGCCGGATGCGGCGGGGCGGCGCTATTTGGCGGGCTTTGTGCTGGGGGTGGCGCATCACGCGCATGACTCTGCTTTGGCGCAGGCTGCAACTGCTGCAAACAGTGGCGATCTGGATCAACTGCGCGGCTTGATTGACAAGCGGTTGATGGTTGCCAATAGCAGTGCCGCTTTCGCGGCCAAACCGTGATCTGGTGGCGTTGCCGCCCCGCAATCACCACGGCTTTGGCCGATCTGTAGCATGGTTTCGCCCCAATCGACGGGCAAAACCGCGTCATCGCCCGTTAGAGAAAGTGCCGCCTATGTCCGCCAAACAACGCTTCCTGCGCGACGAATCGGGTGCGGTTTTTGCGGAATGGGTGGTGATCACTGCCCTTGTGGTGACGTTATGCATGGTCGCGCTGACCGCTTGGCGGGGTGATGCGGATATGGCCGACAATCGCGAAGTGGGCGTGGTTTCCGGCGTCTGACCACAGTAAACTCGGACTACAGCAAAATTCGGGGATCTTTGCCCATTTTCAAACCCGGAAACACGGCGTTTTCCAGCACATTCTGGTCAATACCATAGAGCCCCTGAATCGCATGCGCCGCCCAGGCCCGCACATCCGAGGTGGGCATCAGATCGCGGCGCTCATACAGATTGGCCTCGGACAGACCCGGCCAATCGCCGTAGACCTTGCCGCCGTTCAGCGCGCCCCCAGCCATCACCATCACCCCGCCGGTGCCGTGATCGGTGCCCGTGGTGCCATTTTCGCGCGCGGTGCGGCCAAATTCGGTCATCGCCAGCAGCACGGTTTTGCCCCAGACTTTCTCGCCCAACCCGGTTTGCAGCCGCAGGATCGCGTATTGCAATCGGGCGAGCGATTTGGAAAGCCCGCCCGCCTGACCCCGGTGGGTATCCCAGCCGGTCATCGAAAACGCGGCAATGCGGGCGTCTTGCCGCAGCTTTCCGGCCGCGTAATCAACCAGTTGCTCGACATCCTGCACCTTCAAACCCGCCATTTGCGATGGGTCTGCCGCCATCATTTCCATGTCGCCGTTACCAGCATCCGCCAGCTCCATCGCTTCCTGCGAGGCGGCGTGGAACAGGGGATCGGATTCGTAGACCCGGTCAAACAGCAGGCGCGCTTGTGGTGTGAGCAGCAGCGTGGTTTCGGGCGACCAGTTGCGCACCTCGGCGGGGCCTTCCAGCAGCGGCATCGCGACTTGGCCAATCGAATAGGCGGTTTCCGAGGTCAGCCCCTTTTGCGTTTGCAGAAGCCGGTTCAACCAGCCATCCTTGACCTGATTGAGCGGCACATCCATGCCGGTTCCGGCTTCGAGCATGTCTTGGCCGACAAAATGGCTGCGTTTGTCGCGGTAGGGGGTGGAGGTGGCGTGGACAAAGCCCAACTGGCCCGCGTTCCAGAGTGGCATCATGTCGCCAAACGCCGGATGCAGACGGAAGAAACCATCAAGATCCGTGGCTTGCGGGTTCAACAGCGTCGGGCGCAGCGCGGCATAATCGGCGTCGCCTTGCGGCTGCACCACATCCAGCCCGTCCATCGCGCCGCGCAGAATGATCACGATCAGGCGATGATCACCTAAGGGGCGGCCACCATTCGCCCCCGCCATCGTCACCGTGGTCAGCATCGGATGCGCCGCAATCGAGCAACCCAGCACGCCACCCAACCCGCGCAGAAATTTCCGTCTGTCGATTGAAGCTGTCATGGCGGCCCTCATCTGCGGTTGAATTCGGCGGAGGCCAGCACGAGGCCGACGCCTTGCGTGATGTCTTCGGCGCGCGCGGCACCCCAAAGCAGCGGTTCGCTGGCGCGGTCGGCGAGGCAGGATTGCGCCAAGGCGACCGGATCGGGCAAAGGCTCGACCAACCGGGGCGGCACCCGCATCGCCCAAGTGATCCGGCGGGCAAGACCCTGCGGCGTGATCCATTCCTCGGCGGCCTCATCAAATCCATTCGGGCCTGCGGGGCGTTTGAACGGTTGACCCATGCCCGCCATCGGGGCCAAGACCTGGCCGCGAAATTGCTTGTAGGGCATTTGTTGCAGCTGGTCGCCCGTGACGCCCAAGGCGCGCAGCGAGGCGACCATGAAATCAAAGGGTTGTCGGGCTTTCTCGGTGGCTTCGACCCAAGCGGCGGGGTGATCCAGCAGGGCGGTATAGGTTGCCATCAGATCGCCGCCAGTGCCGTTGTAAGCTGCAGCAATGGCTTTGACGAGATCAGGGTCGGGTGTATCCGAGACAAAATGCACCGCCAATTTGCGCGCCAGATGCTGGCCCGTGGCGGGTTGCAGCGCTAGATCGCGCAGGGCGGCGTGGATATTGTCCATTCCCGGCGCATCATAGGTCTTGCCCAGCAGTTCACGCGGCCCCGGCTCGGCTCGGCGTGGTTGAAACTCCATCAGCAAATCGGCGTTCATCGTCAGCCCGGCGAGGATTTTCGCCATCTCGGTGACATCAGTCTGGCTGTAATTTGCGCCAACGCCCATGCTGTGCAACTCGATCACCTCACGCGCGAGGTTTTCGTTCAGGCCTTTGCCTTGGTTCTTGCCAAAATGCGAATTTGGCCCAACCGAACTGGATTGATCGAGATAGCTGAGCATCGCCGGATGGAGGGTGGCGGCCGTCAGCATATCGGCGAAATTGCCCGTCAGATGCGGGCGGATGGCATCATCGACCAAGGCATAGGGGAACAGCGCTTCGAGTTGGCGCTTGGCGATCACCGAGAAATGGTCGGCCCAAAACGTGGTCAGCCGTTCGCGAAAGCCATCGCCGCTGTCCACGGCACGGGCGAAGGTGATCACACTGGCGGCTTCGGCGGCATTGCTGAAATCTTGCAGCAGTGCATCACGTTTGGGGTTTTTAGCGGCGGTTTTCTTGCCAGCTTTCTGGATTTGCCGCAGTTCTTGGATGTTCGGGATCAAATCCGCAGAGGCGCGGATCGGCAAGGATTGCATCGCTTGGTCAGGTCCGGCGAGGCTTGCCAGCATCGCATCTGCCGTATCCGGCGCGCCTTTGGGCAGCGGCAGGCCATAGCCAAAACGTATCGCAGCAAGGGTGGTTAGCTTCGACATCGTTTGAAACTCCGGTTCCTGCGGCTATCGGCTGCCTCTGGCAAAACATAAGCGGGCGCGGGCAGAATACCACCGTTTCGGTATCAAAAATGCGGCATTGGCGCGGGATGGCCGAGGTTGCACCAAGGCAAAGCGGAAAGCCGCCTGTTGGGGTGTGGCGGATGACCTGCGGGCGGCAGGCCATCCAGATCACGACCTAGTCTTTGGCGGCGACGCGCAGCGACAACTCGCGCATTTGGGCGTTGGTGGGCTCCGACGGCGCGCCCATCAGCATATCTTCGGCGCGCTGGTTCATCGGGAACATGATGACTTCGCGGATGTTCGGCTCATCGGCCAGCAGCATGACGATACGGTCGATGCCAGCGGCGCAACCTCCGTGGGGCGGGGCGCCGTATTTGAAGGCTTTGACCATGCCGCCGAAGCGTTTTTCGACTTCCGAGTTCGGATAGCCTGCGAGTTCAAAGGCTTTGAACATGATTTCCGGCTTGTGGTTGCGGATGCCGCCAGAGATCAATTCGTAGCCGTTGCAGGCCAGATCATACTGATAAGCATAGACTTCCAGCGGATCGCCGTTCAGCGCCTCTAGCCCGCCTTGCGGCATCGAGAACGGGTTGTGGGAGAAATCAATCTTGCCGTCGTCGGTTTTCTCATACATCGGGAAATCGACGATCCAGGCGAATTTGAAGCAGTTTTGCTCGGTCAGGCCCAGCTCGCGACCGATCTCATTACGGGCGCGGCCAGAGATGGCTTCGAAGGTTTCTGGCTTGCCGCCGAGGAAGAACGCGGCGTCGCCTTTGGTCAGGCCAAGCTGCTGGCGGATGGCTTCGGTGCGTTCTGGGCCGATGTTTTTGGCGAGGGGGCCAGCGGCTTCCATGCCCGAACCATCTTCGGCGTCACGCCAGAAAATATAGCCCATGCCCGGCAGGCCTTCCTTCTGCGCAAACGCGTTCATGCGGTCGCAGAACTTGCGGCTTCCGCCGGTTGGCGCGGGAATGGCGCGCACCTCGTTGCCGGGTTGCTCCAGCAGTTTGGCGAAGATCGCGAAGCCGGAGCCTGCGAAATGCTCGGACACGTCTTGCATCTTGATCGGGTTGCGCAGGTCGGGTTTATCGCTGCCATACCATTTCAGGCTGTCGCGGTAGGCGATCTTGGTCCAGTCGGAATAGGTTTTCTTGCCCGGCGCAAATTCTTCAAAAATGCCCTGCACCACCGGTTGCACGGCGGCGAAGACGTCTTCCTGCTCGACAAAAGACATTTCAATATCAAGCTGATAGAAGTCGGTGGGTGAGCGGTCGGCACGAGGGTCTTCATCGCGGAAGCAGGGCGCGATCTGGAAATATCGGTCAAACCCGGCGACCATGATCAGTTGTTTGAACTGCTGCGGCGCTTGCGGCAGGGCATAGAATTTGCCGGGATGCAGCCGCGACGGCACCAGAAAGTCGCGCGCGCCTTCGGGGGAAGATGCGGTGATGATCGGGGTTTGGAATTCGTTAAAGCCCTGATCCCACATCCGGTTGCGCATCGAGCGCACCACGTTCGAGCGCAGCATCATGTTGCGGTGCAGCTTTTCGCGGCGCAGGTCGAGGAAGCGGTAGGTCAGCCGGGTTTCCTCGGGGTATTCGACATCGCCGAACACCGGCAGCGGCAGTTCCTCGGCAGCACCCAGCACGGTGAGGGCGGTGGCATAGACTTCAATCTCACCCGTCGGCAGTTTCGGGTTGACCAGCGCGGCATCGCGACCCTTCACCCGGCCATCAATCTGCACCACCCATTCGGCGCGGACTTTGTTGATATCGGCAAAGGCAGGCGAGTCGCTATCGGCGATGACTTGGGTGATGCCGTAATGGTCGCGCAGGTCGATGAACAGCACGCCGCCATGATCGCGCACCCGATGCACCCAGCCGGACAGGCGGACCTGATTGCCGACATGGGCCGCTTTGAGATCGTTGCAAGTGTGGCTGCGATAGGCGTGCATGAAATTCCCCTTCACGGAGGCTGGATCGGTTTGGCCCGATACACTCTGCCGCTTGGGTGAAGTCAAGCCCAAGGCATTGCGCTTTGCATTTCATACTGGCTGAAATATTCCCGCCGGAGGCTTCTACGATGGAAACGGAACCAGCATGTTGCAAATTGTGGACGTTTTGCGGGATCGCGGCTCGCGCTATGCGGTGTCAGGTGGGGCGGTTGAGGGGCGCGCCGGGATTGAGGCGTTTCTGGTTGAGTTGAAGCGGGCGAAGAAATTCGCCAAGGCGACGCATAACACTTGGGCTTGCGTGCTGTCGGACGGCGGCGCGGTGAAGGGCGATGATGGTGAGGCCGGGGCGGGCGCGGTGATCCTGAAAATGCTGGAGCGGGCCGAGTTGCGGGATCATATCGTCGTGGTGACTCGCTGGTATGGCGGGGTGCATCTGGGCGGCGATCGGTTCGCGCATGTGGTGACGGCGGTGCGGGCGTATCTTGAGGCGCTTGCCAAGGCGTGAGGCTTGCATTCAGATGGCATCCTTGAATGGGGGGAGCCATGCGGGATATTTTGCGCAGCGAAGCGCGGCGGTTTGCCAATACGGTGATTTGGTCGTGGGACGGCTGGAAAGCAGCTTGGGCGACGGAAAAGACCCTGCGGCAGTGGAGCGTGGTCAACGTGCTGTCGGCGGCTTTGGCGTTTTCGATTGAAATGACGGCGGCGGAGCGGGGCTTGATTTTGGCGCTCGGCCTGCTGGTTCTGGCGGCGGAATTGATGAACACCGGGCTGGAGGAGGTTGTGGATTACATCTCAAAGGCCGATGATCCGCGCGCCAAGAAGGCGAAAGATTGCGGTTCGGCTGCGGTGGCTTTGACTGCGATTGCCGGCGGTGCGGCTTGGGGGGTAATCCTGATCGGGTAGGGCGATCAGGATTGTGGCGGATTTGAGGTGCGATTGTGATCGGATTGGACGATCAGTCGGCTTGGATGCGCATCAGAAATCGACCTTTTGCGGTTTGAGATATTGTTCTTCGAAATGCGGAAGGAATGTGTCTGGGCAAACTCCGGCATTCATACGCTCTGCAAGACGATCCCAGATCACGTCGTTTGCCACAAAACCTTCGGCACATTGATTTTCCGGGGTGCCGTCGTTGTCGCAAACCAGCCGCAGGATGTTGAGTTGCATCGCCAGCGGGCAGTTCACGATCGCATCCAGCTTGGCCAGTTGCTCGGGCGTCAGGCCAGAGATGTCTGCGGGTTTCATGATGTTGGATTGGTCAAGCACCCGCATCCATTTCGGGCGCACAGCGTTTGACAGTTGCTGGTTGCCATAGACCGAATAGTGGATCGCGTTGTGGAAATAGGGTTCGGCGCGCGCGATGCCGTCAAGATCGCCCTGCTGTAGCGTGATTTGGGCAAGATCGTTCCACAGTTTGTAGGCGGTTGGCACGGCCTTGAGCGTGGCGTGCAGGCGTTGGATCAGATCGGCTTTTTCGGCGGCGGTGATCGGGCGTGCCGCATATTCTTCGGCATCGCCAAGGGTATTGACGTATCTGTGCAGCAGATCTGGGTTCAGCGGGTCTTTCACCAATGCGGCTTGCAGGTTGGGAATCTCGCGCAGAAGGGCTGCGGAAAATTCGGGATAGCTGGCTTGCATCGCATCGACGCGGGCCAAACTCATGCGGACATCATCCAGCTTACGCGCCTCACGCGGAGTCAGGTCACGCTTTATTTTCAGGGCCTCCAGTCCGGAAACCAATTCTTCCGGCGTGGACGGGCCATCCATCATGTCATTGTAGCGGGCATAGTCGAGGATCGGATTTGGCATGAACATCAAAAGCTGATGGGCTGCCGCGCGCTGGTCACCATACCAGAAATTCGCGTAGTAGACGGCGTCGATGCGGCAAACGTCGGGCGTGTAATCGGGCACGTCGGTGATTTTGGGCGCATAGCGGTTGCAAAGCAGATCGACTTGTTCGGGGCGGCCCCCCCATTGCGGGGCCAGGGACATCATCGCGCGCATCAGGCTGCCGCGATTGGGTTGGTTGGCCATGATCCGCTCTAACTCGATCGGGATCACCGCTTTGTTGCCCAGTGTGGCTGTCAGGCGCAGCATCCCGTCGGAGGCGGGGATCAGATCGGGGGCAAGTTGGGTGGCGCGCTGGAACAACTCAAAGGCGGCGAGGTGGCGGCTGGACATGCCATTAAGCGCTTCGGTCGTGGTTCTGTTCACGGTGTTTTCACCGCGCCAGGCCCAGCCCCAGTCATAAAGATTCCAGCCCAAGGCGCTGAGCGCGCGCGGGTTGTTGGGATCGGCTGCGACCCAATCTTCGGCAAAGCGCTGGATGGCGGGATCGTAGAGGGCGAAGACGTTATACAAATCGCGCTCGGCATCTGGGGTATGGGCTGCGGTATATTCGGTATGGGCGGCTATGAGGGCGGCATCGGTGGCGGCGAAATCACGGGCCAGCACCAGCGCGCGCAGGTCGTCAAAGCTGATGGCGGCTTGGGCGGGGGTGGCGAGGAGTGCCAGCAGAAGGACGAGCTTACGCATCGGGGGCTGGGGCATAGGATTGCTGCGGTGCCGGCGCGCAATGGGGCAGGACAGGGTGCAGAAGGTCGGGGGTGATGGCTTTGCCCTCGGCGCAGAGGATTGGCTCGGATGCGGGGGTGCTTTGCGGCAGGGCAAAGGTGGGGAGTGGCAACAGCAGCAGGATGATGCGCAACATCGGGGCCTCGCGGGGGTAAATACCCGCTGAGGGTGTCAGGCTATTGTGGCGATGTCTTGGCGGCTTGGCGGCGTTTATGGGCGCGGTAGAGGATCGGGGCCATCAGATGATCGTAAAAGGCGCAGGCGAGGGGATGGATCAGGGGCAGGGCGGTGATGCGCGCGACCCAGCGCCAGCGCGGCAGTTGTGCCCATAGGATTTGGAAGGCCGGGATGCCGGACAGGATCTGGCCTTGATGCAGCACATGCAGGCGTTTGGCTGCATCTTCGGGGGTGACGCCCCACACAGCGGCGTGGGTAAGATCGTCAAAGCGAAGCGGAAGATCTTCGGCGAGCGCGGCTTTGCGGTAATGGCCGATCTCAAACCGGCACACCGGGCAGGTCTCATTATAGAGGACTCGGATTTCATCAGTCATGGCGTGAGCATAGCGGATTTTGTGGCGGCGCGCATGTGGCGTTGCGTCTCAGGCGTGAAGTGGCTGCGGGCCGGATTCGGTCAGGATGTAATCCATGGGGATATCATGCGGTTGTGGGAAGATTGTCGGCAGGCGGGCGGTGTCTAACCCTACGCCGATGGCGATGGGTGAGGGGGTGAGGCTGGCAAGCGTGCGGTCAAAATAGCCACCGCCGTAGCCGAGGCGAAAGCCTGCTTTGTCCCAGCCGACAAGGGGAGAAAGCGTGATATGGGGGGTGATTTCGGGGTCTGTCGCGGGGGTGGGGATGTTCCAGAAGCCGCGCTCCATCTTCGTATCCGGCGTCCATGCGCGGAAGCAAAGCGGGGCTTTCGGGGTCAGGATCACTGGCAAGGCGGCGGTGGCGCCGCGGCTGGCAAGACTGGCAAGCCAGAAGCGCAGGTCCAATTCGGCTTTGATCGGCCACCATGCCGAGATGATCAGGCCGTCGAGGGTGGCAAAGCGCTGGGCGAGAAGATGGTCTATGTGGATGGCTATCGCTGCGGCGGTGGATTGGCGGGCGGTGACGGCAAGGGCGGCGCGCTCGGTCAGCAGGCGTGTGCGCTCGGCTTTGCGCCAGCGGGCGACATCAAGCGCTTGCTGGGGATCGACGTGATTGGGATCGAGTTCCTGCGCAAGGCAGGCGGGTGAGGCATAGGGACGGGCGGGTTGGGTCATGGGGCTGCCGGGATCAGGCGGGCGAGGGCAGTCTGCGCCTGCGCCAGTATGGTTTGGATACGGTCGGCGGCGCTGGGCAGATCGGTGATCAGCGCCGCACTTTGGCCTGCGTAGTTCGCCATCGCTTCAAGATCGCCCGTGGTAATGCGCAGCGGGCTGTCGGTGCTGTAGCGGGGCAGCGGGCGGGTGCCTTCATGGGCGATAATCTCGCGCGGCAGGGTATCGGGATGATGGCCTGTCAGGGTATGGCCTGCGGCATCTGTGACGGAATTGCGGATGACGCGCACGGGGGAATTCGGCGGCCAGTTCAGCGCGAAAATATCGGTATAGATGGTATCCTCGGCCTGGGCTGCCAGCACGCGGGCTTTGTGGTCATCATGCGCGAAGGATTCTTCGGTGGCGAGAAAGGCGGTGCCGCAGTGGATGGCTTGCGCGCCCAATGCGCGGGCGGCGATAAGGCTTGCGCCCGTCGCAAAGCCACCCGACGCGACGATGGGCAGGTTGCTGGCGCGGGCGACTTGCTCGACCAAAATCAGCGCGGCGGCGGTGCCGTGGACGTGGCCGCCTGCTTCAACGCCTTGCACGATCAGCACATCCGCGCCTGCGGCCTCGGCCTCAACGGCGGCTTGCAGCGAGCCTACCTGGTGCAGCACAAGGCAACCTGCGGCTTTGGCGCGCTTTATGGCTGCGGGGACGGGGTGCCAGAAGAAGCACATCGCGGCGACTTGTTTGGCGAAACAGATGGCCAGTTCGGCATCGAGCAAGGCGGGGTCGGTGGCGAAGGGGATTAGGTTAACCGCGAAGGGTTTTGCGGTGCGGGCGCGGATGGCGTCAATCTCTGCGGCGATCAGATCGGGAGATTCGCGGACCATGCCGAGGATGCCGTAGCCGCCGGCCTCTGCCACCGCTGCGACGAGGTCAGAGCGCGCGACGCCGCCCATGCCTGCCAGCAGGATCGGGTGGTCGCAGCCGAGCAGGTCGCAGACCGGGGTGCGCAGGTTTTGGTGGTTAGGCAAAGGCTTAGGCATCACTCGCCTCATGCGTTAGGGTTTCCATCAGCACATCGCGCAGGATCAGCGCATGGCTGTGTTCGGTGTCGCGGGCGGCATAAATCAGGGTGACGGGGCCTTTGCGGCACCAGTCCAGCGCCTCGGCCAGAGGTTCCGGCGTGTCGGTCAGCTCTGCGCGGTACTGCGCGGTAAACTCGGCCCATTTGGCGGGATCATGGCAAAACCATTGCCGCAAATGCGGGCTGGGGGTGGCGGATTTGAGCCATGCATCCAAGCGCAGATCAGCTTTCGCGATGCCGCGCGGCCAGAGCCGATCGACCAGCAGACGCGCGCCAATCGGGACAGCGCCAGCGCGGATATCGTGGGCGCGGCAGAGCTGGATTTGGGCCGATTGGATCGGGGAGGTGGCGTTGGGCGGCATCGAGGTCACTCTATGACAGGGCTTACGCTAGGCGCGCTGGGCGGGGAATGTAAATGCCGCGTTATCGACGAGGTTTGGTGAAATCCGACATCGCGCTGCTGCGATGCGCCACGGCGGATGCGCTGCACTGCGGCGGAAGCGGTGTCTTGTCGCGGTGATCTGGGGCTTGTAAGGCTGCGATATGATCAAAAGAATGTCCTACATCTCACATGCCCGCGCGACGCTGGCTTTGGGGCTGCCGCTGGTGGGCAGCCATCTGGCGCAGATGGCGCTGCATGTCACCGATACCGTGCTTTTGGGCTGGTATGGGGTGAATGAATTGGCCGCCGTTGTGCTGGCGACCTCGACGTTTTTTGTGATTTTCATCCTTGGGGCGGGGTTTGCGCAGGCGGTTTTGCCGATGGTTGCCACGGCGGTGGGTCGCGGGGATGAGGCGCAGGTGCGGCGCGATACGCGGATGGGGATGTGGCTGTCGATTGGCTTTGGCGTGCTGAGCTATCCGATTTTCTGGTGGTCAGAGGCGTTGCTTTTGGCCTTGGGGCAACGGCCTGAAGTCTCGGCCTTGGGGCAAGATTTCCTGCGCATCGCGGGGCTGGGGATGATCCCGGCTTTGTTGGTGATGGTGCTGAAAAATTATCTCGCGGCGCTGGAGCGCACGCAGGTGGTGCTTTGGGTGACGCTGGCGGCGGTGGGGGTCAACCTTGTGCTGGCCTATGCGCTGATCTTTGGCCATTGGGGCGCGCCGGAATTGGGTGTGGAGGGGGCGGCGATTGCCTCGGTTTTCGTGCAGAGCCTGACCTTTGCGCTGTTGGCAATCTATGCAGGCTGGCTGCCACAGTTGCGGCATTTCCGGCTGTTCCAGCGGTTCTGGCGGCCGGATTGGCAGGCGTTGCATCAGGTGTTCCGCTTGGGTTGGCCGATTGGGATTACGTCATTGGCCGAGAGCGGGCTGTTTCAGGCGACGGCTCTGATGATGGGTTGGATTGGCACGGTGGAACTGGCCGCGCATGGCATCACCATGGAGGTCGCGGCTTTGTCGTTCATGGTGCATCTGGGGCTTTCCAATGCGGCGACGGTGCGGGCGGGGCGGGCGGATGGTGCTGGCGACAGGCAGGGTCTGCGCGATGCGGCCAAGGTGGCGATTGCCTTGTCAGTGGGCTTTGGCGCGGTGATGGTGGTGCTGTTTCTCAGCCTGCCGGTGCAGATCATTTCGTTGTTTCTGGATGAGAGCAAACCGCAAAGCGCTGAAATCATTGCCTTTGGTGTGACATTGCTGGCGATGGCGGCGCTGTTTCAGATGGCGGATGCGATGCAGGTGATGGCGCTGGGGCTGCTGCGCGCGATCAAGGACACGCGGGTGCCGATGATTGCGGCGGCGGTCAGCTATTGGGGGATCGGGATTCCTTGCGGCTATTTCCTCGCCTTCCATGCCGGGATGGGTGGGATCGGGCTGTGGGCGGGCTTGGTGATTGGGCTGCTGTTTGCGGCGGTGACGATGATGTGGCGTTTCTGGCACCGGGTACGGTGACTACTCCGCCGCTTCGCCTTTCATCAGACGCTCGGCTTTCTTGCGCACCAGAACTGAGCGCAGATCGTGCATGGCGAGCAACAGCAGGTCGGTGACTTCCTCTAACTGCGCGTCGCTGGCTTTGGATTGCACCCATTGCGTCGTCAGGTTCATGTGATCGGCGGCGCGCAGGATATCATCGACATCGCGGGCGGCGAGCATGGTTTGGCGTTTCGCGACCCATTTGCCGATCACGGTGATTTCCTCGGGTGTCAGTTTGTGGTCGCCATGCGGCTTGATATTGCCGTTCTTGACGTTGACCAGCGCGATTTCTTCCATATCAATCCGGCGCTGGCGGTTTTCGGTATCGACGCGAAACACGGCGGCGCCGTTGTCGCGGATGCGGAAGTAGAACTCGGGCAGATCGGGGGACATTCAGACCGCCTCGCCAGCGTCGGCATTGTCAATCACCCGCAAAAGCGAGCCATCTTCATCCACCAGTGCAAACATGCGCGGGGCTTGGCCGTGTTTGAAAACGCCGGTCAGGCGCGGGGTGGCTTTGGGATCAGAGGGCAGGCCCGTGGTTTGCCATTCGGCCAAAAGGCCCGCCATATCATCGACGCGGATACAGGCCGAAAACCAGCTGGTCAGTTTATCGACCTGCGGGTGCGGGAAGAATTCCAGCACCAAAGGCCCGCGTTGCAGGATCATCCAACCATCGTCGCGAAAGTTCGTGCGAAAGCCGAGGCGCGCGTAAAACGCCTCGGTTGCGGTGAAATCGCTGCTGGGCAGGTTGGCGGTGATCCGGTCGGCCATATTCGCCTCAGGTTAGGGTGGCGCAGAAAGTCTGGATGCGGGTGCAAGCCTCGGCCAGCACTTCGTCTGCGGTAGCGTAGCTGACGCGGAAGTTTGGCGATAGACCGAAGGCGGCACCAAACACCACAGCAACACCGGTTTCTTCCAGCAATGCGGTGGCGAACACCTCGTCATTGGTGATCTTGGTGCCAGCGGCGCTGGTTTTGCCGATGCAGCCTGCAATATCTGGGTAGACGTAGAACGCGCCTTCGGGTTTCGGGCAGGTGATGCCTTTGGCCTCGTTCAGCATCGACACCACCAGATCACGGCGGCGCTGGAAGATTTTGCGGTTGGGGGCGAGGAAATCTTGTGGGCCGGTCAGGGCTTCAAGGGCTGCATATTGGCTGACCGAGCAGGGGTTTGATGTCGATTGCGACTGAATGGTGCCCATGGCTTTGATCAGATGGGCCGGGCCTGCGGCATAGCCAATACGCCAACCAGTCATCGCGTAAGATTTTGACACACCGTTGCAGGTCAGGGTGCGGTCGTAAAGCGCGGGCTCAATCTGCGCGGGGCTGGTGAATTCGAAATCGTCGAACACCAGATGTTCATACATATCGTCCGACATGATCCAGACATGCGGGTGTTTCAGTAGCACATCGCACAAAGCGCGCAGTTCGGTGCGGGTGTAGCCAGCGCCCGTAGGGTTCGAGGGGCTATTGAAGATAAACCATTTGGTTTTCGGCGTGATCGCGGCATCCAGCTGCGCCGGGGTCAGTTTGAAATCGGTGTCGATGGTGGCGACCACTGGAACCGGGGTGCCGCCCGCCAGCAGCACCATATCGGGGTAGCTGACCCAGTACGGCGCGGGGATGATCACCTCATCGCCGGGATTACATGTCGCCATCAGAGCGTTATACAGCGTTTGCTTGCCGCCGGTGCCGACGGTGATTTGGTTTGGCGCGTAGGTTAGGCCGTTTTCGCGTTGGAATTTCTCGCAGATGGCCTTTTTCAGCTCGGGGATGCCATCGACCGCCGTGTAGCGGGTTTTGCCTGCGTCAATCGCCCGTTTGGCGGCGTCTCGGATGTTTTCCGGCGTGTCGAAATCCGGCTCGCCTGCGCCCAGGCCGATCACGTCGCGGCCAGCGGCCTTGAGTTCTGCCGCCTTGGTAGTCACGGCGATGGTGGGTGAGGGTTTGACGCGGGCGAGGGTGTCGGACAGGAAGGCCATGATGTCTCCGGTGTGGGGCTGGAAAGGGCGCGCGCTGTGTCATAGGCTGGCGCGCGGATTGGTTCAAGGATGGTGTGATGGAAACGCAAGAAGCGCGGCTGAAACGGATGGCGATGCGCAGCTGGCGGCGCGGCATGAAAGAGATGGATCTGATCTTGGGGCCTTATGCCGATGCGCATTTGGCGGCGATGTCCGAAGATCGGTTGGTGATTTTCGATAAACTTTTAGAGGAAAACGACCAAGACCTGCTGCCATGGGTTCTGGGGCAGAATGTGGCGCCCACCTATCTGACGGAATTGATTGCAGAAATTGGCACCTATGCGCGGGGTCGGTTGGCTCTGCGGTAATTTGCGCCAAAATCGTGGCGAGTTTACGATATGTTTTTGTTTTATGCCGATTCTATCCGCAGGTGCCATCGCTCGCGGAGTTAACAAATGAGTTTACATGACCCCCTGCTGGACGGCTCGCAAAAGCTGTTGATGGCGGGCTATCTGGACAATCTGGCGTTGCTGGAACGGCTGCATCGGCTGCTGCTCGATGTGATCAAGGATGAATTTGAACGGGTGGCGGTGCTTGAGATCAACTCGGTGCAGGCGCTGTTACTGTTCAACATCGGTGAGAATGAGGTGACGGCGGGCGAGTTGAAATCGCGCGGCTATTACCAAGGCTCGAACGTGTCGTATAACCTGAAAAAATTGGTGGAACTGGGCTATATGCACCATCAGCGTTCAGAAATTGACCGCCGTTCGGTGCGGGTTCGGCTGTCGGAAAAGGGCCGCCGGGTGCGCGGGATGCTGACCGATCTGTTCCAGCGCCATGCCGAAGGGCTGGCGAAACGCGGGCTGGTCGATGCCAACAACATGGAAAACATGAATCAGTCGCTGAAGCGGATGGAGCGATATTGGACCGAACAGATCCGCTATATCTATTGATTTCAACGGTCCGGCATAGTTCGAATCGCTTTGCCACGCGGGGCCAGAATGGCCGGGGCGTGGTTAACGCCAGAACCGGGAATAGGTGGCAAAACGCCCCTGTAGCTTTGCCAGAAGGCGAAGGCCCAGCCCGGTTGGCGCATCAGTTCCTGTTGCAAGACGATGCAGGACTGTCTCGGGCGGACAGGGTTTCCGGCTGACGGGATCATAGTAACGTGGATAAGTGATCAAGGCCGCATGTGCCAGCGCCAGCAGGCTGGGGCGGGGCAGTGGGTGGCCGTCTTTGGCCTGCTTGCGCCGCAATGGGATGTGGCCCAAGTCTTGCGTCAGTCCCCAGCCGGCATAAAATGGTGCCCCCAGGCAGGTGACGCGCTTGCCGCGCAGCAATGCCTCAAAGCCAAGCAAAGAGGTCATCGTGACGACTTCATCGCAAGCCTCGATCAGCGCGATCGGCTCGGCATCATAGGCAATGACATCTGCCAGACCCGTCAAAGCTGCGTCCGGGATGGCACCGGGGCGCAGACCAGCTTCGACATCGGGATGCGGTTTGTAGATAATCGTGGCATTGGGATGTGCCGAGCGGGCGGCGCGTAACAATGCCAGATTGCTGCGAATTTCGCCCGCGCCCAACCGGATCGAGGCATCATCTTCGACCTGACCGGGCACAAGCACACGGGGGCCGTCGGGCAGGTCATGAAGTTTGCCGGAAAGGTTGTATTTCGACAGGCGCGCGGCACGTAGGCCGGCGATCAACTTTTCAGCGCGGCGCGCGGCATCGGGCGCAAGCGGGGCCTGGATCAAGGTTTCAAGACGGCTTTCGCGCGTGGGATCGTAGTAAATCCCCAACTCATCGGTGACGAGGGACAACGGCGGCACCAACTCCGCCCCAAGGCCGCGTGAGCGCAGAAAACCATCCTCGACACGACGGATGATCAGATCGGGCGGCAAATCCTTGGGCTCTTTGCCTGCCCAAACCATCAGCCCGCGCCCGGTTTCGCGGGCCTTCTGGATCGCCTTTGTCGGATTGTCTTGAAAAATCATCGATTTTTCGCCTCCAAACACCGCTTGCAAGCGGGACCGCTTCCAAACCCGCATCCCCAGCGCAACGTGGCCGAAACGGTCTTCGCGGTAGGCGCGGACTTCGGCTTCCAACTGATCGACGGCATCTTCAAAGCTGCACAAGCGGTTGCGGCAGGGATCGACCCATGTGGGGGCGAGGATCATCGCAGCGGCGAAAAGTTGGGTTTTTGTTGGTTTGCGCGTGCGGCGGTCTATCGGGAATGCGTCGGTGCTTAAGCCCCATCCGCCGTAGAATGGTTGGCCGAAGACACGCGGGCGGTGGCCTGCAAGGATCGCTTCAAACCCCAGTTGCGACGATACGGTATAGACCGCGATGGCACCTTCCAGCAGGGCCCAAGGCGAGACGGGGGTGGTCAAAAGCTGGATGCGCTCGGTCTGATCGGCGGCGGTGAAGTGGCCGCGCCGCAGGCCGAGTTGCGTCTCGGGATGGGTCTTGATCACGATGCGCGCAGAGGGGTGTTCGCTTTGCGCGGTGGCCAGCATCTCGGCAAAGCGGGCGGCATTCGCGCCAGAATGGCGGATCGACGCGTCACCTGCGGTTTGGTCGACCACCAGTACATAGCCGGGGGCGGGCAAGGGGGCATCTGAGAGGTGAAGGTTGTATTTTGACAAATCCAAGGCGCGAATACGAGCAATTCCATCCCGTGCGCGGGTAAGCAGGTTCGAATCGTCCAAGGCGTGTTTGGCGAGGATTGTCTCTAGCCCCGAGGGTATAGCGCTGTCGAAATGCACACCTTGACCGTCAATCAGCAGACCCAACGGGGCGTCGCCCATCCGACCGGGACGAACCCCGCGCAGGAAGGCATCCTCTACGCGCACCAAAGGAACGGCATATTTGGCGGCAATCGCCTCACCGCGCCGGGCGTAGGGCGAGCGGCCCCAGACCACCACGCCGTCGTTAGGACCGGGCAGGCCGAGGTGCAATGTGTGGCCAGCCAAGGCCATCATGCAGCGCAGATGCGGTTTGGTGAGAAAGCCTGCGTTGTAATAGAAAAGCCGCCGGGGAATGGCCCCGGCGGCTTGGGTGATTGCGTCGCGGGCGGTCAAATTCGCCTCATTGCCCCGTGGTGGCGATGTTGTTGGCCGCCGTGGTGGAACCCGAAATCGCCGACAGGGTTTTGGTCCACTGCACGAAGGGAGCCTCCGTCACATAGACGGTGTCGCCATCGCGGATCAGGAAATCGCGGGCCTCAAACATGCCAGTTGGTTGTGTCAAATCAAGCACATAGACCATGCGCTGATCGCCTTTCAGATCTTTGCGGCCCAGCACGGCATTGGCGATCTCGGCGGGTTCATTGCGGAACACGAAGACGCCAGTTGGGTCAGCGGTGCCGGTGTTCAGCCCGCCAACGGTGGCCAAAGCCTCTATCGCCGACAGGGTTTGAGTTTCAAACGGGATCTTACTTTGCGAGCCCGTGGCACCCATGGCGACGAAAGAGCGGGTGTCTTTCTCGACGGTGATTTTGTCGCCGGGACGCAGGGCAATGTCGAGGCTGGGGTTGGAATACAGATCTTCCAGCCAAATTGACCCGGTTTTGCCACCGCGTGTCAAACGGACAATCGCAACCGCAGGCTCAATCGTCACTCCGCCGGCTTTCGACAGCATTGCCGACAGGGTGCGGGTCGGGCGTTCGATCGGGAAGACGCCACTTGCCCCAGCAAAACCGGATACTGAGACGGTCGAGCCATCGCCCGCCAGACGCTGCACCGAGATTTGCGGATCAGGTGTCTGGGTGTCGAGCTTTTTGGTGATGATGTTGCGCAAACCGTCGGGCGACTGGCCTGCGGCTTTGATTTTCCCGGCATAGGGCACGAAAATGTAGCCCGAACCATCGACCTGAATCTCGGTCAGGGCCGAGACGCGCTGGCCGGTGTTGCCCAAGAGCGGATCATCCTTGACGTTTTCATAGATCGTCAGGCCCAGCACATCGCCGGGTGAGATCACGTCCGATCCGACCACGCCCGCATTGCGGAAGGCCGAGCTGAACCCCAGCGCGGGCGTCACCGCCGTGGCTCGGGTCACGCGGGAATTGACCGTCACGATAAAGGCGTCGCCCTGTTTCAGGACCGAGCCTTTGAAGATTTCTGCCTTGTTGGGGCCAGAGCGCGGCAGGCCACAGGCCCCGACCGCACTCACAAGCGCCACAAGGGCAAGGGCCTTCGCCCCCCTTGATCCGGTAATTTTCACTGCCCGGGCTCCTTTAACTGGATTTGCCTCAAGTTTTGTCTGTAAACCTACAGAAAGACGAAACAAAATGCCAGTCTTGGTTTCTTTGTTCACTTAACGAGGTGTAACTGTTGCCGTGGTGCCGCTTTGCCAGAGGTTAGCGCATCATAGGGGTCTTCGGCTTGCAGCATCATATCTACCACCTGTCGTAGCAATTCGCGCCGCCCGCGCGAACTGTAGAAGCCGCCGGGGACTTGGCTGGTTTCGAGCAAATAATGGCGATAGTCGCGATAAGCGCGGCTGTCGGGGCGGGTGGGCAGGGTGAAGAAGTCTGTCAGGCTTTGGGTCGAGACGAACTCAGGCTTGGCATAGACCGCAGCGCCGAAGGTTTTCAGCGGCAATCCGCGCCACAGAACTTGCTGGGCGGCGGTGGAATTCACCGTCACCGCAGAGCGGGCGTGGTTCAAAAGTGCTGCCAATTTACCGCCGCGCACGAAATGCACGCGCGCGGAAACGCCATGTAACGCAGCCAAGCGTTTGATTTCATGGGCGACGGGGACGCGGCCATCTTCCAAAGGGTGGGCTTTGAAGACGATATGGTGATGCGGGGCGGCACCTTTGGCAAAGCCCTCAATCACCAAAGCCAGAAATTCGGTCATGGTTTTGAACGGCGAATGCATTTGGAAACTGGCGTCATGTTCCAGTTGCAACAGCACCAGATGATAGGGGAAGCCGCCGTGTTTGATGCGGAAAGTGGCGGCGATACGCTCCCACCGATGGACGGGGAGGAGCACAAGGCGCTTGATATAAAGCCAGAATTCTTGCCGCACACTCAGCGCACGATGTGGGCGAAAATTGCGATAATCCCAGAATCCTGTCATCACGAACCAATGATACAAAGCACCCCAGAACATATGCTGGCGCATGTCACCCCAGCGGGCGGGGGCGTCGGGAAGTTCCATATCCAAAGCCTCCAGCGCCTTTTGCATTTGCGGCACTGACATCTGCATCAGCCGCGAATTGCCGTTCGAGCCGCCACGCTCATAGCTGATCCAATAGGGCCGCAGGTAGCCTTCCTCGAACACATGCACGGTGATGCCAGCGGCGCGGGCGGCGGCGACGGCGGTGGCGTGGATCGGGCGGGTGTCGCCGTAGAGCACGATATCGGTGATCTGTTTTTGCTCTAGTACGGTGCGAAAGGCCAAGGGCCAGTCTTGCAGCGTGCCTTTATAGGCGATGTAGCTGGCGTCCGACGGCCAGAACGCACAGTCGCCGCGATTGAAGCCCACCCGCCAGACCTGCGCGCCAGCCAGCGCCAGCATTTTGCCAAGGCGGTGAAAATAGGGGCCATGCGGACCCTGTAGAAACAGAAAGCGGCGATCTTGACCTGAACTTGGCATGTTACTCGTCTTTTTAGTCTGAATGCGCCGATGATGCCCTGAATAGAAGGGGAAAACTTCGGATTTGTGAACCTTAACACGACAAGCGCGGCGAATTTGAGGCGATTGCAGAAGCGCGACGCAGACGGTAGCTTTGCGTCAAATCATGAGGGCTATGCTATGTTTACCGGAATTGTCACCGATATGGGCGAAGTGCTGGAGCTGGAGCAACGCGGCGATTTGCGGGCGCGGATCGGCACGGTTTACGATGTGAGCCGCGTCGATATTGGCGCGTCAATCTCTTGCGAAGGGGTTTGTCTGACGGTGGTGGCGCTGGGAACAAGCCCGCGCAACTGGTTTGATGTGCAGATTTCGGCGGAATCGGTGTCTAAAACCAATCTGTCGGGCTGGCGCTTGGGCAAACGGCTGAACCTTGAGCGGGCTTTGAAGGTCGGCGATGAATTGGGCGGGCATATCGTTTCGGGTCATATTGATGGCGTGGCCGAGGTGGTGAAGATCACGCCAGAGGGCGAGTCGGTGCGGGTGACGTTCCGCGCGCCGGAGGCTTTGGCGAAGTTTATCGCGTCAAAAGGCTCGGTTGCGCTGAATGGCACCTCGTTGACGGTGAATGAGGTCGATGGCTGCGATTTTGGCATCAATTTCATCCCACATACGCAGGCAGTGACGACTTGGGGTGAGGTCAAGCTGGGCGATAAGGTCAACCTAGAGGTCGATACCATGGCGCGTTATGTGGCGCGGCTGCGCGAGTGGGAATAGGCGGTGCCGGGCTTAGGGCATAACGGCGGGCCGTCGATGCAGCCGGGGGTGGCGTGGCGGACGCATTGCTGGCGCGCCGCACGCGCGCAGTTGTTGCCGACCCTGCCGATTGAAGTGGTGCGGTTGCGGGTGAAGCGGGCGCGCGATTTGGGGCTGGAGTATAAGACTTACGCGTCGGTGCGCGCCGCCACGGGGCATGATTTGATCGCGTTTCTGTTTTCCTCGAATGCGTTGCGGTTGCTGCGCGGGCGCGAGACCTTGCCGTTGGATCGGGCCACGAAGCTGGAGGCGATGACCTGCACGCGGCTTGCATTGGCGGTGGCTCCGCTGTCGCCCCAAGCCGTTTCGTTGAACCCGCAGATTGATGCAGCCCATCCCGCGCCCTTTGCTTTGGCCAAATTCAGCGAGGCTCGGTCGGCGATCCGGGCAGCTTTGGGCAAGGTGCCGGGGGACAGGGTGTTGCTGGTCGGCGATCTGGCTTTGGAGCGCGAATGGTGTGCGGCGGGGCGGCTTGCGGGCTATCTTCCGGCAGAGCGGTTTTTCGCAATACCATAGTCTTTGCACAGCCTCTGTTCGGCAAACAGGGTTGGTGCGGCTCTGGCTTTTGGCGGCCTTTGGCGCTATGGGCAAAGAGAGAGTTGCAGGAAGCCAAATCATGACCACACGCACAGAATACTCGGACGCGATTTCCTCGGTTGAGGAGATCATCGAAGACGCCCGCAATGGCCGGATGTTCATTCTGGTGGACCACGAAGATCGCGAAAACGAAGGCGATCTGGTGATCCCGGCGGAAATGGCGACGGCGGAGGCGGTGAACTTTATGGCCACGCACGGCCGCGGGTTGATTTGCCTGACGCTGACCGGGGCGCGGATTGATGCTTTGGGGCTGCCACTGATGGCCTCGAAAAACTCCAGCCGCCATGAGACGGCGTTTACCGTGTCGATTGAAGCACGCGAGGGGGTGGAGACCGGGATTTCCGCGCAAGATCGCGCGATCACCATTGCGGTGGCGATTGATCCGAAATCCGCGCCGACTGATCTGGCGACGCCGGGCCATGTGTTCCCGCTGCGGGCGCGTGATGGTGGCGTGCTGGTGCGCGCTGGGCATACCGAGGCTGCGACTGACATTAGCCGTTTGGCTGGCTTGAACCCGTCAGGCGTGATTTGCGAGATCATGAAGGACGATGGCACCATGGCGCGGCTGCCCGATCTGGTGGCCTTTGCGCAAAAGCACAATCTGAAGATCGGCACGATTTCCGATCTGATCGCTTACCGTCGGCGGCATGACAATCTGATCAAGGAACGCTCGGTCAAGCGGGTGCAATCTGTGCATGGCGGCGATTGGCTGATGCGGATTTTCGCCGATGAGACGCATGGTGACGAGCACGTCGTGCTGACCAAGGGCGATCTGTCTGGCGATGCTCCGGTGCTCGCACGAGTGCATACGCTGAACGCTTTGGAGGATGTGCTGGGCATCGGCGATGATCACGTCGGCGATTTGCAGGGTGCGATGCGGGTGATTGCTGCCGAAGGGCGCGGTGCGATTGTGCTGCTGCGCGATACCTCGATGAAGGTAGAGGCTGGGGAGGCATCCCCCCACACCTTGCGCCAGTATGGTTTGGGCGCGCAGATCTTGTCGGCTTTGGGGCTAAGCGCGATCACTTTGGTCACAAATTCCAAAGCGCCGAAGGTTGTCGGGCTTGATGCTTATGGGCTGTCGATTGTCGGCACCCGTGCGATTGCGGAGTAGATCATGGCTGCCAATGAAACCCATTACACCCTGCCGCTGCCCGCGTTTTCGGCCCCGGTGAAGCTGCTGATCGTCGTCGCGCCCTATTATAAAGACATCACCGATCAGCTGGTGGCTGGCGCGCAGGCGGTGGCTGCGGCTTGTGGGGCGACGGCGGAGGTCATCGAAGTGCCGGGTGCGCTGGAAGTGCCGTCGGCGATTGCTTTGGCGGAGCGGATGGCGAAGTTTGACGGCTATGTGGCTTTGGGCTGCGTCATCCGCGGCGAGACGACGCATTACGATACCGTGTGCAATGACTCTAACCGTGCAATCACCATGCTTGGCTTGCAAGGGGCCGCGATTGGCAATGGCATCCTGACGGTGGAAAACCGCGCGCAGGCCGAAGTGCGGGCCGAGGTGGCCGGGCAAAACAAAGGTGGCGGGGCGGCCGCTGCGGCCTTGCACCTGATCGCCTTATCGCGCAAATGGGCGACCGACACCAAGGGGATCGGTTTTCGACCATGACTAAGCCTGACAAGAAGCAGATGAAATCAGCCGCCCGACTTTATGCAGTGCAGGCGTTGTTTCAGATGGAGGCCTCGGGGCAGACCGTTGAGTCGATCCGGCGCGAGTTTGAAACCCATCGCTTCGGGGCGATTTATGACGGCGACGAGATGGCCGAGGGCGATGTCACGCATTTCCGCGCAGTGGTCGATCACGCGGTGAACTTTCAGGCGATGATCGACCAGATGACCGACCGCGCACTGGTTGCGAAATGGCCGATTGACCGGATTGACCCAGTGATCCGGGCGCTGTTCCGGGCTGCGGGCGCGGAGTTGACCCAGATGGTGACGCCGCCGAAAGTCTCGATCAACGAATATGTCGATGTCGCCAAGGCGTTTTTCCCTGAGGGCAAGGAATCGAAATTCGTCAACGCGGTGTTGGACCACATGGCGCGCGAAGCCAAGCCTGAGGCATTTTAAGGCCATAGGTCAATTCAGTTTCGGGGCGAAATCTTTTCCAAGGATATTGCTTTGGCGTGCGTCAAAGCTTTGTGGATTGTGAAAGGATGATGCGATGAAGCTTCTGTGGATGGCGGTACTGATGCTGGCGGCTTGTGTTGAAACCGGGCGGGCGGGCACTGATTGGGTGCTGGCCTCTGTCGATGGTACGGCGGTGGAGTATACCGCAACGCTCAGCTTGGGCCAGCCGGGGCGGCTGACAGGCCAAGCCCCGTGCAACCGCTACTTCGCCGATGTGACGCGCGACGGCGCCGCTTTTAAGCTGGGCGTGATTGGCGCCACCCGGATGGCCTGCCTGCAGATCAAGGGCGAGGCCGCGTTTTTCCAAACGCTTCAGGGCGTTGAGACGGCCGAGGAAACATCGGCGCAACTGGTGCTGACAGGCGCTGGGCATCAGATGGTGTTCGTGCCCGCGCCGCAGTGACCGGCAGTACATTCGTGGCTTTGCACGGGCCTGCTGGTGGAATAGGGGTCATGACTACCGCGGTTCTGGGTTAACTCACAGAAACCGAGATTTCGGCAGCGATCACGCGATTTCCCGCGCGGTTTCTGCCGTTTTTGTGCAACACTGGCAGGTTGCCGCCGCAACCGCGCGGACGAAAAACTCCCGAATTTTGCGTGTTTAACGGCTCAGGGCTAAAGCCTCGAGCTGGTTCCATCACGTTTCTGCAATGCGGGTTTTGTTACAGGATTTGCGCAAAACCTCGCCGAAAATTTTAGGATTTCGGCGGAAAAATGATATGAAATCATTTGCTTGGCATCCCTACTTGAATGGGTCCCTCTGATGAAACATTTGCACGTCAACGCCGGAAAACTTCGGCGTCAGGGATAGATGTTGAAAGGACGGAACATGAAGAACGTAACTCGTATCGCGGCAGTATCCGCATTCGCTCTGGCTGTAGGGTCGCTGCCTGCCGTGGCACAAACCACGCTGCTGGGGTCGTCTGCGGTAGACGATCAGGTCGATGATTTGACGATCAAAGCCAATCGCGACATGGCGCGTGGCAATGATGAACTGCGCTTTGGCAATCCGGATGCGCGTCAGGGCATGTCGGGGTCGGCCTCGCTCGGCTACAGCGGCAAAACCGGCAACAATGAATCGCAGGATTTCTCTGCCGGCGCGCGTCTGCGCTTTGCACAGGGCCGCCTTGTCCAAACGCTTGGTTTCGTTGTCGACTATTCAGAAGCCGAGAATGTGAAGTCGAAAGAGGATGTCTCGGCGGTCTATGACGCCAACTATTACTTCACTGACAAAGTTTACGGTTTTGTCTTGGGCCGCATCAACACCGACGGTCTGGCTTCGGTGGCAAGTGCCACCAATGACCCCGCCACATCTTTGTCGAAAGATGCGTTCTTGGGCTTTGGTCCGGGCTACCGGATCGTGAACAACGACAACATCGCTTGGCGTGTGCAGGCCGGTGTGGGTATCAGCTATCTTGAATTCGGTGACGACAACAGCACCACCGAAGCGGCTGGCATCGTCTCGTCGCGGTTTTTCTACAAGATCAGCGACACCGTTTTCGCCAGCATGGATACCGACATCGTGAAGTCTGACACCGCCTTACGCATCGGCAACGATCTGGGCGTGAACTTTAAGGTCACCGACGCGTTCTCGACCCGTGTCAGCTACCTGACCGAGTATAACGACAGCCGCGCGATCCGTGCGGACAACAAACTGGGCGTGTCTTTGGTTTACGGCTTCTGATCAGGGCCTAAGATATGAAAAAGGGGACAGCGTGCTGTCCCCTTTTTCATGCGTTGTCGAAGTGGCGGGCCCGCAGCGGCCGTGACGGCGTGAATTTCCCGAGAGCCTGAGTGTTCAGGTTGGTCGCCAGGTAGCAAGACCAAGATCTTGCCAGAGCCAGCTCCCTCGGAGATGCTTATCGGCCACTGGAAAAGGGCCATACACGAGAAGAGCAGAACCCGCCAAGGCTGAATGTAGGCTTGGGGGGGGCTGATAGCAAGGGTCGTGGTGGGGCTTGCAGCGTGTTCACCTTTAGTTCATATTTTGCCGATGGATATGGAAAACCTCTTGCCGCCGATGCCCGGCCAGCGCCTTGCGCGTGGGGTGTGCCGCGCCCTGCGGCAGTTTGATTTCGTCACGGTCGAGGAATTGGTGCCAACCCCCGGCCTGCGGGTCGATGTGATGGCTTTGGGGCCGAAGGGCGAGATTTGGATCATCGAATGCAAATCCAGCCGCGCCGACTATATGGCGGATCAGAAATGGCAGGGCTATCTGGAATGGTGCGATCGGTTTTTCTGGGCGGTGGACGGCGATTTTCCCACCGCATTGCTGCCCAAAGCCTCAGGCCTGATCATCGCCGACGCCTATGACGCGGCGATTTTGCGGATGGGTCCAGATACACCGCTGCCTGCCGCCCGCCGCAAAGTGATGCTGCAAAAGTTCGCTCGCCATGCCGCTTTGCGGTTGCAGGCCTACCGCGACCCCGGCGTCAGCGCTTTTTCTTCGGTTTAGTGCCGCCCGCGATGGCCCGTGCCGCTTCGGCAGCCGACATCAGTTCTTCGGCGATTTCCTCGGCTTCATCGGCGTCAAAATCTAGGGGAAGTTCAATGCCGCCATCGGCCTCGATATAGATACGCACCATGCCCAGCTCGGTCGGGCCGATCTGGATGTTGGCTGCGATATCGCTTTGCTTGTCGATGCCCATCTTGCGGCTCCTTTATCTTTGCATTGGGGTAACAAGAGCGGCAAACTTTGGCAATCCTGCCCTTGCATTCCGTTGCAGGCGCGGCTAAATCCCCCTTGCGTGCCGCGTTAGCTCAGTTGGTTAGAGCGCTTGATTGTGGATCAAGAGGTCCCCCGTTCGAGCCGGGGACGTGGTACCATCCCTTCCTTATAGCATTTGTCAAAGCCCGCTTGGCCCGCATTGCGGGTCTTGGCCCCAGCGCCTTGCGGCTGTATGGTCGGCCTTCCAAGTGAAGGACCAAGCCATGACCCCCGAAGCAAACCGCCGTATCCCCCTTGTTATTGCAGCAGAAATTGGCGCGACTGCGCTTCAGGTCACCTCTGCGATCACGCTGTTGGATGAAGGCGCGACGGTGCCGTTCATCGCGCGCTATCGCAAAGAGGTGACGGGCGGCTTGGACGACACCCAACTGCGCAATCTGGCGGAAAGGCTTGTCTACCTGCGCGAGTTTGAAGTGCGGCGGGCGGCGATTCTGGGCTCGATTTCGGATCAGGGCAAGCTGACCGATGCTTTGTCGGGTGCTTTGGCAAAGGCCACCACCAAGGCCGAGTTGGAAGACATCTACCTGCCCTACAAGCCGAAACGCCGCACGCGGGCGATGATCGCGCGCGAAAATGGGCTGGCACCGCTGGCCGAGGCGATTCTTGCCGATCGGGCGGCGGACCCTGCGATGCTGGCAAAGGGCTTTGTGACCGAGGCTGTGCCAGATGTGAAAGCGGCTTTGGAGGGCGTGCGCGATATTATCGCCGAGGGGCTGTCTGAAGATGCAGCTTTGCTAGGGCGCTTGCGCGGGCATATGAAGCAGGTCGGGCGGCTGAGCGCCAAGGGCGTCGCAGGCAAAGAGGCCGAGGGCGCGAAATTTTCCGACTATTTCGCGCATAACGAGGCTTGGGCGGGCGCGCCAAGCCACCGGGTTCTGGCGATGCTGCGCGGGCAGAACGAAGGTTTCCTGACCGTTGATCTAGAGATCGACCCCGATGCGCCGAAGGGCGATAGCCCGGCAGAACGGGCTTGCGCGGCGGCATTGAACGCCTCGGGGCGCGGTTTGGGTGATGCTTGGCTGCGCGAGGCGGCGGCTTGGGGCTGGCGGATCAAGCTGAAAACTTCGCTGACTTTGGATTTGATGAGCGAGGTGCGTGAGCGCGCCGAGGCTGAAGCGATTGCGGTTTTTGCACGCAATTTGAAAGACTTGCTGCTGGCGGCTCCGGCGGGCGGTAAGGCCACAATGGGGCTTGATCCGGGCATCCGCACCGGCGTCAAGGTCGCGGTGGTCGATGGCACTGGCAAGGTTCTGGCGACCGATACCGTCTACCCGTTCCAGCCGAAAAACGATCTACGCGGCGCGCAGGCGGCGATTGCGCAGGCGATTGTCAAGCATGGGGTCAAACTGATCTCGATCGGCAATGGCACCGCCAGCCGCGAAACCGAAAAGATGGTGGCGGATCTTTTGGCGCTTCTGCCGGGGACGGAAAAGCCGGTGAAAGTGATCGTGTCTGAAGCCGGGGCCTCGGTTTATTCGGCCAGCGAATTGGCGGCGAAAGAGTTCCCCGACTTGGACGTGTCTTTGCGTGGTGCGGTGTCGATTGCCCGCCGCCTGCAGGATCCCTTGGCGGAATTGGTTAAGATCGAGCCGAAAGCCATCGGCGTCGGCCAATATCAGCACGATGTCGACCAGCACCGCTTGGGCCGCAGCCTAGAGGCGGTGGTGGAAGATGCAGTGAACGCGGTTGGCGTCGATCTGAACACTGCTTCGGCGCCGCTGCTGGCGCGGGTATCGGGTGTCGGGCCGGGGCTGGCGGAAGCGATTGTCAGCCACCGCGATGCCAATGGGCCGTTTGCCACCCGGCGCGAATTGCTGAAAGTGGCGCGTCTGGGGCCGAAGGCGTTCGAGCAAGCGGCGGGATTTTTGCGAATCTCGGGTGGCAAGGAACCGCTGGATGCAAGCTCGGTACACCCAGAAGCCTATGATGTGGCTCGGAAAATCGTCGCCGCCTGCGGGCGGGATATTCGCGCATTGATGGCCGACTCATCTGCCCTCAAGAGCCTAGACCCCCGCAACTTTGTCGATGCGAAGTTCGGCCTGCCCACCGTGAGAGATATTCTCGCCGAGTTGGAAAAGCCCGGTCGCGATCCGCGCCCCAGCTTCAAAACCGCGACCTTTGCCGATGGCATTGAGGATATTAAAGACCTGAAACCGGGCATGATGCTGGAAGGCACTGTGACCAATGTCGCCGCGTTTGGGGCGTTTGTGGACATCGGCGTGCATCAGGATGGCTTGGTGCATGTCAGCCAGCTGGCGGATAAATTTGTCAAAGACCCGCATGAAGTGGTTAAGGCGGGCGATGTGGTCAAGGTGCGGGTGGTCGAGGTCGACGTGCCGCGCAAGCGCATTGGCCTGACGATGAAATCCGACAGTGGCGAGGCACGTGAGCAAGTGCGCGAACGCCAGCAGGATCGCAGCCCACAACCGCAACGAGGCAAACCTTTGCCAACATCGGCAGGGTCATCGGGCGGCAGCAGTGCCTTTGCCGATGCGCTGAAAGGCAAGTTCAACAGCCGTTAACGCAGGCCCAATCCAGCTTTCATCAGCGCTTTACGCACAGGAGCGACAGAATAGAACGCATTCAGTGCCCCTGCGCGCAGATCGCGCAGGAACTGGCCTTCGATCATCGCGGCACGGTTCAACGCGTCTATGCCAGTCACCCGCGCCTGCACGTCAAAATGGCGGCGGCGATGATAAGTATCGAGCATCTTGGCACTGCCAAGATTGGCAGGATCTGCCTGCGCCAGTTCCAGCAGGGCGGCCAGATCGGCGAGGCTCATGTTCAATCCCTGCGCCCCGATGGGGGGCACAACATGTGCGGCTTCTGCGATCATAGCCACGCGCTCTCCCGCCATCCGAGCGGCGATTTGGGCAATGATCGGCCAGACCGTACGCCGTGAGGCGAGAGTCAGCGGGCCAAGAATCTGGCAGGACCGGGCATTGATCGCCGCCTCAAATTCGGCAACCGGCAGGGCGGCCAAACGCTGCACTTCTGGCCCGGTTTCCATCCAGACCACGGCGGAGCAGGGCAGAGCGTTGCGGTCGGGCAGCGGCACGAGGGTGAACGGGCCACCGGAGCGGTGGATTTCGGTTGAGACATTGTCGTGCGGGATCGGATGCGTGACCGCAAAGGCCAAGGCTTTCTGGCCGTAACGGGTGGTTTTGACGGGGATACCAAGGGCTTCGCGCATCGTCGAGGCTCGGCCATCGGCAGCAATCACCAGTTTGGCGCTGACCTTACGGTTATCAGACAGCGTCACCAAAGCCTCGGATTCGCGGGTCAGCAGGGCGGTCGTAGCGATGCCGGACAGGAAGGTGACATTGGGCAAATCGGCCAGCCGCGCCAGCATCTCACGCCGCAGCAGCCAGTTTGGCAGGTTCCACCCAAAGGGGGTGTCGGAAAGGTCGGCCGCGTTGAAGTCTTTGATAACGCGAGGGTTCGCGATCTCTCCGACCGCGTCGATGATCCGCATGATCTGCAAAGCGGTGGCGAAAGGGTGCAGCCGCGTCCACAGACCTGCGGCTTGCAACACGGCAATCGACGGTTGCAGAAACGCGGTCGTGCGCAGGTCAGCGCCCTCGGCCTCGGCAGAGGTCACGGGGGGCGTAGGGTCGGCACAGATCACCGAAAAACCCGCACTGCCAAAGGCGGCGGCGGCGGTCAGGCCCGCCACGCCACCGCCAGAAATCAGAATATCGGTGGAAATCCGTGTCATGACCGCCCCTTTGGGGTTAAACTTAGCCTGATCGTGGCGGAAAGCGAGGCGACAAAGCGTCTCGGCGTGGGCCTAGACCAGAGTGGTGAGAAAACTTGCCAGATCATCGGTGTGGTGCTGAATATGCAGCGCTTTCATGGTTTTGGGCGCGACATAGACGGTTTTCATCCCCATTTGATGCGGCGCCATCAGGTTGCGCGGATCATCTTCGAACATGGCGGCGGTGCTGGGGTCAATGCCGTCCTGTGCAAAGATTGATTCAAATGCCGCGCGTTCGGGTTTGGGGCGGAACCCTGCGTGCTCGACGCCGTAAACTGCGTCAAACAGTCCCGTCAGGCCGCGCGCTTCCAGCACGCGATGCGCATAGGGCGCGCAGGCATTGGTGTAGACGATGCGACGACCAGGCAGGGCCCGGATGCGGGCGGCAAGCTCTGGATCGGCAGGAAGCACTGTGAAATCAATATCATGCACGTCGGCTAGATATGGCGCGGGATCAATATCATGCTCGCGCATCAGACCGGCAAGCGTGGTGCCGTAACTGTCCCAATAGTGCTGACGCAATCGGTCCGCCTCGGTTTTGCCGACGCCAAGCGCATTCATCACATAGGCTGTCATCCGTACTTCAATCTGGTCGAACAGCCGAAATTGCGGTGGATACAGCGTATTATCCAGATCGAAGACCCAAGTTTTGACGTGTTGGAACTGTTTTTTCATCCAGCAGAGATACCGCGAAGCTTTGCGCGCAGCAATCGCTTGATCCTGCGGCGTGGGCGTTTAGTGTCGCCCGACAAGGAGGAGCCTACGCCGTGCAGAAGGACGCTTACACATTAATTCTCGACTCGATTGAGGCCGGAGTTCACAAACCGGGGGATCGCTTGGTCGAATCGGAGCTGGCTGAGCGGCTGGGGGTGTCGCGCACGCCGGTGCGGGAGGCGCTGCAACGTCTTGAAACCCAAGGTATGTTGACGCGTGATGGCCGCAGTTTGATCGTGGCCTCGCTGGATCACAATCAGTTGGCAGAGCTTTACGTCGTGCGCACCGAGTTGGAGGGGTTGGCTGCGCGTTTGGCCGCGCGCCATGCCTCGGATGAGGAAATCCGGGTGCTGCGCGGTATGGTCGAGGAAGATCGCGCGCTGCTGGGCGGCGATCCGCGTGCGCTCAGCCGGGCCAATAAGCGGTTTCACCGATTGATTCACCTTGCCAGCCACAATCGCTTTCTGGTGCAGCAGTTGGATCTGGTGCATCGCTCGATGGCGCTGATGGCGACGACGACTTTTGCGGCGGCGGGGCGGGATGAAGTGGCTTTGGCCGAACATGACCAGATCATCCACGCGATAGAGGCGCATGATGGCGAAGCGGCGTATCAGGCGCTGAAATCGCATATCTCAAAGGCGTTTGAGACACGGCTGCGGGTGGATGCGGGTGAGTTGAAAACCAGATAGACCTGCAAAAACAGGGTGTTACAGGTCAAAATGACCGTGACTGGTTTTGTCCCAGTAGAACGGTTTTGTCATCAACTCCCACAAAGCCTTATAGGCGGCAAGCGTCGCCAACGGATGATACAGCGTTAAGGTCAGCGCCCAAAGCGGGTTCAGCGCGTGCTTGGTGCGGCGCATCCCGGCGATATCAAAGAGAATCGACAAGGCGGCAGTTGCCATCATCGCAAAGTAGATCACCGCAAACATAGTAGGGCCGATAGCAGTGGGCAATGGGTGCTGAAAACCAAGCGGGATTAGCCAGAGCGACCATAGCAAAGGCGCCAGCAGGGTTTGCAGGATCGAGCCCAAGAACTGCACCTGAAAGCCGATAAAGCAGCGCGGGCCAAGCTGTTGCCACAGCAGGCGCGGGTCGCGCATATGGGTGATCCATGTCATCATATAGCCCTTGATCCAACGCGAGCGTTGCTTGACCCAAGGGAAGGAACGGCAGTTGGCTTCTTCAAACGTCGTGGTGTCGATCAACTCTGTCCGATAACCGTGGCGGAACAACCGCAGGCCCAGATCGGCGTCTTCGGTGACATTTTGCGCGTCCCAGCCGCCGAGTTCCTCAAGCGCCGCACGGCGAAAGAACAACGTGGTGCCACCCAAGGGAATCGCCATGCCCATGCGTTCTATCCCCGGCAGGAACATGCGGAACCACGAGGCGTATTCGATGGTGAAACAGCGCGAAAGCCAGTTGCTGCGCGGGTTATAGTAATCCAACTGGCCTTGCAGGCAGACCACTTCCGGGCCGCGCTGGTGAAAACGGTCAACGATTTTGCGGATTTGATCGGGTTCGGGCGCGTCTTCGGCGTCATAAATCCCGACGATGGAGCCACGACAATGATCCAACGCATAGTTCAGCGCCCGTGGTTTGGTTTTCACAGAACCATCCGGCACCACGATCACCCGCATCCAACCCGGCAAATCACTGGTGTTCAGTGCGTTGCGGGTCATCTGGTCTTCTTGCTCAACCACCAGCAGGATATCGAGCAATTCGCGCGGGTAATCCAGCCGATCAAGCCGGGCGGCCAATTTCGCCGCGATGTTGCTTTCTCGGTAAAGTGCCACCATCACCGAGACCACGGGCAGATGCACAATGACGGCAGGATTACGCGGCTGTGGCGCGGGCCTGTGCATGAGGATCAGGGCGATCAGTTTCATGATATTGGCCGAAAACATCGCTGCCAGCGCGATGGCAAACACCGCGACCAGTGCCGCAACCGGTTGAAATAGTGCTAAAACTGCTATGATGCTCGCCAGCGTGGCCGCAGGACGTTGCAGCGTGGTGCTATGATAGGCGCGGCAGCTTTCTATAGCGGGTACACGGGTTTCCGAGGCATGGGCAAGCCCCACGCCATGCGCTGCCAGCAAAGCTGATTCGATCTGCAACATTGGTGCGACGGCCATCGCCACCGGGCCAAAGCTGTCTTGCAGCCAAGCGCGGTGACGCAGGAATTGGTCGGGATAGGCGGTGACGATCACCGTGGCCTGCCCAACTTTGCGCCATGGCAGCAGGCCCTCTCGCAATGCTGCGACATGGCTCAGCTGTGCTGTCAGGCGTGGGTCGGGCGGCAAAGCGATCAAATCGACGCGGCCAACGCCCCAGTGCCGGGCGATGGCGTCATAAAGCGCCGTTGCGGGTACGGCACGACGGGCCAGCAGCAGATCGGCCAGATGTTTGCGGCGGGGGTCTTGCAGCGCCAGCACTTGCAAGATGATATGCGGTGGCACCAGCCGATCTTGCATCAGCTTGGCCGCAAGCGTTTGCACGGTGGGACGTGCCGACAGCACTGGTCTCGGCGCGGCCACGCCGGGCTGGAAGCGATGGATCGGACGCAGCGGGGTAACGGACATCATTCCTCCGGGCAACCCGTGAAGATTGCGCCCGAAGGATTAATGCTTGGTTAACAGTCGTCGAAAATTTGGGATTCAGGCAGCGCGGCGGGCGCGGATGGCTTCGGCAAACCGCTCAAACAGATAGTAGCTGTCTTGCGGGCCGGGAGAGGCCTCGGGGTGGTACTGCACCGAAAAGATCGGCTTGCCATCGACCGCGATGCCGCAGTTCGAGCCATCAAACAGCGAGACATGGGTTTCCGACACGCCTTTCGGCAGGGTTTGGCTGTCCACCGTGAAGCCGTGGTTCATCGAGGTGATTTCAACCTTGCCGGTGGTCAGGTCTTTCACCGGATGGTTGGCACCATGGTGGCCGTGGTTCATCTTGACGGTGATCGCGCCCAACGCCAACGCAAGCATCTGATGCCCCAAGCAAATTCCGAACAGTGGCAGGTCTTTTGCCAGCACGCCCTGAATCATCGGCACCGCATATTTGCCCGTCGCGGCCGGATCGCCGGGGCCGTTCGACAGGAACACGCCTTCGGGGTTCAGCGCCAGAACGTCTTCTGCGGTGGCGGTGGCCGGCAGCACGGTGACTTCGCAGCCGGCAGAGGCGAGGCACCGTAGGATGTTGCGCTTGGCACCATAGTCAATCGCGACGACGCGCAGGCCCGCGCCTTCGCGCTTGGTATAGCCTTCTGGCCAGGCCCATAGCTGCTCGTCCCAACGATAAGATTGCGTGCAGGACACGTCTTTCGCCAGATCAAGCCCGACCAAACCCTTCCAAGCGCGGGCTTTCGCGACCAGCGCACCGATGTCGAACTTACCCTCTGGGTCATGCGCCAAAGTCACATGCGGCGCGCCCTGTTGGCGAATGGCACGGGTCAGGCGGCGGGTGTCGATGCCGCCGATGCCAATGCGGCCCTTCTGCGCCAGCCAAGCTTGCAGATCAGCGGTCGAGCGCCAGTTTGACGGCTCGGTCGGGTCCCATTTTACCACCATACCAGCCGCAACTGGGGTCGCCGTCTCATCATCTTCGACGTTCACGCCAGTGTTGCCGATATGCGGAAAGGTGAAGGTCACAACTTGCCCCGCATAGGACGGGTCGGTCATGATTTCCTGATAGCCCGTCATCGCGGTGTTGAACACCAGCTCTGCCACCGTTTCCCCCACCGCGCCAAAGCCGTGGCCGTAGAACACCGAGCCATCGGAAAGCGCGATACAGGCGGTCGGACGAGATTCGGAGGAGGTGGACATGGCGGCGGCTCCCAGCAGCAAAATCTGGCGGACACTAGTGGCAGGGGCTTGCAGGGTCAAGGGTTTGACGCAAAAGGATTGTCACGCAGGATCAATGGCTTGTGGTTTTGACCTGCGGTTGCGCCAAATCGGGTGGGGGTGTATGGTCGCCGAAAGTTTTAAGGAGTGCGGAAGATGGAGTTGCGTGAGCGTCTGCAAGCGGCAGTCAAAGAGGCGATGAAGGCGAAAGAAGCCGAGCGGCTTTCGACCTTGCGCATGGTGTCTTCGGCGATCAAAGACCGCGAGATTGCGGCGCGTGGCGAAGGCGGCGAGGTTGGCGAGAACGATATTCTCGGACTGATGGGCAAGATGGTGAAGCAACGTCAGGAATCGGCTAAAGCCTATGCTTTGGGCGGGCGGGCGGAATTGGAAGCCAAAGAGCTGAATGAAATCAAGGTCATAAATGAGTTCCTGCCGCAACAAGTGACGGGCGCGGACCTTGAGGCCGCGATTGCTGCAGCCGTTGCCGAAGCGGGGGCTACCAGTATCAAGGATATGGGCCGGGTGATGGCTGTGCTGAAGGCCAAATACACTGGCATGATGGATTTCGGCGCGGTTGGCGCGTTGATCAAGGCGCAACTGGGCTAAGAAATCAGCCGACCGGGGTGCAAATCTCAATCAGCGTGCCTTCGGGCGCGCGGACATAAGCGAGGGTCTGCCCCCAAGGCATCTCGGTGATCGGCTTGACCAGCACCGCCCCGGCAGCGGTGGCGCGGGCAAGGGCGGCGCTGACATTATCCGTCTCAAAAGCCAATTCGTAAGACGGTTTGGCTGGCGGCGCGGTGGCGACATCCTTGCCGATCGTCGCCATCAGCGCGTGCGAGGAAAACGCCAGTTTTGTCGCCCCGGTGATCAACTCACCATAATCGCTGCCTTCGTGCAGAAAGCCGATCTCAAAGCCAAAGGCGGCTTGGTAGAAATTCAGCGTCTCCGGCACCGAAGCGACGTAGAGGATGGTGTAGCGGTAGATCATGGCCGGGCCTTTCTGTGCGAGGCCTTGAGTGTGCCGCGCCTAACGCAAAGCGGCAAGGCGTTTGCGCAGATCAACTTCCAGCGCCACGCGGTCCTCCGGCGGCAGAAACGCCCCAAGCTCCACCTCGCGCCCGTTGCCCGTCAGCGTCAGATAATCGGGCACCGGGCCTTTGGTTTTGTGCAGAGTGATGCGCACCCAATGCGGGTTGGCTTGCCACTCCTGCCTCAGCCCACGCGGACCGTGGCGGGTGAGGGTGATCTCATTACGGGTGAGGGTTAGGTCTTCAAGGATCTCGCCGTCCTTATAGCTGCGGTTCAGCGCCCACCAGATGCCCGCGATGGCGGCGATCAGGAACGGCAGCAGAGCCCATAGCGTAGGCGAGCCTACCAGCACCAGCAAGGGCAGGGCGATCAGCGCCGCCGTGCCACCAATAAACCAAACCATCCCGCGCCGGGGCAGCGAGCGATAGGGCCAGAGGTGCAGGCGTTGGGTATTGTCGACAGCGGGGGGAAGCCATTCGTAGGGCATCTAGGTTTTGCGCCGCAGGAGAGTTTGGATGAGGGCGGTGAGCGTGAGGAGTATGAGAACTGCGAGCCCGACAAAGCCAAGAATTGAGCTGGTGAAATTGAACCAATTTATCCAACCCAAGTATGCCTGGTAGTCGGCATAACGATGTGGCACGCAAGCCGCCGCGATAGCGGATTGTAGCGCAACTGCTGTGCAGCCTAAGTAGAATAAGCAAAATCCTATTGGTATCAGACGAAGAACAACGCCGTAACCAAATCGAACGATCAACGCGCAGAGTGCTGCGGCGACAATATAGTCAACGCTAAGGCCTTGCAGATAACGGCCCTTGGAAAGGACGTAGGTGCTGGTTTGTGGGGCAGTATTTTGTTCTGACGAGAGGGATATGACGGTGCTGGCCGATTGCATCCATTCGCCTATTGCAAACAATGCAAGAGCAACCACCACCGCGACAAGAGGCAACGCGTAAGTGGTTTTTCGTTTCAGGATCAGCCAAAGGCCAATCGGAAATGAGAACCAAGCGATAACGATAACGGCGAGGGTCATTGATGTGTTCCAAGCGGTGGGTTGCAAACCCACCCTACATTGAAAAAGCCCCACATCGCTGCGGGGCTTCTTTCATCTCTCACCGAACCTTAATGGCCGCGGTTGTGATCCCAATCGCTCTGCTTGGGAAGCTGCTCGAACGTGTGTTCGGGCGGCGGGCAGGGCAGGGTCCATTCCAGCGTGTCGGCGTATTCGTTCCAGTAGTTGTTCTGGGTGATCTTTTTGCCCCAGAGCATCGCGTAGAAGATCATGCCAATGAAGAACACGAAGGACGCGAAGGACAGGAACGCGCCCATCGACGACACATAGTTCCAGTAGGCGTAAGCTTCAGGGTAGTCGATGTAGCGGCGCGGCATACCCTGGCGGCCAAGGAAGTGCTGCGGGAAGAAAGTGACGTTCGCGCCGATGAACATCATCCAGAAGTGCAGCTTGCCCGCCCATTCGGGGTATTCCCGGCCCGACATTTTGCCGAACCAGAAGTAAATCCCGGCAAAGATGCCGAACACTGCGCCCAGCGACATCACATAGTGAAAGTGTGCGATGACGTAATAGGTGTCGTGATAGGCGCGGTCGACCGGAGCCTGAGACAGCACGATCCCGGTCACACCACCGACGGTGAACAGGAACAAGAAGCCAAACGCCCAAAGCATCGGGGTTTTCATCTCAATCGAGCCGCCCCACATCGTCGCGATCCATGAGAAGATCTTGATGCCGGTCGGCACTGCGATCACCATGGTGGCCAGCATGAAGTAGCTTTGCTGGTTCAGCGACATGCCGACCGTGTACATGTGGTGTGCCCACACAACAAAGCCCAGCACGCCGATGGCGACCATGGCGTAGACCATCGGCAGATAGCCGAAGATCGGTTTGCGCGAGAAGGTCGAGATCACTTGGCTGATGATGCCGAAGGCCGGGATCACGATGATATACACCTCGGGGTGGCCGAAGAACCACAGGATGTGTTGATACAGGATCGGGTCGCCGCCACCTGACGGATCGAAGAACGTGGTGCCGAAGTTGCGGTCGGTCAGCAGCATGGTGATCGCACCCGCCAGAACCGGCAGCGCCAGCAGGATCAGCCATGCGGTCACAAAGATCGACCAGCCGAACAGCGGCACTTTGTGCAGGGTCATCCCCGGCGTGCGCATGTTCAGGAAGGTGGTGATCATGTTGATCGCACCCAAGATCGACGAGGCACCTGACAAGTGGACCGCGAAAATCGCAAGGTCCATCGAATAGCCGCCTTCTTTGATCGAAAGCGGCGGGTAAAGCACCCAACCCACGCCCGAACCCAGCTGACCGCCCTCTGATGGCGAGAACACCGAAGCCACCGCCAGCGAGGTGCCCGCGACATACATCCAGTAGGACAGGTTGTTCATCCGGGGGAACGCCATATCCGGCGCGCCGATTTGCAGTGGCATGAAGTAGTTGCCGAAACCGCCGAACAAAGCCGGGATCACCACGAAGAACATCATCAAGATGCCGTGCGCAGTGACGGTGGTGTTCCAAACGTGGCCGTTCGGCGTACATTCACGGGCGGCATCCGCGACAAGGCGCATCCCCTCCATGCACATGTACTGCACGCCGGGCTCCATCAGTTCGAGCCGCATGTAGACGGTAAAGATCACCGAGATCAGGCCAACAAGGCCTGCGGTGAACAGATAGAGGATCCCGATATCCTTATGGTTCGTCGACATGAACCAGCGCGTGAAAAAGCTGCGTTGCTCATGGTCGTGGCCATGGATGGCTGCGTCGGCCATTGGCGTCTCCCGTTATCGTTAGATTCTAGTTCGTTGCATTCTTGTCCGCGCATGGGAGGCCCATGCCGGATTACAAGACGTATCTAGATTGAGGCTGGGGGCAGGGCAATGTCAGAGTTTGATCTGCGTCAAATTTTCCTGCTGTGGCGCTGGGATGCGACAGCGATTACCCGCGATAAAGCGCTGGAAATAACCGAGTGTTTTGCAAGGTTATCCCCGCTGTACCGGAGTCTATACCCCGCAGAGGTCACGGGAAGAATCGCGGAAAGGTTTTCAGCAGCGCCGCATCCAGATCCGCGATGCTCACCGGAAGGCCCAGATCGACCAAACTGGTCACGCCATGATCTGCAATGCCACAGGGCACGATGCCGGAAAAATGCGCCAGATCCGGCTCGACATTGATCGAGATGCCGTGAAACGACACCCAGCGCCGCAGCTTCACCCCGATGGCCGCGATCTTATCCTCGCGCGGGCTGCCATCCGGGTTGGCGGGCAAATCGGGACGCACCACCCAAACGCCAACACGGCCCGAACGCCGTTCGCCCTTGACGTTGAACTCGGCCAATGTGGCGATCACCCAGCCTTCGAGCGCGCAGACAAATTTGCGCACATCACGGCCGCGTTGGTTCAGATCGAGCATGGTATAGGCCACACGCTGACCGGGGCCGTGATAGGTATATTGGCCACCGCGCCCCGCCTGAAACACCGGAAAGCGGTCTGGATCGGTCAGATCATCCAGTTTGGCCGAGGTGCCAGCCGTATAAAGCGGCGGATGTTCCAGCAGCCAGACCGCCTCGGGCGCGTCTCCTGCAGCAATAGCCGCCGCGCGGGCCTCCATCGCGACCAAGGTTTCCGCATAGGGCGCAAGCCCCGGAAGATGCTGCCATTGCACGGGATTCATCGGCGCTCTCCTTCTCCGTCACGTCACAAATGGCGCGGGCCGCGCCGAAAAGCAACCGCTCTCGCCCGCAAGGATCAATCCCTGCAGAATCCCCCTTTTCATCGCGGCACTCTGCGGCTACATAACCGCCACCTTGCCGGATCAAGTGCGGATGTGGCGGAATTGGTAGACGCGCAGCGTTGAGGTCGCTGTTCTTTAATCGGAGTGAAAGTTCGAGTCTTTTCATCCGCACCAATCCGGCAAGGTGGTTAAAGCGCAAAGCTTGCCAAAACTCTCAACATCAACATCTGTCGCAGCGTTTGACCTGCTGATGTCGCGTTCCCGCACCAAAACGACGAGTGCAGACGCGCAGCTTTGCCACGACACCCCCTTAAAGCGGCGGATCGGGGAATCAGTTAGCGCTAAGCCTGCAAATGATTCCGCCGCAATCCCGCGCAACTTCGCAATGCCTGCAGCCGATCCGACTGCCACTTCGTTCATCAACTGCCGTTCTAAGCGGCAAACAGGGCGCAAAATGCCCGATTGAACCAGTTTGCCCATGCAACCTTCCCGCAGCGTAATCGGGAATTGCCATCCACCGGGCCATTGCCGTAAGCGTATAGGACAAGCGCAGGAAAACTGCCGGATACATGGGGAGATTGGCGTGGTTTCAACCAGCCCGAACGACGCTTTCGTCGCTTTTGAGCACGTGCAGAAAAGCTATGATGGCGTGTCATTGGTCGTCAAAGACCTGAACCTTTCGATTGGCAAAGGTGAGTTTCTGACGATGTTGGGGCCATCAGGCTCGGGCAAGACAACTTGCCTGATGATGCTGGCCGGGTTTGAAACCGCAACGCATGGCCGGATCATGCTGGACGGCACCAATATCAACGAAGTGCCACCGCATAAGCGCGGCATCGGCATGGTGTTCCAGAACTACGCTTTGTTCCCGCATATGACCGTGGGCGAAAACCTGTCCTTCCCACTGGAAGTGCGCGGCATGGGTAAGGCGGAGCGTGAGGCCAAAGTCAAACGCGCACTAGACATGGTGCAGATGTACAGCTTCATCAACCGCCGCCCCGCGCAGCTTTCGGGCGGCCAGCAACAACGGATCGCTTTGGCGCGCGCCTTGGTGTTTGATCCCAGCCTTGTGCTGATGGACGAACCCCTCGGCGCTTTGGATAAACAACTGCGTGAGCATATGCAGTTTGAAATCAAACACCTGCATGAAAGCCTTGGCATCACCGTGGTCTATGTGACGCATGATCAGGGCGAGGCTTTGACGATGTCAGACCGCGTCGCCGTGTTCAACGATGGACGCATCCAGCAGCTTGCGACCCCGTCTGACCTCTATGAACGCCCCGACAACAGCTTCGTCGCGCAGTTCATCGGCGAGAACAACAAACTGCCGGGCACCATCGAATCCATCGGCGACGGCAAATGCACCGTGCGTCTGGAAACTGGCGAAGTGATTGATGCAACCCCTGTCAACGTCTCGACCAAGGGCGCAAAAACCTTGGTGTCGATCCGCCCCGAGCGGGTGGAATATAAGCCCGAGGCGATGCCCGCAGGCGCGCATACCATCGACGCCGAAGTGATGGAATTTATCTATATGGGCGACATGTTCCGCACGCGTTTGCGTGTTGCGGGATCGGATGAATTCGTGATCAAATCGCGCAATACCTTGGGGCAGCGGATGCTGGCTCCGGGCGAGAAGATCAAGATCGGCTGGGCGCCGCAAGACGCCCGCGCGCTTGATCCAATGTGATCCCCTGCAAAAGGGGCGGCCGCAGGGACGCGGCCTCTTAACAAACGTCCTTATCCAACCTGGGAGTCGTCAATGAAGAAACTTCTCGTTCTGTCCACCGCCCTGACCACCATCGCATTTGCCGCTCAGGCCGATGTCGTGGTGATGTCTTGGGGTGGCTCGTATGGCGCGGCGCAGACCGAAGCGCATGTCAAGCCGTTTGCTGCCAAGACCGGCATCGCCACCACGATGACCGACAGCGACAACCCCGCCACCCCGATCAAAGCTATGGTCGAGGCTGGCAACGTCACCGTGGACGTGGCTTCGGTGGAATATGCCGATGCGATTCGCCTGTGCGACGAAGGCGTGCTGGAGCCGATTGACCCAGCATCTCTGCCTGCAGGCGCTGACGGCGTTGCCGCTGTTGACGACTTCCTGCCGGGCGCTCTCACCGATTGCGGCGTGTCGACCGACATCTGGGCCACCGTTTTCGCCTATGACACCACCAAGTTCCCCGAAGGCCCGAAAACTGCGGCTGACTTCTTCGACCTGACGAAGTTCCCCGGCAAGCGCGGCCTGCACAAGGGCGCGAAAGCCGTTCTGGAATTCGCTCTGATGGCAGACGGCGTGGCTCCGGCTGACGTTTATGCGACCTTGGCGACCCCGGAAGGTGTCGACAAAGCCTTTGCCAAACTCGACACCATCAAAAAAGACGTGGTGTGGTGGGAAGCTGGCGCTCAGCCGCCGCAACTGCTGGCTGACGGCGAAGTCGCGATGACCTCGGCCTACAACGGCCGGATTTTCAACGCGGCTATCGGCGAAGGCAAACCGTTCCAAATCGTTTGGGATGCGCAAACCTTTGAGAACGAAATGTATGTGATCCCGAAGGGCGCGCCGCACAAGGACGACGCTTTGAAGTTCATTGCATATGCAACTTCGACCGAAGGTATGCAGGCGCAAGCCACCCAGATCTCCTACGGTCCGGCGCGTAAATCGGCCAACGCCACCCCGATCATGTACAAAGACGGCAAGACCCTGATGGGTCCGAACGTTCCGACAGCGCCGGAGAACATGGCGAATGCTTTGGGGTCGTCGTTTGAATTCTGGGTCGACCATGACGCAGAGTTGAACGACCGCTTCAACGCATGGCTTGCGGCAAACTGATCTGAACTCCGGGCGCGGTGTGAAGCCGCGCCCGGTATTCTCCCCCTTCGCGCGCCCGATTTCACCTCGGGCTTGCGCTTGAGCTGTTTATCCAGACCGCTAGCCTTCAAGGATGACCGATGGTTGATCTGACCGCTGCCCCCGAAATTTTGCGCACCGCAGACGGTCGCCCGCTGAAATCGGCGCTGGCCCTCGCACAACGCAAGGCCAAATGGCGCGCGTTCTTTCTGGTGCTGCCGCTTCTGGCCTTCGTGGTGCTGACCTTCATCGTGCCGATCCTGAAAATGCTGGAACGCTCGGTCAATCATGACGGCTTCTCTGCCAACGCGCCGACGCTGGTGGCATGGTTCAACCACCATCCCGCAACGGCTGATATTCCCGAAGACGCCTATGCCGCTTTGGTCACTGACCTGAAGCAGATGCAAAAAGACAAGACCGCAGGTGCTGCGGGCAGCCGGATCAACTACACCGTGCCCGGCACGATTTCGGTGTTCAAATCAGCCGCGCGCAGTGCTGAAACCATGCAACCGCCCTATAAAGACGCGCTGATCGCCAGCAATAAAATGTGGGCTGATCCGCTGGTCTGGGTGGCGATGCGCAACGCAGCCTCGGCCTATACCTCGGATTTCTACATGGTCTCTGCTGATCTGAAACGCGACGCCAATGACAGCTTGGTGCGGGTCGAAGACAACCAGCGCATCTATGTCTATCTGTTCGTGAAAACCTTCGTTTTGTCGATCGTGATCACCGTCGCCTGCCTGCTGCTGGCTTTCCCGATCGCGCATTTGCTGGCGGTTTTGCCGATGGCAAAGTCGAACCTTTTGATGATTCTGGTGCTGTTGCCGTTCTGGACCTCACTGCTGGTGCGCACCAGTTCCTGGATCGCCATTCTGCAAGAACAGGGCATTATCAATGACTTGATGGTCTGGATCGGCGTGTTCGGCGAGGATGGTCGCGTCAGGATGATCTACAACCAAACCGGCACCATCATCGTGATGACGCATATCCTGCTGCCGTTCATGGTGCTGCCTTTGTATTCGGTGATGCGGGTGATTCCGCCCAGCTACGCCCGTGCCGCCCGCTCTTTGGGGGCCACCAGCTGGACCACCTTCCGCCGCATCTATCTGCCGCAAACCCTGCCGGGCATCGCCGCAGGCTCGCTGTTGGTGTTCATTCTGGCGGTCGGCTACTACATCACCCCGGCCTTGGTCGGTGGCGCGGATGGTCAGCTGATTTCCAACCTGATCAGCTTCCACATGAACAAAGCCAACTGGTCGATGGCCGCAGCGCTCGCCGCAATTCTGCTCGCCGCCGTGCTGCTGCTCTATTGGCTCTATGATCGCCTTATCGGCATCGACCGCTTGAAACTCGGCTGAGGAGATACACATGGCCCTTCCCGTCTATGCCTCGCCGCTAGAGCGCGTCTGGTACTACACTTTCCGCACACTCTGCGCGCTGATCTTCCTGTTTCTGGTCGCCCCGATCCTGATTGTCATTCCGCTGTCATTCAACGTCGAGCCGTATTTCTCGTTCACGCACAAGATGTTGGCACTTGATCCGTCAGGCTATTCCTTGCGCTGGTATGACACTTTGCTGACCTTGGGCGTCAATGCCCCCGAGGACGCTGTGCGCGACAGCACTTGGTGGGGCATGGTGTGGGAGCAGGCTACCTGGGTGAAAGCCGCGAAAAACTCGCTGTGGATCGGCATGTGGGCGACCATCCTCGCCACCGTTCTGGGCACCACCGCCGCCTTGGGCCTGTCGCGGCCAGAGATGCCGTATCGCCGTCTGATCATGGCGCTGCTGATCTCGCCAATGATCGTGCCGATCATCATCATCGGCACCGGGCTATTTTTCTTCTACTCCAGCGCCTGTATCTCGCCCGACAACTGGCTGGGCTGGTTGCTGTCGCCGTTCCTGTCCGCCAAAGGTTGCCTTGCCAACTCGCATCTCGGCATCATTCTGGCCCACGCCACCCTCGGCATCCCCTTCGTGATCATCACCGTCACCGCCACTTTGTCGGGCTTTGATCAATCCTTGATCCGCGCCAGCGCCAGCCTTGGCGCCAACCCGCGCACCACGTTTTTCAAGGTGATCATGCCCTTGATCCTGCCGGGCGTGATCTCTGGCGCACTGTTTGCCTTTGTCACCTCGTTTGACGAAGTCGTCGCCGTGCTGTTCATCGCAGGCCCCGATCAGCAAACCATCCCGCGCCAGATGTGGAACGGTATCCGCGAGGCGATCAGCCCAGCTATTCTGGCGGTGGCGACCATTCTGGTGATCGTCTCCATCGCCATGCTGGCCACCGTTGAACTCCTGCGCCGCCGTTCGGAACGCCTGCGCGGCGTCACCCCCCACTAGGAAATATCATGGCCAACACCTATGACACCGGACGGCTGAATCTGCCGTTCGTCGGCATCGCGACCTTCGGCAAGCGCCCCTATGTCGAAGACTGGTCCAAGATCGACGCCGATGTTGCCGTGATGGGGGCACCCTTCGACTTTGGCACGCAGTTCCGCGCTGGTGCGCGCTTTGGTCCGCGCTCGGTGCGCGAAGCCTCAACCCTGTTCAGTTTCGGCCATGCCGGGGCCTACGATCACGAAGATGACTGCACCTATCTGCCCGCCGCCGTCCGCATCGTCGATATTGGCGACGCTGATATCATCCACACCGACACAACCCGCAGCCACGACAATATCCGCACCGGGGTAGAGGCGATGCTGGCAGCGGGCGCGCTTCCGGTGGTGATCGGCGGCGATCATTCGGTGAATATCCCCTGTATTCAGGCGTTTGAGGGCCACGGAGATATTCACATCTTCCAGATCGACGCACATCTGGATTTCGTCGATGAGCGCCACGGCGTCAAGGTCGGCCACGGCTCGCCGATGCGGCGGGCGGCGGAAAAGCCCTATGTCACGGGCCTCACACAAGTTGGCATCCGCAACGTATCTTCGACCTCACGCGAGGGTTACGAGGCCGCGCGCGCGATGGGCACCGATATCCTCTCGGTCCGCCAAGCCCGCGCCTTGGGGCCAGAAGCCGTCGTCGCCCGCATCCCAAAAGGCGCGCGGGTCTATGTGACGCTGGATATAGACGGCTTTTGTCCCTCAATCGCCCCCGGCACGGGAACCCCCAGCCATGGCGGTTTCTTATATTACGAAGTGTTGGAAATGCTGCAAGCGGTCGCCAAAAACCATGAGGTTGTCGGCATGGATCTGGTCGAGGTCGCCCCCGATTATGACCCCACGCAATCGACGAGCATCCTCGCCGCCCAAATCCTGCTGAACTTCCTCGGCTTCATCTTCCACGCACGCGGCGTCAAATAAGTCGAATTCCGAACCCGGAATTCGTACACGATTTCCGTCACGGAAATCGGCGCGCTATGGCAAAATATGCAGCCAGCCCCAAGAGGTGAAGATCGACAGCCCTGTCGCCACCAACACCGCCGTGGCGCTGATGCGCTTGCCGACGCCATACATGCTGGCAAACATATAGGCGTTGACCCCCGGAGCCATCGCAGAAGTCACCGTGACCGATCGCAAACCGTTGACATCCAAGCCAAAACTCCAACGCCCTAAGCTGTAAGCAATCCCCGGATGCAGCAGCAGTGAGGCAAAGCACACCACAGCGATCAGCCCCTTGTCACCCTCTGGATGGTAGCGCAGCAGCACCCCGCCAAGCCCAAACAGCGCCGCTGGTAGACCCGATTTCGCCATCATATCAATCGCCGCCATGAAGAACCCCGGCTGCGGCACCCCACTCAAGTTCACCGCAAACCCGATCAGCAACCCCACCACCAGCGGCTGGGTGAACACCCCGCGCAGCACCTGCCGTGCCAAATCAGCATGGCTGCGGCTGTCCGCCTCGCGCGAGCGCGCCCATTCCATAAACACGATGCCAAAGGTGTAAATCAGCGGTGCGTGGATCGAAATGATCGCGAAATTTCCCGCCAACCCCGCAGTGCCATAGGCGCGCTCGGTGATCGGCACCCCCAGCAATAGTGAGTTTGAGAAGGTGCAGGCGAAACCGATGGCGACGGCGTCGGTCAGTGGCCGGGTGAAGCCAAAGCGCGCGACACAAAAGCCGAAAGCGTAGCAGACGAAGGCCCCGGTGTAGAAGGATATCAACAGGCCGGGGGTGAAAGCGGTGCTCAGATCCAGCGTTGCTACGTTTTTGAACAGCAGCACGGGCAGCGCGAAGCTTTGCGCATAGCGCATGACACCATCAACCGCCGAGTCGCTGAACCACTTGGCTCGTGCCGCCGCATAGCCAAAACCGATCAGCAGGAAGACCGGCAGGATAACGTCAAGAAGGGCGCTCATGCGACGTTCTCAAAGCTCAGCACCATGCCGTCAAAGGCGGGTTGTACGCCGTTGGGCAGTTCGCGGGTCAGCGTGTCGTAATCCATGTCCAAATGCATATTGGTGATCACGGATTGTGCCGGACGCACCCGGTTGATCCACTCCAACGTCAACGCCAGATGCGCATGGGTCGGATGCGGTTTGCGGCGCAAGGCGTCGATGATCCAGCAATCAAGTCCTTGAAGTTGCGGCCAAACTGCGTCCGGGATCGCCACCACATCGGGGATATAAGCCACGTCTCCAATGCGAAACCCCAAAGCCTCCATCGAGCCGTGATCGACCAGCATCGGCGTGAAGCTGATCGGGCCAGCCGGCCCCGGCACCTCAAAAGCCCCATGCGCAATGGTGTGCAGATCAAGGATCGGCGGGTAGGGCGAGTCTTCCGGCTGCACAAACGCATAGGCGAAGCGCGCCAGCAGCGCCTCTTGCGTCGTATGATCGGCCCAGACCGCCAGCCGCTGCCGCATGTTGAACACGATCTGGCGCAGATCATCAATGCCATGGGTGTGATCGGCGTGGGAATGGGTGAACACCACGCCGTCGAGCGTGCCAATCCCGGCGTCCAGCAGCTGATCGCGCATATCGGGCGAGGTGTCGATCAGCACGCGGGTGATCGCATCGCCCGCCAGCCGCTCCACCAACACCGAGCAACGGCGGCGGCGGTTCTTCTTGTTCAACGGGTCACAATCGCCCCAATCGCCGCCCAAGCGCGGCACGCCGCCCGATGAGCCACAGCCGAGGATTGTGAAGCGCATCGTTGCCATTATGCGGTGGCCTTTGTGGCCGCGCGGGTGAACAGGCTGTCAAAGTTGGCGGTGGTTGCGGCCGCGAATTCTGCTTCGGTGACGCCGAAGACGCCCGCGCCGATTTTGGCGGTGAAGGCGGTATAGGCAGGCTCGTTGCGGCGTCCGCGATGGGGGGGCGGGGCGAGATAGGGGCTGTCGGTTTCCAAAAGGATGCGGTCCAGCGGCGCGCGTGAGAAGATGTCGCGCAGCTCTTGCGATTTGGGGAAGGTGGCAACGCCGGACATGGACAGATAAAAGCCCATATCTAGGGCGGCGCGGGCCAAAGGCTCGCCGGATGAGAAGCAGTGCATAACGCAGGAATAGGGTTTTGACGCCATGCCTTCCGCCAGAATGCGGGCCATATCATCGTCAGCCGCGCGGGAATGGATAATCAGCGGCAGGCCGGTTTCCTGTGCTGCCTCAATATGCACACGCAGGGATTTCTTTTGGATTTCAGCAGTTTCTGCGGTGTAGTGATAGTCTAAGCCAGTCTCGCCGATCCCAACGAATTTCGGATCGGCTGCGAGTGCCACCAGATCGGCCACTGTTACGGGCGCATGTTCGGCGGCGGACATCGGATGCACGCCTGCGGCATAGAACACCGACGGATAGGCGGCGACGATGGCGCGGATGTTGGGCAGATTGTGCAGTTTGGTGCAGATCGTCACCATGCGACTGACGCCAGCCTCATGCGCGCGCGCGATGATCTGGGGGAGTTCGTCGCTAAAGTCGGGAAAATCCAAGTGGCAATGGCTGTCTACGATCTCAAAAGCCATTCCGCACCTCTAGGCAAGCTCTGCCGCCGTCTCGTTTATATGCAGAACCATATCCATCAGAAGCGCGGCAGGGTCAAGGTTCACCGCCTTGCCGCGCCGCGCCCGCAGGCCCAAATGTTGCGCGACATCGGCCCAACTGCGGGCGTGGTCTGGGGTGGGCGAGAGGCGCGCGATCAGATCGCCTTCGCCTTTGGCAGCTTCTGGGGGCAGAGTTTGTAGTGTGCCCGCCCTTGCCAGCCGCGCCAAGAACAAATCCAGCAGCGTGACGATCAGCTCGAACTGCGCTTCCGCGCCTTTGCCCGCGCCTGCCTCGGCCAAGCTTTGCGCGCGGGGGCGGTCCAGCCGGGGCAGGGTGCCAAACAGCCGGATCAGGGTTTCGTAGAGTTTTAACCCGTCGAGATTGGTCATCCGAAACGCCTCGCCGACCGAGCCGCCTGCCAGTTCGGCAAGCGCAGTGCGATCTTCTGGGGCGACCTCGCCGCCCGCTTGTGTGAGGGCATTAAGCAATGCAGATGGTTTTAAGGGGCTAAGTCGAAGCTCGCGGCAGCGCGAGCGGATTGTTGGTAACAAACCTGATGGTCGATGAGAAATGATTAGGAAAGTTACTGCTGTAGGGGGCTCTTCAAGTAGCTTTAGAAATGCGTTTGCAGCGTTCACGTTCATTTCATCAATGTTATCAATAATAGCGACACGCCGCCCGCCGTCTGTTGCCGATAGACTGAAGTAATGCTTAAGCAATCGAACTTCTTTGATCAGAAGTTGCGTGGCTGGTGCAACGTCTTTGTCGTTTAGGCCGCGACGTAGCAAGTAAAGACTTGGTTCAGAAAGCGCTCTCATCTTTGCTGCAATCGGATTGTCAAAACTGATATCAAGGCTCAGCGGTTTGCTTGGCGCGAACATGCCACCATCATCGGGTGGAGTGGCGAGCAAAAATCTAGCAACCTTCCAAGCAAACGTAGCCTTCCCAATCCCTTTAGGACCGGAGATCAACCAAGCATGATGAAGGCGCGTAGAATTGAAGGCAGTCAGAAAATCAGATTCCGCCTGCTCGTGGCCAAAAACTGAGACTGTTTCACGCGGGTGGGGCGCACCTACAATTACATCTGGTTCTGGAAAATCTCCTAAAAATACGGATGGCATATCAGATACTCATAGCCGGGCCAGAACGGCGGCCAGCACATCCGCTGCCACCGCCTCAGCCGAACGCGCGCCAGCAATCACCCGGAACCGCGCCGGATGTGCCTGTGCCAGCGCCAAAAACCCATCGCGGGCTTTTTGTTGCACGGCTAAGCCCATGTCTTCAAAGCGCATTTCTTTGCCTGCGCGTGCCACCGCCCGCGCCAAACCCTCGCCTGCGTCGATGTCGATCAGTACGGTCAGATCAGGCTCAACCCCGATCATCAAAGCGTGCAGACGGTCCACCGTGTCGCGCAAATCACCACGGGTCAGGCCCTGATAAATCCGCGAGCTATCCGCAAAACGATCCGCAATCACCACCTCGCCGCGCGCCAAAGCGGGGCGGATGGTTTTTTCCAGATGGTCGCGGCGTGCTGCGGTGAACAGCAGAAGTTCCGTCTCGGTTGACCAGCGATCTGCATCGCCTTCCAACACCAAACGGCGGATTTCTTCGGCGCCTGGCGATCCGCCCGGCTCCCGCGTCAGGCAAACCACATGGCCCTGCGCGCGCAAAGCCTCGGCCAATAGCCGCGCTTGCGTCGACTTGCCAGAGCCGTCAATGCCTTCAAACGAAAGGAAAACTCCCACCATTCAGCTAGCAGGCGTGCCGATATAATCGGCGCGCAGCTTCAGCGCCGCAGTGGTCAACCGCTGCATAAACCCGCCAGCGCCAACATCGCTGCCTGCCACCAGATCGATCCGGTGATCAGGCATATCCGGCAGATGCACCACCAGTTCGGCCAGCTTCGTGCCCTTCACAACCGGCGCTTTGATCGGCCCGGTGTAGCTGACTTCGGCTTGCAAACCTGCCGCAGCCCCTGCCGGGATCAACAGCCGCAAATCCTCGGCGGGCACCAAAGCCACGCTGGCGGCTTCGCCCATAAACACCGCCGCCTGCGCCACTTCGCCGCCCGCTTTCACCACGGTTTTCAGCGCAAACTGCCGGAACGCCCAGTTGGCGATATTCTCGGCTTCTTTCGCGCGCTCTTCCGCCGAAGCCATGCCCGAGATCGCAAACACGATCCGCCGCTCGCCCTGTTTGACCGAACCGACCATGCCGAACCCGGCCTCTTCGGTATGACCCGTCTTCAACCCATCCGCGCCAATCCCCAAAGCAAGCAAAGGGTTACGGTTGTTGGCATTGGCCGGCGCGCGGTTTTTATAGTTGAACTCGGTTTGCGAAAACACCGGATACAGGTCGGGATAAGTGGTGATCAGATGCACCGAAAGCAGGCCGAGATCCTTCATGCTCATCCGTTGATTTGGGTCCGGCCAGCCCGAGGAATTGGCGAAGGTTGAATTTTCCAGCCCCAAAACTTTGGCCCGCTCATTCATCTTTTTGGCAAACTCGGCCTCGCTGCCCTCAAGCCCTTCGGCGACAACGGTGCAGGCGTCGTTGCCCGAATTCACGATCATGCCTTGGATCAGATCGCTGACCGTCGGACGGTCGTTGCGCTGCAAGAACATCGTCGAGCCGTTCATTTCGGTGAACTTCATCGCTTCCGCCGAGACGCCAAAAGTGGTGTCCATCTGGACGCGGCCATCCTTCAGCGCCTGAAACAGCATTTCCACCGTCATCAGTTTGGACATCGAGGCGGGTGGCAGTGCCGCTTCGCCGTTCTTGTCCATCAGCACGGTATGGGTGGTGACATCGTAAACCCATGCCGATTTTGCACTGGTCTCGAACGCCTGTGCCGGAAGGCAGGCGATCAGAAACAGGGCAGCTGCGGAAAACAAACGGTAGATCATTGGGTTAACCTTTCAGAAAGTAGGCGTCCTTGAACCCCGCCTGCTTGATTTTCGCCATCAGGGCCTTGTCGCCGCGCGCTGTCACCGACCAGAAGCTTTTGCCTTGGGCAGACTCGCTGCGGATATCGGCGGCGATGCCTGCGGCTTTCAACTGATCAGCGGCGCGTTTGGCATTGGCCTCGACCGAGAAGATACCAATCTGGATCAAGCCACCTTTGCCGCCGGCGGCGGGTTGGGAGGGGGCTTTCGGCGCTGCCGGGGCAGGGGCCGCTGCTGCGGGTTTGCCGCTGGCGGGCATGGTGGCAATCGGTGGCGCGGTGGGTTTAGCACCTTTGACCGCCGCGCGATCAATCGCCGCCGCCGCACCGGGGATCGGGTCGAGCGTTTCGGTCGCCACGGTTTCTGCCGCGTCCAAAATCGGTTTGTTGGCATCCGGTGCGGATTTCGCCGCTTCTTCCCGCCGCAAAGCTGTCACCGAAACCTTGCCCGGCTCGCCCGCCAGCAAGCCCAAAGCCGCCGCCGCATCCGACGAGATTTGCAGTTTCGGGCCGGGATTGTCCAACTCACGCCGGAACAAAGCGCCGATGACGAATTTGCCATTGGCGGTGTTGCGCAGGATCACCCGCTCAGGGTCTTTGGCGTCGGGTGAGGCCACCCAGACACCGCCCAGCGAGGGGCGACCATCCCACAAAGCCTGATCGGTGGTCTGGAAAATCGACGGGTCTTCGACATCACGGTCCACTAGCTTGACCGATTTCGACGAGGCCGGAACCGCGCCCTGCGCCGCCCCATCCGGCGGAGCCTTGGCGGCCAGCGGGCCCTTGCCCTCTTGGCAGCCACTCAAAACCGCCGCCACAGCAACTGCCACCATTAAACGCCGCATTGCCAAACCTGTCATGCCCTGCTCCCCTGCGCGTATTATTCGCGCTTTCCCACCTTTTGGTGGCTTTGCCTCTGCCCTTGGCCGCCTTCAGGCCCGTTCACGCGTTATGATACAGGCTGTAGCTAGCGCAGGGAAGGGTGTGCTTTGGCTTGGGCGGAAAACCTTCGTGATCAGGATCAGCCGAAAACCCACGCCGCCTGCGCTTCCAGCCTTGCCCGTTGAAACGCGATCAGATCACCGGGCGGCTGTTGCAGATCAGACATCTCCAGCAGCGGATCAATCACCGGGCTGCGGGTGCCGAGAAGTTCCTCTACCACCGCAAGGCCACAAAACGGCACATAGATATCCGAATAGCCGCCCTCATGCGCCACCACAATCTTGCCGCCGCACAGCTCCTCCGCCAGCCCGCAGACCTGCCGCGCCATCATCCGAAATGTCTCAGATGTGGCCTGCATCCGCGCCAAAGGATCGACGCAAGAGGCATCATAGCCAGAGGCCACCACGATCAAATCGGGCTTGAACGCCCGCAAGGCAGGTGCCACCAACAGCGCGAACGCATCAAGATAGGCCCGATGGCCGCAGCCCGCCAGCAGCGGAATGTTCAGATTTGCGCCATGTCCTGCGCCCGTGCCGCGATCTTCCGCTCCACCATAGCCCGGTGGAAAGCAGTTTTCCTGATGCAAGGAGATCGTCAGCGTATCAGCGCGGTCATAGAAAATCGTCTGCGTGCCATTGCCATGATGCACATCCCAATCCACCACCGCCACCCGCATCGGCCCATGCTTGGCCCGTACCGCTTCCAACGCCACCGGGATATTCGCCAGTAGGCAAAACCCCATCGAAGCATCCGGCAAGCAATGGTGCCCCGGCGGCCGCGACAACGCATAGGCGCGCGCGGCCTTGCCCGTCACCACATCCTCCACCGCCTGTTTCACCAGCCCGGAAGACAAGCAGGCAATCTCATAGCTACCCTGCCCAAACGGTGCAAAATGCGGTGGGATGTTGCCGCCGCCCGCATCTGACATCGCCTGCAAACGATCAAGATAATCCGCCGTATGCACCCGCACCAAATCTTCTCGACTGGAGGGCGCAGCCGAGCGCACCACCAGTTGCGGCCAAACCCCCGCCACCTCCAGCAGGTTCTTGAATCGCCGTTTCGTCTCGGGGTTCTCGGCAAATCCGGTGGCAGAGGGCGGCTGCACATAGCCGCCCGCCGGCAGAAACAGCGCCTGCTCGCCGCCTGTATGCCACAGACACCGCTCGTCATGGTAGAATGCTGTGGCCATCTCACATCCTTTCGCGCCGAAAATTCTTTTCCATTAAGAATATGTTTTCCATCTTCTTGCCATAGTGCAAATGCAACAACAGCAGATGCGTCGCTTGGGCGACAGTGAAACTATAACGATAAAAAGTGCTGTTTGTGGCAGGATAGGCCAAAAGACGGCGAAGTTGGGGATCGAGATGTTGGACTTTGTAAAAACCCTTGCGATTGCGGCCACCCTTGTCGCCGCTATCCCCGCCCATGCCGAAGATCGGGTGACGCTGGGCTGGGGCCGGATGTTCAGCAATGACGCTTTGGGCGATCAAAAAGACCGCTGGCGCACCGGTGGCTATCAGGTCAGCCGCATTCGGGGCTATTCTTGGGATGGCAGCTTGCCGACCACCCCCGGCGAAATTCTCGAATTCCGCGGCTCGGCGCAGATCGTAGCGCCCGAAGATCTGGTCTCACCGCCGCCAACAGACCGCCGCTATGCGGCACAACTGTCGTTCGGGCTGCACACCCAATTCAACTGGCACGGCAATGATGTCAGCATCGGTAGCGATCTGGTGTTACTGGGGCCACAAACCGGGATCAGCAATTTCCAGAAATGGATTCACAACATGGTCGGGCTGGAAAAGCCCACCGTGATCGACAACCAGATCGGCAATGGCATCTATCCAACATTGGAAGCCGAACTGGGCCACAAATTCGCCCTCGGTGATCGGGCTGAGCTGCGCCCCTTCGTGCAGGCCCAAGCCGGGGTGGAAAGCTTCGTGCGCATCGGTGGTGATCTGGTGATCGGCACCCTGGGCCGCGATGATCTGATGGTGCGCGATGCCGTCACGGGTCAGCGCTACCGCGCCGTGGAAGGCACCCGTGATCAAGGGGTTAGCTTAATTTTGGGCGGCGATATCGCGCGGGTATTTGACTCCGCCTTGCTGCCAAGCGATGGCGTGGCAACCCTAAGCGAAGACCGCTCACGTCTGCGCGCCGGGGTGCATTGGCAGGGCGAGAAAGCCTCGCTGTTCTACGGCGTCAGCTATCTGAGCAAAGAATTCGATCAGCAACCCGAAGGTCAACTGGTGGGCGGATTGAACCTGAACCTCAAGTTCTAAGAATCGAATCGGTCTAAGCACACCTATTCAACTCAAAGTTGCATGAGGCAACATTCACTTGCTTTGTTGCCTTTTTACCATAGGAATTCGGCTAACCCTCTGTTAACGTTTCCAGATAAGAAACAAAAAACAAGCAGGCAAACAGGCATGAAAACGGGCTCTCTGGGCACGTTCGTCATCTCCTGGTCACAAACAGAAGTAGACGGCCTCAAGGCCGCATCTTTGGACTTACTGAGCGTAGGCGCCGCATGGCGTTGGACGGGTGCAGCCGTGCGCGTGGACGGTCCTCAGGGGTTGCTACTTTTGGAACAGGCTGAAGGGGCGGCGGATTTACGCAAAAGGGCGGCGCGCATGGTGCGCCGTCTGGTGGGTGTAGCGGTGGGTGGCGAGGTTAAGCCGGAATTTGAGGCAGATCCCTATCCTGATCTTCCAGATCAGGGCTTTATCGTCACCGATGGGCATCAGTCCTTTACGGTCACGATCATTCCGGTGCCGGATACCGGCGCGCATTTGTTGATGCTGGTCGGCGATCTGCCGCCCTGCGATCAAGATTTGTGGGTGGTGCGCACCTCGATTGACCGCACGCATTCCGGGGCAGGGGCGCGCGTGGCGGGGGGCGTGATCTGTTTCACCCCTGACACCCGGATTTCCACCCCGGACGGTGTGCAGCAAATCCGAAATCTGCGCAGCGGTGATATGATCCTGACCCGCGACAACGGCCCGCAAGAGGTTTTGTGGACCGGCCACCGCCGCATGTCTGGCGCACGGCTTTACGCCATGCCACACCTGCGCCCGATCCGGTTCAAGGCCAATTCGATGGGCCTTTACCGCCCGGATGAAGACCTTTTGGTATCACCCCAGCACCGGATGCTGGTGAAGGGCGCAGCCTCGCAGGCCTTGTTCAACACGTCCGAAGTTTTGGTCGCCGCCGAAGATCTGGTCAACGACGCCACCATCGCCGTCGATCATATGCTGCGAGAGGTGACCTACGTGCATATCCTGTTGGAGCGGCACAACATCGTCTGGGCCAATGGGTTGGAAACCGAAAGCTTCCATCCGTCGAACACCGCGCTCGATACCGTCGATCCGGTGCAGCGCGAAGGCCTGTTGAATATCCTGCCCGAAATCGCAGATAACCCGCACGCTTACGGTGATTACGCGCGGCGCAATATCTCCGGCTCCGAAGCCGCGATCTTACGGCATGAACTGGCAGCATAAAGTGGCCCGCAGCGGTTGACTCTGCTTAAGCCGACTGTATAAGCCCCCAAGTCCCGGATGAAAGTCCGGGGCTTTTCATTGGTGTTGGTGGACTTCGCAAGAAGAACCCTGTCGGGCCTCGGCCAAAGGACAACGCCCTTCGTAACTTAAGAAGGAGATCAGAGATGACAAAACGCACCTCTGCCAAGTACAAAATTGACCGCCGCATGGGCGAAAACATCTGGGGCCGTCCGAAATCCCCGGTGAACAAGCGCGAATACGGCCCCGGCCAGCACGGTCAGCGCCGCAAGAACAAGCTGTCGGATTTCGGTACTCAGTTGCGCGCTAAGCAAAAACTGAAGGGTTACTACGGTGACCTGACCGAAAAGCAATTCCGCAAGATCTACACCGAAGCCGAGCGTGTCAAAGGCGACACCGGTGAGATGCTGGTGGGTCTGTTGGAGCGTCGTCTCGATGCCGTCGTCTACCGTGCTAAACTGGTGCCGACCGTGTTCGCAGCACGTCAGTTCGTGAACCACGGCCACGTCACCGTGAATGGCCAGCGCGTCAACATCGCGTCCTACCGTGTCAAAGAGGGCGACATCATCGCCGTCCGCGAAAAGTCGCGTCAGTTGGCAATCATCGCCGAAGCTTTGGCTTTGACCGAGCGTGACACCCCGGATTATCTGGAAATCGACACCAACAAACTGACCGTGAAGTTCATCCGCACGCCGGGTCTGGGCGACATTCCGTATCCGGTCGTGATGGAACCGAACCTGGTCGTCGAATACTACGCGAAAAACTAATCTCTGCCCCATTCGGCAGAGGCGAGATTGTCATAAAGGCCCGCCATCATGGTGGGCCTTTTGTTTTCCATCGGAGCCTTAGCATGTCTGACAAACCCACCCTTGAGACCGCCTTTGAACGCGGCCTGTTCGCCAGTCGTTGGCTAATGGCCCCGATGTATCTGGGGCTGGCGCTTAGCCTCGCGATGATGGTGGTGATTTTTGTCAAAGAACTCGCCTATTACGCGCCGCAAGTGCTGACGATGACTGCCGATCAGGGCATCCTGTCGGTGCTGACCCTGATCGACCTCAGCCTTGCCGCCAACCTGCTGCTGATCGTGTTGTTTTCGGGCTATGAAAATTTCGTCTCCAAGCTGGACATCACCAGCGATGACCGCCCCGACTGGATGGGTAAAGTCGATTTCTCTGGCCTGAAAATGAAGCTGATCGCCTCGATTGTGGCGATCTCAGGCATCCATTTGCTGAAAGTCTTCATGGGCTTGGGCAAGCCAGACTCGGCCTATGCCGTCACCCCCGACACCCTGCGCTGGATGGTGATCATCCATCTGACCTTCGTGACCTCGGGCGTCCTGCTCGCCCTGATGGATTGGCTTTCCGCCAAGACCGACAAGCATTGAGAGCCCCAAAAGCATGGAAGATGGCATGACCTACCAAACCCACGCCCGCATCGACGGCCCCTTGGTGATGATCGGCTTCGGCTCGATTGGCCGCGGCACCCTGCCGCTGATCCTGCGCCACATTGATTTTGACCGCGACCAATTCACCGTGATCGAGCCTTCGGGCGAATTCGCGGGCATGCTGGCCGAACACGGCATCAAGCACCTACAACTGGCGCTGACCGAAGCCAACTTCGCCGAAACCCTGCGCGGTCTGTTCCCCAACGGCAAAGGTTTCATCGTCAACCTGTCCGTCGATGTGGACAGCATCGAATTGATGAAGCTCTGCCAAGAGCTTGGCGTGCAATACATCGACACGGTCGTTGAACCTTGGCCCGGTTTCTACTTCAACTCTCCCCTGCCCAACGCCGACCGCACCAACTACCCCCTGCGCGAAAAGGTCCGCGCCTTGGGCAAAACCTACCCCGGCGGCCCGACGGCGGTGTCCTGCTGCGGGGCCAACCCCGGCATGGTGTCATGGCTGTTCAAGGAAGCCTTGCTGCGGCTGGCGACGGATACCGGCGTGCAAGCCGATCCGAAAACCCAACAGGATTGGGCATTGCTCGCCATGACCCTCGGCGTCAATGGCGTCCACATCGCCGAGCGTGACACGCAAGTGTCCGCCCGCCCGAAACCCCAAGGCACCTTCGTCAACTCATGGTCGGTCGATGGCCTGCTATCGGAAGGCTACCAACCCGCCGAACTCGGCTGGGGCACGCATGAGAAAAAGCTGCCCCCCAACGGCCACAAATTCAAATCCGGCCCCGGCTATGCGATCTGGATCGACCGCCCCGGCGCCGATACCCGCGTGCGTTCGTGGTGCCCCGATGTTGGCCCGCAATTCGGCCTTGTGGTGACCCACAACGAATCCCTGTCGATCCCGGATTATTATACCGTCTGGGACGGCCCGAAGGCGCTGTATCGCCCGACCTGCCACTACGCCTACCACCCATGCCCCGACGCGATCTTGTCGCTGCACGAGACCAACGGCGCAGGAAAACTTCCTGAAAACAAACACATCCTGACCGCAGATGAGATCACAGGCGGCGGCGACGATCTGGGCGTGTTCCTCTACGGCCACGCCAAGGGCGCGATGTGGTACGGCTCGCGCCTCAGCATCGACGAGGCTCGCGCTTTGGCCCCCTATCAAAACTCGACCGGGATGCAGGTGACTTCCGCTGTCCTCGCCGCCATGGTCTGGACCGCCGAAAACCCGCACATGGGCTTCGTCGAAGCCGATGAAATGGACCACGCCCGCTGCCTAGACGTGCAGCGCCCCTACCTTGGCCGCATCGAGTGCCACTATACCGACTGGACGCCCTTGCAAAACCGCATCAACCGCTTTGCCGAGGATCGCGACGAAGATGACCCGTGGCAGTTCACCAACTTCCTCGCTGTCTGAGGGGGGCGTGGTTTGAGGCATTTACGCAAGGGCTAGCCCCTTGCGTGTCGCCATAGGCCAAATGTTGCTGGCATTGCACCCCCCGCCTCGCTAAAACCCGCCCAACAGGTGAGGAATCCGATGAACGACGCAATCCGCCCGCAGCCCGGTATCATGGACATCGCCCTATACGAGGGCGGTAAAGCCGCCATTGCAGGCGTGACCAATGTGCTGAAACTGTCGTCGAACGAAAACCCGTTCGGCCCGTCTGACAAAGCCAAAGACGCCTTCGCGCGTTCGGTCCACAACCTGCACCGCTACCCCAACACCGACCACGCCTCCCTGCGCCAAGCCATCGCCGACGTGCATGGCCTTGATGCTGCCCGCGTGATTTGCGGCGTCGGTTCCGATGAAATCATCACCTTCCTCTGCCAAGCCTATGCTGGCCCGAAGGATGAAGTGGTGTTCACCGAACACGGCTTCCTGATGTATCGCATTTCGGCCCTCGCCGCAGGCGCGACCCCTGTGGAAGTCGCCGAGCGCGACCGCACCACCGATGTCGATGCGATCCTGAAAGCCTGTAACCGCCGGACAAAGCTGGTTTTTATCGCCAATCCGAACAACCCCACCGGCACGATGATTTCCGCCGCCGAGATTGAACGCCTCGCCGATGGCCTGCCCGCGCAAGCCATTCTGGTGCTCGATGGCGCTTATGCTGAATTCGTCGAAGGCTTCGACGCAGGCCTTGGCCTGATCGAATCCCGCACCAACGTCGTGATGACCCGCACATTTTCCAAAATCTACGGTCTGGGCGGGTTGCGTATCGGCTGGGGCTACGGCCCGAAGCAAATCATCGACGTGCTGAACCGTATTCGCGGCCCGTTTAACCTATCCAACACCCAGCTTGATACCGCCGAAGCCGCCGTACGCGACCAAGATTTCGTCAACCGCTGCCGCACTGACAATGCCCGGATGCGGACATGGCTTGCGCAGGCTTTGGCCGAGCTTGGCATCCCCTCCGACACCTCGCTTGCCAATTTCATCCTCGCCCGCTTTGCTAGCCCGGAAGAAGCCGAGGCCTGCGATCTGTTCCTGCAAAAACAGGGCCTGATCGTGCGCCGTGTCGCCAGCTACAAACTGCCGCAATGCCTGCGCATCACCGTGGGGGACGAGGCGTCGTGCCGCCGTGTCGTCCATGCGATTGCGCAGTTCAAGGGTGTGAAATGACGCAAATCTACCAGCGTGTCGCGCTGATTGGCCTTGGCCTGATCGCCTCATCCATGGCGCATGCGATGCGCGCGAATGGCTTGGCGGGCGAGATCGTCGGTCATGCCAAATCGGCTGAGACCCGCGCCACCGCGCTGGAACTGGGCCTCTGCGATCACGTCTACGCCAGTGCTGCCGAGGCCGTGCAGGGTGCCGATCTGGTGGTGCTTGCCGTTCCCGTGGGCGCAATGGCCGCGATTGCCGAAGACATCGGCCCGCATCTGGCCCCCGGCTGCACCGTCACCGATGTAGGCTCGGTCAAACAAGCGGTGATCGCCGCCGTCGCGCCCTATATCCCTGAAGGCGTTCAGTTTATTCCCGGCCACCCGATGGCAGGCACCGAATATTCCGGTCCGCGCTCGGGCTTTGCCACACTGTTTCAGAACCGCTGGTGGCTGCTGACTCCGGCACCCGAAACCGATCCTGCGGCGCTTGCGCGTCTGCAATCCTTGCTGATCGGCATGGGGGCCAAGGTCAACCTGATGGACCCACCCCACCATGATCAGGTCTTGGCCGTGGTCAGCCACACCCCCCACCTGATCGCCTATACGATGGTCGGCGTCGCGGATCACCTTGCACAAGTGTCCAACTCAGAAGTCATCGAATACTCCGCCTCTGGTTTCCGCGATTTCACAAGGATTGCGGCCTCGGACCCGACGATGTGGCGCGACGTGTTCCTGACCAACAAAGACGCGGTTCTCGACATCTTGGGCCGCTTTGCCGAAGAATTGTTCGTCCTGCAACGCGCCATCCGCATGGGGGACGGCGACCATCTGCACGATTATTTCACCCGCACCCGCGCCATCCGTCGCGGCATCATCGAGGCCGGGCAAGACACCTCCGCCCCCGATTTCGGTCGCGCCCCCGCTGCGACAAAGCCCGTAGGCGAGGCGTAAGCATGTGGGCCACTGGCCCCCTGACGCTGCTCTGCGCAACACTCGCCGGGATGGCCTTGGCCGAGGCTCCGACAACCTCACCGCGCCCTGTGTTGCGCCCCGTCGCAGTCGCAGCGACGCCCGAAACCACAGCCGAAACCGAAGCCACGCCCGCCACCGTCCTGCGCCCCCGCCATCGCCCCGATGGCCTGCTGGCTCCGTCGCCAACCGCGCTTCAGCCCACGCCGGAAATCGCCAAAGCCCCGGAAACCAGCGAGCAAGCCGCGATGCCCCGCCCGCACCCCCGCCCGAAAGATCTGGCGGCAGCCGACAACCAAGTGGCCGAGGATCAACCCCAAGTCACCCCAAAACCCGATAGAAAACAAAGCCGCAAAGGCTCGGTCTGCGGCGATCCTGATATTCGTGGTCAGGAAATCCCCGCCGTCACCTCACGCACCAAAGGTTGCGGCATCGCCGAACCTGTCCGCGTCACCGCGATCAACGGCATCCCGTTCAGCCAACCTGCCACCATCGACTGCGACACCGCCATCGCCCTGAAACGCTGGATGCGCGAAGGCATGGCCCCGGCCTTCGGCAACCGCGAGGTGGTGCAGTTGCACATCTTTGGCAGCTACATGTGCCGCAGCCGCAACAACGTCCGGGGTGCGAAAATCTCGGAGCACGGGCGCGGCAAAGCCGTTGATATCGCGGGGTTTATCTTCTCAGACGGCAAAGAATGGACCGTGGCGCGCGACTTTAACAAACAAATCCGCCGCGCCCAGAAAGCCGCCTGTGGCATCTTTGGCACCACACTTGGCCCCGGATCAGATGGCTATCATGAGGACCATCTGCACTTTGACACCGCCGAGCGGCGCGGTTCGGCCTACTGCCGCTAACTTATGCCCCGCCCGCATTCCGCATCCGCGGCGCATCGCCCAAAGGCAGCGGCCCCAGCACCATCCGGCCATCTTTGCAGATCAGTTTGATCTGCAAAACCTCCAGATCGCCGCCCTGCTGCGCCACAATCCCCAGCATCCGCTCCACCGTCGGCGCCACATCCGGTTTCACCAGCCCCAATGCCACCAAGATCGGAGGCAGCCGCTTCCAACCCTCCACCCGCAACGCAATCTCACCCTCGGCCAGCCCATCCGGCCCCGCCGTCAGCGTGCCCATTGCGGAAAATTTCAACGCCCCCCAAGTGACCCGAGTCTCCGCAATCTCCAGCGCCAGCAGCTGCGGCTTGGTCTGCGCCGCCTGACGGTCCAGCGGTGCTGTCAAAACCGCATGGCCATCCAGAAACACCTCATCGACCAAATCCGGCAAATCCGTCGCCGCCAGTGCGAGCAACACCGCCGCATCCGGCGCGATCTCGGCCACCCGCAGCCCCAGCCGATAGGTGTTGGCGCGCGTCGCATCCTCGGCCATCGAAACAGCAAGACTGTTGATCCCCAAAGTCCAACCCGCATCGGACGCCAGCTTCACGCCCGCCGCTTCCCCCACCAACTCATTCAGCGCCAAAGCGGTCGAAGGATGCACCTGCACGCTGGCCCGGATACTTTCAGACCCTACCGTAACCTTTTGATCTGGAATCGTAATCACCTGACCTGAGGGCAAAGCCGCAATCACATGCCACGGCTTCCACGACATCGCATAGACTTGCACAAACGGGCTGGAGACCGTCACCCCACGCGCGGGATCGGCGAGCTGTAGATCGGAAACCGTCAGATCAAAGCGGTTCGGAATGCCATGCACCTCAACGGCTGACGCACGCATCACGCCCGGTGGCTGGGCCGCAATCCACGCCTTGACGCCGCTCTCAATCTGCGACGCCCCCAGCCACCAATAGCCGGTCCAAACCGCCGCAGCCGCCAGCACGATCCACAAAAGCGCGCGCATCCTCGCCCCTTTTCTTTGTTCTTTGCCCTGCTTACACATAAGCCGAACGAAGGGATAGCCAATGCCAAAACCCCAAGAAACACCACAACCGCTCTGGGTCTTCGGCTACGGTTCGCTGATCTGGAACCCGGACTTTCCCGTCGCCGAACGCCAAATCGCCCGCGCCACCGATTGGCACCGCAGCTTTTGTATGCGCTCGATCCACCATCGCGGCAGCGTCGAAGCCCCCGGCCTCGTCCTCGCCCTAGATCACGCACCGGGGGCGATCTGCGATGGCGTTGCCTTTCGCGTCACACCGGGGGCCGAGGCTGAAACCCTGCAAACCCTGCGCGACCGCGAGCTGATTTCCTCGGCCTATCTGGAGGCTACCCTGCCGCTGACCCTGTCAGATGGCCGCATGATCAATGCCTTAGCCTATGTGATCGACCCCGATCACGACCAATACTGCGGCAACCTTCCGCTGCCAGAGCAAGCCCAGATCATCGCCCATGCCACAGGCGGGCGCGGTGCGAACCGCGATTATCTGTTCGCGACCGCTGATCACCTCGCCGAGCTTGGCATCGCCGACCCCGATCTGACTTGGCTTTCCACACAAGTTCGCAATTTGTAAGGGTTTTACTTGGCAGACGCCCGCCGCCTGCTATGCTTTAGCCGAGCAGAACATCGGGGCGGAACCGTCTAAATGGAAATTTCCAAGGCCGAGCAGTCGACCTTCTTCAGCCAACCCATTCGCCAGATTGTCACCATGCTTCTGGCCGTGGCGCTTGTGTGCGCGGGGGCATGGCTGATCCACCGCACCGTGCTGGGCATCATCGACACCAACCCGCTGCTGAACGGTTTCATCATTCTGGTCTTCGCTTTGGGCGTGGTGACCTGCTTCTGGCAGGTCTTTACCCTTGTCCAATCGGTGTCGTGGATTGAACGGTTTGTGCGCCATGAAACCGGATTTGAAGACGCCGCAGCCCCGCGTCTTCTCGCCCCTTTGGCACAACTGTTGCGCAGCCGTGGCGCACGGATGCAAATCTCGTCTTCCGCCTCGCGCTCGATTCTGGAATCGGTGGAAACCCGGATTGAGGAAGCCCGCGACATCACGCGCTACCTGATCAACCTCTTGGTCTTCCTCGGACTTCTCGGCACCTTCTACGGCCTTGCCACCACCGTCCCCGCCATCGTCGAAACCATTCGCTCGCTGGCCCCGCAAGCCGGTGAATCCGGGATGGACGTGTTCAGCAAGCTGATGAAGGGCTTGGAAAGCCAACTCGGCGGCATGGGCACCGCGTTTTCCTCCTCGCTTCTCGGCCTCGCCGGATCGCTGGTTGTCGGCCTGCTGGAACTGTTCGCCAACCACGGCCAGAACCGTTTCGCGCGTGAATTGGAAGAATGGCTGTCGTCGATCACCCGCGTCGGCTTCTCCAGTGGTGACGGCGAGGGCGGCGATGCCGGCGTCACCTCTGCCGTTTTGGATCATCTGGCCGAGCAAATCGAAGTGATGCAAAGCCTGTTCGCGCAGGTCGAAGCCAACCGCTCCGGCGTCGAACAAGGCCTGCTCGGGCTAGAAGGCGGGCTGGGCGATCTGCGGCAGGGCTTGGGCGATCTGACCGCCGCTGTCGCCCAACTTGGCCAGAAAGCCGATGCCGAAAGCGGCCAAACCGCAGCGCTGAACCGCATCGCCGAGGGCCAGGAACGCCTGATCGCCGCCCTCACCAGTGCCGAAGGCGGCGCGCATTCTGATGCCGAAAGCCGGATGCGCCTGCGCTCGATCGACGTGCAACTGCTGCGTATCCTTGAAGAAATTTCCGCTGGCCGCCAAGAAAGCCTCGCCGATCTGCGTGGCGACATCTCGGCGCTGACCGCCTCCGTCCGCCAGCTGGCGCGCGGCGCGGCTTCGCGGGGCTAAGATGGCGCTGCGCCGCAAACGCGATTCTGCGATGATCTGGCCCGGCTTTGTTGATGCCGTCACCACGCTGTTGATGGTGCTGATGTTCGTTTTGACCATCTTCACCGTGATGCAATCGGTGCTGCGCGACACCATCACCACCCAATCGACCGAGCTTGACAGCCTCACCGCGCAAATCGCAGGCCTCGCCGATGCCTTGGGGCTGGAGCGGCAAAAGGTTAGCGATCTGCAAGGCGAAGTGGGCAGTTTGTCCAGCGATCTGACTGCGGCGCAGGCGAAAGGTGAACAGCAATCTGCCCTGATCGCCACTTTGACGGGCCAAATCGCAACCAAAGAAGGTGAACTCACCGCCGCCCAAACCCGCATCACCAGTTTTGAAGCCCAAGTCGCCAACCTGCTGTCAGAACGCGACGCTGCACGCGGGCAGGCCACAGCTTTGACCGCGCAAGTCAGTGATCTTGAAGTGAAAGGCGCGAAACTTCTGACCGAAAAGCAAGCCCTAGACCTCGCCCTCGCCAAAGCCCGCACCGAAATCAACGCTGGCACCGAAGCCGCCCGCCTCGCCGCCGCCCGCCGCGAAGCTTTGGAAACCTTGGTCGCCGATCTGAAAGCCAAAGGCGAGGCCAGCGCTGCCGATCTCAAAGCCGCCCAGACCAAAATCACCGAGGCCGAGGCGACGCGCTTGGTCGACTCCGCAGCCCTCGCCGCCCTGCGCGACACGCTGAAAAATTCCGATGCCGAACTGACCGCGATGACCTTGGCGCTGGAAGATCAACGCAAAAAGGCCGAAGACACCCTGACGCTGCTTGCCGCCGCCAACACCAAAGCGGCGCGTTCGGCAAACGCAGGCGACAAAAACGCCACCTTGCTGGCCGTGGCCCAACAAGCCCTGACCGCCGAGCAGTCGAAATCCTTAGAAGCCGCCCGCAAGACCGAGGTGCTCAACCAGCAAATCGCCGCTTTGCGGGTGCAGCTGGGGGAATTACAGGGCCTTCTCGATGCCTCTGCTGCCGTGGATTCCACCAATAAAGTGCAGATCGACGCCTTGGGCAGCCAGTTGAACGCCGCCCTCGCGCAGGTCGCCTCGGAACAGAAAAAGCGCGCCGAAATGGAAGCGGCAGAGCGGGTGCGGTTGCAGGCCGAGAATGCTGATCTTGCGAAGTTTCGCAGCGAATTCTTCGGCCAGCTTTCGCAGCTTTTGGCGGGCCGTGAAGGCGTGCGGGTGGTGGGCGACAGGTTCGTGTTTTCCTCCGAGGTTCTGTTCAACCCCGGCTCGGCCGATCTGGCGCCGGAAGGGCAGGCTCAGATTGCCGATGTGGTGAAGATCCTCGATGAGGTGGCCGGGAAAATTCCGCCGGGGATTGATTGGATCATCCGGGTCGATGGCCACACCGATAACGTGCCGTTGTCGGGGACGGGGGCGTTTCAGGATAACTGGCAGCTTAGCCAAGCGCGGGCTTTGTCGGTGGTGCGCTATATGCAGGACGGGCTTGGTTTCCCGCCGCAAAGGTTGGCTGCGACCGGGTTTGGGGAATATCAGCCCGTCGCTGCGGGTGATTCCGCGCAGGCGCGGGCGCAGAACAGGCGGATTGAGTTGAAGCTGACGGAAAGGTAGTGTCCACGCGTGGACAGGCTTGTGATTTAAAAGAAATCAAGGGGTTACGGGGTGTGCGTTCATCATTTCTTAACTATTTACCCACCGTAATCTCGATCTGCTGACGGCCCAATTCTACGCCATCCCGCTGCAAAACCGCCTCCGCCTGATACTGGCCCGCAGGCCATGCTGCGGTTTTCAACTTCCGACCAACCGCCCGAAACGCCTGCGCTTGTTGCTTTTCAATCACAGTGCGCTCGGTCAGAATATCGCCCTCCGGCCCGGTCAGTCGAAACAAAATCGCATCGCCCGCTTGCAAGCCAAACAGATAGGTCCAAACCACCAGCGCGGGTGCACTGCCAGGGAGGGCAGGGCTATCAAGCCCCGCTTTGATCGCCGCATAGTCAGGAATTGCCGCACTGATGCCAATACCGAGCATCCCGCCGGGTTGATAGGGCAGGGCATGATCCCACAGACCGGGGCCGGGGGCACCACAGGTCGCGCGGGTTTCGGGCGCGAAGGGGTCAAGTTCAATCCCGTTATGGCGCAGAGACAGATGCAGATGCGGAAATTCCGCCATGCCGGATTGGCCGATCTGCCCCAGAACCGTGCCGACATCTACCGCATCACCCACCCGCGCGCGGACAGAGCCTTGTTTCATATGACAATATTGGGTTTCCCACCCGCCGCCGTGATCGACCAGAACGCCATTGCCGCATTCTTTATCGGCAACAACGGGCGCGAAATCGGCGATGCCGTCGCGTATCCCCTTCACCGTTCCGGGAGCCGCTGCCAGCACATTCACCCCCGCCTGCATCGCGGCGCGCGTGGGCAAGGCGATGTCGGTGCCATCATGACCTTCATAAGACAGCGGCCCACAGGTGAAATCTTCTGCGCCCGGTCCGGGATCGTGATCAACATATTGTTGGATGTAACAGCTATCGCCCAAGCGGCAGTCCGCGGGAAACGCCAATTCAAAGGCCCCCGCCGGGAAGGCGAGGGCCATTGAAAAGATTAAAGTCTTGATCATTCCGCCGTAAGCAGCGGCGGTTTTTGCCCGGTCAGTCGGGCCTTTTGCGGTTCTTCAAAGGTCAAAGCCAAGTCGCCATCCTTGACATGGACATGCACCAGACCGCCCTTGGTCAGCTTTCCGAACAACAATTCTTCGGCCAAAGGCTTCTTGATGTATTCTTGGATCACCCGACCAAGCGGACGCGCACCCATTTTCTCATCATAGCCTTTGTCGCCCAGCCAAGCAGCGGCCTCTGGCGTCAGATCAATATGGACGTTGCGATCCATCAGCTGCGCTTCAAGTTGCAGCACAAACTTGGTCACCACTTCCATGATCACCTCTTTGCCCAAGCGCGCAAAGCTGATCACGGCATCCAGACGGTTGCGGAATTCGGGCGTGAACGTCCGCTCAATCGCTGCCGTATCTTCGCCCGTCCGCGCGGTGCGGCCAAAGCCGATCGATTCTTTCGACTGCTCCATAGCACCCGCGTTCGAGGTCATGATCAGGATCACGTTGCGGAAATCCACCGTCCGGCCATTGTGGTCGGTCAGCTTGCCGTGATCCATCACCTGCAACAGGATGTTGTAGACATCCGGGTGGGCCTTTTCCATCTCATCGAGCAGCAACACGCAATGCGGGTCTTGATCGACGCCATCGGTCAGCATGCCGCCTTGATCAAAGCCGACATAGCCCGGAGGCGCGCCGATCAGACGGGAAACAGCATGTTTCTCCATGTATTCCGACATATCAAAACGCAGCAGCTTGACGCCCAAGGACGACGCGAGTTGCTTGGCGACCTCGGTTTTACCCACGCCCGTCGGCCCTGCGAACAGGTAGTTGCCGATGGGTTTTTCCGGCTCGCGCAGGCCAGCACGGGCGAGTTTGATTGCGGAACACAAAGATTCAACCGCTTTATCCTGCCCGAACACCACGCGTTTCAGGGTTTTTTCCAGATCGCGCAGGGTTTCGGCATCATCTTTCGACACGGTTTTCGCCGGGATGCGGGCGATTTTGGCGACAACAGCCTCAATTTCCTTCACGCCAAGAGATTTGCGCTTTTTCGAATCCGCCAGCAGATGCTGCGCAGCCCCGGCCTCATCAATCACGTCAATCGCAGAATCTGGCAGTTTGCGGTCGTGGATATAGCGCGCCGCCAGCTCCACCGCCGATTTGATCGCGTCATTGGTGTAGCGCAGGTCGTGATGTTCCTCAAAATGCGGCTTCAGACCCATCAGGATCTTGATCGCATCCGGCACAGACGGCTCGTTCACGTCGATCTTCTGGAAACGCCGGGCCAAAGCGCGGTCTTTCTCAAAATGCTGACGGAATTCTTTGTAGGTGGTCGAGCCCATGCAGCGCAGTTTGCCGCCAGCCAAAGCCGGTTTCAGCAGGTTTGACGCATCCATCGCGCCGCCGGAAGTCGCGCCCGCACCGATCACGGTGTGGATTTCATCAATGAACAGGATCGCGTCGGGGTGATCTTCCATTTCCTTGACGACCGCTTTCAGGCGTTCTTCAAAGTCACCACGATAGCGGGTGCCTGCCAGCAAAGCGCCCATATCAAGGCTGTAGATCGTGGCATGCGCCAAAATCTCAGGCGTTTGTTTATCCACGATTTTCTTGGCCAGGCCTTCGGCAATCGCGGTCTTGCCCACGCCCGGATCACCGACCAGCAGCGGGTTGTTTTTGCGGCGGCGGCAGAGCACTTGAATGGCGCGCTCAACCTCATCTTCCCGCCCGATCAGCGGATCAACATCGCCCTTCATCGCCTTGACGTTCAGATCGACGCAGTATTTCGACAGCGCGGATTCCTTGGCATCGCCCGCCTCGGCCTTCGGTGTCTCATGATGGTGTTCTTCGGCCCCCGTGACCGGGCGCGCTTCGCCATAGCTGGGGTCTTTGGCGACGCCATGGGCGATGAAATTCACCGCATCATAGCGCGTCATATCCTGCTCTTGCAGGAAGTAAGCGGCGTTGGATTCGCGTTCAGCAAAGATCGCGACCAGCACATTGGCCCCGGTGACTTCGGTGCGGCCCGACGACTGCACATGGATCGCCGCGCGCTGGATAACGCGTTGGAAGGCTGCAGTCGGCACGGCTTCCGAGCCTTCGACATCCGTGACCAGAGTGGACAGATCGTCGTCGATAAACTCATTGAGGGTCTTGCGCAGATCGTCGAGGTTGACCGAACAGGCCTTCATGACGCGGGCAGCGTCAGGCTCGTCGATCAAGGAGAGCAAAAGATGCTCCAAGGTGGCAAGTTCGTGGCGGCGGGCATTGGCAAGCGCCAATGCGCCGTGGATGGCTTGTTCGAGGGTCGTCGAAAATGATGGCACTTGGTCGTGCTCCTGTCCTGCGGGTCGGACGGGCGGGTGGCCCTAATCCAACCATGGCCTCATAAGGTAAAGGATCGGTTTTATTCTGCGATCTTCAAGCCCTATTTCAGCAAGATTTCGGAAATTGTCGGCAGTGATGCAATTTGTGATGGGCGCGGTGCTGAAAGGACTCAGAATTTGTCCTTTAGCGCGCGGATTGCGGTGAAGACTTGGGCATCTGTTGCATCATCCAGACCCAGATGCTGTCTGATATAGGGGTCTTGCGCGCGCAGAAAAGGGTTGGTCGCTAATTCTTCCGAAAGCGTGACCGGAACGGTGGGGCGGTTTCCAGAGCGATCGCGGGTGACGGCGCGAATGCGGGCTTGCAGGGCTGCATTGTCGGGATCGACGGTGATCGCGAAAGCAAGATTGGCGGCAGTGTATTCGTGGCCCGAACAGATCAGGGTGGCGGGCGGCAGCTGTTGCAGCTTGGCAAGGCTTTCGAACATCTGCTGTGGCGTGCCTTCAAACAAGCGGCCACAGCCTGCGGCCATCAGGCTGTCGGCGGTGAAGCACAGGCCTGATTGGGGGAAGTAAAACGCGATATGGCCGACAGTATGGCCCGGGACATCAATGACATAGCCGATCTCTGCCCCGACCTTCACCTGATCGGCCTCGACCAACTCGCGCGTTAAAGGCGGCAGGCGGTGGGCGTCGGCGGCAGCGCCGAGGATAGTGGCAGAGGTGGCTTCGACAATCGGGCCTATGCCGTCGATATGGTCCCAATGGTGATGCGTCAGCAGGATCTGATCGAGATGCCAGCCACGCGCCTTCAACGCGGCCAAGATCGGGGCGGCTTCGGGCGCGTCGATCAGCGTCGTCTCACCGCTGGCCGCATCATGCAGCAGGTAGGCGTAATTGTCTTTCAGGCAGGGGATGGTGACAAGTTCCAGGGTCATGAGCGGCAGCCTTTTCAAATTTGCCCCAGAGTGCTGAATAATCAGGCGGCCTACCAGCCGGAATTTGAGAAATTCCGTGGTCTTGCCACACCGGCTCGGCTTAATAGGCCAGCCATGGTTTTCGGCCATAGCCATGCGGGCGCTTGCCGCTATGATTGCCGCGATTTTACCGCCGAGGAATACTGCCGCCATGCATCTGGATTTGCGCAATTTCTACGGCCTCAGATATCTGAAAAGCCTTGCTGCTTTGGCCAGACTGGCCTGCGCGCTGGTACTGTTGGTCGTGGGGTCTGGCGGGGCCGTAGCGGATACTTCGCATTCAGCTAGGGCAGATCATCTGTTGGATCGCTCGTTGGTCGAAGCCTGCTATCACAACAAATCATTGGATATGCGCAGCGCCAACTGCGTGGGGAAGGCGGCAGAGAAATGCAGCACGACGCCCCCCTTTACCCAAAGCACAATGGATATATGGACCTGCTACCAAGCCGAAGCGACAGTTTGGGATGAGATTGCAGCGGCGTTGGTGGAAAAAGAAAAGAAGTTTTGGCGAGAGCCTGATCCTTTATACAGCGGAAGTGGCATTGCCATAGGGGAGGCTTTTGAAGCCTTGATTGTTGCGGAACGCAGCTATCGCGAAGCGATGTGCCGTCTGATCTATGCGGAGAATGCAGAGGGCTCGATGAAGAATATTTATGCTGCGCGATGCTCGCTGGAAATGGCGTCGAGCTGGGTGTTTAAGTTGCGCGAAAAAGACTGGTACGATCCATACTATCCGTAGCCATCGAACAAAACGTGTTCTGCGACAGTGTGGTATGTTTGCGTGCGTTATCAGTGCGACAGAGACTTGAAGGAACTCTCCACCCATGCATCTTGATGTCCTCGATCTGCGCAATTTCTACTATCGCACCCAGCTTGGCCGGGTGGCGCAAAGGGCGATCCGCGATCAGGTGGTCAGCCTGTGGCCTCCGCTGGCGGGGCAGACCGTGGCGGGGTTCGGCTTTGCGGTGCCGTTGCTGCGGCCATATCTCGCGGATGCGCGGCGGGTGATCGGGCTGATGCCGGGGCCGCAGGGGGTGATGCCTTGGCCTGCGGGGATGGCGAATGTCTCGGTGCTGTGTGAGGAAACCCTGTGGCCATTGCCGACCGGGCATGTCGACCGCTTGGTGCTGATGCACGGGCTGGAAACCTCCGACAACCCCACCGCCGTGCTAGAGGAGGCCCACCGCGTGCTTGGCCCCGGTGGCCGGGCGTTGTTCGTGGTGCCAAACCGCGCAGGGCTCTGGGCGCGGCGCGATGGCACCCCATTCGGCTTTGGCCGCCCCTATTCCGGCGGCCAGTTAGAGGCGCAGCTGAAAGCCCACGGCTTCACCCCGGAACGTTCAATGACCTCGCTGTTCGCCCCGCCGTCGGAAAGCCGGTTCTGGCTGGGCACATCCAATTTCTGGGAGGGTTTTGGCCGCCGCCTGCCATGGCTCGCAGGCGGGGTGCTGATGGTCGAAGCCTCCAAACAGGTCTATGCCCCGACGCGCGGCGGCTTAGGCGCAGCGGTGCGCAAGCCGCTGCGGGTGTTGGAGGGGGTAGGGGCTGCGGTGCCGACGCTGAATGCCGCCAACCCTCAGGATTAGCTCTGCGGGCCGGATGTATAGACGACATTGTAAGTCAATAGGCTGGGGTCGATCACCCCATCCAGCCGCAGGTGCAGCACTTGTGCCACGGTTTGCAGACTGCCATCGATATAAGCCGTTATATCGGGCAGGGTGACGGTGATTTCGGTGTGATCGGCAAATGCCGTGCTGGCGATCGTTTCTTGGCCGGAAAACTCAACCGGAATTTCCAAGTTAAGCTGATCTTGCGCTGGGTTGAAATCAGTAATCACGAAGACCTCGTCATCCTGCGCGAGGTTGGCGATGGCGTTGAAAGTATCGCCGCCCTCGCCGCCTGTGACGGTAAGTCCGATATGCTCGGCACCCAAATCGCCGTGGCGCGATGCCCAGTTGAGTTCGATGATGTCATTCCCAGCACCCGCATCGGCATGGCCCGCCCCGGTCTGGATCAAATCATCGCCCGCGCCGCCAAACAGCGAACTGTCTTCGGAGCTGGCGTTGCGCAAGCGATCATCACCATCATCGCCATAAACATGGCCACTGCCGATCATAAGATCATTCCCCGCCCCGCCATAAGCTGCGGCGTTTGACGAAGCAGAGATATCATCGGGGCCGGCACCGCCATAGCCCGTGGCGTTGTCGAAAACCGTCAACTCATCCCGGCCATCGCCGCCATAGCCCGTCGCAGTGTCAAGAAGCCTCAAAGTATCGCCGTCACTGCCGCCATAGCTGACCGTCGCATCCCAGCCATAGATCGAGTCACGCCCTACACCTCCATCAGCGACCGAGGTGTCATGCGCGCGCAATGTGTCATCGCCGCTGCCGCCATCGGCGAGGCTGTTGCCTGAAGCGTCAATGCGATCCTGCCCTTCGCCGCCATAGGCTGTGCTGTCGTCATCGGCGGTCAACGTATCATTGCCGTGATTGCCGCGCGCCTCTGCGGTGCCCGAAACGGTGATCTGATCATCGCCATGCAGGCCACGGAAGATGCCGCTATCGCCGCTTAGTGTATCTTCGCCCTCGGTGCCGACATGCACATCATCGGGGGGTGACTCATCCTTGTCATCATCACCATCAAACACCCCCGCCAAGGACAACAAGCCGCCCGTCAGCAGTAACGATCCGAGAATCAGCAAATCCATACCGCGTTAACCCCTTACTCTGAAACTCATTGCCAAAATGTAAACGCGGGCGGAAAGCCGGGTCAACCAATCTGTCAAAAATATGTCGCATTTGCAGGAGTTTGCGGGGCAATTCCCGCCGCTCCGTTGATTGTTTCGCCTTGATTAACAAAGCAATGCCGAAAATGTGAAGCCTGCGTGAACGCCTGCCACCCAAACCGAGCCGCCCTGCGACAAAACCGCCATGCCGATATGTCGCACGCGCGCACGCGGATATTGAGTGTCCTTGCCTGTTGCGGGATGGCAAACCGTCTGCTAGAGACGCCCGAAATCGAGAAGACGCATGCCCCAAGTATGCGCCGCAAATGGGTTGTAACCCGGATGCGGCCCGCGCGAGGGGCCTAACAGCGGAAGGGTTGACGTGTCCGAACCAGCTTCAATCTCCTTGAGCATCGCTTCGCGCTACGCGCAGGCCCTGTTCGAGATTGCGAAAGAAGAAAACGGTCTTAAAGCGCTAGAGGCCGATACCGATGCTTTGGGAGCGGCCTTGGCTGCCAGCCCCGAGCTTGCCAGCATGATCGCCTCGCCCGTCGTGGCGCGCGAAGATCAAGCCAGTGCTATGGCGGCGATTGCTGCCAAAATGGGGCTTTCCACGGTGATGACCAATACCATCGCTTTGATGGCATCGAACCGCCGCTTGTTCGTGCTGCCGCAGCTGGTTTCTGATCTGACCGCCCGTATCGCCGCTGAAAAGGGCGAAGTGACGGCGGAAGTCACCTCGGCTACGGCACTTTCGGCAGATCAAGCCAAGGCACTTGCGGCTAGCCTGAAAGCCAAAGTTGGCAAAGATGTCAAACTTCAAACCACCGTTGATGAAAGCCTCATCGGCGGACTTATCGTCAAGCTCGGCTCGTCGATGATCGACACCTCGGTCAAGGCAAAGCTCGCGGCACTCCAGAATGTAATGAAAGAGGTTGGGTGATGGGAATTCAGGCTGCTGAGATCTCTGCGATCCTTAAGGACCAGATCAAGAACTTTGGCAAAGAAGCAGAGGTGGCCGAAGTTGGTCGCGTTCTCAGCGTGGGCGACGGCATTGCCCGCGTCCACGGGCTGGACAATGTCCAAGCCGGTGAGATGGTGGAATTCCCCGGCGGCATCCGCGGCATGGCGCTGAACCTTGAAGTCGACAACGTCGGTATCGTTATTTTCGGTTCCGACCAGGACATCAAAGAAGGCGATACCGTCAAGCGCACCAAGTCCATCGTGGACGTGCCTGTTGGCAATGGCCTGCTGGGCCGCGTCGTTGATGGCCTTGGCAACCCGATCGACGGCAAAGGCCCGATCGAGTCGTCCGAGCGTCGCATCGCTGACCAAAAAGCCCCCGGCATCATCCCGCGCAAATCGGTGCACGAGCCGATGGCAACCGGCCTGAAAGCCGTAGACGCCATGATCCCGGTTGGCCGTGGCCAGCGCGAACTGATCATCGGGGACCGTCAGACCGGCAAAACCGCCGTGGCTTTGGACACCATTCTGAACCAGAAGTCGTATAACGAGGCTGCTGGCAACGACGAATACAAAAAGCTGTATTGCATCTATGTTGCTATCGGCCAAAAGCGTTCGACCGTGGCGCAGTTGGTGAAAAAGCTCGAAGAAACTGGGGCGATCAAATACACCATCGTGGTGGCTGCGACCGCATCTGACCCGGCTCCGTTGCAGTTCCTTGCCCCCTATGCGGCAACCGCAATGGCTGAATTCTTCCGCGACAATGGCCGTCACGCCCTGATCATCTATGATGACCTTTCCAAGCAAGCCGTCGCCTACCGTCAAATGTCGCTGCTGCTGCGCCGCCCGCCGGGCCGTGAAGCATACCCCGGCGACGTGTTCTACCTGCACAGCCGTTTGCTGGAACGCTCGTCGAAACTGAACGCCGATTTTGGTTCGGGCTCGTTGACCGCTCTGCCGATCATCGAAACCCAAGGCGGCGACGTGTCGGCGTTTATTCCGACCAACGTGATCTCGATCACCGATGGCCAGATCTTCCTTGAGACCGAATTGTTCTACCAAGGCATCCGCCCTGCTGTGAACACCGGTCTGTCGGTTTCGCGCGTGGGCTCGTCTGCCCAAACCAACGCGATGAAATCGGTGGCTGGCAAGGTCAAGCTGGAACTGGCGCAGTATCGCGAAATGGCTGCCTTCGCGCAGTTCGGTTCCGACCTTGACGCTTCGACCCAAGCTTTGCTGAACCGTGGCGCGCGTCTGACCGAGCTGATGAAACAGCCGCAATACGCACCGCTGACCGGGGCCGAAATTGTCTGCGTGATCTATGCAGGCACCTCCGGTGCTTTGGACAAGGTTGCCGTCAAGGACATCGGCCGTTTTGAGGCTGGTCTTCTGAAGCACCTGCGTGGACCGGGCAAAGCTTTGCTGGATGACATCACCCAGAATGACCGCAAAGTCGCGGGCGATCTGGAGAAAGCCATCAAAGCCGAGATCGCAGCTTTCTCGAAAGACTTCGCCTAAGGGCGGGGCAGGGGAGATAACGCATGCCCAGCCTTAAGACGCTCAAAAACAAGATCGCGAGTATCAAGAATACCCGCAAGATCACCAAGGCGATGCAGATGGTTTCTGCGGCGAAACTGCGCCGCGCCCAAGAAGCCGCTGAAGCTGCCCGGCCTTATGCCGAGCGGATGAATGCGGTGATGGGCGGGCTTGCAGCCTCGGTCGGTCAATCAGCCAGCGCGCCCCGGCTTCTTGCCGGGACGGGCAGCGATCAGGTGCATCTGTTGGTCGTGATGACCTCGGAACGCGGCCTTTGCGGCGGCTTCAACTCGACCATCGTGCGGCTTGCCCGCGCGCGGGCCAACGCATTGATCGCAGCGGGTAAAACCGTGAAAATCCTGACCGTCGGCAAAAAAGGCCGCGAGCAGTTGCGGCGTGACTTTGCGGCGAACATGGTCGGCCATGTCGATCTGTCGGAAGTGAAACGTGTCGGCTACGTTAATGCGCAAAGCATCGCGCGTGACGTGTTGGCGCGGTTTGAAGCGGGTGAATGCGATGTCGTCACCATCTTCTACAACCGCTTCCAGTCGGTGATCAGCCAGATCCCGACCGAGCAGCAGGTGATCCCCGCCAAGTTCGAGGCAACTGCCGCAAGCGCGCTTTACGACTACGAGCCCAGCGAAGAGGCCATCTTGGCCGATCTGCTGCCGCGCGGAGTTGCGACGCAACTGTTCACGGCACTGTTGGAAAATGGCGCGTCCGAGCAGGGTGCGCGGATGAGTGCGATGGACAACGCGACCCGCAACGCAGGCGAGATGATCACCAAATACACCACGATCTATAACCGCTCGCGTCAGGCTGCGATCACCAAAGAGCTTATCGAAATCATTTCGGGCGCGGAAGCGCTGTAAGGAACCGGAGAAACAACATGGCAAAAGCACCGAAAGCAGCTGCCGCGGCAGGCAAGGTGACGCAAGTCATCGGCGCCGTGGTTGACGTGCAGTTCACGGGCGAACTTCCCGCAATTTTGAACGCACTGGTCACTGACAACAACGGCAAGAAACTGGTGCTGGAAGTCGCCCAGCATCTTGGCGAAAATACCGTCCGCGCCGTGGCTATGGACGCAACCGAAGGCCTCGTGCGCGGCGCTGCCGTCACCGACACCGGCAGCCCTATCCAGGTTCCGGTTGGCAAGGCCACGCTGGGTCGCATCATGAACGTGATCGGCGAGCCTGTGGATGAACGCGGTCCGGTCAACGCGACCGAAACCCGCTCGATCCACCAAAAAGCCCCCGGCTTTGCGGAACAAGCCACCGAAAGCCAGATCCTTGTGACCGGCATCAAGGTGATCGACCTGCTCGCCCCCTACACCAAGGGCGGCAAAATTGGTCTGTTCGGCGGCGCAGGCGTTGGCAAGACCGTTTTGATCATGGAATTGATCAACAACATCGCAAAAGTACACTCTGGCGTGTCGGTGTTTGCTGGCGTGGGTGAGCGGACTCGTGAAGGCAACGACCTTTACCACGAGATGATCGAATCCGGCGTTATCGACTTGGAAGACCTGTCCAAATCGAAAATCGCACTGGTGTACGGCCAGATGAACGAACCACCGGGCGCGCGTATGCGGATTGCTCTGTCGGGTCTGACCATGGCGGAACAGTTCCGCGATGAAACCGGCACTGACGTTTTGTTCTTTGTCGACAACATCTTCCGCTTTACCCAAGCCGGTTCCGAAGTGTCGGCTCTGCTGGGCCGTATCCCGTCCGCCGTGGGCTATCAGCCGACGCTGGCGACCGATATGGGCATGATGCAGGAACGCATCACCTCGACCAAGAACGGCTCGATCACGTCCGTGCAGGCCGTGTATGTTCCGGCAGATGACTTGACCGACCCTGCACCGGCAACCTCGTTTGCGCACTTGGACGCAACCACGGTTCTGGATCGCTCGATCTCGGAAAAAGGCATCTATCCGGCTGTGGACCCGCTGGGCTCGACCTCGCGTCTGCTCGACCCGCTGATCATCGGCGAAGACCACTACAAGGTTGCGACCGACGTGCAGAAGGTGCTTCAGCGCTACAAATCGCTGCAAGACATCATCGCGATCCTTGGCATGGACGAATTGTCGGAAGACGATAAAACCGCCGTGGCGCGTGCGCGTAAACTGGAACGCTTCCTGAGCCAACCGTTCGACGTGGCAAAAGTCTTCACCGGCTCTGACGGTGTGCAGGTTCCGCTGGATGTCACCATTACCTCGTTCAAGGCAGTTGTGGCGGGTGAATACGACCATCTGCCAGAAGCAGCCTTCTACATGGTTGGCGGCATCGAAGACGTGAAAGCCAAAGCACAGCGTCTTGCTGCGGCTGCGGCCTAAGGGGGCATCATGGCTGGAACGCTGCAATTTGACCTCGTGTCGCCCGAGCGCCGTCTGGCCTCGGTTGTGGCATCCGAAGTGCAAATCCCGGGCGCCGATGGCGACCTGACGGCGATGGAGGGGCATGCCCCCACCATCACCACCCTGCGCCCCGGCGTGTTGAAGATCGTCTCGACCGAAGGCACCAAATCCTTCGTCGTCACTGGCGGTTTTGCCGAAATCAACGCCACCAGCGTCTCGGTTCTGGCCGAACGCGCGGTGCCGATGGAAGAGCTGAACGCCGCGCTGATGGATCAACTGATCGCTGATGCGTCCGAGGCAACCGCCGTTGCGGTTGACAAGGACGCCGCCGACAAGTCGATGGCCGATCTGGTCGCGATGCGCGCCGCCGCTGGCTTCTAAGCCTCGCGGTTATAGAATGGATCAGGCCCCGCTTTGTCGGGGCCTTTTCATTTCGGCGGGTTTGCGGTTTAACAATCGGAAGTCACACCAAAATTTCGCGATAGCTGCGTCATAAACCCGGAATTAACCTAGTTTCGCCGAAATTCATTGCTACGTTGCAGTTATAGAATCCGAGTACGCATGAAACGCATCACCTCCAACACCATCGGTATTCAACAGGGCAGTCGCGTCCTGTTCTCAGATTTTGCCGATGGCGGCGTGATGTGGACAGGGCAGGGCGCGCGCGAAAGCCGTCATGTGGTGACGTTCAAAGAGGCGTTCACCGAAGCGCCCACCGTGATGGCCTCAATCTCGATGTGGGATATCGACCACAAACACACCTCCCGCGCTGATATCACGGCTGAGAATATCACCGAGACGGGTTTTCATCTGGTGTTCCGCACATGGGGCGACACCCGCGTCGCCCGCGTCCGCGCCGACTGGATCGCGATGGGCTCAGCGGCAAGTGAGGATGACTGGCAACTGTATTGAGGCTTGCATTGTTGAAGCCTCCGGCGGGAGTATTTCAAAAAGAGCAACTCGGCGGCCTAAGATGCGAATCCGTAAAGATTTTGTTAAAACAGCTATGCTAACATATTGATAAGGCACAAATAAAAAAGGTCCCGAGTTGGGGCCTTTCCGTTTCTGTAGGGTGTGTGCTTGCACGCACCGCCCTTAGGGCCGCTGATACATGCCCTCATAAATCGGAACCAAAGTATCCGTCTCAAACAGCGACGAAACGCTCGTCCCGTTCCAGATATTCAAAATCGCCTGCGCGAAAATCGGCGCGGTGGGCACGATTCGAATGTTCGGGCAGTTCTTCACCGCCTCGGTAGGTTCAATCGAATCCGTGATCACCAAGGATTTCATCACCGACTTGGTGACACGCTCGACCGCAGGCCCCGACAGCACGCCATGGGTGATATAGGAATGCACCTCGGTCGCGCCATTCTCCATCAACACCTCAGCCGCCTTACACAACGTCCCAGCGGTGTCACAGATATCGTCGACGATGATGCACTTCTTGCCCTGAACCGAGCCGATCACGATCATTTCGGCAATCTCACCGGCCTTCTCGCGCCGCTTATCGACAATCGCCAGCGGCGCATTGATCCGCTTCGCCAATTCCCGCGCCCGCGCCACACCACCCACGTCAGGCGAGACGACCATCAGATCCTGCATCTGGCCTTTGAAGTGATGCTCGATATCCAGCGCGAACACCGGGCTTGCATAAAGGTTGTCCACCGGAATATCGAAGAACCCTTGGATCTGCGCCGCATGAAGATCCAGCGTCAAAACCCGGTCGACCCCAGCTTCGGCGATCATATTGGCCACCAGCTTCGCCGTGATCGGCGTGCGCGCCTTGGCGCGGCGGTCTTGCCGGGCATAGCCGAAATACGGGATCACGGCGGTAATCCTATCCGCAGAAGAGCGCCGCAGCGCGTCGCACATGATCAGCAGTTCCATCAGATTGTCATTGGCGGGGTTCGAGGTTGGCTGGATGATATACATATCCTCGCCGCGCACATTCTCGAACACCTCAACGAAAATCTCTGCGTCATTGAACCGCTCAATCCGCGCATCGACCAGATTGACCGACATGCCGCGATGCATCGACATGCGACGGGCGATGGATTTCGCGAGCGAAAGGTTGGCATTGCCGGAAATCAGTTTCGGCTCGGTCATTGCGGGCATGGGATCTCCGGGGGCCAGATTCGGATTGTTGACACCGCTTATCACCCGGCTAGGGTCTTGCAAACCTTGAAGCCTTGGGGGCGCCTGAAATGCCACAGATCGACTACTTCTTCGCGCCGATTTCGCCGTTTTGTTATCTGGCTGGAAACAGGCTGGAGGTGATTGCTGCCAAACATGGCGCAACCATCCGCTATATCCCGCTGAACGCCCCGGCTTTGTTCCCGCGCACCGGGGGGCAAGTGCTGGCGGATCGCCACGAGGCGCGCAAAGCCTACCGCATACAAGAGCTGCGGCGCTGGTCGGCGCGGCTGGGCCTGCCGTTGAACCTGCAACCCGCGCATTTCCCGGTGAACCCCGCCCCTGCATCCTACGCGATCATCGCGGCGGCGAAGGTCGGCGGCGGCGATCTGGGTGGTCTTGTGCAAGCCTTCCCGCGCGCGGTTTGGGCCGAGGGCCGCAATATTGCCGAGGACGAGGTGGTGCAGGATATCCTTGCCGCGCATGGCTTTGATCCGAAGATCGCCGACAAATACATGCTGCTGGCGGCAGAAACCTACACGGCGAACCTTGAAGAAGCCGCCGCGCGCGGTGTATTCGGCGTGCCGTTCTATATCGTCGGCGATCAGCGGTTCTGGGGGCAGGATCGCTTGGAAGACCTCGATCTGCACCTGTCTGGAAAGTTGTGAATGCCCGAAGATCTGCACCAAATCGCACCTCCGCCGCACCGCACATGGCATCGCGGCGGCGACCGCCCGGTGCTGGCGCTGCATTGCTCTCTGGCCCATGCCGGGGCGTGGTCGGGGCTGGCGGCGGCACTGTCGGGCGTCACCATCACCGCCACCGACGCGCCGGGGCATGGCCGCGCGGCGGATTGGCTGCCGGGGACGGATATGCACAGCCTTGCCACCGCGCAGAGCATTGCGATGGCGGAATCTCTGGGGCATGGCAGGCCGATTGACCTGATCGGCCACAGCTTTGGTGGCACCGTCGCGCTGCGCATCGCGGTCGAGCGCCCCGATCTGGTGCGCAGCCTGACGCTGATCGAGCCTGTGATTTTCGCCGCCGCAAAGTCGGTTGATGCGGGCGCATATGATGCTTTTCGCACCGATCACTTAGGCTTTGGTGCTTTGGTAGCGGCGGGCGATTTCCAAGCCGCCGCTGCGCTGTTCCATAGCCATTGGGGATCGGGTGAGGCGTTGGCCGATCTGCCAGAGCGCACCTGCAGCTATATGGTGGATCGTATCCATCTGATTGTAGAGCAAAATCCGACGTTGCTGGAGGATGCCGCAGGCGTCTTACGCGCGGGTGGGCTAGAGGCCGTCGATGTGCCCGTGCTTCTGATTGAGGGCGCGACAAGCCCCGCGATCATCGACGCAATACACCGCGCCTTGGCGCAGCGGCTGCCGCAAGCCACGCGCTTGGTGGTGCCGGGGGCGGGGCATATGGTGGCGATCAGCCATGCCGCCGAGATTGCCCCGGCGGTGCAAGCGCATCTGGACGGTGCTTAGCCGCGCAAAGTCGCCAAAAACTGATCAACCTCGGCATCGGTGGTGTTCCATGATGTGACCAGTCGCGCGGCCTCCATCCCGGTGCTGGCGGGCATCTGGTAATAGGCAGCCCCCGCCGCCTCCAGCCGCTGATGCGTGCCCATCGTCCATTCCGGGAACATCATATTGGCCTGCGCCGGATGCTGATGCGTAGCCCCTGCCGCAGCGACTCCGGCGGCCAGTTTGGCCCCCATATCATTGGCATGGGCGGCCAGTTTCAGCCAAAGATCGCTGGTGAGATAGGCCTCAAACTGCGCAGACAGGAAGCGGTGCTTTGACAGCAAATGCCCGGCGCGTTTGCGGCGCAATTCAAACTCCCACGCCTTTTCGGGGTTAAACATCACCACGGCCTCAACGCCCAAGCAGCCGTTTTTGGTGCCGCCGAACGACACCACATCAATGCCTGCTTGCCATGTCATCTCGGCAGCAGTTGACCCGGTGGCGACCAAAGCATTCGCAAACCGCGCGCCATCCAGATGGCAGGGCAGACCCCATTGCTTCGCCACCGCCGTCAGGGCCGCAACCTCAGCGGGCGTGTAAACCGTGCCGGCCTCCGTCACATTGGTGATCGAGACCATGCCGCGCTGCACGCCATGCACGCCCACTTCGCCAATCCGGCCAATGGTTTGCGCAAGGCTATCGGGCGTCATCTTGCCGTGATCGCCCGCGACGCCGATCAGCTTTGCGCCATCGGTGTAGAACTCCGGCGCACCGCATTCATCGGTGGCGATATGGGCTTCGGTGTGGGCGAACACCGCCGACCACGGCTTGCTGTGGATCGCCAAAGACAAAGAATTGGCGACGGTGCCGGTGGCAACAAGGTAAACTGCGGCTTCTGGGTGGCGGAACACCTCGCGCACCCGCGCTGTGACGCGCTCCATGATCGCATCGGCGCCATAGCTGCGCGCGAAGCCGTCATTGGCGTGGGTCAGGGCGGCCAAAATCTGCGGATGCGCGCCAGAGGCGTTGTCAGAGGTGAAATACATCAAAGTTCTTCCTGAATGATATAATCGTCCCAATCGTCTTCATCGACGGCGGCTTCCGAGACGGTTTGGCCCTGCATCGACTGGCCGGATGTATGGGTGGAATTCGGATCACCCGTGCGCAACGGGTGCCAATCGGGCAAGGGTTTGCCCTGTTGCAACAGTTTATAGGCGCAAGTGGCGGGCAGCCAATAGCTGATCTTTTTCAAGGTCTTCGGGTTCAGCCGGATACATTCCGGCACGAATTCAAACCTGCGGGCATAGTTGGAGCAACGGCAGGTTTCATTGTCCAGCAAACGGCAGGCGACACGGGTGTATTCGACCTCGCCGGTGTCTTCGTATTCGATCTTGTTCAGGCAGCATTTGCCGCAGCCATCGCAAAGCGCCTCCCATTCCGGGGTGGTCATTTTCGACAGGGGAACGGTTTCCCAGAATTTCGGGCGCAGATTTGTCATGGCTGCAAAATGACGCGAAGGGTGGGAAAAGGGAAGGGGCTAGAGTGAGGTCAGAATTGCGCGGGCTTGGATAACATCGGCGGCCATTTGCACCATCAGTCCGGGCAAGCCATCGAATTTCATCTCGGGGCGCAGATAGTCGACAAGGCCGATCGAGACATGCTGACCGTAGAGATCACCTTTGAAATCAAAGATATAGGTTTCCAAATTCGGGGTGTTTTCGCCAAACATCGGGCGCACGCCAAGGCTTGCGGCACCCTGATAGCTGCCCGCCTGCGGCCCGGTCAGCACGTCAACCTTTACGGCATAAACCCCAAGTTTCGGCAGATGCAGACCCGCTATGGACATATTCGCGGTCGGATAACCCAATTCGCGGCCACGCTTTTCGCCATGGATTACCTCGCCATCAACGCGATGCCAGTGGCCGAGCATGGAGGCCGCATCGCGGGGGCGGCCATCGCTCAGGGCTTGGCGGATCGCGGTGGAGGAAATTTCGCGGCCCTCGGTTTTCACCAGATCAGCGATGGTGACGCCGAATCCATGTTTCTGCCCAAGCGCTTGCAGGTCCGCTGCTTTGCCCGTGCGGCCTTTGCCAAAACAGAAATCAGCGCCGACGACGACATGGGCGACGCCAAGACCATCGGCCAGCACCTGCCGCGCGAAATCATCCGGCGTAAAGCTGGCCATTTCGGCGTTAAACGGCAGTTGAAACAACTGCTTAACTCCCAGCTTGGCCAGACGGTTGCTGCGGGCTTCGGCGTTCATCAACCGGAACGGCGGCGCGCTGGGGGCGAAATATTCGCGCGGATGCGGCTCAAACGCCACGATGCCCAACGGGCCATGCGGGCGGGCGCGGTCGATCACCGATTGATGGCCCAGATGCACGCCATCAAAGTTGCCCATCGCCACCGAGGCGCCGCGCGTTTCAGGGTCAAGCCCTTGCCAATGCTGGTTTATTTGCATCTTACCCCAGGCTGGGGCGCACCGCCCCTAGTCGAACTTACGGCTTGGCGCCAGAACCAGCGCCTCACCTTTCAGAACCACGGTATTGCCCACCGCGCAATGGGTTTCAAGGGTCACACGGCGGCGGGCGTGGTCGATGGCCAGCACTTTCACCACCGCCTCAACCCGATCACCGGGGCGGACGGGGGCAAGGAATTTCAGGGATTGTCCAAGATAAACAGTGCCATGGCCGGGAAGTTGCTCACCTATCACCGCTGAAATCAGTCCGGCGGTCAACATGCCATGCGCGATGCGGCCCTGAAAAATTGTATCCTGCGCGTAAGCCTCATCCAGATGCACCGGGTTATGATCGGTGGAAATTTCGGCAAAAAGTTCGATATCGCGGTCGGTGATGGTTTTTTGCAAGCTGCGGATCATGCCGATTTCAAGGTCTTCGATGCAGATGGTGCCGCGCGGATGATTATCAAGCATGGGCCGAATCCCTTGAATGTGCTGACGCAGCGTAGCAGATGCTGCGGTGCGGCGCAAATCCAAAGCGCAGTATTTGTGCGCGAAAACGACTTGTGGGGTAATTTTGTTGCGAGGTTATCTCAGATGGCCAATGCTGTAGCTGGGCGACAACATACCAGCCTCTAGCCAATCTTCCAGCAAGTCCTTGTTCGGATTGTGGGAATCGGCACCGAAGCTTTCATACGCGATGCCGCCGGTGACGAACAGCGCATCAAGGCTTTCGCCAATCGCGCCTTGCACATCGGTGTGGATGCCATCGCCGATGCAGAGGATTCGCGCGTCCTCTGCGCCGCCCAAAGCCACCAGACGGCGGCGGGCGAGATCATAGATCGGCGGATGCGGTTTGCCGAAATACAGCGCCGTGCCACCCATCGCCTCATATTCTTTCGCCAGAGCCCCCGCGCAATACAGCAGCTTGTCGCCCCAATGCACGATGATGTCAGGGTTGGCGCACAGCATGGGCAGGCCTAGGTTTTTCGCCAGCAGCAGCGCTGTGCGGTAATCATCCGGCGTCTCGGTCAGATCATCGACCAGACCTGTCACCACGAGGCCCTCGGCGTCTTTCATCGCTACGCGTTCAATGGGGGGATTGGCGGCGGCAACCGCCTTCAGATCGTCGGCAAAATCGGTGAAGAAGGCCTCATCCTTGGGCGCGCCGATGAAATGCACCTTATGTCCGACCGCCCCGGTCAACATGGCATATTGCGCAGCATCGCCAGAAGTCACCACATCATCCCAAGCATCGCGCGGCACCGACATGCCATCCAACTGTTGGATAATGCTGGATTTCGGGCGCGGTGCGTTGGTGAGCAAGATCGCGCGGCCCCCCTTGGCGCGGAAGGCTTGCAGCGCTGCCACCGCCGCCGGGAAGGGGGCGACGCCGTTGTGCAGGCAGCCCCACAGATCGCAGAACACCGCGTCATACTGGGCGGAAATCTCGGCGAGATTAGCGATGATCTGCGTCATGGGGGGGCTTTCAGGTAAGGGTCAGAGTTTCAGCGCCGGGATGATCTGTTTTTTGCGGCTCATCAGGCCGGGGATCACCACGCTATCGCCCGTCACCGTGACGCCAAACGACGCCTCGGCCAGCGCCTTCACCAGATCATTCGGCACCAGCAAAGTGGCTTCCTCGCGCAGAATGTCGATCACGAACAGCAAGACCTGCTCGGCCCCGTCCTCGGCGGCAACCCCCGGCATCGCCGCCATCAGCGCGGCTTTGCGGGCCAGAACGGTCGCCGGAGAGGTGGTTTCCAGCACCGAAATCCGCAGTTCGCGCCCGGCGACGTTATATTCCTTGCTGTCCATCCGCAGCAAAGCGGTTTCCGAGAACGCCGAAACATCTGATTTTGCTGCAAACATTTCGGCGGCAAACTCGGGGATCGAGACGCGCAGATCAGCCGCCAATGCCTCGGCCACGGCGCGGTCATGCGGCGTGGTGGTGGGGCTGCGGAATTCGAGCGTGTCGGACAGGATGCAGGTCAGCATAGCCCCCTTGATCTCACGCGGGGCGCGGGCCAGATCGCTGCCGATCAGATCGTGCATGATGGTGGCGGTGCAGGCCAGAGGGCGGATGGTGATGTCGATCGGCGTGTTGGTTTTCAAGCCACCGACCAGCATGTGGTGGTCGATGATGGCTTGGATTTTGGCCGAATTGATCGAGGGCGGCAGTTCTGCCGGATTGTTGGTATCCACGATCACCACTGTGTCATCGGCAGTGACATCGGCGATGATTTCGGGCTGCGCAAAACCCCAATGTTTCAGCATGAAGGCGGCTTCGGTGTTCGGCGTGCCCAGCAGCACGGCTTTCGCCGGCGTGTTGCGGATTTCGGACAGATACCACGCCCAAATCAGCGGCGATCCGGTGGAATCGGTGTCGGGGGATTTGTGGCCGAAAACGAGAGTGGTCATGGGGCAAGCCTTCGTGAATGGATTTGGCGGGCTTATAGGGCGCGCGCAGGGATTTGTCACGCCACGGGCTAGGGGGCAAGCGATAGCCGGGTGATCGTGTAGCCGTCGTCTTGCAACAACTTCAACACACCTTGTTCGCCCGAAAGATGCAGCGCGCCGAACGCTGCCAGCACCGGGCCTTTGGCGCTTGCGGCTTCGATCACCGGAATCCAGGACTGGTTGCGATCGTTCATCATCAGCTTTTCCATCACCGCAAATTCACGCGCCACCCGTTCGGGGGTAAAGCCGGGCATTTGCAGGGTTTGCAGCTTGGAAAACTCCCAGATCAGCCGACCTTCCTCGGCGAAATAGGCGTCGGCGAGGGTGACGGCCATGTCGGCGGATTTATCCTCAAGCGCCAAGGCAGAGGTGATCATGTCGAGTTGTTCGGTCTGCGCCATGCCGCCAAAGATCGAAAACAGCGTGTCATAGGGCTCTAACGCCTGCACTGGCAGATTGCGGGCACTGGCAGCCTTAATCAGTTGCGCATCCAGACCTTCGGGCATCGCGGCAAGGTCCAAGCTACAGGGCGGCATCGACAGCAGCACCGAGACATACCACGGGCGGAATTTCGCGATCATAAAGCTTGGCACGCCGCGCGCCGAAGCGGCCTCGCGCAGGTGCTGCCAATCTTCGGGCTTTAAGGTTTCGGCCAAGGTAGGCCCATCGGTGTTGACGATCAGCGAGGGGTCGTCAGCCATGCGGGCTTTCAGCGATTCCTGCTCTTTCGGGCCAGCCTCGACCAGCAAGACCTTGGCTTTCGCCAGCGCCGGGGCAAGGCCCTTCAGGCTGGCGGCATGGCGCGGATCGTCGAAGTGATAGGTGCCGACGAGGGTGATTTCTTCGCTGCCCTTGGTGGCAAGCCAAAAGTTGCCGACAGCAAAGGGCTGCTTGTCAGCCTCGGCGCGCAGGGCGGTCTGGGCTTCGGGCGAGAGTTGGGCGATCAGGTTTTGGCCTTGGCATTCCGCCAAAGCGGGCGCGGAAAACGCCAATAGGGCCGAGCATATAGATAAAATCTGGCGCATGGGGCCTCACTGTTTCCGCTAAGCCGACAGGGTGCCATGTTGTGCGGGTAAGGCCAAGCCGCAACCCCTCCACGCGGCGGAATGTCGTAAAAATTTCGCGCAAGCGGGTGTTGACTGTGAGGCGCTGAGGGCCTAATTCAAGCCTCGTTAGCACTCAGGGAATACGAGTGCTAATCTCATTCAAACCTGGAAACTCAAGGGAGTGTAACCAGATGGCATTCACACCGCTGCATGACCGCGTATTGGTCCGTCGCATCGAAGGCGAAGATAAAACCAAGGGCGGGCTGATCATCCCAGATAGCGCCAAGGAAAAACCGGCTGAGGGCGAAATCGTCTCGGCAGGTCCGGGCGCACGCAAGGATTCGGGCGAGCTGATCGCTCCGTCGGTTAAGGCCGGCGACAAGATCCTGTTCGGCAAATGGTCGGGCACCGAAGTGAAACTTGACGGCGAAGATCTGCTGATCATGAAAGAAAGCGATATCCTCGGGATCATTTCCTAAGGTTTAGGGCTCGGTTTTCGCCTGAGCCCGCTTTCCAATCCAACCGATTAGAGGAGTTTGCACCATGGCTGCAAAAGACGTACGTTTTGAGTCCGATGCCCGCGACCGCATGCTGCGCGGCGTGAACATCTTGGCTGACGCTGTCAAAGTCACGCTTGGCCCGAAAGGCCGTAACGTTGTGATCGACAAATCTTTCGGCGCTCCGCGTATCACCAAAGACGGTGTGACGGTTGCCAAAGAAATCGAACTGGCCGACAAGTTCGAGAACATGGGCGCGCAAATGGTGAAGGAAGTCGCTTCCCGCACCAATGATGAGGCTGGCGACGGCACCACCACCGCGACCGTTCTGGCGCAAGCGATCATCAAAGAAGGCATGAAAGCTGTTGCAGCTGGCATGAACCCGATGGATCTGAAGCGCGGCATCGACATGGCAACCACCAAGGTTGTCGCGGCGATCAAAGCTGCTGCGCGCCCTGTGAAAGACACCGCAGAAGTTGCGCAAGTTGGCACCATCTCGGCCAACGGCGAAGCTGAAATCGGTCGTCAAATCGCTGACGCGATGCAAAAAGTCGGCAACGAAGGCGTGATCACTGTTGAAGAAAACAAGGGTCTGGAAACCGAAACCACCGTTGTCGAAGGCATGCAGTTCGACCGTGGCTACCTGTCGCCCTACTTCGTCACCAATGCTGACAAGATGATTGTCGATCTGGAAGACGTGCTGATCCTGCTGCACGAGAAAAAACTCTCGTCGCTGCAGCCAATGGTTCCCTTGCTGGAAGCCGTGATCCAATCGCAGCGCCCGCTGCTGATCATCTCGGAAGATGTTGAAGGCGAAGCTTTGGCGACCCTCGTGGTCAACAAACTGCGCGGCGGTCTGAAAATCGCGGCTGTGAAAGCTCCGGGTTTCGGCGATCGTCGTAAAGCCATGCTGCAAGACATCGCAGTGCTGACCGGCGGTCAGGTGATCTCGGAAGATCTGGGCATGAAGCTGGAGTCGGTCACGATCGACATGCTCGGCAAAGCCAAGAAAGTCTCGATCACCAAAGACAACACCACCATCATTGATGGCGCTGGCGTCAAGGCCGAGATCGAAGCCCGTGTTTCGCAGATCCGCACCCAGATCGAAGAAACCACTTCGGACTACGACCGCGAAAAACTGCAAGAGCGTGTGGCGAAACTGGCTGGCGGCGTTGCTGTCATCAAAGTTGGCGGCATGACCGAAATCGAAGTCAAAGAGCGCAAAGACCGCGTTGATGACGCTTTGAACGCGACCCGTGCGGCCGTGCAAGAAGGCATCGTTGTCGGCGGTGGCGTGGCTTTGATCCAAGCTGGCAAATCGCTGGACGGCTTGGTTGGCGCGAACCCGGACCAAACCAACGGCATCAACATCGTCCGTAAGGCACTGGAGGCTCCGCTGCGTCAGATCGCACAGAACGCCGGTGTTGATGGCGCGGTTGTGGCTGGCAAAGTCCGCGAGTCGACCGATCTTGCCTTCGGGTTCAACGCACAGACCGAAGAATATGGCGACATGTTCGCATTCGGCGTGATCGACCCGGCGAAAGTCGTGCGCACAGCACTCGAAGATGCGGCTTCGGTTGCATCGCTGCTGATCACCACCGAAGCGATGATCGCTGATCGTCCTGAACCCAAAGGCGCTGCTGGCGGCATGGGCGGCGGAATGGGCGGCATGGGCGGCATGGACGGCATGATGTAATCATGCTTGCATGATTTAATCGGCCAATCAGGCATGTTAGGAAAAGGGCGCTCCGCAAGGGGCGCCCTTTTTCTGTTGGAGACTGTGATGGTGATGGGACCGGATAGCGTCAGAGAGATGCGTGTGGACGAGCAGCCCGAGGTGGACGCGCTGCTGCGCGCTGCGTTTTTGACTGGGGATGAGGCCGATCTGCTGCTGAAACTGCGCAGCGACGGCGTGATGTGGGCGGAATTTGTGCTGCCTTGGCAGGGCAAGGTCGCCGCTTATGCCGGGATCAGCCGGATGGTTGCACCTGTGGGCTGGGGCTGTGTCGCCCCGGTGGCGGTGTTGCCGGAATTTCAGAACGCTGCGCTTGCGCCTGCGCCGGAATTGGCAGGGCAGTATCGGTTTGGGTCGCGGTTGATGGCATGGTTGCCGGAATTGGTGCGGTTGAAAGCCTCGGCCCAAGGCGCTGACAAGGATATTCCCAGCACTTTGGTCGTGGTGGGCAAGCCGTCGTTCTACGCGCGGGCGGGATTTTCGCAAGCACGGGCGGTGCGTTTGATCTCGGATTACCCGTTGGAATATACGCTGATCGCGCGACCCGGTGACGATGTACCGACGGAGCGGCTGATCTATCCTGCCGCATTTGCCGGGCTGTAAGCGGCAAATCTGCTGCCGCTATGACAGTCTTGCCGTCCGCCCAACTGCTACAGATGTGATCTGATTGCGCGACTTACGCCGCAAGACCTTTCAGCGCTTACGCGCGGTGGGCGCTTGCCACGCGCGGCGGGAAACCGGTGGCGGGTTTTCGATATTGGGGAGATCGTCGTTTTCTTTTGCCAAAACGCGGCATTTGTGGCCAGAATTGGTGATTGCAAAGCGGAAAGGTATTGAAATGGTCGATCCTGCAAAACAAGCCAAGTCGAATGCCTATGTGGTGATCGGGATGAGCCTCGTGCTTTTGTTCGGGGCGTTTAACGCGATTGCGATCACGGCAGATGAATATAGTCCGGAAATTCTGGTCTGGATGTATGTTGGTCTGGACGGTGTGATGACCGTGCTGCTGGCGATTCTGTTGACACAGGTGGCTAAATTGAATGAGCCGGGCGGGCTGAAGACAGCGGCGTTGGTGTTGGCACCGCTGGGGATCATCGCCGGTCTGATCAAACTCGCGGCGCGGTTTTCCAGTGATCATGGCTGGTGGACCGGGCATTTCAGCTATGCGTTAAGTTAGCGGTTTCGCCAATCGGTGCAGGATGTGGCCGGTATCCGCATCATGGCCTGTGACGCCGGTGGGGGTGAAGCCCATGCGGTGCCAGAAGGCGCGGCCGCGGGGATTGGCCTCTAGCACCGCAAGATACAGTATGCGGGACTGCGCGGCGCGGGCGCGGGATTCAACTTCGGCGAGCAGGATGGGCCCGGCACCTGTGCTGCGCAGGCGGGGGGCGAGCAGCATCAGGCCGAGATAGGCATCACCGAGATTGGGGAAGCCGAAGGAAAGTTCTGCAATTCCGCACAGTTGACCGTCATGGAACAGGCCAAGGCGGTGGCTTTGCGCGAGGTCGCAACCGGGCGGGCCATCGGTGAAGAATTCGGCGGCTTTTTGTGCGGGGTCGCAGTGGCCGTCGGCGAGATGCCAGAAATCTTGCGCCTCGGTTTGTAGGGCAGTGAGGATGGCGAGGTCTTGGGTGGGGTCTAACTCACGGATCAGCATGGTTTATCTTGATGATTTCTAAACTGACCGGGCCGGACGGCTTGCGCCATATAACCTCATCGCCGACCTGAGCGCCGATCAAAGCACGGGCGAGCGGCGATTGCGGCGCGATGCGACCCAAACGAGCGTCGGCCTCGTCCTCTCCGGTGATCTCATAGCTGGTCTCGGTGCCGTGGTCGTCTGCGACGGTGACGCTCAGACCGAAGGCCACTTCGCTAAGCGGCAGGGTGGCGGGGTCGATCAGGATGGCGGAGCGCAGGCGGGACTCAAAGTAGCGGATGTCACGCTCTGCGGCAGCTTCGGGCAGTTTATCCAGCCGTTCGGGGCGGGCTTTCAGCGTGGCGAGCGTGGTTTGCAGATCACGCAGCCGCGATTGCAGGGCGGCAAGCCCGCGCGGGGTGACGTAGTTCGGATGCGGCGATTGCGGCAGATCGGGCAGGGGGTCTAGGGTGCCGTCGCCTTCTTTGACAAAGGCCCTACTCACGAAAACCTCTCATCTGACGATGACTTCCAGCGGGTCGTAAAGAATGCCTACGCCCCAAGCTGTGGCGATCAGGCTGTCAGGTTTGAAGCGGATGCGGCCCGATTCCAGATCGGCACGGGAAAAGAAGCGGCGTTGGGTGACGACGCCTTCCGGGTCGCGCCAGCTGGCGTTGATCGCGCCTGCGGTGATGGTGCAGCGAAAGAAGATATCGACTTGGTGAAATCCCGACACCGGATCGTGGAATTCGTTGATCAAAGCGGGGGGGCCGACGGTAACGGAAAGCCCAGTTTCTTCATGCACTTCGCGGGCGAGGTTCACGGGCAAGGAGCTGCCGGATTCCACCCCTCCGCCCGGCGCACACCACAGATCAGAGCGCGCGCCGGGATAGGCGTTGACCAGCAGCAAGCGGTCGTCATGCAAGATCAGCGCGCGGGTGGCGAGACGGGTGGGGCGTTTGGACATAGCCTTAGGCTGAAGCCCCGGTGCCGTAAGGTCAAGGGCCTATACCGTTGCAGGGTGGATTTGGCCCTGCCGCTCTGACCAAAGCAGATACATTGAGCCCGCCAAAATCAGCGCTACGCCCAACCAATAGGCCCCTTCCGGCGCGAAACCCAGCACCAGCCAGCTGACCGCGATGTTGGAAAACAGCTTCAGATCATCGAAGGGCTGCACAAACCCGGCATCGGCGCTGGCATAGGCGAGTGTCAGGAAATGCTGGGCTGCATACATCACCGCCCCGCCAAGGATCAGCAGGCCAAGCACGCTGCCGGTCGGAATTTCAAACCCGGCGTGCAGCGAGAACAGCCCGTTGATCGGCGTCAGCAGCAGCAACAGCCATAGGGTGATCGCGGTTTGCGGCTCGTTCGCGGTCAGGCGCTTAGTGATCAAAGACGCTCCACCCCAGCAGATCGCGGCGGCAACGGGGTAAAGCGTGGCAAGGCTCAGCGCGCCCTCCCACGGTCGCAGCAGGATCATCGCACCCGAAAACCCAATCACGGCGGCCAGCCAGCGGTTCGCCGTCACCCTTTCGCGCAGAAACAAAGCCGCCCCGATCATCACGAAGAATGGCGAGGTCATCACCAAAGCCACCACATGCCATGGTGCCAGACCTGCGGCAAAACTTTGGGTGAAGGCCTGCACCCCCAGCACCGACAACACGATGCGCAGGCCATGCAGCCAAGGGTGCCGGGTTTTCATACTCGCCACCCCCTGCCGCCAGATGAACGGCAGCGAGAACAGCGTGGCGATGGCATATTGCCAGAACGCATCCGATTGCGGCTTAAAGCCCATCTTATAGGTGACGGTCCAAGTGATCGCATTGGCGCCCGCAAAGGCCACCCCCGCCAGTACCATAAACCCAGCACCCTTTAGCGCGGTATTCGTCTGATTCATGCCCGTCCTCCTTCAAGACCAACATCAATCAGGGGGACATGCCGCACCAACACCCCCCGCAAAACGGTCAGGGCTGCGCGCATTCTCTTGCATCCGGACTATACCGTCGGCCCCGGAGTTACACCGGATCTGCTGACCCCAACCGAAGAAGGGCGCTCGCGGGCTGTACCGCCGGTGGGGAATTGCACCCCGCCCTGAGAATGTCCGGGCCACCCCGGACGCGCAATTTCTACCAGCCAGCCGTGCCGACACAAGCCGCAAACCCCGCTTGCCCTGCACATAAGATGCGCTTTAATGCGGGCATGAGAAAAACGATGATTTTTATCCTGTTCGCAGTGTTTGCGCAAAATAACCTTGCTCAGGCCGATTGCGTGGTTCTGCTGCATGGCCTCGCGCGCAGCGAAACCTCGCTGGTCGCAATGCAGGCAGCGCTGGAGGCCAAGGGCCATGTTGTGATCAACGAAAGCTATGCCTCGACCGAAGCGCCAATCGCCGAACTTGCCGCTGGCGTGGGCTCCCGGGTGGAACTTTGCCCGAGAGGCGCGCGGGTGGATTTCGTGACGCATTCGATGGGCGGCATCCTCGCACGCTACTGGCTGGCCAGCCATAAACCTGACCTGATGGGCCGCGTGGTGATGCTCGGCCCACCCAATCACGGCTCGGAACTGGTCGATACCTTCGGCGAGATCGGCGCGTTTGAATGGATGAACGGCCCGGCAGGCTTGCAGCTGGGCACCGATCCCACGGCGGTGCCGCAGGAGCTGCCGAAGCCCGACTACTCCGTCGGCGTGATCGCGGGCACGCAATCGCTGAACCCGATCACCTCGGTGGTGATTCCCGGCCCGGATGATGGCAAGGTTTCGGTCGCCAGCACCGAACTTGCGGGGATGTCTGATCAGATCGAACTGCCCGTCACGCATACGTTTATGATGCTGAACCCGGTTGTGATCGCCGAAACCTTGATCTTTCTCGACACCGGGCGCTTTGATCATAACCTCAGCTACACCGATGCGTTGCGCATCGCGTTCAACAAGGAATAACCGCATGGCGGGCTTAGGATACACCGGGCTTGCGAAAGCCGTTTCGCGCTACTGCGGGCGGCCCAGTACCTTCCTTTTGGCCTGTGCCACGATTGTGGTCTGGATCGTCACCGGGCCTTTGTTTGGCTTTTCAGACACCTGGCAGCTGGTGATCAACACCGGCACCACCATCATCACCTTTCTGATGGTGTTCCTGATCCAGAACACCCAGAACCGCGATACCCAAGCCATTCAGTTGAAACTGGATGAATTGATCCGCGCAACCAACGGCGCGCATAATGCGTTGCTCGATTTGGAAGAGCTTGACGAAAAGGCGCTGGAGGCGTTTCGCATCCGCTATGAAGCCTTGGCCCGCGACGCGCGCAATCTGCAACGGAACGGTGGCATTGATACCGATTCACCCGAAGCTTAGGGGTGGGATATCCAGACCGCATTTCCAGAATAGAAGACTTTGCGAAAAGCGGGTTTTCGGTTAAACTACAGGCACATTTGAAGAATGGGTTGTGCTGATGTTTGATCGTCTCTCGCATTTTCTGCGGCTTTGCCTGTTTGGCATCCTGACGCTGGCGCTGCCAGCGGCTGCCGAAGCTGCGGGCCGCAAGTTGGCGCTGATAGTCGGCAATCAGGCCTATACCGTGCTTCCAGGGCTGAATACGCCCGTTGAAGACGCACAGGGCGTGTCGAACGCTTTGCGCAATCTGGGGTTTGAGGTGACTTTGCTCACCGATGTCGGTCCAGCGGTGTTTCAGGCGGTTTTGGGCACTTTTACCGCGCAGGTCGATGACGCCGATACGGTGCTGTTCTATTATGCGGGCCATGCGTTTCAGAAAGACGGCGTCAACCATCTGGTGCCGGTGAATGCGCGGCTGGCCGATACCAAGGCGCTGGATACCGAGACTTGGCGCCTTGATGACATCGCCAAGGCATTGAAAGGTAAGACCAATCAACTTTTGCTGTTCGTCGATGCCTGCCGGGACAATCCTTTGCCCGAAGCGGTGCGCGGCGCTGCCGAGGCGGGCGGTCTGGCGCAGTTTGACGGTGGGGCAGGGACGTTTGTGGCCTTTGCCACAGCGCCGGGGCAGGTGGCTTGGGACAAGACCGAAGGCGCTGTGAACAGCCCGTTCACCGCCGCATTGCTCGCCCATATCGCCAAGCCTGCACAGAATATTTCCGACCTGATGATCGCGGTGCGCAACGATGTGGAAACCGCCACAGGCGGCAAGCAAACCCCGTGGGAGCAATCCTCGCTGCGTGAGCAATTCTTCTTCGTGCCCGCGGCTGAGGTTGCACCTGTCGCCGACGAGGCACTGCCCGAATTTAAGGTGGTGGCGGATCAGAGCACAGCACTCGCACCTCCGGGCGGCATCGCGGTGATCGGCCAAGGCGTCGGCGATGATCAACTGGCGTCGCTGGACAGTGATACCCGCAGCCTGAACGCGCCTTTGCCAGAAAATCTGGCTTTGGGTGTGCAGACCGAACTCGACCGCATCGGCTGTTATGGGATGCGGGTCGATGGCGACTGGGGCAACGGCTCACGCCGCGCGATGACGGCGTATTATGAGGCAAAGAAGGTGCCAGCGGGCGCGTTGGAACCCACCGAGGCGGTCTATCGCGCTTTGTTGGCCGAGCCTGAAAACACCTGTGAGAAGGCCGCTGTGGCGGTGAAATCGGCGACCAAAACCACGCCGAAATCAACCACGAAGAAATCGACCACCAAGAAGGCCAGCACGACAAAGCAAACCACGACCACCAAAAAAGCTCCGCCGCCAGCCGAGAAAAAAGGGCCGAAGTGCAAGTTCATGGTGATCGCGGTGGTGTGTTCGTAAGCGGGTGAAAAGCTTAACAAATCCCTAACGGATTTTTTTAAGCCATTGATTTTATATGGTTGTGAAATCTGTCCACGCGTGGACACTAGCCCTTTCGGATCACCCGATTGACATGCCCCATCTTCCGCCCCGGTCGAGCCTCAGCCTTGCCATAGAGATGCACCGCGCAATCATTTTCCCGCAGCAGGTCCGGCAGCCGATCCATATCGTCCCCGATCAGATTCTCCATCACCACATCCGAATGCCGCCCGCCGTCGCCCAAGGGAAGGCCCGCCACAGCCCGGATATGCTGCTCAAACTGATCAACAGCGCAGCCATTCTGCGTCCAATGCCCCGAATTGTGGACCCGAGGTGCCACCTCATTCACGATCAACCCTTTCGGGGTCACAAACAACTCCACCCCCATCACGCCCACATAATCCAGCGCGTTCAAAATCCGCGCCGCCAGCAAGATCGCGTCGGATCGCTGGTTGGGCGTCAGTTTGGCGGGCAAGGTCGTGGTGGCAAGGATACCATCGCGATGAACGTTCTGCCCCGGGTCATAACAAGCGACCGAGCCATCAAGCCCGCGCGCGGCGATCACCGAAACCTCGTGGCTAAAGCTGATGAAACCTTCGAGCACGCAAGCCGCGCCGTTCATGCTGGCGTGGGCTGCAGTTGCATCCGAGGCGGTCCTGATCCGCGCCTGCCCCTTACCGTCATAGCCCAGCCGCGTGGTTTTCAGAATCGCAGGCGCGCTGATCTTCTCGATGGCGGCCTCAAGGTCCGTCAGGGTCTGCACGGCAGCATAGGGCGCGCAGGTCAGGCCGAGGCTGGTGAGGAAGTTCTTCTCAAGGATACGATCCTGACTGATCGCCAGCGCGCGACGATTGGGGCGGATCGGGCGGAGGGCTTCGAGGGCATCGAGGGCGGCGGTGGGGATGTTTTCGAATTCATAGGTGATCACATCGACCGAAGCGGCGAAGGCTTGCAAGGCGGCGATGTCGTCATAGCTGGCCGTCGTCACAGCATGTGCCACATCGGCGGCGGGCGGGTTTTGTGAAGGCTCGAAGATATGGGTTTTGTAGCCCAGACGGGCGGCCGCCACCGACAGCATCCGGCCCAGCTGACCGCCGCCAAGAATGCCGATGGTCGCACCAAGGAGAAGATTATTCATCCTTCGGCTCCTCTGGGATCGAAGCCGACAAAGCCTCGCGCCACGCATCGAGACGGGCGGCCAAAGCGGGATCATGCAGCGCGAGAATACCGGCGGCCAGCAAGCCCGCATTGGCAGCGCCAGCGGCGCCGATGGCCATGGTGGCGACCGGATAGCCCTTCGGCATCTGCACGATGGAATAAAGACTATCGACGCCGGACAAAGCCTTGGTCTGCACCGGCACGCCGATCACCGGCACACGGGTTTTGGAGGCCATCATGCCGGGTAGATGTGCCGCGCCGCCTGCGCCTGCGATGATCACTTGCAAACGGCCTGCGGCGGCTTTGCCGTAAGCCCACAGACGGTCGGGGGTGCGGTGGGCTGAGACAATTTTGGTCTCATAGCTGATGCCAAGTTGGTCCAGCACGAGGGCCGCTTCTTTCATCGTCGGCCAGTCTGACTGGCTTCCCATGATGATCCCGACATCAACAGACATTGGCGCCTCCGGCTGTTTCTGCCCGCTTCATAGCAATGCGGGCGCGGGAGGCAAGGAAAAGCCTGAACATCAGGGGTAGGGTGCGCTTTTCACGCACCATTCGGCGAGATCAGGCGATGATATTGGGGATCAGCAGATCTTCGATCCGCACGATCTGGTCCTTCATCTGCAGTTTCTGCTTTTTCAGCCGCCGCAGCGTCAGTACATCCGGGCGGCCTGCGGTTTCCAGCGCATAAACCGCCTCATCCAGATCGCGATGCTCGCGCCGCAGCACTTCCAGCTTCACGCGCAGCATGTCTTCAAAGTTCATCTCGGAGGAGGCATTCATGGCAGGACCGAATCCAGTCTTTTTGGCTTGGCGCTAGAATACAGTGATTCGTACGAAATCCGCGCAAAGTTTCTGCATCAGGGGTCATTTTTCTTGCGCAGACCAACACTTGCAGGCATCCGCCGCTGCCCCCATATTCAAGCGGTCGGGTGCCGCTTTTTGGGCCCGGCGTTTAATGTCGCTTGTTGCAAAGGGCATCGGTCATGACGAAACTTACTTTTGGCGCGCACCCGTTTCTGTTGGGGTTTGAACAGTTGGAGCGGCTGGTGGAGCGTACCGCCAAAACCGCCTCGGAGGGCTATCCGCCGTTCAATATTGAGGCCACCTCCGAGAATACCTACCGCATTACTTTGGCGGTGGCCGGGTTCCGCGATGAAGATCTGGCGATCACGGTGGAAGACCGTCAGTTGGTGGTGCGCGGACGCCAAAGCGATGATCTGGGAGAGCGGGTGTTCCTGCATCGCGGCATCGCCGCGCGGGCGTTTCAACGCTCGTTCGTTCTTGCCGATGGCGTGGAAGTCGCGGGCGCGGATCTCGATCACGGGCTGTTGCATATCGACCTGCGCCGAATGGTGCCCGACACCATTGTGCAGACCATTCGTATTGGCCGCAAATAAGGAGAGATGATGATGGATGTGAAATTTGATGGCCTTGATGAGGCTGAAAACCGCATCGTTTATGTGCGCCACATCGCAGTCGAAAGCCTGCCGGAAAAGGTGCGCGCGCAGATCAATGGCATGAAAACCGTCTATGCCGTGCATGGCGAAGATGGTGAGCAGTTGGCGCTGGTGGCGGACCGCGATCTGGCGTTTTCGCTGGCGCGTCAGCACGATATGGCCCCGGTCAACGCGCATTGAGGCTTAGCCGGGGCGATCGGCCTCGGCGATGAAATCGGCAAACTGCGCCAGAAACGCCTGTAGGGCGGCGCGGTTTGTGGGCTGGGCCATATGGGCGGCCACCTCGGTTGGGGTGAGTTTGCCTAAGGCGAAGCGCGCGAAGATGTCGGGCGCGAAGCCATCTGACACCGTGGCAAGCACGCGGCGCAGATCGGCCAGAACATCCTCGCCGCGGTGCGAGGCGTGCAGCAGGGCGATGGGTTTGCCGATCAACTCTGGCCGTGACACCAACCAATCCAAAGCGTTCTTGAAGGCACCGGGCAGGGCGTGGATATATTCCGGGCAGGCGATGATGAGGCCATCAGCGCGGGCGACGCTTGCGGCAAAGGCCAGCACCGGGGCGGGAGTGTTAGCCTCGTGGTCGGGCGAGAACAGTGGCAGTTCGGCCAAATCTTGAAACAGAGTGACCTTGAGCGGCGGCGGTGCGGCCCCGGCCAAAGCCCGCAGCAATGCAGTGTTGGTCGAAGCCGAGCGCAGGCTGCCAGAGATAGCGAGCAGGCGCATCGCACCTATTGCTCGGATTGCTCTTGCAGCCAACGTTCGGCGTCGAGTGCGGCCATGCAGCCCATGCCTGCGCTTGTGACCGCTTGGCGATAGATATGGTCGGTCAGATCGCCCGCCGCGAACACGCCCGGAATGGCGGTGCGGGTGGAGCCTGCTTCAATCTGCACATAGCCGCCCTCATGCAGTGGCAACTGGTCCTTGACCAGTTCCGAGGCGGGGGAATGGCCGATGGCAACGAAGAAACCGTGGCAGGGGATGTCTTTGACCTCACCGGTTTTCAGATTGCGGGTGCGGACGGCGGTGACGGAGGTGGGGGTATCGGTGCCCAAGACTTCTGTGACTTCGGAATTCCACAGCATTTCGATCTTCGGGTGCTTGAATAGGCGGTCTTGCATGATCTTCTCGGCACGCAGGCTGTCGCGGCGGTGGATCAGGGTGACTTTGGTGGCGAAATTGGTCAGGAACAGCGCTTCTTCCACGGCGGTGTTGCCGCCGCCGATGACGACCACTTCCTTGCCGCGATAGAAGAAACCATCGCAGGTGGCACAAGCCGAGACGCCGAAGCCTTTGAATTTTTCTTCCGACGGCAGGCCCAGCCATTTGGCTTGCGCCCCGGTGGCCAAGATCACCGCATCGGCGGTGTAGGTGGTGCCCGAGTCGGATGTGGCGGTGAAGGGGCGGTTTTGCAGATCAAGACTGCTGATGTAGTCGGAGATCACCTCCGCCCCCATCGCCTCGGCATGGGCCTGCATCCGCACCATCAGATCGGGGCCTTGCACATGGGTGTCGCCCGGCCAGTTTTCCACTTCCGTCGTGATCGTCAGCTGCCCGCCAGGTTGCAGGCCTTGCACAAGGATCGGCTCCAGCATGGCGCGGGCTGCGTAAACGGCGGCGGTGTAGCCTGCCGGGCCGGAGCCGATGATCAGAACTTTACTGTGGCGTGTCGTGGTCATGGCGCATCCCCGGAATCGTGTGGGGCTTGATATATGCGCTGGCGGGTTGCGGGGGAAGGGCTGGCAAACGCATGGCGGAATTGTGCGGCTGGGGGGTGTTTTGCGAAAACATCTTGCGCGGTTGTGAAAGAATGTTGCGCAGGGCGGGGCGTAGGCCTAGATACATGGCAAAAAGGAGGCCCATATGGCCGGAAGCAAACTCGATCCGATTGACCGCCGTATTCTGGCGGAACTGCAAGCGGATGGTCGGATGACCAATGTGGAACTCGCGAGCAGAGTGGGGATTTCAGCACCGCCCTGTCTGCGCCGGGTGCGCACGCTGGAGGAGGCGGGCTATATCAAGGGCTATCACGCCGATATTGATGCCCGCGAGATGGGGTTTGAGGTGCAGGTGTTCGCGATGGTGCGGCTACAAAGCCAAGCCGAGGCGGATTTGTCGACCTTTGAAGGCCGCTGCCGCGCGTGGCCGTTGGTACGCGAGTGCCATATGCTGAACGGCGAGATTGATTTCATTTTGAAATGTGTCGCCCCAGATCTGTCGAGCTTTCAGTCGTTTCTGACCGAGCAGTTGCTGAAGGCCGAGAATGTGGCGAATGTGAAAACGTCGCTGGTGATCCGTTGCGCAAAGGACGAGCCGGGATTGCCGTTTGATGTACTGGAAGCGCGGTTGGCGAAGCACGCCTGAATTGGCACGAGGGGCGTTTTCTGAAGTCAGAAAACGTGCCGAATTCTGCGGCAGAATTCGGTTTGGTGATGCGGTCTGCACAAATGTTTAGGCGGCCCCTTGATGGTGTCAGAGCACACCAGGGCCGCCTTAACTGAGCATCATCCGCAGTCCGTTGCCGAACTGGTGCAATGAGGGGGGAGCCTTTGAGGGGTCTTACCACGCCCGCCACCGCCTGTTTTCACAGAGGGACATCTGTAAGGCCAAACATGGCGGAAACGCGCCCTGCTGTCAAAGTTTATTCTTAATTGATATGCAGTTGTGGCGCGATCTTCATGTTGTTGCCGCTATTGTTCACTCTGCGAGTGCAATGCGTGGGTTGTGTCTTTGGAATACAAAAAAGCCGGAGGTTGACTCCGGCTTTTTTCGCGAATCGGGTCCGACTTTGGATCAAGGTTCAGTGAGCGGCCTGTGCCCTTGGCTTTGCGGGCGCGGCTTTCAGTGCTGCGGGGCGGCGGCGTTGGCCGCGGGCCCATGGCAAGGCCACTTGCGGCTCGGCGCTTGCAGCGATTGCGGATTTCATCCAACGGGGTTGTTTCTTCATGGCCTTGTCCCTTGCAGGTTTGTTCATGCTTTGGAGACAATCTGATGGATGTTTGCGGCCGGGGTTGGACCAGAACCAGCAGAGTTTAAGGAAAATTTGTGCGGCTTTGGGCTGAATTGTGGCGCAAGCCGCCGCAGTTATAGCCGGATCACCGACAGCAGGCGGCCATAATCGGCCTCATGCGCATGGGTGGTGCGGCGGTAGGAGAAGAATCGCGAGGCGTCTGAGAAGGTGCAGTGCCGGGTCCACTCGGCATGACCGACCCCGGCTTCGCGCAGACGCCACAGCCCATAGCCGGGCAGGTCGAACAGCATCCGGTCGGATTTGCCTTGAGCGAAGAAGCGGCGCGTTTCGGAGGTGTCGTCGGTGAAGGCCTCAAAGAACTCTGGCCCGACTTCATAGGCGGATTGGCTGATGCAGGGGCCGATCACGGCGGCGATGTTGGCGCGGGATGCCCCCAAGGCCTCCATCGCGGTCAAGGTTGCTTCCAGCACGCCGTCTTTCGCACCGCGCCAACCGGCATGTGCGGCCCCGATCACGCGGGCTTTCGCATCGGCGAACAGCACTGGCTGGCAATCGGCGGTCAGGATGGCAAGTCCAAGGCCCGGCGTGGCGGTCACCATGGCATCGGCCTGTGGTCGGACCCGCAGCGGCGCTGTGACGTGCAGTGCGTCGGGGGAATGGACTTGGTGGACGGAAACCAGATGATCGGGGGCAAGATCCAGCGCCTCGGCGACACGGGCGCGGTTGATCGCCACCGCCTCGGCCTGATCGGTCGAGCCTGTGCCACAGTTCAGGCCCGCGAAAATACCGGATGAGGCCCCACCCTTGCGGGTGAAAAACCCGTGGCGGGGGGCTAGGGCGTCGGAGGTGATGATTTCAAGCATGGTGTGGATCGAAACCGGGAGGGGCAGGAGTGCCCAAGGAATGAAAGGCGATGGCTTTGAACAGCGAACCCATTTCTGCGGGATCGGTCAAGCGGTGATATGCGGCGAGATGACTTTCTAACGCCGTCCCCGTCAAGTTGGCAGCCAGCCGTGCGCTGCGCGAAGCGATGCCGAGGCGGTGCAAAAGTGCGCCCTGATCGGTCAAACCAGAGCGGGCCAGATTGATCCGGTCGGCGAGGGCTTCGAAATCGACATGGGCGGTGAGGTCTGCCTCGCCGGGGTTGGCGAGCGGGTCTTCAAAGCGATGCGCGCGCAGGGCTTGCAGTGTGTCGCCTTTGGATCGCCAGCCGCCGTAGTCTATGATCAGCGCAGCGCCGCCGAAATGATGCAGGCGGTGGCCGATGTTGGCGGCTATGGCCGAGCCAAGCGGGCAGATTTCGACGATGGTGCCGGAGGGATCGTTCTGGAATTTCGGGCCCACCCTCAGGCGGTTCACCGGGTCTGACAGGCCAAAAACAAGTTGGCCGTCGCGCAGGCCGACCATGCGCTGCCGCCATTCAGCGCCGTCACGCTGGAATTGATGGATCGGCAGGGCGTCGAAAAATTCGTTGGCCAGAAGAAACAGCGGTTGTTCGGGCAGTTCACCCACGGCTTGAATCCAGCGGGTGCCGTGATCAATCTGGCGCGACAGGGTTTGTGCTTGCACGTGGCGCAGCGTGGGCGAGGCTTCGACCATGACCACCTGCGCCGCCGCATGGAAGCCCGGCACGCCCTTGGTGGCGCGCAGAACATCGGCCATCAGGGTGCCGCGACCGGGGCCGAGTTCGGCGAGGGTGAAGCGGGGCGGTGCGCCTTGGTCGAGCCAAGCCTGCGCGAGGCAAAGGCCCAGAAGCTCTCCAAACATTTGGCTGATCTCGGGGGCAGTGGTGAAATCGCCTGCTGCGCCGAACGGTTCGCGGGTGGAATAATAGCCGTGTTGGGGATGCAGCAGACACTCGGCCATGTAATCGGCGAGGGTGATCGGGCCTGTGGCTTGGATGCGCCTTATCAGCAGGTCGGCGAGAGGGGTCATGCGGGGTTTGTATGGAGCGGTTTCAGCGGAGCGGGTTTGGCTTTGGCGATGAACCAGATGCCTGCGGCGATCATTGGCATGGTCAGGATTTGACCCATGGTCAGACCGTAACCTGCGGCGTGGATCGCAAGGCCCAAAGGATTGCCTTCAGAGACGAATTGCGCATCGGGTTGGCGGACGAACTCGACCAAGAAACGCGCCACGCCGTAGCCTGCGAAGAACAGGCCTGCGATTTTGCCGGGTGTTTTCAGCCAACCGCGCCGCCAGATCAGGTAGCTGAGCAGGATAAGCAGAAGTAAGCCTTCCAGGGCGGCTTCATAAAGCTGGCTGGGGTGGCGGGCGCAGATGGTCAGCACGCCTTCGCAGGTTTGTGCGGCCTCGCCGGGGAAGGCGACGCCCCATGGCAGGTCGGTGGGGCGACCCCAGAGTTCGGCGTTGACGAAATTTGCCAAGCGGCCCAGTAAAAGGCCGATGGGGGCGACGGCGGCCATCAGATCGGCCAACGGCAGCATTGGGATTTTCTCACGCTTGCAGAACCAGATGCCTGCGATGGCGACGCCCATAAAGCCACCGTGGAACGACATGCCGCCCTCCCACACCCGCAGGATTTGCGCTGGGTTTTGCAGGAAATGGTCTGGTTGGTAGAAAATCACATAGCCCAAGCGCCCGCCAAGGATGACACCGAAGATCACCCAAGTCAGCAGACGTTCCACCTGTTCGGCGGTCAGCGGCGGCGGGCCGGACCACAGGCGCGGCGTGTTGATCATCCACACGATCAACTTCCAGCCCGCCAACAGGCCGACGATATAGGCCAAAGCATACCAGCGCAGGGTCAGCGTCATTGGCCCCAGCGGGATCGAGAAGATATCGGGCGACAGGTTGGGGAAAGGGATATAGGACATGCGGTTTCCTGCGATTTCCCCCGCGTTGTCGGCAAGCGGCGGGGCGATGTCAACGTTGGATCGCGGCAGATCGCCATCTTGTGCATGGGGCTGCTGCGGCTCATATAAGAGACAAGCGAAAGGAGGCCCCATATGACGGCCGGAAACAAGTTCTTCGACGATATGTCAAAGCTGATGACCAATGCGATGGGGGTGGCGCAGGGTGCCAAATCCGAAGCCGAAACCGCGATGAAGGGCTTTGTCGACCGCTGGCTGGCGGATCGCGATTTTGTCACCCGCGAGGAATTCGACGCGGTCCGGCTGATGGCGCAAAAAGCCCGTGAGGAGAATTTGGCTTTGGCGGCACGGCTGGCGGCACTTGAGGCCAAGCAGGGGTGAACCTTTGAGCGTGGTATGATGCCGCGCCTGTGCGGTTAGCGCGCGTGATACAAAACGGCCTACCGAGCGGCGGGCCGTTTTGCTTTGGTTTGCGGATTTGATCGAGCGCTTGAGCGGGCGATGTGGCTTGGATCGGACAAGGCGGGGCGGCATGGCGCGTGATAGCGCGCCGATTTCCGCCCAGAATCGGCGCTGCGTCTGGGAGGTAGCGCTTCACTTATCCAGAAACTGAATGGCGTGTTTCGGGAGGCTTTCGGCACATTGGAATTTCGCGCGGTGATCGGCGGCGGGGTAGACGATCAACTGGGTGTCCGAGATGTGCTGCTTGCGTTGCGGGCATTAATAATGCTATTTATCATCAATAATTCCCACCATAGTGGCCATCATAATTGTAACTGATTGTCGCCGTCGAAAGGGTTGCGCCATGCGGATCACCAAGGAAAAGAAGCAGGAAAACCACGAACGGATCGTCACTATCGCGTCAGAGATGTTTCGCGAGCGCGGCTTTGATGGCGTAGGTGTGGCGGATCTAATGGAGCAGGCAGGGCTGACCCATGGCGGTTTTTACAATCACTTTGCCTCGAAAGAGGCGCTGATTGCCGAGGCCTCGGCCAAGGGGTTTGATGATACTGCGGCGCGCTACGCGGGATATTCTGCTGTCGATGCGATCGACGCCTATGTCTCGCGCGCGCATCGGGATGCGCGCGGCCAAGGTTGCCCGGCGGCGGCCTTGAGTTGCGAGGCGGCACGGCAACCAGAGCAAACCCGGTCGGTGTTTGGCGCAGGTATCGAGGGGCTTGTTGCTGCGCTGGCGGCCGACATGGCGCGCAACCAGCCCGCAGATGCCAAGCTGCGCGCGCAGGCGATCAGCGTGTTTGCGCAAGCCGTCGGCGCCATCGTGCTTTCAAGGGCTTGCCCGGACGATGCTGTGCTGGCGGATGAAATCCTTGATGCCTGCCGCAGTGATTGCCTGCAAGCACTCGAAAAGCGGGCGCATCAGCAATAGGGCCGCAGAGATGCGGCCCTAGCTTCGTCGGTTGCCTAACTTAATCCGCAACCGTGATGACGACCTTGCCCTTGGCTCGTCCGGTCTCGACATAGGCCAAAGCCTCGGCGGTTTGCGCAAACGGGAATATCTTGTCGACGACCGGGCGGATCACGCCGGATTCGATCAATGTGGTGATTTGGGCCAGCTGCTGACCTTCGGCGCGCATGAACAGGAACGCATAGCGGACACTGCGGCTTTTGGCTTGCTTCAGCGCGCCACGGCTGAGCATCCGCATCACGAGCCGCAGGAAGCAATTCAGGCGCAGGTGTTTGGCAAACGCCAGATCGGGCGGGCCGGAGATTGAGATAAGTTTGCCACCCGGTTTGAGCACGTTCAGCGACTTTTTCAGGGTCTTGGCATCCTGACTGTTCAGCACAAGATCATAGCCGGACAGGATTTTCTCGAAATCCTCGGTTTTGTAGTCGATGACCACATCCGCGCCAAGGCTTTTGACCAGATCGAGATTTTTCGTGCTGGTGGTCGTGGCCACCACCGCGCCAAGGTGCTTGGCCAACTGGATGGCAAAGCTGCCAACCCCGCCGGACCCAGCCTGAATGAACACCTTCTGACCGGGTTTCACCTTGCCGACCTCGACCAGCGCCTGCCACGCGGTCAACCCGACCAACGGGATTGAGGCGGCTTCGACCATGGAAAGGTTGCGGGGCTTCAGCGCCACTTCGGCCTCATCCATCGCGATGAATTCCGCGAAAGTGCCCGTCCGGAGATCGCGCGGTCTTGCATAGACTTCGTCGCCCGCCTTGAACCGTTTGACCTTGGCCCCGACGCGGACAACTGTGCCCGCAAGGTCGTGTCCAAGGATGAAGGGCGGGCGGTAGGGCAGGAACAGCTTGAACGCGCCATCCCGAAGCTTGGAATCTAACAGGTTCACGGCGGTTGCCTTGATGCGCACCAGAAGATCATTAGCGCCCATGTCGGGATCGGATATCTCGGCCAGCCGGAGCGCGCCGTTCTTCTGGTATTTGGTGACGAGGAATGCTTTCACGGTGTGTCTCCAGTACGAATTTCTATGGGGTCAACTGGCGCGGTCGGACCGGGCTTTTGGTGAGACATCCGGCGCCGCAAATCTGACGAGCGAAAAGCCCGAAGCGAGGATCAGAACCATCCTATCCCGCGTCATTGCGTCAATGATCGCCGCCGCTCATCCAGCCGATCCTATTCAGACCAAGCCGAACTGCTTGCGCAGGATTTTGTCGAACAGTGCGCGGGGCAGAAACCGCCGGGCAAAAGCATTCCGCCGGGCGGCTTTGCCAGACGGGTAGCGCAGTTGCGGGGATTTATCGCGCGCTGCGCGGACAATGGTGGCGGCAACGTCTTCCGGCGTGTCACCTGCCGCCATGGTCCGGGCGAAGGCCACGCGGTAATTTGCCTGCGATTGTGCATAGGCGGCGATAGGCCGGTCGCCTTGGATATTGTTGGACTCAAACGAGGTCCGCGTCGCGAAAGGCTCGATGACAGCGACCCGCACACCAAACTCGCGGACTTCATGGTCCAGCGATTCCGAATAGCCCTCGATGGCGAACTTGCTAGCCGCGTAATAGGCACCGTAGGGGGCCGGAACCAGCCCCAGTATCGAACCTACATTCAGAATCCGGCCGCTTCTTTGTTGGCGCATGATCGGCAGCACGGCATTTGTCACCCGCACGATGCCGTAGAAATTGGTATCGAACAGCGCATGGACTTGCGCAGCCGAGCTTTCTTCAGCCGCACCGGTCACGCCAAACCCGGCGTTATTGACCAGCAGATCAATATGGCCGAGTTCCGCATGTGCCCGTGCAACCGCCGCCGCGACCGAGTCGTCGGAGGTGACATCGCAGGCGATCATCCTGATGCCATCGCGCATCTCATCGGGCTTGGCGCTGCGGCTGGTGCCGATCACGCGGTAGCCTGCTTTGATTAGGGTCAAAGCTGCCGCGCGGCCGATGCCGCTCGACGCCCCGGTCAGAAACGCGGTTTTCTGCGGCGCCTCGGCATCAAACTTCGCCATTGTCCTTACCTCTTTTGCTATTCCCAAGCATCACGGCAAAAGCGGCCTGCCTGGAGTGTATCATTTTACGATGATCATAATCATTATTAATCATAAATGATATATATCATCAATAATGTCAATCGAACTTTAGTCGAAGGAATCCGGGCGCGATCTTGTGGGGGTTACGGGCGCATCCCAGATAGTTTTGGCCCCGAACCAAGGCGGCAGACTTGAAAGTGGTACGTGAAAAATCTCGGAAAACTGTGAGTTGATCATTGGCCGCGCCGCGCGAGCACGGGTTGCTGGGGGGCAGCCTTGCCGACATCATGACGGCAGCGGGCCTGACTATGGCGGGTTTTATCGGAACTTCACCTCGGAGCGGGATATGACGATTCAGGCGCGTTGGCGTGCTGCGGCCTCATCCGTTTTCCAGCCTTCGACAACCTGATCAACCATCATTAAGAGCTGCTTTCCTGCCTAAGCCAGAGGTGCATCGGGGTTGCGCTCAGGCGCAGGTGCGCCCGTTGTTGCGGTCGTGCTCAGTGATGCGAGGATATTGTCGCGACAGACCGACAGGATTTCGTCGGCCAGCGGCGAATCGCTGGGGCAGGCGCGCGACAACACGATTGCGCCGACCGCATGCGCCAAAAGATCGAGCGACTTAGCCCGTGCTTTGCCAACGTCTGCCCGGTTGGCTTGCGCCTGTGTTTTGGTGACCTTCATTTGTCATCCATGGTGGGTTTTGGCCTGCATCAAGGGTTCATCATATATTGATGTTGATCATAATTAAAGTGTTGACATATTTGATTATGATCATCATTATTAAAAAATCCGCAATATCAGAAACAGAATCAGCATGACCGAGAAAACAGTTTCCCAACCCTACTAGCTGGGCAGCCTGACGCTGACCAAACGCATCGTCATGGCACCGATGGCTCGGAGCCGTGCGGGCACCGGGTTGGTGTCCAACGATCTGGCTGTGCGCGGGGCGCGTCGGTCAGCCTGATCATCACCTAGGCCCTCGAGGTGAAGGCTTACGGCTGATGTACCGTTGTCGGCGCTCTGGCCTGCAACGCTTTTTGGCGGTGGTGGCGAAGGCTATGTCGACTACCGAGCCGTTGCGGATGCCGTCGCCTAGCAAGGTCAGTGGGGGGGCGCAACAGTGCGGCCTCAATCTACCTATCATCCATCAGGGGCCGTGCCCCTCTGTAACTCAGAGTACAAAATCATGACGACATCTACCTCCGTTCTTATCACAGGTGCTTCGATTGGCATTGGTGCCGCCTATGCCGAGCGTTTCGCGCGCCGTGGCCATGACCTCGTGCTGGTGGCGCGCGACAAAGTGCGATTGGATGGCCTTGCCGCCCGCCTGCAGCAAGCGCATGGCGTTGCCGTCGATGTCCTGCCGGCCGACCTTACCAAATCCAGTGATCTGCTCGCCGTCGAAGCACGTCTGCGCGACGACGACCGTATCGGAACGTTGATCAACAATGCCGGAATCGCGCAGTCAGGCAGCTTTATCGAGCAGACCGGTGATCAGGTTGAGCAGCTCATTGCCCTCAACGTCACCGCGCTGGCGCGGCTGTCAAACGCGGTGGCTCCGCGCTTGGTGCGTAGAGGGACGGGCGCAATCGTCAACATCGGTTCTGTCGTTGGTTTGGCACCCGAATTCAACATGTCGGTCTATGGCGCAACCAAGGCCTTTGTGCTGTTTCTGTCGCAAGGCCTGCATTTGGAGCTCTCGCCCAAAGGCATCTATGTCCAAGCCGTGCTTCCGGCTGGCATCTACACAGATCTTTGGGACCGCGCGGGCTTCGACATCAGTGGTTTCCCCGAGATGATGACAGTGGATACATTGGTTGATGCGGCGCTGGTCGGCTTTGATCGGCGCGAGTTGGTGACGATCCCACCCTTGCAAAACGCCGAACGCTGGGATGCGCTTGATGCTACGCGGCAAGCTTTGCTTGGAGATCTTCAACAAGCGAACTTGGCGGCGCGTTATCGGCAGCCTGCCTGAGCCTGAACGCTTTCACCGGCGTTTCTTGAAACTCTAGACCGTGTCATCGCGGCTTGGACTCGCCCTTTCTACATGAGCCCAGTCGCGGCGTCTGGTTCACGCTTCACCATCGCCCGCGATGCAAGTGAAATTGCGGGCGATTCAAACGCCGCGATCAAAATGCTGGGGACTGTGCTGCGCCAAACCGCGCCCACGAGCCCAGCTTAAGGGCAGCCTTAGGAATTATCCAATTCTGCGCTTGGTCTCGCCCTGAAAACATCTGGCATCGTCCAGTTCGGGGGATGGCCCAGCAGGGTTTGCAGAAAGCCGACCGAGAATGCGGCATCCAAGCGGGTGTTTTCCTTGAACGACCACCAGTGACGCAGATCGTCGATGGCAGGCGAAAGTCTTGGCTTGTCGTGAAATTCCTGCTGCATGGCGGCGGAATGGACGGTGAGGCAGAACAGCGTGGTGGCGTAACCCTCGGGCCAGAACGCTGCCGCCGAGTCTGGCTCGGCCTTTGTTGGCGGTGCCGTCACGGACAATAGCATATCCGCCGTCAACTCGCGCAGCATCAGGCCCGCCGCGAATTGGAAATAATCGTGGGGGTCCTTGGTATTGTTCGGCTTTTACCGCTCGACCGCTCGACCGCTCGACCGCGCGCAGCCAGCGCACGAAGATCGCCGCCAGTTTGGCCTTGTCGATCTTGTAGTTGCCGCCGATCCGCTGGCCCACCGCTGCAACATAATCCTCGAATGCCGCGCGGAACCAGCGCATCCCCCGCACCGCGATCCGCAGCGGTTCGTTCGTCGGCGGCAGGCTGTGGAGGAGGTCAGACATGGGGCGCAAACTCGGCATAGAGCGTTTCCAGCCGTTTGACATCGCGGTCGCGGTACGCTGCATCGGCCTCGGTTGCCAGCGCCACGGTCAGGTCGGTGGCACTGGCCAAGGCGGCTTCATCCTCGGCCTCGCCTTGGTTTGACAGCAGCCACAGCATGACTGCAAAAATCGCCGTATGCTCCAGCGCGGCACCGGGAACATGCGCGGCATCCGCCGCTGAGGCACCGCGCAACACCTTAGCATCCGCCAAAGCCAGAGACAGCGCCGCCGCGATGCTGGCCGCAGAACTCGTCCGTTGTTCGGGCGCCAAGCTGACATAGGCCGCCCGCGCAGCAGTTTCGCTGATATAGGCCGGGCACATTCAGATGAGTGAGCACAAAGCGCAGCGCTGCATAGACACCCTTGGCAAAAGCGTCCTCGGCCCCCTGTTTGGCGGTCAGGCTATGCAGGGATCCGGGCAGGGTGGAACTTGCGCCAAGCGCAAAGCGGGCAAGGCCGGAGGCAACTTCGTCTACACCCTCGGCAATCTCACCGACTTCGCGCAGCACGGCCTCGGCCAATTCCGCCGCCGGGCCGGGGAGGGATGCCATCGGCATCGCGTCCAGAAACGACTCGCCGCTACGCCGCACCGCATCGCGCAGCGGCATCGGATCGGGGAGCGGCTTTGGATACGATATGATGCGTCTGTATCCCTCTCAGGGCGGTCGCTTCAGGATAGACCACTGCGGACCTCGCAGGAAGTTATAGCGGTTTGCATTTATCTTGAATCCGAATTTGCACCAAGATCTGCTCACATTCTGATACTGTGTGCGCCAGATAAAACCCAAACCGCTTCAGGCGTTGAAGCGATGCGGTGTGGTGGCGATAAATGCGCGGGTATGGTGCAGATCGCGCACCCCGGCTTGGCTGCCCAGACCGGTGGGTTTCTGGGCGGAGGATGCTTGTGCCAGTTCCACACATTCTTTCGGCGTCAGCCCAAGGTGCAATCCGGTCGTGAAACCACCGTTGAAACAATCGCCGCAGCCGCAGGTGCATTTGACCTCGACCTGAAACGATGGGGTGCGGAACTCTGTTCCGTCCCTGTGGCGATAGAACGCCCCGTCGCAGCCAAGGGTCAGGATCACGCATCCCGCCCCCTTGTCCAGCAAAAACTGCGCCAGATCGCGGTTGTCGTGCAGGCCCGACAGCGCGCGGGCTTCTTCTTCGGACGGGATGAAATAATCGGTATAGGGCAGCAGCCGTTCGACCTTGGGCAGGTCAGCGGCGGTTGAGGCAAACACATCCAGCGTGGTGATGACGCCGCGCCGCTTGGCTTCGGCCATCACCTCGGCAGTCCGGCCAGCATCATCCATGCGGTTCATCAGGCCAACCCCGCCGACATGCAGGATCTTTGTGTCCAGCACACGGTCCATCTGGGCATCGTCGATGAAAAAGCCGTCGGTCGCGCCGCGTTTGTGCAGGGCGGGGCGCTGGCCATCAGGCCGCGTGGTGACAAGAGAGGACGAGGTGGTGTAGCCGCTGCAGCGCTGCATCAGGCTGGTGTCGATGCCAAAGCTGCCCAGTTTCATCAACACCCAGTCGCCCATATCATCATATCCGACCCCGCCCACGGCCTGACATTTCAGCCCATGCTTGGCCGTGCCCGCGATCAGCTTCATCGGCGGTGAGCCAATGAAGCCCGCGACGAAGGTGTTGGCCGGGTCGGAATAGATCTGATCCGGGGTGCCGATCTGCTGGATGGCGCCCTTGTCCATGATGACAATCCGGTCAGCCAGCGTCATCGCCTCGATCTGGTCATGCGTCACATAAACGGTTGTCACCCGCAGCTGGCGTTGCAAATGCTTGATCTGCACCCGCATTGAGGCCCGGAGTTTGGCATCTAGATTTGACAATGGCTCGTCCATCAAAAACACCTGCGGCTGGCGCACCACGGCACGGGCCAAAGCCGCGCGCTGGCGTTGGCCGCCGGACAAAGCTGCGGGCTTGCGATCAAGATATTCGCCGAGTTCCACCATCTTGGCCGCCTGACGAATGAGCCCGTCCTGTTCGGCCTTGGGAATGCCGCGCATCCTGAGCGGGAAGCGAATGTTCTCGTAGATCGACATATTTGGGTAGAGGGCATAGCCCTGAAACACCATCGCCACATCCCGATCCCGCGCATCGACGCCGTTGACGACTTCATCGCCGATAATGATCTCGCCCTCGGTCGGCTGTTCCAGCCCTGCGATCATCCGCATGGTCGTGGCCTTGCCGGAGGCACCCAACCTGACCTGGTCGATTGACTTCCTGGCAGATCGCCTCGGCGACAGGCGGGCATTTCGGCTGCTGAACGTGCGCGACGACTTCAATCGCGAAGGGCTGGGGATCGCGCGAAGGCTGGGGATCGAAGTGGACTTTTCGCTGCCTGCCGAACGCGTCATCCGCAGTTTGGACAGGATCATTGAATGGCGGGGGAGGCTCGGCACCATAAGGGTCGATAACGGCCCGGAATACATCAGTGGCAAGCTGCTGATCTGGGCAGAGAAACGGGGCATCACCATCCAGCACATCCAACCCTACGAGCCCCAGCAGAACGCCTACATCGAGCGTTATAACCGCACGGTGCGGCATGAATGGCGCGCCAATACATCATCGAAACCATCGCAGAGGCCCAGGATCACGCCACACAATGGCTCTGGACTTATAACAACGACCGTCCGAACATCCCTTTCATGGTTTGCAGGCAAACCATTGCCGGGCAACGGGGCATCGACGGCAGCACACCCGCACAGAACCTGAAAATGGCCGCGTAAGTTCTACGGATGCACCCCGTTAAAAATGGGGGGATTACCCAGGCCCTGCTCATGGCCGTCTGGCGGCGCAAACCCAAAGCCAAAGTCCATGTGCACTCCGCCTCTCGCGGTTTGAAGGCAAACCGCTGCCGGGCAGCGGATCAGGGTTCCCAATTTACCAGCTATGAGTGGCAAGAATGCCTCGAACAGCACAATCTGGTCCCCAGCATGAGCCGTCGTGGGAACTGTTGGGACAACACGGTGGTGGAGGGCTTCTTCAACCTGCTCAAGTGCGAACGCATCCGGCGCAGAAAGTATAAAACCCGCGAAGAAGCACGCCAAGACGTGTTCGCCTTACGGCGATTGAAGCCAATCGCCTACCGGCCAGTGGACTACATCGAGTTTTTCTACAACCCACAGCGCAAACACGCTAGGAATGGCATGCTGTCACCGATCGCCTTCGAACAGCAGCAGATACTGAAACTGCATGGTGTCTAGCAAACCAGGGGCTATTCACTTTGTCTATAGACATACCCAGTCTGTGCTGTGACCAAACGGCCTGCTTCCTATCAATGTCGAATGAATACATTTCCTTGGTTGCTCCGGGGTAGTTCGCAAGGATAGTGATGAAAGATCCATAGATGTCCACAACGGAAACTTTGAAACCCTCAGCCGTCATCGACGTCAAGCCAGCGGCGTCCTTAACAAGTAGATCTGCCTTGCCGTTTTCATCAACTGTAAGAGTGAAGGCCCCCTTGCTTATTCCGTCTTCAACCCATCCATTCGCGTTGTTTAGCGGACTGGCAAAGCAGTAAGCCCAACCCTTCGATGCACCGCAATTAATAGTCAATATTGTTGTATCTGCATTACCCGCAGTTGCGAAAGCGAGACCTATCAAAAGGAGCAAACTGCGCATTCGACATCTTTGATTTCTTTGGCAGACGCTGTCGATTGGCGCTCGGCTTGGCAAGTTCGATGTGCTCGAGGGCTGCACCCTTTGTCGCGGCGTTGCATGACTCGCAGCTTGTTACTCCAAAACGTTACCCGGAATGGAGAAATCCGCCATAGGGCGGCTTTTCTTTCAGCGTAAGTCTTTGATTTGTTTGGTGGAGCCAGGGAGGATCGAACTCCCGACCTCTTGAATGCCATTCAAGCGCTCTCCCATCTGAGCTATGACCCCATCTTTGGCACAACGTTGGGCGCGTCGTGATCGTCTTAGTGCGCGGTGTTTAGGCGAGGGCGCGGGGGGGTGCAAGAGGAAAAATGCAAAGCCCCACGCCCAATTTAATCCGCCCGAACCAAAGCTTAAACGTCTTCTTCGTCGCCGGCCACGTCGGTCAGATCATCCAGCGACACGGTGTCGTCGGCGTCATCTTCCAGCAGCTCATCATCGAGTTCTGCATCGTCGGCGACGCCTGCGACCAGCAGATCATCATCGGCTTCCAGATCATCGACCAGCACCGCATCATCATCTTTTTCAGGCTGCACGCGCGCGATCACGGCGGCGGCCATTTTGCGGCGTGCCGATTCGATGTCCACCACTTCGCCCGTGTAGGGGCTGACGATCGGGCTGCGGTTCAGGTCGTAAAAGCGCTTGCCGGTGGTTGGGCATACGCGCTTGGTGCCCCATTCTGCCAATGGCATGGTATTCCCTTTACTCAGGCTGGCCCTTGCGGGCTGTCAATTCGCAATGCAGTCGCTTGCCACAGGCTTGGGCGACTGTCAAAGGCTTTTGTGGCTGTTGCAGCGGTTGCGGCTGTGGGTGCAGATAGGTATGCTTTAGGCGTATGTCCAGAGGTATGATGTTCCTGCTTCCCGGCCCCCCTCCGATCGAGATCACCCTGCGACGTAACGCCCGCGCGCGGCGTTTTTCTTTGCGGGTCTCGCAGGCAAATGGCGCGGTGACGCTGTCGCTGCCATCGCGCGCGCGTGAGGCCGAGGCGATGGCCTTTGCCCGCGCACAGGAGCCTTGGATCCGGGCGGCGGTGGCGCGGATGCCGCAGGTGGTCGGCGTTGGTGTAGGCGCGGTGCTGCCATTTGAAGGCAGGGCTTTGCGGTTGGAAACCGGGGCAGGGCGGTCAGTGCGGGTGGAGGGCGATTCGTTGATCGTGCCGGGCGATCCCGCGCGGGCGGCGGCACGGGTTTCAGCCTTTCTGCGGGTGCAGGCGCGCAACCGTTTGGTGGCGGCCTCGGATCACTATGCGGGCCTGATCGGGCGTAAGGTCACACAGGTGACGCTGCGCGATACGCGCTCGCGCTGGGGGTCTTGCACCTCGGATGGCGCGTTGATGTATTCGTGGCGGCTGATCATGGCCCCACCCCGGGTGCTGAACTATGTCGCCGCCCACGAGGTCGCGCATATGCTGGAGATGAACCATTCGGATCGGTTCTGGGCGGTGGTGCAGCGGTTGTTTCCGGGCTGGCAGGCGGAGCGCGCATGGCTGAAACGCGAAGGCGGGGCGTTGCAGGCGATCCGGTTTGACGTGGGCGTTGATGGCGATGATCCTGATGGCGCTTGACCGCAGCAAGCTCTGGGTGCTTGGCTAGAGCATGATCTCACCCTATCCCATCCCGCCGCGATTGGCTGATCCGAATGCCGCAGCCCACGAACGGGTGTATCGCAGCCTGCGTCAGCAGGTTCTGCACGGCGAGCTTGCCCCCGGTCAGGCGATGACCCTGCGCGGCATTGCCGAGCAATTTGGTGTTTCGATGACCCCCGCGCGCGAAGCCGCGCGGCGTTTGGTTGCGGAGGGGGCGTTTACCATGTCATCCTCGGGCCGGATCTCGACGCCGGAACTAACGCCCGAGCGCATTGAAGAACTGGCCGCGATCCGCGCGATGTTGGAGCCGGAAATGGCCTCACGCGCCTTGCCCCGCGCGCATTTCGCGCTGATCGACCGTTTGGCCGCAATCAATGCGCTGAACCAAGAGGCGGTGATGAACCAAGATGCAGTGGGCTATGTCCGCACCAATCTGGAGTTTCACCGCACGCTGTACCTGCGCGCCCAGACGCCTGCGATGCTGGCTTTGTGCGAAACGGTTTGGCTCCAGCTGGGGCCAACCATGCGGGCATTATACCAGAAGTTGCGCCGCCGCGACATGCCGCAACACCATCGGATGATCCTTGCAGCCCTGCGCGCGGGGGACGAGCCGGGCTTGCGTTTGGCGGTGCGGATTGATGTCACACAAGGGCTGCGGCATTTGGCGTCTTAATCGGTTCAGGTTTTTGCTGAACCCGAAGCCTCTGCTGCTCGCGCTGCTTTAACGCGGTATTCGATGCTTTTGCTTTGGTGAAAACCTGAACAAGTTTAACCGACGGAACCGTAGCGCCGCGACGTTTAGGCCCTGACACATACAGGAGACGCCATGCGCCCGCTTTCCACCTTAGACCGCCGCACTTTGCTTAAAGCCATGAGCCTTGCCCCCTTCGCGGCGGTTCTGCCCGTTGCCCTGCAAGCGCAGGTTGCGCGGGCGGGGTTGATCTCGACCGATGTGTGTATGCTGCAACAAGAGGTGACGGAGGGGCCGTTTTACATCGACCCGAAACTGCTGCGCACCGATATCACAGAGGGCAAGCCCGGTCTGCCGATGCAGCTGCGGCTACAAGTTGTGACGGCGGATTGCGCGCCTGTCGTCGGCGCGCGCGTCGATGTTTGGCACTGCGACGCCGCAGGGGTCTATTCGGGCGTGCAGAATATGGGCGCGGGCGGTGATACCACGGGTCAAACCTTTCTGCGCGGCACACAAATGACGGATGCCGCTGGCATTGTGACGTTTCAAACCGTGTTCCCCGGTTGGTATCGCGGCCGCACAACGCATGTGCATTACAAAGTGTTTTTGGATGCGCAAACCGTGCTGACCAGCCAGATATTCTTTGCTGAGGCGATCAATGCCGAGATTTATGCCGAGCATCCCGCCTATGCGCGGCAAGGTCAGCGCGACATGCTGAACGCAGATGATGGCATTGCCGCCGATGCCGGCGATGGCGCTTATGCGCGGGTCAAGATGACCGCGCCCGATGGCGCGATGGAGGCGGCATTGGTGGTCGGCATCAGCCCCGAAGGCGGGGCTTCGGGGCTGTTGGATTGGTTGACGAAAAAGGCCTGAGCGGTGCCCGGTCCCTGCCTTAGGGGCTTGTCCTCGCTGTAGCGAAGACGCTCGTAAGGCTGGATAAGCGCATTTAGGCGTGGATCGCACCGTCGCCGCAAGCCAGCGCCGCTTCGCGCACAGCTTCGCTATAGGTCGGATGCGCGTGGCAGGTCATTGCCAGATCTTGAGCAGATGCGCCAAACTCCATCGCCACACAAACCTCGTGGATCAGATCTCCTGCGCCCGGCCCTATGATATGGCAGCCCAAGATGCGGTCGGTGGCGGCATCGGCGAGCATTTTCACAAAGCCTTCAGCCTGGAACACGGCTTTGGCGCGCGCATTGCCCATGAAGGGGAATTTGCCAACCTTGTAGGCGCGGCCCTGCTCTTTCAACTGTTCTTCTGTCGCCCCTACGCTTGCAACTTCCGGGCTGGTATAGACCACACCGGGGATCACCGCATAATTCACATGGCCCGCTTTGCCTGCCATGATCTCGGCCAAAGCCATGCCTTCATCCTCAGCCTTATGCGCCAGCATCGGGCCAACAATCGCATCACCAATCGCATAGAGCCCCTTGATATTGGTAGCATAATGCGCATCGGTCTTGACCTGACCGCGTGGCAGCATCTCAACCCCCAACGCCTCTAGGCCCAGACCTTTGACAAAGGGTTTGCGACCCGTGGCGACCAAAACGACTTCGGCATCAAGGCTGGCTTCGGTATCGTTTTTGCGCAGTTTGTAGGTGACTTTGGCCGTGCCGTCTTTGGTTTCAACGCCTTGCACCGCGGCGCCTAAGATGAACTTAAAGCCTTGTTTCGTCAGGATCCTTTGGAACGACTTCGCTACTTCTGCGTCCATGCCGGGGGTGATGGCATCGAGATACTCCACCACAGTCACCTGCGTGCCCAACCGGGCATAGACCGAGCCCATCTCCAGCCCGATCACGCCTGCCCCGATCACCACCATGGTTTTCGGGATCGACGGCAGCGTCAAAGCCCCGGTTGAGGTCACAACAATCGTCTCATCCACCGTCACACCGGGCAGGCTCGACGGCTCAGACCCCGTTGCAATCACGATGTTTTTCGCCTCATGCACCTCGTCGCCGATCTGCACTTTGCCCGCTGCGGGGATGGTAGCCCAACCTTTCAGCCAAGTGATCTTGTTCTTCTTGAACAGAAACTCAATCCCCTTGGTGTTGCCGTTCACCACATCGGTCTTATAGGCCTGCATTTTCAGCCAATCGACCGTTGGCGCCCCCCCCATCAAGCCCATTTTCTCAAAGTTCTCATGGACTTCATGCAAGCTATGCGTCGCGTGCAGCAGGGCTTTCGACGGGATGCAGCCGATGTTCAGGCAGGTGCCGCCCAACGTCTCACGACCCTCAACCACGGCCACGTTCAGGCCCAACTGAGCGGCGCGGATGGCACAAACATAGCCGCCGGGGCCAGCACCGATGATGATTGCGTCAAAACTTGCCATGTTTTTTCCTTCGTAGGGTTGGCGTGTGCTGTCTTTGCAGGCGCGCGTGTGTCAGATCAGGGCCGCCACGATCATGGTGAGGCTGGCGAAAAACCCCACCGCCCAAACCGCCGAACGCCAGGGCCGCAGCCCGAAGGCATAGGCAGGCACATACAGCACACGGGCGGCGAGGTAGATATAGGCGGCGTATTGCGTCACGACTGTCGATTGGTTGCCCAAGGTGACAACGACAACAGCGAGGTTGAACAGGATCAACCCCTCAAAATGATTGGTCAGCGCGCGTTGCAGCCGACCCGCTTGCAGCGACAACTGCCGCGATGGCGGGCGGTCGCGCGGGCTAGAGGTATAGCCGGTGCCAAGCTGCAGGTTGGCTGGAATGGCGAACAGCGCGAATTGCACGGCTTGCAGCAGGCCTGCGAGGGCGAGGACGGTCAGTTCGGGTGTCATACAGGAGCAACCTTCTTTGGACGTTTACGGCGCTGATCCCACAGCTTGCGGTTCTGGGGCGTCAGGTAAGTGACGCGCTGCTGCGCCAGCCAAGCCAGCGCAGTTTTGTGCAGATCGTGCAACTGCGGCTCGGCGTCATAGGCGGCCAGACGCGCGCTGACGGCTGGCAGATGGCGCTGGATCGAGCGGTCTTCGCCCGTTGCCCGCTCGGCAATCATCCACATCTTTGAGCCAAGCACATGGTTGGCATGTTCTTTCGCCATGCCATCGCCACGGATGTTTTTCAGCAGGAACACGTCTTCGGATCGCACGAAGTAATGGTGTATATCCGCATTTGCCCAAGTTAGGTCTTCATCCTTGATACCGCGATAATTGGCGGCGGTGGGGTGCGACAGCCCGCGATTGGGGATTTTCGCGCCCGTGCTGTTGCGCACGATCACATCGGGGTCGAGCGGGTCTTTCGGCATATGGTCAATGGCGCGGGCAAAGCGATCGGGACGGAACAGCGATTTGTGGAACACCAGTTGTTCCTCGATCTGGGCAGAGCATTGGGTTTGCTCGGCGAGCAGGCTGCCACCCTGCCAGACCTGCCGCCCACCGCTGGCAATAAACCGCCACGCCACGGCAATGGTATCGCAGCGGCCAACGGCTTGCAGAAGGTCGTCCACCATGCCCGCGCCTGCGGTGACGTTGAGAAATTCATCCGCGTCGATGTGCAGCAGCCATTCCACATCCGCCATCGCCGGATGCGCTAAAGCGCGGGCGAGGCCGATGATCTGCGGGGCCTCACCGGGGGCGACTTCGTTGCGGATGTGGATCACGGGTTCCAGTTCGGCCAGCCGATCCGCGATCAGATCAGTGCCGTCCTGACAGTTGTTGGTGACAAGGAAGATGCGATCAAAGCCGATGCTCAGATGATAAGCCACCCATTCCAGCACAAACACCGCCTCGTTGCGCATACACACCACAACGGCGCGCTTGGTGCGGGGTGAGGGAGCGGCGGCGGGGGGCATTAGAGGGGTGCTTTCTGGGGTGGTCGAATACAGGGGGGAACTAATGGGTTGGGACAGTGACCCGCGCGAATAGCACGGCTTGCAGCAGACACAGGTTGGCGATGGTGGTGAGTTCGGGGGTCATTTCATCGCCCACTCTATACATTCGCGCAAGGTTTCGACACTTTCGCGGCTTGGATGGCGACAGTGGCTATATTCGATTGTGCCATCCGCCTTGCAAAGGTCGCGCCCCTTGCTCCCAGCTGCAATCACTTTTCTGCCAGCAATTTCTAACTTTGTAATCGCAGCGAACGTCTCGCGGTAGACCGCGTCAGGTATAGCGTCACTATCACAGCGCGGTAACAAAACGCATGCCTGTGTGATGTAGAGTTCGCTCCACGAAGTTTTCGCCAACGTTATCGCTGCATCCAAACGTCTATTAGTCGTCAGGGAACGGTCATATCCAAAGCGCCGTATTTCTTGGTTTTTCTGCGTTGACCAATCCTCAGCGGTCAGCCAGCCGATCCAGTTGTCTAACAATAGGACTGGACCAGAAAGACTTCGCGAAGAGATTTGGTTTGGGACGACATAATCGCCGTCCCACCCAGTTTCGATCAGGCTCTTCATATTCTTGCTCGACGCACCCGCCGTGCCAGCAACGGTCAATGCTCTGCGTGCTTCAACCGCTGCTTCATACTGGTGCTTCGATAGCCCCACCATTTCACAAATCCATCAACAACCGACGCGGATCTTCCAGTGCTTCTTTCACCCGCACCAGAAACGTCACCGCGCCCTTCCCATCAACAACCCGGTGATCGTAGGACAAAGCCAGATACATCATCGGGCGGATGACGATTTGGCCTGCGACCACGACCGGGCGGTCCTGGATTTTGTGCATCCCCAGAATACCCGATTGCGGCGGGTTCAGGATCGGCGAGGACATCAGCGAGCCGTAGACGCCGCCGTTCGAGATGGTGAACGAACCGCCCTGCATCTCGGCCATCGACAGCTTGCCATCGCGGGCGCGCAGGCCGAGTTCCGAGATTTTCTTCTCAATCGCGGCGAAGCCCATCTGGTCGGCATCGCGCACGACGGGCACCACAAGGCCGTTCGGGGTGCCAACCGCAACGCCCATATGGACGTAGTTTTTGTAGACCACGTCCTGCCCGTCAATCTCGGCGTTCACTTCCGGGATTTCTTTCAAAGCATGGGTGCAGGCTTTGACGAAGAACGACATGAAGCCCAGTTTGACGCCGTGCTTTTTCTCGAATATGTCTTTGTATTCATTGCGCAAAGACATAATGCCGGACATATCCACCTCGTTATAGGTGGTCAGCATCGCGGCGGTGTTTTGCGCGTCTTTCAAGCGGCGCGCGATGGTGGCGCGCAGGCGGGTCATCTTGACGCGTTCCTCGCGGGCAGCGTCATCGGCGGGCACTGGCGCACGCGGGATGGCGGCTACGGCAGGGGCGGCGGCGAGCGGGGCAGCAGTCGCGGCACGCGCCACGTCTTCCTTCATCACCCGGCCATCGCGGCCTGTGCCTTGGACTTGATCGGCGGAAAGCCCAGCCTCGGCCATGGCTTTCTTGGCGGAAGGCGCGTTTTCCACGTCTTTCGCGGGCGCAGGCGCAGCAGCGACGGGGGCCTCAACAGCCGCAGCTTTGGGCGCTGCCACAGCGCCCGCAGCGCCTTCGGTCACAATCGCCAACCGCGCATTGGCGGCGACAGTGGTGCCTTCGGGCGCGATGATTTCGGCCAGAACGCCCGACACCGGGCTGGGCACTTCGACCGAGACTTTATCGGTTTCAAGTTCGCACAGCATCTCGTCCTGCTTGACCGTATCGCCGGGTTTTTTGAACCAAGTCGAGACGGTGGCTTCGGACACGCTTTCGCCCAAGCTGGGCACCATAACATCGGTCATCTTATTCTCCTGCGCGGGCGGTGGTGGGCGACGGGCCGCCGAGCGCCTCATTCACCAAGGTTTGCTGTTCGTATTTGTGCTTAGAGGCCAGACCGGTGGCGGGCGAGGCCGATGCCGCGCGGCCTGCGTAGGTGGCGCGGGTGTTGCTGGCGCCGATGGCGGTCAACAACGCTTCCAGTTCCGGTTCAATATGCGACCAAGCGCCCATGTTTTTGGGTTCTTCCTGACACCAGACCCATTCCGCACCCTTAAAGCGCGACAGTTCTGCGGTCAGCGATTGTTTCGGCACTGGATACAGTTGCTCGACCCGCAACAGGTAGGTGTCGGTCAAACCACGCGCATCGCGTTCGGCGAGCAGGTCATAGTAAACCTTGCCGGAACACAGCACGACGCGCTTGATGCCATCATCGGCGTTCAGCTTGGTTTCTGAATGCCCCTTCTGCGCATCATCCCACAAAACGCGGTGGAAGTAGCTGGCTTCGGTGAAATCCGACGCATCAGATACCGCCATCGGATGCCGCAGCAAAGATTTCGGAGTCATCAAAATCAAGGGCTTGCGGAAGTCGCGGTGCATCTGGCGGCGCAGGATGTGGAAGTAGTTCGACGGTGTGGTGCAGTTCGCCACGATCCAGTTGTCATGCGCGGACATCTGCAAAAAGCGCTCCAACCGGGCCGAGGAATGCTCTGGCCCTTGACCTTCAAAGCCATGCGGCAGCAGGCACACGAGGCCGGACATCCGCAGCCATTTCGACTCGCCCGAGTTGATGAACTGGTCGAACATGATCTGCGCGCCATTGGCGAAATCGCCAAACTGCGCTTCCCACATCGTCAGGGCGTTGGGTTCGGACAGCGAATAGCCGTATTCAAAGCCCAGAACCGCATATTCCGACAGCATGGAATCGATGACTTCATACCGCGCTTGGCCGGGGCGGATGTGGTTCAGCGGGTAGTGGCGTTCCTCGGTCGTTTGATCGACAAAGGCCGAATGGCGCTGGCTGAAGGTGCCACGGGTGCAATCCTGCCCCGACAGACGCACCGGAAAACCTTCGACTTGCAAGCTGCCGAAGGCCAAAGCTTCAGCCGTCGCCCAGTCAAAGCCAGAGCCCGTCTCAAACATCTTCTTCTTGGCTTCCAGCTGACGTGCCACGGTCTTGTGGATGTCAAAGCCCTCGGGAATCCGGGTCAACGCCGCGCCGACTTCGGCCATGGTTTCAGGCTTGATCCAAGTCTCGCCGCGCTGGTAGTTGTCGAGGTCTTTGGTTTTCATCGCCTTCCAGCGGCCATCCAGCCAATCAGCCTTGTTGGGTTTGAAGTCTTTGCCGACCTCAAACTCCTCATTCAGCTTGGCTTGGAACGCCGCCTTCATATCCTCAATCTCGCCTTCCGGGATCAGCCCATCGGCAACCAGACGGTCGGTATACAGCTGCAACGTGGTCTTTTGCTTGCGAATGGTGGTGTACATCGCCGGGTTGGTGAACATCGGCTCGTCGCCTTCGTTGTGACCAAAGCGGCGGTAGCAGAAGATATCCAAGACCACGTCTTTGTGGAAGGTCTGGCGGAACTCGGTGGCAACTTTGGCAGCATGAACAACGGCTTCCGGGTCATCACCGTTGACGTGGAAGATCGGCGCTTCGACCATCAAAGCAATGTCGGTGGGGTAGGGCGACGAGCGGCTATAGGCCGGGGCGGTGGTAAAGCCGATCTGGTTGTTAACGATGATATGGATCGTCCCGCCAGTGCGATGGCCTTTCAGTCCCGACAGGCCAAAACATTCGGCAACCACGCCCTGACCCGCAAAAGCCGCATCGCCGTGCAGCAGCACGGGCAGCACTTGGCTGCGTTCGGTATCGCCAAACTGGTCTTGTTTGGCGCGGACCTTGCCCAAGACAACCGGGTTCACGGCCTCTAGGTGGCTAGGGTTGGCGGTCAGAGACAAATGGACCGTATTGCCATCAAAGGTGCGGTCACTGGACGCGCCAAGGTGATACTTCACATCGCCTGAACCATCGACATCTTCCGGCTTATAGCTGCCGCCCTGAAATTCGTTGAAAATCGCGCGGTAGGGTTTTTGCAGCACGTTCGACAGAACGTTCAGGCGGCCCCGGTGCGGCATCCCGAAAATCACCTCGCGCACGCCCATCGCACCGCCGCGCTTGATGATCGCCTCCATCGCCGGGATTAGCGCTTCGGCGCCGTCCAGACCGAACCGTTTCGTCCCCATGTATTTGACGTGCAGGAATTTTTCATAGCCCTCAGCCTCAACCAGCTTGTTCAGGATCGCCTTGCGACCCTCACGGGTGAAGGCGATTTCTTTGCCGTAACCTTCAATCCGCTCTTTCAGCCAAGCCGCCTGCGCCGGGTCGGAGATATGCATGAATTGCAGCGCAAAGGTGCCGCAATAGGTCCGCTTCACGATGTCGATGATCTGCCGCATCGAGGCCACATCCAGCCCCAGCACGTTGTCGATAAAGATCGGGCGATCCATATCGGCTTCTTCAAAGCCGTAAGAGACAGGATCGAGCTCCGGGTGGTTGCCGCGATCGGTCATGCCCAACGGATCAAGATCGGCGGCAAGGTGGCCGCGAATGCGGTAGGCGCGGATGATCATAATGGCGCGGATACTATCGAGCACGGCGCGCTGCACTTGGGTATCGGTGAGGGAAACGCCCTTTTCCGCCGCCTTCTCGACCAGTTTTTTGCCCGCGCCCTTAGGTTCCGGTGCCACAGGCCATTCGCCCGTCATAGCACCCGTAACATCATCCGAAGGCGTCGGCGGCCAATCGGCGCGGCCCCAGGACGGGCCAGTGGCCTGCCGCTTGGCGTCCATCTCGGGTTCCGCCAAGGAGCGGAAGAAATCCGCCCATTGCGCATCGACCGAGGCCGGGTCGGCGGCATAGCTTGCCGCCAGCTGGTCAATATAATCCGCATTCGCGCCTTGCAGGAAGCTGGAGGCGTGGAATTGGCTGTTGGGGGATTGTTCGGTCATTTGGATGCCTCAAGTGGGTTGGCGAGGGGCTGAAGTGAGCATAGGGTTAATTGCATCGAACCATCAGTTTTCTTGCGCCCGGCATTTCAGACGGGTGTTCGAGAGGCTTGTCTGCGCTGGATAGCAGGCGCTGGCCACGACTTTTACAAAGCAAAGCGGGGGCAGCGGCGATCTGCGCGGAACTGGTCTTGGCGGGAAGATAGAAGATGCCGAAAAGGCTTACATTGTCGCTATCTAGTATTCTCCCGGCGCCAATTAAGGCTAAGGGATTGATACCCGTCGCAGCGCCGATGTCGGCTGACGGCGCTGTTTCGGGATTTGATTGGGAAGGCGTTGTCACGCACCCCGAAAGAGCCACTAGACAGGTGACGGCGACCATACCCATACAGATACGCTTATTAGTTGCTCGCATGGCGGCCTCTCCTGTCGCTCAGCCCTTGATCGCTTTCAGCACGGCCTCGCCCAAGGTCGCTGGGCTGTCGGCCACCACGATCCCGGCCATTTTCATCGCCTCGATCTTCGATTGCGCGTCGCCTTTGCCGCCTGCCACGATGGCACCAGCATGGCCCATACGGCGGCCTGCGGGGGCGGTGCGGCCGGCGATGAAGCCAGCGGTAGGCTTCCAGCGGCCGCGCTTTTTCTCATCGGCAAGGAACTGAGCTGCGTCTTCTTCGGCAGCGCCGCCAATTTCGCCGATCATGATGATCGAATGGGTGTCGGGGTCGGCGAGGAACATCTCAAGGATATCAATATGCTCACTGCCTTTGATCGGATCGCCGCCAATGCCGACAGCCGAGGTTTGGCCCAAGCCTACATCAGTGGTCTGCTTGACGGCCTCATAGGTCAGCGTGCCGGAGCGCGACACAACCCCGACCGAACCCTTCGAGAAAATGCTGCCCGGCATGATGCCGATTTTGCATTCGCCAGGGGTCATCACGCCGGGGCAGTTCGGCCCGATCAGACGGGATTTCGAATTGATCAGCGCGCGCTTGACCTTCATCATGTCCAGCACCGGGATGCCTTCGGTGATGCAAACGATCAGCTCCATCTCGGCATCAATCGCCTCAAGGATGCTGTCCGCTGCAAACGGCGGCGGCACATAGATCACCGATGCATTCGCGCCCGTGACCGCGCGGGCCTCATGGACGCTATCAAACACCGGCAGGTTCAGGTGGCTGGAGCCGCCCTTGCCGGGCGTGACGCCGCCGACCATTTTGGTGCCGTAAGCGATGGCCTGTTCCGAGTGGAACGTACCTTGGCTGCCAGTGAAGCCTTGGCAGATGACTTTGGTGTTAGAATTTACGAGTACGGCCATAGTTTTCTCTATCCTCTAAACAAACCGCGAGCGGATGAAGCGGGCAACCGCCTCGTCGACGCGTTTGATTTTTCTGTGCGATTGGAAATATCCACCTGCATCGAGTACCGACATTGGTGAGCCATCATTTGTCCCCCGAACTAGAGCTAGATCGGACTTTCTTATTGCATGTACCACGAGCGCCGTTATCTTGACAAAGAGTACGAATTCTTCATGCAGATCGATTGAGCGATCACTTGAGAAACTAGCAATTTCTGAGCTTTCGATTATTCCGAGAGCCTGCAGGCCAACCCCACCAACGGATTCGGTTGACCAAATTGCCACTTCGTCAAAGTTGTTTGGGTGGTCTGATAAACGCACATTTGTACGAACCCTGACATTTCTGCCGAGTTCAAACGTCGCGTTCATCGGATCGACCTTTGCAAAGAGCAAAGCCTTACCCCTTCACCGCTTTAACGATCTTCTGTGCGGCGTCCGACAGGTTGTCAGCGGCGATCACATTCAGGCCGGAGTTGCGGATGATGTCTTTGCCCAACTCGACATTGGTGCCCTCAAGACGGACCACCAGCGGCACTTTCAGGCCGACCTCTTTCACCGCAGCGATCACGCCTTCGGCGATGATGTCGCAGCGCATGATGCCGCCGAAGATGTTGACGAGGATGCCTTTGACCTGCGGGTCAGAGGTGATGATCTTGAACGCCTCGGTGACTTTTTCTTTGGTCGCACCGCCGCCAACGTCAAGGAAGTTGGCAGGCTCGGCCCCATACAGCTTGATGATGTCCATCGTCGCCATCGCAAGGCCCGCGCCGTTGACCATACAGCCAATTTCGCCATCCAGCGCGATATAGTTCAGATCAAACTTGCTGGCCGCGAGTTCTTTCGGGTCTTCCTCGGTCTCATCGCGCAGCGCCGCAATATCGGGGTGGCGATACATCGCGTTGCCGTCAAAGCTCATCTTGGCATCGAGCAGTTTCAGGTTGCCATCGGTCATCACCACCAGCGGGTTGATTTCCAGCATATCCATGTCTTTTTCGACGAATAGGCGGTAGAGGTTCTTCACGATGCCGACGCATTGCTTGACCTGCGCGCCCTCCAGACCCAAAGCGAAAGCGACGCGGCGGCCGTGGAAATCGGAATAGCCGGTGGCCGGGTCCACATCGAAGGACACGATCTTTTCCGGGGTGTCATGCGCCACATCTTCAATCGACATGCCGCCTTCGGTGGACACCACGAAAGAAATCCGGCTGCTTTGGCGATCAATCAGCATGGCAAGGTAAAGTTCACGCGCAATGTCGCTGCCGTCTTCGATATAAATGCGGTTGACCTGCTTGCCCGTAGGCCCGGTTTGCACCGTCACCAGTGTGCGGCCCAGCATCTGGCGGGCAAACTCTGCCGCCTCCCCGACCGAGCGCGCCAGACGCACGCCGCCTTTTTCGCCAGCCTCGGCTTCCTTGAAATGGCCCTTACCGCGGCCCCCGGCGTGGATTTGCGCCTTGACCACCCAAAGCGGGCCATCGAGTTCGCCCGCCGCAGACTTGGCTTCTTCCGCCTTGGTCACGGCGCGGCCATCGGATACCGGAATGCCGTAGCTGCGCAGCAGGGCCTTGGCCTGATATTCATGGATGTTCATGGATGTGTCCCATCAGCTTGGATTTGCAGGCGGTGTGGCATAAATATGGGCATTAGGAAAACCCGAATATAGGGGCGACGGCGGAAAACCGACATTTGTGATCACGCGGAAAAAAATTGTGATCACACGAGGAGATTCCTTAAGTTTATCAGGGCTTGCTGTTCGCGCTAACGCTGGGCATTGTTGGGCACGGCTATAAAACGGGATGGCAACAGTTCGATGAAACCAAGCTGGGACGTGGTTGCAACCGTTGATGAACCCAGCGCACTGATCGCGGCTTTCGCGGCCCATCATCTGGCGCAAGGCGCGGCCTCGGTGCATTTGTTCCTCGATAAGCCCGACCCCGAGGCGCAAGCGATGCTGGCCATGCTGCCGGGTTGCGCAGTGACGGTGTGCGATGCGGCCTACTGGGCGGCCTCAGAGCGTGGCGCGCGTCCCGCACTACATACCATGCGGCAGACGCAAAACGCGCGGCGGGTCTATGCGCGCTGCGATGCCGATTGGCTATTGCATTGCGACGCCGATGAATTCATCCGCGATGGCAATGCCTTGCGCGTTGAATTGATGCAGGCTCCGGCCAATGCGATGTATATGCGCCTTTTGGTGGCCGAGCGCGCTTATCCCAAAGGGCAGATCGGCGAGACGATCTTTTCCGGGATTTTTCGCCATGAATTGCCAGATTATGCGCGCAACGGGCCGCAAGTTTATGGTGAAATGCAAAGCTTTTTCCACTACGGACTGACCGGGCATAAGGCGGGCAAGGCTTTGGTCCGCGTCGGGGCCGGTATGACGATGGGGCTTCATGCGCCACTTGGAAAGCCAACGCACAAGGCCATTCAAACCACACGGATGTTGCATTTCGATGGCCTGACCCGGCTACATTTCACCCTGAAGCTGCTGCGTCGGGCGCACGAGCCGCCAAGTCGCGCCAGCAATCGCCACGGGGCAGCGCGCAGTACGCAATTTGCATCGTTGCGCGAGTCGGTGGCGGATGTGCCGCTGCGCGAGGCGCTGGTTTCGGCATTGAAAAACCTTGATCGCGACCAGATCCGTCAGCTGCGCGGTTTTGGCTGTCTGGATGAGGTTGGGTTTGATCCCGGCCCCGCTTTGGCCGCAGCAGGTCTTGCGCCCGATCTGTCTGTGGCGGCATTTGATGCCAGTTTGCGCCAGCGCTATGCTGGTTTTTTGGCCGAACATGCACCTGATCTGGCGTGACTTAGTTCAGATAAAACGACAGCATCATCGCCTCGCCGCCCATCATCTGCTCAAACGCGCTCCAGTTCTGATCGCTGACCAGCAAGCCTTTTTCCAGATAGGGCGCAGCCGCCCAGCCTTGAATCCAGCCTGCCAGATCGGCGGGGCGCGGGTCGGTGAAGAGCTTGGCGATGTTCACGCCAGCGCCGCCTTCCTGCCGCCAATAAGGCGCGAGTTTGCTCCCCTTCAACAGCCCCTCGGCATCGTCCAGCACGGCAAGCCAGACCGCCCCAGTGCCGGGGGGCAGCGCCAGCCCAAGCGCAGATTGCTGTTTGTCATTCGGCAACCATTCGGCGGCGTTATCCGTTTCTTGCGCAACGGCAGCCCAGAACCGCCGATTGTCGGCGATCATGCGCAGGAAATGCTGATGCGCTGTGGTCATCCGCGCCGCATCAGGGGTCTGTTGCAGGGCGGCGATGACGATAGCGATCAGATCGACCTCATCCATACCATCGCTGCTGCCGCTGAAAAAGCTGGGCGCGGTGCCGCCAAGACTGATCATTTTATCGCGGGCGGTCAGGATGCGGCTGACGGGCTCGGTCGGATCATAGGCCAGAACCAGATCGGCCACACCTTGCAACAGATGCGTATAGGCCGAAAGCCAAGCCGCATCGGCGGCATCGAATTTCACCACTGGGGCCGGTGCGGCAGGGTCGCGGCTGTCCCATTGCCAGCCGAGCAGCATCGGGCCCAGCACCGCCATCGCATCCTCGCCTGTGTCGCGGGCGTGGTTGGCGTTGATGTCAAACCACAGATCGGCGAAATTGATCTCCAGCGCGAAATCAGAGTGTTGCGCGATGTGGGTCAAGGGCTCGCGGGCCTGCTCCAGCTTGCCATCCACTATGCGGAACAGATCAGAAATCATCGCAGGCTGGAAGGCGGCGGGGCTTGGGTTATCCTCTAGCGGCAGACGCAGGAACGGCAGCATCCCGGTGCGGTCGGTCATGCCCGCGCTGTAGCGCAGTTGCAAAGCTGCCTCGACAGCGCCCAGAAACCGAACGCCGCCGAGCGCAAAACGCTCGGCATCGGTGGGGGCAGGCAGAGCGGCCAGCCGTATCTCGGTCGCAGCCAACCCCGTGCTGCCAATCTCGGCGCTTATGGTTTCGGCTCGCAGGGGCGCAGCAAGGCACAGCAGCAGGGCGGCGAGGATACGCATGGCTATCTCCACATAGGTTGGACGCAGGGTGCGCCGCGTCACCCCAAATCGCAACTGCGGGATTCCAGACCTTTGCCAGAGCTAAAAAGGAGTGGCGACAAACAAAACCTGCCCGCGTGGCAGGCGGGTTTGCTGTTGATCAACGTGGAAGCCCGAGGCTTGGGTCAGGTGCAAGATATCGCAGGCCAGCATGTGATAGGGCGCGCGGGTATCATGCGTCACCACGCCATCGGGTTGCTTGACCGGATGCAGGCTTTGTGCTGCATCGGCGGCAAGGAAGGCGGTGAACATCAGCTTTTGCAAGGCTGGAAAGTGGGCGCGGATTTGGATCAGCGCGCGGCGCAGGTGGTTGGCGGGCAGATGGGTGAACACAGCAAAGGCGATGGCATGGGTGATGTGATCGGGTACGCCGGGGAAGTTGAAACTGGCGTCCTCAATCAGTTGGGCGGGGTTCAGGCGGGATTTGTCCGCGATTTCCGTCTCATAGCCGCGTTGGAGCAGCGCACCGGACAGATCAGTTGCCCAGTAATGGCCGGCGTCAAGGTAGGGCACAGCCTTACAGCCCAGCCGGAGCGAACCCGCACCAATGTCGAGCAACTGGTGGTCGGGTTGCAGACCAGCATCCAGCAGCAACGCCATCTGGATTTTACCCGTCTCATCCCAGCGCCCGCCGACGATGTCGCGGTGACGCCCCTTGGCGAGGGCGTCGGTGTAAAAATCCGGGGCGTGATAGGGCGAGATATGCTGGGCCATGGGGTTTATTGCCACAAACCGCCGGGGTTTCACACCCCGGACCCCGTGGGATATTTGAGCACAGAGGATGATAATTGATTTAAGTTTTACGCTTTGCCGCTTCTTGCACTAGGGCAAGACAGAACTGGGTGGCTTGGCCCATGTCTTGCACGGAAATCCATTCCAAGGGGCCGTGGATATCCTGCATCCCGGTGAACAGGTTGGGGCAGGGAATGCCCATCTCGGTCAGCCGCGAGCCATCCGTGCCGCCCCGGATCGGCACCGACACCGGTTCAATCCCAAGGCTGCGGGCGGCGTCGCGGGCGAGGTCTACCGGGGTCATGTCTTTTTCCAGCCAGTAGCGCATGTTGCGGTATTGCGGTTTGATGGTGCAACTGATCTCGGCGCGGGGTTCGGTGGCTTGGACGGCAGCACAGACCTGTTGCAGCAGCGCGCCTTTGGCGGCGAGGCCATCGCGTTCGAAGTCGCGCAGGATGAATTTCAGCGTCATCTCTGACGAGCCGCCGCTCATATCGGTGGCGTGGATAAAGCCGTCACGGTCGGCGGTGGTTTCGGGGGTGAGCGTGGTTTGCGGCAGGGTTTGGATGATTTTTGCCGCCAGATGGATGGCGTTGACGAGTTTATCTTTGGCGAGGCCGGGATGGATTGAGACGCCCTTGATGGTGACGACTGCCCCATCGGCTGAGAAGCTTTCATATTCGATCTCGCCGACCGCGCCGCCATCAAAGGTGTAGGCGAAATCGGCTTTCAGGTCGGCGGGCAGGTTGGGGTGGACGCCGCGACCGATTTCTTCATCTGGAGTGAAAGCGATGCGCAGCGTCGGGTGGGGGGTCTCGGGGTTTTGCAGGAGGTGACGGGCGGCGGTCATCAGGATGGCGACGCCGGCTTTGTCATCGGCTCCGAGCAGGGTGAGGCCGGAGGCGGTGATGATGTCGTGGCCTTGTTTGGTGCCGAGGTAGGGGTTGTGATCGGGGGTCAGCGTCAGGCTGGGGTTGTCGGGGAAGCTGATCGCACCGCCGTTGTAGCCTCGGATCACGCGGGGTTTTACGCCTGTGGCGTTGAATTGCGGGGCGGTGTCGATATGGGCGAGCAGGGCTATGGTGGGGAGTTTATCAGCGTTGGGGGCGGTGCCGGGGATGGTGGCTATGACGGTGCCGTAGGCGGTGAGCTGCACGTCGCTTGCGCCGATGTCTTTCAGTTCGGTTTCCAAGAGGCGCAGGATGTTCATCTGGATTTCGGTGGAGGGCGAGGTGGCGGCGCTGTCGCTCGACTGGCTGTCTAGCTCTGCGTAGCGGATCAGGCGGGATTCTAGCTCGGCGTGGAAATCGGTCATCTTGGCCTCCGGGGGTTTGGGCGGAGTTGGGCGGAGGGGACGGGCCGTGTCAAGGGGGGATTGGCGGTGGTCCCAACGCGGGACCATTTTACTGTGTTTGAAATCAATAGGTTAACCTAGTGGTTTTAAGGATTTGTTAAGGATTGACCGGCGACAGGGATCGCCTGCGGTGGACAGAGACGGGGGGGCAGCCTAAGATTGCCTGCAGTTGACAGGAAGGATGTGCCGCTTGCGATGGAGTGTTGTGGCCACAGTCAGTGAGCCCGCGCCTTTGGTTATCAGCTTTGTCGCGGCGTGTTTTGCGCGCGGGGCTGCCGAGGTGCAGCTGTATCTCGACATGCCGCAGCCTGCGCTAGAGGCTGCCTTGGCGCGGCGGCCCGGCTGTGTGCTGATCCACTGCGATGCCGCTTATTGGCGCGCGGCACCCGAGGGGCGGCCTTGGGCCCCGGCGGACCGGCAGCGCTATAATTTGCAGCGCGCCTATGATGCCAGCCAGATGGATTGGCTGCTGCATATCGACAGTGATGAGTTTTTGTCTGCCAGCGGCGATGTCGCTTTGGCATTGGCGGCTTTGCCGGAAAGCTGTCTGGTGGCGCAGGTGGCGGTGGCCGAGCGAGTGTATCTCGCAGCCCCCGACCCGGGTTACATCTTTGACGGGGTGTTCCGGCTGCCCAACCCACCGCCGTTGCAAGCGCAGGTGGATGCGGTTGATGGGCCTGTGGCGCAGTTTTTGCGGCAAGGCATGACCAGCTATCCGTCGAGCAAGGCGTTCTTTCGCATCGGGCGCGGCTTGCAGGCGGATGTACATTCGGCGCGCAATGTGACGGCGGCGCAGGTTGGCATGTTGCACGGCTGGCGGCTGTTTCATTTCGACGGGCTGACGCTGCAAAGCTGGATCAGCAAGAAACGTCGGACGCTGGCGCAGCAGCCGGGTTGGGCTGCGTTTGCGCCAGCGCGGCGGGCGCAACTGGCCGCGATTGTGGCGGCAGATGCGACACAGGGCGGGTTGGAAGCATTGTATCTGTCGCTCAAGCAGTTGAGCCCGGAGCGGGCGGCGGCGTTGCGGAGGCTGGAGTTGATCACGCCGGGGGATTTGGATTTGCGCGGCGATCTGGCCCGCATGTTTCCGAGGCTGGAGGTGGATTTGAGAGTGGCGGGGTATGATGGCCACGCGGTCAGTTATGTGGCGCGGCGGGCGCAGGGGTGGTTGGGTCGGATTGGCGCGGGGCTGCGGAGGCGGATCAGGGGGGTGCGGCGCGGGGGGTAGGAGGGGGTCCCGATGTGGGACCGTTGAAATGTGTTTGGTGGTCAAGGGGTTGGCTGGGGGCGTTCAGGGTTTGTTAGGGATTTGAAGATGGGGGTTTCACACCCCCAGGCTCTTGGCGAAGCGCCAAGAGCCTCCCCCGTGGAATATTTGGGCCAATGTGAATTGGGGGCAAAATTTTAGTCAAATAGTGGGAATGGTGCTGTCGCTTGCTCCGTAAGAAAATGCAGTAAAGCGCGCAATTCCAAGTGCTCTTCGTCTGTCAGATGGCGAAATGCCCAGCCTTCCTCATGGATTTTTTCAATCAGTTTTGCGAGGTTGCCGATGATGGCTGGCAGTTCACTGATTTCGATACTCCAACCGCTGGGGACAAAGTGGCTGAGACTATTTCGAAGGGAAACAAGATACTCGAAGCCGTTGTCGTCAAAGCAGATAGGGGTGAAGTCGCGATCTTTGACCCATTCAATCGGAGCTCCTTTCTTGCCTAATTGCTTTCCGGTTGTGACACGCTCAAACAATACTCTAATCGGTGCAAGTCTACGATCTGTGGGACCGGGTTCTCGGCCATCGCCGTGATTTTTTTGATATTCGAGCCATATCTTACCATCATCAGCACGAAGTGAACCAAGCTGTTGTGTGCCAGAAAGAAAGCAAACCAGAGCACCCTGAAGGGCGTTGTGGAATGAGATAATAGCCCATTTCCAAAAGCTAGGATCGTTGGGGGCTGCTTTGGCACACATGACGCAATGCCGCAGTGAGAATAGGACATCACGATATTCATCAGTCTCAAAATAAGTCTCTGTCATATGGCGGTCTCCGCTGAAGACTGATCGTCTAAGTGGATAAAATGCTCGTTGCAATATTCACGCGGCGGCAGGTTCTTACGGAAGTAAAAATGCGCGCCGTTTTACCGGCGCGCATTCGTTTGGCGTGGGTTTGGTGCGCTGAAGCACTCTCTACGTGCAGCTTATGCCAGCGACGGATCAATCGCTTTACATGCCGCCACAAGGCCCTTCACGGCGTCGACGGATTTGTCGAACATGGCTTGCTCGTCTGCGGTCATTTTGATGTCGACGATACGCTCGATGCCGCCTGCGCCGATCACGGTGGGGACGCCGACATACATGCCTTTGAGGCCCAAGGCACCATCAACGTAAGCCGCACAGGGCAGCAGGCGCTTTTGGTCTTTCAGGAAGGCCTCGGCCATTTCGATCGCCGATTGCGCGGGCGCATAGAAGGCCGAGCCGGTTTTCAGCAGGCCGACGATTTCCGCGCCGCCGTCACGGGTGCGCTGGATGATGCCGTCGAGTTTCTCTTGCGTGGTCCAGCCCATCGCGACCAGATCGGGCAACGGGATGCCGCCGACGGTGGAATAGCGCGCCAAGGGCACCATGGTGTCGCCGTGGCCGCCCAGAACGAAAGCGGTGACATCGCGCATCGAGACGTTGAATTCAACGCTCAGGAAATGGCGGAAGCGGGCAGAGTCCAGCACGCCTGCCATGCCGACAACCATGTGATGGGGCAGGCCGGAGAATTCGCGCAAAGCCCAGACCATCGCGTCAAGCGGGTTGGTGATGCAGATCACGAAAGCGTTCGGAGCATGGGCTTTCAGACCCTCGCCAACCGCTTTCATCACTTTCAGGTTGATGCCCAACAGGTCATCGCGGCTCATCCCCGGTTTGCGGGGAACGCCTGCGGTGACGATGCACACATCTGCGCCTGCGATATCGGCGTAGGAATTGGCGCCTTTCAGCGACGCATCAAAGCCCGCCGAGGGGCCTGATTGCGCGATGTCGAGTGCTTTGCCCTGCGGGGTGCCCTCGGCGATATCAAACAGGATGATGTCGCCAAGTTCTTTGATGGCGGCGAGATGGGCGAGCGTGCCGCCGATCTGGCCTGCGCCGATCAGCGCGATTTTTGGACGTGCCATGGGAATCCCCCCTAGGGTTTACGATGAATGACGCGGGTTTGGTATGCCGAAGCGGGGTGTGGCGCAAGCCCGCTGCGCTGCGGCAACGCGCGATGGCTGGCTGCGGCGCAATGTTTGCGCTAAAGCTGCGGCGGAAAACGGGGAGATTGGCATGGACGGCGCGGTGTTCTGGAGTTTGGCGGTGCTGGCGTCCGTGCTCGTTGGCATGGGCAAGGGCGGTTTGCCGGTGGTGGGGATGCTGTCGGTGCCGGTGCTGGCTTTGGTGCCCGGTATCCATGCGGTGACGGCGGCGGGGTTGTTGCTGCCGCTTTACGTCGTGTCGGACATGTTCGGGCTTTACGCCTATCGGCACGCGTTTGATCGGCGAGTGTTGGCGATCATGATCCCTGCGGGGACGCTGGGGGTGGCGATTGGCTATTTCACCGCGACCGTGGTGTCCGAGGCTTGGGTGACGGTGCTGATCGGGGTGATTGGCGTGGTGTTCGCGCTGAACCTGCTGATCAAGCGGCAGATGATTGTGCAGCCGAAGCGGGCCGAGGTGGCACCGGGCGTGTTCTGGGGGGCGGTGACCGGGTTCACCAGCTTTGTTAGTCATTCGGGCGGGCCGCCTTATCAGGTTTACACCATGCCGTTGGGATTGAGCAAAGCGGTGTTCGCGGGCACCTCAACGATTGCCTTTGCCTATATCAACGCGATCAAGCTGATCCCCTATTACATGTTGGGGCAGATCAATCTGGCCAGCCTTGAAAAGGTGCTGGTGCTGATGCCGATTGCGGCGGCTTCGGTGTTTCTGGGGGTGCGGCTGGTAAAATGGCTGCCCGAGAAGCTGTTCTTTCAGCTGGTGACTTGGGCGCTGTTTTTGGTCTCGGTCAAGCTGGTCTGGGACGGGTATAACGGCATCTGAACCGGGGTGGCCTGCGCTGCATGAACCGCAAGGATCAGGCCTGCGAAGCCGAGTGACAAAGCGAACAGGGTCTTTTCCATTGCGGTCTCCGGTTGGGGTTTGCGCTCAGGCTGCGCGGAAGATTTGAGGAAAGCGTTAAGGCCGCGTACGGGTTTTTCTGCGCTGCGGCATTTATAGTCTTGCCGAAAGTGGCAAAATGCGGTCGGTTGGCGCAATATTGTTGCTGGAGAGAATCATGAGCGCTATCGCTTCGGGCCGCCCCTACCGATCTGTGCTGTACATTCCGGGCTCGAAAGCGCGGGCGCTGGAGAAGGCGCGCAGCCTTGCGGCGGATGCGATCATCTTTGATCTGGAGGATGCGGTGGCGCCGGATGAGAAGGTGGCGGCACGGGATGTGTTGGCGCAGGCGCTGACGGAGGGGGGGTACGGTCCCCGGACGCGCATTGTGAGGATCAACGGTTTGGATACCCCATGGGGGGGCGAAGATTTGGCGGCGTTTGGCGCGCATCCGGCGGTGGAGGTTTTGTTAATCCCCAAGGTGAATGCCCCGGCTGATCTGGCTGCGGTGGCGGCGGTAAGCGCTAAGCCACTGTGGGCAATGATGGAAACCGCGCTGGGCATGTTGAACGCAAGCGCGATTGCGGCGCATCCGAAGCTTCAGGGCATGGTGATGGGGACCAATGATCTGGCCAAGGAACTCGGCAGCAGGAACCGGGCGGATCGGTTGCCGCTGCAGGCGGGGCTGGGGCTGTGTCTGCTGGCGGCGCGGGCTTACGGCTTGGTGATTGTTGATGGGGTTTACAACGCGTTCAAGGATGATGCGGGGTTACTCGCGGAATGCGCGCAGGGCCGGGATATGGGGTTTGATGGCAAAACCCTGATCCATCCGGCGCAGGTTGAGATTGCGAACAAGGCCTTTGCGCCGTCAGAGGCGGAGTTGGATCTCGCGCGGCGTCAGATTGCGGCGTTCAACGCGGCGACGGCGGCGGGGCAGGGCGTGGCGGTTGTGGATGGAAAGATCGTCGAAAACCTGCATATCGTCACCGCACAGGCGGTTCTAGGGAAGGCCCAGATGATAGCCGCGCTGTCTGCATGAGGTTTTGGCGATGATCTGGCTGATTTTGGGACTGGTGCTATGGGTGGCGGCGCATTTCTTCAAACGTGCGGCACCGGACCTGCGGGCAGGCATGGGCGAGCGCGGCAAGCTATTGGTGACGGTGGCCTCGCTGCTGGCGGTGGTTCTGATGGTTGTGGGCTACCGTGCGGCGGAGTGGGTGCCGGTTTACACGCCGCTGCCGGGGATGGGCCATGCCAATAACACCTTGATGTTGGTGTCTTTGTTCCTGTTCGGGGTGGGTGGCACCAAGGGCACTTTGTATCCCAAAATCCGGCATCCGATGCTATGGGGCGTGGTGGTCTGGGCTGTGGCGCATTTGCTGGTCAACGGCGATCAGGCATCCTTGGTGCTGTTTGGTGGCATGGCGATTTGGGCGCTGGTCTCGATGGTGTTGATCAACCGGGCCGAGGTTTGGGTGGCCCCGACCAATGGCCGTGGCGTCAAGGGCGACGCGATGAACGTTGTGGGGACGGTCGTGCTGGTGGGGATTATCGCGATGATCCACGCGTGGCTGGGACATCCGGTATTTATGGGGACGTATTCCTGATGCAGCTCTATCGGTTCCTGTCAGACGACGACACCTCAGCGTTTTGCCACAAGGTTTCGCTGGCGCTCAGCAAGGGCTGGGTGCTGCATGGCGGGCCAACTTATGCCTTTGACGCGGCGCGCGGCGTGATGCGCTGCGGGCAGGCGGTGGTGAAGGATGTGCCGGGAACATACGACCCCGAAATGAAGCTGGGTGAGGCTTAAGGCGCGGTGGGGCAAAACCCCACCCTACCGATGGGGCGAGACATAGGCGCGGTGCGTGAAATCACGCACCCTACCGGGGAGATAGCTGTGATTAAGACCAATGCGGGGCGGTTCTTTGAGGATTACCGGGTGGGCGATGTGATCGTGCATGCGGTGCCCCGGACGGTGAAGATGGGCGAGCGCGCGCTCTATCATGCGCTCTATCCGGCGCGGCATGCTTTGTATTCCTCGGATGTTTTCGCGCAAGATTGCGGGCTGCCGTTCAGCCCTTTGGATGATCTGATCGGCTTCCATGTGGTGTTCGGCAAGACCGTGCCGGATGTGTCTTTGAACGCGGTGGCGAACCTGGGCTATGCCGAGGGGCGCTGGCTGCGCCCGGTCTGGCCGGGCGATACGCTGCGATCTGAAAGCACGGTGATTGGGGTCAAAGAGAACTCCAACGGGCAATCGGGCGTGGTCTATGTGCGTACTGTCGGGCTGAACCAGCATGACGAGCCGGTGCTGGAATATGTGCGTTGGGTGATGGTGAAGAAGCGCGATTTTGGCACGGCAGCTCCGGTGACGGTGGTGCCGGAACTGGCTAAGGTGGTGGAGCCTTCCGCGCTGGTGATCCCGCAGGGTCTTGATTTCTCACGCTATAACTTCGCGCTCGCGGGTGAACCGCATCGGATGCGGGATTATGCGGTGGGGGAGGTGATCGACCATGTCGATGGCGTCACCATCGAGGAAGCCGAGCATATGCTGGCGACACGGCTGTGGCAGAACACCGCCAAGGTACATTTTGACGCCACCCAGCGGCCGGATGGCAAAAGGCTGATTTATGGCGGCCATGTGATCTCACTGGCGCGGGCGTTGTCGTTCAATGGGCTGGCCAATGCGCAGATGCTGGTGGCGCTGAACGCGGGCGCCCATGCCAATCCGTGCTTTGCCGGTGATACGGTGCGGGCGTGGTCGGAAGTGCTGGATAGGGTTGAGACCGATGCCAAGGGCGTGGGCGCGATCCGGCTGCGGTTGGTGGCGACGCGCGGGGCGGCTGGCGCTTTGCGGGGCGCGGATGGGAAGTATTTGCCAGAAGTGCTGCTGGATTTGGACTATTGGGCGTTGATGCCGGTTTAAGATTTGCCTGCTAGCCGTTGATCGGGGCGGTCTGCCATGGCAGGTTGGCCGAAAATCGGGGGAAGCATGCGGCAATTTCTTTGGGTTGGGCTTTGGTGCTGGATGGCCTCGGCGGCTTCGGCGCAGACGGTGTTTCAGTTTCCCGAAGATGAAGAGGAATCGGCGTTCATTGCCAATGAGGTGATCGCGACCTTCTATCACGAGCTTGGCCACGCGATGATCGACGTGCTGCAACTGCCGGTTTTGGGCAAGGAAGAAGACGCGGCGGATCATCTGTCGGTGATCCTGATGAATGATATCTGGGAGGAGGAGGCTGCGGCGAATATCCTTGCCAGCGATGCCACGGCTTACGCTTTGCAGGCCGATCAGCGCGATGCTGGGGGGCAGGAGCCGTCGTATTCCGACGAGCATAGTATGGATATGCAGCGCTATTACTCGGTGGTTTGCCTGTTCTACGGTGCCAATCCCGAAGCGCGGCAGGGTCTGGCCGATGAGTTGGGCCTGCCCCCGGAGCGGGCCGAGCGTTGCCCTGAGGAATGGCAGGCGGCGGCAGGGTCTTGGGATGCGGTGCTGGCGGATGCAACTCCGGGTGGCGATAATGTTGGGCTGGTGATGCAGCCGGGGCAGGAAGGCCAGCCGCTTGCTGATCTGATCGCCGAGGAGGTTGTGGCGATCAATGACCGCTACGGCCTGCCGCTGGAGGTCAGCGTTGTGGTCGCCGATTGTGGGGAGGCGAATGCCTATTACAGCCCCAGTCAACAAACTATTACGATCTGCAACGAATATGCGCAGAACCTGCAAGCGATGTGGGAAACCTCGCCAGGTTGACGGATTTTTGTGATCACGCGATTTTTCCATGTGATCACAAAGGCGAAAAACTGTGTCTGATAGCGAAAACATTGTGCAGTTGCGGCGTGGTTTGGGGTGACATGCGTGATATAAGCGCTATTGAAGAACAAAGCCGCGCAGCCGCCAGGCCACTTGCCCTGAATGGCCCCGACGTGGATCGAACGTAGGATCAAGAGGAAGGGAACCGATATGGCCGAGAACAAACGGGTCGTCGAACGCCCACTTTCGCCGTTTATGATCGGCCCCTATTACCGCCCACAACTGACCTCAATCACCTCGATTCTGACCCGGATCACTGGCAACGGGCTGATTGTGGGCGTGATGCTGGCAGTGTGGTGGCTGTTTGCGGCGGCGGTGTCGCCGGAATATTTCGCGGTGGCCAATGCGGTGGCGACAAGCTGGTTTGGCGATCTGGTGTTCACCTGTTCGGCTTGGGCGGTGTGGTATCACTACTTGTCGGGCCTGCGGCATCTGTATTTTGACGCAGGTCATGGGCTGGAGATTGCCACCGCTGAAAAGCTGGGCTGGGGCATCATCGCGGGGTCGTTCCTGTTTACCATCATCACCATTCTGATCGTGTAAGGGGCTGAATATGCGTTATCTTACCGCGCGCAAACGGGCGATGGGTCGTGGGGCTTCTCACACTGGCACGGCGCATCATTGGTCGATGACCCTGTCGGCTGTGGCGCTGGCTTTCATGGTGCCGACGTGGGTTTACATCGTCGGCCACGCTTTGGGGCAGGATTACGAGGCCGTGCGGGCGACGTTTGCGCGGCCTTTCACCTCGATTTTGACGGCATTGGTGCTGGTGATCGGGATGCGGCATTTCGCAATGGGGGCCACGATGATGATCGAAGATTATGTGCATGGCACCGCGCGGAAAATCTCGATCATGTTTGTGATCTCGCTTTCCACCGTGATTGCGGCGACGGGGCTCTATGCCCTTGTGCGCATTGCGCTTTAAGGGGCTGATATGACTGCTTATCCGTATGAAGTGCACGACTATGATGTGGTCGTGGTGGGTGCTGGTGGTGCTGGCTTGCGCGCGACCTTGGGCATGGCGGAACAGGGGTTGCGCACGGCTTGCGTGACCAAAGTGTTCCCGACACGCTCGCACACTGTGGCGGCGCAGGGCGGGATCGCTGCCAGTTTGGGCAACATGGGGCCGGATTCTTGGCAGTGGCATATGTATGACACGGTGAAGGGCTCGGACTGGCTGGGCGACACCGATGCGATGGAGTATTTGGCGCGCGAGGCTCCGAAGGCGGTTTATGAGCTGGAGCATTACGGGGTGCCGTTCTCGCGCACCGAGGAAGGCAAGATTTACCAGCGGCCTTTTGGCGGGCATACGACTGAATACGGCGAAGGCCCGCCCGTGCAGCGCACTTGCGCGGCGGCGGATCGCACCGGGCACGCGATTTTGCATACTCTGTACGGGCAGAGCCTGAAGAATAATGCCGAGTTCTTCATCGAATATTTCGCGATTGATCTGATTATGACCGATGGGCGCTGCACGGGTGTGGTGGCGTGGAAGCTCGATGATGGCACGATCCATGTGTTCAACGCCAAAATGACGGTGCTGGCGACGGGCGGTTACGGGCGAGCGTATTTCAGCGCTACTTCGGCGCATACTTGCACGGGCGATGGCGGTGGCATGGTGGCGCGCGCTGGGCTTCCGTTGCAGGATATGGAGTTTGTGCAGTTTCACCCGACCGGGATTTATGGCTCGGGCTGTTTGATCACCGAGGGTGCTCGGGGTGAGGGCGGCTATCTGACCAACTCGGAAGGTGAGCGGTTCATGGAGCGGTATGCACCGCATTATAAAGACTTGGCTCCACGGGACTATGTCAGCCGTTGCATGACGATTGAAATTCGCGAAGGCCGTGGGGTTGGGCCGAACAAGGACCATATCCATTTGCACCTGAACCACCTGCCGCCGGAAACTCTGGCGTTGCGGCTTCCGGGCATTTCGGAAAGCGCGCGGATTTTCGCGGGCGTTGATCTGCACAAAGAACCGATCCCGGTGCTGCCGACGGTGCATTATAACATGGGCGGGATTCCGACAAACTACTTTGGGGAAGTGCTGAATCCGACGCATGAAAACCCCGATGCCACGGTGCCGGGGCTGATGGCGGTGGGCGAGGCGGGTTGTGCTTCGGTGCATGGCGCGAACCGTTTGGGCTCGAACTCTCTGATCGACCTCGTAGTGTTTGGCCGAGCGGCGGCGATCCGGGCGGGCGAGATTGTGAACCCGAAGGAACGTGCGGCGGATGTGAACCGGGCGGAAGTCGACCTCGCTTTGAGCCGCTTTGATGCGACGCGACAGGCCAATGGCGCGGTGCCAACGGCTGATCTGCGGTTGGAGATGCAAAAGACCATGCAGGCCGATGCGGCGGTCTTCCGCACCGACAAGACGCTGGGCGAAGGCGTGCAGAAGATGACCGCGATTGCGGGCAAGATGGGTGATATCAAAGTGACGGATCGCTCTATGGTCTGGAACTCTGATCTGATGGAAACGCTGGAACTTCAGAACCTTATGCCGAATGCATTGGCCACGATCTATGGCGCACATGCCCGCACCGAAAGCCGGGGCGCGCATGCGCATGAAGATTATGCCACGCGCAATGACGCCGATTGGCGCAAGCACACGCTGGCTTGGGTTGACGGCAATTCCGTCAAGCTGGACTATCGCCCGGTGCATACGGCCCCGCTGACTTCCGAGGCAGATGGCGGGATTTCGTTGAAGAAAATCGCTCCGGCCGAAAGGAAGTTCTGATGCGTGGCGCAGCCCTGCTGATCATGTTGGTTTTGGCGGCCTGCGTCGACAGTGGTGCCGCGTCGCAACCATCGGTGACGGTGGTTGAGCAGTGCAGCGCCGAGTCAGGATTTACCGCGCGGGCGGCAGCGCTACACGCATCCGGTGTTCAGGGCGATATTCCCGGCACGCCGAAAGAATTGGCGGCGATCAATGCTTGCGTGAAAGCAAAAGCATCTGCGGCTCCAACTGGGGGCGGTAGAAAGGTGGTCGTGGAAACCCAAGGCAGCAGCGGCCCGATGACGGTTAAAACCTACACCACTGGGGTGTCCGTGCCTAAACCTGCGGCCCCGGCTGCGCCTATCGGACACCGCGCCTGCCGCAATACGATGGTTGGAGGAGATGGCTATGCCTGTTTGCCGATTTAGTGCCCTGAGCGCGCTGGTTGCTGTAAGCCTGCTTGCCGCTTGCGACCCGCAGGTGTTGGCCGACAAGGCGATGCGGCGGACGGCGGAAACCGTGGTGCGCCCGGTGATGGCGCGGGAATTGCCGGGCAATGTGGCGGAAGCTGCGACGCAATGCGTGCTCGATGCCGCAGGCACCGATGAAATCCGGGCTTTGGCGCGGGATGTGGGCGTTGAGGCGGGCACGCTCACGGTGCAGAATATCCGCAACCTTGCCACGCGGCCTAGCGCTGCGGCCTGTTTCGCGCGCAATGGCGTGCCGCCGTTGAAAGGCTAACCGATGCGCCCGACCCTCGCCTTGCTGGCACTATTGCCGCTGATCGCCTGCGGGCCGATCCCGCGCGCGCAGGCCGAGCGCGAGTGTTTCCAGCGCGCCCGTTTGGCCGAGCAGCCGCGTGGTGAGGTTGGGGTGGGGATTGGCTCGAACGGGCGCAGAACCACCTTTGGCGAGATCACCTTCAGTAGCGACTATCTCCAGGGCAAAGACCCTGACCAAGTTTACCAAAATTGCGTCTATCACCGCTCGGGTGAGATGCCGACGCGTCCCTATAGCAGCATTCCCGCCAGCCGGTATTGACGCGGAAGATAAGAAAAGGTCTGTCAGATGGTTCAGTTCACCCTGCCAAAAAATTCAAAAATCCGCACCGGCAAGACCTGGCCGAAGCCTGCGGGCGCGAATGTGCGCAAGTTCCAGATCTACCGCTGGACCCCGGATGACGGCGAAAACCCAAGGGTGGACAGCTATTTCGTCGATATGGACAGCTGCGGCCCGATGATTTTGGACGCGCTGATCAAGATCAAGAATGAGATCGACCCGACACTGACATTCCGGCGTTCTTGCCGGGAAGGCATTTGCGGATCCTGTGCGATGAACATCGACGGTATCAACACCTTGGCCTGTATCTATGGCCTCGATGAGGTGAAGGGCGATGTGAGGATCTATCCGCTGCCGCATATGCCGGTGGTGAAGGATCTGATCCCGGACCTTACGCATTTCTACGCCCAGCACGCCAGCATCATGCCGTGGTTGGAAACCAAAACCAACAAGCCTGCGAAAGAATGGCGGCAGTCGATTGACGATCGCGCAAAGCTGGACGGGGTCTATGAATGCGTTATGTGCGCCTGTTGCAGCACGTCATGCCCAAGCTATTGGTGGAACAGCGATAAATATCTGGGGCCTGCCGCCTTGCTGCATGCTTATCGCTGGATCGTCGACAGCCGCGATGAGGCGACGGGGGAACGCTTGGATGATCTGGAAGACCCATTCAAGCTGTACCGCTGTCACACTATCATGAACTGCACCAAGACCTGCCCGAAGGGGTTGAACCCGGCCAAGGCGATTGCCGAGATCAAGAAGATGATGGTCGATCGGGTGGTGTAAGCTTCTGTCCGCGTTAGATAATTACAAAAGGCGCGCCCGGTTGGCGCGCCTTTTTGCGATGGTGCTGGCCTGCGGTTTGGGCCTGATCGTGGGTCTGCCCTTACTGCGCGAATTGGCGCGGGCCTTCCCCTGCATATGGGTGGCGGGGCAGTGCAATACAACCGACGCCTATGCGCAGGATTTCTTCGCCGATCTGACGCCGATTGCCGAGCTTTTGGCGAGCAGGCGGTTTTCGGAAGGCGTGGTGCAGAGCAATCTGAACGGCTTTGATTGCACCTATGCCATCGTGGCGCTTGATCAGCGCGCGCCTGCTGTGCCGCCCGCGCGTCGCAAAATCGACGCGCCGGATATGGATTGGGGCGGTGGTTGGCGAGCGGTGACGGCGCTGACCGAGAAGGAAAACGAAGACCTGCGCAGTTTGCTTGCGATCTGTGGCGGCTATTGGCCGGACGCACTGCAAAAGCGCTTAAGCGCGGCACTGGCGAACCGGCGGATGCTGATTTCTGGCCGGGCTCCCTATCGGCAGGTTAATCTGTACCTGCCACCCGAGGCCGGGCTGGGGCTGGCAGCGCGGATAAGGTTTGGGGATTAACCCGGCTTAACTATCGGTGAGCGCCAGCAATGCCGACTGCGTCTCTGGCGTAAAGCCCTCAAAGCCCTCGGTCAGGTCGTGCAGATCATCGACGATCTGGGCCACCTCGGCGCGCTCGGCTGCGGTGAAATCCGGCCCGGTTTTGGTGACGCCCGCGATGCTGCGCGAGGTTTGCGGGCCCATCGCATAGGTCCAGCCGTTGTGCAGCCCATGCGCCAAAGCCGCGCGGATGACGCCTTGCGGGTCTTGATCGACGAGGTCCGCCCAGTTCACCGCGCCGATATGGGTCAGCCCCCAATGCACCACCGGGTCGCTGAGCATGAAACCGCGCTCGCTGTAATGGTCGATCCAGGCCTGATCATAGGTTCTGTACAAGATCGTCGGGCGCGTGTAGCGAATGTGGATCGCCAGAGCAAAGCCACTGTCACAGAGCGCCCGCAGCCGGGTTAACCGTTCCGTAACATCAGCTATTTTCGTCATATCCTTCACGATCACTCACCCTTTGGATGCTAGAGGTTGCGAATTACACTTTATCCGGGCAATATCTACGGGACGAGGCTATGACGTGGCAGAGCCCTCGGCAACTGTTTTGAGCATATGACACTTCTGCAGGCGATGAAAAATCAGATCGAACATATAGCCCCGGCGGGTTCTTATGTCGCTTTGCGGGTTGGATTCTCATTTCCTGAAGAGGAGATGAATAATCTGCCCGACATCTGGGTGGAGTTTTACACAACCCACGGTTTAGTCGTACAAGATCCGGCGATGCGTTGGGTCTATGGCAATGTGGGTGGTATCCGGTTCTCGGAAATGGCTGCGACAGATCCGCATCAGGTGCGCGCCCATGCCGCAGTGTTTGGCTTGGGCCATGGCGCTGCGGTGTCGGTGATGACACCGCAAGACAAGGGGCGGCGCAGCTATGGGCTGTTTTTCCGCGATGACCGTGACTTTGAAGATACCGAGATCGAGGGGCTGTTGCGAATCATGCAGCAGCTGCATGCGGGGCCTGAGGATGAGAAAAGCCTGACCAATGCCGAGGTAGAGGCGCTGAAACTGCAATCCGAGGGCCTGCGGCTGAAACAAATTGCCGCGCGGCTGGGAATCTCGGAAAGCGCCGTGAAGGCGCGGCTTAACAACGTCAAGCGTAAGCTGGGCGCGCGGACACAATCCCAAGCGGCCTCGATTGCCGCAGCGCGGCGGATTCTTTAGGCGCCGCTGATAATCCAGACAATTTTATCTATTGCGACAGTCGCGTTATATTTGCGGACTGTCCGAAAATACAACTTCCGGGGTATTGTCGCTGTATCAGAAACGATTCAGCATGTTTAGGAGTACCCTATGGACAATATCCGCTTCGATTTTTCCGATTTCCATCGTTATGGTTCGGCGTTTTACGATTTTCTGGCTTTGCGCAAACAGGTGTTTGTCGATCAACTCGGCTGGGACGTGCCACACAATGCCAAGGTTGAGATGGACCAATATGACACGCCGGTGGCGCATTACTCGTTGGTTTTGAAACACGGCCAGGTTGTGGGCGGCGCGCGGGCGATGGCGACGACGGCCACATGGGGGCAGCATACCTATATGTTGCGCGATGCCTATTCCGGCAAGCTGCCGCATATCCCGTCGCATGTGATGTCGGTGGAAATTGCGACGCCTAATGTTTGGGAATGCACCCGGCTGGTGATCTCGGACGCTTTGACCACGGCGGCGGAGCGCACCGAATGTTTGACCAGAATCGTCGATGGTCTGGTCGAAATCACCCGCGCGCAGGGCGGCGAGGAGCTGATTTGCCTGTCATCCTTGACGCTGATGCGGGCGTTGCGGCAGATCGGCTATGAAGTGTCACGTCTGGGCGACACCTATCGCAACGACGAGGACGGGCGGCAATATGCGGTGCTGCGGATGCCAGCAGAGTTTTCGCGGGCGCGGCAGTTGCGGGTGGCCCCGATCCCGTTCCCGAGCCACCGCGTTCGGGCAGAGCCGAGCTTCTTGCAGGGGGCGACGGCTTAAGCCATGCTGACGGCGATAAAAAGGAAGCCCTATGCCGTTGTTATTGCTGGTTCTGGTTGTGGCAGTGTTTGTCTACGCTTGGCTGGCGCGCCGCAACTCTACCCTGACACGCAGCTGTCGCTGGCGGTTGGATCGCAGGTTGGGCGCGTCGCAGTATCGCTGTGTCGGCTGTGGTGCGACGTGCGACACCGGCTCTGCGCGCCTGCCCCAGCACTGCCTGCGGTTGGGTAAGGTGTGATAAATTGTTTTGGGTTTAGACATAATGAAAGAGCGCCGATGAAGCCTGACCAGCCAAACCATGCCGCCCCCGCCGATGCGCTGGCCCGAAAAGCCATAGCGCCGGTGATCTGCTACCCGGTGGCGGGGCTGCCGCGCCCGAATCTGGCGCCCTATCTGGCAGCGCGCGCCGGGTGGAGCAGGGTCGCCGAGGTGCTGGTGCCCGCCCGCGAGGCGCGGTGTTTCGATGTGCCCGCCGGGCATTTCTTTCGCATCACCAGCGTCGAGGGCCCGCAGGTCGGCGATCTCAATTTGTGGAACGCCGCCGATCTGACCGAGCGGTTTTTCTCGGGCAAAACCAGAGCCTTGCATGGCACGCATCTGAGCGCCGGGGATCGGATGTGGTCGGCGCTGCCCTATCTGCGCGAGATGGCTTTGATCACCGAAGACAGCTTGGATTGGTATGGTTTTGACGCCTTTGGCGGCAGCGTGCATGACGTGATCGGCACCCGCTGCGACCCTTACACCAGCAATTTGCTGTCGGGTGGGCAGTATCACCACTGCTGCCATTCCAACCTGACGCGGGCGCTGTCCGAACGCACCGGGTTGCCGCTGGGACAGGCCGAGGCGCAGGTGCATGACGTGCTGAACGTGTTCATGTGCACCGGTTTCACCCGCGACACCGGGCAGTATTTCATGAAAGCCAGCCCAGTGCGGCCCGGGGATTTCATCGAATTCTTCTCGGCAATGGACCTGATCGGTGGCCTGTCGGCTTGCCCTGGCGGCGATTGCTCATCCGAGCATTCCTCGGATCAGGCGGCGTGTTATCCGTTGCTGGTGGAGGTGTTTAAGCCACTGGCTTTGCCCACAGGTTGGCATCCGGCGGCGGCGAATGGCTATGATCGCAGCCATGGTGCGGTGTAGGTCGGGGGGCTGCCGCCCCCCCAAACCCCCTGCGGATATTTGCGCACAGCGGATGAAAGTTTTAGCTAAGTTTTAGCTAAGTTTTAGCAATAACGCTCAATCGCCAGCAGTTGGTGATCGCCATAGCGGTCCCCGGCGGCGAAACCGGGCGGCAGGATGCGGTCGATTTCGGCGTGATCTTCGGCGGTGAAGGCGATCTCGGTGGCCTGCGCCCATTGCTTGAGGTTTTCGGCGCGGCGGGTGCCGGGGATCGGGATCAGGTGGTCGCCCTTCGCCAAGATCCAAGCGAGGGCGGTGGCGGCGGCGGTCCAGCCGCGCGCGGCGCAGAAGGCACGGAACATGTTGATGGTATTGGTGTTTTCGCTGAAATTCGGCTCGATGAAGCGCGGGTTCTGGCTGCGGAACCCATCGGTCGGTTTGGCAAGCGGCACGTCGCCCAACATGCCGCGCGCCAGCGGCGAGAACGGAATGAACGCCACACCAAGCGCTTTGCAGGCTTGGATGAGGCCCAGTTCGGGCTGGCGGCTCCACAGCGAATATTCGTTTTGCACCGCCCTGCAGGGGTGGATTTTATGGGCGGCGCGCAATGTGTCGGGGGCGATTTCGGACATGCCGTAACCGCCGATTTTACCCTCCTCAATCAGACGCGACAGCGAGCCTATCACCTCGGCCAAGGGACGGGCATGTTCGCGGCGGTGGATGTAGAACAGCTCGACGTGGTCGCGATTCAGCCGTTTGAGCGAGGCTTCAAGTTCGGCGCGCAAATGGTTTTCGGAATTGTCGATGCGGCGCGGCGGACCGGAGACGAAGCTGGCTTTGGTGGCGATGGTGACATCAGGCTTACGAGTGGTCAACCATTTGCCGATGATGGTTTCAGAAATGCCCATGCCGTAAATGTTGGCGGTATCAATAAAATCAATGCCTTGGTCTAGCATCGCATCAAGGCAGGCCAGGCTTTCCGCCTCATTGGTGTCACCGAAAATGCCACCAAAGGACATCGCGCCTAGGCCAATAGCGGATACATTCGGGCCATTTTGGCCGAGTTTGCGGGTCTTCATGGGGCGTCTCCTGCTGAGGGGATCGCAATAGACGCCCACGAATCGGTTAGGTCAAGGGTGCATGTAGTGCAGGCCCTGAAAGTTTTGCCGCAATGCAGCGGTGCGGGGGGCGATTGCTTCGGGCGCGTTCGCGCGCAGCGCTTCGGCAATCAGGGCTGCGAGGGCGGGGGCGTGTTGCGGGGTGATGCCGCGCCGGACCAACTCCGGTGTGCCGATACGCAAGCCGTTGAGATCATTTGCAACATCCGCAATCGGCAGGCCGATGCCACAGGCAAGAAACCCGGCTTTGCGCAGGGTTTTTGAGGCGGTTTGACCACCACCAAAGCCTGCGGCCTCAATCGCGAATTGGTGGCTTTGGGTGCTGCCTTTGTCAGCGGCAAAGATCGGCAGGCCGAGGGCTGTAAGTTCTTTGGCAAGCGCCTGCGCCAGATCGACCATCGCTTGCGCATAGGCCGCGCCATAATCGCGCCAATCCAGCAACGACAGCGCCAAAGCGGCGGATTTCGCGGCATCAAAATTCGCCGTCATGCCGGGGTAGGCGATGTGATCGAGACGCTCGGCAATCTCGGCGTCATTGGTCACTATCAACCCGCCAGCTGGACCACCGAGGGATTTATAGGTGCTCATCGTCATCAGATGCGCGCCTTGGTGCAATGGGTTGGCCCACAGCCCGCCCGCGATGATGCCGCATTGGTGGGCTGCGTCGAACAGCACCTTGGCACCGACTTCATCAGCAATGGCGCGGATTTCAGGCACCGGATGCGGGAAGAGATTGAGGCTGCCGCCGACGGTGATCAACTTGGGTTTGACGCGGTGGGCAAGGCTGCGAAGTTTTTCCAAATCAACGGTATAGCCATCGGCATTGACCGGGGCTGGATGGGTGATCAACCCGTAAAGCCCAGCACATCCAGCGGCGTGATGGGTGACATGGCCGCCGATTGTGGCAGGTGGCGCAATGATCACATCGCCGGGTTTGGTCAGCGCCATGAAGCCATAAAGATTGGCCAAAGCCCCGGAGCCGACGCGGATTTCAGCGTATTTCGCTTGGAAAACCTCGGCGACGAGTGCGGCGGCAATGACCTCAATCTCTTCAATCGCCTCCAGCCCCATTTCGTATTTGTCGCCCGGATAACCTAAGGATGGGCGGCTGCCGAGGCCCCGCGACAGGGCGGCTTCGGCCTTCGGATTCATGATATTGGTGGCGGGATTGAGGTTGAAGCAATCTTTGTCGTGGATTTGGGCATTGGTTTGGATCAGGGCTTCGATCCGATCAGCGACTTGCACGGAAGGCGCGGTGGCGTCTTGGGCAAGGCGCTGAATCAGGCTTTCGCAGGTGTCGGGAACCCAAGGGCGGGCGGCAAGATGGGGCATGATGATCTCCTTTGGTGGCAGCAGACCAGAGCCGGGGCTTGCGGGCAAATCAGAATTGCGGAAAACTAGGGTTAGAAAAACTATGGTATGAAAAACTAAGCTTATAAAAACTGAGGTAAAATGGCTGTCGCTCCGCCCCGCCCGAAAGATCTGCCGCTGTCAGCCTTGCGCGCTTTTGAAGCCGCGGCGCGGCTGGGCAGTTACGCGTTGGCCGCTGCCGAATTGGGGGTGACGGCGGGGGCGGTGACGGCGCATGTCAAAGCTCTGGAGGCGGCGCTGGGATCGGCATTGTTTACGCGTAGTGGGCGCGGTGTGATGTTGACGGCGGCAGGGGCGCGGGCCTTGCCAGAGTTCACTTTGGCTTTCGATGCGCTGGGGGCGGCGGTGCAGGTTTTGCGCGACGAAGCAGCGCCCCGCGTGGTGCATATCGCAACTTTGCCGTCGATTGCGCAGCTGTGGCTGTCACCGCGCTTGCCTGCTTTGCGCGCTGCGGCACCCGAGATTGAAATCTCGATCACCGCGATGGAGGTGCCGCCAAACCTCAAACGCGCACCCTATGATCTGAGCCTGTTTTACGGTGAGGGCGATCAGATCATCGCACCGGATGTAATTTTTCCTGTGTGTTCCCCGTCGCTTGTCGCGAAATTGGAGAGGCCAGAGGATCTGGCGGCAGTGACCTGTCTGACTGATGCCAGTTGGGCGCAAGACTGGAAAATCTGGGCAGATGTGGCGATGCCGGGGGTAAATTTCACCCCGCGCGGGCCGATGTTTTCGCTTTATGCGCTGGCGGTGGAGGAGGCTGCGGGCGGCGCTGGCGTGCTGATGGCGCATCAGGCTTTGGTTGCCTCGCACCTCTCAGTTGGGTCGCTGGTCGCACCATTCCCGCAGCGCGTGACGTTGCCGGGGGGCTGCGGTTGTGGTCGGCGCGCCCGATGCGGCAGGGGGCGGCAGTGCAGCGGGCGGCGCGGTTTTTGCAGGTGGCAGGCGCGCGGATTTCAGGCGAAAGCGGCCTCTAACGCCACCTCGACCATCGCGCCGAAACTGGTTTCGCGCTGGTCAGCGGGCAGGGCCTCGTGGGTCAGAATATGGTCTGAAATCGTCAGCACCGCCAGCGCGCGGCGCTTGTAACGGGCGGCGAGCATGTAAAGTTCAGCCGCCTCCATCTCGACGCAAAGCGTGCCGTGGCGCTGCAACTGATCCGACAGATCGGGGCGTTCGTCGTAGAACGTGTCGGATGAGAAAATCCCGCCGACATGCACCGGGACGCCGATTTTGAGTGCTGCTTTATGCGCCGCCGTCAGCAGGCCAAAGTCAGCGCAGGGGGCGAAGTTCAACTCCCGGAACAGGCTTTGCGACGGGCTGCCGCAGGTGCTGGCGGTCTGCGCCAGAACCACGTCGCGGACCTTGACATGGGTTTGCAAAGCCCCGGCCGAGCCGATGCGGATCAGCGTTTGCGCCCCATAATCTTTCATCAATTCATTGGCATAGATCGAAAGTGACGGCATTCCCATCCCCGAGCCATGGATGGTCACCCGGTGGCCACGCCAAGTGCCAGTATAGCCCAACATGCCGCGCACTTCGTTCACCAACACTGGGTTTTCGAGGTATTTTTGCGCGGCCCAGCGGGCGCGGTAGGGGTCGCCCGGCAAGAGCACGGTTTCGGCAATTTCGCCGGGTTTGGCACCGATATGGAAGGTCATGTTTCTCTCCGCTTTTGACAAAACTAGGGGTTTTGGCGCGGCGGGGGAAGGGCCTTAGGCGGCGATAGTGGTGGTATCGACGAGGGTGACGATATCGAGCATGATCCGGTTCAGCTCAAAATCCTTCGGGGTGTAGACGGCGGCAACGCCCATGGCGCGTAAGGCGCGCGCGTCGTCTTCGGGGATGATGCCGCCGACCACGAGGGGGATGTGCGATAGTTCAGCCTCGCGCATTTTCATCAGCGTGTCGCGGATCAGCGGAACGTGGCTGCCCGACAGGATCGACAGGCCGATGACATGGGCCTGTTCGGCCACAGCGGCGGCGACAATTTCCGCCGGAGTCAGGCGGATGCCTTCGTAATGGATGTCCATGCCGCAATCACGGGCGCGGGCGGCGATTTGTTCGGCGCCATTGGAATGGCCGTCAAGCCCCGGTTTTCCCACCAGAAATTTCAGCGGGCGGCCGAGTTTAGCGGAGAGGGCTTGCACCGCCTCGCGGATCGGCTCCAGCCCTTCGGTGCGGTTGGAGGGGTTGCGGGAAACCCCGGTCGGGGCGCGGTATTCGCCGAAGGCCGCGCGCACCATCAGGCCCCATTCGCCGGTGGTGGCCCCGGCTTTTGCGGCGGCGATAGAGGCGGGCATGATGTTTGCGCCGGAGGCTGCGGCATTGCGCAAAGCGGTGAGGGCGGCTTGTACGGCGGCCTCGTCGCGGGCTTCGCGCCATGCGGTGAGGCGTTCAATTTGATCGGCCTCGGCTTTCGGGTCTGAGACCATGATCGAGCCATCGCCAGCGGTTAGCGGGCTGGGCGTAGTTTCAACCCAAGCGTTGACGCCGACCACCGTGGTTTCTTTTGATTCAATTTTAGCGATGCGTTCGGCGTTGGCCTCGACCAGACGGCCTTTCATATAGTCAATCGCAGCAACCGCGCCGCCCATCGCGTCAATTTGCGCCAGTTCCGTCCGCGCTCCGTCCTTCAACGCCGTGACCTTGCGGTCAATCGCCGGGTTGCCGTCGAACAGGTCGTCGTATTCCAGCAAGTCAGTTTCATAGGCGAGGATTTGCTGCATCCGCAAAGACCATTGCTGATCCCAAGGGCGCGGCAGGCCCAAAGCCTCATTCCAGGCGGGCAGTTGCACGGCGCGGGCGCGGGCGTTTTTCGACAAAGTCACGGCCAGCATTTCGATCAGGATGCGGTAGACGTTGTTTTCGGGTTGCTGCTCGGTCAGGCCCAAAGAGTTGACCTGCACGCCGTAGCGGAAGCGGCGATATTTGGCCTCGGTGATGCCGTAGCGGGTCAGGCAAATCTCATCCCAGAGGTCAACGAAGGCGCGCATCTTGCATAATTCAGTCACAAAGCGGATGCCAGCGTTGACAAAAAACGATATTCTGCCGACCATATTAGGGAAATCTGCGGCTGATACTTTACGTTTTAGATCATCCAGTACGGCGCAGGCGGTGGCGAGGGCAAAGGCGAGTTCCTGTTCCGGCGTGGCACCTGCTTCCTGCAAATGGTAGGAACAGATGTTCATCGGGTTCCACTTTGGCAGGTGCTTTTGGGTGTAGGCGGCGACATCGGTGATCATCCGCAGGCTGGGTTTCGGCGGCGCAATATAGGTGCCGCGCGACAGATATTCCTTGATGATGTCATTCTGAACGGTGCCTTGCAGAGCGGCGACATCCGCGCCTTGTTCTTCGGCGACGGCGATATACAGCGCCAGCAGCCAAGGTGCTGTGGCGTTGATCGTCATCGAAGTATTCATTTGTTCCAACGGGATATCTTTGAACAACGCCCGCATATCGCCCAGATGATTGACCGGAACGCCAACCTTGCCAACCTCGCCGCGCGCCAATTCGTGATCGGAATCGTATCCGGTTTGGGTCGGCAGATCGAAGGCCACCGACAGCCCGGTCTGCCCTTTCGCCAGATTGCTGCGATAAAGCGCGTTCGAGGCGGCGGCGGTGGAATGCCCGGCATAGGTGCGGAACAACCACGGGGTTTCTTTGCGCGCCATCTCGGCCTCCTGAATCGCATCGGCAATATTCTTGCGTCAGTGCAGCACTAAGCGCAATTTCACGCAAGTGTCAATTCGCTGCGTTGCGGCGAAGGCTTGGGAATTTTGCGTGACCAAGAACATGACAGCCCTTGTCATTGGAAGATACCCGGCAGTTCCGGCACATTTAGGCCCATGCCATCCCGGCCAACCCACTAGATGAGGATATCATGAACACCACCCTGCGCCTGAGCCTTGCTGCCCTCGCCTTGGCTGCCACCACTTTGCAAGCCGCCGCCTATGATCGGACGGTGCGGATTCACAACGACACCGGGCTGGCGCTGGTGAAGTTCCAGTCGACCAATTCGGGGGCCTCGCGTTGGGGCAATGATGTGATGGGATCGTCGACGTTGGCGAACGGGGCTTCGATGAAGCTGCACTTCGACAATGCACAGGGCTATTGCGAGTTCGATTTCAAGGCGGTGTTTGCCGATGGCACCGTGCTGCAAAAGGCCCGCGTCAATGTCTGCGAGACCGGGGATTACTATTACACCGAGTGAATTTATCCGGTCTGACGGCATTTGAGCCAAATTCGACTTTGAAAGACGGCGCTTTTCAAGACGGCGGCGGGCTGCCAGTATTGTGGCATGACACAGCCCGTCGCGGTGCCTTTTTGGTTGTTGGTGATGATCGTGGCCTTTGCGGCGATCACCTTTGCCTCGCATTTCCTGTTCCCCTCGGTCCGCTGGTTCTTCCGCAAGCGCGCGGAAAAGGCCTTGGCGCGGTTGAACAAGCGGCTGGACCGCCCGATTGAGTTTTTCAAACTGGCGCGCAGGCAGGATATGATCGTGCGATTGTCCTATGATCCGCGTGTGTTAGAGGCGGTGGCCGATCACGCGGCAGAGACAGGCGTGCCCGGATCGGTGGCGTTTGAAGAGGCCCGCCGCTACGCGCGTGAGATCGTGCCGGGGTTCTCAGCCACGCTGTATTTCGGCGTGGCGATAAGGCTGGCGCGCTGGCTTAGCCGCTTGGCCTACCGGGTGCGGATTGGCAAGGTGGACGCTGCTTTGGCGCATATCGACCCGAAGGCCACGGTGATTTTCGTGATGAATCATCGCTCTAACATGGATTATGTACTGATCACCTGGCTTGTCGCCAACCGCTCGGCGATTTCCTATGCGGTAGGGGAATGGGCGCGGATTTGGCCGCTGAGTGCTTTGATCCGCTCGATGGGCGCGTATTTCATCCGGCGCGGCAGCCGCAACACGCTCTACCGTCGGGTGCTGGCGCGGTACGTGCAGATGGCGACCGCCGAGGGCACCACGCAGGCGATTTTCCCTGAGGGCGGGCTGTCTTTGGATGGCAGGGTGGGGGCGGCGAAGATGGGGCTTTTGTCCTATATCGTCTCGGCTTACGTTCCCGGCGGGCGCGATGTGGTGTTCGTGCCGGTGGGGCTGGCCTATGATCGCGTGCTGGAGGATCGGATTTTGACCCAAGCGGCGGAGGCTGGCACGCGCAGGTTTCGCGGCAAGCCCTTGGCGATCATTGGTTTTCTGCTGCGCAACATGTGGCGCAAATTCCGTGGCCGCTTCAAGGGGTTCGGCACCACAGCGGCAGGCTTTGGCCCGCCTGTGTCTTTGCGTGCCTTTCTGGCCGAAGCCCCGCATACCCCGACCGAGGAATTGGGCGCTTACCTGATGGCCCAAATCATCAAGGTTGTGCCAGTGCTGCCGGTGCCTTTGGTGGCAGCGGCGTTGCTTGAAAAGCCTGGGGATCGCGCGGCGCTGACTGCCGCTGTGACCGCGTTGCAGGCGCGGCTTTCTGCACAAGGGGCGGTGCAAAAACTGCCACCGCAGGGGTTGGAGGCCACATTGAACGAGGGCGTCACGCCGCTTATCAACAGGGGTCTGATCGACGCGAACCTGCAGATAACCCAAGGCTCGACCGCTTTAATCGGGTTTTACGCCGCCCCGGTGCTGCAGCGTTTAGAGGCTGCACCATAGAATTGCCGCAACGCGGCGGACATAAAATTACAAAATACACATCAAGACTATTGCAAAGTTGCGTAAAGGCCCGCTATCACTACCGCAACCCGCCCCGATTCTGCGGCGCGGCATTTGTTGGAGGCAACCATGGCTTTGGATACCGCATCGGCGATCACCCCCTATGAGGCTCCGGTGAAAGACCTCTATGAGATTGGCGAAATGCCGCCCTTGGGTCATGTTCCGGCGAAAATGTATGCCTGGTCGATCCGCCATGCCCGGCATGGCGAACCCGATACCGCGATGCAGGTTGAGGTGGTCGACACTTGGAAGCTCGACAGCAACGAAGTGCTGGTGCTGGTGATGGCGGCGGGCGTCAATTACAACGGCGTCTGGGCGGCTTTGGGCGTGCCGATCAGCCCGTTTGACGGCCATAAACAGCCGTTCCATATTGCGGGCTCGGATGCTTCCGGCATCGTCTGGGCCGTCGGCGACAAGGTGAAACGATGGAAGGTCGGCGACGAGGTTGTGGTGCATTGCAACCAAGACGATGGCGATGACGAGGAATGCAACGGCGGCGATCCGATGTTTTCGCCCAGCCAGCGGATCTGGGGTTATGAGACGCCCGATGGGAGTTTTGCGCAGTTCACCCGCGTGCAAGCGCAGCAGCTGATGCCGCGCCCGAAGCATCTGACTTGGGAGGAATCGGCTTGCTATACTCTGACCTTGGCGACCGCCTACCGGATGCTGTTCGGGCACGAGCCGCATGATCTGAAACCGGGGCAGAATGTGCTGGTCTGGGGGGCGTCGGGCGGGCTCGGCTCTTATGCGATCCAACTGATCAACACGGCGGGCGCGAATGCGATCGGGGTGATCTCGGAAGAAGACAAGCGCGAGTTTGTCATGGGCTTGGGCGCCAAGGGCGTGATCAACCGTAAAGATTTCAAATGCTGGGGGCAGCTGCCGACGGTGAACACGCCGGAATATAACGACTGGCTGAAGGAAGCCCGCCGTTTTGGTAAGGCGATCTGGGACATCACCGGCAAAGGCGTCAGCGTCGATATGGTGTTTGAACATCCGGGCGAGGCGACCTTCCCGGTCAGCTCGCTGGTGTGCAAAAAGGGCGGCATGGTGGTGATTTGCGCCGGAACCTCGGGCTTTAACTGCACCTTTGATGTGCGCTATATGTGGATGCACCAAAAGCGCCTGCAAGGCAGCCATTTCGCGCATCTGAAACAGGCGGCCGCGGCGAACAAGCTGATGATTGAGCGTCGGCTTGACCCCTGCATGTCCGAAGTCTTTCCGTGGGCCGAAATCCCGGCGGCGCATATGTTGATGCGCAATAACAAGCACAAACCGGGCAATATGGCGGTGCTGGTGCAAGCGACCCGGACGGGGCTGCGCACGTTTGAAGATACGCTCGACGCCAGCCTGAACCGCTGACAGCTAGGACGGCGTTTGCTACAAAGCAAACGCGCACCCACTACATATGGTGTAATATCGGGCTTGGAACACAAGTCACTCCCCGCGGAGATGGAATTTAGCGCCAATTTCTGGTGGCCCCAATAAGCACGGCCCCCAATAAATACGACCCCCGATAGCCATTTCACATTGCCATAAATATTCCGGGGGGGAGCGTAAGCGGGGGGCTGGCCCCCCTCCCGAACTCACAACTAAAACCACATCTCAGACTGCGCCCCGGCAGCGTCGTTTTGCGGGGTTCGATGCCCCGCGAAACGGCACATGGTTTCCGGTTGGGGCTTCAGGTCTGGTCCTTGGCAGCAAGCTTGGCTATGGTCGCGCAATGACCGAACTTGCCCCCGTAAAACTCACCTTTTCCGACGATCAGGCCGAAGCCTATGACCGCGTTGCGGCGGAATTGTTCAGCATGGGCGTTGATCTGGACAATGGCGGGCTGGAGCCTCGGCCAGAGGATAAATCAAGCGTATTGGCGGTGGTGGGAAAGGCCGGCTCGGGCAAGACCATGCTGCTCGCCAGCCTCTATAAAGCCTTGGTGGCGGCGGGCGTTGATCTGGTCTCGGGGGATTACGAGCCGAAAAAGCGCAAGGAACGCCGCTCTTTGGCGATTTTGGCCCCAACCAACAAGGCGGCTTCCGTGCTGCGCATGCGCGGCGTGCCGGCCACCACGATCCACCGGATTCTGTATACCCCGGTCTATGACCCGCAATACGAGAAGATCGCCGAATGGTTGACCGGGCAAGGCCCGCGCCCGGTGGTCGAGGGCCTGACCGAACTCGCGCTCGACCGCGCCCATGCGTTTTACCAAAACGTCGCCTCGATCCCCGGCGCGCTGGCGGCGGCGGGGTTGCGTGGCAGCGATTTCATCAAGGGCTGGAAGCGGCGCGAAGAACCGCTGGATATTGGCTTTGTCGACGAATCCTCGATGCTGGATGAGCGAGCATTGAGCGATTTGCGTGAGATTTTCTCGACTTTGGTGCTGTTCGGCGACCCCGCACAGTTGGCCCCGGTGGGCCTGTCGGGCGAGATGGTGTTTGACCGTCTGGGCGAGGGGCGCAAGCTGGTTCTTAGCCGTATCCACCGCCAAGCGCAGGACAATCCGATTTTGGATTTGGCCCATGCTTTGGGCGATCCGAACCTTGGGTTTGATGAATTTGAACGGATGGTGGAGGCGGCGTCCAAGAAGGATGAACGGGTGGTCTGGGCCGAGCGGGTCGATGCGGACCTCATGGCGCGCAGCCCGGTTCTGGTCTGGCGCAATGCGACGCGGATCCGGTTGATCACCGCGTTCCGGTCCGCCCATGGCGCGCCGGACGATCAGTTGTTGCCGGGTGAGCCGTTGATTTGTGACGGAATTGAACTGCCCTTAAAACACCGCAAAAAGCGGATTGATCTGGAGGCGCGCGGGCTGATCAAGGGCGCGCAGGTGATCTATCTGGGGCCGGGCAATCGCGCGGGGTTTGCGAAAATTCATGTGGTGGGGGCAGAGGATCCGCAGGTGTCTGCGGCCTCGATCATCAAGATCGAGCGCCCGGATGAGGATGAGCCGTTTATTGCCTCTGCCGCCACGATGGGGGCGGCGTTCCTGCATGGCGCGGCGGTGACGATCCATAAGGCGCAGGGGTCGCAGTGGGAAACCGTGCAGGTGTTCGCGCCGGATTTGTATGCGGCGGCGGTGGCGGGGCGGTCTGAGGCGGGGGTGCCGCTGTGGAAGCGGCTGGCTTATGTGGCGATCACGCGGGCGCAGCATCGGTTGATGTGGGTAGTGCGGCCCAGGCTGGCGCGGCCATTGCAGGGGTTGACGGTGGAGGATCTGCGGCCGGCTTCGGTGCCGCTGGTTTTGAGTGGGCAGGGGGATGACTAGACTCTGGCCTTGGCTGCGGTAGGGTGGGGAAAAGGATGAGGTTTCGATGATCTGCGTGTTCGTTCAATTTCGCTGCACCCCCGGCAAGACCTATGAGGTCGCCACCGCGATTTATGATCGTGAGGTGGTTTCGGAGTTATATTCGACCTCAGGCGAGTATGATTTGATGGGGAAAGTCTATATCCCCGAGGATGCCGATGTCGGGCATTATCTTTCGGAAAAGCTGTTTGATATTCCGGGGATCGTGCGGACTTTGACCACGATGACGTTTAAGGCGTTTTGAGACGGCAAAGGGGGCGGTGGGTTGCACCCACCCTACATGTCCACGCGTGGACATAGGGTCCGTTTTATAAGAATCAATGGCTTAGCATAGCCTGATTCATTTTTCGTTAACCTTCGAAATAGACGGCCAGTTTGTTGCCCGATGGGTCGCGCAGGTAGGCTGCATACCATGTCGGGCCGTAGATCGCGCGGATTCCGGGCGCGCCTTCATCCGTGGCACCCTGCGCCATCGCTGCGGCATAAAACGCATCAACTTCGGCGCGGTTGTGGGCGGGCAGGGCCAGCATGGTGCCATTGCCCGGAGTGGCAGCTTCAGTATTAAACGGTGGCGCGATCCAGAATTTGAAGCCGTCGCTGCGGCCTGCCTCGGAATAAGCGCGCCAGCCGCCGGGGAAATCGGATTGTATCGCCCAGCCGATGGTTTTCAGCACTGTGTCGTAGAAGGCGTGCGATTGGGCGGAGTCATTGGTTCCAAGCGTGATGTAGGCGGGCATTTGGGGAGCCTCCGGTGGGGATATTTAGACCAATGTGAAATTGTTGGGTGTGAGTTGGGGAGGTCAGCGCAAAATCGGCGGGCCGTCTTGGGTGGCGGCTTGCACGAAGGCACTGATCTTGCTGGGGTCTTTGACGCCGTGGCTGGATTCGACGCCCGACGAGACATCGACTTGGCGGGCGTTGGTCAGGCGGATCGCCTCGGCGACATTGTCGGGGGTCAGGCCGCCTGCCAGCATCCACGGGCGCAACCAGCGGCGTTGGGCGACGAGCCTCCAGTCGAACGGAACGCCATTTCCGCCGGGCAGAATGGCATCCTTTGGGGCTTTTGCGTCGATCATGATCTGATCGGCCACCGTGGAAAAATCGAACAATTCGGCCAGATCGCCTTCATCCCGGACTCCGATGACTTTCATCACGGGCAGGCCGTAGCGGGCGCGGATTTCAGCCACGCGGTCTGGAGTCTCATGACCGTGCAGTTGCAGTATGTCGAGCGGCATGGCCTCGGTGATCGCGTCGAGCAGCGCGTCATCGGCGTCAACCACAAGGGCGACTTTTGCCAGCCCGATTGGGGCTGCAAGCGCAAGGACGCGGGCTTCGGCTAGGCTTACGTAACGCGGTGATTTCGGAAAGAAGTTCAGGCCGATATAAGCAGCCTTGGTCGCGGCCACGGCGGCCACGTCATCCAGAGTGCGCAGACCGCAGATTTTGACTCGAATATCAGGCATGGGAGAACTTTGGCATTTACTTGGCCTTCGGGCGGTCGAGCAGAGCGAGCACGTCATCCTGCGGCAGCGAGGTGGCGTCTCGCATGGTGGCGAGTTCACGCTCTAGCCTGCTGACTTCGCGGGTTTTGGTCGAGGCGGTCGCGCGGTGTTTATGTTCGCGCGCCCATTCCCATAGAAAACCGACCAGCACGCCCGCGACGATGCCCGCAAACAGCAGCACGAACACCGGGAGTTCAAGCTGCCAGCTGACACCTAGGAAGGCGGCCAGATCATCCGGCATCGCCTTGACCAACACCGGGCTGCGATTGGCCAAAGCCACGGTCAACAGGGCAAGGCCTACAGCCGCCAAAATCAGATAGCGCAGGTAACGAAACATCGGACCGCCTTTTTGCAGGTGCTGACCCTATATTGGGCCAGATGCGCCGATGCGCAATGCGGCTTATTTGGCGTTGAGCCGATCGCGCAGCAGTTTGCCGGTTTTGAAGAACGGAACCTTCTTATCCTCGACGCTTACAGCCTCACCCGTGCGCGGGTTGCGGCCAACGCGCGCGTCGCGGGCTTTCACCGAGAACGCGCCAAAGCCGCGCAATTCGACCCGATCACCTTTGGCGAGGGCTTCGATGATTTCTTCAAACACCGTGTTGACGATGCGTTCAACATGGCGCTGCGTCAGGTGCGGATTTTCATCCGCGATTTTTTGGATCAGTTCAGACCGGATCATCCGCGATATCCCCCTAGTGGTGCCGCGCCCCTTGATGGGATTCTCGGCCGTGCCAACCTGTTACGCATTGGACTATAGGCATAATTTCCAAAGGCACAAACAAAATTGCAAGCTAAAGGTGCCAAAGCAAAGGGCCCCGCAGTGCTGCGGGGCCCCTTTTGTCTTCCGCTAACAGAAAGATTAGCTGCGGTCGCCCTTCAGAGCGGCACCGAGGATGTCGCCCAAGCTGGCGCCCGAATCGGACGAACCATACTGCTCGACAGCTTCTTTCTCTTCAGCGATCTCACGCGCTTTGATCGACAGACCCATGCGACGGGTTTTCGGATCAATGTTGGTGACGCGCACGTCGATCTTGTCGCCAACGCTGAAACGCTCTGGGCGTTGGTCAGCGCGCTCACGCGACAGGTCGGAACGGCGGATGAAGCTCTTCGCGCCGTTGTATTCAACTTCAACGCCGCCTTCTTCAATCGCGGTCACGACGACGGTGATGATACCGCCACGCTTCACGCCATCAACCGCATCGGTGAAGGTGTCTTCGCCCAAGGCTTTGATCGAGAGCGAGATACGCTCTTTCTCAACGTCAACTTCGGTGACCGAAGCGGTGACGGTGTCGCCCTTGCGGTAGTTCGCAATCGCGTCTTCGCCGCGCTGATCCCACGACAGGTCGGACAGGTGAACCATGCCGTCGATGTCGTTGTCGAGGCCAACGAACAGACCGAATTCGGTGATGTTCTTGACTTCGCCTTCGATGTTGGTGCCGATCGGATGGGTTTCGGCAAACACTTCCCACGGGTTGCGCTGGGTCTGCTTGAGGCCCAGAGAAACGCGGCGTTTGGTGCTGTCGATTTCCAGAACCATGACTTCCACTTCCTGGCTGGTCGAAACGATCTTGCCGGGGTGGACGTTTTTCTTGGTCCAGGACATTTCCGAGACGTGGACGAGGCCTTCAACACCGGCTTCCAGCTCAACAAATGCGCCGTAATCGGTGATGTTTGTGACACGGCCTTTGTGCACGGTGCCGAGGGCGTAGAGTTTCTCAACAGCATCCCAAGGATCGGATTGCAGTTGCTTCATGCCCAGCGAAATGCGGTGGGTGTCTTTGTTGATCTTGATGACTTGCACCTTGATCGTCTCACCAATCGCGAGGATCTCGGACGGGTGGTTGACGCGACGCCAAGCCATGTCGGTGACGTGCAGCAGGCCGTCAACGCCGCCCAAGTCCACAAACGCACCGTATTCGGTGATGTTTTTCACAACGCCGTCGATGGTTTGGCCTTCGGTCAGGTTGCCGATGACTTCAGCACGCTGTTCTGCGCGGCTCTCTTCGAGGATGGCGCGACGCGACACCACGATGTTGCCACGGCGGCGATCCATTTTCAGGATCTGGAACGGCTGCTTCATGCCCATCAGCGGGCCCGCATCGCGCACGGGGCGGACATCGACTTGGCTGCCGGGAAGGAAGGCAACAGCGCCGCCCAGATCCACCGTGAAGCCGCCTTTGACACGGCCAAAGATCGCGCCATCGACGCGGGTCTCGGACGCATAGGCTTTTTCCAGACGATCCCAAGCTTCTTCGCGGCGGGCTTTCTCGCGCGAGATTTGGGCTTCGCCGCGGGCATTTTCCACGCGGTCGAGGTAGACTTCCACGGTGTCGCCGACGTTGATATTCGGAGCTTCACCGGGATTAGCGAATTCTTTCAGATCGATGCGGCCTTCCATCTTGTAGCCGACATCGATGATGGCCTGGCCCGCTTCGA
>JAZKCV010000003.1:0-197092 GCA_040387915.1 Pseudomonadota bacterium
GACGCGCGGCTTGCCGTGGCTCTTGGGGAAGAACGGTTGCAGCCGCGCCATCTGCATGTCGGTCAACCAGAAGGTTGCTCATCGCTCAGTCTCCTTGCGGAGCCTGAATCATGCCGAAGGCGAAAGATCAATGGGGCCTGACCCTAAGCGGGTTGCAACCTCGCCGCCATTGCAACGCTTGCTCAACAGACCCGTCGCCGCCGATCTTTACGCGACCTTTACGCGAAAACCTCGCCTTCGACATAGCCCCCTCACGCGCGGATCGGACATATCTGCCGGGTCAAACCCGGAGCAAACTATGTCCGATCTCATCTACCTATCGCTAACCTTTGCCGCTTTTGGCGGCTGTGCGGCCCTGATCCGCATCCTAGACCGTCTGTGAGGAAATCATGTTCGACCTGATCCTTGGCCTTGCCGTAGCGGCGGGGCTGTTCGTTTATCTCGGGGTGGCGCTGATCGCCCCCCATCGTTTCTAGGGGCTGAGTGATGACCCTGATTTCATACATTCTCTACTTCGCCGTGCTGACAGCGCTGGCCCTTGGCTTGGCCATCTGGATGCAACGGGTGTTTGAGGCCCGCATCCCGGCTTTGGCTTGGGTGGACCGCATCATTCTGCGCGGCGCGGGCGTTGACCCCGACCGCCAAATGAACTGGACCGCCTATGCGATGGCGGTGCTGGCCTTCAACTTGGCGGGGTTTGTGCTGCTTTACACCCTGCTGCGCCTGCAGGGCTACCTGCCGCTGAACCCCGATGGCATTGGCGCAATGTCGCCTGACCTCGCCTTCAACACCGCGATCAGCTTTGTCACCAACACCAACTGGCAGGCCTATTCCGGCGAGGCGCAACTGAGCTACCTTTCCCAAATGGCCGGGTTGACGGTGCAAAACTTCGTCTCCGCCGCCAGCGGTATGGCGGTGGGCGTTGCGGTGATCCGCGGCTTTACCGGGCCGAAAGACAGCGGTCTGGGCAACTTCTGGGCCGATATGACCCGCGCAACCCTGTGGATTCTGCTCCCCCTCTCCATCGCGCTGGCGCTGTATCTCGCCGCCCAAGGTGTGCCGCAAACCCTGCTGGGCGCTGTCCACACCACGGGACTTGAAGGCGCTGAACAGATCATCCCGCGCGGCCCTGCTGCGGCACAAATCGCCATCAAACAACTCGGCACCAACGGCGGTGGCTTTTTCGGTGTGAACTCGGCACATCCGTTTGAGAATCCGACGATTGCCTCGAACATGGCGCAATGCCTGTCGATCCTGCTGATCCCGGTGGCGTTCTGCTTCCTGTTCGGCTCCATGGCACGCGACCGCCGCCAAGGCTGGGCGATCTTCGCCGCCATGGGCATCATGCTGCTGGCAGGCGTTGCGGTGATCCATTTCTACGAAGCTGCAGGCAACCCCAGCCTTGGGATCGGCGCGAATATGGAGGGCAAAGAGGCCCGGTTTGGCGCAATGCTGTCCTCGCTGTGGGCGGCGTCCACCACCGCAGCCTCGAACGGCTCGGTCAACGCGATGCATGACAGCTTTATGCCGCTGTCGGGCATGGTGATGATGGTGTTCATGCAAATCGGCGAGGTGATCTTTGGCGGTGTCGGCTCTGGCCTTTACGGTATGCTGCTCTACTGCATCATCGCGGTGTTCTTGGCCGGGCTGATGGTGGGCCGCACCCCGGAATACCTTGGCCGCAAGATTGAGGCTCGCGAAGTGACGCTGGCCGTGGTGGGCTTCCTGTCGATGCCGCTGGGTATTCTGGTGGTCGGCGCGTTTGCCTCCACCCTGCCCAGCGCCGTGGCCGCCATCCAAGACCCCGGCCCGCATGGCTTCAGCGAAGTGCTCTATGCCTATTCCAGCGCCACCGGCAACAACGGCTCGGCCTTTGGCGGCTGGGGGGCATCGCTGCCCTGGCACACCACGGCGATGGGTCTGGTGATGATCCTTGGCCGCTATGCGATGATCATTCCGGTGCTGGCGATTGCAGGCTCGCTCAGCCGCAAAACCAAAGCCCAGGCCACCTCGGGCACCTTCCCCACCCATGGCCCGCTGTTCGTCACGCTGCTGATCCTGACCGTGCTGATCCTTGGCGCGCTCACCTTCTTTCCTGTGCTGGCCCTTGGACCGATTGCGGAAGAGACCGCGCGCGTCGCTGGCCAAAGCTTTTAAGGACTTGAAATCATGTCTAACCCTATCCCAACCGCAAGCCTGCGCGATCTGGCCCCAGCCGCCTTGCGCCAAACCTTCGTCAAGCTTGATCCGCGCGGCCTTGCCCGCAACCCGGTGATCTTCACCACGGCGGTCGTCGCCTTGATGACCACCATTCTGGCGCTGCGCGATATTGCCAGCGGCACGATTGGCGGCTGGCCAGCGCTGCACATCTCGCTCTGGCTGTGGCTTTGCGTGCTGTTTGCCAACTTTGCCGAGGCTTTGGCCGAAGGTCGCGGTAAAGCCCGTGCCGACACCCTGCGCGCCACCAAATCCAAAGGCTATGTCAAACGGCTGGAAGGCCCGCAAAGCGCCTTCGACGTGGCCTTGCTGACCCCGATTGATGAGTTGCAAGCCGGCCAGTTCGTGCTGGTCGAGGCGGGCGACATCATCCCCACCGATGCCGAGGCCGTGCGCGGTGTCGCCTCGGTCAACGAAAGCGCCATCACTGGCGAAAGCGCCCCGGTGATCCGCGAGGCAGGCGGCGACAGATCATCTGTCACCGGCGGCACCACAATCGTCTCTGATTGGCTGGTGCTGCGCATCACCGCCGAGCCTGGCAAAAGCTTCATGGACCGCATGATTGCCTTGGTCGAAGGCGCCGAGCGGCAAAAGACCCCGAACGAGATCGCGTTGAACATCCTGCTGGCAGGTCTGACGCTGATCTTCCTGTTCGTCGTCGTCACCCTGCCCGCCTTCGCCAGCTTTGCGGGCCTGAGCATCCCCGTCGTCGTGCTGGGCGCGTTGTTCGTCACCCTGATCCCCACCACCATCGGCGGCTTGCTGTCCGCAATCGGCATCGCCGGCATGGACCGTTTGGTGAAATTCAACGTCATCGCCAAATCCGGTCGTGCGGTGGAAGCCGCGGGCGATGTCGACACGCTGCTGCTGGATAAAACCGGCACCATCACCTTCGGCAACCGCATGGCCGATGCACTGATCCCGGCCCCCGGCGTCGATATGGCGACCTTGGCCGAGGCCGCCTACCTTGCCTCGCTGGCCGACGAGACGCCCGAGGGCCGTTCCATCGTCGAGAAAGCCCGCGCGTTGTTGGGTCGTGAAATTGCCCTACCGGAAGGCTCCACCCCTGTAGAGTTTACCGCCCAAACCCGCCTGTCAGGCCTCGACCTCGCCGACGGCACTTCCTTGCGCAAAGGCGCGATTGACGCCGTGGTGCGCCTGACCACGCAAATCCCCGCCCCTGCGCTGGCACAAGAAATCGACGCGATTGCCCGTTCTGGCGGCACCCCGCTGCTGGTGTCCAGCGGCTACACCATCCTTGGCGCGGTGCATCTGAAAGATGTGGTGAAACCCGGCGTGCGCGAGCGTTTTGCCGAACTGCGCGCCATGGGCATCCGCACCGTGATGATCACCGGCGACAACCCCCTGACCGCCGCCGCGATTGCTGCCGAGGCCGGAGTCGATGATTTCCTCGCCGAAGCCACCCCGGAGATGAAGCTTGACCTGATCAAGCGCGAGCAATCCGGTGGCCGTCTGGTCGCGATGTGCGGTGACGGTTCCAACGATGCCCCAGCCTTGGCGCAGGCCGACGTTGGCGTCGCGATGAACGCAGGCACCCCTGCGGCAAAAGAAGCCGCAAACCTGATCGACCTCGACAGTGACCCAACCAAGCTGATCGAAATCGTCATGGTCGGCAAAGAGCTGCTGATCTCGCGCGGCTCACTGACCACGTTCTCCATCGCCAATGACGTGGCGAAATACTTCGCCATCCTGCCCGCGTTGTTCGTGGGTGCCTACCCCGGCCTTACTGTGCTGAACATCATGGGCCTCGCCTCGCCCAATTCAGCGATCCTGTCGGCGGTGATCTTCAACGCGCTGATCCTGATCGCGCTTGTGCCGCTGGCGCTGCGCGGCGTGAAATACACCCCCTCCTCGGCAGCAGTGCTGCTGCGCCGCAACCTTCTGATCTATGGCTTGGGCGGCCTGATCGTGCCCTTCATCGGCATCAAGGCGATTGACCTCGCCCTTGTCGCGCTCAATCTGGCCTAAGGAACCCATCATGCTTACCCACCTTCGCCCCGCCCTCACCCTGACGTTGGGCTTCACCCTGCTCACTGGCCTCGCCTATCCCTTGGCGATCACCGGGGCGGCACAAACGCTGTTCCCAAGCCAAGCCAACGGCAGCTTCATCGAGAAAGACGGCACCGTGATCGGTTCTACCCTGATCGCGCAGTCCTTCACCAACCCCGGCTACCTCCACCCCCGCCCCTCAGCCTCAAGCTATGGTGCCACCCCCTCCGGCGCCTCCAACCTCGGCCCGACCAACGCATCGCTGATCGCCAGCGTCGCCGAACGCCGCGCCGCCTACACCGCCGAGAATAACGCAGAAGCCCCGATTGACGCGGTAACAGCCTCCGCCTCCGGCCTCGACCCCGACATCAGCCCGGAAAACGCCGCCGATCAAGCCGCGCGGATCGCAACCGCCCGCAAAGCTGATCCTGCCGCCGTGCAAGCCCTGATCGCCAGCCAGACCAAAGCCCCGCTGCTGGGCCTCTACGGCGAGCCTGTGGTGAACGTGCTGCAAACCAACCTCGCGCTGGATGCGGCCTTCCCCCTGCCGAAATGACGCCCCTAACGCATCAGATCGGCCTCACTCCAGCCAAGGGCGGCCATATCCGCCGCCCTCGCCGCCGCATCATCGCCGACGATAAACTCGTCCAACTGCGGCGGGGCGACTGCTGTCGAGGACAGCATGGCATGGACTTGGCCGCGATGATGGGTCTGATGCTGAAACAGATGCGACAGCAGATCATCCGCCCGGTCAACCTGTTGCCGCGCGCCGCGATCCACAGTCACAATCCGGCCCAATCCCTCCGCCGTCATCCCATCCAACAGCGCCAACAACCGCGCATCAGACTGCACCTGCGCCGCAACCAAAGCCTCCAGCGTCACCAGACCCTCCGCCTCGTTCAACGCAGCGCGGTCCAACCGATTGCCCTCCAGCGCATTGATATAAAACCGATCCACCATCAAAATATGGTTCAACGTCGCCCGGATCGACGGGAAAAACCCCACGCGCGGCGCAGCATACTCCTCTGCCGACAGCCCCGCGCAGGCTTTATGCAAGCGGTGGTTGGCAAGCCGGTTCATTTGCGCCAGTTTACGCCAGACGCGGCAAGGATCAGGGGATGATGCAACCAAAACCGTTCCTCCCTTATTCCCGGCAAAACTACCGCAGCGCGGGCATCGCGGCTAGGGGCCAAAGCCATGGCTGACCCCGATACCCGCCCTTCTCCCGCTGCCCTGCTTGATCGTGCCAACCGCGAAGGTCGCGGGCGGCTGAAGATCTTCATCGGCGCTGCCCCGGGTGTCGGCAAGACATGGTCGATGCTGGACGATGGCCACCGCGAATGGGCCAAGGGCGTCGATGTGCTGGCCGCCGTGATCGAAACCCATGGCCGTGCGGAAACCGAGGCGAAACTGGCAGACCTGCCGCTGCTGCCGCGCAAACCCGTGCTGTATAAAAACCGCGCTTTGACCGAGATGGACCTTGACGCCCTCCTCGCCCGCCGCCCCGAACTCGCGCTGATTGATGAGCTGGCCCATACCAACGCCGAAGGCGGCCGCCATGAAAAACGCTGGCAAGATGTGGCCGAGGTTCTGGCCGCTGGCATCAATGTCTACACCACCCTGAACATTCAACACATTGAAACCCTGAACGAAACCGTCGCCCGCATCACCGGGGTTCGGGTGCGCGAAACCGTGCCCGATCAGGTGCTGGAACTGGCCGATGAGATCGAACTGATCGACCTGCCCCCGGATGAGTTGCTCGAACGCCTGAAGGCGGGCAAAATCTACCCGCAGGATCAAGCCGCCCGCGCCCTCACCTCGTTCTTCATCAAAGGCAACCTCACCGCCCTGCGCGAACTGGCGATGCGCACCGCCGCCGACCGCGTCGATGCGCAACTGCGCGAGCATATGGCCGCCAATGCCATCGAAGGCCCATGGCCGACGCAAGAGCGCATCCTCGTCTGCCTGAACGACAGCCCCGCCGCGCGTGAGGCGATCCGGGTGGCCAAACGCGCCGCTGACCGCGCCCGCGTCGACTGGATCGCGGTGAATGTCACCTCTGCCCGCCAGCAAGACCTTGGCGAAGCCCCGCACGACCGGATTTCCACTGCTTTGCGCCTTGCCGAACGCTTGGGCGCGGAAGTGGCCACGATTGAGGCCGAGAACGACACCGCCAGCGCCATCCTGTCCTATGCCCGCGCCCGCAACGTCCGCCGCATCATCCTCGGCTATCCGCGCCGCCGCCCGCTCCTGACCCGCTGGCTGCACGAAGACGTGGTGCAAAACCTGATGCGCAGCGCGGGCTCGTTCGAGATCACTGTCGCCTCGCAACCGGATGAACGCCTCGCCTCGCAACGCCCGCGCCTCACCCTGACCCCGCCCTCACTGCGCGGCATCGCCGAGGCGTTGGGCATCACCCTGCTCGCCAATCTCGCTGCCACCTTGGCCGACAGGCTGTTTCCCGTCGCGTCCCTATCTGTGATCTTCATGACCGCCGTGGTGATCGTGGCGTCGCGCCAAGGCAACCTGCCCGCCATCCTCGCCTCGATCCTCGGCTTCTTCTCCTACGATTTCTTTTTCGTCGAACCGCGCTGGACCTTCACCATCACCGACCGTGGCGAAGTGCTCACCCTCTGCCTGTTCCTCGTCGCCTCACTCATCACCGGCAACCTCGCCGCCCGCCTGCGGCATCGTGCCCGCGTGCAAACCGAAATCGCCGACCGCACCAACAAACTCTACGACTTCAGCCGCAAAGTCGCCGCCGCCGCCCAGCGCGACGATCTGATCTGGGCGGTGGTCAGCCATGTCGCGGTCAGCTTACGCTGCGAAAGCATCCTGCTGATGCCGGGCGACACCGACGCGCTGGAAGTGGTCGGCGGCTTCCCCCCCGAAGACCGCCTAGAGGTCCGCGACCAGACCGCCGCCCAATTCGCATGGGACAAAGGCCAGCCCGCCGGGCGCGGCTCTGACACCCTGCCCACCGCGCGCTGGTATTTCATGCCCTTGAAAACCAACGAGAACCGCTTGGGCGTCCTCGGCATCGCCTTCAACGATGACGGAGCACTCACCCGGCTCGATCAACGCCTGATGGACGCGCTGAACGATCAGATCGTGCTGGCATTGGAACGCCTGCGCCTGACCGAAGACCTTGCCTCCACCCGGCTTGCCACCGAAACCGACCGCCTGCGCACTGCCCTGCTGTCCTCGGTCAGCCACGATCTACGCACGCCGCTTGTCACCATCATCGGGGCCGCAGGCAGCCTGACCGACCCCGACGATTTGCCCGAAGCCAGCCGCCTTGAGCTGGCCGAACTGATCCGCGAGGAAGGTGAACGCCTCGACCGCTATGTGCAAAACCTGCTCGATATGACCCGGCTTGGCCATGGTGCCCTGCGCCCGCATCTCACCGCCGTCGATCTGGCCGAGGTGATCGGCTCCGCCCGCCACCGCATGCGCGCCATCCTGCGCCTGCACCCGCTGACCACCGATCTGCCGCAGCCCTTGCCGCAAGTGCAAGCCGACCCGGTGCTGCTGGAACAAGTGCTGTTCAACATCATCGACAACGCCGCCAAATACGCCCCCGAAGGCAGCGAAATCACCATCTCCGCCAAAACCAACGGCACTCTCTTAACCCTGACCATCGCCGACAGCGGCCCCGGCATCCCGCTGGAAGACCGCGACCGCATCTTCGAGATGTTCTTCCGGGTTGAAAGCGGCGACCGCCAACGCGCAGGCACCGGACTGGGCTTGGCGATCTGCAAGGGCCTGATCGAATCGATGGGCGGCTCGATCCGCGCCGAAGCCACATGGCCAAACGGCAGCGGCACGCGTATCGTGATCACGCTGCAAATCCTCACCCCCACCCTCGCCTGAAAGCCCGCATGACCGCCGCCGCCCGCATCCTGATCATCGACGACGAAGCCCCAATCCGCCGCTTCCTGCGCGTCGCACTGGAATCCGATGGCCATGATGTGATCGAAGCCGCCACCGCCCGCGAAGGCCTGCGCGCCGCCGCCCGCGAAACCCCCGCCCTCGTGATCCTCGACCTTGGCCTGCCCGACGCCGATGGCCTGTCGGTGCTGCGCGATCTGCGCGGTTGGAGCACGCTGCCGGTGCTGATCCTTTCCGTGCGCGCCGATGAGGCGGGCAAGGTCGCAGCCTTGGATGCAGGCGCGCAGGATTACGTCACGAAACCCTTCAGCGTCAAAGAACTGCTCGCCCGTGTCCGCAGCCTTTTGCGCGACCGCAACCCCAATGACTCCGCCCCCGCCCTGATAGAGGCAGGCGATCTGCGCATCGACGCCGCCCTGCACCAAGTCACCCAGAACGGCACAACCCTGCACCTGACCAAGCGCGAGTTCGACATGCTCTGGATGCTCGCCTCCAACGCCGGACGGCTGGTCACGCAGTCGATGATCCTGACCGCGCTTTGGGGCCCCGCCCATGCCGAAGACAGCCAATACCTGCGAGTGTTCATCCGGCAACTGCGCACCAAACTCGGCGACGATGCCGCCAACCCGCGCTATATCATGACCGAACCCGGCGTCGGCTACCGCTTCATCGCCGGCCATGACCCCACCGGCAGCTGACCCTGCCGCAATCGCCGTCACCCCTCGTCAAAACCCATCAACCCCGCTTGGCAATCCAGCCGCCGTTGATCTACGCTGTCCCAATCAACTGCCCTGTGCCACGCCACCGCAGGACTGCAAAACACATATGGGACCACACACATGGCTGATAAAATCCGCTGGGGAATTCTGGCAACCGGCTGGATCGCCGAACTGTTCGTCACAGACCTGCAGCAGACCGGACACAAAGTCACTGCAGTCGGCTCGCGCACCGCCGCCAGTGCCGAACGGTTTGCGAAAACCTTCAACATCCCGAAAGCCCATGCCAGTTACGAGGCCCTCGCCGCCGACCCGAATGTCGATATAATCTACATCGCCACCCCGCACCCTCAGCACCATGCCGCTGCCCTTTTGGCGCTGAACGCGGGCAAACACATCCTTGTCGAAAAGGCCTTCACTCTCAACGCCGCCGAGGCGCGTGAGATCACCACCCTCGCCGCCGCCAAGGGCCTGCTGGTGTTAGAGGCAATGTGGACGCGCTTCCTGCCGCATATGCACCGCATCCGCGACATCATCGCCGCAGGAACCATCGGCGAGGTGCGCTCAATCACCGCAGACCACCGCCAGAAACTCTCCGATGATCCGAAACACCGCCTGAACGACCTTGCCCTCGGCGGCGGAGCGCTGCTCGATCTCGCCATCTACCCGATCTCGTTCACCTGGGATATCTTGGGCAAACCCAATAGCATGCACGCCTCCGCCACCTTCCGCGCCACCGGAGCCGATGCGCAGGTGGCCACGATCTTCCACTATGCCTCAGGCGCCATCGCCACCACACTATCGTCTTCCGACAGCGCCGGCCCCAACCGCGCCTGCGTGGTTGGCACCAAAGGCCGCATCGAGATCGACCGTGTCTGGTACGAACCCACCAGCTTCCGAGTCTATGCCAACGACAACACCCTGCTAGAGACGTTCAACCAGCCCCGCATCGGGCGCGGCATGCAATATCAGGCCGAAGAAGCCGAACAGCTGATCGCCGCAGGCAAGGTCGCAAGCGCGATTCTATCGCCCGAGGAAACCGTGCAGATCATGCAAACGCTGGACCAACTCCGCGCTCAGATCGGCCTGAAATACCCAAGCGAGGCCTAGCCCCCGCGCCATACCCCACGCTCAAAACAAGAAAGGCGGCGGCACCCCAGATGCCACCGCCCATTCTTCAGGGGAATAAAGTCTTTGCTCGCAAAGGTTCCAACAAACGGCGTCTCAATATATCCTCTGATAGCCGAAGCCCCCACGCCGCCGCATACCCAAATTGCGGTAGAGCGCACAAAAAAGTGACCATAGGTCACGCAGTTTCCCAAAACCCACCAACCTGCGCTGCCATCCCGCACCGCGCGCACAGCCTGCGCACGCCAAACCCAATGGCCGCCATCGGGGGTATGAGGCAGACAAGCAAAGGCGCTGGGCGCGCGTTTGCCCGACGAATGGAGCCACTCCTGCGGCGGCTGCCGCTGCAAGGTACAGACTACCCGCCCACCTCTCCCCGGCAGCGCCGTCCAAAGGGGCTCGATGCCCCTGCGGACGGCACCACCTTCTCAGCACATCCCGCCACGCGGACATCGCCCCCAAGCAAACAAGAAAGGCGGCGGCACCCCAGATGCCACCGCCCTTTCTTCGGGGAAAAAGTTTTTCGTCTTAAAGGTTCCAGCTAAGCGCTTTTGAACATGTAGTCTGATAGCGCACCCACCACCCCGCCCGCATACCCAAATTGCGGTAGGGAGCCGCAGATTCTCACCGCCTCGGTAAAAATCTTTCCAACACATCGAACACCTGCGGCCATTCCTTAAAGAACAGCAACTGCCCCGTATTCGGCATAAAGCGGATATCCAGATGGTTATACTCCGCCATCAACTCGCGGATGGTCTGCACCGGAGTCTGCGGGTCTTGATCGCCCTGCAACAACACCACCGGCGCCTGCACCCGCTTGACCAGATGCGACCAATCCTTTTCCGACCCAATACATTCGCGGGTGAACGCTTCCGAAGCCAGCACCCGCTCGCCCAGACACACCTCAGATCCCGCCAGCATCGCCTCGCGGATTTCCGGGTCGGCAAACGCTTCCATATCCGCCGGAGACCCGCCATTCACCTGCGCGAAGAATTTTTCTTTCCCCAAGCGCCGCGCCAAGGAAAACCCCGCCTTGACCAGAAACGGCAGGATTTTCGGCGCATAGCGGGCATTGGCAAGGATAAACCGCTGCCACTTATCCATCCGTTCATACTGCGCGGGCGTACGCAGCGGCAGCTGACAGGCGCAGCCCAAAATCCCCGTCACCAGTTCGGGGCGCTCTAAACTCAAACTCATCGCAAAGCGCAAATCCGCGCCCAAAGCGATCACCGCCGCCCGCTTCACCCCCAGATGCTCCAGCACCGCGATGTAATCCGCCGTCACCCCTTCCAGATGGCCGACACCCTTGGGATGCAGTTCTGTCCGCCCATACCCCGCCCGCACCGGCACAATCACCCGCATACCCCTGCGCCTAGCTGCACGTTCCGCACTCGCAGGCCAACGGATCAGCCCGAAATCCAGATGCATGAACACGCAAGGCGCACCCGAGGGCTGACCGAACTCGATCCACTCCAGCCGCCGCCCATCGGGCGCGCGCATCTGCTGAAATGACAAAGCCTCCAACGTGCCCGCCTTGGCGACCACCACAGCGCCTTCCGAGGGCAACACCGCCACATCCATCAGCCCCAACACCACCCGCACCAGTTCCGACTGGCTGTGCGTTTCGGTCTTCGCCAAAATCGAGCGCACCTGCGTCCGCACCGTCTCGGCAGACCGCCCCCGCGCCTCGGCAATATCCTTCACCGGCAGCCCCAAAGTGATCCCCCGCACAATCTCCACTTCCGCCGCCGTCAGCCCAAACGCCTCTTGTACCGTCTCCTCAAACCCTTCGGGCCAAACCAATTCCGTCGACATCACCAGCGCCAACGGCTTCGGCCCAGGGCTTTCCACCGGCCCCACCCGCACGATCACCGGGCTGCCAGTCTTCATCGACCGCATCCGCAAAGTGATCACCTTTTCCGCCTTGCCCGCAGCAACCTTGGCAATCACCCCGCGCAGCAATTCAATATCCTCGACCTCAAACGGCAGGTCCGACAGCCGCGCGCCCTCCCCCAGCCCAAACGCCACCGCCGCAGGCCGATTGTGCCCCGCCAGCACCGGCCCGCCATCGCTTAAAAACGCCGCCGAGCGCGGAATATCCTCCAGCACCGAGCGATAGGCCCCATCGTCCCGCGTCGCCTCAAACCGGTCCAAAAACACCGAGGCCCGCGCCATATGCGCCTCAATCTCAGGGTCTTCCAACTGCACCGGATCATCGCCCGGACCGCTGCGCAAAGGCGCAATCCGGCCCTCCCAGACATCAATCAGATCTTCCAGCCGGATCGGGTCAAGCGCAACCTCATAGAGCCGATCAACAATCTCGGCTCTGTGCGCGCGCGAAGGCGTCTGCGCGGCGTCAGCTGGGGACTTCGGCTCGGACATGCAACTGTGGTGGCGCAAGCCTGCTGCAACGGCAAGTAAAATCCTGTCGCCGCAGCGCAGCAAACACCGTGAATCTTGCGAATTACGGCCAAGCCATCGCCGCCCCTTTCCGCCGCCGCGATCTTTGCCTAAGAATACTGCGAAATCGCCAGCGAAGGAGCCTTCCATGATCACGCTTTACGGAGTTTACCGCTCCCGCGCCTCGCGCCCGTTGTGGCTTTTGACCGAGCTTGGCCTCAACTTCACCCACATCCCGGTGATCCAGTCCTACCGCTTGAAAACCGACCCCACCGCCGCCGATGCACCGCTGAACACCACCACGCCCAGCTTTCTCGCCGTCAACCCGCAAGGCCAAATCCCCGCCTATACCGAGGACGGTCTGGTGTTGACCGAAAGCCTCGCCATCACGCTGCACATCGCGCGCTGCCATGGCGGCATTTTGGGGCCACAAAACCACGCCGAAACCGCCCTGATGGAGCAATGGTCGCTGTTCGCCGCCACCTCGGTGGAAACCCCGGCGCTGGAGATCCTGTATATCATCGGCGATGGCGGCGACAAAACCGCCGAGGGCCAAGCCAGCATCGCGGTCAATGCCGAGAAACTCCGCCGCCCGCTCGCCCGCCTGCAAGCGCCTCTGGCAGCCCATGACTGGCTGGTCGGCGACCGCTTCACCGCCGCCGACATCAACGTCGCCGAGGTCGTCCGCTACGCCCAATCCCACCCCACGCTGTTGGGAGAATTTCCCGCCGTGAAAACATGGCTAGAGCGCTGTCAAGCCCGCCCCGCCTTCAAAGCGATGTGGCAAGCCCGTTCGGCAGAACCCGCGTAAAATGTCGGGTGCGTGCTTGCACGCACCACACCAACCAAACACACCCCAGGCTGGGTAAAATCCACCCCCCCCCGATCTCCCCCCTGCTTCAGCTTGGATAAAACCCGCCCATGACCATCACCCATCAAAATGACCTCGACGGCCTCAAAATCATTGGCCGCATCGTCGCCAACACCATGCACGCCATGGCCCGCGCGATGGAACCCGGGATGACCACCCGCGAGCTTGATGAGATTGGCCGCGTCCTGCTGGATCAAGCCGGGGCCACTTCCGCCCCTGCAGCCACCTATGACTTTCCCGGCACCACCTGCATCAGCGTCAATGAGGAAATCGCCCACGGCATCCCCGGCCCCCGCATCCTAGCGCGCGGGGACCTCGTCAACATCGACGTATCGGCCTCCAAAAATGGCTACTACGCCGATACGGGTGCTACCTTCCGCCTCGGCCAAGTCATCCCCGCGCTGGATCAACTCTGCCGCGACGGAAAACGCGCCATGCAGATCGGCATCGCCGAAGTCAGCGCCAACAAGCCCCTCGCCAATATCGGCAACGCCATCGGAAAATTCGCCCGCACCCGCGGCTACACCTTGATCCGCAACCTCGCCAGCCACGGCGTCGGCCGCGCTTTGCACGAATACCCCGAAGAAATCGCCACCTGGCCCAACCGCGACACCCGCCGCATCCACCGCGGCCTTGTGCTGACAGTCGAGCCCTTCCTGTCGCGCGGCGGTCATATGGCCGATCAAGGCCGTGACGGCTGGACACTCTATGCCAACCCCAAAGCCGCCGTGGTGCAATACGAACACACGGTTGTGGCCACCGACAAGGGCGCGATCATCGTGACGCTGCCGGGGTGATGCGTAGGATGGGTGAAACCCAGCGCTCCCCACATGCCCACTCGCCCCAATCCCAACACAGGGCAGCGCCCGTCCGCCGGGCTGGCGCTGCAACAGAAGTTCTAAGCACTTTATCCCTCAACCAACTCCCCAGATGTTCTGCGCGAGACATCCCAAAGCGCCCGCCCGAGGGGGCGGACGGGCGCTGCCCGGCGGCGCATTCGCGCCTTGATTCCGGGCGGGGGACATTTGCTTTAAAGGTTTAGAAATGTGCAGTCGCACAATGATGTTCACGAACGTTTTTTCGCTTGAATATGTGATGCAGCCCAAACTTTTTGAACCGCATCACACAGGGCGGGTCAGAGACCCGACGCTATTAAGAATTGGCGGTGCGTAAGCAGTTGACCTTCATAGTCTCCATCACTGAACGCGCCGAGCAGGTCGTCATTGTTCAAAATAAACAATGCCGCCAATGGCGAGCAGATCGTAACGAGTTGAAGGTCATCGTGTCCCAAGCAGCGCCATACCCATACATGAGTCATGGCAGTAATCCGTGTTTGAGTTACAACGATTCACGGTCGGGGGGCTCACGACACCCATAGCGCGTGTGTAGCTAAGACATTTCTTACCACGTCCCGCTGAAAAAATCAACCTTGCCCCAACCCTTAACAACTCCTTACCACCTCTCCCCAACTCCTTGATCCCAAATCCATCTCTTCACCTGTCCACACGTGGACACCCGCCTCACACCGTCGGATCATCCACATAATTCCGCCAATTATGCGCCTCCTTAAACCCCAAAACCTCCCTTACCTTCCGGTTGGAAAGCAAACTCTCCCGCGCCCCAACCGGGCGGCTTAGAGGCACCTTCGGGAAGAACCGCGCCAGCAATTCCTGATTGCTCTGACAGACCGAATTCGTATCATTACAGGCGTTGAACACCTGAAACCCCAGCCCATCCTTCCGCAACGCCAGATCAACAATCTGCCCCAAATCCCGCGCATCCATATAGCTGAAGGTAATCCGCCGCCGCTGCCCCGGATCAACAAAAAACCCCGGAAACCGCGCCCGATATTCCTGCGGCTCGATCACATTCCCGATCCTCAGCGCGTAAATATCATTGCCAAACCGCCGCTGAAAACCCCGCGCCGTGGCCTCATTGACCTTCTTTGACATGCCATAGCTGTCCATCGGATCAATATCGTAATCCTCCTCCAACGGCAGCACTTTCGGATCGACAATCCCATTCGAAAAGCAAACCCCGTACGTCGTCTCCGAACTCGCAATGATCACCTTCGGAATACCCAGCTTGCAGGCGGCCTCCAGCACATTATACGTCCCCATCACATTGACCCGGTAGGTTTCATTCTCGGCCTGCAACATCAGCGCAGGCACCGCAGCAAAATGCACCACCGCATCAAACCGCGGAGCCGCCCCCGCATCCAATTCACCGCCGTCCATATGCGCGCTCATCGCATTAAAAATCTGGCCGCTATCGCAAATATCCGCGTTCAAATCCGCCACCCCCGGATGCCGCAACGCCACCCGGTCCACATTCAAAACCTTATGCCCAGCGGCTGCCAAATACGCGACCACATGCCGCCCCGCCTTGCCCGAACCACCCGTAAACAGCACCCGCATCGCAGCCTCCTTGCATTTTGTACATTTCAGTGTATATTATAAAGCACATTACAGGAGCCCGCCATGACCCGCCTCGCCACACCCCAGATCTGCACCATGACCGAATTGCGCGAGCCACAAAAGGTCTTCGACCGCGCCGGCGGCCAACCCGTCGCCATCCTGAAAAACTCGGCACTGGTGGGCTATCTAGTGCCTGCCGAGGCTGTGGGCCGCGCCGATCACCGCGATGCCACGATGGAGGAAGTGCTGGAAAGCCTGAACCGCCGCCGTGCCATCAACCAGCCCGTGCTTGATTATCTGAAAGACAAATGACCTTCCGCCTGCTCACCCCCGAACTGGTCGAAACCATCCACGACGCCGTGCTCAACCCCGGCGAGTTGCAAGGTCGTGCGCTCAACAAATCCCTCGAAGGCGCCTTGGCGCGCGTCGACAATCGCCTCGCCTACGGCATGATCGACGATGCCTTTGCGATTGCCGCCGCCTATGCCATCGCCATCGCGCAGGGCCATTGCTTCAACGACGCCAACAAACGCACCGCCCACCAAAGCATGGACGTGTGCCTTGACCTGAACGGCATCCAGATCACTTGGACCGCTCTCGAAATCGGCCCCGTCATCATCCGTGCCGCTCAAGGCCTGCTCGACGAAGGCGAACTCGCCCACTGGCTGCGCACCCACAGCTAAGGCGGTCTGCGAAGCCCTCGCAAACCGCCCTGCCCCACATCTTGCGCCCCCTGCCCCGCATCTGATCTAAGGACAGCAACAAGCCGCATAACAAGAATCGAGCACGCATGGCCAACGACCTCCTCTCCGGCGCATCCGACGACTACAACGCCTCGTCCATCGAGGTGCTGGAGCCTTTAGAGGCCGTCCGCCTGCGCCCCGGCATGTATATCGGCGGCATTGACGAACGCGCCTATCACCACCTCGCCGCAGAAATCATCGACAACTCGATGGACGAAGCCGTCGCAGGCCATGCCAACCGGATTGAGGTCGAACTCCACGCCGACGGCAGCCTGACGGTGCGCGACAATGGCCGGGGTATCCCGATTGATCCGCACCCGAAATTCCCCGACAAATCCGCGCTCGAAGTCATCCTCTGCACCCTGCATTCCGGCGGCAAATTCAACGGCAAAGCCTATGAAACCTCAGGCGGCCTGCACGGCGTCGGCTCCTCAGTCGTGAACGCCCTCTCGGATCATCTCTATGTCGAGGTCGCCAAAAACAAAGAACTCTACGCCCAAAGCTTCTCACGCGGCAAACCCCTCGGCCCGATCGCCAAAATCGGCGCCGCCCCCAACCGTCGCGGCACCTCCGTCACCTTCCACCCCGACGCGCAAATTTTCGGCTCCCACCACTTCCGCCCCACGCGCCTGCTTCGCATGGTCCGCTCGAAAGCTTACTTGTTCTCCGGGGTTGAGATCCGCTGGAAATCCGCCATCCCCGACGGCGACACGCCGATGGAGGCCACCTTTCACTTCCCCGGCGGCCTCGCCGACTACCTGTCGGATACGCTAGAGAAAACAACCACCTACGCCGACCGCCCCTTCGCGGGCAAAGTCAGCTTTCAGGAAAAATTCCAGGTCCCCGGCTCGGTCGAATGGGCGATCAACTGGTCCCCCGTGCGCGACGGCTTTCTGCAATCCTACTGTAACACCGTTCCGACCCCCGAAGGCGGCACCCATGAATTTGGCTTTTGGAGCGCCATCTTAAAAGGCATCCGCGCCTATGGCGAGCTTACCAAAAACCGCAAAGCCGAGATGATCACCCGCGATGATATGCTCGCCGGGGGCTGCGCCTTAATATCGGTGTTCATCCGCGAACCGCAATTCGTCGGTCAAACCAAAGACCGCTTGGCAACCGAAGAAGCCACCCGCTATGTCGAACTCGCCGTGCGCGATCACTTTGACAACTGGCTGGTGTCGGATTCCAAATCCGCCGGCGCGATCATGGATTTCCTGATCCTGCGCGCCGAAGAACGCCTGAAACGCAAGCAAGAGAAAGAAACCCAGCGCAAGACCGCCACTAAAAAGCTGCGCCTGCCGGGGAAACTCACCGATTGCTCATCCAAAACCCGCGACAATACCGAATTGTTCATAGTCGAAGGCGACTCGGCAGGCGGTTCCGCCAAAGGCGCGCGAGATCGTGAAACCCAAGCCATCATGCCGCTCAAGGGTAAAATCCTCAACGTGCTGGGCGCGGCCTCTGGCAAACTCAACGATAACTCCGAAATCCGCGATATATGCGAAGCCCTCGGCGTGCAAATGGGCAGCCGCTTCAAAGTCGATGACCTGCGCTACGATAAAATCGTCATCATGACCGACGCCGACGTTGACGGCGCGCATATCGCCAGCCTGCTGATGACCTTCTTCTTCACCCAGATGCGCCCGCTGATCGACAAAGGCCACCTCTATCTCGCCTGCCCGCCCTTATATCGCCTGACCCAAGGCGCGCGCCGTCTCTATGTTGCCGACGATGCCGAGAAAGAGCTTTGGCTGGCCAAGGGCTTGGGTGGAAAAGGAAAAATCGACGTGCAGCGATTCAAAGGCTTGGGCGAGATGGACGCCAAAGACCTGAAAGACACCACCATGAACCCCGCCACCCGCAAACTGATCCGCGTCACGATTGACGAGGATGCACCGGGTGAGACCGGGGATTTGGTGGAGCGTCTGATGGGCAAGAAGCCGGAATTGCGATTCCAGTATATCCAGGAAAACGCGCGGTTTGTGGAGGAGTTAGATGTTTGAGGGACGTCAGAACGAGATAAGTTCTTTCTTTTGATCATCATCTATAACACCAACATAACTCAAGATTGCTAAACGTCCGTTAGTTGAAACCGACTTAAGTTTTTCTTTAAATTCAGCCATTCTGGCAGAGTTAATTTTGATACCTGTATCAAAAATGGTGGAGTTGAAGGCCACAACTGTAGAGGCAGGTAGCGCACTTTTGCTTGGTGAGGCTGTCAAGTTCGATACTACAATCGCACCAAGCAGTGCTTCATATGCTGACTGCAATATGGATTTGTCTCCACAGGAGAGGATAATGTCGTCGACATACATTGAAATTTGGACACCCGATTGTCGCAAATCCACGATCACGGAGCCGAGTTTACTTTTTTCAACAACAAGAGTTGCTAGTGCCATTGATTGGACAAAGCCATATGGCAAAAATTTTCGTCCGCCACTTTCGACGCACGACTCTGTTGCCAAGTCAAAAGCGTAGCGATTAGAATAGCCGACACTTCTAAGCGCCCTTTGCACTTTTGTGCGCGTTACAGTGCTAAAGAAACCTTTCAGATCAATACTTGCTTTGTAAGATTGCACTATATGGGGACGCATTGCAGCCACATGCCCACCCCTCTTACCAAAATGATAGAAGTAATCCGCAGCGGACCACTTCTTGAGAAGATCTTTCACAATCTTCTGGCCTTGAGTTATTGAATCGTCGGTTGGTACATAAATGAACTTTCCCGGCTTGAACTCAAATCGAAAATCGTAATTTTTTTCCATTATAGTTAGTGGCCTCACTCACTAGTTCATAGATCCAACGTAAAACGCGATATGCGAAATATGCCTTTGATCCATGCCTGCGAGCGAGGCGAAGGTAGTTCTTGAGTTTCTTCGACATGTGAAACTCTCCTATCTAGCACCCAGCTTCCTTTCGCTTGCGCGACAATCACCAACCAATCCAGGATTTCCGCAATTCAGCGGTCAACCTCGTGCCATGTAGCATGGATATAAGGCAGAATTACCACCTTTGAGGCCCCATACTACCGCTGGATGCAGATGGAAGATAGTTGGGGCTGGCTGTTGTTACAAGGTCGCGTAAACAAAAAGAAAGCTACAAAATTTGCGCTTTAGACGACCTGACGCGTTGCCCCTCAACTCATACCCCTTCACCCTTACTTAACCATCTCTCCCCTATCCTCACCCTTGCATTTCCCCTTAATGTATGTATATAAATGTGGGACTGGGACGAGCCAAAGCGCCAAGCTAACCTCGCCAAGCATGGCGTGGATTTTGCGGATGCGCGCGACTTTGAATGGGAAACGGCGCAGACAGAGCCTGACCTGCGCTATGACTATGGCGAACAACGCTTTGAATCGGTTGGGCATATTGGAGAGCGGCTTTACGTTCTGATCTTTACGCAACGCGGTGACAGGCGGCGGTTGATCAGCTTACGAAAAGCCAACACGCGGGAAATACAACGATGGTATACCTGAAAGACAAGCGCACGGGACGGATGGTTCTGCTGCCAACTCCGGAAGAAGACGCGGCAATCAACAAAGCTATTGCCGAAGACCCCGACGCACATGAACTCGACGACGCGTGGTTCGCCCGTGCCAAGCCGATCTGGGCCTTCCCCGAAACGGTCGCTGACCTGCAAAAACACGGCTACCTTGGCCGCCCCCCCCTGCCACCCGAAGAACGCAAGCAGCGCGTCACGCTCTACCTTGACCCCGACGTGCTGGCAAATCTGAAACAAGGCGGCAAAGGCTGGCAAACCCGCGCCAATGCGGCACTGCGCAAGGCGCTTGGCTTGTAGGGTGCGCTTCAGCGCACCACACTAAAACCTTAACAAACCCTTACCGCCTCCCCGCAACTCATTGCAACCAAACACAAACCCAAACGGTCCCAACTCGGGACCACCCAAAACCTACCCCCGCCGCAGCAGATAAATATCCATAATCCAGCCATGCGCAGCCCGAGCCTCAGCCCGTAAACTCACAATCCGCGCCCCCACCTCGGCAAGCTTTCCCGCAACAATAATCTCCTCAGCCATCCCCACATACCCCCCCCACCAGATACGCACCCCGGCCGGATCAATACTCTGAAACGAACACTCCCCATCCAGCATCACCACCGCCGTATCGACGCCCACCGGAAACCCCTCCTCCCGCAACCGCCGCCCCGTGGTGACCACAAACGGCGCCCCGATCTCATTCAAAGCCACCCCATGCGCCGCCGTCAGCGCATGAATAGACGTCACCCCCGGCACCACATGCACCCGATCCGCAGGCACCAACCGCGCCGCGATCCTGAGGGTGGAATCATACAGCGAAGGATCGCCCCAAACCAACAACGCCACCCGCGCGCGCGCCCCAATCGCAGCCTCCCAAACGCCCGCGATCCGGTCGTGCCAATCCTCGACCCGCGCCTTGTAGTCGGCAATCGCCTCATCCCGCACCGGCAGGTCAAACTCGACGACCTTCGTCGCCGGGTTTGTCAAAACATCGCGGCAGATTGCCAGCCGAAGCTCGGCCAGATCGGCTTTGCCTTCGCCTTTGCGGGGGATCAGGATCACCTCGGCCAGATTGATTGCTTTGATGGCTTGCAAGGTGAGGTGGTCGGGATTGCCGGTGCCGATACCGATCAGGGTCAGGTCAAACATGAGGCCTCCTATAGCTGCGCTATTTGCAGCAAAACGCGCGCCAACCACAAGGATCGGCGCGCGTTGAGTTTCATCCGCTTACTGCGGGCGCGACCAGAGCCAACCCGCCATTGCACCCAAGGCCGACCACACCATCAGGCCAACCCCCAGCGAACGCGCGGCGAAGGTCGAGGCCAGTTCGGGCGGGGCGACGCCGGAATAGCTTTCCAACTCGGGTGCGCCGATCAGATGCGGGACCGCCAGCAGGGCCACTGCCCCCACCACTGACGCCACGCCGCGACCATAGCCCAGCAGGCCCAACCCGGCAGCTGTGCAGATCGCGGTGCCAAGCCACCAGATCTGACGCGCGGCCAGATCAGCGGCCATGGTGCCGGGCAGTTCAGGTTCCAGCCCCATCACCGGGGCGAGTTGGAAGACGGCAAAGCCCGCGATGCCCCAAAGCAGGCCCTCGCGCAGGGACACTTGCTTGCCAAAGGCTTCGGCGAGGCCATATCCGGCCACCAGAACCAAAGCGTAGCCGATATATGCAAAGCCAAAGAACATGCTAGTCAGCGCATTGCGCGAGAATGCGCTGCCTTCTTCAGCAGCCTCGTGCTTATGTTCGTGACCGTCGGCCTCAACAGCTTCGCCCGCAGATGCCGCAGCATCTGGCGCGGCAGTTTCGGCGGCGGCATGATCGTGATCATCGGAGTGGCCACCTGCGGCGACCCCGTTGAAATGCACCAATGCGCCAGTTTCATATTGCTCGCCCAGAAGGATCAACTTCTGCACAAACGCGAAATGCAGCAGGGCCGCGAACAGGCCTGCTGCAAGACCAGCGATCATCGCGCTGGTCAGCATACGTTGGATCATGCGTTCAGTGGCAGGGGAAGCCAGAGGAGTGACGCACATCATGTGCTGCGTCATGCAGGGTTTGCGAATGGGCAAAACCGGTCAGAAACACGGTGGATGCGCCCAGCATCGCAACAAACAGCACCGACATCAGGGCGGTTGCTTTGCTGGAAGCGAGGGTCTTGGTGGTGGTCTTCGTGGTCATTCTACTCTCCATACCGTCACACCCGACGGTGTTTAGCGTTTCTTTGCACGGCCGGTCTCCTGGCTCGCGGGTCGTAGCGGGCTTCCACCTTCCCAGCCTTGCGGCCAGTGGCATATCAGAAGCACGCTCACCGCATACAGTCGCGGGGGCGGCTGAGGCTTGGGGTGCCGATTGGTCCACCCATTCCTCATTCTCGTTTCAGTCCAGACGCTTTGCGTTTTTTAGAACACCATGCCCAATCATCAGTCACCTATGCCCCGGTTTGGGTCAAGCGGAAATGCGGCTTTTGCAGGGTTAGGGGCGACACTATGGTCGAATATCTTACGCAGGAATACGGGCGATGGCTTTGGTGCGTAGGTTTCCCAGAACACGCGCATCGGGGAAATTACCATCGGCCGACGCCGCATAGAGCACAGCGAAGCTTTGCAGATCGGTCAGGTCAGCGGCAGTGATGTCGCCAAACAGATAGGCGGTCTTGCCTGTCGCGCGGAACGCCACGGTTTGATCACGGGTGCAGCCGGACATACATTCGATTTCAAGCACTTGCACGTCGGCAGGCATGGCCGCGCGCAAAGTGTCGCCAAAGCCTTCGCGGCCCAACTGGCAGAGGGTGCAGACGTAAAGCTTCATACCGGGAACTCAGCGAGGGGGCCGTAGAAGATCAGTGCCGGGTGTGGGCTTTGGGCGGTTTGAAGATGGGCAGCAAGGCTGGCGATGGTGTGGCGACTGATCTGTTGGTCTGGGGTGGACACCGCCTCGGCCAGCAGCGCGGGCGTGTCGGCGGGCAGGCCGTGCGCGATCAGCCGGGCGGCGAGATCGGCGAAGGTGCGCCGCCCCATATAGACCACGGTGGTCGCCATCGGATCGGCAAGCGCGGCCATATTGGTGCCCTCTGGCAGGCCCCCCGTTACATCCGCCCCGGTGATGAACTGCACGCGGCGCGCGGTCAGGCGGCGGGTCAAGGGGATGCCATAGGCTGCGGCGGCGGCAGAGGCAGAGGTGACACCCGGAATAATTTCGTAAGCGATTCCAGCCTCTTGCAGGGCGACGATTTCTTCTTCCAACCGCCCGAACATGCCGCAATCGCCGGATTTCAGCCGCACAACCTTTTGCCCCGCCAAGGCGTGATCGACCAGCAGGCGGCTGACGTGATCTTGCTTTGGCGACGGTCGCCCTGCCCGTTTGCCGACCGCGATCAGATCGGCCTGTGCGGCATGGCCCAAGATCGGGCCAGAGGACAGATCGTCAAACAGCACCACCTCGGCGGTTGACAGGCGGTTGACGGCCTTGACAGTCAGCAATTCCGGGTCGCCGGGGCCGGAGGAGACGAAGGATACAAAGCCGGTCATGTCGCCTCTGCGATCAAGTGGAAGAAGGTGCCAGAGGATTGGCCCCCGCCCGATTGGATGCGCAACGATCCGGTTTCAGGCACCGCTGTATCGGTGGCATCGCGGACTTGCGCAAGGGGGGCATCGGGTTGATCCAGGATGGTAGCGTAATGAAATTCGTGGCCGCGCAGCCGGGTTTTCGCCGCATGGCCCGCGATGGGGGCGTGGATTTCCGCCAATCGATAGCCCAAGTGCATCCGGCGCTTAGCAAAGCTGGTTTCTAGGCCCAGAAGCCCCGCCATTTCATGCCGCTGCCCTTGCGCGTCGATCAGGCCAGCGCCCATCGCCATATAGCCGCCGCACTCACCATGCACGGGCTTGGTTGCGGCGAAGGCTTGCAGCGACTGGCGGAAATGCGCGTTTGCGGCCAGCTTTCCGGCGTGAAGTTCGGGGTAGCCACCGGGCAGCCAGCAAGTCTCAGCTGTGGGGTCTGGGGCTTCGTCGGCCAGCGGCGAGAACGGCAGAATCGTGGCCCCTGCGGCGCGCCAACCCGCGATCAGATGCGGGTAGATAAAGGAAAACGCGGCATCCCGCGCCAATGCAACACGACCCGCCGGGGGGGCGATTTTCAGCGGCTGTTGCGCGGGCAGGTGGCCCTTTGCAGCAGCGCGTAGGGTATCGAGGTTAAGATGCTCGGCGATGAAAGCGCCCGCTTCGGCCAGCAGGGCTTGCAGATGCGGCTGTTCCTCGGCTTGCACAAGGCCAAGGTGGCGTTCGGGCAAAGCAATGCTGGCGCGACGGGGGAGTGCGCCCAGAACCGGGATACCTGCGGCCTCCATCCCTGCGCGTACCAGCGCCTCGTGGCGCGGCGAGGCCACACGGTTCAAAACCACGCCCGCGAAAGGCATATCAGGGCGCAACATCTGAAAGCCCTTGGCGACAGCGGCGGCGGATTGGGCTTGGCCGGAGACATCAAGCACCAAGATCACCGGCCAGCCCATCATTTGGGCAATGTCGGCACTGGCCCCTGAGCCAAATTCTCCGGGTTTGGCGACACCATCGAACAGGCCCATCGAGCCCTCGGCCAAGATCAGGTCTGCATCTTGTGCAACCGAAGCCAGCCCGGCGATGCGTTGCGGCGTCATCGCCCAGCTGTCCAGATTGACCGAAGCGCGGCCAGAGGCTGCAGCATGAAAAGCCGGGTCGATATAATCGGGGCCGGATTTGAACGGCTGGACCTTCAACCCTTGCGCGCGGAACGCCGCAAGCAGACCCAGCATCAGCGTGGTCTTGCCGGTGCCAGAGGCTGGGGCAGATATGAGCAGGCCGGGGATCATTGCGCGTCCGGGAAACGCGGCTCGGTGCCAACCGGGCGGAAACGGCGGTCGTAATCGCCCGCGTAAAGGCGGCTTTCCTCAAACCCCTCGGCAGCCAGCGCAGGGCCGACGAGGATCAACGCAGTGCGCTCCATCTCTGCACCGATGGCGGTTTGCAGAGTGGCGAGGGTGGCGCGCACGATGCGCTCGTCCGGCCAAGTGGCGCGCCAGACCACGGCGACAGGGCAATCGGGGCCGTAATGGGGGGTGAGGTCTGCGATAACCTTTTCAAGCACATGCACGGAAAGGTGGATGGCGAGGGTGGCACCAGTGGCGGCGAAGGCGGGCAGGTTTTCAGCTTCGGGCATCGCCGTGGCGCGGCCAGATGTCCGGGTGAGGACCACGGATTGCGTCAGGCCGGGGAGAGTTAATTCTGTGGCCAGCGCGGCGGCGGCGGCAGCGAAGGAGGGCACGCCGGGGGTGACATCATAGGGGATATTTAAGCTACGCAAGCGGCGCAGTTGCTCGCCCATCGCCGACCACACCGACAGATCGCCGGAATGCAGGCGGGCGACATCTTGGCCAGCGGCATGGGCTGTGGCGAGTTCAGTTATGATCTCATCCAGCGACAGCGGGGCGGTGTTGATGATCTTCGCGCCGGGGGGGCAGTGGGCCAGCAGGGCTTGGGGGACCAGCGATCCGGCGTAGAGGCAGACCGGACTGGTGGCGATCAAATCACGGCCGCGCAGGGTGATCAGATCAGGCGCGCCGGGGCCTGCGCCGATGAAATGGACGGTCATGTGGGGCTCCTTTCGGCAAGCGCTGCGGTGGCGCGGCCGTCTTGGGATGTGACGCGAGGGCCTAACAGTCGCGCGCCGGGGCCAGCGGCGGCAAGCGCGGCGGCTTCGGCAAGGCTGCCTGTGCCATAACGGGCCTGGACGCGGGCGGATTGGGTGAGGGTGGTTTGGTTTTGTAACGTTTCCAACGGGATGGCGTGTAGGGGCAGCGCCAGTTCGGCGGCGAGGGCGCGGATGGTTGGGGCGCTGGCTTTATCGGCAGCGGTGGCGAGGGCTTGCGCGCCTGCCCCGGCGCGGGTCAGGGCGTCACGCAGGCTGTCGATGCCTGCATCTGCACGAAAGCCTATGCCTGCGACGATCATCGGGTGACGCTCCACTGCACCACTGGCCGCGATGCGTCCCAGCCGCGCATCCGGCCTAAGGGAGCGGCCTGCGCAAGGTCGATGCGCAACAGGCTGCCGCCGCGCATGGCGTGCTGTTGGGCCAGCAGGCTTTCGGTTTCCAAGGTCACACCATTGGCGACCAGTCGCGTGCCTGCGGGCAGGATGTGCCAAAGTTGATCGTAAAGCGCCGCATTGCCGCCACCACCGATGAACACGGCATCGGGGACCGGGTGGGCGCTGAGGGTTTCGGTGGCGGAGCCTTCGATACAGGTCAGACGGTGATCCAGCCCGAAGTTCAGCGCGTTGGCGCGGATGTTTAGCGCGCGGTCGCGGCGGAGTTCAAACGCCAAGGCGCGGCCCCCCGCCAAGCACCATTCGACCGATATCGAGCCGGAACCCGCGCCGATATCCCACAACACCTCACCCGCGCGCGGGGCGAGGGCGGAAAGCGTCAGCGCGCGGATCGGGCGTTTGGTGATCTGGCCGTCATTAGCGAACAGGGTGTCGTCGTGGCCAGAGGCGCGGCTTAGGCCGTGGCCAGCGGTGATCTCGATGGCGACGGCGACGGGGGATTGGATGTTGGTCACGGTGAAGGCTGCGGCGGTGGTTTGGCGGACACGTTGGTTTGGACCGCCCAAGGCTTCCAACACGGTCAGATCGGCGACGAAGCCTTGGTCGGTCAGCCATGCGGCGAGGGCTTGCGCGGCGTCGCCGTCGCGCAGCAGACAAACCGCGCGATGGCCTTTGCTTAACACCGGGCGCAGACGCTCGAACGGGGCCGCGTGTAGACCGTGGCAACTGATCTCTTCCATCCGCCAACCAAGCTGGGCTGCGGCCAGCTGAAAAGTGGATGGCCCCGGAAAGGCCTGCCATTCGTCGCGGGAAAGATGCGCGGTCAGACTGCTGCCCGCGCCAAACCAGAACGGATCACCCGATGCAAGGATCGCCACGCGCTGCCCGCGACACTCCAGCACCGGGGCCACCGAAAACGGCACAGGCCAAGCGCGGCCTTTTGCCTCGGCGCTGACCAGTGCCAAATGTCGCGGCCCGCCAAAGATGATTTCCGCCGTCGTCAGTGCGCTGCGGCTTGCATCTGACAGCCCCGACAGGCCATCTTCGCCCAGACCGATGATCGAGATCCAAGGATTATCCATGACGCGCATTCTTATCTTGGGAGGCACCACCGAGGCCAGCCTTCTGGCGCGCGCCTTGGCCGAGCAGGGCGCGGATGCGGTGTTTTCCTATGCCGGACGCACCGATAGCCCCGTTCTGCAACCGCTGCCGATGCGCGTGGGTGGTTTTGGCGGGGTTCCGGGCTTGGTGGACTATCTGCGCACCGAAAAGATTGCCTCTGTGGTCGATGCCACGCATCCCTTTGCCGCCCAGATGAGCCGGAATGCGGTGGAGGCTTGTGCCTTGGCTGGCGTCCCCTTGCTGGGGTTGCAGCGGGCAGCTTGGGTGGCCGCTGCGGGCGATGATTGGCGGCATGTCGGCAGCATCGAAGCCGCAGTTGAGGCCCTGCCCGACGCCCCGGCGCGGGTTTTTCTGGCGATTGGCAAGCAGAATTTGGCTGGCTTCGCCGCAAAACCGCACCACTATCTGCTGCGGCTGGTCGATGCGCCCGAAGCGGCTCCGTTGCCCGATTGCACGGTGGTTTTGGCGCGCGGGCCGTTTGAAGCCGAGGACGATAAGGCGCTGCTGATACAGCACAATATCAGCCATATAGTCGCCAAGAACGCGGGCGGCGCAGGGGCCGAAGCCAAGCTGATTGCGGCGCGGGCTTTGGGGATTCCGGTGGTGATGATCGACCGCCCTGCCCTGCCCGCGCGCGCGGTGGTGGCTTCGGTGGCTGAGGTGATCGACTGGCTGGTTCATGCGGAACGCGGGGTGTAAACAAAGCGGCCAACCCGGCGGGTGGCGGAGTTGCCGACGATCACAACGGTGCGCATATCGGCCATTTCGGGGGTAGCTTCGCCGAGGGTGACGGTCTGGATGCGTTCTTCGGGGGTGCTGACGGCGCGGGCGAAGGTGATCAAGCGGGTGGGGCCGCATTCCTCCAACAGGATTTCCAAAGCCCGGGCGAATTGGTGCGGGCGGCTGGCCGAGCGCGGGTTGTAGAAGCCCATCGCGAAATCGGCTTGCGCGGCAAGGCGCAAGCGGTGTTCAACCAATTCCCAAGGTTTAAGGTTATCAGACAGGTTGATCGCGCAGAAATCATGCCCCAACGGCGCGCCGGCATGGGCTGCGGCGGCGAGCATGGCGGTGATGCCGGGGAGGATTTTGATGTCTAAGTGATGCAGGTCGGGGTGCTTCTCCAAAGCCTCAAACAAAGCCGACGCCATCGCGAAAACTCCGGGATCACCTGAGGAAACGATCACCACCTTCGCGCCTTCCGAGGCGAGACGGAGAGCATGGTCGGCGCGGTCAATCTCAACCCGGTTGTCAGAGCCATGCAGGGTCAAACCGGGGCGCGGGACAACACGCGCGACATAGGGGAAGTAGCCGATCACATCCGTGGCCTCGGCCAATGCGGCACGGACTTCGGGCGTCACCATGTTTTCAGCGCCGGGGCCAAGGCCTGCAACCACCAGCCAACCGCTCATTCGACACCGCCGATTTCCGGGCGGCGACCTTGGCCGTGGACCAATACGATGGCGAAATACGGGCAATCGGCGGCATCCACATCCGCAAGGCGGGCGATGCGCTGCGTCGGCATCGTGCCGCGTTCGACCAGCCAAGCGTCGGCAAGCCGCCCCGAAACCTCCAAAGCCGCGCGGACTTTCGGCAGATTGCGCCCGGTTTTCATGATCACCATCGCGTCGGATCGCTGCATGTGATGCACCAGATCAGCTTCAGGCAAAGTCGCCATCAGCACCGACAACACATCATCGCCCCAGGTGAACGGCGTGCCAACCGCATTCCAGCAGCCCGTCATGCCCGTGATGCCGGGGATCACCTCAACCTCGACGCGGCCTTGCAGCCGGGTGTGCAGATGCATGAAAGAGCCGTAGAAGAACGGATCACCCTCGCACAGCACGATCACATCTGCGCCACGCGCTACAAAAGCCAGACGGTCCGCCCAATCGTCATAGAACCGCGCGAGGGCGTCGTTGTATTCCGGGCTGTCAAAGCGCAGCTCGGTGGTGACGGGATATTCCATCGCATATTCGGTGACACCCGCCGCCAGCATCCCCTGCACGATCTGCCGCGCTTGGCCCAGCCTACCCGCCTTGCGGAAATAGGCAACATGCGCCGCCCCCCGGATCAGCCGATCCGATTTGACCGAGATCAGGTCAGGGTCGCCGGGGCCAAGGCCCGTGCAGATGATCTTGCCCATTCACTCCACCCGGCTTGCAAGCGCGTTGATCGCGGCCACGGTGATCGCCGAGCCGCCAAGCCGCCCGCGCACGATCAGCGACGGCACCGGCAGCACCTCCATCAGCGCCGCTTTCGATTCCGCCGCACCGATGAAACCGACCGGGCAGCCGATAATCGCGGCAGGACGCGGGCAGGTGGGGTCTTCCAGCATGTTCAACAGATGGAACAGCGCCGTCGGTGCGTTGCCAATCGCCACCACCGCCCCCGCCAGATGCGGACGCCACATCTCTAACGCCGCAGCCGAACGCGTGTTGCCCATCTCTTTCGCCAAGCCCGCCACCGCAGGATCATGCAACGTGCAGATCACCTGATTGTTCGCAGGCATCCGGCCACGGGTGACGCCTTCCGATACCATCCGCGCATCGCACAGGATCGGCGCGCCAGCCTCCAAAGCAGCACGCGCGGCAATGGCCATGCCCTCGGAAAATTCGATATGCGCCTCAAGCCCAACCATCCCAGCGGCATGGATCATCCGAACGGCCACGATTTCTTCTTCCGGCGTAAAGCGGGCAAGATCGGCCTCGGCGCGGATCATCGCAAAGGAACGGCGGTAAATCTCGGCGCCATCGGTAATGTAGGTATGCGGCATCAGGGGAACTCGTTCAGGATATTGGTTTCGGTGAGGTCAGTCGCGGATAACTTGTCGCGTAGCGGAGTGCCAGAGGCCTTGCCATTGCGGATCAGGGCAAAGCCATCCGGCGTGGCGGTCAATGTCAAAGCTGCCGGGCCGGGATGCGCGCAGCCTTTGGCGCAACCCGATACATGCAGGGTTTCGCTGACACGAGATGCCAGCGCGCGGGCAAGAGGCCGCGTGGCGGCATGGGCTTGCAGGCAACCCGGCGCACCCGTGCAGGCGATCACGCGCAACATCGGATCATCGGCACGGGTGATCAGGCCGGGCATGTCTGGCGCTTTGGTTGCACCCTCGATCAGCAGCATCCGCCAAGGTGTCACCCGCAACGCGCCAAGATCGGCAAGCGCGGCAAGCGTTTCGGCCTGCATCTGGCCGAAGTCAAAGCCAACGAGTTGGCCTTGTGCGCAGGTGCCCGGCGCAGGCTGCGGCGCGGAAGCCGCCATTGCGCCGCCCTCCTGGAAGCGCTGAGGCAGGCGATCATGTCGCGCTTTCAGGCTCTCACTCTGCCAAAGCTGCGCCATGCGTCCACGCCCGCCCTCGACACCGCCATGCGCAACGAACCATCGCGCCAATTCAACCGCAGCAGAGGCCGCAGCTTCGGCAGAATTGACCATCGCGCCGGTTGCGAAACTTTCACCCCGCACCAACCAGCCCGAAAGGTGCCATTCGATGCGAATATCAACCGAGGTGGTCCTCAGGGTGGAGAATTTGGCGGGGTCAATCGAATAGCCGAACTTCCCCGGCAGTATCGGAGCCTCTGGCGCTGTAAGCGCTTTGGCCAGCGCAATGGCGATGTCTTGAGAACCATCGGCCTCGGTCCAAAACGGCGAGACAACGATATTGCGCCGCGCCTCATCCGTGGCATCGGTGTCAATCAGATCCAGCGCGCGTAAGCCGTTGATCAGCGCCGGATGGCTGGCTTCGGTCACGCCGCGCAGCTGCACATTGGCGCGGTTCGACAGATCAATCAGGCCGTTGCCATGCTGGCGCGACAGCGCTGCGATGCCGCGCGCCTGATCAGCGGTAAGTCGACCTGCGCGCGGGCGGATGCGCACCACGAGGCCATCGCCCGAAGCCATCGGGCGCAAAGCACCGGGGCACCAGCCTTGGATGAATGGGGCGCTCATTCCCCCGCCCCCATCATCGCCGCGATGGAATTGCGCCTTGTGATCCACAGTCCCGCATCGGCAAGCGCCTGAAACCGCGCTTGCAACGCGGCAAGGGCTGCGGGGTTTTCCCGCGCCATGAAGGCCACCAGATCGGCGCGACCCAACGTGGCTTCGTGATACAAATCAAACAGATGCGCGGGAACATTGCGGGTCAGATGCGCGTAGGCGGCAAGGTTATCAAGCGTCGCTGTGACCTCGGCAGCCCCCCGGAAGCCATGCCGCATCATGCCTGTGGCCCAATCGGGGTTGGCGGCACGTGCGCGCACGACCCGGCCGATTTCCTCGGCCACCAGCCGCGCCTTGGGGGCATCCGGGCGGGTGGCGTCGATGTGGTATAGGGCAGGCTCAGCGGCCCCGATCGCGGCCATGGCGGCGGCAAAACCGCCTTCGTGCGCGGCATAGTCGGGGGCGAGAAGAATGTCGGTTTCCACCAGATCCTGCACATGCGCATAACCATCGGCACCGCGCAGGCGGTCCTCCAAGGCGGCGCGGTTGTGCTGGGTTTGGCCCTTGGCATCAACGGTCCAGTCAGACCCTGACAGCCAAGCCTCACCCGCCGCCGCGCGGCCTTCGGGGGTGTAATCCTCTAACGCAGGCTCCATCCCCATGCCGTATAGCCCCGGTTTCGGGCCAAATACGCGGGGGCCAGCGGCGATATAGGGGTTCATATCCGGGGCTTCATCACGCTGAGACAGCGCTGCGGCCCCAGCCTCGAACAACTGGCTAAGCCCGCCAAACACATCGCGAAACAGGCCAGAGACGCGCAGAGTCACGTCGATGCGGGGGCGATCCAGCAGGGCAAGCGGCAGGATTTCAAAGCCGGACACCCGTTCCGATCCCTCATCCCATTTCGGCGCAAGCCCCGCCAAGTGCAGCGCCATCGCCAACTCTTCGCCGGCGGTGCGCATTGTGGCGGACCCCCACAGGTCGATCACCAACCCCTTCGGCCAGTCACCTTTGTCTTGCAGATGGCGGCGCAGCAGTTCCTCGGCCAGCTTAACGCCTTGGGCGTGGGCAGCGCGGCTGGGCACTGCACGCGGGTCCACCGAAAAAAGGTTCCGACCCGTCGGCAATACGTCGGTGCGGCCACGCCACGGGCTGCCCGATGGCCCTGCCGCCACGCGTTTGCCCGCCAAAGCGTCCAGCAGGCCCTCGGTTTCCCCCGGCGCCTGCCCATAAATATGCAAACCGTCGCCGAACTGGCTTTCCTTGATATCGCAGACAAATCGGTCAATCCGGGTGATCGCCTCGGCAGGGCTGGCGCTGGCGTCAAGGCCAAGGTCGGCTTCAACGCCCGAGGCCTGCGCCTCATCCCGGATGGTGGCGATCAGGCGGTTGCGGCGCGACGGGTCAAGGCCATCGGCGGTGGAGTATTCATCCAGCAAACGTTCCAGCCGCAGCAGGTTTTCAGGGGTGGCGGATTGCGCCAAGGGGGGCGGAACGTGGCCGAGGGTAACAGCCCCAATGCGGCGCTTGGCTTGCGCCGCTTCGCCGGGGTCGTTGACGATGAAAGGGTAGATCACGGGCAGCGGGCCAGTGAGGGCTTCGGGCCAGCAATCGGTTGAAAGCGCTACCGATTTTCCGGGTAGCCATTCCAGCGTGCCATGCGCGCCGATGTGGATCAAGGCGTGCAAGGATTGCTCGCGCAGCCAGAGATAGAAGGCGACATAGCCGTGGCGCGGGGTGCGGGCGAGGTCGTGGTAGTCGGTTTCCCGTTGCGTGACAGTGCCGCGTTCGGGCTGCAGGGCGATCAGGGCTTTGCCTGCGCTTGTGGCTGCGAAATGGAACTGACCGTTCTGCACGGCCGGGTCGCCTTCAGGTTCGCCCCAAGCAGCGGCAAGGGCGGTTTGCAGCGGTTCCGGCAGGGTGGTGAGGGCGGCTTTGTAGGCATCCAGCGGCCACGTCAGGGTTTCGGTGGTCAGGGCTACGGCGAGGTTTTTCGCTGGCTGAACGGTGTAGCGTTCAGCAGCCAAGGTGGCGGTCAAAGCCTCGGTGCTGGCAAGGGCATCGAGGCCAACAGCATGGGCGATCTGATCAGGCCTGCCGGGATAGGTGGACAGGATCACGGCCAGTTTGCGGTTGGCGGCGGGGGTCTGGGCAAGCTGGTGCCAGCCCAAGACCCGCTCCACCACCGCCTGAATGCGCACCGGATCAGCACGGTGGGCGAAGCGTGAAAATTGCAGATCGGGGTCACGTTTTCCCGGCGATTTAAAGCTGACCACGCCTGCGAAGATACGGCCATCGACTTCGGGCAGCACCACATGCATGGCAAGGTCGGCGGGCGACAACCCGCGCTCGGACGCTGACCAGTCACGCTTGCGGGCGGTGGAGAGGGCGACTTGGAAGACGGGGCAACCGCTCGCGTCCAGCGGTGTGGTGCCATCAAGCCCACGGGCGGAAAAGGCGGTGGCGTTGACGATGGCGCATGGGGTCAGGTGGGCAAGGGCCGCGCGCAGGAAGGCGTCGGCTCCGGGTGCTTTCAGCGAGGGGGCGAACAGGCCGTAGGCCGCAAAGCCACGCGCGCGGAAGGCGCGGATCAGCGCATCCACCGGGTCGGTATCGGCTGCTGTGACGTAAGAGCGGTAGAAGGTGATGGCAATGGCGGGGCCCGTAACATCGGGCTGCGCGATCACGCCCAGATCGGGATCATACCAACCGCAATCCGGCACGGTCTTGGTCCCAAGAACCGGCCCCGCATAAAGCCCAGCGGCAAGCGCCAGTTGCGCCAAAGCGGCTTGGGCTGCGACAGCGCCGCCAGCGTCACACAGCGCGGAAAGGCGGCGCAGGGTGCTGATCGGCAGCGTGGAATGGGCGTCAAGCGCCGCATCTTCGCGGCCATCTGCGGGCAGAACGGCCAAGGCGATGCCCTGACGCCGCGCCAAATCCTGCAACTGCATCAACCCGTAAGGCCAGTAATTCTCGCCACCGATCAGGCGGACAAGGACGCCCTTCACCCCCACCAGCGTCTGCTGCACATAGGTATCAACCGACATCGGATGCTGCAACGCCACCAGATTGGCCAAGCGCAACGTCGGAAGCTTGCCGCCAGACCTGTGCCAGCCCGCCGCGAAAGCCCCCAGGTCACTGTCGGAAAACGACAAAACCACCAGTTCAGCCGGGGTCTGACCCAGATCGAACGGGGTTTGCGTATCCTCCAGCCCATGGCTTTCGCGGAAGACGACATGCATGGCTCAGGCCCCCAGCACGCTGCGGATAGCGGCGAGGTCAACGTGGTGATGCTCGGCAATCACCACCAACTGCCCCTGACGTGGAGGAGCCCCCCATGGGCGGTCAAACTGATGCCGCACCCGCGCGCCCACCGCCTGCACCAGCAGACGCATCGGCTTGCCAGTGACGGCCACATAGCCTTTGACGCGCAGGATATGCTGCTCATCCGCAAGGCGCTGAATGGCGGTGACAAGCGCATCAATATCGCTGATTTCCGGCAGATCAATCACCACGGTGTCGAAATCATCATGCTCGTGGTCATCATGGCCGTCGTGATGCGACGGGCGCGCGGCAAGATCATCCTCAGCCTTCGCATTCAAGCCAAGGATCAAAGCCGGGTCGATGATGCCTTCGCTCATCGACAGGATCGGGATCGGGCGGGGCGATTCAGCGGTGATCACCGCACGCGCCGCAGCCAAACCAGCCTCCCCCGCCAGATCGGCCTTTGACATCAAGATAATGTCGGCACAGGCGATTTGATCCTCGAACACTTCCGATAGCGGGGTTTCGTGATCCAGCGAAGGATCGGCGGCGCGTTGCGCATCCACCGCCTCGACATTCGGGGCAAAGCGACCCGCAGCAACAGCCTCGGCATCAGCCAAAGCGATCACGCCATCCACGGTGATTTTAGAGCGGATCGCGGGCCAGTCGAACGCTTTCAACAACGGCTTCGGCAGGGCCAGACCAGAGGTTTCGATGATGATGTGGTCGGGGCGGACAGGCAAAGCCATCAGCGCTTCGATGGTGGGAATGAAATCATCGGCGACAGTGCAGCAGATGCAGCCATTGGCGAGTTCAACGATGTTTTCCACCGGACAATTCGCATCTGCGCAGGATTTCAGAATGTCGCCATCGACGCCAACGGTGCCGAATTCATTGACCAAGATCGCCAAGCGCTTGCCCTGCGGATTCTGCATCAGGTGGCGGATCAGCGTGGTTTTGCCCGCGCCAAGGAAACCGGTGATCACGGTAACGGGGATTTTCGACAGATCAGACATGGGGAATCTCCAAAGGGGGTATAATTGGCGGGATTCTGGCAAGGCTTTGCTTGCGGAAAATCACCGGGCGCGCGCGCCACGGCACAAGGCCATCGGGGGCATCAAGATAGGCGGCAGCACCGAGCAGAATGTCGGGTGCATCGGCCTCAGTCAGGCGGCCATAAACATAAGACCAGCGACCCGGCGCCGAAAGCGCCACAGCAGCACCCGAATTGCAGGCAGACAGACATTCGACGCCGACGATGCGCAGCCCCGAGGGGATCTCTCCCGCCATCAAAGCCGCATGCAGCCGCGCGCCGGGAACGGGTTGACCGTCTTCGGTGATCTCGCCCGCCTTACAGGTGGTGCAGACATGCAAAGTTACAGTCATCAGCCTACCCAAATTGCGGCGGTGGGGATGGCCAGAACGGCAGCCAATACGGCCACCTGCTGGTTGCGAAACACCCCGTTCGCCGGTTCAGTCACATGCGCTGGCAGGTCTCCCGGCTTGCGGATCCGGGGGCCCTCCCCCACGGCTGCCCGCCTTCCCGGATTGCTCCAGTGGCCTCAGGCAACCTCTCCGGTCACGGTCGCGGGGGCGGCAGCTTTTGGGGTCGCCCCCTTTCGCATTCCCTCTTCGCCTGTCATAAACAGGAACCAACACCTGCCCACCTGTGGCAGAATTGCGCCCCTTGTCAAGCAACGGAAAAACCCCAATGGCCGACCCAGAGCTGCCCGTGATTGAAGCGACCGCTGATAGCGACGCATCAGGTGATGAAAACGCCCGCCATGCGCGGAAGATGGCGAAGAAGAAGGCCGCGCGCGATAAGATCATGGCGGGCAAAGCTGGCGATAAGGGCCTGCTGATCGTGCACACCGGGGCGGGCAAAGGCAAGTCGTCGAGCGGATTCGGCATGATTCTGCGCTGCATCGCGCATGAGATGCCCTGTGCTGTGGTGCAATTCATCAAGGGCGCATGGGACACGGGCGAGCGGCGGATCATCGAGACGCATTTCTCCGACCTGTGCGAGTTTCACGCCATGGGCGAGGGCTTCACCTGGGAAACCCAAGACCGCGCCCGCGATATCGCGATGGCCGCCAAGGGTTGGGAGAAGGCGAAAGAACTGATCCGCGATTCCGACAACCGCTTGGTGCTGCTGGATGAGATCAACATCGCTTTGCGCTATGATTACCTCGATATCGCCGAGGTTCTGGCGTTTTTGGCCGCAGAGAAACCGCCGATGACGCATGTGGTGATGACTGGGCGGAATGCCAAGCCGGAGTTGATTGAAGCGGCGGATTTGGTGACGGAGATGACGCTGGTGAAGCATCCGTTCCGATCAGGGATCAAGGCGCAGCCGGGGGTCGAGTTTTGATCGGCTGTGCGCGTTGACATGCTAGATTGGGGGCCAGCCCCCAAACCCCCGGAATATTTGAGCCAGTATGAAAGCAACGAAGTGTTAATCTTCTTGGGGCAGAGTGTTCGAGCGGTACAGGGGGGAACCCCGATGACCGCCCAGTGTGAAAGCGCAACGCCTCCCCCGTGCAAACGGCCCGAAGCGTTGCGCCCACGCTCTTGGGCTTTCATACTGGAAGAAAATATTCCCGCCGGAGGCTTCCGAAATCTCAGCCAATACGACGTTGGAGGGTCACGGTGAAAGCGATCATGATTCAAGGCGCGGGCTCGAATGTCGGCAAATCGCTGTTGGTGGCTGGTCTATGCCGGGCAGCCAAGCTGCGTGGGTTGTCGGTGGCGCCGTTCAAGCCGCAGAATATGTCCAATAATGCCGCCGTGACGGCGGATGGCGGAGAGATCGGGCGCGCACAGGCGTTGCAGGCGCTGGCTTGCGGGCTGGAGCCGCATACCGACATGAACCCGGTGCTGCTGAAGCCAGAGTCTGAGACGGGAAGCCAAGTCGTGGTGCAGGGCAAGCGCATCGCAACCGTGAAAGCGCGGGATTATGCGGCGTTGAAGCCCAGCCTGATGGCACCAGTTTTGGACAGCTTCAACCGTCTGAAATCGCGGTTTGATCTGGTGATTGTTGAAGGCGCGGGATCACCTGCCGAGGTCAATCTGCGCCAGGGGGACATTGCCAATATGGGCTTTGCCCGCGCGGCGGGTTGCCCGGTGATCCTGACCGGAGACATTGATCGCGGCGGGGTGATTGCGCAGATTGTGGGCACTCAGGTCGTGCTGGACCCAGCCGACACTGCGATGATCGCGGGGTTTCTCATCAACAAGTTTCGCGGCGATCCACGTTTGTTTGACGATGGTTATCAGCTCATCGAAAGTCGCACCGGCTGGCGCGGTTTCGGCGTGGTGCCGTTTTTTGCGGATGCGTCCAAGCTTCCCGCCGAAGATGCGCTCGATCTGCCAAAAGGCGGCGGCACGGGGGGCTATAAGATTGCCGCGCTGACCCTGTCGCGGATTGCGAATTTTGATGATCTCGACCCTTTGGCACAAGAGCCCGGCGTCAGCGTGCAGATGCTGCGGGCGGGTGAGGCGATTGCGGGCGACACTGACCTTGTGATCATTCCGGGGTCGAAATCGACGCGGGGCGATCTGGCCTATCTGCGCGCGCAGGGTTGGGATGTCGACCTTGCGGCACATCTGCGGCGTGGGGGCTGGGTGTTGGGGATTTGCGGCGGCTATCAGATGCTGGGGCAGATCGTGCGCGACCCGGAGGGCATTGAAGGACTGGCAGGCGAGACAGTTGCGTTAGGCGCTTTGAACGTGGACACCGTGATGACCCCCGACAAACGCCTGACCCGGACCGACGCCATTCATGCCGCCACTGGCCTTGCGATGCAGGGCTATGAAATTCACATCGGCCGCACCGATGGGCCTGATCGCAGCCGTCCTTTCGCCTTTGTTAATGGCCAACCCGAAGGCGCGACCTCAGCCAATGGCCGGGTGATGGGCAGCTATCTGCACGGCATGTTCGCCAATGACGCCTTTCGCACGGGCTTTCTGCATCAGATCGGCGCGGCCGCATCGGGGCTGAGTTACAGTGCGGGGGTAGAGGCGGTGCTGGATGCTTTGGCAGCACATCTTGAGGCCCATGTCGATGTGACGGGCCTGTTGGCTTTGGCACGCTGAACAGGCTTGACCGCGCCTCCCCGAGCCGGGGCCCCATAGCGGAGAGCAGGCATCAGGCCCCTGCTCAGGGCCAACGCCTCAGCGACGCGGCCATTCGGTCTGCGTATTTTCCTGCCAGCCGGAGCGATGCAATAGCGGCGTGTCATCCATAAATTCAGGATGTCCGAGACACAGATAAGCGGCGAATTCCCAACCTTCCGGCACGCCCAGTAGCGCCTCCATGTCACGTGGTTCCAAAATTGAAACCATACCAAGGCCCAAATTCTCGGCCCGCGCTGCCAGCCATAAAGTATGGATCGCCATTGCAGTGGACTGGCGCAGGGTTTCGGGCAAAGTTTGGCGGCCAAGACCATGCCCGGCAGCTGGGTCCATCACGTTGAACACCGCCAGTTGCACCGGGGCGATCTCTATCCCTGCGAGTTTCAACGCCAGATATTCCGCGTGCTTTTCGCCGCAATACAACTTGGCAGCCTCGGCATTACAGCGGGAAAAATTGGCGCGTACGCTGGCGCGCAGGCCCGTGTCATCGACCCGGATCACCCGCCAAGGCCGCGCGTTGCCGACCGAGGGCGCGCAATCCATCGTGGCGCGCAGGCGTTCCAGCACCGCCTCATCCACCGGATCGGGGCGGAAATGCCGCACGTCGCGTCGCCATTGCAGGATGCGCAACAGGGTGGCGGATTCGTCTGGGGTGAACTGCATTACGCCTCCATCGCACGGGTCAAGCGCGCCCATTCTTCGGGCGAGCCGGGAAGCCCGATCCGCAGCCAACGGTTCGAATAGGGAAAGATTCTGCTCCAGATTTGCCGCTTTGCCAGCCGGATTTGCGCGGTTTCTGCATCAGGAGTCTCATACGTCCGAAACAATTCGCACCCCCCCACCAGTTGCCAGCCTGCCGCCACGGCCAAAGCATCAGCCTGCGTCACCTCAGAGCGCAGGCGTTGCACCGTCGCCTCGGCCCAAACCTGATCCGCCAAAGCCGCAGCCCCAATCCGCAGCGCCGCGCCATTGACGGGCCAAGGCCCAGACATTTCCTGCAACGCCGCGATATCATCGGCAGCGCCTATCACGAACCCCAACCGCACCCCCGCCAGCCCATAGAACTTGCCAAACGAGCGCAGCACCAGCAGACCCGCCTGCCCGGCTTGCGGGATCACCGACAGCTCCGGCTGCGCATCGGCAAAGCTTTCATCCATCACCAACCGCCCGACGTGGCCCGCCAAAGCCAGCAGATCGGCGGGCGGATAGCTGCGACCATCGGGATTGTTGGGGTTCACCAACACCGCCAAATCCGCGCCCGCCAACTGACCAAACTGGCTGACCTGCTCGACCTTCCAGCCAGCGGCGCGCAAGCTGGCGGCATGTTCGTTATAGGTCGGCCCCAGCACGCGGGCCTTTCCCGGCTTACCCAAGCGGGGGATCATCTGAATCGCCGCTTGCGCGCCTGCCACCGCCAGCATTGGCGCTGTGCAATGATAGGCTTTGGCGGCGACATCCAGCAAGGCTTGCTTGGCGGTTTGGGTCGGCAGCATCGTCCAATCTTCGGGTTGCAACGCCGGAACAGGATAGGCCACGCGGTTGATCCCCGTCGACAGGTCAATCCACTCCGTGCCGCCAAAACGGGCGATGGCCCCGTCGATATTTCCCCCGTGATCGCGCATCTGCCCCCTCAGACCAGCGCTATGCCCAAGAGCGCCGCGCCTAGCACAAACATCGCCCGAAGATAAAGCGCAAGTCCCCGTTGCAGATCGGCGGCGGTTGGATCAGGGGCTCCCGCGTTGACCCAAGGTTCATCCGCCACCCGATCGGCATAAACCCGCGGCCCGGACAGCCGCACCCCAAGCCCTGCGGCCATCGCAGCCTCTGGCCAGCCTGCATTCGGGGATCGGTGCAGGCCCGCATCGCGCCACATCACGCGCGCGGCTCGGCGCGGGGCGCGGGAAACGAGGGCGAAGATGGCTCCGGTCAGCCGCGCCGGGATCAGATTGACCAAATCGTCGATGCGGGCCGAGGCCCACCCAAACGCCTCAAACCGGGGTGTGCGGTGGCCGATCATCGAATCCAGCGTGTTGATCGCCTTGTAGGCGGCAATTCCCGGCAGTCCCAGAACCGCCCCCCAGAACAGCGGCGCGACAATGCCGTCCGAGGTGTTTTCGGCAAGCGATTCCATCGCCGCCCGCGCCACGCCCGCCTGATCCAGCACCGTAGCATTGCGCCCGACAATCATCGACACCGCAAATCGCGCGCGCTCCAGATCGTTGATTTGCAAGGGAGAAACCACCGCCGCGACATGGGCATACATCGACCGCAAGGCCAACAGCGGCCAAGCCAACACACCGCCGATCACAACGCCCAGCCAACCCGCAGGCAAAGCGCATTGCAGCATCCACGCCGCGCCGCCTGTGCCGCAAATCACCACCAATGCCGTGACCACGCCCGCAATCCGACGCGACAGATCGGACGCAGCATCGTGATTCAGGGAAACGTCCAGCCAGCGGATCGGCGCGCCGATCCATGTCACCGGATGGCCGATCACCGCATAAAGCCGCTGGGGCCAGCCGATCAAACTGTCCAACGCCATCGCCACCAGCATCATCGCGGCAAAACTCATCAGCTTCCCCCAGCCCGAAACTGCACCACACCGCGCAGACCTGCCGCCCGCAAAACGCCGCGAGCCCGCTGCGGAACCGCTCCGGGCGCAAAGATCAGCCCCCGCGCCGCGCCTGTATGAGCGATGACATAGCCCAAGGCGCCAAGATCCGCCGCAAGCGACAGGGTGGGATCAGTTTGCGCCCCGCGCTGCGCCAAGGTGCGGCTGGCCGATTGGCTCGCCAACCCAGCCACATGCGGCAGATTGCCCTCTGCACAGGCCCTCTGCCACTGCGGGATCAGATCGGCGATATCGGGGAAATCCATGTCCTGCGGATCGGTGCGGCGCGGCGGGCCAAAGAACCCGCCGATCACCTCCATCGCAGGCGGTGCGGCCATATTCGCCAGAATTTCGCCCTGACGCGAGGCCCACAGCGTTTGCTCTGGCAGCGGCAGCATCAAAGGGTCCGACGCGCCTTCGACCGCGATGCAAGCCCGCGCCAAATCCATTGCATCGCCCTGCCACCCCGCCAAGCGCGCCAGCGCCACCAGCGTCGCCGTCGAGACACCGGCACCGCCACCGGGTGGCATCTCTGCTGTAAAGCTCACCTGCCCAGCGATCGAAACCCCTAACAAACCCATCAGCTTGATCGCCCGCTCTTCGGGAATGATCGCAGCGCTGGCTTTGGTGATCGCAAACCGCTGCCCCGATGCAAGACTTGCCGTCACCCCCAGCGCAGCACAGGGCAAAGTCACCAGCGCCACCGGGCCATCCGCGCCGATCCGCCCCTGCAACAACTCACCAAAATGCCCCGCCACGCGGATACTTTGCAATCTCATCGCCGCATCCGATTGACGCCCGCAATCGAGAACGCCCCCCCCGGCAGCGCCACAATCGTCGTCAGCGACAAGGGCGCGACCTGAAACGCCAGCCCCAATTCCGCCGCGCCCAAAGCCAGCCCCAAAGCCGCCCGGATCACCCCGGCATGGGCGACGATCACCACGCGGCCACCAAGCCCAGCGCTCTCAAGCAAAGCAGGCACCACCCGCGCATAGAGATCGAGAAAACTCTCGCCCCCCTGCGGGCGATGCGCGGCCAGCGCTGGCCCCGACAGTTCACCAAGATCGGGCAACTCTGCAAAAGGCACCCCCTCCCAAGCACCGAAATCCTGCTCCCACAACCGCGCGTCTTGTTCGAGCGCAAGGTCAGGCCACAGCACCGCTGCCGTCTGCACACAGCGCCGCGCCGGGCTGACGCGCCAGTGATCCGCCGCCCCCACCGCCCCGCGCAACGCCGCAAATGCCAAAGCAACGCTGCAATCGGCATCCACATCGCGCCGCCCCGCCATCCGCCCCTCGGTCAAAGCCGGGGCATGACGGATCAGCATGATCTCTGTCGCAGTATGTGTCGGGGCATCAGCAGGCACTGTCGCATTTCTCCTTTCGCGCTGGCCCCGTTTCTGCTTTGACAACGGCCAAGGGGCAAGGGCCGTTATGCACAAAACCATCCTCATCACCGGCGGCGCGCGCTCTGGCAAAAGCCGGATCGCGGAAGGCCGGGTTTTGCAGATAGGTCAGCCCGCCTATTACATCGCCACAGCCCAAGCATGGGATGATGAGATGCGCGCCCGCATCGCCGAACATCAGGCACGCCGGGGGCCGGAATGGATCACCCATGCCGCGCCTTTGGATTTAATCGCAGCCCTGACCGCCACCGATGGTAAAGGCCCGCGCTTGGTGGATTGCCTGACCCTGTGGCTGACCAACCTGATGCTGGGCGACCACGATTGGCGGGCGGCGGGGCAAGCCTTGCTGGCCGCCCTACCGCAGCAGTCCAGCCCTGTGGTGTTTGTGACCAATGAAGTCGGCATGGGGATCGTGCCGGAAAACGCCCTCGCCCGCGCGTTTCGTGATGCGGCGGGCACTCTGAACCAATGGATCGCAGCCGAGGCGGATGAGGTGATCATCGCCGTCACGGGCCTGCCAATGAAGGTGAAATGATGCAACTGACCTCCCTTTCAGCCGTGGCCGATCTGGCCGCAACGCTGCCGCTAGCCGATGCCGGGGCCGCTGCCGCTGCCGCCGCGCGGCAAAACAGCCTGACCAAACCGCCGGGATCCTTGGGGCGGCTGGAGGAGTTGGCGGTGTTCATGGCAAGCTGGCGCGGCACGGCACGCCCCCAGATCAACCACGCGCAAGCGCTTGTTTTCGCAGGAAACCACGGCATTTGCGCCCAAGGCGTCAACCCCTATCCGCAGGCCGTAACCGCGCAAATGGTCGGCAACTTTCAGGCGGGCGGTGCTGCGATCAACCAACTCTGCCGTGCCAATGGTGCCGATCTTTCGGTGATCGCGCTGGAGCTTGACCGCCCCACCGCCGATTTCACCCAAAGCCCCGCGATGACCGAAGCCGAGACTTTGGCCGCCATGCAGACCGGGGCCGATGCGGTGGACACTTCAGCGGATGTGCTGATCCTGGGCGAAATGGGCATCGGCAATTCCACCATTGCCGCCGCGATGACCTCCGCCCTGTTTGGCGGTGAGGTGGCTGGATGGGTCGGGGCCGGAACCGGATCGGACAGCGACGGCATCAAGCGCAAGATCGCCGCGATTGAAACCGGGCTTGCCCGCCACAAGGGCCTGACTGCAATGGGCGTTCTCGCGGCCTTGGGCGGGCGCGAACAGGCGGCGATCTGTGGTGCGGTGCTGGCGGCACGTGCGGCGCGGATTCCGGTGATCCTCGACGGTTTCATCTGCACCGCCGCCGCTTCCGCGCTTTATGCCGCCAACCCGGCTTTGCTGGATCACTGCCTCGTCGGCCACCAAAGCGCCGAACCGGGGCATCGCAAGCTGCTGGCCGCGCTCAACAAACGCGCGGTGTTGGAGTTTGATATGCGCTTGGGCGAAGGCTCAGGTGCGGCGCTTGCTCTTGGTATCTTGCGCAGCGCACTCGCCTGCCACAACGGCATGGCCACCTTCGGCGAGGCCGGAGTTTCCGAGGCATGACGAACTTGCGCGCCCGCGTGGCAGAGGTGCAGTTGGCAGTGATGCTGCTGACTAGGCTACCTGTGGGGCGCATGGCAGATCCCCCCGCGATTGGCGCTGCAGTTTGGGCGTTTCCTATCGCGGGCGCGCTTGTTGGCTGGATTTCCGCGTTGGTTTTGTACGCGGCACTGGTGGCGGGGATTGCCCCAACACTGGCGGCGGGCTTGGCTTTGATTGCTGGAGTTTTGACCACCGGAGGCCTGCATGAAGACGGCCTCGCCGACTGCGCCGACGGCTTTGGCGGTGGCCGCGACCGCGCACGTAAACTGGAGATCATGCGCGACAGCCGCATTGGCAGCTATGGCGGCTTGGCGCTGATCCTGTCGCTGGGTCTGCGCTGGCAGGCTTTGGCACTTTTGGCGGCAGATCACCCGTTTATGGCAATTTCCGCAGTGATTGCCTTGGCGGTTTGCAGCCGCGTTGGCTTGGCGTTTGCCTTGCTGTGGATGCCCGCAGCGCGCAGCGATGGCATGGGGAAAATGGCCTCGGCGACCAACCTGCCCTGTGCTTTGGCGGCTCTGGCGATGGGGATTTTCATCACCGTGGGGATGCTCGGTCCCGTTTTGGCGCTGTGGGTGATGCTCGCACAGATCGTGGTGCAGTTTGCCTTCGCCCGTATCGCCCTACGCCAGATCGGCGGCCAGAGCGGCGATGTGCTGGGCGCAATGCAGCAGTTGGCGGAAGTCGCAGGCTGGCTGGTTCTGGCGCGCTGAATTCAGAGCGGAACCGGGGGCTAGCCCCCGGACCCCCAGAATATTTAAGCCAATGTGAAAGGCTTAGAGGCTTGGTCGCTTCTGCAAAAGCGGCATCACATCCGCCATCTCTGGCCCCGCATCCAAGCCAGTCACCGCGCGGCGCAGCGGGCGGAACAGGGTTTTGCCCTTGCGCCCCGTCGCCTCTTTCACCGCATTCGTCCACTCACCCCAAGTCGCGGTTGTCCATGGGCCTTCGGGCAACATATCAAAGGCTTGCGCTACGAACTCGCGGTCCTCGTCATCCACCAGCGGAGTTGCGCCATCGCGGAACAGCACCCACCAGCCCTCGAGGTCGGCAAGCACGGTGATGTTAGCCTTGGCGACGTTCCAGAACAATTCCGCCTTATCCGCAGGCACGCCCAGCGCCGCGATTTTCCCGGCCACATTCGCCAGCGGCAGCGATTGCACATGCGCGCGGGTCAGCGGGAACAGATCTTCCGCATCGAACTTGGTCGGAGCCGCGCCAAAACTGCCGATGTCAAAGCCGTCGATCAGATCTTGCATCGAGGAAGCCAGTTCCACCGGTTTCGACGACCCCAGCCGCGCCATCAGCGACAACAGCGCCATCGGCTCCACCCCCCGCGCGCGCAGATCGCGCAACGACAGGGTGCCCAGACGCTTGGAGAGTTCCTCCCCCTTCGGCCCGGTCAACAGCGAATGGTGCGAGAAATTCGGCGGCACACCGCCCATCGCCTGCATGATCTGGATCTGCGTCGCAGTATTCGTCACGTGGTCCGCCCCCCGCACGATTGAGGTCACGCCCATGTCAATGTCATCCACCGAGGACGCAAACGTATACAGAATCTGCCCATCCGCCCGGATCAGCACCGGATCAGACACAGACGCCGCGTCAATCGAGATTGGCCCGAGGATGCCATCCGTCCACTCAATCCGCTGTTGATCCAGCAGGAAGCGCCAATAGCCCGCGCGGCCTTCTTCGCGCGCTTTGGCCTTTTCCGCATCCGTCATCCGCAGCGACGCGCGGTCATAAACCGGCGGCTTGTGCATATTCAGCTGCTTCTTGCGCTTTAGGTCCAACTCGACCGGAGACTCAAAGCACTCATAGAACCGCCCCGCCGCGCGCAGCTGATTCGCCGCCTCGCGGTAGCGATCAAACCGCAAGGACTGCTGTTCCACCCGATCCCAATGCAGGCCAAGCCAATCCAGATCGGACAGCAGGCCATCAATGTATTCCTGCTTTGAGCGTTCCTGATCGGTATCATCCAGCCGCAGAATGAACGTGCCGCCCGCCTTGCGGGTGATCAGATAGTTCATCAACGCCGTGCGCAGGTTGCCAACATGGATGTATCCAGTGGGCGACGGGGCAAAGCGAGTAATCGTGGGGCGATCGGTCATGGGGCTCTCCTGCAACCGCCCTTCCCTGTCATATGGACGCTGAATTGTCCAGTTATCGCCTTGCAGCTTTCGGCCCTGTGACTAGGCTGCGGCGCATGACCACGCCCCACGCCAGCCTGACCGCCCCCGATGCCGCGCAAATCGCCGCCCTCGCCCGCATAGCCATCGCCGATTTGCCGGAGCCCTACCGCATGGCCGGCCAGCACATCGCCCTGCGCATCGAGGATTTTGCCAGCGATCAGATGCTCGCCGAACTCGGATGCGAAAGCCCGTTTGAGCTGACCGGCCTCTACGATGGCATCCCCCTGACCGAGAAATCCGTATCCGATCAACCGCTTCAGCCCGATATGATCTGGCTGTTCCGCCGCCCGATCCTGGACGAATGGATCGAGCGCGGCACTGTCACCCTGCAAGAGCTGGTCGCGCATGTCTTGGTGCATGAACTCGCCCATCATTTCGGCTGGAGCGATGATGAAATCGCAGCGATTGATCCGTGGTGGGAATGAAACAGTGCCGATTTGAGGCGTGTGCCGCTTGGACAGTGCGCGAAATCTTTCTATCATGGCCGCGCAATCACGTTTTTGACCAACTTATCAAGGAGCCGTCATGTTTGACAAAGCCAGTGCCACCGCAGCCGCAGTTTTGGCAGCGAGCCTTGCTTGGCCGGCCTTTGCAGGTCCGATAGTGGATAAAGCCACAGAAATTGAGGCATTGCTGGCCGCAAACAATCCGACTGCAGCGCTTGAGGCCGCAAGCAATCTGTCGACCGAGGTCTGGGACAGCGGCCCCGACATCACGATCCGCGCGGCGGCATTAGTGGATGCGCCAGTCACCATGCTGGGCATTTACAACCCGCGGCAGGATGACAAATACCAAATCGGCGCCCCGATCCTGATCTATGCCGAACCAGTGGGCTATGGCTTTGGCGCGGCGGGCGAGGGCTTGTATTCCTTCGGCTTCATCGTTGATCTGAAGGTGATGACCGAAGCGGGCGAAGTGCTCGGCGAATTGCCTTCGGTTGCCAATCTCGATGTGACCTCGCGGGCGCAAAACCGCGAGTTCCCCGCCAATCTGACCTATACGCTGACAGGATTGGTTCCCGGCCGCTATGTGCTGGAAACCACCCTGCGCGACAAGAATTCGCAAAAAGCGGGCAGCTTCCAGAACACCATCGAAATCATCGAGGCCCCGGCCAGTGTTCCCGACGAAACCCCGCCGCAAGCCGCTCCCGTTGCACCGCAGCCTGAAGCACCCGAAGAAAAAGTAGAATAACGCCGTCATGCTCGAGCAAACCCCGATCCTGACCCTCACCCTCAACCCCGCGCTGGATATGGCGACCGGGGTGGCGGAACTGGTGCCGGATCAAAAGTTGCGTTGCTCGGAACCCTTGCTTGATCCGGGTGGCGGTGGCCTGAATGTCAGCCGCGCGATTGCGGCTTTGGGTGGCGAAAGCCTTGCGCTGGTGGCCTTGGGTGGGCTGACCGGAGATCGTCTGGCAGGTCTAATCCGGCAGGAATCCGTGCCGTTTCTGGCACTGACCGCCCCCGGTGAAACCCGGCAAAGCCTGACCGTGACCGAGGCTAAGACGGGTAGGCAGTATCGCTTCATGCTGCCGGGGCCGATCTGGTCCGAGGCCGATCAGGACCGGGTGTTCATGCTGCTGCGCGCCTCAGCCCGACCCGGAGCGATTGGGGTGATTTCGGGCAGCCAGCCGCCGGGGGTTCCTGTCGATTTCCCCGCGCGTCTGGCGCGGTCTATGCCCGGTCTGAACGTGGTGCTGGATACCTCAGGGGCACCCCTGCGCGAGGCGGTCAGCCATCCGATCCCCGGCCTGTTCGTGCTGCGGATGGATGGCGAGGAAGCCGAAAGCATTGCAGGCCACGCCTTGGAAACGCGCACCCAAAGCGCTGACTTTGCATCTGAATTGGTCAAACGCGGCGTGGCGCAGCGGGTGATCGTGGCGCGCGGCGCGGATGGCTCTGTGATGGCCGAAGCCGGGCGGCGGGTGTTTGTGAAAGCGGCATCGGTGCAGGTCGTCAGCACGGTCGGCGCGGGTGACAGCTTTGTCGCGGGCTTTGTTTTAAGCCTTGCGCGCGGGGTGGATTCTGCACTGGCCTTGGCCTATGGCTCGGCCTCTGCCAGTGCTGCGGTGACGACCGACGCGACGCAGCTTTGCCGTTTGCAGGACGTGGAACGCCTGCTGCCGCAATGCGAAATTAGCACGCTTTAACCGCGCGGCGCCCACAGGATCAGCGCCGCCCCGGTCAAAGCCAAAGCGGCCCCGCCCAGATCGGCCCAATCCGGCTTGCTGCCCTCGACCAGCCAAAGCCACAGCAAGGACGCCGCGATATAGACCCCACCATAAGCCGCATAACTGCGCCCAGCATGGCTGGGCGGCGTCAACGCCAGCAGGTAAGCAAACCCCGCCAAAGCCACCGCACCGGGGACAAGCCAGAGCACCGAGGCCCCGCGCCACCAACTCCAAACCGCAAAGCAGCCAGCGATTTCAAGGACAGCGGCGAGGATATACAGCGGCATCAGGCGTTATCACGCCAGCGATTGGCAATCGGATAGCGCCGGTCGCCCGCGAAGGCGCGGCGGGTCAGTCTGGTGCCGGGCGCGGATTGGTAGCGTTTGTATTCGCTGATATACAAAAGGTGCTCGACCTTCTTCACCGTGGCGCGATCAAAGCCTTTCGCCACCAGATCGGCGACGGACAATTCCTGTTCCACCAACCCGTCCAATATCGCATCCAGCACCGAATAGGGCGGCAGGCTATCTTCATCCTTCTGGTCAGGGCGCAGCTCTGCACTCGGCGGCTTGTCGATCACACGCGGCGGGATAACCACGCCCGCCGGGGCCAGCATCCATGCGCGGTGGTTGTCATTGCGCCAGCGGCAGGTGTCAAACACGCGGGTTTTATACAGGTCTTTCAGCGGGTTATAGCCGCCGTTCATGTCGCCGTAGATCGTACAATAGCCCACCGCCATCTCGGATTTATTGCCCGTGGTCAGCAGCATCTCGCCAAACTTGTTCGACATTGCCATCAGCAACAGCCCGCGCAACCGCGACTGCACGTTCTCCTCTGTCACCCCCGGCGTGGTGCCCTCAAACAAATGCGCCAGCGCGTCCCCCACCGCATCCTGTGCGCCCGAGATCGACACCGTATCCAACCGACAGCCCAAAGCGGTTGCCACCTGTGCGGCATCCTCCAGTGAATGCGCTGAAGTATAGCGCGACGGCAACATCACACAGCGCACGTTCTCCGGGCCAATCGCATCGGCGGCAACAGCGGCCACAATCGCGCTATCAATCCCGCCGGAAAGCCCCAGCAGCACCGTCTTGAACCCGGTCTTGCCCAGATAATCCTTGAGAGACATCACCATAGCGCGGTAATCGGCCTCATAGGAAATCGGCATCTTCTCCATCATGCCGGGCAATGCCCGCCAGCCCTCATCAGTTTCGACAAAATCCACATGTGTGATGCAAGCATCAAACTGCGGCAGTTGCGCCACCAATGCCCCGCCGGGGTTCAGCACAAAAGACGCCCCGTCAAACACCTGGTCATCCTGTCCGCCGATCATGTTCAGATACACCAGCGGCAACCCGGTCTCGATCACCCGCGCCACCATCAGATTGGTCCGCACGCTTGGCTTGCCCCGGTGATAAGGCGAGCCATTCGGCACCAGCAAAATCTGCGCCCCCGTTTCGGCCAAAGTCTCACACACCTCAGAATGCCACGCATCTTCACAAATCGGCGAGCCGATCCGCAGCGGCCCCACCCGATACGGCCCTTGCGGCGGGGCGGACGCGAACACCCGCTTTTCGTCAAACACATCGCTGTTCGGCAGTTCGTGCTTCAACACCGTGGCCGCAATCTTGCCGCCCTCCAGCACATAATAAGCGTTGTACAACTGCCCATCCCGCACACAAGGCCCGCCAATCCCCAGCGCCGGACCATCCGTGATCCGCAAAGCCAAAGCCTCTACCGCCTGTATCGCAGCCGTATGAAACGCCGGTTTCATCACCAGATCTTGTGTCTGATAGCCAGTGATGAACATCTCGGTCAGCGCCACCATCTGCGCGCCCGCCTCCCGCCCCTGCACCCAAGCCTCATAGGCCAGCGCCGCATTGGCCTCGATCGCGCCCAGAGTGGGGTTCAACTGTGCCAAAGTCAGGCGAAATGTCGCGGCCATGATACGCTCCGAGTTAGGGTTTTCCCGGTTCTAGCAGGTTCGCGCCCAAGGGAAAGACCAAGTGGACCGCTTGTCAGGGGGGCGCGGGCTCAGCTAGGGTGCGGCGCGACAGTGGGGATGATACGATGCGTAACGTAAGCTTGGCGGCAGCGATGGTGGTGGCACTGGCAGGGGCCGCACTGGCACAGGACCAAGGCGAGGTGATCAGCAAGCAATACGATGATGGCTCGGTCTATGAGGGCACCTTCGTCAATGGCTTGCAGGATGGCACCGGGACGTATCGTCTGCCGAATGGCTATGAATACAACGGCGAATGGGTCGGCGGCGAAATCCGCGGCACCGGGGTTGCGCATTACCCCAACGGCTCGGTCTATGAGGGGCATTTTGAGGCGGGTAAGCCCGAGGGCAAGGGCAAGATCACCTTTGCCGATGGCGGGACGTATGAGGGCGATTGGCGCGACGGCAAAATGACCGGACAGGGCCGCGCGGCCTATGCCAATGGCTCGGTCTACGTCGGCTCACTCATTGATGGCAAGCATGACGGCAAGGGCAAGCTGACCGATGCCAATGGCTACAGCTATGCAGGCAACTGGCAGATGGGTGAAAAACAGGGCGAAGGTGTCATCCGCTATCCCGATGGCACCACCTATACCGGCACGCTGGTGAAAGGCGCGCGCCAAGGCACCGGCACGCTGACCATGCCCAATAAGCTCACTTACGTCGGCGCGTGGAAAGATGGCCAGATCAACGGCCTCGGCAAATTGACCCAGCCGAACGGTGATATTTACGAGGGTGATTTTGTCGATGGCCTGCGGGTCGGCAAGGGTACTGAGACCTATGCCAATGGCGATGTCTACAAAGGCGGCTTCAAGGCCGACAAGCGCGACGGCAAAGGCACATTCACCGCCAAGGATGGCAGCAGCTATCAGGGCGATTGGGCAGCAGGCCAGATGCAGGGTCAGGGCCGCATGGTCTATACCGACCGCTCAAGCTATGAGGGCGGCTTCAAGGCCGATCAGCCCGATGGCACCGGCAAGATCAGCTATGCCGATGGCTCCAGCTACACGGGCCAATGGATCAACGGCGCGATCACCGGGCAAGGCACCGCCACCTACGCCAACGGGGCCACCTATACCGGAGCCTTGGTGGGCGAAAAGCCCGACGGCATCGGCACCATGACCTACCCCGATGGCTTCCGCTACGAAGGCGCGTGGAAAGCGGGCGTGCGCGAAGGTGTCGGCACCGCGACCTGGGCCGATGGCACGGTGTACAAAGGCAATTTCAAGGCCGGCCTGCGCGATGGCAAGGGCGCGCTGTCGCAACCCGACGGCTTCACCTATTCCGGCGACTGGGTTGCCGGGGCCATGCAGGGCAATGGCATCGCGACCTATCCCACGGGCGATGGCTATGAAGGCGGCTTCGTTGCAGGCAAACGCGAGGGTGCGGGTAAGCTGGTCTACAAGGGCGGCGAAATATCGGAAGGCATGTGGAAAGCCGGGGTACTGGTCGGCCCATTGCCGGGGACAAGCATTGCACCTTCACCCGCCGATGGCGCCGCCGCACCAGACAGCACCGCCCCAGACGGCACCACTGCGGACAGCCCTGCACCTGCGGCCAATCCATAGGCGGGTCAGGCTCTAAACCAGCCACTGCGCGATGGCAGTCAGCGACGCGCGCGGCGGCCTAGGGCTCGATCATTTCAACACGAGTGGCATGGCGACCACCCTCAAACTCTGCGCTCAGGAAAGCATCGACAATATCCAGCGCCAAACCTTCTCCCACCACCCGCACGCCCAACGACAGCATATTGGCATCGTTGTGTTGGCGGATCATCCGGGCCGAAAACGTATCCATGCAGACGCCGCAGCGGATTCCCTTGACCTTGTTCGCCGCCATCATGATGCCCTGTCCGGTGCCACAAAGCACAATGCCAAACCGGCAATCGCCCGAAGCCACCAGCTGCGCCGCCGCCGCGCCATGTTTGGGATAATGCGTGCTTTCCGCTGTCATCGGGCCAATATCAACCACCTGCCAGCCCAGCGCCGCGATATGCGCGCCGACCGCCTGCCGCAAAGCAATCGCGGCATGATCACTGGACAAAACGATGCGCTTTTGCGCGGCATGGGTGGAACGCGGTTCGGTATCTTGGATCATGTCGTTCTCCTGCGCCGGGTTTGCAGAGCTTCTTTAGCGATGGTTCTGGACGCACCGCAAGCCGCCAGCAGCGTGTGCCGCGCCGATTACCACACCACGGCCTTGCCTGCGTAGTCGTAAAACCCACCCGATTGCGCAGGGCCAAGCCCTGCCAGCACTGCGATCAACCGCGCAGCCGCAACTTCAGCAGTGTCCTTCTGCCCCGGATATCCAGCAGTAAAGGCCGTCGCCACCTTGCCCGGATGCAAAGCCGCCAGCACCGCCAAAGGATGACTGCGCGCGATCTCTATCGCCGCCGTATGCACCACCTGATTAAGAGCCGCCTTCGCCGCACGGTAGGAATACCAGCCGCCCAAAGCATTGTCGCCAATCGACCCCACCCGCGCCGACAGTACCCCCAACCGCGCCACCCGGTCTTTCGGCAACAGCCGCAGCACATGCTTGATCACCAGCGCAGGCCCCACCGCGTTCACGGCAAACTGTGCCATCATCGCTTCGGCAGTAATGGCGCGCAGTGATTTTTCCGGCACCCCCAATGCGCCCGATGCGATGAACACCCAATCAAACGTTCCCGTCACATCCTCCAGCACTCGCGCCACCAAGGCTTCATCCGTGATCTCCAGCCCATTGCGCGACCGCGACAGCGCCACCACCTCGCCCTGCGCCGAAAGCGCCTCTGCCAAGGCCCTGCCAATTCCGCCCGAGGCTCCGATCACCAATGCCCGCACCTTGACCACCCTTCGCTTTTTGAAACCCAACCTCGCCGCCGAAAGCTAGGACGAAAGCCGCAGATCGCCACGCAGAATTGGCAATTTCTTCTGCCCGCCAAGGCACTTGCCGCGTGAAGAACCGCCCAAAGGTTAATACTTTCTGACCGATGCCTCGTAAGCCTTTGAAAATAAACAGCCGAAATTGGTCCCGAGTTGGGACCGCACCCCACAGCTCCCGCCGCGATGCAGGCCCGCTGCCCTGCTACTTTTTCACCAACACCCCCTTCCCTTCCAACAAATCCGCCGTATAGTCGCCACCATGACACGGGAAACCCTCATCACTTTGATCCACACCGCGCCCCGCGCGCCGCTTTCCCGTGGCCTGCTGCTTCTTACCCGCTTCTGAGCGTGCCCTTGGGTGCGACCGCTCGGAAGTGATCAGCGCCCAAAGCAAGCAGCAACAAAATCCAAGGAACCCACCATGACCGCCACGCCCGCGCAAATCCGCGCCGAAGCCGCTAAATCCCAACCTAAAGTCATCATCTTCGACACCACCCTGCGCGATGGCGAGCAATCGCCCGGCGCCACCATGACCCATGACGAAAAGCTGGAGATCGCCAGCTTGTTGGATGAAATGGGCGTCGATGTGATCGAGGCGGGCTTTCCCATCGCCTCAGAAGGCGATTTCGCTGCCGTCACCGAGATTTCCAAACGCTCGAAAAACTCCACCATCTGCGGTCTTGCGCGCGCCAATTACAAAGACATTGACCGTTGCTGGGAGGCCGTGAAATACGCGCCCTCTCCCCGCATCCACACCTTCATCGGCACCTCGCCGCTGCACCGCGCCATCCCGAACCTGAATATGGATGAAATGGCCACCCGCATCCACGACACCGTCACCCACGCCCGCAACCTGTGCGACAACGTGCAATGGTCGGCGATGGATGCGACACGGACCGAACATGATTACCTCTGCCGCGTGGTCGAAATCGCCATCAAGGCCGGGGCCAGCACGATCAACATCCCCGATACCGTCGGCTACACTGCACCGCGCGAATCCGCCGACCTGATCCGCATGTTGCTGGAACGCGTGCCGGGTGCGGACAGCGTGATTTTCGCCACCCATTGCCACAATGACCTTGGCATGGCGACCGCGAACTCCCTCGCAGCGGTAGAGGCTGGCGCGCGTCAGATCGAATGCACCATCAACGGTCTGGGCGAACGTGCGGGCAATACTGCCTTGGAAGAAGTCGTGATGGCTTTGAGGGTCCGCAATGACATCATGCCCTACCGCACCCAGATCGACACCACGAAAATCATGAACCTCAGCCGCCGGGTTTCCAGCGTCTCGGGCTTTGCCGTGCAGTTCAATAAGGCCATCGTCGGCAAGAACGCCTTTCTGCACGAATCCGGCATCCATCAGGACGGTGTGCTGAAAAACATCGAAACCTTTGAGATCATGCGCCCGGCTGACATCGGCCTGACCGCGCATAACATCTCGATGGGCAAACATTCGGGCCGCGCGGCCTTGCGCTCGAAGCTGAAAGAGTTGGGCTATGAATTGGCCGACAATCAACTGAATGACGTCTTCGTCCGCTTCAAGGCTTTGGCCGACAGCAAGAAAGAAGTCTACGATGAGGATCTGCTCGCCTTGGTTGCCGATGAGGCCACCAACGACGCGCATGACAGCATCCAAGTCAAACGCCTGCGCGTGGTCTGCGGCACCGAAGGCCCGCGTGAGGCGGAATTGACCCTGACCATCGACGGCGTCGATCACTCGATTGATGCCACCGGCGATGGCCCGGTTGATGCGGCGTTCAATGCGGTGAAAATGCTGTTCCCGCATTCCGCCCGTTTGCAACTGTATCAGGTGCAGGCCGTAACCGAAGGCACCGACGCACAAGCCACGGTTTCGGTGCGGATGGAAGAAGAAGGCCGCATCGTAACCGGGGCCTCGGCGGACACCGATACGGTGGTGGCGAGCGTCAAAGCCTATGTGAACGCGCTGAATAAGCTGGTGGTGCGGCGGCAGAAATCGGCACCGGATACAGATAAGAAGTCGGTAAACTACAAGGATCAGGGTTGATCCTTATAGGAAGTTCTCGCCCACCTGCACCCAAAGCAACTTTCCTGCGGCATCATAGGTCAAACTGACCGAGATGCCGTAGGGAACAGCTGCGAACAGCGTGTTGAGCCAAGTGTAACTGGCAAACAGCGGGCCTTTGTCACGAACGGCCCAGCCGGAATCGAGGATTTCCCTCTTGGGTCCGGTCGAGTTGGGCAGCGGGATGCGCCCCACCCTAAGCCCATTCTCCACAAGCAAAGCCTGCATCTGTTCCATGCTCCCAGCGGCGGTTGCGATGCGGAAAATACAAATTTCGGCGGCAGCTTTGTCATAACTGGCCCAAGGCAGTGCCGGGGCTGTCGCACCATTTTGGCAACTGGCAAGGTCAGGATAGCGCCAAAGCGCCACTTGTTGCGCCGAGGACATCGGGAGGTCCAGCTGGCTGCGGAATGAAGGTTCGCCCAGCCCCGGTGGATTGTAAGAAAGCCAGAGCGCAAGAATGCTCCATTTCAGCCAATCCCACACGACAGGCAGCACAAGCACCAGCCACAGCGGGGTGAAGATTTTCTCCCCCCAACTGAGGTCTAAGAAATGCTGGATGGAAAAACCCCGACGGCCCGCGATGCGACCGCTCAGCAGCCAATAGATCGGCCAAAGCAGTGCTGTCCAAGCCGCAAAAGGGTTCAGGAAAAGCAGGGGGATAGCCAAGCCTAGGCTTGCCAGCGCAGGCAAGGGCGCGCGGATGAGGGCGGCAATATTTGGTTTTCGATCCAGAGCTATTAGCGCCAACGTGACAGCCGCTGCGATCACAGATGTTGGCAGCAGGAAAAACCCAACCATGAAAATCGGCGCTGCAAAACGGTGAAGCGCACTTTCCCCATGCGCTTCAGGGGCGATGAGATTCACAAGCATCGCGGCCAAAATTGAAGAAAGCAGCACGCTGAGAAATATCCGCACAACGCGCGAGATGCAGCTTTCCGGGTAAGCAGACCACGGTAGTTTGCGAGGGTTGGGGTGTGGAATCGTCATCATCTCACGAAGCTATGATGCGATTTGGGCAGGGATGTGGCGGGATAGATGTGGGGCCGAACCGTCAACTCACCTACATAATGTTTGAAAAAGTCAAACTTTGTCCTGTTATGGGGCATCCAACTTGCCCAAAAGTGCATTAATCACAAGCATAACCGTCCAAGGCGGAAAGACGCGGCTTCAAAGTGTCTGGCCTTTCCCTGCCCCCCGCATGGTCTTATATGAAAGCGCCCGCCTCAGCCCACGCTGAGTCGCGGGCGTTTCTTTTTCGCCGTCCAAGGATCACCTCAGCATGTCTATCCTCTCTAGCATCTTCTCGTCTGACATGGCGATCGACCTCGGCACCGCCAATACGCTGGTCTATGTGCGCGGCAAGGGTATCGTGTTGAACGAGCCTTCGGTGGTCGCCTACCACACCAAGGACGGCAAAAAGCAGGTGCTGGCGGTGGGCGAGGATGCCAAGCTAATGCTGGGGCGCACGCCGGGTTCCATCGAGGCGATCCGCCCGATGCGCGACGGCGTGATTGCCGACTTTGAGGCGGCGGAAGAGATGATCAAGCATTTCATCCGCAAGGTGCATAAGCGCACGACGTTTTCCAAACCGAAGATCATCGTCTGTGTGCCGCATGGGGCGACTCCGGTGGAAAAGCGGGCGATCCGTCAGTCGGTTCTGTCGGCAGGTGCGCGTCGGGCTGGGCTGATTGCCGAACCGATTGCGGCGGCGATTGGGGCGGGGATGCCGATCACCGATCCGACCGGGAATATGGTTGTCGATATCGGCGGCGGCACCACCGAAGTCGCGGTTCTGTCCTTGGGTGACATCGTATATGCGCGCTCGGTCCGCGTGGGTGGCGACCGGATGGATGAGGCGATCATCAGCTATCTGCGCCGCCATCAGAACCTGCTGATCGGTGAATCCACCGCTGAACGCATCAAGACCAGCATAGGTACCGCGCGGATGCCCGACGATGGCCGGGGTGCAAGCATGACCATTCGCGGGCGTGACCTGTTGAACGGCGTGCCGAAGGAAACCGAGATCAATCAGGCGCAGGTGGCGGAAGCCTTGTCGGAACCTGTGCAGCAGATTTGCGATGCGGTGATGCAGGCGCTGGAGACAACCCCGCCGGATTTGGCCGCTGACATCGTGGATCGCGGCGTGATGCTGACCGGGGGCGGCGCGCTGTTGGGCGATCTGGATCTAAGCTTGCGCGAGCAAACCGGGCTTTCGATCTCGGTCGCCAACGAACCGCTGAATTGTGTGGCTTTGGGCACGGGCAAAGCGCTGGAATATGAGAAGCAACTGCGCCACGTTATCGACTACGACAGCTGATCCGGTGGCCTTCCGGTCTTTCATGTGAAACGGGCCAGTCATGGCAAGAAACCGCGTTGATCCAGCAGAATTCCACCGCCCGCTGCGCCGGGTTCTGGTGGGTCTGTTGATTCTGCTGATGCTGGGGCTGTTCTTGCTATGGCGGATCGACAGCCCAAGGGTCGAGCGCTTCCGCTCGGCTTTGGTGGATCGCTTCGTGCCCAGTTTCCAATGGGCGGCGGCTCCGGTGACGTGGAGCGCGGGCGTGCTCGACAATTTCCAATCCTATTCACGGCTTTATGAGCAAAACCAGCAACTGCGCGAGGAATTGCGCCAGATGAAGGCGTGGAAAGAAGCCGCGTTGCAACTGGAGCAGAAGAACGCCCGGCTGCTCGATCTGAACCATGTCCGGTTGGATCCGATGCTGACGCATGTCACCGGGGTGGTGCTGGCGGATAGCGGTTCCCCTTTCCGTCAGTCGGTGTTGCTGAACGTCGGTGCCCGCGATGGCATCAAGGATGGCTGGGCGACGATGGATGGCATCGGGCTGGTGGGGCGGATTTCCGGCGTCGGCCAGCAGATCAGTCGGGTTATCCTGCTGACCGACAGCAACAGCCGGGTGCCGGTGGCGGTGCAACCCTCCGGGCAAAAGGCGCTGTTGTCGGGCGATAACTCTGACCTGCCGCCGCTCGATTTTCTGGAAGACCCCGATGAGGTGCGGCCCGGTGACCGGGTGGTGACTTCGGGCGATGGCGGCATGTTTCCAGCGGGGTTGCTGGTGGGTTCCGTGGTTCTGGGCACCGACAAGCGGCTGCGGGTGGCTTTGTCTGCCGATTATCAACGGCTGGAATTCCTGCGCGTGCTGCGCAGCCATGAATTGACCCCGATCACCGATCCGGGCGCTTTGGTCACAACGCCCCCTGTGCAAGGCCCGCCAAAGCCGCCAACAACGCCGGAACCGGGCGCTGAAGCGGGGGCCAGCAATGGTTGATCCCGCCGCGCGAGAGGTTTGGCTACACCGCGCTTTGTTCGTGGCCATCGCCCTGCTGTTGCTGTTCTGGCGGCTGTTGCCCTTGCCGATGGCGATGATGTCGGATTGCGCGGAAACCGCAGGCTGGTGCCGCTTTACCGTCTGGCTGAACCGCACGCCGGGGCCCGATTTTCTGCTGTGCATCATCTTCGCCTGGACAATGCGCCGCCCAGATTATCTGCCCGCTTTGCTGATCGCCGTGGTGGTTTTGCTGGAGGATATGCTGCTGGACCGCCCCCCCGGCCTGTGGACGGCACTGGTGTTGCTGGCGTCGGAATTCGTGCGGGGCCGGGTTGCACTGACTCGTGAATTGAACTTCGGGGTCGAATGGCTATTGGTCTCGGGTCTGATGGTGGCGATGCTGCTGGTGTACCGAACGGTGTTCGCGATGGCGATAGTGCCGCAAACTGGCTTTGGCTTTGCAATGATCCAAGTGGTCTGGTCGGTGCTGTGCTATCCTGTGGTGGTGTTCCTGTCGCGCTATGTGCTCGACCTGCACAAGCCCGCGATGGGCGAAGTTGATGCTTATGGGAGACGGATGTGAGAAGGGCCCCGCGCGATACCGAAGCCACCTCGCGCTCCGTCACAAGGCGGGCGTTGTTCATGGGCGGCTGCATGGCGGCAACGGTTGCTGCACTCGGCGCGCGAATGCGGTTTCTGGGGGTCGAGCAGGCCGATCAGTTTCGCCTGTTGGCCGAAGAAAACCGCATCAACATCCGGCTGATCCCGCCAGCGCGGGGCCTGATCCAAGACCGCAACGGCAAGCTGATCGCGGGTAATGAGCAGAATTACCGCGTGGTGATCACCCGCGAGAACGCCGGCAAAACCGATGCCGAGGTAGAAGATGTACTGAACCGTCTCAGCCACATCATCCCAATGACGGCCGAGGATTTGGCCGATACGATGAAAGAGCTGAACCCACGCGTGAACTCGGCCTTCGTGCCGATCACCGTGGCCGAGCGCTTAAGCTGGAATGATTTCAGTAAAATCGCCATCAACGCCCCCGCCCTGCCCGGTGTCTCACCCGAAGTTGGTCTCAGCCGAGTCTATCCGCGCGATTTCGATTTCGCGCATATCGTCGGCTATGTCGGCCCGGTGTCAGAAAAAGACCTGACCGAGTTGAAAGAAAAAGACGGCGCGGACAACGTCGATCCGCTGCTGCTGATCCCGCGCTTTCAAATCGGCAAGATCGGCGTGGAAAAGTGGATGGAAGACACGTTGCGCGGATCGGCTGGCACCAAGCGGATTGAGGTCAACGCCGTGGGCCGGGTGATGCGCGAGTTGGACCGCGAGGAAGGCCTTAAAGGCAAAGACCTGCGGCTGACCATCGACGCCGATGTGCAGAACTTTGTGCAAGCGCGCTTGGGCGAGGAAAGTGCCGCTTGCGTGGTGATGGATGTCAACAACGGCGATATCATCGCGGCGGTATCGTCGCCCTCGTTCGACCCCAACCTGTTCGTGCGCGGGATTTCCAGCGCCGATTACAGCGCACTGACCGAACACGACCACCGCCCGCTGGCGAATAAAGTCGTGCAGGGGGCCTATCCGCCGGGGTCAACCTTCAAGATGGTGACGGCACTGTCCGCTCTGGAAGCGGGTGTGATTGATGAGAATACAGTGGTGCATTGCCCCGGCTATATCGAAATGGGCGGCATCCGGTTCAACTGCTGGAAGCGTGGCGGACATGGCTCGGTGGATCTGAAGCGCGGTTTGTCGGAAAGCTGCGATGTGTTCTTTTATGATGTTGGTCAACGCGTTGGCATCGACAAGATGGCCGAAACCGGGCGAAGTCTCGGGCTTGGTATCCGCCACGATCTGCCGATGTCGGCGATCTCGGAAGGCAAAATGCCGAACAAGGCGTGGAAGCAGGAACGCTACGGTCAGGCTTGGATGATTGGCGACACCATCAACGCCTCGATCGGTCAGGGCTATGTGCTGGCCACGCCCTTGCAACTGGCAGTGATGGCGTCGCGGATCGCCAGCGGCAAACAAGTCGCCCCCCGCATCATCCATTCGGTGAACGACATTGAGGTGCCCATCTCCGAGGGCGAGGGGCTGGGTGTCGATGGCTCGAAACTGCGCGCGGTGCAGATGGGGATGTTTGAGGTGATGAACGGCCCGCATGGCACCGGGCGCGGCTCGCGCATTGCAGATGATACGATGCTGATGTGCGGCAAGTCGGGCACGGCACAAGTGCGCAACTTTTCCGTTGCCGAAAAGCATGGTGGTGCCATCGACAATAAAAACTTGCCGTGGCGCTTGCGCGACCATGCACTGTTTGTCGGCTTTGCCCCCGCCAATGCACCGCGCTATGCGGTGTCGGTTGTGGTGGAACACGGCGGCGGTGGCTCTGCCGTGGCCGGGCCGATTGCGCGCGATGCGTTGTTGCGCGCCCTGACCGGAGGTATCCCACCGATCAGCGCCTATCCGGCGACCCAACACGAGTCGATGAGGAGTCTGCTGAACGATTTGCGCCTACGCCTGCCCGATGGCAGCCAGCCAGAAGCCTCAAAGGTGTAGCGCGATGAGCTTTCTGGAGTATCGCCTCAAGCTGGCACCCAGTGGCATCGCCAAGGTGTTCTACATCAACTGGGCGCTGATCCTTGTGCTGACCGCCATCGCTGCCATCGGCTGGCTGATGCTGTATTCCATCGCAGGCGGCGAAATGGACACTTGGGCCTTGCCGCAGATCAAGCGCTTTGGCATGGGGCTGGGGCTGTTGTTCTTTGTCGCCTTTATCCCGATATGGTTCTGGCGCAGCATGTCCGGCGCGTCTTATCTGGTCGCGATGTTGCTTTTGCTGGTGGTGCATTTCTTCGGCACCGTTGGCATGGGCGCGCAGCGTTGGATTGATCTGGGTTTCATGCGCTTGCAGCCCTCCGAGTTGATGAAGGTGACGCTGGTTATGATTCTGGCAGCCTATTACGACTGGCTGGATGACAAGAAAGTCTCACGCCCTTTGTGGGTGGTGATCCCGGTGGTGCTTATTCTGCTCCCGACTTACTTTGTTTTGAAGCAACCCAACCTTGGCACCTCGATGATGCTGGTTCTGGGCGGGGCCGGGGTGATGTTCGCCGCAGGCGTGTCGCTGTGGTATTTCGGTGCGGTGGCGGCTTTGGGCGGCGGCGGCATCGCAGCGGTGATCATGTCGGAAGGCACGCCGTGGCAGGTGCTGCATGATTACCAATACAAGCGCATCCACACCTTTCTGGACCCGTCGGCGGACCCTTTGGGCACCGGATACAACATTATTCAGGCCAAGATCGCCCTGGGGTCGGGCGGCTGGGCGGGCAAAGGTTTCATGCAGGGCACCCAAAGCCGCTTGAATTTCCTGCCTGAAAAGCACACCGACTTTATCTTCACCACCTTGGGCGAGGAGTTCGGTTTTATCGGTGCGATTTCCCTGCTGGCTTTGTACACGCTGGTCTTGGTGTTCTGCATCATCGCCGCGATCCAGAACAAGGATCGCTTCAGCCAGTTATTGATCATCGGTGTGGCGATGAACTTTTTCCTCTATCTCGCGGTGAATCTAGCGATGGTGATGGGGATGGCCCCGGTGGTGGGCGTGCCGCTGCCGCTGCTGTCCTATGGCGGTTCGGCGACATTGGTGATTTTGCTGGCCTTTGGGCTGGTGCAAAGCGCCATTGTGCACAGGCCGAGGTAGTGGAATGAAACGTCACTTTCGGTTTTTCATCGCCGTGCTGGTCGGTGCTGCGGTGGCAGCGCTGTTGCAACTGACCACGCTGCCGATTGAACTGCGGGTGCTGGCAGCGGCGAATGCGCTTTTTGTCACCTATCTGGCGCTGATGCTGCAGTTTGCCGCAAACGCCACGCCAGAAGTGCTGCGAGCCCATGCCGAGCAGACCGATGAAGGTGTGTGGACCATCCTGCTGCTGGCGGTGTTGGCGGTGGCGATCAGCCTGACCTCGATCCTTTTGGTGTTCAGCGCGCCGAATGACAATGCCCCCGCACGGCTGCTCGCCTTAGGCTCGGTGCCGCTCGGCTGGGCGGCGTTGCAGGTGCTGGCGGGGTTTCACTATGCGCATCTCTACTACCAACCCCGCCGCCCCAAAGCCCCCGCCTGCCTAAGCTTTCCCGGCAGTGAGCATCCCGGCCCATGGGATTTCCTGTATTTCGCGTTTGGCATTGGCATGACCGCGCAGGTGGCAGATGTTGCCACCACCTCGACTCAACTGCGCAAAGTGGTGCTGGTGCATTCGGTCGGATCGTTCTTTTACAACACCATCATTCTCGCGCTGGCGGTCAACGCCGCCGTGACCAGCGCCGGTTGAACTTACAGGAGCCTGCCATGACCGTCACCGTGTTTTTCGCAGCCCCCGCCGTGTGGGACGAGTATCGCGATCTGCTGCCGCAACTGCTGGCGGATGCTGGGATCGACGCCCGCGTGGTAACCGAAGCGCCGGACCCTGCGGCGGTAGATTACATCATCTACGCGCCTTCCGCGCCGTTGCAGGATTTCACCCCATTTGCGCGCTGCAAAGCGGTGCTGAGCCTCTGGGCCGGGGTCGAGCGGATCGTTGGCAACGCCACGCTGACACAACCATTGTGCCGGATGGTCGATAACGGGCTGACCGAGGGCATGGTGGAATGGGTGGGGGGTCATGCGTTGCGGCATCATCTCGGCATGGACCGCCATATCGTCAATCCGGGCCATATCTGGGATGCAACCTGCCCACCCCTAGCGCGCGAGCGCAAGGTGGCGATGCTCGGCATGGGGGCCTTGGGCACCGCCTGCGCGCAGGCACTGGCCGCGCTGAATTTCAACGTGGTGGGCTGGAGCCGGACCGAGAAAGCCACGCCGGGCATCCAAGGCTTTCACGGTGAGTCCGGGCTGGAAGCCGCCCTGCGCGGCGCCGATATCGTGGTGACTCTGCTGCCGAAAACACCGGAGACCGAGAATATCCTGAACGCAGAGCGGCTGTCGTGGCTGAAACCCGGCGCATTTATCCTGAATCCCGGACGCGGGCCGCTGATTGACGATGCAGCCCTGCTGGCGGCACTGGATGCAGGCCAAGTCGGCCATGCCACGCTGGACGTGTTCCGCATCGAGCCACTGCCCGCCGATCATCCGTTCTGGAGCCACCCCCGCGTCACCGTCACCCCGCATATCGCCGCCGACACCCGCGCCACCGGGGCCGCGAAAGTGCTGGTGGAAAACATCCGCCGCGGCGAGGCTGGACAGCCATTTCTGCATCTCGTCGACCGCACGCGCGGCTATTAAGGCGGAATTCGCGCGAATTCCGGTACGATTTCCGCGCGGAAATCGCCTCCGCCTGCAGTTTCGGCTGGATCAGTGCGGCAAAGGTCGCGTTTGTGCCAGACCTGAGCGCCACCCTCGCCCAGCTTATCGCAAACGGGGGTGGTAATGTCCTATCTGAGCGGCGCAATTCTGATCATCCTCGCCGGGGTGCTTTGGTCCACCCAAGGCCTGATCATCCGACTGATCCCCGATACCGGATCTTGGGCGATCCTGTTCTGGCGCTCGGCCGGAATGCTGCCGGTGCTGGCGCTCTGGATTGGGCTGACCTCACGCGGCAACCTCATCACCGAAATCCGCGCGGTCGGTTGGGCCGGGGTGTTGGGCGGCCTTGGGCTGGTGATGGCGTTCTCGGGTGCGATCTATGCGTTTCAGGCCACCTCGGTGGCCAATGCAGTGCTGCTGTTCGCGGCCTCGCCGTTTTTTGCCGCGATTTTGGGCCGACTTTTGCTGGGCGAATGGGTCAGCCCACTGACTTGGTTTGCCATCGTGCTGGCGGCTTTGGGCATTCTGGTGATGGTCGGCGGCGGTCTTGCGGGCGGGGCGATGGACGGCAATATAGCCGCCTTAGCTTCGGCGCTTGGCTTTGCGATTTTCACCGTGACCCTGCGCTGGGGCAAGCTTGCGAACATGCTGCCTGCGGTAGCTTTGGGCGGGCTGTTCTCGATGATCGCCGGGGCGACAGCTTTGGCGATCTTGGGCAAAGCCGTGCTGATCCCAGCGCCGGAAATTGCCATATCGGCCCTGATGGGGGCACTGACGCTGACCGGGGGGATGCTGCTGTATACCATTGGCAGCAAAGTGGTGCCCGCCGCACAGGCCACCTTGCTGTCTCTGGTTGAGGTGCTGCTGGCCCCGCTTTGGGTCTGGGCCCTGCTGGGCGAAACCGTATCTCGCGGCACCCTGATCGGCGGCGCGGTGTTGCTGGCGGCGGTGCTTTTGAACGCCTATGGCGGGCGCAGCCAGCGGGTGCAGGGGGGCTCACCCCCCTCGGCCTTTGGCCTCACCCCTGAGGATATTTGAGCACAGAGGATGAGCTAAACGGTTCTAACGGTGGCGGCGGAAGAAACGGGTTCGGGCATAGAGTTCCTCCAGCCGTTTCATCCGGCCTTCGGTGACATCCCATGTCAAATCCTGTACCGCCGCCAGCAGGGTTTCCACCAGCACCATCAGCGACACGTTGCTATCCCAAGCTGAGGGCGCTTCGATATGGCAAGCCAAAGTGTGCCGCGCATGGGTCGAGGCCGGGGAAATCCAGCGATCAGTGATCAAAACGATCTCGGCGCCGCGTTCCTTCGCCATTTCCGTCACTTGTAGCACCGCGTTTTCATAGCGCCGGATGTCGAACACCAACAACACGTCGCTTGGTCGCATATCTAATAATGCCGGCTGCCACGTTGAGGAGCTGTCCGACAGTAGCGTCACTTCAGGGCGCACAATCGTCATCAATGAGGTGAAATAATCCGCCATCGAATGGGTGATCCGCCCGCCCATCGCAAACACATGCCGCGCGGGATCAGCCAGCAACCGGGCAGCTGCGTCAAATTCGGCATGGTCGATCTGGCCCAAGGTGGCTTGCAGATTGCTCATCACGGCATCGGCAAAGCGGTTCAGGATATGCGTGTCCGGCACACCGCCCGCCCAACGATCATGCTTGGCCAAGGGCGAGACCAGCATCGCCTCGACCTCCCCGCGCAGGGCCGCTTGGAAATCAGGATAGCCCTTGTAGCCCAGCTTTTGTGCCAAACGCACCACGGTCGGGGTGGACACCTGAGCCGCCTTCGCCAGAATGGTGATCGAGCCCAAAGCCGCCACCGGATAATGCGACAGCACATGCGTCGCCAGCTGCCGCTCCGCCCGCGTGAGGTCAGGCAAAGCCGCGCGCAGTTGCTCGTCAAGTGGCAGTCTGGCGTCCATCGTGGCCTCCTTCTTGCGGGCCAGCCTAGCGCAAATTGCAGCGCCAAGAAAAGCCCGTTTGGAAAAGATCGTATCAGCCCCGCCCCACAAGAAACATTCTTGACAGAGCCGCAGCAAAGGGTGAGCCTTGATGCAGTTTCAGGAGATGACTCGTAACCATGCGCGCCGCCGCCGATCCCAGAACGCCAACCAACGCCAAGGATTTCGCGGCTGCGCAACAGGCGTTTTTGCCAGTGATCGAGAATGTCGCAGCACAAGGCCGGATCATTCTGGTCTGCGAGCATGCCTCGAACCATGTTCCGCCCGCTTGGGGCGATCTGGGGCTGACAGAAGCGCAGCGCCAAGCCCATATCGCTTGGGATCCGGGCGCTTTGGCGGTGTCGCGCGGGCTGTCTCAGCGCTTGGATGCGGTGCTTATTCATGCCCCGGTCAGTCGTCTGGTCTATGACTGCAACCGCGCGCCGGATATGGCTGGCGCGATGCCTGCGCGCTCGGAAGTCTATGATATTCCCGGAAATGCCATGATCTCAACAGCCGAGCGTCTGGCGCGGACTGAGGCGGTCTATCTGCCGTGGGCCAATGGCCTGCATGGGTTGATTGCCACCCGGATCGCCTTGGGGCTACGGCCTGTTGTGGTAACGATCCACTCTTTCACGCCCGTTTATCACGGCAAACCTCGCCGCGTCGAATTTGGCGTGATCCACGACGCTGACCCGCATTTTTCGGTGGCGATCCTCAATGCCGCCCGCAAACTGACAGGATTGCAGGCCGAGTTGAACGCGCCCTATTCGGCGGCGGATGATGTGACACATACCTTGCGGGTGCAGGCGACGCCGTATGGCTTGCCCAATGCGATGCTGGAAATCCGCAATGATCTGATCGCCACGGCTGCGGCCGCAGAGGCGATGGCTGATCAACTCGCTGCCGTTCTGAACATGGGGCTGGTTGAAATTCAGCGGCAGGCCAAGGCCAGTTGAGCCGGGTTTGAGGCTTCTCGACGGGGCGTCAGCCCCGAATGCAAATGACCCCGCATCGGTCGGGGAAAACATAAGTGGAGATCCCGGATATGCCCGGCAATTTAACCCTAGCTGAACTGAAAGCCGCTGTAAAAGCTGGCGAAATTGACACCGTTCTGGTGGCTGGCATCGACATGCAGGGCCGCCTGATGGGCAAGCGTTTTCACGCGCAATTCTTCGTCGATGGCGGATATGAAGAGACCCATTGCTGCAACTACCTTCTCGCCGTCGATATGGAGATGAATACGGTTCAGGGCTATAAATCCTCGAACTGGCAAACTGGCTACGGCGACTATATCCTGAAAACTGACATGAGCACGCTGCGCCGGGTGCCGTGGCTGGAAGGCACCGCGATGGTGCTGGGCGACACCTTGGATCACCACCACAACCCGGTGCCACACGCGCCGCGCAATATCCTGAAGCGTCAGGTCGAACGCGCCCGCGCCATGGGTTTCGATGCGATGATGGCGACCGAGTTGGAATTCTATCTGTTTGAAAACAGCTATGAATCCCTGCGTGACAGCAATTTCACAGGGCTTAAACCGGTCAGCGCCTATAATGAGGATTACCACATCTTCCAGACCACCAAGGAAGAAGACGTGATGCGCGCCGTGCGCAACGGGCTTTATGGCGCAGGGATAACCATTGAGAACTCCAAGGGTGAGGCCGATGCGGGGCAAGAGGAGGTCAACTACAAATACTCCGACGCCTTGGATACCGCCGACAACCACACCATCGTCAAACACGGCATCAAGGAAATCGCCTGGTCCAAGGGCAAGTCGGTGACCTTTATGGCCAAGTATGATCACCGCAAGGCCGGATCGTCGTCGCATTGCCACCAGTCTTTGTGGACGCTGGACGGCAAGCCTGCGTTCTTTGATGACAAAGACAAACACGGCATGAGCCAGCTTATGAAGCATTACATTGCGGGGCAACTGACCTATGCGCGGGAAATGACGGTGTTTCTCGCCCCCTACGTCAACAGCTACAAACGCTTCACCGTGGGCATGTTCGCGCCGACCAAAGCTGTCTGGTCTGCCGACAACCGCACCGCTGGCTTCCGCGTTTGCGGCGAGCATACCAAGGCGATCCGCGTTGAATGTCGCATTCCCGGCAGCGATGTGAACCCCTACCTCACATGCGCGGCACTGCTCGCCGCTGGCCTTGACGGCATCGAGCAAAAGCTGGAGTTGGAGCCGGAAATGCAGGGCGATATGTATGCCGCAGGCGATGTCCGCGAAATCCCGCACAACCTGCGCGAAGCGGCTGATCTGCTGAACGCCTCCGCCATGTATCGCAAAGCCTTTGGCGATGATGTGGTGGATCACTACCACCACGCCGCGCAATGGGAGATTTCGGAAACCGACCGCGTCGTGACCGATTTTGAAATCCAGCGCCTGCTTGAGCGGGCTTGAAAATCTAGGGTGCGTGATTTCACGCATCCTTTTTCCGATAAAGCTGCGTGAAATCACGCACCCTACACGCGACAAGGAACGACGGAATGAAGCCCATTCAACTCATCTCTCCAGTGGACGGCTCGGTCTATGCCGAGCGCACGCCGCTGACACTCGACGCCGCCAAAGCCGCCGCTGCCCGCGCCAAAGCCGCGCAAAAGGGCTGGGCCGCGCGCCCCTTGGCCGAACGTATAGCGTTGGTCAAAGCCGCCGTTGCCAATCTGAACGCCAATGCCGAAACCATCGTTCAGGAACTGGCATGGCAAATGGGCCGCCCGACCCGCTTTGGCGGTGAATTCGGCGGCGTGAACGCGCGCACCGAGTATATGTCGGAAATCGCAGCAGCAACCCTCGCCCCGCAAACCGTTGAAGACAGCGATAAATTCCGCCGCTACCTTGCGCGCGAAGCCTTGGGCGTGGTGTTTATCGTGGCCCCGTGGAACTACCCCTACCTCACCACGATCAACACCCTCGTCCCCGCCCTGATCGCCGGAAACACGGTGGTCCTGAAACACGCCAGCCAAACCATGCTGGTGGGTGAGCGTCTGGCCGAAGCCTTCCACGCCGCTGGCATCCCCGCCGATGTGTTCCAGAATGTCGTCCTCGACCATGCCACCACCGAACACCTGATCGCCAACCGCGCGTTCAATTTCGTCAACTTCACCGGATCAGTGGGCGGCGGTCAGGCGATTGAACGCGCAGCGGCTGGCACCTTCACCCCTTTGGGGCTGGAACTCGGCGGCAAAGACCCCGGCTATGTCCGCGCCGACGCCAATCTGGACGCCGCCGTCGATACGCTGATGGATGGCGCGATGTTCAACGCGGGCCAGTGCTGCTGCGGCATCGAGCGGATTTATGTCCACGAGTCGCTTTATGATGCTTTCGTCGAAAAGGCGGTGGCTTGGGTTAAAACCCTGAAACTCGGCAACCCGTTTGACGCCGACAGCACCCTCGGCCCAATGGCCAACAAACGCTTCGCCGCCGTGGTGCGTGGCCAGATTGCCGAGGCTATGGCCGCTGGTGCCAAAGCCCTGATCGACCCCGCCCTGTTCCCGGCCGATGACGGCGGTGCTTACCTCGCCCCGCAAGTGCTGGTGAACGTTGATCATTCGATGCGGGTGATGATGGAGGAAAGCTTCGGCCCGGTCGTCGGCATCATGAAGGTCAAGGATGATGCCGAGGCGCTCGCCTTGATGAACGACTCCCCCTACGGCCTGACCGCCAGCATCTGGACGACCGACTACGACACCGCCGCAGCACTTGGCGCGCAGATCGAAACCGGAACCATCTTCATGAATCGCGCCGACTACCTTGATCCCGCTTTGTGCTGGACCGGCTGCAAAGATACCGGACGCGGCGGCAGCCTGTCCTATTTGGGTTTCCTCTCCGTCACCCGCCCGAAATCCTACCATCTGAAGAAAGTCTGAACCATGACGCACTCAGTCCCCAACCGGAACTGGTCCTATCCCACCGCGATCAAATTCGGCGTCGGTCGCATCAGCGAACTGGCCGAGCATTGCGCCGCTGCGGGCGTGAAAAAGCCGCTGTTTGTCACCGATAAGGCCCTCGCCAGCCTGCCGATCACCGCCGAAGCGGTGGCTGTCCTGAAAGCCCACGGCCTTGGTACAGCGGTGTTTTCCGAAGTCGATCCGAACCCCAACGAGTCCAATATGGCCGACGGCATCGCGGTCTACCTTGCAGGCGGCCATGATGGCGTGATCTGCTTTGGTGGCGGCTCGGCCCTCGATCTGGGCAAGATGATCGCCCTGATGGCGCATCAGCGCAAAGACCTTTCCGCGTGGGATCTGGAGGATATCGACGACTGGTTTACCCGCGCCGATGCCAGCAAAATCGCCCCGATCATCGCGGTGCCGACCACGGCGGGCACGGGTTCCGAAGTCGGGCGCGCAGGCGTTCTGACCAATTCGGTCACGCACAAGAAAAAGATCATCTTCCACCCGAAACTGCTGCCCGTTGTCACCATCTGCGATCCGGCCCTGACCGTTGGGATGCCGAAATTCATCACCGCTGGCACGGGCATGGACGCGCTGGCGCATTGCCTTGAGGCCTATTCCAGCCCGTTCTACCACCCGATGAGCCAAGGCATCGCGCTGGAAGGCATGCGGCTGGTGTTTGAGAACCTGCCGAAGGTCTACGCCAACCCGAACGATCTGGATGCCCGCGCGCATATGATGTCGGCGGCGGCGATGGGGGCCACGGCGTTCCAGAAAGGTCTGGGCGCGATCCACAGCCTCAGCCACCCGATTGGCGCGGTCTACGGCACCCACCACGGCACCACCAACGCCGTCGTCATGCCGATGGTGCTGGATATGAACCGCGCGGCCATTGAGGACCGCATCAATGCCGCTGCGGCTTATCTGGGCATCAAGGGCGGCTTTGACGGCTTCCGCGCCGCCGTGATGGATCTGCGCAAGACCCTGAACATCCCGGAAAACCTGACGGCTTTGGGTGTCACCAACCCCGACCTCGACATGCTGACCGAAATGGCGCTGGAAGATCCGTCCTGCGGTGGCAACCCGGTGACAATGACGCGCGAGAACACTCGCGCGTTGTTTGTGGCTTGCCTGTAACACGGACCAGTCCTAGCTTTTATCAACGGGCATCGGCGACGGTGCCCGTTTCTTTGCGGAAAAGATGCCAGTATGATCCAACACGTCTCGACCGATATTGCGATCCTTGGGGCCGGGGTCGTTGGCCTTGCGATTGCCGAAGCCTTGATCGCCGAGGGGCGCGACGTGGTGTTGGTTGATCCCGGCAAGCCCGGCATGGGGGCCAGTTATGGCAATGCGGGCACCATCGCCGACTATGCGGTGATGCCGGTGGGCAGCCCGGATGTGCTGCGCAATCTGCCGTCGCTTTTGCTGGATAAAAACTCGCCGCTTGCCATCCGTCGCGCTGCCCTGCCCTCACTAATGCCGTGGCTGGCGCGGTTTGCGCTGCAATCGCTACCCGGTCCCACTCGGCGCAATGCAGCAGCGATTGCGGCATTGGTCGCGGATGCTTGCCCGCGTTGGTTGGGGCTGGCGGAGCGGATCAGTGGCTCGGCGATCTTGCAGCACAGAGGGTGTTTGTATCTCTACGAGACGCAGGCCGCGTTCAAAGCCGCCGAGGCGGATATGGCATTTCGGCGGACGCAGGGGATTACGGTGGAATTGATCTCGCCAGAGGTTCTGGCCGGGATGGAGCCGGGGCTGCCTGCCGTGGAGGGTGGGGCTGCATTCTTTCCCAAGGCGGTGTTTCTGTCCGATCCGGGGATGATGGTGCAGACTTTGGCCGCCCATGTGTTCAAGCAAGCCGGGTTTGTGCAGGCCGAGGCGCGGACGATCTCGCGGCAGTTTGATGGCATTGTGGTGGAAGGGCCGGACCTGCGGCTGCGGGCGCGGCGGGTGATTATCGCGGCGGGGGCGCATTCAAAAGCACTGGCGTTGCAGGCGGGGGATCGGGTGCCTTTGGATACTGAGCGGGGGTATCATGTGGAGTGGGATATGGCCTCACCTCGGTTGAATCGCCCCGCATGTCCTACCTCGCGTGGGTTTTACCTGTGTCCGATGAGTGGCCGCCTTCGGGTGGCGGGGACGGTGGAGTTGGGGGGGCTGACGGCCCCTGCCTCGCCGCATCGGATCAGGAAGCTGGTCGAGGGGGCGCGGGCGATTTTTCCTGATCTGGGCGCGCCGGATCGGGAGTGGATGGGGTTCCGGCCTTCGATGCCAGATTCGGTTCCGGTGATCGGACCAAGCCGGGCGGGGCCGGAGATTATCCATGCTTACGGGCACGGGCATATTGGGCTGACTTTGGCCCCGATCACGGCAAGGTTGGTGGCGGATTTGGTGGCAGGTCGGGTACCGGAATTGGATCTGACGCCGTATTTGCCGGGGCGGTTTTAGGGTGGTCCCAACTCGGAACCATTTTTTATGACTATATATCAGATAGTTGACATAGCGCCATTAAGAGATTTTTAACACTTCGCCGCATCACAGTAAAAAGCCGCCCCGGTGAGGGGCGGCATTGCAGGCGGTTTCGATAGATTATTTGCCGAGATAGGTCATCACGAACGGCTGCACCTCGTGCCAACCTTCCCACATCATCTTCAAGGCGACATAGACGATGATCGCAAGGCCGACATAGGCAATCCAGCGATGCTTGTTCAAAAGACGCGCGATGAATGTGGCAGCAAGACCCATCAGGGCAATCGACATCACCAGACCGATCACCAACACGGTCGGATGCTCGCGCGCAGCGCCTGCGACAGCCAGCACGTTATCAAGGCTCATCGAGATGTCGGCGATGACGATCTGCCACGCGGCCTGCGCAAAGGTCTTGCGGGGTGCTCCGCCTGCAACCGTGCCATCGGCGTTCAGATCAGAATCGGTCAGCGATTCCTCGGCCATATTGTCGCTGCCGTGACCCTGTTGCAGCTCGCGCCACATCTTCCAGCAGACCCAGAGCAGCAGGATGCCGCCGGCCAACAACAGCCCGACAATGGCGAGTAGATGCGTGGTGATCAGGGCAAAACCGATCCGCATGATCGTGGCGGCAATGATGCCAACCAGAATGGCCTTGTTGCGTTGCTCTTTTGGCAGACCAGCGGCGGCGAGGCCGATCACGATGGCATTGTCGCCCGCGAGAACAAGGTCAATCCCCATGACCTGAAGCAGGGCGATAAAGCCCGGATACGTGAATATTTCCATGACCGTCCCGAATTGGAGTGTTGTTGTTGCGGGCTAGGTAAGGGCTTGGGCACCGCATTTCAACCCGGTTGTCGCAATGAGTTTGGCCTCGATAAGCAAAACCCCGCGAGAGGCGCGGGGTTCTACAGCACAGGTCAGAACTTGCAATCGCCAGTTGGCCTGTGGCCCCGAAGGGTCTCAATGGGATGCCGAAGCAGGGCCGTGACTTGGGCAGTTAGACCATGATGGAGCCTAGGGGCAAGGCAGGAGCCACCGCATCACTTTCTCGCCGTGACGCATAAAGCAATGTCGAAGCCTCCGGCGGGGATATTTGGGCCAATGTGAAATTGCAAAACCTCTTTGCGGTTTCATCTTGGTCTAAAATACTCCCTGCGGAGCGCTCTACTGCCGCCGCGCGTGCAGGTGGTGCAGGATAAAATCCTACAACATCCCCGGAACCACCTGATCCGGCGGGCGGTGGCCATCGGCGAAGGTTTTGATGTTGATGATGACCTTTTCGCCCATCTCAATGCGGCCCTCCACCGTCGCCGATCCCATATGCGGCAGCAGCACGACGTTGGGTAGATCGCGCAAGGTCGGGTTGATCTCGGTGCCGTGTTCGTAGACATCAAGGCCTGCGCCACCGATCTCGCCTGCCTTCAGGCCGCGCGCGAGAGCGTTTTCGTCAATCACCTCACCGCGTGAGGTGTTGATGATCACGGCCGTCGGTTTCAGCAGTTTCAGCCGACGCGCGTTCAAAAGGTGGAAGGTCGAGGGCGTATGCGGGCAGTTGACTGAAATAATGTCCATCCGGGCGATCATCTGATCCAGGCTTTCCCAATAGGTCGCCTCTAGCTCGGATTCGACCTCGGGTCGCACGCGTTTGCGGTTGTGGTAATGCACCTGCATCCCGAACGCGCGGGCGCGACGGGCGACGGCCTGGCCGATGCGGCCCATGCCGAGAATACCCAAGCGGCGGCCACCGATCCGGCCACCCAGATGCGCCATTGGCGACCAGCCTTGCCACTTGCCCGCTTGCATTTCCGCCAGACCTTCGGGGATGCGACGGGTGACAGACAGCATCAACGCAAGCGTCATATCGGCGGTATCATCGGTGACGGTGCCGGGGGTGTTGCTGACCAGAATCCCACGCTGGCGGGCGGTGGCGACATCAATATGATCGACGCCAGAGCCATAATTGGCGATCAGTTTCAGTTTATCCCCGGCTTGGGCGATCAGGCCCGCATCAATCTGATCGGTGATCGTTGGCACCAGCACATCGCAGCGGCGCATGGCGGCGCTCAGGTCTTCGCGGCTCATCGGCGTGTCGGGGTCGCGCAGCTCGACATCGAACAATTCCTTCATCCGGGTCTCGACGGCTTCTGGCAATCGTCGCGTCACGACAACGTTTAAGCGTGTTGCGGGCATGAAGGCCTCCCTGCACTTCCAAATCAGCGTATTGTTTGGCAAAGTGGCGGGAAGCGGGGCAAGGCACAAGCCCCCGTCTGTAATCGGGGCACGGTTGGATGAACAGGAAGCAGTTTTTGGCGGGGATGACGGCGGCTTTGCTGGCCGGACGAGCGGGCGCGCAGGAAGAATTGCCGATGGCGCCTGCGCCAGATGAAAAGACTCCGCGCGATCCGAACAAGGGGCCAGTGACCAACCTGCCGTTGCCGCGCTATGTCAGCCTGAAGGGGCGTGAGGGCAATGTACGGCGCGGTCCGGGGATGACGCATCGCATCGACTGGGTGTTCACCACCGCCGGGATGCCGCTCAGGATCACGGCGGAATATGACCGCTGGCGCAGGGTTGAGGATTATCAGGGCATGGGGGGCTGGATGCAGTTCAACCTGCTGTCGGGGTCAAGAACTGTGCTGGTGACGCAGGATATGGCGGAGTTTCGCGATAGCCCGGATGCACAGGCGCAGGTGTCATTTCAGGCGGAACTGGGCGTGATTGGCAAGCTGGTCGAGTGCAATGCGGATTGGTGCCGGGTGAATGCCGGGGGTGAAAAGGGTTGGATTTTGAAAACAGCACTTTGGGGCGTCGATCCGGGTGAGGTGATCGACTAATCGCCTTGCGCCGCGACGGCAGGGCGTTTAGGGCGCGGGTCCGGGTTTGAGGAGCGTAAGATGAGCACAGCCGACAGCATGAAGTTGAACCTGTCGGCGGGCCTCGCTTCGGTGGCGATTGCTGGGGTGATGGTGGGGCTGAAGCTGTGGGCCTATGGCACCACGGGGTCACTGTCGGTCGCGGCCTCGCTGGCCGATAGCGCGATGGATCTGATGGTGTCGCTGGGGGCGATGGCGGCGCTGATCTATGCTGCCAAGCCTGCGGACGAGGATCATGCGTTCGGGCATAGCTCTGCCGAGGATCTGGCGGCTTTGGGTCAGGCGTTTTTCGTGCTGATCTCGGCAGGCGTTATCACTTGGGCGGCGGTGACGCGGCTTTTGGGGCCGGCCGAGCCGCATCTGGTTGGCGAAGGCGAGGGGATGCTGGTGATGGGCGTCTCGGTGGCGTTGACCGTGGCTTTGGTGTGGTGGCAGGGCCGCGTTGCCAAGCGGACGGGCAGCCGGGTGGTGGCAGCCGACCGCTTGCATTACATGGGCGATCTGCTGCCGAACATGGGGGCGATCATCTCGCTTTGGGCGTCGAAAAGCTTTGGGCTGGGCAGCATCGATTCGGTGGTGGCGCTGACCGCAGCGGCGATCATGGCGGTGGGGGCGCTGCGCATCGGCAAGGGCGCGTTTGACGCGCTGATGGACCGCACCGCTGATCCCGCGATTGTCACAGGGATTGCCGCGATCGCCGACACTTGGCCGGGGGTGCGGGGGCATCACGATCTGAAAACCCGGATGGCGGGCAGCAAGGTGTTCGTGAACCTGCATATCGAGTTGGATGGAGAGCAGTCGCTGCGCGACGCCCATGCGATTGGAGCAAGCCTGCGGCGGGCGATTTTGCAGGCCTATCCGCAGACCGATGTGATCATCCACAAGGATGTTGCGGGTTCCGCAGAAACTGCGCTGCATCACAAGCCTGCGCCCCCAAACTAACTGGGCCGCATTAGCTGGGCCGCACCAACCGCGCTGTAATATCACCGCTTTGTGGACAGGCGAAATTGCGCTACACTGCGCTTGTGCGCAGCATTGGCGTTTTGCACACAAACCCGCAAAATTTTCCACAACACTTGCAACACTTGCGACTCCGTCTCATATTAAGGTTGAATTACACAGTCGTATAACAAGATTGGCTCCCCATGGCAGACCGCCGCCCTTACCGCCGGGAAAGTGAAGAACGTCGCCGCGAGGATCTGATCGCGGCAGCGCTTGATCTGGTTGCGGAAGGCGGCATTCCTGCGGCAACGGTGCGCGCGATTGCGGATCGTGCAGGAGTCACACCGGGGTTGATCCGGCATTACTTCACCTCGAAAGAAGACCTCACCCGCGTCGCCTATCATCGGCTGATGGAGCAGATGATCATCGATTCAGCCGCGGTGCTGCAGGGCGGGCCGGATGATGCGATGGCCCGGTTGGCGAATTTCGTGGTGGCCTCGGTCAGCGGTCCGGTGGCGGACCCGGTGGCGGTGGGACTTTGGGCGGCATTTGTCCACGATGTGCGCCGCGATACTGCGATGCGCGATATTCACACCGCGAATTATCTGGCGTTTCGCAACATGTTGCAGGCGCTGATCGCTGCCCTGCCCCGCTCTGTCAGTGACGCCAAGTTGCGCAGCGATGCCATCGCCTGCAATGGCGTGATTGACGGGTTGTGGCTGGAAGGCTCGATCCTGCCCGAAGCTTTCGCCCTTGGCGAAATCCCCGCCATAGCGCTGACCTCGGTTGGTGCCATTCTGAACGTTGACCTTGTTGCTGCTTATCAGCCAGATCGGACTTTGCCATGAAATACGCCGCCATCACCGAACGTCTTGCCCATCTGGGCGGGGCAAAATGGGAGGTGCACGCCCGCGCCAAGGCCCTGCAAGCCGCGGGTAAACCCGTTATTCAGTTGACGATTGGCGAGCCTGATGTGGCGACGCCACCCGCTTTGATCGCGGAAGCACAGCGCGCGATGGATGCTGGGCGTTTGGGTTATTCCAATGGCCGGGGTGAGCCTGCTTTGCTGGAGGCTTTGGCTGCGCGCTACTCGGCGCGCACGGGACGCGCGATTTCACCTGACCAAATCGCCTGCCTGCCCGGCACGCAAACCTCGCTTTATGCTGTGCTGCTGACCCTGACCGGGCCGGGGGATGAGGTGTTGGTCGGTGATCCTCTGTATGCAACCTACGAGGGCTTGATTGCTTCCACCGGCGCGGTTGCTGTGCCAGTGCCGTTGCGCGCCGAGCATGGGTTTCGGATGCAGGCGGCGGATGTGGCGGCGCGGATTACGAAGCGCAGCCGGATGATTTTCCTCAACACGCCGCACAATCCGACCGGGGCCATTCTGACCGCTGCGGATATTGCCGCCTTGGGGGCTTTGGCGAAACAGCATGATCTGTGGATCCTGAGCGACGAGGTTTATGAGGAATTGGTGTTCGCCGGAGGGGTATTTGCCTCACCTTTGGACAATGCTGATCTGGCGGATCGCGTGGTGGTGGCGGCCTCAATCTCCAAGTCTCACGCGGCACCGGGGTTCCGCTCGGGGTGGTGCGTCGGGCCAGAGGAATTTTCGGCGCGGCTGCTTCCCGTGGCGGAAACCATGCTGTTCGGCAACCAGCCGTTCATCGCGGATATGACGGCTTTGGCGGTGTCGGCGCCTTCTGAAGTGGCGCAGGGCATGGCAGACCGCTTTGCCCGCCGCGCGGCGTTGATTTATGAAAAGCTGAACGGGGTGAATGGCTTGGCCGTGCATAAGCCCGATGCGGGTATGTTCACGGTGGTGAATGTAAACGCCACCGGGCTCAGCGGGGAGTGTTTTGCTATGGGGTTGCTTGCCGATGAAGGTGTGGCCGTGATGCCGGGGGAAAGCTTTGGCGCGGCATTGGCAGGTTGGATCAGGATCAGTCTGACGCAAGACGATGATTTGGTGATTGAGGCGTGCAAACGGATCGCGCGCTACGCAGCGCTGAAGCAAGGAATGGCAGCATGAAGACGGTTGGCGAGCGTTTGGTTGAAGGTTTGGCCGCGCGCGGGGTTGAGGTGATTTTCGGCATCCCCGGCGTGCATACCGTTGAGATGTATCGCGGGTTGTCGGGGTCTCCAGTGCGGCATGTGACCGCGCGGCACGAGCAGGGCTGTGCGTTCATGGCCGATGGCTATGCGCGGGTATCGGGCAAACCCGGCGTGGCTTTGGTGATCACCGGGCCGGGGATTTTGAACGCTTTGACCGCGATGGGGCAAGCGGCGGCGGATTCTGTGCCGATGCTGGTGATTTCGGGGGTGAACCGTCGCGATTCCTTGGGGCTGGGGCTGGGGTTGCTGCATGAGCTGCCGGATCAGGCGGCGATGGTGCGGCCTCTGTGCCCAACGCGGCAGATTACGCAAGCGTCCGAGGTCGGTGAGGTGCTGGACTGGGCGTTTGCGACGATGGCGACCGGGCGGCCGGGGCCGGTGCATATTGAAGTGCCGACCGATGTGATGCCGCTGGAATGTGACGCTTTGCCCGCACCCGCAGCTTTGCCGGTGGCGGCGGTGCCGGATTTGTCAACGGCAGTGGCGAAGTTGAACGCGGCTTCCCGCGTGGTAATCCTCACTGGCGGTGGCGCGCGGGGCCAAGAGGCCGCGTTGCGGGCTTTGGCCGAGAAGTTGGATGCTCCGGTGATCCAGACGGTGAACGCGCGCGGCATGATGTATCGGCATCCGCTGGTGGTGCCGGCCTCGCCCAGTTTGGATGCGCCGCGTGCTTTGATTGCAGCAGCGGATCAGGTGCTGGCGATTGGCACCGAATTTGGCCCGACCGATTACGATATGTATGTGCGCGGTGGCTTCCCCGATCTGTCTGGGATGATCCGGGTGGATATTTGCGCGAAACAGTTGGCGCGGCACAAGGCGGGCGTTGCGCTGCACGGCGACGCCGGGGCGGTGATGGCGGGGCTGTTGCCACTGGTTGCGCCGAAGCAGGGCGATGGCGCGGCGCGGGCTGCGGTCGCTCGGACCGCTGCGCGGGCGGAATTGACCGAGTTGGACGTGCTGATGCCGGGGCGGTTGGAAATGGTGGAAACCATCCGCGCCGCGATGCCCGGCGCTTTGATCGTCGGCGACAGCACCCAGGCGATCTATGCGGCGAACCTCTACTACGACCACGACCGCGCGGGCGGCTGGTTCAATGCCGCCACGGGTTTCGGCGCTTTGGGCTATGGGCCGGGGGCAGCAGTGGGGGCGGCACTGGCGGCTCCGGGGGCGGAAGTGATCTGCCTGATCGGCGACGGCGGTTTGCAGTTCAGCCCCGGCGAATTGCGCACGGCGGTGGATGAGCGGCTGCCGATTACGTTTTTGGTCTGGAACAACGCGGCGTTTGGCGAGATTGCCGATGCGATGCGCGGCGCGAATACCGAGGTGATCGGCTGTTCTCCCAGCCCGCTGAATATGGAGCCGTTTGCCGCCGCCTGCGACCTGCCGTTTGCAAGCGTGGCACTGGACCCCGAAGCCTTGCGCGCGGCGCTGATCCAGCCGCATACCGGCCCAAGAATGATCGAGGTGCGGGTGGCAAGGTAGCCGATTTCCGCATCGGAAATCGTTCACGGAATTCGCGCGAATTCCGATTTCGGGGCGCAGCTGTTGCGCCCCTTTCTTTTGATCAAATTATTTGGCATAACGGCGCAAGTTCTGAAAGGTGCCGTATCATGTCCGAGTCTCTGATCGCCGGAATCGCCCCGGCCCGTCTGGAAAAACTGCGCGCGCGGGAAGCCAAACGCTTTGCGCAAGGCCGCCCGAAAGCCCGCGCGGCTTTGGACAAAGGCGCAGATGCCTTCCTTGATGGCGTGCCGCTGCATTGGATGAAAGACTGGCCGATGCCGCATCTGCCGTTGATCGCTTCAGCAAAGGGCGCACGGATCACCGATATTGACGGCTATGAGATCGACGATTTCTGTCTGGGTGACACTGGCAGCATGTTCGGACACTCGCCAGCCCCGCTTGCCAAGGCGATCCGCCGTCAAGCTGGGCGTGGGCTGACCTATATGCTGCCGTCCGAGGATGCTTTAGAGGCGGGCCGCCTACTGACCGAGCGGTTTGGCGATTTCCGCTGGCAGATCGCCACCACCGCCACCGATGCCAACCGCTTTGCCATCCGTGTCGCCCGTGCCATCACGGGGCGGGCGAAGATATTGGTGTTCAACGGCTGCTATCACGGCACCGTCGATGACGCGATGGTGGAGTTGTCCAACGGTGTCACGCAAAATCGCGCGGGGCTGATGGGGCAAGTCGCCGACCTGACGCTCGGCGCTGTGGCTTGTGAATTCAATGACTTGGCGGGGGTCGAAGCGGCACTTGCCAAGGGCGATGTTGCGGCCATTCTGACCGAGCCTGTGATGACCAATTCCTGCATGGTGCTGCCTGATCCTGATTTCCACGCAGGCCTGCGCGCGCTATCGCTGAAATACGGTGCTCTGTTGATGATCGACGAGACCCACACCATCTCCAGCGGTTTGGGCGGCTTCACAGGCGTCTATGGCCTGTCCCCCGATATCTTTGTCGTCGGCAAATGCGTCGCAGGCGGCATGCCCACCGCCGTCTGGGGGCTAAGCCCCGAAACCGCTGCCCGCTACGCCGCCGCCAACGAGGCCCGCGCCCCCGGCCATTCCGGCATGGGCACCACGCTTTCGGCCAATCCCATGCAATTCGCTTGCCTCAAAGCGACCCTCGCCGAGGTGATGACGGCGAAAAACTACGCCCATATGGAAACCCTAGCGCACCGTCTGGCGCAGGGTCTGGGCAAATCCATCGCCCGCCGCAAAGCCCCGTGGCATGTGGTGCGCGTCGGCGCGCGGGTGGAATTCATCTGCGCCCCCGGCCCGTTGCACAATGGCACCGAGGCCGCCTTGGCCCACCAACCGCAGGTCGAATCCGCGCTGCATGTCGCGCTGCTGAACCGTGGCTGCCTGATCGCACCTTTCCACAATATGATGCTGATCAGCCCCGTCACCAAGAAACGCCAAGTCGACCGCCTGATCGCCGCCTTTGACGAAATCCTGACCGAATTGTTTTGAGAGCGCCATGACCAACACCCAAAGCCCCTCTGGTTCCACCGTTGCCGAGGCCGAAGCCTTCCTTGACGCCCATCCAGAAATTGAGGCGTTTGACATCGTGTTGCACGATGCCAATGGCATCGGGCGCGGCAAGATCATCCGGCGTCACGAATTGCTGGGCATGTTCAAATCCGGGCGGCATCTGCCGATCTCGATCCTGGGCCTCGACATCTGCGGCGAGGATGTGCATGAAACCGGGCTGATCTGGGACGAAGGCGATGGCGACCGTCGCGCTTGGCCGCTGCCCGGCACCCTGCGCCCGATCCATGCAAGCCTTCCGCCGCGCGGCGAGGTGTTGATGTGCGTCTATAACCTCGACGGCACCCCGATGAGTTCCGACCCGCGCCATGCGCTTCAGCGTCAAGTCGATGCTTTGGCCGCCGAGGGTCTGCACCCGGCAGGCGCGTTCGAGTTGGAATTCTTCCTGCTGGCGAATGAGCGTTCACCGGATGGCAAAATGGTGCCAGCCCGCGATGTTCTCGATGGGCGGCGCAACTCGAAAACCGATGTGTATTCGGTGGATCAGCTGCACGGCATGTTGCCACTGTTCAACGACATCTACGCCGATGCGGCGAAGGCGGGGATCAAGGCGGAAACCCTGATCTCCGAATTTGCGCCGGGGCAATACGAGCTGACCCTTCACTACCGTGAAGATGTGATGCAAGCGGCGGATGATCTGTTGCGGCTAAAGCGGATGGTGCGTTACCACGCGCGCCAACATGGCGTGACCGCATGCTTCATGGCGAAACCGAACGAGGATTACGCCGGATCGGGCATGCACTTTCACGTCTCGATGCTGAATGATGCCGGCAAAAACATCTTCATTGAGGCGGTGGAGGGTCAGTATAACGACGCCATCCTGCACGCGATTGGGGGCCTGCGCGCCACGATGGGCGAGTCGATGTTGATGTTTGCCCCGCATGCCAATTCGTGGCGGCGATTTGCCTCCAACTCCTACGCCCCCGTTTCCCCCACTTGGGGCGTCAACAACCGCTCGGTCGCGCTGCGCATCCCCGCAGGCGATATCCGTGCGCGGCGCATCGAACACCGTCCGGCGGGAGTGGATGCCAACGCCTATCTGGTGGCGGCGACGGTGCTGGCGGGCATCCGCCACGGCATGGCACACAAGATGGATCCGGGGCCTGAAACCACCGGCAACGGTTATACCGATGCCAGCGACGCGCCGCCGATTCCGGTGGATTGGCGATCTGCGATCGAGGCTGCGAAGGCGTCTGAATTTCTCAAGACTGCCTTGGGCGAGGACATGCACCGCACCTTTACCGCGATCAAATCCGCAGAATATGCGCGGGTGATGCGAACGGTATCAGAGGTGGATTTCGATCTGTATCTGCATACGGTCTAGGCGCGCGCGGGTTGAAAGTTCGGAACCTCCGGCGGGGATATTTGAGCACAGAGGATGACCTAAGGCGGCTGGTTTCACATTGGCTTAAATATCCCCGCCGGGGGCATTCAACGTAAACCTGAGGCGCGTGCTATCCCCGCTTAAACCGACATTCCTGCGCGCACACCGGGCTTGCGGCGCGGATGGCTGCGGCGATCAGGGCGGGGATTTCGGGGCGCAGGCCGAGGGCGGGCAGCAGGGTTCCTTTGAAACCTGACAGAACAAGGGCTGCGGGAATGTCGGTGGTGACGTGACCACCGGAGGCTGCGAAGAACGGTAGGCAAAGGGCTTGCGGGCCCAGGGGGGCTAGGTCTTTCAGTTGTGGGGTTTGGTCGATGAAGGCGGTTTGAACTTCGCAGGCCAGTGCGGCGCGGATTTTGGCGGCGACGTGTTGGGCCACATCTGATGGTGCGCTGCTTTTGAACGAGCCGTGGGCGGCGAGGATGAGCGGGCCAGCGTGGGTTTGCAGGGCTTCGGTGGCGACCTTCACCGCGAGATCATGCAGGGCTTCGAGGCAACCGAGTGGTTCCAGCACTTGCCAGCCTTGCGCGCCTGCGGCAGAGAGACGCGCGGGGAGGTGGGTGCGGGTAAACCAGCCGCCGGCCATGAACAGCGGGAACAGCAGGCCACCCGCGCCGAGTTTCGCCACAGCTTCGCTCAGGGCTTCGGGTTCGGCGAGGGTGGCGGAGGCAACGGTTTCACCGGGCAGGAAACGCGCCACCTTTGCCGCCAATTCCGCCAGCTCTGCCGCTGCCGGGGCGGGGTTTGAGGGTTGACCGTGGGCTGTGATCAGGACGGGTTGCATGGCGGCTCCTTGGTTGTGGGGCAGAGTAGAGCATGGTGGGCGCGGGGCAAGGGTCTGGCTGTGTCCACGCGTGGACAGCGGCGCGGTTTATATGATTTCAACGGCTTAGACCTATGCGATTCAGGAATTGTTAAGCTTTGCCGCACGATCTGCCGGATCAAATATGCGCCACGGCGCTTGACACTCCGCCGCCTTGAAGGCCTGATACAACCGACCAAAACCGGGATTTCCATGACCGATACGCGCTTGGGCGAGGTGTTGTCCTCTGCCCCCCCTACGCTGACTGATGCTGAAGCTTCGGGCCTTGCGCACCGGCATTTTGGGATCAACGGCGCGCTGAAATACCTGACCTCCGAGCGCGATCTGAACATCCGTATCACCGCCAAAGATCATGGGCCGGAGCAGGTCTATGTGTTGAAACTGGCCAATCCCGCCGAACCGTTTGAGGTCACCGATTTCCAGACCAAGGCGCTGTTGCATCTGGAAGGCTCCGGCCTGCCCGTGCCAAAAGTGATCCGCAGTGTCACCGGCGCGCCCGAGGTTGTCACCCCGCACGGCACCCTGCGCCTGCTGACCTATCTCGAAGGCACCCCGCAGCATTTGACGCCGCGCAGCCCGGCGCAGGCCCGTGCGATGGCCGCGATGGCGGCGCGGTTGACGCAGGGACTGGCTGGTTTTGCGCATCCGGCGGCCAGCTATGTGTTGCAATGGGATATCAAGCAGGCGAGCGCTTTGCGCCCGATGCTGCCCGCCGTGCCCGATGATTTACAGGCGCTTGCGCGGGCGGCGCAGGACCGATTTGATACGATAGCGCCCGAATTGGCGGGCTTGCGCTGGCAGGTGGTGCATAACGATCTGAACCCGCATAACGTCTTGGTTTCCCCTGATAATCCTGACCAGATCGCCGGGGTTTTGGATTTTGGCGATATGGTGCATACGCCGCTTATCTGCGATGCGGCGATTGCAGCGTCTTATTGCATTGATCCGGGCAAGCCGCTGGAAAGCCTGTTGAATTTCGCGCGCGCCTATCATGCGGTGATGCCACTTTTGCCCGCTGAAGCGCGGCTGTTCGCCGATTTGGTAGCGACGCGGATGCTGACGACGATCACCATCGCCTCGGCGCGTGCGCAGCGTTACCCCGAAAACGCGCCCTATATTCTGCGCAATATGACGACGGCGCGCGAGGGCTTGGCGGCGCTTTCCGCCGTGCCGCGTTCAGATTTTCTTAACGCCTTGGAGGCACTATGAAAAACGACGGAACCATGGTGAACGCCTATGTGCCGGGCAAGGGCGATTTGTCGGGGGCGGATCAGGCTTTGGTGGCGCGGCGGGCGCGCGCTTTGGGGCCAGCGTATCGGTTGTTTTATGAAACGCCGGTGCATCTGGTGCGGGGGGAAGGGGTTTGGCTTTATGATGGGGCGGGCAATGCCTATTTAGATACATATAATAATGTGGCGAGCGTGGGCCATTGTCATCCGGCGGTGGTGGCGGCAACGGCGCGGCAGGCGGGTATTTTGTCTAGCCATACGCGTTATTTGCACGACACGGTGCTGGACTATGCTGAGCGTTTGCTGGCGACGTTTCCGGCAGAGCTTTCCCACGTGATGTTCACCTGCACCGGGTCGGAAGCCAATGATCTGGCGTTTCGGATTGCCCGCGCGCATACCGGCGGCACTGGGTTTATTGTGACGGAAAACGCTTATCACGGGGTGACTTACGCGATTGCGGGGATGTCGCCGTCGTTGGGCGAGGGCGTGGCTTTGGGCGAACATGTGCGCACTGTGCGCGCACCTGATCCGTTGCGGATGACGGGCGATTTGGGGGCTGCTTTCGCGGTGGAAGTGCAGGCGGCGATTGACGACATGCTGCGGCATGGCATCAAGCCTGCGGGTCTGATCGTCGATACGATTTTCTCATCCGATGGGGTGTTTGAGGGGCCAGCGGGCTTTCTCGCGCCAGCGGTGGCGGCGATCCGGGCGGCGGGCGGGGTGTTTATCGCCGATGAAGTGCAGCCCGGCTTTGGCCGGTGTGGCGATACGATGTGGGGGTTTCAGCGCCATGGGCTGGTGCCGGATATGGTCAGTTTGGGCAAACCGATGGGCAATGGCTATCCGGTGGCGGGGCTTGTGATGCGGCCGGAAGTGATCGCGGCCTTTGGCGCAAAAGCGCGGTATTTCAACACCTTCGGCGGCAATGCTGTGGCGGCGGCAACGGCGATGGCGGTGCTGGAGGTGATTGAGGCCGAAGGTTTGCAGGAGAATGCGCGGGTGGTTGGTTCGTATTTCGCCGATGGCTTGCGGGATTTGGCGGCGCGGTTTGAGTGTTTGGGGCCACTGCGGGCGGCGGGGTTGTTTTTGGGGCAAGAAATTGTTTCGGGCGGACCTTTGGACGCTGATGCGGGGAAGACGGCGCGGATTGTCAACGGGTTACGGGAGGCGCGGGTGTTGATCTCGGCGACCGGGCCACGGTCGAATGTTTTGAAGATCAGGCCACCGTTGGTGTTTTCCAAGGCCAATGTCGATACGTTTTTGGTGGCGTTTGAGGGGGTTTTGGGCAGGGTGTAGGGTGTGTGCTTGCACGCACCTTTGAATGCCCCTGCGCGCGGTGCGTGTAAACACGCACCCTACATCTCAATCCAAAGCGGATGGTGGTCTGAGGCGATCTCGGTGTTATCAGTCCATGCGCGTCGCAGATATGGCGTCAGATCATTGGTGACAAAACAATGGTCAAGTTGGCGCAGGCGAGTTTCTCCGGCGATGATTTTCTGGTGCGTGTGCAGGGTTTGGCCCAAATCGGCGACGGCGTTGGTGAAGCCATCCGCATAGCGCGCGCCGGGGTGGTAGGGGGTAGCCCCGGTGATGCGGGCGTGTTCGCGACTTTCGGGTTCACAGTTGAAATCTCCCATCCAGATCGCGGTTTGGGGACAAGGCGGCTCGGGCTGCGATTCGGTCCAGTTGCGGGTGGGCTCGTCATCAGTGCCGGACCACGGCGGGCCAGTGCGCGCGATTTGGGCATGGAGGTTTAGCAGGTGGTCGATCTGGGCGAGGCGTTCTTCGACCCCAACATGGGCGAGGTGCAATGACAGCACGCGGATCGGGCCGATGGGGGTGATGATCAGCGCCTCAAGCGCCGGGTTTTGGGTGTTGAGCGGGGTGATCATCCGGCGCATCGGCAGCAGGTGCAGGCGGGTCCACAGAATAGGCCAGCGCGACAGGATCATGGTGCCGAACTGGCGGCGGCGGTTGATCACGCGGGCTCCATCATGGGTCGAGGCATCCATGTCAAAGGCGGGACCGTAGGCGGTGTAATACTGCGGCAGCAGCGACTCAATGATCGCGGGCTGGTCGTCGTGGTTGCTGCGCGACCAGTGGCGCTCGACCTCTTGCAAGGCCACGATATCGGCACCGTCTATGACTTTCGCGGCGCGGGCCAGATCATACTGGCCGTCCGCGCCAAAGCCGTACTGGATGTTATAGCTGAGCAATTTCATGAGGCTCAGGCTAGCGGGTCGGCGGCGGTTTGGCTAGGCTGTGGGCGACATGGGTAAGGAGATTGGCGTGGAAATTCGGGCAGTGACGGCGGGCGATCGGGCGGCTTGGGGGCAGCTTTATGCGGGCTATGCGGCGTTTTATGGCGTTGCGCAGACCGAGGAGATGCGGGCGACGGTGTGGGGCTGGCTGATGGATGCGGGGCATGGCACCGAGGGGTTGGTGGCGGAAGTGGATGGCGTGGTGGTGGGCCTTGCGCATTACCGCAGCTTTGCGCGGCCGTTATCGGCGAGTGTGGGCGGGTTTCTCGATGATCTGTTTGTCGGGCCGGAGGCGCGGGGGACCGGGGCGGCGGAGGCGTTGGTGCAGGGGGTGGCGGATGTCGGGCGCAAGCGGGGTTGGACGCTGATCCGCTGGATCACCGCCGAGGACAATTACCGGGCGCGCGGGCTGTATGATCGGGTGGCCGAGAAGGCGAAATGGGTGACTTATGATATTAAGTTGTAAGTGATGCGGGGCGGGCAGAAGGAACCTTTGTATCGCAAGGTGAACACGCGGACGCATCATGTGGATCATGGCATGAATGGCGGCGAGGCGCGGTGGGCGCGCAATACCAAGGCCACCAAGGCCAACGAGTCGATGCGGGGTTCGATGCATCCGGGGCATCGGCATGGGCTGGATTATACGCCGCTCTATCGGTTTTTGCTGTCACGGCTGGGGCGGGATTGGGATGAAGTCTGTTCAGAGGCCCTGCCCCGGATTGCAGACAGAGACGCGCTTTATCATATGGTTGCGCGGAACCCGGATGAGGAACGCGATTTTGTACGCTTGGGCGAAAACAGCTATTGGAGCGGGTTGCGGGTGAATGCCGCGAACCTGTTGGAAAAGGTAGCACCGAATTTGACAGCCGAGGCGATTGAACCGGGGTGTACCTGCTGCACCCATACGTTCAACGGCATGGTGATTGCCTTCGGCAAGGAACAGCTCGATCTGGCATGGAAATATGTGCCGGTGTCAGAGCGCTGAAACCACCCACGGCTGCGGATAACGGTATTCCTCTAGGTTGGCCGAGGCGCCGATGCGGTCGACCACGGCGAACAGGCCGGGGGTGTGCAGCGGAGTGAGGACTCCGTGCCAGGTGCCGCGGTGCAGGTTGATCGCTTGTGCGCCATTGGTCAGGAAAGCGCGGGGTTTGGCGGCGGGGCTTTCGGCGACGATGACCAGAAACGGGTGTTGCGTCATCGGGATGAAGGCTTGGCAGCCTTCGGGGTGACGCTCGATCAGATCGAATGTGTAGGGAAGCGCGCGGGGCGTGGCGTTGAAGATCGACAGGCCGGGGCGGTTGTCTGGGCTGATTTCGGGGGCGAAGTCTAGGCGCGCGCGGTCGTGGTGGCGCTGGCACATGCCGTCATTGATCAGGCGGAAATCGCCGGTCGCGTCAAGCACATCGCCGAAGGGGGCGAAGGCGGCGGCGGTGAGGGGTTCGGGGTGGATTTGGGACATGGTGCGCTTCGCGGCTGATGGCGGACTGGGGGTTTCACACCCCCAGACCCCTGTGGGATATTTGAGCAGAGAGGATGACAATTTTAGTCAAATTTTAGGCAAATTTGGCGGCCCAGTTCAGCGGTTCGGGCGATAGCCGCCGGGGCCGCGCAGGTTGGCGTGGCGGTTTACGTCTTTGTAGAGAAGATAGCGGAACGGGCCGGGGCCTGCGGCGTAGCAGGCTTGCGGGCAATAGGCGCGCAGCCACATGAAATCGCCGGCCTCAACCTCGACCCAGTCTTGGTTGAGTTTGTAAACCGCTTTGCCTTCAAGCACATAGAGGCCATGTTCCATCACATGGGTTTCTTCAAATGGAATGACGCCGCCGGGTTGGAAGGTGACGATGTTGACATGGGCGTCATAGCGCACATCCGTTGGATCGACGAAGCGGGTGGTGCCCCAGACGCCGTTGGTGTCGGGCATCAGGCCGAGTTTCACGTCTTTTTCGTTGATCACGAAGGCGGGTGGGGTATCGACACCGGGGGCGGGCTCGTAGAGTTTGCGAATCCAGTGGAAGCGGGCGGGTTGGGTGCCTTCGGCCAGCAGTTTCCATTTTGCCCCCGGTGGGATGAAGGCGTAGCCGCCTGCGTCCATCTCATATCCCATGCCGTCGATGGTCAGGGTGATCAGGCCATCTGTGACGAACAGGAAATGCTCGGCCCCGACCTCGGCATCGGGGGCGTCAGAGCCGCCGCCGGGTTGCACCTCCATCACATATTGGCTGAAGGTTTCAGAAAAGCCCGACATGGGTCGCGCGATCAGCCAGAGTTTGGTGCCGCGCCAGCCGGGAAGGCAGCTGGTTAGGATGTCGGAAAAGCAACCCTTGGGGATGAAGGCATAGGCGTTGGTGAAGACCGCGCGGCCCGTCATCAGCGTGGTTTGCGCGGGCAGGCCGCCGGGGGGAGTGTAATATTGGCTCATGGCAGTTGGTCCTTCAGGCGCAGTTCGGCGATGCGTTCGACTTGGGCGCAGGCGGTTTGCAGTTCGGTGTCGGTGTCGTTTGCGATGCGGAACTCGAAGGCCGCAAGGATTTGCGCCTTGGTGTTGTCGCGCACGGCGATGATGAATGGGAAGCCGTGTTTCTGCGCGTATTCGGTGTTGAGGCTTTGGAATTGGGCGCGTTCTTGGTCTGTGAGGGCGTCTAGCGCGGCAGAGGCTTGCTCGGCGGTGGAGTCGGGCGTGAGTTGTTTGGCGGCGGCGAGTTTGCCGGCAAGGTCGGGGTGGGCTTGCAGCACGCCGAGGCGTTCTTTGAGGGTCGCTGAGCGGAAGATGCGGGCGAGGGCGTTGTGCAGGCCTGTGGCGCTGTCATGCGCGGGGCCGAGTTCCAGATCGAAGGCGCGGTCGGCAATCCACGGTGAATGTTCGAAAATTGAACCGTAGGCTTGGATGAAACGCGCGCGGGTCATCTGCCTTGGGCGCTCGAACCGCTTGTGGGGATGGACCTTTGCCCAATGTTCGGCGATTTCAATGCGGCGGGGAAACCACACGTCATTGTGGGATTTTGCATAGTCGAGGAAACGCTTGAGGCCCGCGATCTTGCCGGGGCGACCGATCAGGCGGCAGTGCAACCCGATGGAGAACATCTTCGCCCTGCCCTGCGCGCCTTCGGCATAGAGCGTATCAAAACTGTCCTTCAGGTATTGGAAAAACTGCTGGCCTTCGATGTAGCCCGGCGCTGTGGCAAAGCGCATGTCGTTGGCCTCTAGCGTGTAGGGGATCACCAGTTGATCGCGCGCGCCGACCTCGCGCCAATAGGGCAGATCGTCGTCGTAGGTGTCGGAGATCCAGTCGAATTGGCCAGTCTCAGCCGTCAGATCGACGGTGTTGAGCGAGCAACGGCCTGTATACCAGCCGCGCGGTGGCTCGCCCACGACTTCGGTGTGCAGGCGGATGCTCTCGGCGATTTGGCGGCGTTCTTCCTCGATGGGCATGTCGCGGTGATCGACCCATTTCAGTCCGTGCGACGCGATCTCCCACCCGGCGGATTTCATCGCGGCGACTTGTTCGGGGTTGCGCGCGAGCGCGGTCGAGACGCCGTAGATCGTCACCGGAATATCCATGCCGGTGAACAGGCGGTGCAGGCGCCAGAAGCCTGCGCGCGCACCGTAATCGTAGATCGATTCCATGTTCCAATGGCGCTGACCGGGCCAGGGGGCAGCGCCTGCGATGTCGGACAAGAACGCCTCGGACCCGCCATCGCCGTGCAGGATATTGTTCTCGCCGCCCTCTTCGTAGTTCAAAACCAGCGATACCGCGATTTTAGCGCCACCCGGCCATAGGGCATCGGGGGCATCGGGGCCGTGGCCTCGGAAATCGCGGGGGTAGCGGGGCATGGGGGACTCCTTTTGGTTCAGACTATATCGAATATCCCGAAGGGTTTATCAAATAATGCCGAAAGGAGTTTTGCGGCTTGGCGGGGGGTGCGGCAAGAGGCAAGCTGGGCTAGGCTGGTGGAAAATGGGGGCTGATATGGGACGATTGACCACGCATGTGCTGGATACCGCCAAGGGGAAGCCTGCGCATGGGGTGAAGATCATGCTCTACCGGATCAGCGGCATGAGCCACAAGAAAATCGCCGAAGCCGTGACCAATGCCGATGGCCGCACCGATGCGCCGATGCTGGAGGGCAAGGCGCTGAAGGTGGGGGTTTATGAGCTGGTGTTCTGCGCCGGGGAATATCTGATGGCCTCGGGTCAGGCTTCGGGTGAGCTGTTGTTTCTGGATGAAATCCCGATCCGGTTTGGCGTGGCGGATGCGGACGGGCATTATCATGTGCCACTGCTGATCTCGCCCTTCGCCTATTCGACCTATCGCGGCAGTTAAGCGCACCGCTCAAGCCTTGCAAAACTGTTGCCGCGACGCATCTGTTACAGACGGAACCCGCTTGGGCTGACGTATAACCCCCAAAGCGGCGAAGGGTGCAGATGCAAAACAGCGATGACATTGCCAGATTGTTGGCGGGGGCTGGGCGCAAAAGGCGGCGTTGGCCTTGGGTTGTGTTGGTGCTGGCGATTTTGGCGGGCGCTGCGGGCTGGTATTATATGGGCAGCAAGGCCGGGGCGGCGGAGGTGCGATATACGACCGAGGCCGTCGCCAAGGGCGATCTGGTGGTTGTGGTGACGGCCACCGGGACGGTGCAGCCGACCACGGAAGTAGAGGTTTCCTCGGAGTTGTCGGGGACTTTGGCCAGTGTGTTGGTGGATTACAACGATACGGTCAAGGTCGGGCAAGTGCTGGCGCAACTCGATACCACCAAGCTGACCGCACAAGTTGATAATGCCCGCGCGCAGCTGGCCTCGGCGAAGGCGCGGGTGACGCAGGCGGAAGCCTCGGCGGTTGAGGCGGCGGCGGTGTTGAAAACGCAGCAAGAATTGGCGGCGCGCGGGGTGGCGACGCGCAAGGATATGGTGGGCTATGAGGCCTCGGATCAGCGCGCGCAGGCAGCGGTGGAAATTGCGCGGGCGGATTTGACGCTGGCGCAGGCCAACCTTGATCTCGTCAGCGCTGATCTGGGCAAGGCGGAAATTCGCAGCCCGATCAATGGCGTGGTGCTGGATCGCACGGCTGAGGCGGGGCAGATCGTGGCGGCCAGCTTTGAGGCTCCGGTGCTGTTCAAGCTGGCGGAGGATCTGGAGCGGATGCAGTTGCTGGTTGATATTGATGAGGCGGATATTGGCAAGGTCCGCGTCGGCGATACGGCGGATTTCACCGTGGAGGCTTATCCGGGCCAAAGCTTTCCGGCCGTGATCACGCAAGTGCGGTTCGCGCCGGAAACCACCAATGAGGTGGTGACCTATAAGGCGGTTCTCTCGGTCGCCAACCCCGATGGCCTGCTGCGCCCCGGCATGACGGCAACGGCGGTGATCACGGTGGATAAGGTTGCTGGCGCGCTGATGGTGCCTAATGCGGCGCTGCGCTATGCGCCGCCCGCGCAAGAGGCTGGGCGCGGGCCTTCTGGCGGTCTGGTCGGGCTGATCCTGCCGACACGCGGCGGTCGTGGCGCGGTTGGCCTTGGCAGCGGCAAGTCGGTCTGGTTGCTGCGGGCGGGCGCTCCGGTTGAAGTGGCGGTCACTTTGGGGGCGACGGATGGGCGCGCGACCGTGGTGACGGGCGATCTGACGGAAGGCGATGCGGTGATCACCGATCAGACCGCCGGGGGGCGCTGATGGCACCGCTGATCCAGTTTTCCGGGGTGTCGCGCAGCTATGGGCGCGGTGAGGCGGAAGTACGCGCGCTGGACGGCGTCGATCTGAGCATCGCGCGCGGTGAGTTTGTCGCCATTATGGGGCCGTCGGGGTCGGGGAAATCCACCGCGATGAATATCATCGGCTGTCTGGATCGGCCTTCGACGGGGAAATATCTGTTTCAGGGCGTTGAGGTGCAAGACTTGGACCAAGACCGCCGGGCGCTGCTCAGGCGGCATTGTCTGGGGTTTGTGTTTCAGGGCTTTAACCTGCTGGCGCGGCAATCGGCGCTGGAGAACGTCGAATTGCCGTTGATCTATAAGGGCTTGCTGAAAGCGCAAAGGGTGGCCCGCGCGCGATTGGCGTTGAAAAAGGTTGGGCTGGAGGGCCGGGAAAACCACGACCCGTCGCAGCTTTCAGGTGGCCAACAGCAGCGGGTGGCGATAGCGCGGGCTTTGGCCAGTGATCCGATGGTGATCCTCGCCGATGAACCTACAGGCAACCTCGACAGCCAGCGCAGCCATGAGATCATGCAGCTGTTGCAGGCGCTGAACCGCGACGGCATCACCATTGTGATGGTGACGCATGAGGAGGATATCGCGGCTTACGCCCAGCGCTTGCTGGTGTTCACCGATGGCAAGTTAAGCCATGACGCGCAGACCCCTGCCCCGATCTCGCGGAGCGCCTGACATGTTGTGGGAAACCATCAGCCTCGCCTTCACCACGATCATCCGCAACAAACTGCGCACGTTTCTGACCGTGCTGGGCGTGGTGATTGGCGTTGCTGCGGTGATCGCCATGGTGACGATTGGGCAAGGCTCATCCGCCCAAGTCAGCGCCAGCGTCGCCGCTTTGGGCACCAATGTGCTGACCGTGCGCCCCGGCACCCGCGGCTTTGGCCCGCCGACCGGGGGGGCAGCCGCGCCTAGGTTTAGTCTGAAAGATGCCGAGGCTTTGGCGGATTTGCCCGTGGTGGGCTTTGCAGCACCAGTGGTCAGTTCCGGGCAAACCGTGGTGTTTGGCAATGCCAATGCGGCCACGCAGGTGTATGGCACCAGCGGCGATTATACTCGCGTGCAGAATTGGGCCTTGCGGACGGGCCGCAGTTTTGAGCCGCATGAGGAAAGCGCCGGATCGGCGGTTTGTGTGCTGGGTCAAACGGTTGCGAGCAAACTGTTCGGCAATTCCGATCCCTTGGGCCAAAGCATAAGGGTGAAAAACGTCGCCTGTCAGGTGCTGGGGGTGCTGTCGGCGCGCGGCTCGGGCAGTTTTGGCCAGGATCAGGATGATCTGGTGCTGATGCCCGCGAAGGCGGTGCAGCGGCGGTTGGAGGGCAACGCGAACGTGGATTCCATCGCGGTGGCGTTGCGCAAATCGGTCAGCGCACAGGATGGCATTGCAGCGGTGCAATCGGTGCTGCGCGAGCGCAGGAGGATCGGCTTGACCCAAGCTGATAATTTCAGCGTATCCGATAGTAAGGAACTGTCGACTATGCTCGGCGGCATCAATTCGGTGTTAACCGGACTGCTGTCGTCGGTGGCGGCGGTCAGCCTGCTGGTCGGCGGTATCGGCATTATGAACATCATGCTGGTGTCGGTGACAGAGCGCACGCGGGAAATCGGCATCCGGCTGGCTGTGGGGGCAAGCGCGGGGCAGGTTTTGCTGCAGTTCTTGGTCGAGGCGGTGGTGCTGTCGCTTTTGGGCGGTGCTGTTGGCATCGGTTTGGGGCTGGCGATTGCCTATGGTGGGTCGGTATTCATGGCGATCCCGTTCGCGCCCTCCGGGGCCGTGGTGGCACTGGCGTTTGGGTTTTCGGCGCTGGTCGGGGTAGTGTTTGGCTATTTCCCAGCCCGCCGCGCGGCAAGGCTCGACCCGATAGAGGCGTTGCGGTATCAGTAGATCAGCACATCCAAGGCAAGTTGATGATCCCCAGCCACCTGAAACCGCCCTACCGCTTCATCGCCTTTGATGTCGAAACCGCCAATCGGAATGCCCATAGCATCTGCCAAGTCGGTCTGGCTTGCGTCGATGATTGGGGTCAGATCGACAATTTCAGCCTGCTTGTGGACCCTGCCGAGCCATTTTCCGATTTCAACACCGAATTGCACGGCATTGATGCGGCCAAAACCCGCCACGCGCCACAGTTTCCCGAACTGATTGCTGCCCTCGCACCGCTGATGGGGCAACAGCCGATTGTGCAACACTCGCGCTTCGATCAACGCGCGGTCGAGGCCGCTTGTGGCTGGCACGGTCTGGATGTGCCTAGCCTGCACTGGGTCGACAGCGTCACCATCGCGCGACGAGCCTGGCCGGAATTCAAAGGCAACGGCGGCCATGGTCTGGGTCATCTGAAACAGGCGCTGAACCTAGACTTCCAGCACCATGATGCCGGTGAGGATGCCCGTGCGGCGGCGCAGGTCGTGCTTTGTGCCGAAGCAAAGACCGGGCGCAGTTTTGTTGAAATCCTTGCCAAGCAGGGCGCTAAATCTCCGCGAAACGGGCATTCCGCTGCCGTCTATTACGAACCATTTGAATAAAATTGTCATCCTCTGTGCGCAAATATCCTCGGGGTGCGGGGGTGAGCCCCCGCCGATAGATGCAGCAAGCCTACTTCTCAAACGGCTGCCCCAAAGACGCAATCGTGTTCAGCCGCATCCTGCGGCGGTTCGACGAGATTACCGCCAGCATCAGGATCGTCACGATATAGGGCACGCAGGCCAACAGTTGCGAGGGCACGTTGACGCCTGCGGCTTGGGTGGTCAGCTCGCCCAAAGACAGCGCGCCAAACAAAAACGCCCCGAACACTACGCGACCTGTTTGCCATGTACCAAACACCACCAGCGCCAGCGCGATCCAGCCGCGCCCGGCGATCATGCCATCAGCCCACAAGGGCGTGTAAACCGTTGAGGCATAGGCCCCGGCGATGCCCGCCAAAGCGCCGCCAAACGCAATCGCCGCACAACGCACCCGCAAAACCCGAAAGCCAATCGCGCGGGCGGCGTGCGGGTTCTCGCCCACCGCCCGGATGATCAGGCCGAGTTTGGAATGGTTCATCACACCCCAGATCACCAAGGCTAGGCAGAGTGTCAGCCAGACGACGATGTCCTGCGAGAACAGCGTCCCGATCACCGGCAGATCTGACAGCAGCGGCAGCGGCAGCTTTGGCAAGCCGCTGATCGTCAGGCTTTCAAAGCTTTTGCCGAACAGCGACGACAGCCCGGTGCCCAAAATCCCAATCGCCAGCCCCGCCGCCACCTGATTGGCAACAAACCCCAGCACGATCAGCGCGAACAACAAGGACAGCGCGGCGCCACCCAAAGCGGCCACCAGAAACCCCATCGCGTGGCTGTTGTAGGTGTAAGTCGTGATAAACCCCAAAGCCGCACCCAATGCCATGATGCCTTCCAGCCCAAGGTTCAGCACGCCAGAACGCTCCACCACCATCTCACCCAAAGCCGCCAGCAGCATCGGCGTGGCGGCGGCCAGCATGCCCGCAAGAATGAAATCAACTGCGTTCATGGCTTGGCCTTGCGGATGAAGCTGACCTTGTGGCGGATGAACGTCAGGCCTGCGAGGTAGAAGCAGAGCAACAGGCCTTGGAACACCCAAACCGCAGCAATCGGCAGGTCGGCTGACACCATCGCATTATCGCCGCCGATGTAGATCACCGACATCACGAAAGCCGAGATCACGATGCCCCACGGGTTCAAGCCGCCGAGATAGGCCACGATGATCGCTGAATAACCGTATCCCGTGGACACCGAGCGTTGCAGCTGTCCTAAGGGCCCTGCCACCTCCGACGCCCCCGCCAGACCTGCGGCCAGACCACCCAAAAGCAGGCTGACCCAGATCGCGCGGCTCTCACTAAAGCCGGCATAGCGGGCAGCGCGGGGCGCTAACCCGCCGACCAGCAGTTGAAAGCCGGCAAAGCGGTGGCGCATCAGGATATAGGCCAACACGCTGGCCAGCAGCGCGAACAAAAGCGAGATATTCACCCGTGTGCCCGGCAGCAGGATCGGCAGTAAGGCGGCATCGGGGAACATCACGCTTTGCGGAAAGTTGAAGCCATGCGGGTCTTTCCACGGGCCAAGCAGCAGATAGTTCAACACTTGGGCGGCAATCAGCGACAACATCAGCGTCACCAGAATTTCATTGGCATTGAACCTTGTGCGAAACAGCGCGGCGATCCCGGCCCAAGCCATCCCCGCCCCTGCCCCCATCAGCAGCATCGCGGGCAGCATGAAAGCACTATCGCCCTGCGGATACCACACCGGCAGCGCCGAGGCCGCAATCGCGCCGATGATCAACTGGCCTTCGGCACCGATATTGAACACATTGGCACGGAAACCAATGGCAAGGCCTTGGGCGATCAGCAGCAGCGGGGCCATTTTCAGCAAGACTTCCGAGAAGTTATACCATGTCAGAAACGGTTCCAGCAGCAGCGAATACAAAGCCTGACCGGGGGCTTTGCCCAGCAGAGTGAACAGGATCACGCTGGCCACGATGGCGCAGGCAAAGGCCGCGATGGGGGCCAGCAGCATGGCCACGCGAGAGGCGCGTTCGCGGCGGATAAAGCTGATCCTCATGCCGTCACCTCAGGCGATTTCCCAGCACCGATCATATAGGTTCCAACTTCCTCGGCATTGGTCTGCGCAGTCGGCAAGGATGGCGACAGATGGCCCTTGTGCAGCACATGCAGGCGGTCGCAGATCTGGAACAACTCCTCCAGTTCTTCCGAGATCACCAAGATCGCCGCCCCCGCGTTGCGCATCGCCACCAAGCGCTGACGGATATCGGTGGCAGCGCCTATATCGACGCCCCAAGTTGGTTGCGAGGCCAGCAGCAGTTTGGGGTCCAGCATCATCTCGCGCCCCATGATGAATTTTTGCAGATTGCCGCCGGACAGTGCGCCCGCTTCGGCCTCTGGGCCGGGGGTGCGCACGTCGTAGCGGGCGATGCAGGCAGCGGTATAGGCGCGCTCTGGTGTGCGGCGTATAAAGCCACTCTGCACAAGGCCCGCGCCGTGGGCGGTCAGCAAGGCATTGTCTGCAAGCGACATTTCCGGCACCGCACCCCGGCCCAAGCGTTCTTCCGGCACGAAAGCAAAGCCCATCTTGCGGCGCGCAGCCACGCCCACCGCCCCCACGGGCTGGCCCATCAGCCGGATCATATCGCCCGCCTGCACCACCTCGCCCGAGATCAGCGCGGCCAGTTCCTGCTGGCCGTTGCCGGAAATTCCGGCGATACCAACGATCTCGCCGCTGTGGACGCGCAGGGAAATATCCGCCAGCGAGACGCCAAACGGATCGTCGTTGCGGTAGGTCAGATTGTTGAGTTCCAATCGCACCTCGCCCACCGCCAGCTGCGTCGCAGGCAAGGGTGGCGGCATGGCGCGGCCGATCATCAGCGTGGCCAGATCTTTGGCGGAATGGCCGCGCGGGTCCAAACGGCCCGTCACCTGACCGCCGCGCAGGATGGTGGCGGTGTCGCACAACTCTTTGATTTCTTCCAGTTTATGGCTGATGAACAGGATCGCCATGCCGCGGGCTTGCAAGGCGCGCAGGGTGTCGAACAGCTTCGCCACACTTTGCGGCGGCAGCACCGAGGTTGGCTCATCCAGGATCAGCAGTTCGGGGTTTAGCAGCAAACTGCGGATGATTTCCACCCGTTGCCGCTCACCCACCGACAAAGCATGCACCATGGCTTCGGGGTCAACTTCAAGCCCGAATTCCGCGCCCAAAGCCCGGATGCGGCGGGCGAGATCGGCCTTCCGCCCCGGCACGATCAGCGCGATGTTTTGCACCACTGACAGGGTTTCAAACAGCGAGAAGTGCTGAAACACCATGCCGATCCCCAAGGCCCGCGCCTCGGCGGGGCTAGACAGCGTAACGGGCTTGCCCTTCCACAGGATCGCGCCTGCGTCCGGCGTCTCCACCCCGTAAATCAGCTTCATCAGCGTCGATTTGCCAGCGCCATTCTCACCCAGAATGGCATGGATCGAGCCGGGATCGACCACAAGATCAATCCCGGCATTGGCCTGCACCGCGCCGTAACGCTTTGACACAGCTTGCAAAGATAACAGCGCGGCCATCGGCTTACTTCGGCAGCGGCGTGGTCACGCCCTTGACATGCCAATCCATCGACAGGATCGCATCATCGCCCAGGGTGGTGCCTGCCGGCACAGCCTCGGCCCCATCTTGGTTGGTCAACGGCCCGGTGAAGGGGCTGAATGTACCATCCAGCAGGGTGGCATGAACCGCCTCAATCTTCGCCACCATATCGGGGGCAATATCGGGGTTCCAATCGGCGACGAACACGCATTGATCGGCCATGCCCAGCCACGCCGAAGCGCCTGCGAAAGTGCCCGCCAGATGTGCCGCCACCGATGCCTTGAAATACGGCGCCCAATCGGTGCCAACCACGCCCAGATATTTCTTCGGCGCATAGGTTTTCATCGACGAGTTCAGGTTGAACACATAGGCCCCAGCCTCCTCACACGCAGCCACCACCGAAGGCGTGTCTTGGGCGTTCGAGAACACCACGTCGCAGCCCTGCGCCAGCAGCGCTTTCGCGGCTTCCTGCTCCGACGCCGGGTCAAACCACGAGTTCACCCAGACCACATTCACCTCAATCGCCGGGTCCACCGATTGCGCACCCAAGGTGAAGGCGTTGATCGAGGTGATCAGTTCGGGGATCGCAAACGCGCCGACGCAGCCGAGTTTCTTCGATTTCGACAAAGATGCCGCCGCCATCCCCATCAGGTAAGTGCCCTGATAATAGCGCGCGCCGAAGGGCGAGAAATTCGGCGCGGTCTGATAGCCAGACGCGTGCAGGATCGAGACCTCTGGGTGCGCCTTGGCCAGCTTCAGCCCGCCATTCATATAGCCGAACGAGCCGAGGATCAGGAAGGTGTTCCCATCCGCCACGGTCTTGTTCATGATGCGGTCGCCGTCGGGGCCTTCGGCGATATTCTCCAACAGCGTCACCTTGATCTTGTCACCATATTCGGCCTCCAGCGCCTTGGTGCCAAGTTCCAGCGTGTGCGACCAGCCGACATCAGCGGCGGGCGAGGGCACGATCAGGGCGACGTTCAGCACCTCGCCTTCGGCAAAGGCCGGGATCGGCAGTGCCATCGCGGTGCTGGCAGCAAGGGTGGATTTCAGGAAAGAGCGGCGGGTTTGGGTCATCGGGTTTCCTTTGGGATTTTGGGTCAAGACAGGATGCGGTGAAAAGAGGCTTCGGCTTTGGTGAAAAGATCGCGCTCATCAAGGCCGGGAAATTGGCCGTCACGCCAGACGATACGGCCGTTGATCATCGTCATATCAACCGGGCGACCGACGCCGACTTTCGGGATCAGGCTGGCGGGATCGTGGCGGGTGCCGACATATTCCAGACGGCGGGTGTCGATGGCGAACAGGTCGGCAGCCATGCCGGGGGCGAGGCGGCCCAAGTCTCTGCGCGCCAACAAATCAGCGCCGCCTTGAGTGGCATAGCCAAGGAAAGCGCTGGGGTCTGGCACGGGATGTTTGCGGGTCGAGGCTGCCAAGCATTGCAGCATATAGGCGGAGTGGATGGTGTGCATCAGGTTAGAATTGTCATTCGACGCCGCGCCATCGCAGCCCAGACCCACACGCAAACCCATCGCCTGCATCGCCGGAATATCGGTGACTTCGGCCCCCACCAGATAGACGGGTTCGGGGCAATGCGAGACTCCGGTTTTGGTCGCGGCCATCTGCGCGAGTTCGCCGTGGGTCAACTCCCAGCAATGCGCATACCAGGTGTCGGGGCCGGAAAACCCCATCTCCTCAAGGTATTGCACCGTTCTGCGGCCTGTGCGCGCCTCGATCACCGGGCTTTCGCCTTCGCCGACATGGGTGTGCAGCAGCACGCCTTTGTCACGAGCGAGGCGGACAGATTCCTCAAACGTGTCCTTATAGCAGTTGACGGGCTGGCAGGGGGCCACCGCCACTTGGCGCATACCGAAGGGGCTTGCGTCATGATAAGTGTCAATCAACCGCTCACAATCACCGATGAATTGCGCGGTGGTCTCCAGCATCTCATCCGGGATCGTGCTGCCTTCGGATTTCGGCATCGTGTTGCCACCGCGCCCTGCATGAAAGCGGATGCCAAGCAGATCGGCGGCCTCAAACTGCCGATCCACAATCCGCGATCCGGCATGGCGGGGGAAGTTATATTGGTGGTCAAACGCCGTGGTGCAGCCGTGTTTGATCAACTCGGCAAGGGCCACGACGGACGAGTGGTAAAACTGATCCTCGGTCAGGCGCGAGAAGATCGGATAGATCAGATCCAGCCATTCGATCACCGACAGCTTGGTCCAATCCAGATCGGCGCGGTTGCGCACAAAGCATTGAAAGAAATGGTGGTGGGTGTTGATCAGGCCGGGGTAGATGAACCAGCCAGAGGCGTCGATCACTTCCGCGCCGGGAGCGTGCAGGTTGGGGCCAATCGCGGCAATCTGCTTGCCTTCGATCAGCATATCCTGCCCCGCCAGCACCAGATCGGATGCCGAGGTCACAATCGCGGCGCAGTTTTTCAGCAGGTAACTCATGGCAAAGACTCCAGCGGCGGCACGGCTTCGGGGGCGGGTTTCAGTTCGTGCAGGCGGTGGATGCCGGGCATTTCAATGAAGCCCGGCAGTGCGCGGATAGCGCGCGACCACAGGCGAATGGAGGGGTAATCGTCAAGCGACACGCCGCCATCGGGGGCAAGTGCCACGTTCGGAAAGCAGGCGATGTCGGCGATGGTTGGCATGTCGCCCGTCAGGAAAATATGGCCGTGAAACCGCGCCTCGGTCAGGTGGGATTCCAACTCGCGCAGGGCGTCTATGCCCGCGCGGCGCAAGGCGTCAATATCGCCGGGATAAAGCAGCATATCATGCAGCCGCGCCATGCCGAGGCTTGCCCCAAGCCGCGCCGAGAACGCCAGCCATTGCTGGACTTTCGCGGCGGAAGTTGGCGTCGGGTTGCCCAGCCAGGTGCCGCGCGCGAGATACACCAGCATGGCGGTGGTTTCGGTCAGCGTCAGATTGCCATCGACCAGAACAGGCAGCGTTCCGGCGGGGTTCAGCGCGCGAAACGCTGTGGATTTATGCGCGCGACCGGGGTGGAAATCCACCGCCTCGGTGTGCAGTTTGACGCCCATCAGCGCCGCCATCAGCCGGATTTTGTAGCAGCTGGCGGAGAGGACATAATCATATAGCTTCATGCCGCCACCATCTGCGCGCCGTACGTCAGCCCCTTGCGTTTCAGCCAGCGGCGATAGGCGATCGAGGTGAGGTCAGCTTGCGTTGGGATCTCTTTGCCGGGGTCCAACGGCAAAAGTCGGGGGATCTGGTTCTCCAGAATTGAGCGGTCTTGCAGGAAGATCATCTGCTGAAACTGGATCAGATCGGCTTGCGGCGTGGTGTCATCAAACAGGGCCATCCACGGCCAAACCTCGCACAACTCCTCGGTCAAGGGCTGGACGAAAATCCCGATCACATCCCATTCGTCGGGGTTGTTCGGGCAGGTCTTGTACAGCACCGCCGAGGTCGAGGCCGCCACCCGATACATGTATTCCGTCACAATCCCGCCCGCTGCCGATTTCGCGGCTTGGGGTTGGTAGAAATGCACCTTGGTCGCCCAAACCTCGTCGCTGTCCTCGCGGATCTGCACGTCGTAGCGGCCGACTTCGGTATGCGGTTCGGCGCCCAGAACATCGGTATGCACGAAGGGAAAATGCGCGATGTCGAGGAAATTTTCCACCGCGCGCAGGGGCGAGCATTTCACCCGCACCACGCCGCAATCGACCAAACGTCGCCCCGGTTGAGCGGCTTCGGGGATCGGGAACAACGGATGCGCCGGGGTGCCGGGGCAGGCCCAGACATGGCCGTAAGCCAGAGTGACGGCCAGATCGCCCGCCGCCCCGCGCACCACAATCGCGTCCCCATCCAAGAACACGTTGATCTCGCTGCCCAAAAGCATGGTCTGCCGCCCCGGCCACGGCCCAACCATGGCGGCCATCGCCACCGGATACCATTCGTTCAGCACCACATCCGGGATCATGCCAAAGCCCCTTCTTCCGCCAAGCGCACCACGCCATCCAGCCAGCGCGACAAAGCAACAGGATCGCCCACGCCCAACAGATGCAGGCCCAACCCCGTGGCGCGATCTTGCAACGCCAAGGCCACGGCAGCGCCCGCGACTTGGCCGCGCAAAATGTCTCTTTGCGCTACAAATCCCGGCAAAGCCGCCGCCAAAGCCGCGCGATCCGCCTGCAACGCCACCGAGCGCACCGCTGCCAGCCCGCCCAGATCGGGCAGCGCCGCGTCAGTCCCCGCAGGCGCAACCCAGATCACCCCATCTGCCTCAACACATTGATATACCTCGGCCTTGATCGCGGCGGGTGGGGCCATCGCCGGATGCGCAGGGATTTTGCGGCACGCGCCATCGCTGCCATAGGTCCAGCCGTGATAGATGCAGGACAGGGTTTCGCCGCGCACAAAGCCATGCGACAGCCGCATGCCACGATGCGGGCAGCGGTCGCCCCAAGCCGACAGCCGACCCGCAGCGGAACGCCAGATTGCCAGCTCCGCGCCCTGCCACGCGCCCGCCATCACGACGCCCGCAGGCAAATCCTGCGACAGACCGTTCGCCACCCACATCGTCATCCTATCCCCGCATTCCCCCGCCGAAGTTTCATCGCCGCCGCCAAAACCGGAAGGGCTATTGCGAAACCGCCCCTTACCCCGCGTGACGGATGCCGTAAATTTCAGCACCACACCTACATATGATCATAAGTTAATCGCTGATCGAAGCAAATTCGTTAAGATTTTGCAGCGCAATCTGGGCCCGGTCAATCTGTTCGACCCAGACCTCTTGCGGGCCCAAACTACAGCCCAAAGCCATCGCGTCCAAAAGGTCGGGCAGACCCGTCACCACCATCTCCAACCGCCCGGCATCATGGTGCAAAATCGCGCCGCGCAGGCCCAGACGGCGGGCATGGCGGGCAATCCAAATGGCGAAAATCGGCGCACCAACATCGCCCAGAATGGCAAAGCTTTGGCTGTGTTCGGGTGCAAGAGTGGCGCTGAAAACAGGGTTCATCATGGCCTTGGGCAGGGGGTCACGGCCAAACTGGCAGGCGCAAGCGCGGCTGTCCAGAGCATCGCCGCCGATTGCCACCACAGATTGCCCTTGCCCGCTGCGCAAGATAGGAAAGCCGTATCGCCTGCCCGAAGGACAGCCCTTGTCGCCGCCGAACACCCCGCCGAAGTTGTATCCGCGCGCCCTGCGCTGGGTGGGTCTTGCCCTGCTGTCGGCCGCGATCACCACCGGGTTTGAGTGGCTACACCTGCCCGCCGCTTTGCTGTTGGGGCCGATGGTGGCCGCGATCATCCTCGCCCTGCGCGGCTATGGCGTGCCCTTGCCCGCAGCCGCGATGACGGCGGCGCAAGGCTTGGTCGGGCTGATGGTGGCGACAGTGCTGCCGCTGTCGATGATGGCGGAAGTCGCGGCTGATTGGCCGATCGTGCTGGCCGGAACCCTTTGGACGATGGCCGCTTCGGCGCTGCTGGGATGGGTTATCGCGCGATCCGGCATCCTGCCCGGAACCACGGCAATCTGGGGATCATCGCCGGGGGCTGCCTCGGCGATGGTGCTGCTGTCGGACGCTTACGGTGCCGACATCCGGCTGGTCGCCTTCATGCAATACCTGCGGGTGGCTTGCGTGGCGGTGGCCGCGTCGGTGGTGGCGCGGGCGTTTGGCGTGGCGGGCAGCACGATGCCAAACGTGATCTGGTTCCCCGATCAGCCGATATTGGGTATCGTTCAAACCGTTGTTCTGGCTGTGGTTCTGGCGCTGATCGGCCAGCGGATGCGCCTGCCCGGCGCAACCTTTCTGCTGCCAATCGCCGCAGGCATGGTGTTGATGCAGACCGCATGGATGCAGATTTATCTGCCGCCGTGGCTGTTGGCGCTGACCTATGCGGTGATCGGCTGGACCATCGGTTTGCGCTTTACGCCTGCCACTTTGGGCCATGCGATGCGGGCGTTTCCCATCGTGCTGGCCTCAATCCTTGTGCTGATCGCGGTCTGTGGCGGGGCGGCTTGGGCGCTGGTCCATTTTGCCGGGATTGATCCGCTGACCGCTTATCTGGCGACCAGCCCCGGCGGAATGGATTCCATCGCCATCATCGCGGCTTCCACCCCCGTCGATGTGGCTTTTGTGATGACGATGCATATGGCGCGGTTTTTGCTGGTGCTGCTGCTTGGCCCAAGCCTTGCGCGCTGGCTGTCGCGCCCCAAGGCTTAGGCCAAAACGATCACATCTTGGCCGCGAAACTGCACCGATACTTCCGCGCCAAGCGGAGGCGGCGGCGCATCGGGACGGTTGAACAGATCAAGCGAGATCACACCCGCCGCCGTCTCGGCCTTAACCCGGATCACCGCACCCAAGAAATCCACCGCTGCAATCCGCCCCGGCAAAGCAAGGCTATCCTGTGCTGCCAGACCGGCACCCACCTGCAACTGCACCACCTCTGGCCGCAAAGCCAATCCGACCGTCGCCCCCGCTTGCGCCGCAATCGCCTGCGGCAGTCGCAACGGCTGGCCTTGCACCGAAACCACGCCGTTGGCGGCATCGGTCACAACCGCGTCCAAAGTGTTCAACGTGCCGACAAACTGCGCCACAAACCGCGTCTTCGGGTGGTTATAAATCTCAAACGGCGCACCCACCTGTTCCGCCCGCCCGCCGTTCATCACCACAACCCGGTCTGACATCGACAAGGCTTCTTCCTGATCATGCGTGACGAAAATCGTGGTGATGGCCAGTTTGCGCTGAATTTCCCGGATTTCCGCCCGCAAGCTGACCCGGATCTTCGCATCCAGCGCCGACAGCGGCTCATCCAGCAACAACACCCTCGGCCTAGGCGCCAAAGCCCGCGCCAAAGCCACCCGCTGCTGCTGCCCGCCCGAAAGCTGGAACGGATAGCGCGCACCCATCTCTGGCAGGCCAATGAGGCTGAGCATTTCCGCCACCCGCGCAGTGATCTCAGCGCTGGAAACCCCGGCAATCTTCAACCCAAAGCCGACATTCTGCGCCACCGTCAGGTTCGGAAACAGCGCATAGGCTTGAAACACCATGCCGATATTGCGCTGATTGGGCCGCAGATGCGTCACATCCTGCCCGTCGATCCTGATCGCCCCTTGGGTCGGGGTTTCAAACCCCGCCACCATCCGCAAAACCGTGGTCTTGCCACAGCCCGACGGCCCCAGAAGCGAGACGAACTCGCCCTTCGCCACACCCAGATCAAACGATTTCACCACTTGGTTCGCGCCATAGGATTTTTGCAGCGCGGAAAGATCGAGATACGCCATCAGCGCGGCATCCTTGTGTGTTTGGAAAATTTGGTCGCGAACTGGATCAGCACCATGCAGGCCCAGGTCAGCGCGAAGGTGATCACCGCGAGGGCTGCCGGTTCATAGGCCTTGTTGCCGCCCGCCCAAACCAGATATGGCCCGAATGCAGGCCGATCCAGCAAGGCCGCAAAGACATACTCGCCGATCACAATGGCAAAGGTCAAAAACGCCCCTGACAGCACCGCAACCAGCACATTCGGCAAAATCACCTTCGCCAGAACCGTGATCCACCCAGCCCCAAGGCTCTGCGCGGCTTCGGTCAGCGTGCGCAGATCAATCGCCGCGAGGCCGGTATCCACCGCGCGATACATATAGGGCAGCGCCAGCACCGCATAGCCGCACATCAGCAGGAAATCGGTGCCAAACGTCGTCCCCGTCAGCGGCAACCAACTGGAAGTATTGAACAAACGGATATAGCCAAACACGATCACAATCGGCGGGATCACCAGCGGAAGCAGGGTGATAAACTCCATAAACGGGCGCAGGCGTGGCAGTTTGAGGCGCACCCAGAACACCGTCGGCACCACCACCAGCACGCCGAACACGATGGTCAGACAGGCCATCAGCACCGAATAGCCAAAGGTCGCCTGAAACTGCGGATCGCCCATGACGGAAGCGTAGGCGTCCAGCGAATACTCGCCGCGCCGCATCTTCAATGAGAATTCCAGCATCCCCACCAGCGGCAGGAAGAAATACACCACGCCGACCGCAATCGCGGCCCAAGACAGGATGCGCTTCATTTGATCCACCTCTCGGCGCGGCTGCGCATCACCACATAAACCCCGTTGGAAATCCCGGTGATCACGATCATCGCGAAGGCCAGAGCATAGCCCAGATGCGGGTCTTGCAGCACATCGCCGCGAATTTGGTTGAACAGCAGGATTGGGGCGATCGACAGCAGCGATCCGGTCAGCGCAATCGCCGTCGCCACCGCACCAAAGGCATTGGCGAACAAAAGCGCCAGCGTCCCCAGCAGCGACGGCCCCAGCACAGGCAGCGCCACCATGCGCCAATACTGCCCGCCCGTTGCCCCCAAAACCTCCGCCGCCTCGCGCCACTCGCGCTTCAGCCCGTCAATCGCGGGGGTAATGATCAGCACCATCAGCGGGATCTGGAAGAACACATAGGCCGCGACCAGCCCCCAAAAGCTGATCATATTGAAGCCCAAAGCGTAGATATTCACCCCAAACCAGTCGCGCAGCAGCAACGTCACAAAGCCAACCCGGCCCAAAGTCGCCACATAGGCAAAGGCCAACGGCACCCCGGCGAAGTTCGAAGTCACCCCGGAAAACGTCATCACCACGCCGCGTATCCAACTGGGCAAGCCGCCCAAAACCACCGCCAAGGCAATCGCAAAGCCCAAGATGCAGCCGATCAGGGCCGAGGTGAAACTTAAGCGGATCGACAGCCAGAACGCATTCATAATTTCGGGCGTGAAGATATTGAAAATGTTTTTCAGTGTAAAGCCGCCGTCACTGTCCACAAACGCCCCCGCCACGATGTTCGCGGTGGGCAGCAGTAAAAACAGCAGCGCGAACAGCAGAAATGGCAATACCCCCAAGCCGTTCCACGGCAGGGCGCGCCAAAGGCGAGAACTTCTCATGTCTATGACCCCAAAAGGAAACCCTCCCCCAGCGGATGCCGGGAGAGGGTTAAAAGATTACTCGACCTTGACGCCCACGGTTGCATCCCAACCAGCGGTCACGGCTTCTTTATGCGCAGCTTGCTCTTCCAAAGTCGGGAACACAGCCTTTTCATAAGCAGCAGCTGGCGGCAGTTTTGCCAGCATATCCGCCGGGATCACGTCGCGCTTGGCGAGGTCATTGAAGCGGATCGGGTGGCAATAGCCGTTCAACCAGCCGAGTTGGCCTTCGTCTGAATAGAGGTATTCCATCCACAGTTTTGCTGCGTTCGGATGCGGTGCGTATGCGCTGATCGCCTGCACATAAACACCTGCAACAGTGCCGGACGCCGGAACGATAACCTCAGCCTTCGGGTTGCCAGCCAAAGTGTCGCGCCAAGCCAAAGCGTTGTAGTCCCAAGCCGCAACGATCGGGGTCGCGCCCTGTGCGATGGTGCCGGTTTTGCCAGCGACCGGAACAAAGTTGCCCGCTTTGTTCAGACCCGCAAAGAACTCCAGACCCTTGGCAGCAGATTCAGCGCCGGGTTTGCCGCCCATCGCCATGCCCGCGCCCATCACCGACATCAGCGGCTGGTTGCCCGAACGCGGATCGCCCGATAAAGCGAACGCGCCCGCGTATTCCGGCTTCATCAGATCGGCCCAATCTGCTGGCACGTTCTTGACCATATCGGTGTTCACGATGAACGACATCACACCATAATAATCGCCATACCAGAAGCCATCGGCATCCTTGGCCTCGGCCGGAATGCTGTCCCAGGTGCTGACTTTATACGGCTGGATCAGGCCTTCTTCTTTGGCAGCCGGGCCAAACGACAGGCCAACGTCGAGAACGTCAGGCGCTTGCGGGCCGGTGTTGCCTTTGTTGGCACGCACGGCTTCCAGCTCATCCGCCGACGAGCCATCCGGGTTCAGTTCGTTCACAGCGATCTCGGGGTATTTCTTCTTGAACCCCTCCAGTACCGCGCCATAGCCACACCAGTCATGCGGCAAAGCGATGGTGGTCAGGTTGCCTTCAGCTTTCGCCGCTGCGGTGATTTCGTCCAAGCTTTGCGCCGAAGCAGCACCAGCCACCAGCATCGCCAGCAGGCTAACGCCTGAGGTCAAGGTTTTGAAAACGGTCATGGAAGTCTCCTGTTAAGCCGACCCGCCGGGGTTTGCCGCGACGGTTGCTAAGGCGGTGATCTAGGGGGGCTGCATGACGGATAGGTAACGGAGTGATGAAGTTTCTATGTCATAGCAAACACTTGCGCAGGGCGGGTTTTGTTACCCAAGCGTCACAGCTTCGATAACCAAGCGTCACGAATCCCGCGTATCAGCCCCTCAATCAAAAGGGGGCCGCAATGCTCAAGGTCGAAAACGTCACACGCCTGTTCGGTCACAAAGCCGCCGCGGATAATGTCAGCTTTGAAATCGACCGCTCGGCTTTTGTCGGCGTGATCGGGCGTTCCGGCGCAGGCAAGTCAACTTTGCTGCGGATGATGAACCGCCTGACCGATGCCAGTTCCGGCGAGATCGTCTTTGAAGGCCGCAATGTGTTAACCCTGAACGGGGCCGAAAAGCGCAGCTGGCAAGGCCAATGCGCGATGATTTTTCAGCAGTTCAATCTGGTGCCGCGGATGGATGTGGCCTCAAACGTGCTGCATGGTTTGCTGAACCAACGCTCCACTTTTGCCACCATGTTCAACCTGTGGTCGGATGCCGACATCACCCGCGCAATGCAGATTCTGGAACGTTTGGGGATCGCCGAACAAGCCCCGAAACGCGCCGAGGCTTTGTCGGGTGGCCAACAGCAACGCGTCGCTATCGCCCGCGCGCTGATGCAAGACCCCAAGGTGATCCTTGCTGATGAACCCATCGCCAGCCTTGACCCGATGAACGCGCAAGTGGTGATGGACGCCCTGCGCCGCATCCACGAGGAAGATGGCCGCATGGTGATCGCCAACCTGCACACGCTCGACACCGCGCGGCGCTACTGCGACCGGGTGATCGGGATGCGCGATGGCCGCGTGGTGTTTGACGGCACGCCGGACCAACTCACCACCGGCGTCGCCCGCGACATCTACGGCGCCGACGCCACTTTCAACGAATCCGCCACATCGACCGCCATCACCGGGCCAAAAGACGACGCCTATGCCGAGTCGATGCTGGCCTGACCCCTCACCAAGTTTACCCGGCCCACAAAGCCCAATCTGGAGACGACCATGAAAAAGCTGCTTGCCGTTCTGGCTGCCACCACCTGCATCACCTCTGCCCATGCGCAAGAGTTGAAAGAATTCAACATCGGCATCTTGGGCGGCGAGAACGCCCAAGACCGCATGACCTCGAATGAATGCTACCGCGCCGCGATTGAAAAAGAGCTGGGTGTTCCGGTCAAAGTCTTCACCCCGGCTGACTACGATGGCGTGATCCAGGGCCTGCTGGGCGGCACGCTGGACATGGCATGGCTCGGCGCGTCGGCCTATGCCAAGATCTACCTGACCGACCCGAACGCTGTGACCGTCGAGCTGACCAAAGAAAACCTGAACGGCACCACCGGCTATTATTCCATCGCTTTTGCCCGCACCGACTCGGGCATCAAATCCGTTGAGGACGCCAAGGGCAAGAAATTCGCCTTTGGTGAGCCGAACTCGACCTCCGGCTACCTCGTGCCCGCCGCTGAACTGATCGCCAAATACGGCCCGCTGGATAAGTTCTTCGGCGAAGTGAAATTCTCCGGCGGTCATGAGCAGACCATCGTCGGCGTCGCCAACGGCGATTTCGACGCAGGCGTGTCTTGGGCCGATGGCGATGGCAACTGGGAAGACGGCTATTCTTCGGGCGCTTTCCGCAAAGCGGCGGATGCTGGCCTCGTGGACATGAACAATCTTGTGGAAATCTGGCGCTCCAAACTGATCCCCGAAGGTCCGATGGTGGTGCGCGCTGCCCTCCCCGATGATGTGAAAGCCAAAGTCACCAAGCTGACCGCCGATCTGTGGGAAACCGACCCGAAATGCGCTTACGGCGTGGCATCGGGTGAAGCCAAAGACTTCGTCCCCGCCACCCACGACATGTTCCTCGGCATTGTCGAAGCCCGCAAACTGTCGGGCGAGTAATTTCAGCACCATCTGCCGGGCCCGCGCAAGCGGGTCCGGTTTTTCATTGGAGGCGACATGGTTGACATCACCTTCGGGCCAGAGCCGGGCAAGCGCCCGAACCTGTCGAACCCCACCGAGGCCTATATCCACCAGTCCCGCCGCAAGCGGCTCTATGGCTTCATCCTGCTGATCCTGTTTGTGGCGCTGATGGCGTCTGGCTTCAAAACCGCTCAAGACCGCAACGCAGGCGATTTCCTGTCCGGCCTGCACCAACTGCCCGCCTTCCCGGCCGAAGTCCTGTCCGAAGCATGGCAGAACCGCGCCAACCTGCCCGCCCTGCTGGTCGAACATTTCCCCTCGCTGATCGAAACCCTCAACATCGCCGCCGCAGCCACCCTGCTGGGCGGTGCGTTTGGCGCGTTCCTCGCCCTCGGCTCCACCCGCCATCTCGCCCGCTTCCCGCTGCTCACCCCGCTGTTCCGCCGCACTGCCGACATCATGCGCGCCATCCCGGAGATCGTTATCGCCCTCGTGCTGATATTCATCCTCGGCGGCGGCCCGGTCCCCGCCGTGCTCGCCATCGCCTTCCACACCGCAGGCGCTTTGGGCAAACTGTTCTCGGAATCCGCCGAGAACGCCGACCTGAAACCCGTCGAAGGCCTTGCCTCGACCGGCGCATCATGGAGCCAGCAAATCTGGCTCGGCATTCTGCCGCAAGTCGCCCCGAACTGGCTCAGCTACGCGCTGCTCAGGTTCGAGATCAACATCCGCGCCTCTGCCATCCTCGGTTTCGTCGGTTCCGGCGGCATCGGTTATGATCTGAAACTGGCGATGCAATGGGGCGGCGGCAAATACGATCAGGTCGTCGCCATCTTCGCCCTCTTGTTCTGCGCCATCGTGGTCTTCGATCAACTGTCGGGATACGCCCGCAACCGCTTGGTAAAGGGGCAATAACATGACCGATGCCATCCAATTCGGCAGCCCGTATCACACCGTGCAACGCCGCTTCAAAACCCGTCGCCTGACCGCCTTTGCGATTCCGCTGCTGATCCTGCTGTATCTCAGCTATCTGTTCATCAGCTTCGACATCCCCGGCCTCGCCGCCCGCGCAAAGATGGACAACGCCAAGATCCTGCTGTCCGATTTCGTCGCCTATAAAACCCATGTCACCCGCGACAACCGCACCGACAAGGTGAGCGTCTCGATTGAAGGCGAAGCGAAAGCCACCTATGCCCCCAACCAATACCCGGCTTGGGTCAAGGTCAGCGGTGACACCACCACCATCGACCTCGGCAAAGGTAACATCGTCACCTACGACACCCAGGGCGCGCGCTATGCGGTCCCCGGCTATGGCGTGATCGACATTGAGCCCGAAGGCAGCAAGCTGAAACTGACAGCACCCACGCCGATCCCCGCTTGGATCAACGTCACGGACACCCGCATCTCTGTCACCACCCCGCAAGGCCGCTTCGCCTATTCGCGCTCCAAGGTGGAGACGTTCAAATACCAACCCGGCTGGGCTTTGTTCTTCTTCACCCTCGACAGCCCGTTCTACGGCAAAAGCTACGGTCAGTTGACCGCGATGCTGGGGGCTGAACGCCTCGACCCCACCCGCAGCAACCTCAGCTACATGGCGTCGGAATTCTGGCACAACAAACAATGGCACCACGGCGATGTGGCTTGGGCTTTGTTTGAAACCGTGCTGATGGCCTTCCTTGGCACCATGGGGGCGGCGCTGATCGCTTTGCCGCTGGCGTTTCTCGCCGCCTCCAACTTCACCCCAATCCGCACCGTCCGCTTCGCCTTCCGCCGCCTGTTCGACTTTGTGCGCGGCGTCGATGGCCTGATCTGGACCATCATCCTATCACGCGCCTTCGGCCCCGGTCCGATGACAGGGGCCTTGGCGATCCTGCTCACCGACAGCGGCACATTTGGCAAAACCTTCTCAGAAGCCTTGGAGAATATCGACGAGAAGCAAGTCGAAGGCATCCGCTCCACCGGCGCAGGCCCGCTTCAACGCGCCCGCTTCGGCGTACTTCCCCAAATCGCGCCAATCTTGCTGTCACAAGTGCTGTATTACCTCGAATCCAACACCCGCAGCGCCACCGTGATCGGTGCCATCGTCGGCGGCGGCATCGGCCTGTTGCTCACCCAAGCCATCATCACCCAAAAGGATTGGGAAGATGTCGCCTATTACATGATCCTGATCGTGTTCATGGTGATGGCGATGGACAGCTTTTCCGGCTGGCTGCGCCGCAAACTGATCGGGCGGTAAAGCAGTCGCCCAAACATTTCAAATTGGCAAAATATCCCCGCCGGAGGCTCCTGCCTCAAACCCAAAACCGCCTCCATCAACCAGAAGCCGCCCTCGGTGGCATCGAGCCACCTCCTGCGGCTGCTGCCGCTGCCGTCTTGAAACCGTCCGCGAAACCTGTCCCCGGCAGCGCCGTCCAAGCGGCTCGATGCCGCTGAGGACGGCACCTGTTGATAGGTCAAATCGTTAACAATCCGTAAACGCCCACCTTGATAACCCCTTGAAATATAATAATCTACATCCCTGTCCACGCGTGGACAAGAAAGCTCGCAATGACCAAACTCTCCGCCGACACCCCGCTGATCCACCCCGATTGCCAGATCAAAAACGCGACTTTCGGTGCCTATTGCGAGGTCGGCCGCTTCAGCCGCATCCTCAATTCCACCTTCCAAGACTACGCCTACTGCGACCAATTCTCCGATATCACCAACACCACGGTCGGAAAATTCGCCAACATCGCCGCGATGACAAGGATCGGTCCCACCGACCACCCAATGGCCAGCGCCAGCCTGCACCATTTCCTCTACCGCAGCAGCGCCTATTGGGAGGATGCCGCTGATGACGACGCCTTCTTCCAAGCCCGCCACGCCCGCCGCACGATCATCGGTCCCGACACTTGGATCGGCCACGGCGCGATCATCAAACCCGATGTCACGATCGGCGCAGGTGCCGTGATCGCGAGCGGAGCGGTCGTGACCAAAGATGTTGCTCCCTATATGATCGTCGCAGGCCTCCCCGCCATGCCCTTACGCGCCCGCTTCCCCACGCAGATCGCCGAACGGCTGCAAGCCCTCGCGTGGTGGGATTGGAGTCATGAGGTGCTGCGCACCGCCCTGCCCGATTTCCGCAGCTTGCCCGTGGAGGCTTTCCTAGAGAAATACCACGGCTGACCGCAAGCCAAGTGCCGCCCTCGGGACCATCGAGGCCCCTCCTGCGGCGTTGCCACGGCAAGTTCAAACCGCCCGTCCAACCTATCCCCGGCAGCGCCGTCCAAAGGGCTTCGATGGCCCTGCGGACGGCACCCGTTTCAGGTCACTCTGCCGCCAACCGCAAGGCCTCGGGCTGGCTGACAAACCGCCGTGCGGCTTCGCCTGCCATATAACTCAGCCGCCCGGCCGAAATCGTGGCTTCAATGCCGCGCGTTTCGGCATTCACGATCACCATATCGGCGCGCAATCCCGGCTCCAACCGACCGCGATCCAGCAGCCGCATGATCTCCGCCGGGCGCGAAGAAACCAAAGCCCAAGCCTGCGCCAGCCCCATCACGCCGCGATCGACCAGCCCCCAGACCGCCAAGGGCAGCGCGGGGATGTGATAATCCGAGACCAACACATCACAAAGCCCGTCCGACACCAAAGCCAGCGCCGAGACATTCCCGGCCTGTGAGCGCCCCCGCACTACGTTGGGTGCGCCCATGATCACCGGGCTCATCATCGCATGGGCGGCCGAAGCCGCACGGCGGGTCAGCGGGAATTCGGCGATTTTCGCGCCGATCATCGAGTAGAACTCGCGTGTCTCGCCATCGGGGTCGTCGTGGCTGCCGTACAGCACGCCTAAAGCATCGAAAGTTTCGGCCAGCGTGCAAAGGCTGCGCGGCACTTCTTTGGCGCGGGCAGCGGCGGATTCGATGGCTTCAGCGAGTTCCTCGGCGGTTTTGCCGACCTTACGCGCCCAAGCCGCGAAATCGGTCGGCGCGATGCGGGCCATGTGCAGGCCTTCTGACAGATGATCATTGAACACCACATAGCTGATCCGGTGGCGTTTCACGGCGGCGATCAGGCGGGTGGTTTCAGACACCAGATGCGTCTCGGCACGGATTTGCAGGCGCAGATCGGTCAGCGATTGCGCGCGGTAGCTGTCCAGCGCCACCATCAAGGCTTCGGCATGATCGGGGCCACGATGGCCGCCTTCCCAGCTCCAACCCTGCGCCAGATAGGCGGTGGTGACGCCATGGGCGGCAGCCTCGCGGTCAAACGACGCCAAGCCAGCCGCCAGCGGGAACGGGGCAGAGGGGCGCGGGGCCATGTGACGCTCAAAGCCGTCGCCATGCAGGTCGATGATGCCGGGCAGGATCAGGAATCCTGTGAGGTCCACCTCGGGCAACGGGCCGCGGGTGATCTTGCCATCCGCCAGCCCGATGGAGCGCTGCTGCATCGCGCCGTCACGCAAAATATGCGCGCCAGTCAGTCGCAGGGGGGGCAAGGGCAGCGGCATTTCGGGCTCCGGGAACGGGGGCAACTGGGGGTTGTCGGCTGGAATAACAGGGCCACGCAACGGGGTTATGACAGTTTATCCACAGGCGGCGCGGATTCTGAGCCTTCTGGCGAGACGGTTAAGGTGACGCGGTCGCCTGCGAACCATGTGGTGCCAAACTCGATGGGTTGCCCTGCGGCATCGACGTTGACTGCGACGGAGCGCAGCAGTGGAGCACCTTGGGCCAAACGCAGATGCAGTGCCAACAGCGCATCGGCGGCAAGTGCGGTGATGCGGGTTTCCACGCGGGTGTAATCGCCGACGCCTGCCTCGGCCAAGGCGGCGGTGACGGAGCCGAGACGTGCGATTGTGTCCAGCAGATGCGGGAAGCGGGTGGCGGGGAAGATCGAGCGGAACATCGCCAAGGGGGTGCCATCGGCGAGCGACAGGCCTTCGATCACCTGCACCAAAGCGCCTGCAGGGAGCGTTAGGGCAGCGGCCTCACCGGGGTCTGCGGGACGGGTTTCTTGGCGCAGGATTTGCCGAGACGGGGTGCGGCCTGAGGCCAGAACGTTTTGATGAAACCGCACGCGGCGACCCAAGGCGTAGTCGGTGGGCATGGCGGTGACAAAAACGCCTGCGCCACGGCGGGCATGGACAGCACCTGCCTCGGCCAAGGCGGCCATCGCATGCCGCACAGTGTGGCGATTGACGCCAAAGCGGGCGGCTAAGGCGGCCTCGGTCGGCAGTTTGTCACCGGGGCGGTAATGGCCGGACGCGATCTCTGCCGTCAGGGTGTCGGCGATAGATCGCCAGATTGCGGGCTTTGTCACCAAAACTTCACATGCATTTTGTGGACTCCTCAGGTAATGATTTGTCTAGTTGTATAGTTAAATAGACAACTTCGCAAGATGTTGGGATCAAAATGACGCAAACTCCGATTGAAGCTGCAACCCCAAGCTCTGAGACTTTGGCGGGCCGCAAGGCTTGGATGGGGCTCTTGGCCCGCGCAAAGCCCGCGCGGCTGGCCGAATTGGTGCCGGAACTTCCAGCCCATGATCTGCTGCGCGCGCCGGAAATAGGGGCTGTAATGGTGCGGGGCCGGATTGGCGGCACCGGGCACCCGTTCAACTTGGGCGAGATGACGGTGACGCGCTGTGCGTTGCGGCTGGGGTCTGGGGCTGTCGGCCATGCCTATGTGCAGGGCCGCGACAAGAGCCATGCTCTGCGCGCGGCTGTGGTCGATGCGTTGATGCAGGGCGATCAGGCTGCAGCGTTGCAGGCGACGGTGTTGGGGCCATTGCAGGCTGAGGAAATTGCGCGGCGGGCGGGTCGGGCCGCGAAAGCCGCCGCGACGAAGGTGGAGTTTTTCACGTTGGTGCGGGGGGAAGATCAATGAATGATGCTTTGTTGGGCGGGTTTGTTGAGGCTCCGGTGCAGTCATCGCATGCGTTTCGCGCGGCGCTGACCGTGCTGTCGCAGCCTGGTGAAATCCGGGAATTAAGCGGGGCTGTGCCGCCTGCGCCTTTGTCGGTGGCGGCTGGGGTGTTGTTGCTGACGCTGTGCGATGGCACGACGCCGCTGCATCTGGGCGGCGTATATGATTGTGCGCCGCTGCGCGATTGGATCACCTTTCACTGTGGCGCGCCGTTGGTTTCGGCAGAGACTGCGGTGTTCGCTTTGGGCGATTGGGCGGCGTTGCAGTCGTTGGGTCGCTTTGCCGTCGGGCTGCCGGATTACCCGGACCGAGCCGCGACACTGATCGTCGAGATGCCTGTGCTGGAGGCGAAAGGTGCTGCCCTGCGCGGGCCGGGGATTGCCGATGTGGCGTACCTTTCGCTGCCCGAGGTGGCGGCGTTTCAAGCCAACCGGGCGCTGTTCCCGTTGGGGTTTGATTGCTTCTTCACCTGCGGCACCCGCGTCGCCGCCCTGCCCCGATCAACCCATGTGGAGGCTCACTGATGTATGTCGCGGTAAAGGGCGGTGAGCGCGCGATTGACAATGCCCATGCGTGGTTGGCCGAGGAGCGGCGGGGCGATCTGGGCGTGGCAGAGTTGTCGGTGGCACAGATACGGGCGCAGTTGTCGCTGGCGGTCAATCGGGTGATGGCAGAGGGGTCTTTGTATGATCCTGACCTTGCCGCCTTAGCGATCAAGCAATCGCGCGGCGACCTGATTGAGGCGATTTTCCTGATCCGGGCGTACCGGACCACCCTGCCCCGGTTGGGCGCGTCTTGCCCGGTGGATACAGCACGGATGGCGGTGATCCGGCGGATTTCGGCGACGTTCAAGGATTTGCCGGGGGGGCAGGTGCTGGGGCCGACCTTCGACTACACCCACCGCCTGCTGGATTTCAAACTGGCGGCGGAGGGTGAGGTTGCGCAGGCGGCGACCGCTCCGGCAGGGATGGAGGCGGTGCCGCATGTGATGGCAATGCTTGACCGTGATGGCATGATTGAGGCCGAGCCTATGGGCGATGATGTGCCCGCCGATTTGACGCGCGAGCCGATGGAATTGCCGGGGTCGCGGGCGCTACGGTTGCAGGCGATCACGCGGGGAGATGAGGGCTTTATCCTGTCAATGGCCTATTCGACCCAGCGCGGCTACGGGCGCACCCATGCGTTTGTCGGCGAGTTGCGGATCGGCGCTGTGGCGGTGGAAATGGAGATCCCAGAGTTGGGGTTTGCTGTGGAAATTGGTGAGATAGAGCTGACCGAATGCGAGACGGTCAACCAATTCAAGGGCAGCAAAACCGAACCACCGCAGTTCACCCGTGGCTATGGCCTGGTGTTCGGGCAGACCGAGCGCAAGGCGATTGCGATGTCTTTGGTGGACCGTTCGTTGCGGTGGGCGGAACTGGGCGAGGACTACACCGGGGCACCGGCACAGGACGAAGAATTCGTGCTAATGCATGCAGACAATGTGCAGGCGACTGGGTTTCTCGAACATATCAAACTGCCGCACTACGTCGATTTCCAGTCTGAGTTGGAACTGGTGCGTCGTCTGCGCGCGGAAGTTTTCGCCACGCAGGAGGCCGCAGAATGAATGATCAAGCCTACAACTTCGCTTATCTGGATGAACAGACCAAGCGGATGATCCGGCGGGCGATCCTGAAAGGCGTGGCGGTGCCGGGTTATCAGGTGCCGTTTGCCAGCCGCGAGATGCCGATGCCTTACGGCTGGGGCACCGGCGGCGTGCAGGTGACGGCGGCCTGCCTGACCCCGGATGACACGCTGAAAGTGATCGACCAGGGTGCGGATGATACCACCAACGCGGTGTCGATCCGGAAGTTTTTCCAGCGCACGGCAGGGGTGGCGGTGACGGAAGCCACGGCAGAGGCCACGCTGATCCAGACCCGCCACCGCATCCCGGAAGCGGCGCTGACCACGGGGCAAATTCTGGTCTATCAAGTGCCGATCCCAGAGCCTTTGCGGTTTCTGGAGCCGCGCGAGACCGAAACCCGCAAGATGCATGAGCTGGAGGAATACGGGCTAATCCACGTCAAGCTTTATGAGGATATCGCGCGCCACGGCACCATTGCCACCTCTTACGCCTATCCGGTCAAGGTCGAGGGGCGCTATGTGATGGACCCGTCGCCGATCCCGAAGTTTGACAACCCGAAACTGTCGAACAGCCCCGCCTTGCAACTGTTCGGTGCGGGGCGTGAGCAGCGGATCTACGCGTTGCCACCGTTCACGCATGTCGTCAGCCTCGATTTCGATGACCACCCGTTTGAGGCCTCAAAGGCTCCACATGACTGCGATTTGTGTGGGGCGGGCGAAAGCTACCTCGATGAGGTGATCACCGATGATCAGGGTGGACGGATGTTTGTCTGTTCGGACACCGATTTTTGCCGCACCCGGCGTGAGGTGGGGCATTTGGGGGCTTTGGGTGGGCCAGTTCTGAAAGGTGGGGCGTGATGGGAGCGGTGGATTTGGATATTTGGGCATCGGTGAATGCGGATCAACCGCTGCTTTCGGTGCGGGGACTCCGCAAAAATTACGGCGCGCGGATTGGCTGTGCGGGTGTGTCGTTTGATCTGTTTCCGGGCGAAGTGCTTGGGATTGTGGGGGAAAGCGGTTCGGGCAAGTCGACGCTTTTGTCCTGTTTGGCCGGGCATCTGACCCCGGATGCAGGCCAAGTGATCTTTGAAACTGCGCAAGGCCCGCGCGATACGGTGACGATGGCCGAGGCTGAACGCCGCAAGATGGCGCGCACGGACTGGGCGTTCGTGCACCAAAATCCGCGCGATGGCTTGCGGATGGGCGTCTCGGCGGGCGGCAATGTGGGCGAGCGGTTGATGGCCGTTGGCGCGCGCCACTATGGCGATATTCGTGCCACGGCAGTGGATTGGCTGGGCCGGGTCGAGATTGCCGCCGACCGCATCGACGACCGCCCGCGCGCGTTTTCTGGGGGGATGCAGCAACGCCTGCAAATCGCGCGCAATCTGGTGACGGGGCCTAGGCTCGTGTTCATGGACGAGCCTACGGGCGGGCTTGATGTTTCGGTGCAGGCGCGGCTTTTGGACCTGCTGCGCGGGCTGGTGCGCGAAATGGGGTTGTCGGCGATTATCGTGACGCATGATCTGGCGGTGGTGCGTTTGCTGGCGGATCGGCTGATGGTGATGAAGGGCGGGCACGTGGTGGAACAAGGCCTGACCGATCAGGTGTTGGACGATCCGCAACATGCCTATACGCAGCTGTTGGTTTCCTCAGTCCTGCAGGTATAAAATGCTCTTCGCTTATCGCCCCGAAGCTGGTGGCTTGATCCAAATGCCACTGCCCGTCGATCTGTCGGCCGCTTTGTGGATCGACCTCTATCGCCCCTTGTCCAACCAAGCCGCCGATGTCGCGCGGTTGGGTCTGCCGGTGCCAACGCTGGCGGATATGGAGGAGATTGAAATCTCCAACCGTCTCTACCGCGAAGGTGGGGCCGATCACATGACAGTGGTACTGCCCGGTCTGTCGGAAAGCAAAGCGCCGATTTCTGGCCCTGTGTGCTTTATTCTGTCGCCGGAGCGGCTGATCACCGTGCGCCACCACGCGCCGCGCCCGTTTGAAACCTACCCTGCCCGCGCCGACAAAGTTGGCCCCGGCTGTGATCGACCTGAGCGGCTGTTTCTGGGGTTGATCGAGGAAATCATTGGCCGGATGGCCGATATTCTAGAGGGCATCGGGCGCGGTTTGGATGAGGTGGCTTCGGGGATCTACAGCGGCGGCGCGGATGGCTTGCAAGCCGATACGCTGCAAAGTGCCTTGCAAAAGGTGGGGCGTGAGGGTGATCTTTTGGGCCGGGTGCGTCTGGGGCTGTTGACGGTGGAACGCGCGGTTAGCTTCTTTGGCCAAACCCTTGCGGACCGGGCCGAGGGCGATGTGTTACGCCCCTTGGTCAAAGGCCTGATGCGGGATTTGCAGGCGTTGGAGGTTCATGCGGATTTTCTGGGCTCCCGATTGGCGCTGACCTCGGATGCCACTTTGGGCATGATCAACCTGTCACAAAACGTCACGGTGCGGATTGTCTCGGTGGTCGCGGCTTTGTTCATGCCGCCGACGCTGATCGCCAGTCTCTATGGGATGAACTTTGCCGTGATGCCGGAGCTTGCGTGGCAATACGGCTATCCGCTGGCGCTGCTGTTGATGCTGGCATCCGCCAGTGGGACTTATCTTTTCTTCAAATGGAAGCGCTGGCTATGATTGAAATTCGGGATTTGGCGAAAAGTTTTACCCTGCACAATCAAGGTGCTGCGGTGATCCCGGTGATGGCCGGGGCGAACCTGCATGTTCGTCCGGGGGAATGTGTAGGGCTGATTGGCGCGTCAGGGGCGGGCAAATCGACGCTGATGCGGATGGTTTGGGGCAATTATTTGGCGGCTTCTGGGGTGATCATGGTGGGGGGCTTGGATGTAGCGCAAGCCGCACCCCGGCAGATCATCGCGTTGCGGCGACAGGTGTTGGGCTATGTCAGCCAGTTTCTGCGGGTGGTACCACGGGTGCCGACTTTGGATGTGGTGGCAGAGCCGTTGTTGAACCTTGGCGTGCCGGGCGATGAAGCCCGTGCGCGGGCGGCGGAGTTGCTGGCACGGCTGAACATTCCGCAGCGGTTGTGGGGGCTGTCGCCGACGACGTTTTCGGGTGGCGAGCAGCAGCGGGTGAACATCGCGCGCGGTTTTGCGCATCCCTATCCGGCGCTGTTGCTGGATGAGCCGACCGCCAGTCTGGATGCGGTGAACCGTGAGGTGGTGCTGGGGCTGATCGAGGAAGCCAAAGCGCGCGGGGCGGCGATTTTGGGGATTTTCCATGATGAGGCCGCGCGTGATCGGGTGTGTGATCGGGTTGTCGATGTACGGGAATTTACTCCGAAGGTTGCCGCATGATGGGTCGCGTGTTTCTGGTCGTTGGTCCTTCGGGGGCGGGCAAAGACACGCTTTTGGCCGGGGCTGCAGCGGCGGACCCTCGGCTGCACTGGGCGCGGCGGGTGATCACGCGGGACGCTGTGCCGGGGGGAGAGCCGTTTGAGGGCGTAACTGAAAGCGTTTTTCAGGTGCGCTTGCAGGCGGGGGAATTTGCGCTGCATTGGCAGGCGCATGGGCTTTGCTATGGCGTGCCGTTTGTCGAGGTGAAGCCGCAGGCTGCGGGGCGGGATGTGCTGATCAACGGCTCGCGCGCGGCATTGCCTGCGGCATTGGTTGCGTTTCCGGGGCTTCGGGTGATCCAGATTTCGGCACCTTTGGCGGTGCTGGCGGATCGGTTGGCTTTGCGAGGTCGGGAAAGCCATGCCGATATTATCGCGCGGTTGCAGCGGGCGGACTATGCTTTGCCCGAAGGGGTGCCCGCGATTGAGATCAGCAATGATGCGACGCCGGAAAAGGGCATCGCAAAGCTGCTTTATGCGCTGAGGGCGTAGCGGTGCAGCAGGTGGAAACGGCCCTGCGTATCCTCGCCGCACAGGCAGATTTCACGGATGTGAAACGGTGTGGGGATCAGGTCTGCGAAGTGGTTTGCGGCGGCGCGGGTGACGGCGGCTTCGTCCTCGCCAAGCGGGCCAGACAGGGTCAGATGCAGCTGAAACTGTTCCATCACATAGGGATAGCCGTAGGTTTCGAGCAGATCGCGCTGGCGCGGCGTGAGGCGTTCGGGGCGGCGACGGGCAATCTCGGCGGGGGTCAGGGCGGCGCGGTAGGGGTCGAGGGTTCGAACAATCTCGGCGGCGAGGGTTTGCAGGGCTGCGGTATCACCCAAAGGCGTCAGGGCAAGGAAGCCTTCAAGGGTGATCATCTGAAGCCCCGGCAATTCCAGCGGCGCAAGGCTGGCGGCGAGGCGGGCTGTGGCCTGCGCCAGTTCTTCGGGCGAGGTGCCATCCGCCAGACGAAACGGCGGTTTCAGGGTGGCGTGAAAGCCGTATTTGCGCGGCTCGGCGGTGATGTCGGCCAAAGGGCGCGGCAGGTCGGGCGTGGGTTGCGGCACAGCGGTGCCAGAAGCCAAATCCCAGCCCAGCCATGTGGCGGCGGCATCGGCAAAGGGCCCCGGTTCGGGCGCGTAATAGATCGCGAAGCGTTTCATCTGGTCCATAGCGCCCGCCTTTACCGCTGCATCGTCACACCGTTGTGACAGTTTTCTGCCATCTGTTTTACATAAGCACAATGAAAGCCTGATGATGACTGAGACGATCCTTGCCAATGCCACGCTGGTTCTGCCGAACGAAGTGATCCACGGGTCGATCCGCATAGATGACGGCGTGATTACTGCGATAGATCAAGGCTCTGCGGTGCCAAGCGGTGCGTTGGATTGCAACGGTGATCTGCTGATGCCGGGGCTGATCGAGTTGCACACCGACAATCTGGAACGCCATATCGAGCCGCGTCCGAAGGTAAACTGGCCGCATGCCAGTGCGATTATCGCGCATGATGCCGAGCTTGCGAGTGTGGGCATCACCACGGTGTTTGACGCGTTGCGGGTGGGCTCGATCACCTCGTCGAAGAAGATGAATTACGGTGAATATGCCCGGCATTTGGCCGATGAAATTCTAGGGCTGCGGGAAAAGGGCGCGTTGAAAATCAGCCATTTCCTGCATCTGCGGGCCGAGGTTTGCTCGGAAACCCTGATCGCGGAGCTGGCGAAGTTTGGCCCGGCCGACCGCATTGGCATCGTGTCTTTGATGGATCACACGCCGGGTCAGCGGCAGTTTCGCGACATCACCCAGCTGCGCGCTTATGTCTGCGGCAAGCATGGGCTGTCGGAGAGCGAGTTCGAGTCGCATGTCGCCGAACAGGTGGCGATTTCCACCCGGCTGGGCCAAGCACACGAGGCGGCGGCGGTGGCAGAGGCGCGTCGCTATGGCGCGGTTCTGGCCAGCCATGACGACACCACCGCCGAACAGGTGGCGATTTCCGCCCAACACGGCGCGCATTTTGCCGAGTTTCCGACCACAGTGGAGGCGGCACAGGCCTGCCATGCGCAGGGGATCAAGGTGATGATGGGCGCGCCGAACCTGATCCGGGGTGGCTCGCATTCCGGCAATGTCGCGGCGAGCAAGCTGGCCGAGGCGGATTTGCTGGATATTGTCTCGTCGGATTATGTGCCCTCTGCCTTGCTGTCGGCGGCGTTGCTACTGGGCGATCTGTGGGGCGATGTGGCGCGCGGGGTGCGGTGTGTGACACAAGCGCCCGCACTGGCGGCGGGGTTGTCGGATCGTGGCAGCCTTAGCCTTGGTGCGCGCGGCGATGTGATCAGGGTGGCGCGGCTGCCGGGTGCTGCGGCGTTGCGCGGCACTTGGGTTCAGGGGCAGCGAGTAGGTTAATCCGCCATCCAGCGATAGCCGATGCCGGGTTCGGTGCGGATCAGGTCGGGGGTGCTGGGGTTGGACTCAATCTTCTGGCGCAACTGGCCGATGAAAACCCGCAGATAGGGCACATCCTCGCCATGCGCGGGGCCCCAGATTTGCAGCAAAATCTGGCGGTGGCTGAGCACCCGGCCCGGATTGCGCGCCAGCATCACCAGCAAATCAAACTCGGTCGGTGTCAGATGCACGGGCGCGCCGTCACGGGTGACGGAATGGCCGGGCAGGTCGATCACCAGCGGGCCTTGGCGCAGAATATCCTCGGGCTGCGGGGCTTTGCGCAGGCAGGCGCGCAGGCGGGCGAGCAACTCGCCGATGCCAAAGGGTTTGGCGACGAAATCATTGGCGCCAAGGTCCAGCGCCATGATCTTTTCCATCTCTTGATCATGCGCCGAAAGCACGATGATGGGCAGGCTGGATTTGGCGCGCAGGGTTTCGATCACCGCCTTGCCGTTCAGATCGGGCAGGCCGAGATCAAGGATCATTGCGTCGGGTTTTTTTGCGGCCACCGCTTCCAAAGCGCCCTGCCCTGTTGCCGCGAAGCAGGTGTCATAGCCGGAAGCGGCCAATGCGTGACCGAGGAAGCGCTGAATCTGCGGCTCGTCATCGACGATTAGGATCAAGGGTTTGCTCATGCTGCGGCTTTCGGCAAGGGCAGTGCGATGTGCATCGCGGTGCCGTGGCCATCTGCGACCGGGCTTTCGGCGGTCAAGCTGCCGCCAAGCGCTGAGGTGATGCCGTGGCAGATTGTCAGGCCAAGGCCGGTGCCGGGCAGGTTTGGATTGGCGCGAAAGAACGGAGTGAAGATTTGCGCAAGCGCGGCGGGCGCGATGCCGGGACCTTGATCGGTGACGCTCAGCGTCAGGGTTGCGGGCTGCGCGCGGGCGGTGATCTGGATGCGGGCGGGCGGGGGTGAGAATTTCACCGCATTGTCGATCAGGTTGAACAGGCTTTGTTCCAACAAAGCGGATTCGGCGCGGATCATTGGCAACTCGGGCAGATCGGCGGTAATCTCGACCAGCGGGAAGGCGCGACGGGCGCGCGCCACCGCCGCCGCGACCACATCTACCGGATCGACCCAGACCAGTTGCGGCGCCAATCCGGCTTGCAGACGGGTCATGTGCAGCAGGTTGTCAACGTAACTCGCCAGCCGCTGTGCTTCTTCTTCAATCGCCAGCGCGAGATCGTCGCGCGCGGCGGGCGGCAGCGTTGCGCCCAATTCGCGCAGGCTGGTGATCGCACCCAGAATCGTCGCCAAAGGCGTGCGCAGATCGTGCGACAGCGAGGTGAGCAGGGCCGCCCGCAACTGCTCGCGCGTCGCGGCGGTGCGGGCGTCTTCGGCGGCTTGGGCAAAGCGCAGCCGCTCCAGTGCGAGATTGGCTTGGTGGCAGATCACTTCGATGGCGGCAGCGCGGGCAAAGCGATCGGGGCGCTGCGCATCAAGGCGGTGATAGCCCAGCACCAGCACCACCTGCCCCTGCTGCATCAGCGGCAGGAAGGTGAAGCGGCCGCCCTGTTGCCCCGGCTCGGCGGCGTCTTGGGGGGTGTGGCGGCGAAAGGCGCGCTCGACGGCTTGCAGATCGGGCGGCTGCAGATCGCTGCCGTCAGGATTGCTATCGTGCAGCACCAGCGCAGGTCCATTCGCCAGCGATGTGGCGTGGAGCACCAAAGCCTGCTCGACGGCCAAGGGCTCATCCGCCTCGGCGAGATCAGTGGCAAATGCGGAAAGCACTTCCAGCACCGCCGCGCGGGATTTGGCGGCGTTGGCCTCTTCGCGCAACCGCCCCGCCAGAAATCCGGTCAGGCCCGCCACGCACAGGAATTCCGCCAGCACCAGCAGGTCGCCGGGTTTGGCGATGGCCAAGGTGTAAAGCGGCGCCACGAACAGGAAATTGAACAGCGCGAAGGCCGCGATGGCAGAGGCGATGCCAATCCAGAAACCAAAGCGCACAGCGGCCAACAGCACGGCAACAAAAAACAAAAATAGCCCAGACGGTTCGGGAAAGCTGTCTTGTGTCAGATGCGTGCCTAAGGCGGCAACCGCCAGAAACAGCACCGCCCCCAGCACTTGTGGCAGTCTGGGCAATGCCGCCCAGCCTTCCTGTCGTGGCATCCATGGCGCGGGCGTCAGCATGGCCTGATTTTAGCCGCATAGGCTGCGCTGTCCATGATCTTTACGCAATCCTTATGCGGGGTGCCAAAACCCCTGTCGCATCCTTATGCTGAAATCCCCAGATTGCCCAGAATCCGCCAGACGTGGCTTTTTCAGGATCAATGCCGTGACCACCACAGAGCTTAGCCTACCCGTTCGCAAGCATCCCGGCGTCTTGGCGCTGTCTTTAGGCTCCATCGGGGTGGTGTACGGCGATATTGGCACCTCGCCGCTCTACGCGTTCCGCGAGGCTTTGCGGGCAGCGGGCGATCCGGGGCGTGAGACGGTATTGGGGGTGTTGTCGCTGATCCTGTGGGCGCTGCTGGTGATTGTGACGCTGAAATATGTGCTGATCCTGCTGCGCGCCGACAACCAAGGCGAGGGCGGCACGCTGTCGCTGCTGGCGCTGGCGCAGCGCGCGATGGGGCGGCAAACCTCGGTGGTGCTGATGGCGGGGCTGATTGGGGCTGCGCTGTTTTACGGCGATGCGGCGATTACGCCTGCGATTTCGGTGCTGTCGGCGGTCGAGGGGCTTAGCCTTGTGACCAGCCAGCTTGACGCCTATGTGCTGCCGATCACGCTGGTGATCATCGTGGCGCTGTTTGCGGTGCAGGCGCGCGGCACGGCGGCGGTGGCCAGCCTGTTTGGCCCGATCACTTTGGTGTGGTTTATCGTGCTGGCTTGGGGAGGGCTGGCACAGATCGCCACTGATCCGGCAATTTTGGCCGCTTTGAACCCGATCCATGCCGCGCGGTTTCTGGCAACGCATGGCTCGATTGGCCTTGTTGTGTTGGGCGCGGTGTTTCTAGCCGTGACCGGGGCCGAAGCGCTTTACGCCGACCTAGGCCACTTCGGTCGCCGCCCGATCACCTTGGCTTGGGTCGCCGTTGCTTTGCCCGCCCTGACGCTGAACTACCTTGGCCAAGGCGTTCTGGTGCTGCAACACCCCGAGACGTTAGAGAACCCGTTCTACCTGATGTATCCCGATTGGGCACTACTGCCAGTTGTTTTGCTGGCGACAATGGCGACAATCATCGCATCTCAGGCCGTGATCACCGGGGCTTTCTCGCTCACCCGCCAAGCGATCCACCTGCGTCTGCTGCCGCGGTTGAAAATCCGCCACACCTCGGAAACCCAAGAAGGCCAGATCTATCTGCCCAGCGTCAACGCCTTGCTGCTGGTTGCCGTGCTGGCGCTGGTGGTGGGCTTTGGCAATTCGGCGGCGCTGGCGCATGCCTATGGCATCAGCGTCACCGGCACGATGGTGGTGACAGCCATTTTGGCGCTGATCGTGGTCAACAAGCATTGGGGTTGGCCGTTGTGGGCCGCGACGCTGTTGATCGCGCCGTTCCTGTTGATTGATCTGATCTTTCTGGGGGCGAACCTGTTGAAAGTCTTCGATGGCGGCTATGTGCCGCTGGCTTTGGCCGCAGTGGTGATCTGCGTGATGCTGACATGGCGGCAAGGCACCGCCGTTCTGGTGCGCAAGGAGCATGAGGCCGAGGTGGCGTTGACCACCATTCTGCGGCAGGTTGAAACCAAGCCGATCCCGGTGATCCCCGGCACCGCAATCTACCTGACCTCAAGCCCCGACACCGCTCCGGTCGCCCTGCTGCACAGTCTGAAGCATTTCAAAAGCCTGCACGCGCAGAATGTGATCCTGACGATTGTGACTGCCACCGTGCCGCGCGTCGCGATTGAGGACCGCGTACATATGGAGGAAATCACCCCGCGTTTCCGCCGCATCAGCCTGACCTATGGCTATATGGAAGATCCCAACGTACCGGATGGCCTGATGCTGTGCCGCAAGCTGGGTTGGAAGTTCGACATCATGTCGACCTCGTTCCTGCTGTCGCGCCGGTCGCTGAAACTGTCGAGCAAAAGCACCCTTCCGGGCTGGCAGCGCCGGGTATTCATCTTCATGGCGCGCAATGCCGCAGGGGCGTCGGATTACTTCCACATCCCCGCAGGTCGGGTGGTTGAGATCGGCACGCAGGTCAATCTTTAAGCAGCCTTAACACAAGCGTAGCCCGGTCTTGGCATCAAACAGATGCACAAGTCCGAGTTTTGGCATGAGGCCAATCTGATCGCCGCGCTTGATATTCGGTCGGTCCGTGAACACCGCGTTTAGCGTCAATGCCCCCGCCTTCATCGCCACAAACATCGCCGTCCCCGTGCTTTCAACAATGCTTACTTGCCCCGCAATCGCCCCCGGCGCGTTGGGGCTGGCCAGCTCCAGATGCTCGGGCCGGATGCCGTACAGCACAGCCCCTGCGGCTTGGCTTTGCACAGACAAAACCTGCCCGGACGCCAAGCGCACCTGCCCGCCCTCGGCTACCCCGTCCAACAAATTCATCGCGGGCGAGCCGATAAACCCCGCCACAAAACTGTTCGCCGGACGGTCATACAGTTCCAGCGGCGGCCCCGCCTGCTCCAACCGCCCTGCCCGCATCACCACGATCCGGTCGGCCATCGTCATCGCCTCAACCTGATCATGCGTCACGAAGATCGAGGTCGAGCCCAGCCGTTCATGCAACGCCCGGATTTCGGCGCGCATCTGCACCCGCAAGGCGGCGTCGAGGTTTGACAAAGGCTCGTCGAACAAGAACACCGCAGGATGGCGCACGATGGCGCGGCCCATCGCCACCCGTTGCCGCTGCCCACCAGAAAGCTGTTTCGGCGTGCGATCCAAGTATGGCGTCAGGCCAAGGATTTCAGCAGCTTGCGCCACAGCTGCGGCGATCTCGGCCTTGCTTGCGCCCCGCAGTTGAAGCGAAAACCCCATATTGTCGCGCACCGACATATGCGGATAAAGCGCGTAGTTCTGAAACACCATCGCAATGTCGCGGGCCTTAGGCTCTACGTCATTGACCACCCGACCCGCGATGGAAACTGTGCCCGATGTAATCTCCTCCAGCCCCGCTATCATCCGCAGCAGGGTGGATTTGCCGCAGCCCGACGGGCCGACGAGGGCGACAAACTCGCCATCGGCCACATCAAAGCTGACGCCATGCATCACTTTGGTGGTGCCATAAGATTTCGTCACGTCGCGAATGGAAACTTCGGCCATCATCGTCCTCGGCTGAATGGGTGGGATGGCTTATTGCAGCACGACAACCTTGCTCAGATGCCGGGGGGCTTCCGAGTTGATGCCCTTCGACAGCGCAACCATCTCGCCCAGCATCTGCAACGCAGGCAACACAGCCAAAGCGTTGGAGTCGTCCGAAAGCTCTAGGTCGATCCGCAGATCCCCCGGCCCGTTAAAGCCTACCACCACTGCACCCTTGGCCTGCACCTCGGCCACCACCAAAGCTTCCTCGGCGGCGGTGGCTGCGGAATACAGCATCACCACCAAAGACTTATCGTCGATCAATGAGATCGGGCCGTGGCGGTATTCCAGCGGATGAAACGCCTGAGAATAGGAAATGCTCATCTCTTGCAGCTTTAAACAGCCTTCGGTTGCCATGCCGTAATTCGGACCCGCCCCCAGATAAACAAAGTGGTTGCGACCTTTCAGCAGGGGCGCGATCCCCGTCTCAAGCGCAGTCATAGCAGCTGCCGCCACGGCGGGGATCGTCTGGGTCAAATCCACCCCCGCCATCCGCAATCCGGCCAGCAGCATCAGGCTGGCCGAAACCGACATCACAATGCCTTCCTGCGGATCGGTCGGCAGATACAGCGCCTGATCCGCCGCGTGCAGGATGGTCGAATCCGGTTCGCATGACACCGCAAGCGTCCGCCAGCCGCGTGCCCGGCTGACCTCCATCGCCTGCACGGTTTCCGAGGTGGTGCCAGAGCGCGACAGACCGATCACCAGCACGCCTTCAGGATTGGCCAAATAACACTCCGGCCTGCGCGCCCATTCTGCTCCCGGCACCGCCAGCGCCGCTTGGCCGTGGGCGTTGAAAGCGCAGGCGATCACTTGGGCAAGGTAGTAAGACGTGCCGCAGCCCACGATCACCACCGTCGTGGCTTTCACCACAGGCAAGTCTTGCGCCAAAGCGGCGGTCCAATACGGGAACTGACGGCGGATGACGGTTTCAGTGATGGTTGCGGGCATGATTTTCGTTTTCCTTACAGTCAGTTATTTCCCGGCCCCGGCCATCAGGCCAGATACCAGATATTTGTTGAGAAACAGCACAAGCACCATCGGCGGCAGGATAGCCACGATCCCCGCCGCGTTCATCAGCCCGTAATCGACATAGTTGCGGGTGACAAATTCGGGGATCAGCACGGTCAGCGGTTTGGTGGCCAGCGTCGGCGAGAACACCAGCGGCACCATGAACTGCCCCCAAGCCGACAGAAACGTCAGAATACCGCAAGCCACCAATCCCGGCCCCGCCAGTGGCAGCACCACCTGCACAAAAGCGCGCAGTTTCGATGCGCCGTCCAGCCAAGCCGCCTCCTCCAGCGAAAGGGGCATCGCCTGATAGACCGAGCGCATCAGCCACAGGGCCAGCGGTAGGAAGGCCGAGACATAGATCAGGGTGACACCTGTATAGGTGTCGATCAGCCCCATTGAGATCATCAGGCGATACAGCGGGATCATCACGGTGTAAGCCGGGATCGCAAGCGTGGCGACCACCAGCACGAACAGCACATTGCGGCCCGGAAACTCTAGCCGCACAAAGGCCCAAGCGCCGAAAGCGGCGATGATCACCACCAGCGCCGTGGCGGCCAGCGCGGTGATCAGGCTGTTGGCAAAGGCGCGCGAGAACTGCGGCCAGACCGAGGCCACCTCATTGCCCTGTGAGGTCGAGGTGGCACCAAACAGCTTGGCATAATGCTCCCACGTTGCGGTTTGGGGCCAGAAGTGCAGGTTATCCGACACCAAAGCATTGGGTGGGGTGATTGAGGTCACGAACGACCAATAGACCGGCCCCACCGACCACAGCACCAGCAAAGCTACGCCCAAGCACAGCCCAATCTGCCCCGGTAAGTGTTTGAAACGACGCGTCATTCGAACCTCGTTTCACGGTAGACCCGCAGCACATAGATCAGCGACACGGCTAAGGAGACGACCATGGTCAGCACTGAAAGCGCCATGCCACCTGAGAATTTCATGTTCTGGAACGCCAGCACATAGACCTGAATGATCACCGAACGGGTGTCGAGCGAGGCCCCGTTCAAAATCCACGCCTCATCAAACAGGTTGACGGCGAAGACGGTGGATTGAGACAGCGCAATCGCCAGACCGGGGGCGATCAGCGGCAAAGTAATCTTACGCAGGCGTTGCAGCGGTGTGGCACCGTCGAGCCGCGCGGCTTCATATAATTCCGCCGGGATGGATTGCAGCGCCGCCAGCAGAATGATCACCGTCAAGGGCATCATCCGCCACGCATGGACGATGGAAACCAACAGTAGCCCCGTCTCGCGGTTGTTGAACCAGACCTGTGGAGTGTCGATGATCCCCGCACTCAGCAACAGGCCGTTCAGCAGGCCATAGCTGGGATTGTAAATCCACATCCAGATGATCGCGTTGACCACCGGAGGCAGGCACCACGGCAGCACGACAATCGCCAGCAACCAACGCCGCCCTACACGCAAGCGGTTCAGCAGCAGGGCCGCCGCCAAGCCGCCGACTGTCTCAATAAACACCGCCAAAGCCACATAGATCGCCGTGGTGATCCAAGCCGCATTGACGGTGCTGTCTTTCAAGAGATTGGCGTAGTTCTTCAGACCGACAAACGGCGCGCCGGGTTTCATCGGCTCCACCCGGAACAGGCTGTCAAACAGCGTCGACAGCAGCGGCAAAAACACCAACCCGCCCATGATCAACGCCACGGGCAGGGCCAAAGCCAACCCGAGGCGCGCATCTTTACCCAACCGAGGGGGTCTGATCTGCAAGGCCATTCCCCCTCGCCCCCGTTATTCCTGCGCCGTCGCAGCGGCTGCGGCGATCTGCGCCACCGCCTGATCAACGGTCAACTGCCCCTTTGCCGCCGCGTTCAAAGCGGTGGCAACGGCGCTGGAGAATTCGGGATACCAGCCGGGTGTGCCTTGGGCGAACAACGGCTCCACCACTTCGGCCTGCGCGATCAACACATCGCCTTGCTTCAGGTTTCCGGCCTCGTTCAGGGTTTTCAGCACGGAAAGCCGCGTCGGCAGATTGCCCAGCAGGCGATAATTCGCCTCCATCGTTGCAGGCTCCAGCATCCACTGGATAAAGCCCGCCGCTTGGTCCTTATTCTCGGCATTCATCGGAATCCCCAAGGCCCCCGGCAGACCAAAAGTGCGCGAAACTCCGTTCACATTCGGCATCAACGCCGCCGCCACATCTCCCGCCACCTGAGACTTTGCAGGGTCAGTATAGACCGCGAGATTGCCCGCCCAGCCCGCGACATCGAAGGTCGCCTTGCCAGCTTTGAACAACTCCTGCACTTCCACGTCCTTGAGACTGGTCGAGGCCGGATCAATCAGCCCTTCGTTCAGCGCCGCGATCTCAAAGGCCATCGCCTGATACCCCGCCGAAGTGGGATCGGTGAACAACGGCTTGAAATCGGCATCAAACAGATCGCCGCCAAACGCCTTGGTCAGCAGATACCACGCGGTTGCAGCGCCTTCGCTGGCCGACAGCGGCAGCGCAATCGGGTAATCCGCGATCTTGGCGGCCTTCACCGCGCGCGCGGCATCGAGCATTTCAGCGGGCGTTTTCGGCACGGCCACGCCAGCTTGCGTCAGATGTGCCGCGTTATAAATCAGCACGCGGAAGTCGTTGTTGTAAGGCACGCCGATCAGCTTGCCGTCATAGGTGAATATCGAGGTGGTCGGCAGATCGGCCTTCAATTCGTCAGACAGCACAGCGTCCAGCGGATCATACCAGCCTGCCGAGCCGAACTGGCCGACCCAGCTCCAATCCATCTCCGTCACGCTGGCGGGGGCGGTGTTGGCGAGCATAGAGGTGACGATTTTGGTGCGGATTTCATCCCACCCGAGGGTTTGAATATCCAATCCGCCAGCCGTATAGGTGTCAGTCATCTCTTTCGGCAATGTCACCCATGGCGGCAATAGAACCGCCAAACTGCCCGCAGCCAGCGTTAAAGAAGGCAGCACAGCGCCAAGGCCAAGCGCCGAGGCAGAAAGCAGAAAATTCCGTCTTTTCATAGTATCACCCTGTTGTCGGCCCCTTATTGGGGCGTTGCGCTTTTGGTCAATTCCGTCTGAAGTGTCGCGATAAACTCCGGCCCCGTATCCCAGCCCGCAGCCTTAGCCGCAGCCAAAGCCGCCCCACCCACCGGGGGCAAAACTGGTGGCACGGGCGGTCCCATAGCTTCGGCCAACCCGGCCATCACCGTGGCATCCTGCATCACGCCGCCCGCAAAGCTCCAGCGCAGCGGCGGCTCCAACCCCGCCAGACGCCCCGCCGCAAGCCCCGCCTGGGCCAAATGCCCGGCGGCCGCGCTCATCAAACCAACCGCCTCGACCGATCCCGCATCTGCCAAGCGTGAGACCAGCGCCGCCACCGAAGCCAGTCCAGCACGCGGGTTCTGTGCAAAGGTCCAGCCAAGCAAATCCTCTGCCGCCAGCCCCATCTCGCGCAGCAAACCATGCGCGAAACCTGAGGGGGGCTTGCGGCCATCCATATGCTGACTTGCCAGCCCCAAAGCCGCGCGCCCGATCCAATGCGCCGAGCCTTCGTCGCCAAACAGGTGCCCCCAGCCGCCGACGCGATGCGTGCCCAAAGGTCCCCGCGCCCAAGCCATGGAACCTGTGCCCGCCAGTACCAAAACCCCATCCTCACCCGCCAAGGCTCCGGCAAAGGCCACCGCGACATCGTTCAGCACCACGGCTTGCGGGCCAAACAGGTCGGCCACCACCGCCTTCTGTCGTGCAGAAATCTCGGCGATCTCACCATGGCAAGGCAGCCCCAGAACCGCGCCAGAAACCGGGCCCAGCGTACCTGCCAGCGCCGCCAAACGCGGCTGCCAGCCCTCGCCCGCCGTCGGGTCCAAGCCCTCAGCGCGCGCCCGCGCCACCACTCGGCCTTCCCGGTTGATCACCACCGCCTCGGTCTTGCTGCCGCCGCTGTCCAAACCCAGCACATGCTCGTTCGGTGCTTCCATCACGCGACCTCTGCCACGCTCACGGCACAGCCCAAGCCCGCCAGCGCGCCCTGCCAACCAACGCTCAACCGCGCATCGGTCAGCAGCCGCATCCCGACGCCCAGATGCGCCACGCCATAGGTCAGTTGCGGCCCAAACTTATCCGCATCGGCCACGATCACCGGAGCCTTGGTCCGCGCCAGCATCAGCGCATTGATCCGCGCCTCTTGTTCATCGCGGCTGGAAATCTCACCCTTGTCCGAGACGCCGCCCGCACCCAGAAACAACTGGTCGAACCACAGCTTTTCCAGCGCGGCCTCGGCCAACGGCCCGACCATCGAGGCGTTTTGCCGCCGTAAACTGCCGCCCAGCAGGGTGACGCCAATCTCGGCAACTGGCATCAACACTTGCGCCACCGGCAGGCAGTTCGTGAACACCCGCAGCGGCATCGGGTTCAACCGCAAGCGCCGCGCCAGTTGCAGCACGGTCGTGCCTGCATCCAGAAACACCGAAGTTTCAGGCCGCAGCATCTGATAGGCCGCCTCGCCAATGGCGCGTTTGGCGGGCAGGTTGATCTGCTCGCGGCTCTCAAACGCCACCTCAACGCCTGAAGTCTCAGCAATCTGCGCGCCGCCATGGGTGCGCAAAATCTGCCCCTCGGCCTCCAGCGTCAACAAATCGCGCCGCACCGTCGGCTCCGACGCCCCAACTGCAAGCGCGATCTCGGCGATTGAGCTATAGCCCTTGGCGAAAAGGTGTTGCCGGATGGCCGTGGCGCGATCAATCTTCATGGCGGTCCTGTTTTCGGATATGCCCTATACAGAGAGCAAAAATAATCACTGTCAATCACGATGATGATCATTTATGATTTTTTATAGCGCCAAGACTCGTAATTTTGATCAAAAAGGATCGCCCCACAATGTCCACCGCCGCCCTGCTTGCCCTCGCCCCGGCCCGGAAATCCGACCAAGTGCTTGCAATCCCGTCGATTTGCTCGGCACACCCGGTGGTGATCGCCGCCAGCTTTGCACTGGGTCGGGCGCGCGGCACCCCGGTGCTGATCGAGGCGACTTGCAATCAGGTCAACCATGAGGGCGGCTATACCGGCATGACTCCGGCCGACTTTCGCCGCTTCGTGCTGGGAATCGCCGCAGCTGAGGGCTTTGATCCGATAGGGCTGATCCTTGGCGGCGATCATCTGGGGCCAAATCCTTGGACAGCTTTGCCCGCTGCCGAAGCCATGGCGAAAGCCTGCGATATGGTCGCGGCCTATGCGCAGGCGGGGTTTGGCAAGATCCATCTCGACGCCAGTATGGCCTGTTTGGATGACCCCAACCCGCTGTCTGATGCCACCATCGCCAGCCGCAATGCGCAACTCGCCGCCGTGGCCGAGGCGCACAGCCCGACGCCGCCGGTCTATATCATCGGCACCGAAGTCCCGGTTCCCGGCGGCGCGTGGGAGGAGGTTGAGGGCCTCATGCCCACCTCGCCCGAAGCTGCCCTCGCCACCGCCACTCTGCAACGCGAAGCCTTCAAAGCCGCGGGCATTGAAACCGCATATCCTCGCGTGGTGGGGTTGGTTGTGCAACCGGGTGTCGAGTTCGGCAATGAAAACGTTGTCGCCTACAACCGCCCCGCCGCGCGTGATCTGGTGGCCTGCCTGCCGCAGTTGCCGATGCTGTTTGAAGCGCATTCGACCGATTACCAAACCCCGCAGGCGTTGGCCGACCTTGTGCAAGATGGCTTTGGCATCCTGAAAGTCGGTCCCGGCCTGACTTTTGCCTTGCGTGAGGCTTTGTATGGCTTGGATTATATCGCTGACGCGCTGTTTCCAGACCACACCCCGCTGCGCGCCACGATGGAGGCTTTGATGCAGCAAAAGCCGCAGCATTGGGCGAAATACTACCACGGCACCGCCCTGCACCAGCACCTGCAACGCCACTACAGCTATTCCGACCGCATCCGCTATTACTGGACTGATCCGGTCGCCAGCGCTGCTGTCGCCGATCTGCTGGCGCTGTTTGGCGATGCACACATCCCCGAACCTCTGATCTCGCAGCATCTTGGCGCGGCCTATCCTGAAGTGATGACAGGCCAAACCGCCAAAACCGCCGCAGCCCTGCTGCGTGCCGCCGTCAGCCGCGCGCTGACGCCGTATTTCGACGCCTGCTACGGCAAAACCTAACGGGACATGGCGACGGGGGGGCCGAAACCGCGACCTCCCACAGGCCAGTCGCAATTAAAGGGTGAAATGCCTAATACGGGCATTGCAGCGTTTCACCGCGATTGCGCCTTTGTAGTCAGCAAAGGGCGGAAAACGGCGCAATGTCCATGAGTGCGCTTTGCCCAGATCGCAGCGCGTGACGCTTGGCCGGGCGCTCCGCCAATCGAGCGCAAAACGGTCAAGGCGATGGCTCAGCCCGGCTCCGAGGGCTTTGATATTGGCTTCTTTCAGCGCCCAAAGTTGAAAGAACGCCAGCCTGTAGCTGTGCGGATCACAAGGCAACAACAGCTGCTGTTCTTCGGGCGCGAAGAAACCTTCTGCCAAAGATCGGGCCCTAACCCCGGAACGGAGTCGCTCAACATCAACCCCCACATCGGCATGACGGCAAATGGCAATCGCAATGCGCTGACCCGAATGTGACAGATTGAACGACAGGCGGCGGCGGTTCATTGTTAAAGGCAACATCGGCTTGCCATGCGGCCCGGGCATAAACCGGATGCTATGGGCCGTGATATCGAGATAGGCCGCCAGCCAATGCCACAACGTGGAATGCGCAACTCGGTAAGACAGACGGTTTTCAGATTGCGCGATCCGCGATAGGCGGTGCCGTTCGCCAGCGGATAAAATTTCTGGAAAATCCGTTCTAAGATCACATCTGCCACGAGCTAAATCGACATGCCAGACATGCACTTCGCCGGGACCAAGCGTTTTGGCGATCTGCCTTGCGCGCGACGGGGCGCTTTGTCTCATAAGATGTTCACAAGGCTGCGGCCAATGATATCGCGCATGATTTCAGTGCTGCCGCCCCAGATGGATTGCACCGAACTGTCGATCAGATCTTGCGTGGCTTGTACGCCCGCTTGATCGCAGAACCCAGCAGCGCCGGACAGTTGCAGCTTGCAGACGGCAATCGTTTTAAGCAGTTCGGTGGTGCGCAGTTTGGCAATACAGGCGGTACGCGGATCAAGCGGCCCATTTAAGTGCGCGACGATACACCCGTCGACAAAGCTGCGGTTAGTGGCGCAGTCGCTGAACAGATCGGCGAGGCGGAACTGGGTGTTCTGAAAATCCAGAACGCTGCCCGCGCTGGTTTTGCGTTGGGCGGTCAAGGCGATCGCACCAATCAACGTACCTGAACAAAATCCGGGAAGAATTTGATCCCGCTGAGTTTTATTTCCAAACCGCAGCACATAGGGCGCCACAATGTCACTTTGCAGAAAGGCCAGAAACCCCGGCAGGCGGCGTCGGGCCAGTTCCTCGATAACAACAACCGAGTCGCGAAAATCCCGGCCCTGCCCGCCATATTGTTGCGGAATCGTGCGGCACAACGGCCCCTGCTTGCCCGCCGCAAACCAGATCTTACGCGGCACACTTTGTGCGAGCGACCAAGCGTCATGATACGGCACGACATCGGTTTCAAGAAAAGCCGCCGCCTGAAGCCTAAAGGTCTCATGTGTCGCATCAAATAGGATGCGTTTAAACATCGCTGCTTTCTTTGGCTATTGCCGTGGGGGTATTGTGACGGATGAAGGGGTTAGCGGAGCGGATTGATCGCCCGCATCGTATGCATCAGATCCGCCTCATCTTCCGGCACATCTAGTATGAGCGTGTCATAGCCCAATGACAGATAGCGGCGCAGATAATCCGACACTTCGTCATAGTCGCCAACCAGATAGGGACAGAAGGTCTTGTAATTCTTCAAGGGGAACAACCAATAGACTGAAGCGCACCGGGTTTGCCGTAGGCTGGTTTGTTCAACAATCAAGCGACCTTGCCAAGCGTGTTGAGATTTGCATAGCACGCCTGACCCCGCGCAGGGCTTGCCGGGCCGAATTGACAGGTAGGTAGCTTCGCCAGCGCCAGCCGGGTTGCAACCCGGCTGGCGCCTGCGGGATGCACCGTGCCAGACATTGGCAAGATCACACGGCATGACCTGAAAACCGTGGAAACAATCCCGAACTGTCACGACCTGCGCCGCGATTATGGGCGGGAGGAATCGGCTATTTCCAAGCTGGACCAGCACAGAGGCAGAACGTAAATTGTAAACGGTTCGGACTGCCACCAACAAAACCACACGTAAATATCTGATTTTGCTGGTGGCGAGAGAGAGACTTGAACTCTCGACCCCACGATTATGAGTCGTGTGCTCTAACCAACTGAGCTACCTCGCCACTGGCGCGGTGAGTAGTTTGGGGGGCGGGGGGCGTCAAGGGGTATTCTGGGGTAAAACGTGGATTTTGGCGAGCTGCTCGTGGAATAACCGTCTGGGGGCTTGGCACAAGGCAAACCACCTAATCAGCGGCTCGACCCGCCCCGCCCCGCGCAAATTTCCCTTAGATTGCCGCTTCTTCCGGCACCGCATGTGCCACCCTTGGCCGCCCCGATGCTGTGACCGAGATCGTTGCCTCGACAAACATCGCTTGCCCCTCGACCGAGGCCGAGCGCAGATCTCGCGCCGTGGTGATGCGCAGATCCTCGGCGCCTGCATGTTTGGCGCGACGCACCGCTTCCATCGTCAACGCCGCTTCGGTTGCAACCATCGCGGCCTCTGGATCGGTGAAGCTTTGCAACCCATCCGGCAAATGCGCGGTGAAACGTCCAACGGCGGGGCTGGTGACAATCGCGGTGGCGCGCTGGCTGACTTGGCCGACCACAGCGCCAATAGCATTGGCGACGCCCGCATGTTCCGGCAGGATCATCTCGCAGCCAAGCCGCTTGCCGACAGCACCGTAATAATAGGGGGCCGAGGCCCCCAGCCCGATCACCGGAACCCCCAGCCGCGCGGTGAATTCGATCACACCGCGATGGCGGTTCAATGCGGCGCGGGTCAGGGGATGGCGGGCCAAAGCTTCGGGGCTTTCGCCCTTAAAGCCCGCATCTTCATCGAAAGCGGCTTCCAGCAAACATTCCACCGTCTGCGTGGTCAACTGATCGACGATGCCCTGCGCCAAGACCGCAGCATCGCTGGAAAATCGCTCGCCAGAGCCATTTCGCCTGCGCCCCAGCAGTTCCACCGCCTTCACCGCAGCCAACCCGTCCCAAGCCTCAAGCCCGCCCAAAACGTGAGAGGCATCTGACGGCGTGACCCCTGCCATCATCACCAATCCCCGCGCCACCAACCTCTCCAATGCCGCGATTTCCAACCGGGTCGTCAGAACCTGCGCCATCGGCATCGGCTGCGTGATCCGCCCCAGCACAGTCAATTCGCGCGGGGAAAGGCCCCCGGTTTGCCCCACCATCGGCACCACAAATCGCCCGTCCATGTCGCCCGCTTTGTCCGAGGACAAGGCCTTGTCCAAAGCCGCATGCACCATCGCGCCATGCTCGGATGCCAGCAGCGACACCGGGATCAGACGGCGCGGACCAAGCCGCATCCCACCCAAAAGGCCCTCGGTGATCAGATGCACTTCCGAGTCGCCGCCCAAACCGCTGGTCCGCATCGCCACAGCCTCGACCATGGTGCGGAAACCGCCGACCCGCGCGCCTTGCGGATCAATCTCAGGCAACCCGTCGCGCAGCAGCGCCACATCGGTGGTGGTGCCGCCGATATCCGACACCAGTGCATCCTTCGCCCCGGTCAGCCAACGCGCGCCGACAATGCTTGCTGCGGGGCCGGAGAGGATGGTTTCAATCGGGCGCTCGCGCACCATTGCCGCCGAGATCAGCGCGCCATCGCCGCGCACCACCATCAGCGGAGCCGTGATGCCGATTTCCGCCAGATGCCGCTCACAGGCAGCGACGAGACGATCAATCATCCCGATCAACCGCGCATTCAGCACGGCGGTCAACGCCCGCTTCGGCCCGTTCAACTGGGCCGACAATTCATGCGAGCAGGTCACGGGTCGCCCCGTGACAGACCGGATCAGATCGCGGATGGCGATTTCATGTGCGGGGTTGCGGGTGGCAAAGCGGGCGGCAACGGCAAAGCCCATCACCTGCGGGCCAAGGTCGCGCAGTTGCGTCTCCAAAGCCACCAAATTCAACGCGTCCACCTGCACCCCAGCATGGCTGTGACCGCCCGCGATCTTCACCACCGGATCGCCCTTCAACGCCTCAATCAGACCGCCGCGCTCCAGATCGCCCTCGTCAAAGCCGACGAAGATCAGCGCCACCCGACCGCCCTGCCCCTCGACCAAGGCATTGGTCGCAAGCGTGGTGGACAGCGAGACCAGTGCCACATCCGCAGCCGCCACCCCCGATTGCGCCAAAGCCGCATCCACCGCGCGGCCAATGCCCAAGGCCAGATCGACGCGCGTGGTCAGCGATTTTGCCTTGCCGATCACCAGATCGGCGGCCTCATCAACGATCACCGCATCGGTATAGGTGCCGCCCGTGTCCACGCCCAGAAAATGCGCCATCTGACTTCCCGTTTGATTTCCGCCCCAGCGATAGCGGGCGCGCGGGGCGAAGTCAGCCCTCTGCGCGACCTTTTCGGCCCATTCGCGGCAAAACCGGCTTGCGTTTGCGGCGCGACGCCACCGGAATCCCCTCAGCCTCACGGTATTTCGCCACCGTGCGCCGCGCAATCGTCACCCCGGTGTCAATCGCCAAGGCCATCGCCAAAGCCGAATCCGACAGGGGCCGCGCAGAGTTCTCCGCCGCAATCAACCGCGCCAGCCGCCCCCGCATCGCAGCCCCCGAGATCAGCGGCTGGCCATTGCCGCCCAGTGCTGCGCTGAACATCTGCCGCAACCACCAGGTGCCGCGCGGGCTATCCAGGCTTGCCCCCGACACCACCCGGCTGATCGTGCTTTCGTGAAAGCCCAAAGCCTCGGCCAGATCGGCCATGCTCATAGGTGCCAACGCAATCGGCCCCAACCGGATCGCCTCTTGCTGACGTGCCAAAATCTCACGCCCGACCAACAGCAGCGTGGTATTGCGCGCCTCGACCATCCGCTCCAACGCTTTGGCCTGCGACAGCCCTTCGGCGGAACCCGCCTCGGATTTCTCGACCCGCAGTGTTGGCAGGGCCGAGCGGTTCAGCGCAATGCTCCACCCCGTCGCCGTCGCCTTCACCACCAGATCAGGCTCGCGCGATTGCGCCGCCGAGATGCTGGCAAACTCCGCCCCCGGCTTGGGGTTCATCGCCCGGATCAGCCGAAACCGCTGCAACACCGCCGCTTCCGAGATGTGACAGGCCTTCGCCAACCGCGCCAGATCGCCCGAGCCCAGCAGATCCAGATGCGCCAGCACCGCCGCCATCTCGGCATCGTATGCCCCGCTCTCAATCGCCTGCAACCGCAAACATTCCGCCAGATTGCGCGCAAAAATCCCGGTCGGCTCGATCTGTTGCAAGCGTTGCAGCACCGCCTCGACCTCGGCCAAAGGCGCACCCGTCTCCGCCGCCACGATGCTCAATGCGGCACCAAGCCAGCCCGACGGCTCCAACACTTCGGCCAAAGCCATGGCAATCTTGTGCGCGCGCGGGCTTAGGTTCAGCCCTGCGATTTCGCGCAACACATGCGCGATCAAACTGGGGCTGGTGTCAGCGGTTTCCGCCGCAAGCCCCAGACCGCCACCGCCCGCCCCCAACACCCCCGCCCAACGCGGCAGCCAATCGTGCAAACCGGGCTGCGGTGGCGGCTCCAGCCGCAGATGCGGATTTTCCGCCGCCTGCTCCTCCAGATAGCGCGTCAGCCCCGCCGCATCGGTGCGCAGAATCGCAATCGAGGCTTGCAGGCTGGTGTTCAGCTCAAGCCGTTGGGTCTGGGTCAGGCCGATCCGCTGCTGGGGTGATCTCATGCCACAAAGCTAGCCGCAGCCGCCCCGCCGCGCAACCATCAGCAGAAGCGCTGCCTTCCCTTGCCTGCCGCTGCCATCAACCGCGCGCCCTCACCCCCTTACCCCCCTCCCGTCATGCCAGTTTCACATTGGCCCAAATATCCCCGCCGGAGGCTCCCCAGCCATCCCGTCGCACACCCAGGCACGCCACAGACTCCTCCAGAACCGCAACCGCGTTAAAACAGCGCGCCGCAAGCACCCTGCACCAAGCATGGCCTTTCCAACCCGAAACAGCTACCAACGCCTCAACCAACCGAGAGCCCGATGCACGCCGATGTCCCCATCCTGAAAGATCTGGTGCTGGTCGGCGGCGGTCACGCCCACGCGCTTGTCGCCCGGATGTGGGCGATGAAGCCGCTGCCCGGCGTGCGGCTGACCCTGATCAACCCCGACCCCGCCGCGCCCTATACGGGCATGCTGCCCGGCCTGATCGCGGGCCACTATACGCGTGACGAGATTATGATTGATCTGGTCCGCCTTGCCCGGATTGCGGGTGCCCGGCTGATCCTTGACCGCGTCACAGGGATTGACCGCGACACCCGCTGCCTGCATCTCGCCCATCGCCCGCCGATCTCTTACGACCTCTGCAGCCTCGACATCGGCATCACCTCTGATTTGCCCGATCTGCCCGGTTTCACCGAACATGCCCATGCCGCAAAACCGATGGCTGATTTTGCGACCCAGTGGCAGGCTTTCGCAGCCCAAGCCCTGCCAAGTCCGCAGATCATCGTGGTCGGCGCGGGTGTCGGCGGCGTTGAACTGGCCCTCGCGGCCAAACACCGCCTGCCCAGCGCGAAAGTCACTCTGCTGGAGCAAGGCCCAACCGCCCTGCCCGCCTTAGGTCATGGTGCGCGCAGCGCCCTGCTCGCCCATCTCGCCCGTGCCAATATCACCCTGATCACCAATGCCCAGCCTGCCGAAATCCACCCCACCGCCGTCACCCTCCGCAATGGCACCCAACTGCCCTCCGATTTCACCCTAGCCGTCGCAGGCAGCCGCCCGCACCCATGGCTCAGCCAAACCGGCCTCACCCTGCACAACGGTTTTCTCACCGTTTGCGACACCCTGCTAACCTCTGACCCCGCCATTTTCGCCGCCGGCGACTGCGCCCACCTTAGCTTCGCCCCGCGCCCGAAAGCCGGGGTTTACGCCGTCCGCGCCGCCCCGATCTTGCTGCACAACCTGCGCGCCAGCCTGCTGGGCCAACCGCTCAAAGCCTTCAAACCGCAGCGCGATTACCTGAAACTGATCTCCACCGGCCACAAATCCGCCGTCGCTGACAAATGGAGCCTACCGCTGGATGGCGCGTGGCTCTGGGCATGGAAAGACCGCATCGACCGCAAATTCATGGCGAAATTCGCGACCTTCCCCGCGATGGCCCTCCTAATGCCAAACCCTGCCCTCCCCGGTCTGAAGGGTGCGATGGGCGACAAACCGATGTGCGGCGGTTGCGGTGCTAAGCTCGGCGCAAATGACCTCACCACCGCCCTAGCCGCCCTGCCCAAACCGCAGCGCCCCGAGGTTATCTCGGGCCCCGGCGACGATGCCGCCATCCTCAGCGTGCCGGGTGGCGTGCAGGTCATCACCACCGACCACCTTCGCGCTTTCACCTTTGACCCCCGCCTGATGGCCCGCATCGCGGCGATCCACGCGCTTGGCGATGTCTGGGCAATGGGGGCCGCGCCGCAAATCGCCCTCGCCCAGATCATCCTGCCCCGGCTTTCCGCCGAAAAATCCGCCGAGATGCTGGCCGAGATCATGACCGAAGCCGCCGAGGTGTTCCGCGCAGCCGGGGCAGATATCGTCGGCGGCCATACCTCGATCGGCGCGGAACTCACCATCGGCTTCACCGTCACCGGCCTCGCCACCCGCGCCATCACCAAAAGCGGCGCAAAGCCCGGCGACAAACTGATCCTGACCAAACCCATCGGCTCCGGCACCATCATGGCGGCTGAGATGGCGATGGCCGAACTCCCCGGCCTGATCCTTGGCGAAGCAGTCGGCCGCGCCCTGCATCACATGTGCCTGCCCAACGGCCCCGCCGCAGCCATCCTCGCCCCCCACGCCCATGCAATGACAGATGTGACGGGCTTCGGCCTCGCAGGCCACCTTCTGGAAATCCTCGACGCCTCCAACGCCGCCGCCACCCTGCACAGCGACGCCATCCCAACCCTGCACGGAGCCCTGATGCTCGCGGCAGCAGGCCAAGCCTCCAGCCTCGCCCCCGCCAATCGCGCCGCCACCATAGGCCGCGTCACGGGCGCAGACTCGCCGCTGAAAGCCCTGCTCTATGATCCACAAACTGCCGGAGGCCTGCTCGCCGCCGTTCCCGCCGAGATCGCCGAAACCCTGCTCAACGCCATCCCCGGAGCCACCCTCATCGGCGAAATCACCCAAGGCCCCCCGCGAATAACTCTGACCTAAATCATTTCACATTGGCCTAAATATCCCCGCCGGAGGCACCTTCGCCCGCAGCGGCACGCCGCTAAATCACCGCCCGCACGGCCTCTGCCACCTGATCTGCCAACCGCGCCAGATCATCCGGCCCCAGCCCAACCGCCGCAACCTCGACAACGCGCGTCTCCATCCGTGCGCGGTGCTTGGCATAGCGCGGATCATAGTGATGCTGCATCAGCCCCGCCGCCAGATCGACAAACGCCCCCGCCCCGACCATGGCCTGCCATGCCTCAATCCGCTCAGCCGCATGTAAGGGGCGCAACCGGTCGATCAAGCGCACCAGTCGCGCGCCATCCGCCACCATGTCGCCATACGCCTGCACCAGATATCCGGCCCGCGCCGCAACATCTGCCGCAATCGCCACCCTTGGCGCCGCGACCATCGCCTTCCAGATCCCCGGCGGCAGGCGACACTCCCCCACCTTGGCGCTTTCCGCCTCAATCACCACGGGCCTTGTCGGGTCCAGCCGCGAGACCGCCAACGCCAGCGCAGATTCAAACGCCCGCTGTGACGGTTGCACGCCCCGATGCCCGAAGATTGACCCACGATGATTGGCGAGGCCCTCAAGGTCCAACACCTGCACGCCCCGCGCGGGCAGCATGTTCAGCACTTCGGTCTTGGCCGATCCGGTATTGCCATCCAACACCACCACCGGGCAGGGAAACGCTGCATCATAAAGCGCCTGCACCACCAAACCGCGCCACGCCTTATAGCCGCCCGCAATCGTCTCAACCCGCCAGCCAACCTGTGACAAGATCAGCGCAAAAGACCCCGAGCGTTGCCCGCCGCGCCAACAATACACCAGTGGCCGCCACCCCCCCGGCTTATCCGCCAAAGGCCCCTGCAAATGCCGCGCCACATTCTGCGCCACCAAGGCAGCGCCGACCTTACGCGCGGTAAACGGGCTGACCTGCTTGTAAATCGTGCCAACCTTGGCGCGTTCTTCATCATCCAGCACGGGCAGGCTGATCGCCCCCGGAAGATGATCCTCGGCATATTCGGCGGGGCCGCGGGCGTCGATGATGTCATCAAAGCCATGCGCTGCAAGATCAGACAATGAGGTCAGGGTGATTGCCATGCCCCTGCATAGCCGATCCCCGGCTTGGCGGAAAGATGCCGGGATGTCAGGCAGAACTGGCGCAGCGCCCGCCGCATTGGCAAAGTCGCGCCATGCGTATTCTCCTGCTCTGCCTCCTGCTCGCCCTGCCCGCCGCCGCCCAAGAGGCTCCGGCCTTGATAGCAGCTGCCCGCGCACAAATCGGCGTCACTACGATCTACGATCCCAGCTATCAAAGCCTTGATTTTCCCGGCGGCGATGTTGATCCCAGCCATGGCGTGTGCACGGACGTGATCATTCGCGCCCTGCGCACCGCTTGGGGGATTGATCTGCAACTGGCCATCAACCGCGATATGAAAGCGCATTTCTCGGCCTATCCGCAGCAATGGGGCCTGACATCCCCCGACCGCAACATCGACCACCGCCGCGTGCCCAACCTGCAAACCCTGCTCACCCGGATCGGAGCCGACCTGCCCGCCTCCACCGATCCCGCAGACTACCAGCCCGGCGATGTGGTGACATGGCTGCTGCCCGGCAACCTGCCACATATCGGCCTGATCTCAGATACCCGCAGCTTGGACGCCACCCGCCCGCAAGTGCTGCACAACATCGGCGCAGGCGCGCAGGAAGAAGACCGTCTGTTCGATTTCCCGATTACCGGCCATTACCGCCTTGGCCCGGAAGCCGTGGCGCAGCTGATCAAGCTGGGGCGTTAGCGAAAGAAGTCCTTCAACTTCGCCAACGGACTGATCTCTGCCGGAGGCTCCAGCACAACCCCAGCCAGCTTTGCAGGCTTCACAGGTTTCTCTATCGCCTTCTCTATCACCCCCCCCGACGACCTCGGCGGTGCCACCCGCAACGCCACCGCGTTCATGAAGCGCTGGCCATCGCCCTCTGCCAAAGCCTGCGCGCCGTCTGAGATGCCGCGCAACAAATCTTCCAGCCAATCCTGATCGGCTTTGGCGAAATCATGCAGCACATAGGCGGCCACCGCGTCTTTGTGGCCGGGATGACCGATGCCGAGGCGGACGCGGCCATAAGCTTCGCCCAGATGGGCGTGGATTGAGCGCAGGCCGTTGTGGCCGGCATGACCGCCGCCTTGCTTGACGCGACACTTGCCGGGGGCGAGGTCTAGCTCGTCATGGAAGACGGTGATGTCTGAAAGCTGGATCTTGAAGAAATCCATCGCCGCGCGCACCGATTGACCCGACAGGTTCATAAAGGTTTCGGGTTTGAGCAGCACCAGCTTTTCGGACCCCAAACGACCCTCACTCACCAACCCCTGATAGCCCCTGCGCCACGGCGAGAAGCTGTGATCTGCGGCGATGCGGTCCAGCGCCATGAAGCCGATATTGTGGCGGTTGCCCGCGTATTTCGCACCAGGATTGCCGAGGCCTACAAAGAGTTTCATCGCGCCCCACTGATCCGCCGCTTGCTGGCTATAAATGCCCTGTGGAGGGCTGGGATGCAAGCCGGGATGGAGGTCCCAACTCGGGACCTTTTTTTAAGTCAGCGATATCAAAGACATGAATATGCCGCGCTAAGAGAAAATTAACCTTTCACCTTTCACCCGCGCCAACCCCCGGCTTGACTTGCCCTAGCGCTGCCGTCAGCTTGCCCCCCAAAGCCGACCCCAACGGCCCAAGCAAGAAAGATACAGCAGGCGTGCGGATCACGGTTTTAGCCTCGATGCGGAATGAGGGGCCATTCATCGTCGAATGGCTGTGCTGGTATCGGATGCTGGGCTTTACCGATGCGGTGGTGGTGACCAACAACTGTACCGACCACTCGCCGCAACTGCTGGATGCGCTGCAAGCGCATGGCCTTGTGCATCACATCCGGCATGATCTGCAGCCCGGCCAGCGCATCACCCGCGCCAAGCTGAACGCGGCGGCCAAGCATAAAGCGGTGCGGCGCTGCAACTGGCTGATGATCTGTGATGTCGATGAGTTTCTGGTGATCCATCGCGGTGAGGGGCTGATTGGCGATCTGATTGATCTGACCAAGGCCGAACCCGCCTACTTGGGCATGTCGATCAACTGGCGGGTGTTTGGCACTTCCGGGCGGAAAGGTTTCGAAGACCGCCCGGTGCATCGCCAGTTCACCTATGCGCATGAGGCCGAGCATCGCTCGTCGCGGTTTGTGAAGTCAATCTTCCGGCTGGTGAAGTTTTTCAGCCATCTCGGCGAGCACAGCCCGCGCGGGTTTGACTATGAGAAAGCCGCACAAAAGCGGGGCAAGCCGGGTGGCATCTGGGTGAATGCCACTGGTGAGAAGCTGCCGCATTGGGCACCCCTCGACATCCATCTGACGCTGATGCCAGAGGCGCTGGTCAGCCATGAGGTGGCGCAGATCAACCATTACATGCTGCGCTCGGCGGAAACCTATCGGCTGAAACGCGGCACAAAATCCCCCGTGGGCCTTAGCAACCGCTACCGCGCGCAGTATTTCCGCACCGCAGATGCGGGCCGCGCGGTCGATATTTCCGCCTTCCGCTACTCCGCTCGGTTTGATGCGTTGCATGAACAGGTGATGGCACTGTCCGATGTGGCCCGCCTGCACGCCTTGTGCTGCGCTGATCATGTGAAGGCGATTGCCGAAAAAGCGGGCAAACTGGCTGAGGATGATCCGCGCTATGCCGCATTTCTGGCGCAGGCAAAGGCGCTGGCGGATCAGGCCGAGGCCCCGATTTATTCAGAAATAAATCGTCACGATTTATGACTTCATAAATCGGCTGCGTCACAGCGCACCGCCCATGAAAAAGGCGCAGAGGTTTCCCACTGCGCCCCGACCTTCAAAGCCTGAAAAGCTTATTCAGCTTCAGCAACTTCCACGTAACCTGCCGGAGCTGCCACGTTGGCGATCACGAAGTTACGGTCGATGCTGGCTTTGGTGCCTTCTGGCAGAACCACGTCATTGATGTGGATCACATCGCCGATGTTCTTGCCGGTCAGATCGACAGTGATGTGATCCGGGATATCGCCTGCCAGAACGTTCAGCTCGACATCGTTGCGCACAACGGTCAAGGTGCCGCCCTTTTTCAGACCCGGACTAGCTTCATGGTTGATGAAGGTCACGTGAATGAACAGGTTGATGCGGTTTTCGTCGTGCAGGCGCATCAGGTCGATATGCGTCGGCAGATCTTTCACAACGTCGCGCTGCACTGCGCGGCAGATCACATGCACGTCGGGCTGGCCTTCAACCTTCAGGTTGAACAGCGACGACAGGAAGCGACCGGCTTTCAGACGCTTCAGCAAAGCGTTGTAAGGGATCTTGATTGCAAGAGGGGCCACGTTATCGCCGTAAACGATACCGGGAACGAAGCCATCACGACGTGATTGACGAGCGGCCCCCTTGCCTGTCCCCGTGCGTGCTTCGGCGTGAAGATCAAGGATCTCGCGTGCCATAGTGTTTCTCCATATATATATCCGCCAACGTTCAAGGGTGCATGGCGCGATCGCGGGCCTATAGCGGGGAATCATCGCAAAGGAAAGCCGGAAAGTAGCCTGCGGACATCGCAGGCGGCTGGCGGCTCTGCAAGTCGCGATGTCGGGGGTGGGATAGTCTTTCCACGTCCCGCGCGCTATCCCGCCTGCATGAGCAGGAGAATGTCATGACCGCCCTGAATACCCTACGCATCGCCCGCCCCGCCGTGGCGGCCTTTGCCGCGATGGGCCTGCTGTGGGGCTCTTTCGCCGCCGATCTGCCCGATATCAAGACCATGCTGGATATTGACGAGTCGCATTTGGGCGCGCTGATGTTCATGACCCCGATTGCGGCGGTTTGTGCGATGCTGGTGGCCCCCGGTCTGGGCGTGGCGTTTGGGCGGCGGGCGATGCTGATTTCCTGCCTATTGATGTGTGTGGCCTTCACCCTGCCGGGGCAAACCAGTGCGCTGTGGCTGTTTCCGCTGGCGATGATGGCTTGTGGCGCGGGCACTGGGTTGACCGATGTGCTGATGAACGCGCGCGTGGCGACGATAGAGACGCAGAGCGGGCGGCCTTTGATGAACCTGTGCCATGCGGCCTATAGTTTCGGCTATGCAGGCGGCGCGATTGCAACGGGGGCGTTGCGCAGTGCCGGATGGTCGCCAGCTTGGGTTTTGTGCAGCATGGCGCTGTTGGCCGCAGGGATTGCGCTGGCAAGTTATGAGGCGGATGGCCGGATTGAGGGCCTCGCGCGGCCCAAGGGCAAGGGGGCGGCGCATCTAGGCCTTGTTCCGGTGATCGGTGGCGCGATGGTGTTGATTGCGTTTCTGACCGAGAACGCCGCCGAGAATTGGTCGGCGCTGCATATCGAGAAGAACTTGGGCGGCAGCCCTTCCGATGGCGCGATGGGGCCTGCGGTGATGGCGATCACCATGGGGGTGGCGCGGTTGTTTGGGCAAGGTTTGGCCTCGCGCATTCCGGCGGTGTGGTTGCTGACCGGCGGGGCGGTGATCTCGGCTGCGGGCGCTTTGGGAGCGGCTTTGGCAATCACACCCGCGATGGCTTACGGCGGCTTCATTGTGATGGGGATCGGGTCGAGCGTTATTGCGCCAACTGTGTTTTCCCTAGTGGGTCAGTTGTCTGACCCCGCCGCGCGGGCCCGCGCGGTGGCACGGGCGACGCTGATCGGCTATTTCGGTTATTTCTTTGGCCCCCCGGCGATTGGCTTTATCGCCGGGCACTTCGGGCTGCGGTTTGCGTTTGTCTGTGCTGCGGTGATGTTGGCGGGCATCCCGGTACTGGCGCGGGTGTTGTTGCGGCGATAAGACCTGACGGTTTTAGCCGAAAAGATCGCCAAGCTCTGACATCACCACCAGCCTTGCCGCGCCAATGAGGGTCAGCGCACCGGTTTCCCATGTGATCACCACATCTGAGGCACCTCTGACAACGTGAAGATCACTGGCCCCCGCAAGTCCTCTGTAGTAAAGCGTGTCTATCGACTCGTAATCCGCGATCACATCCGATCCGGTCGCCAAATGCGCGTCAAACACAAAGATATCGGCACCCGCCCCACCGACCATAACATCGCGATCCGCGCCGCCGAACAGCACATCTATGCCATCGCCGCCATTCATCCGATCCAAACCATCGCCGCCATAAATCGTATCATTGCCGATGGCCCCGATCAGAAAATCCGAGCCCGCCTCGCCAAAGATCATATCATTGCCAGTACCTGCCAGAACGGTATCATATCCGAGACCGCCGTAAACCAGATCATCGCCGCCTTCAGCGGTGATATAATCTGCGGCCTGCCCGCTATAAACCAGATCATTGCCGGCGCCGCCGCTAAGCGTATCATTCTCGATGCCGCCGAAGATAAAATCGATGCCGTCACCGCCGTAAATCAGATCATCATTCTGATCGCCATAAATCGTATCCGAGCCAGTGCCGCCCAGCAGCAGATCATTGCCGCCGCCGCCCCAAAGCGCGTCGGCACCGCCATCACCGCGCAAAGTGTCATTGCCTGAACCGGCGACAATCCGATCGCCAAACGCCGTGGCGATGATTTGCATCCGTTCAAAATTATACGTCTCCATGACACTGTAATTATACGGTGTGGTGTGAATGACACCTTGGCCATTGCGCACTTCTAGCCAGGCCGTCAGATTTGAGAAATCGACCGAGAAAACATCCTCACCTGCCCCGGCATCTATATGGAAAAAGCTGACGCCCGTCAGACTAACCACGTCATTATAAGCGGTCAGCGTGGCGGTGATTTGTTCGATGCTGGACCACATATTGCCGACGCCCAAAGCGGTCAGCGTCACGGCCTTGGAAAGGTCGGCATAGCTTGCCACCACCTCATCAGCTCCAGCCCCGCCATCGACGCGATCATCGAAATCTATGCCATAGGCATGATCATCGCCAGAACCGCCAAAAATGGTATCTTTCGCGCCGATTGTGGTCTGGAACAAATCGGTATCTGCCCCGCCATAAAGCAGATTATTGCCAAGCCCGGCATTAAAAACGTCAAATTCGCCGTTGCCGAACAGGGTGTCATTGCCGACTCCCGTTTTGAAATCATCCCGAAATTCCGAACCATTGATCGAGAAGATTTCCCAATCTTTGATCTGATAGCGCGCACCGGAGCCGCCACCGTTCAATTCGTTATACTCCTCGACCCCATCAAAAACAGTGTTCTGGAAATTGAAAACGGTGCGCAATGCGGTCGTGCCGGAATAATCCAGCACAAGCGTATCTGTCCCTCCCGCGCCACTAAGGTTGAAGGCCAGTCGGCCGCTGGTGATAACATCGGAGAAATTGGTCATCTTGCCACCGAAGGCTTCGATATTGCTAAGGTTTCCGTTGTTCTGCCCGACAACCATACTGATGCCTGAGCTGGCGGCAGTCAGATCAAAAACCGCAATGTCGAAATTGTCGCCGCCGTCGATCGTATCATTCAGCGTCACGCCCAAAATCTCGTCTCGGCCAGCACCGGCAGAAACCAGATAAGCCCCAGCGCGCAGGAAGATGATATCCGCGCCGCCACCGCCCAAGATGGTATCATTCGCGTTCGTCGTGCCGATGGTGTCATTGCCATCGCTGCCGATGAAATACAGATGCTCGAATTGCAGAGGTTCAACGCCTGGCAATCCGTAGGGCTGATTAAGTGGCAGCTTGTCATAAACCATATTGATATAAAACGCGGCCAGCCCGGTGCGATCCACGATCAACAGATCATTGCCCGCGCCGCCGTCCAACTTCAAAGGAGATTCCGTTATGGTGAATACATCATCAAAATTTGTAAGCTTAAGTTCGTAGCTTTCAAATCCTGTCCAGTTTGATGATTGAATAAGATGCGTTATGCTATCATTGATACCAGACTCAGATGAACTGAAATCCGCGGTCAGAGTGTCGTTACCTAATCCACCATCTGCAATATCATTCAAACCAACGTTTATGAAAAGGTCGTTACCAGAACCGCCATAAAGTGAATCTTGCGCTTGATCTCCATTGGCAAAAATATAATCGTGCCCGGTACCTCCATATATAAGATCAGCTCCCTCACCGCCATCCAAGGTATCCGACAAAGCGCCGCCAACAAGCGTATCGTTGCCAGCGCCAGTGCTAATACTAATTTGCACCATGTCAGATGCGCGAAAATGAATTCTCTCAAATCCGGTTATCGTAAAATTGGTCCAAACCAGAGGAGAGTTGGGCACCAAAGGATCGTAATGAGCAATAACGGATGGCTTTGTGGTCCCCGAGGCTGCCAACAGATTCAGAGAATAAACCTTATCATCCAGGTATTGATCTAAATTTCGATAGTCCAGAAAAATCAGGTCAGTTCCCGCAAGCCCATCCAGATTATTAAGCAAGGCACCTGCGATGATCGTGTCATTGCCAGCGGTGGTGACAATTCCCGGTTCTGTCGTCGGTTCTGTTACGCCACCCATCTAAGCAATCCCCATCTCATATTACACTGCCGGCATGATTGAGAATTGCACTCTGCAACCAACAAAAACCACGGCACCATGTGACGCGAACGCTGGGATCAGGTCAAGCCTGAATAGGTTCTAAGCCCAATTCCCCTCAAAATCCTGCGGCACCAGCACATGTTCGCGGTTGATTTCACTGGCTTTTTGCACGCCACACAAAGCCATTGAGATGTCGAGTTCCTTCTGGATCACCTCAAGCGCCTTGGTCACGCCTACCTGCCCCATTGCGCCCAAACCGTAGATGAAACTGCGGCCGATGAAGGTGGATTTCGCACCCAAGGCGAGGGCTTTCAGCACGTCTTGGCCCGAGCGGATGCCAGAATCCATATAGACTTCGGTCTGATCGCCGACGGCTTTCACAATCGACGGCAGCACGCGGATCGACGACAATGCGCCGTCCAACTGCCGCCCGCCGTGGTTCGAGACGATCATCGCATCGGCGCCGACATCGGCGGCCATGCGGGCGTCGTCAGCGTCGAGGATGCCTTTCAGGATCAGCTTGCCGCCCCATTGATCGCGGATGCGTTTGACCTTGCCCCAGTCGAGCATTGGGTCGAACTGCTCATTCGCCCATTTCGTCAGATCAGCGAGGTCGGTAACGCCCTTCACATGCCCCACGATATTGCGGAAGGTGCGGCGCGGAGTTTGCAGCATCCCCAGCGACCAAGCCGGTTTTGTGGCCATGTTGATCATGTTCGGGATGGTCAGCTTCGGCGGGCTGGTCAGGCCGTTTTTCAGATCTTTGTGGCGTTGGCCCAGAATTTGCAAATCCAGCGTCAGCACCAAAGCCGAGCATTTCGCCGCCCGTGCGCGTTCAATGATCGCATCGACGAAATCTTCGTCTTTCATCACATAAAGCTGGAACCAGAACGGGGTTGGGCTGTGCTCGGCTATGTCCTCAATCGAGCAGATCGACATGGTGGACAGCGTGAACGGCACACCAAAGGCCGCAGCGGCGCGGGCGGCTTTGATCTCACCATCCGGGCATTGCATTCCGGTGGAACCGACAGGCGCAAGGGCCACGGGCATCGTCACCGGATTGCCGAGCATCGTGACTTCGGTGCTGCGCCCGGTCAGATCGCGTGCAACCCGTTGGCGCAGCCGGATTTTTGCAAAATCACTGGTATTGTCGCGAAAGGTCTGCTCGGTATACGACCCGCTTTCGCAGTAATCGTAGAACATCTTCGGCGTGCGCTTTTTGTAAAGCTGCTTCAGATCGTCGATGCAGGTAATCACCGGGGGCATGGCGCGGCCTTTTCGTTGAAATTGGTCATGGATGATTACCAATTTCAGAGATTTCGCGCAATGGCTTTCGCGTCTAATCCACGATCCGCGCAAAGCGGCGATCCGGCACGATCCAGATCGCCGCCACACCCGCGATCAGCGCCAAAGCCAGCATCGGCTGCACAAAGGCCAGCGGAATCGCCAGCATATAGCCCAGCGTCGAGATATTGCCCTTGCGATCCGACCCAAGCGCGCGGGCGAAATCAGAATCCGTGCCGTGCTCGGCCAAAAGCGCCTTCACCAATAGCGCATAAGCCACCGAGCACATCAGCAGATCAAACGCATACAGCGCCACGGTGGGGGCGGTGAAGCCATTCTCGCCCATGAAGCCGGTGGCAAACGGCATCAGCGACAGCCAGAACAGCAGATGCAGATTGGCCCACAGCACCCAACCGCCGACATGTTTGACGGCTTGGAACATGTGGTGGTGGTTGTTCCAATAGATACCAACATTGGCGAAGGACAACACATAGCTGAAAAAGATCGGGATCAGCGGGGTCAGCGCCGCAAGATCATGGCCATGGGGGACTTTGAGTTCCAGCACCATGATGGTGATGATGATGGCCAACACGCCATCCGAGAAGGCTTCGATCCGACCTTTGTGCATGGGGGGCTCCGGGGTTTACGGGTTACTATTGTGGTGACTGAGGCAAGCGTTTGGGGGTTTCACACCCCCAAACCCCCGTGGGATATTTGAGCACAGAGGATGATAATTTTAAATAAGTTTTAGACGATTTGGAGGCCTATGCGGCATGGGCTCCAGCGGCGAGTTTGGCGACAAAAGCCAGCACTTCGGACACCGGTTTGCCGGTGCTGAGTTCCTTGACGATGGCAGATCCTACAACGCAGCCATCGGCCACTGATGCGATGGCTTTCGCGGCCTCAGGCGTGTTGATGCCAAAGCCGACGATCACCGGCAGATTGGTCGAACGTTTGATGCGCGCCACTTCCGGCCCGACATCGCCCGCCTGCGCCGCAGCCGCCCCGGTGATGCCGGTGACCGAGACGTAATAGACAAAGCCTGAGGTGTTTTGCAGCACTTTCGGCAGGCGTTTGGCATCGGTGGTGGGGGTTGCCAAGCGGATGAAGTTCATACCTGCGGCTTGGGCGGGCAGGCACAGTTCGCTGTCTTCCTCGGGCGGCAGATCGACGATGATCAGCCCGTCGATGCCAGCTTCGGTGGCTTGGGTCAGGAACAGATCGACGCCGCGCGCATAGATCGGATTATAGTAGCCCATCAGCACGATCGGGGTGGTTTTGTCAGCGCTGCGGAAATTGCGCACCATCTGCAGAGTCTTGTCCAGCGTCATGCCAGCTTCCAGCGCGCGCTGGCCTGCCAGTTGGATGGTCGGGCCATCCGCCATCGGATCAGTAAACGGCAGGCCCAACTCGATGATATCCACCCCTGCCCCCGGCAAGCCCTGCATCACCGCCAAAGATCGCGCCACATCTGGATCACCCGCCATGATATAGGCGACGAAGGCCTTTTTGCTTTGGGCTTTCAGCCGCGCGAAAGTGTCGTCGATTCTGCTCATGTTCCGGCCCATCCCTGCAAGTCCCAAAACGGTTTGCACGGGAAGCCCCGGAAAATCAATGCCCCTTCACAACGCCCGCCCAAGCCCCGGCCTCGCAATTTCATCTTGCCATAAATACTGCCCCCGGATGGTTCCATAGCTTTAGCCCGCGCAGGTTTCCCAAGCGAAAGCCTTGACCGCATCGCCCGTCCTGCCTATGCCGCAAGCGGTCATGCCAAAGGGGTGCGCGCTATGGGTTTCAAAATGGGTATCGTTGGTCTGCCGAATGTCGGCAAATCCACCCTGTTCAACGCTTTGACCCGCACCGCGGCGGCGCAGGCGGCGAATTTCCCGTTCTGCACCATCGAGCCGAACGTCGGCGAAGTCGCGGTGCCCGATGCGCGGCTGGATAAACTGGCGGCGATTGCGGGCTCCAAGCAGATCATCCCGACCCGGATGACCTTTGTGGATATTGCGGGTTTGGTGCGGGGCGCGTCTAAGGGCGAAGGGCTTGGCAACCAGTTTCTGGCCAATATCCGCGAATGCGATGCCGTAGCGCATGTGTTGCGCTGCTTTGAAGATGGCGACATCACCCATGTTGAAGGCAAGATTGATCCGGTGGCGGACGCCGAAACGATTGAGACCGAGCTGATGATCGCCGATATGGAATCGATCGAGCGTCGCCTGACCGGGCTTGCCAAGAAGCTGCGTGGCGGCGATCAGGACACTTTGGATCAGGATCGTTTGCTGCGCGCGGCGTTGAAATTGCTGGAGGCCGGGCATCCCGCGCGCAACCTTCAGATCGCCGAGGATGATCAGCGGCAGTGGCGTCTTTTGCAACTGCTGACCTCGAAGCCGGTTTTGTATGTCTGCAATGTTGAGGAAGCCTGCGCGGCCGATGGCAATGCCCAATCCGCCCGTGTGGCCGAGATGGCCGCGAAACAGGGCGCAGGGTCGGTGGTGATCTCGGCGAAGATTGAGGAGGAGATTTCTCAGCTGGCCGATGATGAGGCCGCGATGTTTCTGGAAGAAATGGGGCTGCATGAGGCGGGCTTGGATCGTCTGATCCGAGCGGGCTATAAACTGCTGGGCCTGTCGACCTATTTCACCGTCGGCCCGAAAGAAGCCCGCGCCTGGACGATCCATAAGGGGATGCTCGCGCCGCAGGCGGCTGGGGTGATCCATGGCGATTTCGAGAAGGGTTTCATCCGGGCCGAAACCGTCGCCTATGATGATTATATCGCGGGCAAGGGCGAGTCTGGGGCCAAGGAAGCGGGCAAGTTCCGGGTTGAGGGCAAGACTTACGAGGTCAAGGATGGCGACGTGCTGCATTTCTTGTTTAATGGGTGAGACCCGCCCCCGGCCCTTGCCGGAGGCAAATCGCTCCAGTGGAGCGATTTGAGGGTCGAACGGGCGCGAAAGCTTTCGCGCCCCGGTGGGCTATCGAACATGTGGCTTAGGAACAGACTATGCGATCCAGACACAAGATCGGCGACATTTTCGAGGTTTCAATCGGCGATGGAACGGTCGGTTATTTCCAATATATCGCTATTGATCATAGCCAGTTGAGCAGCGCAGTGATCCGGGGGTTTGTCGGAACTTATAACACAGATAATGCACCTGCCATTGATGCATTGATCGCGTCGCAAATACATTTTCATGCACATGTTTTTCTGAAAGCAGGGTATACTCTGGAGATATGGCGTAAGATCGGCAGCGCGCCACCGCCCCCCATCCTGGATGTAATCTTTCGCAACAGTGCAGATTATGGCAACCCGGAAATTCAGATCTCGCATGACTGGTATATCTGGCGTGCAAATGAACCTTTCCAAGATGTTGGGCCTCTGCCCCACCAGTATCAGAGTTCAGAGATTGGCATCGTTGTGGCACCGCAAGATGTTGCCGAGAGGATGCGATCAGGAAGCTATAGAATGGTCTACCCAAAATTTTGATGCATCTGGGCTTCGGAGCGACAGCCAATTCAGCTGACGAAACGCTACAAAAATTCTTATAGACGAACCTTGCGCACATCTTTGAGAGCCAGCTTCTGTTCGCGCCGCCTTAAAGCAACCAGAACCAAACCCCTAACAAACCCTTAACCACCCCCACCTAACCCTTTGATAAACCACACCCCCACCCCCTGTCCACGCGTGGACACGCCTGCCCCTCCCCCATCCGAGGCCCCAACCCTGCCCCCACCAAATCTACACTCCCACCCCGCTTTCCCTCTTGCCCCCGCGCCGCTGGCTCGCTAAATAAAGCCCGTCGGAAGCGTGGCTGAGAGGCCGAAAGCACTCGGTTGCTAACTGAGCGTAGGGGGAACCCTACCGTGGGTTCGAATCCCACCGCTTCCGCCAAACACCTTTGAAATTGCTGGGTAAATTTGTTTTTATTTTGTGTACCCGCCTACCAACCCATCAACCGGAATACATCTGATTGCAACGCGATTTTGTTGTCGTGGCAAGGTTCTCAATGGCTGCGTACTGCCTGGAACAGCCTCGGACGAATCCACGGACAGCCGTTCCGACACTCTTCCCCGGTGCAATGCAGGTAGCAGCCGTAGGCGCAGAGCAGGATCTCAGATTCGACTACCTCTTCGATGCGCAGTAGATGATTGGGCAGCGACCTGCATTGGCACCGCGCGGTTTGGCGGAGGCGTTTTGAGGCACGAACGTTTGTGATGGGGTCGAAGCAATCGTGCGGCGCAGCAAATGGCGTTCGATACCACAGCGTATGTGCTGGCACTCCTCGCAACTTGCAGCAATCAACCGCTAGTAAAGGTTGGCAAAGTCTGGCAGCCTTGTCCGCCATCAGCGCCCATGGAACAGTTTAGCATGATTGCGTAGCGGAGGGTTTGCGGATCATCTTTCCCCCAGTTGGAGTTGAAGATGATGAAGAAACCCGTGACGACGAAGGCCCCTGCCGAGCAGGTCGTGAAGGATATCCGGCGTGCGACGCGCAAGTTGCACTCGTCCGAGGAGAAAATCCGGATCGTGTTGTCGGGCCTTCGTGGCGAAGACAGCATTGCCGAGCTGTGCCGCAAGGAAGGGATTGCCCAAAGTCTGTATTACAGCTGGTCGAAGGAATTCCTCGAGGCAGGCAAGAAGCGGCTGGCCGGTGATTCGGCCCGCCAGGCGAATACAGGCGAGGTGAAGGATCTGCGCGCCGAGGCTTTGGCACTGAAGGAACTTGTGTCCGATCTCAGCCTCGAAAACCGTCTGCTCAAAAAAAACATGACCGGTGCTGGGGGCGACCACGAATGAGATACCCCGCCGCTGAAAAGCTCGAAATCATCCGGTTGGTGGAGCAGTCGCATCTGCCTGTCAGGCACACTTTGGCCAAGATCAGCATCCCACCCACCACGTTTTACCGGTGGTATGATCGCTTCGTCGAACATGGGCCCGAGGGGTTGGAGGACAGGCCCTCTTCCCCTTCCCGGGTCTTGAACCGGATCCCCGAAGCAGTGCGGGATCGGATCCTGGACCTGGCGCTCGAGGAGCCGGAACTGTCGCCGCGCGAACTAGCCGTGAGGTTCACTGATACGGAAAAGTATTTTTTGTCAGAGGCTTCAGTTTACCGCCTGCTCAAATTCCACGACCTTATCACCAGCCCCGCCTACGTCGTCATCAAGGCTGCGGATGAGTTCAAGGACAAGACGACGGCGCCAAACCAGATGTGGCAGACTGATTTCACCTACCTGAAAGTCATCGGCTGGGGCTGGTTTTACCTGTCCACGATCCTCGACGACTACTCCCGCTACATCATTGGCTGGAAACTCTGCGGCAACATGCGGCCGAGGATGTCACCGACACGCTCGACATCGCCCTTGCCGCATCAGGCTGCGACAGTGCTAGGGTACTGCACAAACCGCGCCTGCTCAGCGACAATGGCTCGTCCTATATTGCGGGGGATCTGGCCGAATACCTCGAGGACAAGGGCATGAAACATGTTCGCGGCGCGCCGATGCATCCCCAGACCCAAGGCAAAATCGAGCGCTGGCACCAGACTCTGAAGAACCGCATCCTTCTCGAAAACTACTTCTTCGAAGGGGAACTTGAAGCCGCCATCGCCGCATTCATCGACCACTACAACAACCATCGCTACTACGAGAGCATCGGCAACCTGACACCGGCTGACGTCTACTTCGGGCGCGGCGAAACCATCCTGGCTGAAAGGAGGCGCATCAAACACTAAACCATCCAAAACCGCCGATTGAACCATCAGCGTCAAGCGGCATTACCTAAACCCGATGAGCCCGAACTCTCCGCACCAAAATCAGGCCGCATGTTCCAAATCATTCGACGACGGACACTTCGAAGTTTGTAGCAGCATCCAACCAAACATTTGACGTCATCAGTGTTAGCATTAATGCGCGGTTAACCATTGGTTTGCTAACATCTGGAAATGATAAAAAATGTGGGGTCAAAAAGGTATGCTAGCGAATCAGTGGGTAGTAGAGGTACTGCAAGATCTTATTGAGTATTCATTTCTGAACGGCCTTTCCGAAACTGCAACGATGCTCATGGTGACTCGACACGTCGCTGAGGACGAAACCGGACCTAAGGACATCCAGCAGCCTACCAACGTGCTCAATTACTCATCGTTTCAAAAACGGCAGGACTTGAGGCGCGCCGCTCCGCGTGGAGAGCATTGTGACCTTCAAGCAAAGTCATCAAATCCACCTGAAGGCTAGGGGCGCCATATCCCTATGGAGTTGAAGAAAAGGCTCTCTCATAGAAAATTACGAAAGGCCCAATTATCCATGCGAGCCTAGAAATGATCGCAGCTGGGTTTGCGTAGACTCCAACTTCCGAGTAATGTTAGATCACCACCAGAGATGGTGAGATTAGTTCCGCAGTTTTTCAGCTTCCCAGAAGGCCACGCAACACGCGTAAATCGTGAGTTAAGCCAGTCAAAATATAAAATTATCCACTGATAGAGAACTTATTTGTGTGTTTATGAGGAGTATCGCATCACCTCCGCCGAGATCGATCTGAGTATCACTTCCTATCTGTCGGCAATGATTATAAATTAGATCTTTATAATCTGAAATAGAAGATATGTTAGAAACATCGATAGTATCAATATTTGAATAGTCGAATACCTGATCGACCTGCCCTCCTTGCATAAACACAAAGGTATCAGCACCAGCCCCACCGCTCAGTCGATCGCTCCCGCGGCCTCCGAAAATAAGATCATTTCCGTCACCACCATAAATACTATCGCTCCCTTCGCCTCCGTACAAAGAGTCGCGTCCCCCCCAGCCGTATATGACGTCATTACCCAGATTTCCCATCACCACATTTTCACCAGAACTTCCAGTTAATCTGTCATCACCGTTTCCCGAACTTACATTCTCAATGCTCACAAGAACATCGATTCCGTATCCCGTATCTTGGGCCTTGGAAACACTCAGATTCACAGTCGCGGATGCGGATCCATCGAAACATGCCCAGTCACCTCCAGAACCGCCATCAAAGACATCATTCCCCACTCCGCCGTTCAGGGTGTCGCTTCCGCCCCCACCATACAAACTGTCATCACCGATGTTCCCCAGCAGGATATTATTCATATCGCTGCCCATAAGGCGGTCATTTCCGCTACCTGAGCTGATGTTTTCAATGTTGACTAGAATATCTAGCCCGTATCCTGTGTTCTGGGTTGTCGATAAACCAACATTGATAGTCGAGGCAACGGTTCCGTGGAACCATGCCCAGTCCAAACCGGCACCTCCATTAAGTATGTCGTTACCCAACCCTCCTTCAAGCGTGTCATTTCCAATGCTGCCGTCGATTGAATTGCTCAAATCGTTTCCGATAATAAGATCATTTCCGCTACCGGAGCTTATGCCTTCGATGTTTAATATCGTGTCAGTCCCGTATCCCGTATTCTGAGTGTTGATCAATTTAAGGTTCACAGTCACAGGGTTCGAACCACGAAAATTGACAATATCCACGCCGATACCACCATCTAGTATATCGTTGCCCAAGCCTCCTTCAAGGGTATCGTTACCGCCGCCGCCATACAGAGAGTCACTACCGCTGTTCGAATTAATTAGATTCCCAACGTCATTCCCAATAATTCTGTCATTCCCATCACCCGAGACAACATTCTCGATACTGATTATTGTGTCGAAGCCATCGCCAGTATTCTGAGCTATCACTATACCTAAGTTGACAAAGATTTGCGTTAGAGCACTGAAAACTGCACAATCAGTTCCCAGACCACCATCAAGTATATCATTGCCGATACCACCCTGAAGAGCATCGTTGCCGATGCCGCCATATAGTAGATCATTGCCCCCACCACCAACAAGGACATCGTTACCTTCATTAGCTACAATATGGTTGCTGACAATATTTCCGATTAGTGTGTCATTGCCAGCTCCCGCATTTATATTTTCAATATTGATAATCGTATCAACGCCATGACCAGTATTTTGCGCAGTCAAGACTCCGAGATTGACGGAGAACGAGTTCACGCCACTGAAGGCCATCCAGTCGACATCGCCCCCCCCATCCAATAGATCATTCCCGGATCCACCATCGAGCGTGTCGCCTCCAGCGCCGCCAAACAAACTATCGGCTCCTCCCAACCCGCGCAAGTTATCAGATCCGCTCAGGCCAGAAAGCCGATTAGAAAGATCGTTTCCAAATATGCTATCGTTAAAATTTGTGCCGGAAATACCTTCGATGCTAATTATCGTTGTCACATGAGAGTTTAAAATTGCCGTATTCGTTAGTATATTGGCATAGAGGCTATGTTGCGACTCCTGCCATGATGCTAAATCAAACCCCAGTCCACCAAATACAAAATTGTGGCCATCTGCACCATTGAGTAGATCATCGGCTGGAGTTCCATAAACAATATCGTGAGGTTCGCGCGATTCCAGTAGATCAGAAGGATCAACCCCGGGGTAGCGTGACACAACAATTCGTGCAACTTGAAATGGCTGCGTGAAGGTGTAGCTAAATGAGCCATTTGGTTGAATTGAAATCGAACCCAGCAATGGATCAGAAGGGCGCTGTTCCGATCTGGGGCTATTGATATTTTCAGTCCCGATCGTCTCGACAATAGCATTGCCAAGATTTGAGATATTCCCCAGAGCAACTGATACGGTTAAGCCATCGGATGGAATTGCACCTGATGTCAGAAAAATCACAATCTTGCTATCATCTTCGAACGCAACGCTATCATAGTTCGATCCTGAAGAGATCCAACGGTTGTTAGAATCCACTTTCCCTTCAAGCAGGGTCGTGCCTTTCAAGCTCTCAGAAAGCAAACGCAGCGCTTCACCTCCGTGCGTCACTGGCTCTTCAGTTCCATGCCAGAAATAGCGATTTGGGTTCACCCCAACCGCTCCCCAAACCGCTGCCATGTCGCTTCCCGCAGCGATCATTTGGCCAAACAACTTGACGGTTGCAACTCCTTGCCGCGCTCCAACGTCATACTTTTCTAGCTGCGCGGCGGTTAGTTTCGTTCCTTCTGGCCCTATGCTCCAAGCGGTGTCGAACACGTTGAACTCCGGAGCTTTAAGGCCTACAGCATGAAATGCCTGTTCCCAGTATTTATTGGCGTTCGTAAGTTTTGCAATTTCGTAGCTTAAGTCGTAACCGCCAGACACGGATCCATCAGCATTGGTTACGATATCTAGAGATTCTTTAAGTCCAGAGTGCCTAATGAAGCCGTCGACAACACGCAGGTTCTCGGCTGATATCTTCCCGAAAACGATGGACTGGTTTGTGCCGGTCGCAAGCTGAAGTGCTATTTTTATATCAAAAGGATGGCCGGCGGCAGCAGCAGCCGTCTCTGCTTCGCGAAAAGTTGTCAGTAGTGCATTGGCTAATCGACCGTACTCACCTGTTTCCCAGCCGATCCACGACGACTCATTGCCTATTTCTAATGTGAAGTTGTCTGGAACTTCACCAAAAAAACCAGATGTCAGTTTTGTTAGAAAGGCGGAAAGTTCGACTTGAGCTTCTCCAATTAAGGCCGCTTTCTCGGTCTGTGTTGCTGTCGGGTCCATGTAGCGACGTGTGGGAATAACAAGCGACATTGCCAACCCAGTATCGTGAGCGTCATGCATTATCTCTCTGAATGATTGGCCAGTTTGGCCGGACAGGGTCATCAAGATGTTCGGCGAACTCAAAGAATACTTTGTTGCGTCCTCGGCCATTGACCCTCCTGGCCACCTCAGATAGGAATAATGATATAGCGAGCTGTCATTTTTGAATTGTTGGTACGTGTATGAGTCGAAGCTAGTGTAAATGTTCCCAAACATCTCGGCGCGGACGATGGCGCGACCAGATACGACCGATTCATAATATTGAGAGCAATCAATGGAGATGTTTGAGAACTGCATCGGACCATACCTGTATTGTTGGGTATGGAGATTTGATCTTCTAGGATGGGTTATCCCGAAGCAAAACTAGGGCTATACTATGGAGAAAGTAGAAGATTTTGCGAAAATTACTTCCGAAAGAATAGACGGTATATTCTGGTTTATATGATTTTATTAGTTGATTTTTATTTAATATACGATCTTTACATATTTTATAAAATAGCAGATAGCTGATTTTTTAACTACCAAGTTTGAATCTCCTGATGCGAGAGGTCCTGGCTTAGGAGTGGCGAGCAAAGGACGTTTTCGAGAAAATCCAATGCTCTAGCGGCGTTGTGACCATTGACAATGTGTGCGGACCGTCGTCGAAGCGTTCGCGCCAATCCTGCGGTTCTTGATCGCATCCACAGTGCCCACAAGAAGGTTTACCTCCACGTCTCTGGGTCTTAGCTTGTTGTTGAAGGTCTCGAAGAGGCCAGGAAGTTCTATCCGACAGGATTAGCTTCAAGCGGCTCACTATCTCGGATGGCAGTGCTAACGCGTTTCTCGATTTTGGGTGCTATCCACGATTTTTCAGTAAGTTCTGAGGAGTAAGTTATAAATCATTAACCTCTGTGTGAAAATCTGAACCTGCGACATGCCTCGAGCCGTACCGCCACTAAAATTATCAATGAGCTATCAAAACTACTGCTGTCAAGAATACGGGCGCGGAGCCTTGCTCCGGCCCGCCCTGGCGCTGCCGTGCCGCTCTGTGAGCGGACAAGCGCCGAGCAGACTGCGGTGTTTAATAAATTAACTATCTGTTAATCATTTGGGGCAAACCTTTCGCCATCGAATGGTAGGTAAAGGTAGGTGTCGAATGCATGAACAGGAAATAATCAATCGTGCACTGGTTTCAGCGGCCGTGGCAGACGAAATGGGTTTTTCATATACTGCTGAAGCCTTTCTAAAAATTGTTGCTGATGTGGCGGCAAAGGAGAGGAAACATTATCCGCACGATTACTACAAAAAAATCACGAACCCGCAATCTGGAGATTGAGAGAGCTCGCAGCGCTTCATATCCAAATTGTCGTTGAGAGATTTATGTGACCAGCCCAGTGCAATCTTACACCTCTTCTTTAGTCAGTTCACTTGGGTAGCCGAATGTCTGCTATGGCAAGATGCGGCAACGGCATCGCCGCACATGCATCGGTCCGCTCACCGCCCGATACGATTTATAAGCATATTAACGGTGGTCGATGTTATATTGCCCTATCGGCAGAGCCGAGGATGCGGTGGGCGTGGTGGACAGGAGAGAAACCATGCCCATCGAAACGCTTCCCGCTCTTCGCCCCACACGTGCGCCTTGGAACAAGGGCCGCATCGTCGGTCAGAAGCGCCCACTCCTTCCTAAACATGTCTGGTCCATTCGTGTGCGGCTCGAAATGGCCAACAACAAGCGTGACCTTGCGCTGTTCAATATGGCCATCGATTGCAAATTGCGGGGCTGCGATCTGGTTTGCTTGAAGGTGAATGATGTGTATGCCGCAGGCCGCGTGAAGGAACGCGCCTCTGTCACACAAAGCAAGACGCGCAAGCCCGTCCGCTTCGAGATCACCGAAAACACGCGCCTGTCGGTGGAGCGTTGGATCAAGGATCCTGAAATGATCGGTTGCGAATATCTCTGGCCCAGCCGCGTTCATGCCAGCCCACATCTGTCGACGCGCCAGTATGCGCGGATCATGCGCGACTGGGTTCTCTCGATCGGGCTGGAACCGAGCGCCTATGGCACCCATTCGATGCGACGCACGAAGGTTGCCCAGATTTACAAAAAGACAGGCAACCTGCGCGCTGTTCAACTTTTGCTCGGGCATACCAAGATGGACAGCACTGTTCGCTACCTTGGTGTCGACATGGACGATGCGCTGTCATTGTCAGAAGGGATCGATCTGTAACTACTGCCGCCGACCGGCGTGCCATGCATCGGTCGGCCCAAAGCTGCCGGTCGGCATTTGAGAACGCTGAGAAGCGGCGCACCTCAGAGCCGCCACGCGACGGGTAGCGCGCGCGAACTGCGTTTCTCCGCCAGCGACTGACCCTGTTTGCGATCTGTGTCAGCTGTTGTCTTTTATACTGTTCATCGCGCATTGTCCGTTGATACAGTCAATACGAACAGGATAAGCTGTAAAGATTGAGTTTAAGGAATAATGTCGTCGGGCACCAGCTTGGGATGATTGGCCATGGCAATCTATCTGCGGACAGACCTGTTATTTCCCGGTGCTGCGAGTTGGCTGAACGATCTGAACTGGGCGGCCACCGACACCTCTGACACGCAATTCCGCCTGACAGCTGCCGATGGCAGCGTCACGATTGTCAGTGGCACGGGCTTTACCTTCAACGGCGACCAACCCACGGGCGGCACTGTCACCGCGATCTCGCATCGGCTGGCGGATGGTGTCACGGTGATTGAAACGCTGACCGGGCTTGGCCTTGGGCTGGTCGCCTTCGAGACCGCGATGGATCAAGATACGTTGCCCGCCAGCCTGTATGCGGGCAATGACACGCTGACGGGTGGACTTCAGGGCGATCTGTTGTCGGGGCTGGCCGGGCATGACAGTCTGTCCGGCCTGCGCGGCAATGATACGCTGCTGGGTGGTCTGGGCAATGACAACTTGGGCGGCGGTCAAGGCTCGGATTCGCTGAACGGTGGCGCGGGCACCGATGCGGCGGTCTATAATTTCGACGGGCTGTCCTATTCCAATCCCCCGGCCACCGGGGTGTTTGATTTCTCACGCCTTGGCATTGATCCGTCGGTGATCATCAACGACGGCATGGGTGGCAATGATACGCTGGTCGGGATCGAGCGGGTGATTTTCCTCGGCGATCACATTTCCGGCGACCGGGTGATCGGCAGCAAGGGTGCCGATCTGATCAGCACGGCAGGCTGGATCGACGGCGGCGCGGGCAATGACACGCTGACAGGATATGAGTTCAGCGACACCATCTACGGTGGCGCAGGCAATGATCTGATCAACGGCAACAGCACGGGCGACAGCGATTTGATCGGCCTGCGCTTTGCCGCATCCGCCAATGTCAATTTCTCAGGCGTGGTGTTTTTGCCAAGTTTCACCCTGACCGTGGCGGGCTTTGGCACCGATACGCTGCTGGCGATGGATGGATTTGAACTGACAGGCTCGGGCGCGGCCGATACGCTGATCGCCTCTGTCGGCAATGACATCCTGTTCGGCGGCGCGGGCGGCGACAATCTGCAAGGCGGTCTGGGCGATGATACGATCGGGATCGACGCTGGCAGCGATACCGTGTCGGGCGGCGCAGGCAATGATGTGATCCGCGCCGATTATTCTGCCTCAAACGTCGGCATCGCGCTCGATTTCCAGAATTTTGCGGCAGACGCCAGCTTTACATTGGCAGGCGACGGCTTTGGCGGCACCGATAGCTTCACCGGAATGAACCGGCTTGATCTGCGGCTGACCACCGGATCGGATACCGTGACCGGCAGCGCAGGCAATGATTCAATCGACGGTCGTGGCGGCAATGATCGGCTGAACGGCGGCGACGGCAATGATACGCTTTACGGCAACACGGGCCGCGACACGATCTACGGCGGCGCGGGGATAGATCAGATCTACGGTTTTTCGGGCAATGATCAGCTCTATGCCGATGCGGGAGCGGCCACCATCGTCGGCGGGGCGGACAATGATCTGATCACCGGCAGCGATGATGCCGATCGGCTGTTTGGCGATGCGGATAACCCGTTTGGCCCGGGCGGCATCGGCACGGGCCGCGACACGATCAATGGCGGCGCGGGCAACGATCTGATCTGGGCAGGGCGCGGCGCGGACAAGGTTTACGGTGGCGACGGCGATGATCGCATCGGCGGCGGCGAAGGCGGCGGCTTTGACGGCACGCCGTTTCCGGTCAACTTCGAAATCTTATACGACACGGGGAACGATACGGTTGACGGCGGCGCGGGCAATGATGCCTTTGTGCGCGGCTTTGACCCAAATGCCGCTGACAAGCCGGTCCGATACATCTTTGCCGGGCTCGAAAGCGTCTCGACCTTCTTTGTCGGCGGCGTGGCGTCAGGCTCGACAATCCGGGTTGAGACTTTGGCGCTTTCTCTGACCAACGGCAACGACACTGTCACCGCAGGCGATGGTCAGAACAAAATTTATGGCCTTGGCGGCAATGATAGGCTGCAAGGTGGCGCGGGCTTTGACCTTCTGCAAGGCGGCAGTGGCAATGATACGCTTTACGGCATGGGCGGCAGCGACTCGCTTCAGGGCAGCGGCGAGGCGACGATTGACAGCGACGTGCTGTATGGCGGCGAGGGCGACGACACCCTGAACGCGGGTGTGGGCGGCAATGACAGCGTGTTTGGCGGCAACGGCAGCGATCAGGCGGTGTTTGACTATTCCACCATCGCCAGCCAGCCGATCCTCCTCAGCCTTGCCGGGGTCGACCCGGCGCATGGGCAGACCGTGGCCGATGGCTTGGGCGGCAGCCTGACGATCAACGGCGTCGAGAATTTTCGCATCATCGGCAATACCAGCAATGACACGCTGACTGGCGCCGATGTGCGCACCGTTCTCGAAGGCTTTCGCGGCGCCGACAGCCTGATCGGCGGCGCTGCGGGGGATCTGATCTATGGCGACAGTGACTCTGGTTATCATAATCCTCTGCCGCCCATCGACACCAGCAATGACACGCTGATCGGCAATGGCGGCAGCGATTATCTGTTTGGCGGTGCTGGCAATGACAGCCTGTTCGGCGGGGCGGATGCCGACAATCTTTACGGCGGCGCGGGCAATGACACGTTGCAAGGCGGCGACGGCGACGATTACTTCTTCGATGCCGAGGGCAGTAACCTGCTGAACGGTGAGGCAGGCAACGACCGCATTTATGGCGGCGGCATTGGCGATAGCACCCTGATCGGGGACGACGGCAATGATCAACTGACCGGGGGTGTTGGCAATGACAGCGTCTACGGTGGCGAGGGCAACGACACCTTTTCGCTGGACGCGGGCAATGACCAGCTCTTCGGCGGTGCGGGCCGTGATCTGTTCGTGCTGTATCTGACACCCACGGCGGGCGCGGGCACGGTGTTTTCCGCCAACAGCATCGGCGCGTTCTTTGGCACGAATGAGTCCGCCGTCTATGTCGTCAGCCTGCCCGGCATGGGTACCGATACGATCAGCGGCATGAACGGGATGCAAATCTTCGGCACCAGTTTCGCCGATGACATCACCGGCTCGGGCGGCGGGGATTTTATCTTTGACTACGGCGGCCAGAACACTCTGCGCGGCGACAATGGCGACGACACGATCAGGGGCGCTGGCCTGCTCTATGGCGGCGCGGGCAATGATCTGTTCACCGATCCGCTCGCCGCCGCCACAACCATCGACGGCGGCGCGGGCAATGATGTGGTTTCTTATCTTGCCGATTTCGATTTCAGCGATTTCAGCGGCAGGGTGTTCGATGCCAGCGGGCTTGGCCCCGGTGTGGTGGTGGGTGTGGTGGATGATCTGGTGGCAGGTGTGGCCAGCAGCCACAGCTTCCGCAATATCGAGGCCGTGGTGGTCAACACCTGGTTCGGCGATGACAGTATCATCGGCTCGGGTGGCGGCGATCTGATCCAGCAAAGCTATGGCGGCGCGAATTTCTTCGGCGGTGATACGCTGATCGGTGGCGGTGGCAATGACACTATCCAAGGCTCCACCGCCAACGACAGCATCTACGGCGGCGCGGGCATTGACACCTACGATCTGTCATTTCTGGTTGACGGCTTTGCGGTCAATCTTGCGCAAGCTGGCACCCAGACCAGCGGCATCGTCACCGGGGTCGACAGGCTCACCTCGATCGAGAGTGTCTGGGGCGGTGCGGCCAATGACACGCTGACGGGCAATTCTGGCAAGAATGAGCTACGCGGCAATGCAGGCAATGATGTGCTGGTGGGTGGTGCAGGGGCCGACAGGCTGGACGGCGGCGCAGGGTTTGACACCGCAGATTATTCGGCCTCCAGCGCGATTACGGTTAGTCTGGCGACCCCGGCCAACAATACCGGAGTCGCGACAGGCGATGTGTTTGTCTCCATCGAGGCGCTGCTCAGTGGCGCAGGCGCAGACAACCTGACCGGCAACAATCTCCAGAATAGGCTCGACGGCGGCAGCGGCAATGACACTCTGATGGGATTGGGCGGCGCCGATGATTTCATCTATCACGCAGGCGCTGACCGGATCACCGATTTCACCGACAACCTCGATGCGCTGGTGCTTGACCGTGATCTCTGGGGCGGTGGTGTGCGCACCGAAGCGCAGATTGTCGCACTTGCGGTCGTGACGGCGGGCAATACAGTGTTCGACTTCGGTGGCGGAAATATCCTGACAGTGGTTGGCGTTACAAATCCCAACCTGCTCCTGAACGACATTAGCTTTATTTTGTGATCGCGGCCCGGTGATCGAAAATTTGAATGCAACCCGAAAATTGTCGGTTTGACAGCTATACACCGATGATTTGCTGGCATCTCGCAGGCAAGATTGTGCGCTTACCATGCTGCAGCGTCGTCAGTCGGCGTTCCCCCTCTTGCGTCGGCCGTGCCCGACTGACGCGAGCGGCCCATCTACGACATCAAAAATACAGCCGCATGCCACATCCTTTGCTGGTGCAGCGGCAGAACCGGCCCATAGCTGCCGCTGCATAGAGGTGGATCGCGGCTGTGCAACGGCCACAATCCAGACGGTCATGCTCGCTGCAGCAAAAATCATTCACCAATGTCGCCGATGCGAAAAGAGCTTTCGCTCGTGCGGACTTTATGCTCCGCCCTGCTGGTCAATTTTCTGAGAGTATAGGGCAAAATTCTGACAGGGATTGCCAGGGCTGGCACCGCCTGACCACAATGGCTTTGACCTAACATAGCTCCATCATTTTTCTTTCCTTCCGCTTTTTACCATCGGCTGTGATGGCATGCGGGCTTTGCAATTTTCAGGCGACAGCCATGCGAATGCCCTTCAGCGGCAATTCCAAAGGCTGCTCGCATCATGGTCAACCTCGCCTATATTAGGCCCGCTTGGATTTTCAAGCCGTTCAGGCAGAATGCCCGGCGCAATCTGGCCGTTCCTCGCCTCCATCTATCCGCTCCGCGTACCACTCGCCCTGCGACTTGGACACGAAAGCAGCACAGGCTAACGATGCCAGTGTTTCCATCGATGCGCAGATCACCAACGCCACAAACCTCGCCTTCATCCTCCCCTCGCCCGAAACCCCGACGCCACAGGCCAAATTGTCGTCTAAAACGATTTGGGTAAAACCTATCGCCGAGGGAGGGCAGTTTCATCCATGTTGATTAGAATGTCGACAATCGGCTCGATTGAAAAAACCTCCAGGCCCTCTTGGCCAATGGGAAGCTCGGGGGCGATCCGGGTTATATACTCCCGCACACCCTTACCTAGACTGTCTATGGCGAGCTGCCTTTTCTGAAGCGCCCAAATCGAGACGATAATTTCAATCGAGAACACCAGGCGCAGCGCCCCGAGCATGCGCTCAAAATCCGCGACAGCATGCAGGGCATGACCAGCGGTGTCTTCGACACCATCAGCGATCTGACCGACCGACAGCAGCAAGGACGGCGCGGCCCAGATTTTGATCGAGGTGATCAAGGATGCCGCGAGATGGCCAAGATTCAGAAACTGCACGCCGCCGAGCGGGCTATTCGGGTCAGAAAACCCGGTGGGCAGGCCAGAAAACTCGGTCCATTGCTGTTTGTGCAATCGCTCGCCTGCGATATCGGCGGCTTTGGCGAAGGCTTGCCGCAGCCCGTCGATGGCAAGGGTCATCCGGCTGGAATCCATATTGCCATGCGAGCGCACCGAGCGGTCGTCATGGTCAACGATGGGGTTGTCAGTGACAGAGTTCAATTCTTCATCCCAGACCTGCACGGCGCGGTCCAAAAGTTCATCCAAAGCGCCGTGGATTTGCGACGCACAGCGGAAGCTGAGCGGGTCTTGGATGCGCCGCGCCGCGCCGTCTTGCCAAAGCTGGCTGCCCTGCAAAAGATCGCGCAGTTCAGCGCTAACCTTGGCTTGCCCTGTGCGACGATGGGCCTGATTGACCTTGGCGCTAATGGCGTTGAGATTGCCGCGAAAGCCTTCCAGCGACAAAGCCAGCGACAGATTGGCCAGCCGCATGATGGCCTGAGCTTCGATCAGCGCATCGGCTCCGGTCGCCAAAGTCACCGCGTTGGTATTGATCAGCGACAGGGTTTCCTTGGGGCCGGGTATGCCGCGCGCCAATGCTTCGGGCTGGCTTTGCAGCCAATCGGCGATCTGCGCCATCGGGATCAGATCAGCCGCGCCGACGGTGCCATAGGATGAGACTTGCGGCATATCAGCGGAGTTGATCTGATCAACGATCAGTTGCACCAGCGGTGCCGATACCCCCGACAGGCCCAATGAGAATTCATTCGCCAAAATGATCAGGGCGGCGCGGACGCGGTGTTCAGGCAAGACCGCTCCGCCCATATGGGTGGAATGGGCGCGGGCAAGGCGGCGGTTGTAATCACGCATGCCTTCGGGCGGCACGGCAAATTCCTTTTGCGAGCCAACCCCTGTGGTGATGCCATACCCCTTGACGCCGCTGGAGACGATGTCTTCGACCACGCTGCGGCCTTGGCGGATGCGCAGATCGGCGCCTTCGGCAAGGGCTATTGGGCGGGCGCGATGTGCGGCCTCGACAAGCTGCGCGCAGGTCAGGCTTAGGCCGTCAAGGATCAGCGGGTCGGCATGCGTGGGATGGGTCATAGCGTCTTTGGTCCGGATCATGAAAAGGCCGCCACAATGCGGCGGCCTTGAGTTGAAGTTTCAGGCTTTGCCGCGACTGCGACGGGGCCAATATCTAGGCGGCAACAGCGCGACCATAAAAGCCGGTCTGTTCCTTGGCGGTCATTGTAACACCGGGGCGATCAAAGAATGCAAAGATTGCGACTATACGCTCTGTCGGTCCTTGCACCTGCACCACGCGATGCAGGGTGTTGACACCGCGAAACACGTTCAGCGCGCCGGAATGCAGTTTGACCTTTTTCACATCCGGGTCTTCGCCCCGCAGCAGCGCGGCCACGCCGTCATAGTTCGGGTCTTCGGCGCTGCGCAGGTCGGATCGGTATTCCAGCTCGCCGCCCTGTTCGGGCGATTGCAGCAGGATGGTGGTGGTGAATTCGGAACGGTCGAAATGCCAGTTGAGCGCCTCGCCCGCTCGGCTGGCCTGCACGTTGACCCGCGCCATCGGATCATCCATGCGGTAGAGCGTGTCTTTGCTCATGGTGGCGGCAAGGAACGTGGCGAAGGGCGTCCAGTCGTAAAGATCAATCACCGGATTGCCCGTCAGTTGGTCGGCGGTGAGCGTGTGGTTGACGGTTTCGACCTTGGCAAGTGCCGGGTGATCATCAGACAGGCCTTCGACCGTATCGCGGAAGTAGATGTTGTGTCTGCGGGCGTGGCGGAAGGATTGAGTCGCCATCGCGGGCTTGGTAGCATCGGCGGCGGCTTGGGTCACGTCAGCGCGCATGAAGCCGGGCAGATCGTACATGCCATCGGTTGCCAGACGGGCGCGGCAGCTGGCGACGAGGGCTGCATATTCCGGGCTGTCGGGGCGGTCGATCGGATAAGTATCAAGATCAAGAAGGTGGTTCATCGGGCATCCTCCGCTATTTCATGCCGCAAGTGTCACCTGCCCGAATGTGCGGCACAACCGCCTGAATTATTAGCGAAGTTTAGAAAAACTTAGCCAAGTTGTTGGGTTGAAAGCCAGTCCGCCAAGGCTAGCAGATGCCGCTTGCGGCTTTTCGCACGTGGATAGGCCAGACAGTAAGCATAGCCCAAGGCGATGTTGATGTCCGAAAGCGCCACCAACCTGCCAGAAGCCAGATCGTCCTGTGCCATCATCCTTTGACCCAAGGCCACGCCCAAGCCCTCGCGCGCCAGATCCAGCACGAGGCTAGAGCGTCCGGCCTGAAAGCCCTTGGTATCTGACGGCGGTTTCAACCCGGCTTTAACAAACCAGCCATGCCACGTCGGATGCGAGCCAAAGCTTTCGCCCCAACTGGTGTGCAACAGATCATCCTCGGAGACACCTGCCATGCCCATCGCCGTTGGATTGCGCGCCAAGTAATCCGGGCTGCATAGGGGTAGCACCACATCTTGCTCCAGTAGGGCAAGCCCATGTTCGGGGTATTGGCCGGGATCATAGCCAAGCCGCAAGTCGATGTTGTGGCGGGCAAAATCGGCGGGGTCGGGTTCGACGCGCAATTCAAATCGGAAATCGGGATGCGCGCGGGCATAGGCGGCAAGGCGTGAAATGAGCCATTTTTCGGCCACCGAGTCGATGGTGCTGATTACAAGGCGCGAGCGGGAACGGTCTGAAACCAGCTGTTCGGTCGAATCTGAAATCATCTGAAGTGCGGCTGCAGTGCCTTCGCGGATAGCATGGCCTGCATCGGTCAGCACGACTCGGTTGTTCATCCGCATGAACATCTGCTTGCCCAGATAATCCTCCAGTTTGCGGATTTGCTGACTGATCGCGGCGGCGGACACGCCCAATTCTTCGGCCGCCGCAACATAGCTGCCCGTCCGCGCCGCCGCTTCAAAGGCACGCAGGGCGTTCAGCGGTGGCAGGGTCAGGGGCATCGGGGCTTTCCGGTGGTTGGGCAGATATGTCCTATCAGCTTTGCCTCCCCTGCGTAATCCTGCAACGGCGCTCATCCATGAACGGGCAGCGCCGCAACGTGCAAGTGGCAGTCGATCACATGGCCCTCTGCCAGTTGCAAACGCGGTGGCGGGGTGGTGTTGCACAGGCCCGCAATGCTTTGCGGACAGCGGGTGTGAAACACGCAACCCATCGGGCGCTGTGCTGTGGTCGGCAACGCCCCCACCAGTTTGACGCGCTTGGTCGCCTCGTCGCCAATCGCAGGGGCCGACGACAGCAGGGCCGCCGTATAGGGATGATGCGGGCCGGAGAATACCGCCGCAGCCGGACCGATTTCCAACACCTGCCCCAGATAAAGCACCGCAATGCGGTCCGATAGATAACGCACCACGCCCAGATCATGCGAGATCAGGATGTAGCTGACTTTGGTTTCCGCCTGTAGATCGGCCAGCAAATTCAGAATCGCCGCCTGCACCGAAACATCCAAGGCCGAAGTTGGCTCGTCGCATATCAACACCTGCGGATCGCTAGCAAAAGCGCGCGCGATGGCCACCCGCTGCTTCAAGCCTCCCGATAACTGGCGCGGCATTGAGGCCAAGTGGCGGTCCGTCAGCCGCACGCCAGAGGTCAGCGCCTGCACGCGGGCCTCTCGCGCCGCGCCTTTCAGGCCGATCAGCAGGGAAATCGTGCGCTCCAGCATCCGCCGCACGGTATGGGATCGGTTCAGCGCAGAGTCGGGGTTTTGAAACACGATCTGGATGGATTTGACCTGATCGCGGCTACGCTGGGCAGTGCACCCCGCCAGCGCTTGGCCCGCAAATTTCAACGCGCTGCCCTCGTCAGGCTGCAACAGACCCAACAGACAGCGCGCAAGCGTGGTCTTGCCACTGCCAGATTCACCGACAAGGCCCAAGGTTTCGCCCTTGCGCAACTCGATGCCAATATCGCGCAGCACGCGCTGGCGCTGATTGCCGTCGCCAAAGCTTTTCGACAGGTTCTCGATGCGCAGCAAGATCGGCGCGACTTGCTCAGCTACGCGCACAGCTAGCCCCACCTTGGCGGTAACGGGCAAAGCCCCGGCGCGTTCGGGATAGTGGCATTTGCTGGCACGGCCATCCATCACGCGGAAGGCAGGCTCGGTGCTGCGACACAGATCATCCGCCACCGCACAGCGCGCGGCAAAGATGCAACCGCTGACCACTTCGCCCGGCACCGGCAGAAAGCCGGGGATGGTGGCAAGCGGTGCCCGATCCTTGCTGCGGCCAGCTTGCGGCAGGCAAGACAGCAGGCCCGCCGTATAGGGGTGCTGGGGCGCGTTGAAAATCTGCGCGGTTGGGGCTTCCTCGACCAAGCTCCCCGCATAAAGCACGCCAACGCGGTCACACATCCGCGCGATGACGGCAAGATTATGGCTGATGAACAGGATGGCGGTGGACAACTCGCGCCGCAGGTGCTGGATCAGGTCCAGCACCTCGGCCTCGACGGTGGCATCAAGGCCAGTGGTGGGTTCGTCCAGTACCAGCAGAGTCGGGTTGCTGGCAATGGCCATCGCAATCGCCACCCTTTGCTGCATGCCGCCCGACAACTGATGCGGATAGCGGCTCATCACCAGTTGCGGGTCGCTGATCTGCACTTTGGCCAGAATTTTCACCGTCCGCGCCGCCCAATCGCCGCGCGCCACGCCTGCCAGTTCAAACACCTCGGCCACCTGCCGCCCGATGGTCAGCGAAGGGTTCAGCGCGCGGCCCGGATCTTGATAGACCATTGCGACCGATTGGCGACGCAAGCGGCGCAACGCAGGCGCGTCCATCTGACCGATATCCTGACCGTCGATCAGAATACGCCCCGCCGTCACCGCACCATTGCGCGGGAGATAGCGTAAGGCCGCAAAGGCTGCTGTCGATTTGCCACAACCGGATTCGCCGACAAGGCCGTAAGCCTCACCCTTACGGATTTCCAGACTGACACCCGCCAGCACCGGGCGGGATACTCCCTTGACTCGGTAGGCGACGGAGAGGTTTTCAAACTGCAAAGCCGGGGCGTCAGTCATGGCGCAGCCCCTCAATCCCGTCGGCGATCAGGTTGATGCCGATGATCAGCGACGCGATGGCGGCACCATCAAACACCACTGTCCACCAGAACCCGCCGCCAATCATGCCGTAATTGGCCGAGATCGACAGGCCCCAATCCGGCGAGGGCGGTTGGATGCCAAAGCCGATGAAGCTCAGTGTGGCGACGGTGAAAATCGCATAACCAAGCCGCACCGTGGCCTCGACCAATATCGGCGGCAGCACGTTGGGTAGGATTTCGACGAACAGGATGTAGAAGGCGTTCTCGCGACGCAATTCGGCGGCTGCTACATAGTCAAAACCACGCTCGGCCAGCACCGCGCTGCGCACCGTGCGCGCGATCACCGGGGCGAAACTGAAGGCGATCACCACCATGACCGTGATGGTGGATGTGCCCAATGCGGTCAGCGCCAGAAGTGCCACTATCACCGTAGGCAGCGCCAATACGGCATCGACGATGCGGCTGAGGGCTTCATCAATCACGCCGCCGAAATAGCCCATCGTCAGCCCCAAGGCGGTGCCGAGAATTGTGCTGAGTGCGGTGGCTATTGGGGCCACGGTCAGAATATCGCGCGCGCCGACGATGACGCGGGAGAATACATCGCGGCCCAGTTGATCGGTGCCGAACCAATGGTCAGACGAGGGCGGCATCAGGGAATTCAGCAGATCATCTGCGAAGGGATCATAAGGCACCAAATGCGAGCCAAACAGCGCGCAGGTGACCCAGAACAGCACGATCACCGCGCCGATATCAAAGCTGACCGAGCGGGTCAGCCGCCGCAGATCGCCACGCCAGCCTGCTGTTGTTACCGGGGCGGTCATTCGTTGCCTCCGAACCGAATGCGGGGATTCAGCCGCGCATACAGCAGATCGGCGATCAGCGTGGTCAGCGCGAACAAGGCGCCGATCGACATTACACCCGCCTGTAGCATCGGGAAGTCCTTCTTCTTGGCGGCGGTATAGATCAGGCTGCCAATGCCTTGATAGTGAAACAAAATCTCGATCACCACCAAGCCACCGATCAGGTAAACTGTCTGAGTGGCAATGACGCTGATGGTCGGAAGCAAAGCGTTGCGCAGCACATGCCGCCAGATCACTTGCGGATAAGTCAACCCTTTCAGCACAGCGGTACGGGTATAATCGGCATCCAAAGCCTCAACCATTCCTGCCCGCGCCATCCGGGCGATATAGCCGAACAGGATCAGCACCAGCGGGATCGCAGGCAGGATCAGATGGTAAAGTTGCGTCAACGGCCCTGCCCCCTCGGGCCAAGTGGCCGAGATCGGAAACCAGCGCAGCCAGACGCCGAAAATCAGGATCAGCAGGATGCCCGAGACAAATTCCGGCACCACTGTCGCCGACAAGCCCGCCACCGATAGAATGCGGTCAGTCGGACGACCGCGATAAAGCGCGGCGATCACGCCGCCGAAGATACCCAACGGCACCACCAGCACAAAGGCAACCAAGGCCAGCTTGGCAGAGTTCAACAAAGCTGTGCCAAGAAAATCGGCAACCGGGGCGCGGTAGGCATAAGACATCCCCAGATCGCCAGTGACAAAGCCCGCGATCCAGTCGGCATATTGCACCAACACCGGGCGATCCGTTCCCATCTCGTGGTTCAGCACGTCCACCGCCGCCTGATCGGCAAACGGCCCCAGCATTGCGCGGCCGACGTTGCCGGGCAGCAGATGCCCACCCGCAAAGATCAACACGCTGAGCAGCCAAAGCGTCAACAGCGCCAGCAGCACGCGTTTAAGGATAAATCTGGAAATCGCGGCTCTCCCGGACGGATGGCTTTCGAACTTATGGCTTACCGGACCGCAGACGCTCTGCGGTCCGGATAGGGCTTACAGGCTTGCCTGCCCCAGCATGATATGGCCCATCGCCGTCGCCACAACCCCCGTTGCCCCGGCTTTGGTCACGGTCAGGAAATCGTAGAAATACGAGAAGATCACCGGAGTCTCGTCCTGCAACAACGTCTGGATCTTGCCCGCAGATACACGCTGCGATTCTAGATCCAGCGACGCGACATAGCCTTTGACCAACGTGTCATAGTCGCTATTGGCGAAATGCGCCGAATTCCAGGTGCCGGTGCTGGTCAGCGGCGCTTGCAGGAACACGTTCGGAACCCCGCGGTGGCCGTAATCGGTGATGCCCATCTCGGAATCAAGCCAAGGCGATTTGCCCGGCACCGCATCGCCGTAATACGCCCCCTGATCCATGATATTCAGCGTGATATCGCCGCCGATTTCCTTCACAGCATTCTGGATCAGCACCGCGTAATCCGGGATCTCTAGATATTTCTCGGTCGTCAGCGTGGTTTTGAAACCGCCCGCCATGCCTGCCGCTTCCATCAGCTGTTTGGCCTCGGCGATATTCATTTCGCGCTGCGGGATACTCGCATCGGTTGACGGATAGGCCGGCATGAACGGGCTGTCGTTGCCGATCTGCGCCTTGCCGCGCAGCAAGCCTTGCACGAATTTCGGCCGATCCAGCGTCAGCGCGATCGCGCGGCGCACCCGCTTGTCTTTGAAAGGTTCCATATCAGTGCGCATATGCACCTGATGATGCGTAGAGGACGGCGTGGTGATGATGTTGAATGTCGGATCGGCCAGCAGACCTACGGCTTGCAGGACAGGCACTTGTTGGATCAGATCAATCTCGCCAGCCTGAAGCGCCAAAATCTGCGGCTGGTAATCGTCGTAGAATTTGATCTCAATGCGGTCGGGAAGTGCTGCCGCGCCCCAATAATCCGGATTGCGGACGAAAGAAGCTCCCACTTTCGGCGTGTATTTCTCCAGCTTGAACGGGCCAGTGCCGATCATCGTCGCCTCAAAATCCTCGGGCATCTCGGCGGGAATGATCACGGCGTTGTAGTTGTCAGTCGATACCGCGTAGGGGAAGTTGCCGTTGGCAGCATCCAGATGGAATTCCACCGTGTAATCATCCACCTTGCGGGTGCCACCCTTCGATAGCATCCCCGACAATGCCGACAGTGCGTTCGAGCCCATTGCCGGATCGGACAGCCGATCAAAGGTCGCGACCACAGCATCCGCCGTCATCAACTTGCCATTGTGGAACTTGACGTTCTGCCGCAGCTTGAAGGTCCAGACCGTGCCATCGTCGTTCGGCGCCCAGCTTTCCGCAAGCAGCGGCGTGGCGGACAGATCGGGCGCTGATAGCACTAGCGCCTCGGCGAATTGCGACAGGATTGTCACGCCACCGGCATCGGCAATCGTCACCGGGTTGATCACACCTGCCGGCACAATCTGACCAAACCGGATGGTGCCGCCCGGCGTGGCCGCGCGCGCAGCAACCGGAGTAAGCCCAAAGCCAAGCGCCCCTGAAATCCCGCCCATCAACGGCGCAGACAGGCCCAAAACCGAACCATAGCGCAGGAATTCGCGGCGACTGACCGCCTCGCGCGCAACGCCGTCGATCAGATGGTTCTCGTGCGCGCTGCGTCCACGGCGCAAAATATCTAGCAATTTGTGGTTGATGGTCATGATTGTCTCTCCTGATGTTCGGATATGTGCCATCTGACGTGGCTTTGATTATGCGACACTGGTATCGCTTGTATGATGACGCAGCCTGATCACGACTAATTCCGGCTTGTCCGTATGCGCGGAAAATGGAAAATCGGTCATCAGCGCCCTTGAAGTTGGATACGCAAAGGTTGCGGAACAGGTTCGCTTCGACAAGTTGGCAAAATCTTAGCCTGACTTAGAAAATATAAGTCACAAAGCCGCATCAGCGTGCTTCCGTTTTCACGCAAAGTGTCGAAATCTGCGCAGGATAGCGCGAACACCGCGCCAAAATCCAGAAAGATCCTGCTGTGCAAAAGATCATCATAGATTGCGATCCTGGCATTGATGACGCTGTGGCGATATTTATGGCGCTGGCCGCGCGCGAGGATATTGAAGTGCTGGGCATTACTTGCGTCAAAGGCAACGTCGGGCTGGAAAAGACCTACCTGAACGCCCAGCGGATTTGTGCGGCCGCAGGTCGGCTGGATATTCCAGTGCTGCGTGGTATCGCACGCCCGATGCTGGCTCCTGCAGGCGTTGAGGCTTCGGTACATGGGGTGGATGGCTTGGGCGGTATTGACCTGCCGCTGCCCAACGATTTCCCGGAAACCAAGACCCATGCCGTCGATTTCATCCGGCAACAGGCCAAGAAACACCCCGGCGAGGTGGTGCTCTGCGCCATCGGACCGTTAACCAATGTGGCGGTGGCGCTGCTGATGGAACCGGAGCTTGCGCAAAGCCTGCGCTCTGTCGTCTTCATGGGCGGGGCTGCCTATTGCGCGGGCAATATGAACGACTTCGCCGAGTTCAATTTCATGGTCGACCCACATGCCGCCGAGATCGTGCTGCAATCCGGGGCACAACTGGTGATGTTCGGTTTGGATGTGACGCAAAAAACCCAGATCGAGGAACACCATCTGACACGCCTACAGGAGAGCGAAAATATCCGTTCTGCTATCGTGGGGAGGCTTTTGACCGCATATGCCAAGGCTGATCATCATTTGCACGATCCATGCGTCATTGCGTGGCTGATCGAACCGTCTATGTTTTCGGGAACACAAAGTCGGGTCAGCATCGTGACCGAGCCTGGACCGCAGTTTGGACGATCAATGGCGAACATTGATCAGCAAGGAAATTGTCTGGTTGTGACGCACGTAGACCAGCAAAGGCTATTTTCCGTTTTGCTATCAAATCTCGCGCAATTACCCTGAGAAGATCTTCGATATCCACGCAGTTAGAATTGCATCCGTTGTCATGCCCCGCAGCGATCACGGTATTTTCGGTGGGCCGTTAGATCAATGCCGAAAATGATGAACAATCGGCAAACGACGGCTTTGCCTTGATGCTGCACCTGCTTTGCCGCACTGCCGTCAGTCTCCTCCCGCCCATTGCGGCGGACCTTTTATCGACGCGGACGGTCCGCAGAGGTCTTTCAGCTCCACCCGTTGCCGCGCTGCGGCCCCGGCGGATCATCACGATCCGGTCGAGCAAATCGAACACCTTTCGCAGGTTGTGACTGACACCGGCTCTTTCAGGCCGCGAATGATGTTTTCCACCTGGGCGGTTTCCTGCACAGCCAAGGCGGCTGTCGGCTCGGCCATGATCACCAGATTCGAGGCAAAGGCGGATGTGGCTGTTGGCCAATGCTGAGAGAGGCGTGCCGGGATCGGTACTTGCCGATAGCTAGAATCCAGCCGCTCTGCCACATTTCTTGCTTATAAATCGCAGTGGTCCGAGGTCCGAGCCGGGCACGCATTCAGAGCACTGCGCTTCCCGACGGGAGGACTCGGGAAACTCAAATCACACAGAAAGGATTTCCGTCACTTTCTGCGCAACGGCTTTACCGAGGGATATGTTGTTCTCGACAGTGAAATGGATACCGTCGCAGCCGGCGGTTGCAACCACTGACCCTGCATCGAAGAACTCTACTTTCATGAAGTCGGCCATGGCACGGTACTGCCCGGCAAGTGCCGCGGTCTTTTCGCGCCCGCCTTCAAACATTCCGTCGAAAAACGGATGCGGCATTGGTGCCAGTGGCGGCGGTGCGACGATCAGCACTTTCGGTGCGGGATAGGGTGTGCCAACGCCGCCAGCCGAGCCCCCGATCTGCCCCACCAATTTGGCCATGCCATTGGCGATCTCATACGGGGTGCGATGGAAGTAGGATTTGGTATCATTGGTGCCCAGCATCACGATCACCAGATCAAGCGGCAGGTGGCTGGCCAAAGCTGACGGCAGATAGGCGCTGCCGTTCAGCCGAGGATCGTTCGGGTCATCAAGGCTGGTGGTGCGCGCGCTCAGACCTTCTTCGATGATGCGATAGCCTTCCCCCAACTGGTCGGCCATAACGCCAGTCCAGCGATCGCGATACGCATAGCGCAGGGTCGGCGCGCCTTCGACCACCGGGATCCAGCCCCAAGTCAGGCTGTCGCCGTAGCACAGGATTGATTTCTGTTCGGTCATGTCGTCTTTCTCCCTTCGTAGAAATCAGCCGCGCTTGCTGCGCGAGCCGTAAAGAATTGCAGCCATCAGAATGATCAGCCCCTGCGCAATCAGCTTGCCGGGGTCGCCGATGCCAAAAACGGTCATCACGACGAACAGCAGGGCAAACGAAAGCACGCCAAAGAATGGCCCCCAGACCCCACCCTCACCGCGGCCAAAGACCACTCCGCCAAGGATCGTCGCGGCGACGGCCAATATCGGCAGATCAAGCCCGACCCGCACAGACCCCACCGCGATAGACCCCGTTTGCACCAGTGCCGCCACCGCCGCGATCAGCCCCGCCAATACATGCGCCATGACAACCGTGCGTTCGACTGGGACGCCGCAAAAGGCGGCGGCCTCGGCGTTCTCGCCCACAGCTTCGACATAGCGGCCATAGACGCTTTGCTGCATGACCAGCCACATGATGCCCGTGCAAACCACCCAGAACAGCACCGGCAGCGGCACGAAACCAAGGCTGATGTTGAAGATTTCATTCATGTATTTCGGCACATCACCGGGCGGCTTGCCACTGGACAGGAACTGCACGAAGCCGACCAGTATGATGCTCACCGCCAGCGTCACAATCACCGCAGACACCCGACGTTTCGCGACCATGAAGCCGTTCAGCAACCCGACACCGCCACCGATGGCCAATGCCATCAGGATGAAGGTCAGCCCCGATGCCTCGGGGAATGTCCGCGACGTGATGATGTAGTTGATCAGCAGAATCACACCGCCGCCCGACAGGTCAATCGACCGGACCCGCATCACCAGCAGTTGGCCCAGCACAAGGATGCCCAGCGGCACCACCTGCCGGATGAAAATGCCCAGTACATTGGGGTTAAGCATGTTGGGTCGAGCAAGCCACAAAGTCAGCAGCAAAAGGCCGAAGACGTAATAGGCAGGCGGAACTGACACAAGGCGGCGCAGCATGGGATGTGACAGGATATGTGCCATGGTCAAAGCCCCATCTTCTTGCGCGACTGTAGCCCGACGATGGCGAGCAGCAGCCCGCCTTTGATCGCCGTCTGCACAAACGGCGAAATGTTGGCCATGTTCATCCCGTTCGCCAGCAGCACCATGATGATCGCGCCCAGCACTGTGCCGTGCAAACTGCCGACGCCACCGGAAAGCTGGGTTCCGCCAATCGCCACGGCGGTGACCGCGTCAAGCTCGAACAACAACCCGACGTTGGGATCGCCCGAGACGATCCGCCCAGCAAGGAACACGCCCGCCAGTGCCGCAAACAGTGCGCAGGCGACGTAAGCCAGCACGATGTTGCGCTCGACCCGGATGCCATAGTTGCGGGCGGCATCGTCCATTCCAGCCGCAACACCACCACCGATCCCGAACAGGTGCAGGCCGAACCGACTGCCATACAGGATCTTGGCGGCCAGCCCGATGGCGAGCAACCCCCACAGAAACGGCAGCGGCAAACCCAGTACGCTGCCCTGCACCGCCGCAATGAGGATGCCGGAAATCTCGCCGCCCGACACCGGACGCAAGATGCGGGTAATCCCCAGCAGGATATACTGCATCGCCAGCGTCGCGATGATCGGATGCACGTTCAGCCGCGTGATGACCAGCCCGTTGATCAGCCCGACAAGCCCCGCCAATACAAAGACGGCCGGGATCAGCACGACTGCCGGACCATCCAGTGACAGGATCGCGGTTGAAAAGCTGATCACCGACCCGATGGACAGGTCAAGACCACCGACGAGGATGACGAACAACTGCCCAATCGCCGCGATCAACAGCGGCATGGCTTGCGACACAACATTGGCAAGATTTTCACCCGAGGCGAACTGATCGGTTCCAAAAGTCAAAGCTGCCAACAGGGCAATCACGATCACCAGCGGCACGGCCCAAAGCCCATGCCTGCTGCGCCGCGTGGAGAAGCCTGAACGAATAAAAGCGATCATGCTGCCACCTCGCTTGTCGTCAGTGCTGCGGCAAGGATACTGTGTTCGGTCGCATCGGCTGCGGGCATCGCGGCCACCACAGTATCGCCATGCACAACGGCCAGCCTGTCGCACAGTCCGATCAACTCGATCGTTTCCCGTGATGTCACCAGAACTGCGCCACCCACATTGGCAAAGTCACGCAGCAGCCGATAGATTTCGGACTTAGCCCCTATATCAACGCCGCGGGTCGGCTCTTCGATCACCAGAAGTTTGACATTGCGCGCCAGATAGCGGCCCAAAAGCACCTTTTGCTGGTTGCCCCCAGACAATGATCCGACAGGGATGGCGGGACTTGCGGCCTTGACATGCAAACTGTCCATCATCTGCTTTACAACCGAACCCAACCCCCGAGCTCGGGTGAAAGCAGGCCTCTCGGAATGCAGGGCGATGACCAGATTACTGGCCACGGACAGGCCCAGCATAAGCCCTTCTTCCTTGCGGTCCTCGGGCACGAAACCAACTCCAAGCTGAGCCATCGCGCGGATACCGTTCACCGGCCGGGGAAATTTCAGTGCCTGCCCATGCAGGCGGAGGCTTCCGCCCGCAGGCACAAAGCGGCCCATCAGCGACCGCATGATTTTTTGTTGCCCCTGACCTTCCAACCCGGCCAGCCCAAGGATTTCGCCTTGGCGCAGCATCAGATCAAACGGGCGAGCCTTCCCGCTTGCACGAAAAGCAGTCAGTTCCAGAACCGGTTGACCAAAAGACGCTGCCCGCACCGGGTACAGATCGGACAACTCGCGTCCGACCATCATGGCGATCAGACTGTGCTGCGTTACATCGCGGATCGTTTTGGTGCCGACATATTGGCCGTCTTTCAGCACCGTCACCTCGTCGCACATGTCGAAAATCTCGTCCATGCGGTGCGAGATATAGACGATTGCCTTTCCCTCGGCCTTCAGACGCCGGATGCTGCGGTTCAAAACTTCGACATCGGCAGCGTTCAGCGCAGCGGTTGGCTCGTCAAGGATTAGCACGCTCGCGTCGGCCTTGATGCCATGGGCAATCTCGACGAACTGGCGTTCGGCAATGGTCAGGGTGGACACAAGCTGATCAGGATCAAGCCGAAGATCCAGTTCAGCCAGCGCCTTTGCAGTCTCTGCCCGCATCTTGCGGCGGTCCGGGCTGCCTGACCCTGTCAGAGGCTCTCGGCCAAGGAACATGTTTTCGGCAATCGTCAGGTTGGGCAGCAACGACATTTCCTGAAATACCGTCGAAATCCCGGCAGCCAGTGCCTCTCGCGGTGATGGCAAGTGCAACGGCTCGCCGTTTTTGAGGATGCGCCCTGCATCACTACGATGAACCCCGGCAAGGATCTTCATCAGCGTGGATTTACCGGCGCCATTTTCGCCCATCAATGCGTGGACAGAACCCGCGCGCAGGCGCAAGGTCACATCCTTCAGGACCCGGCTTGCCCCGAAGGCCTTTGAAATGGATTGCATTTCGATCAGCCAGATCGGCTCTGCGTCAGTCATATCCCACTCCTCCCCAGGATTGCACGGGGCGATAGCCAGCGCCCCGTGCTGATCAGTTAATTGCCGTACAGCTCTTTCAGCTTTTCTTCAGGCAACTCACTTGGCCACCAGACGTTTGCAGACAGGTCAGCGCGATAGTAGGTCGCAGCCTTTTCCTTGTCCCAACCGGCTGGGTTATAGTCATAGCTTTTGAACATCTCTTTGCCTTCCAGCAGGGCCACAGCAGCGCGGACACCGGCGGCACCCTGCGACGGGCTGTATTCCGACGAGATCGATTCAAAGCCGTCAGTGGTCCACTGCCCGAAGAAGCCGTTGTTGCCTTCGCCTGAAATCGGCGGGATCGCGGCACCGAACTGCTTGAACACATCGACGCAAGCCCGCGTCATGTCGGCGCCCGACGACCAGATGCCATCGACATTTGGATCCGCTAGATAAAGCGTTTCGCAAACTTTCTTGCCAGTATCATACTGCCAGTCACCGTACTGCTCTGCGACGATCTTTACATTGGTGCCTTCGAGAGATTGCAGAAGGCCATTGTAACGGTTGGTATCTTCAGGGTGCCCGGCCAAGCCGCGCAAAACCCAAATCTTGCCTTCCTTTCCAACTTTACCGACCAACCAGTCACCCATGACTTTGCCGAAATGCTCAGCCCCGCCCTGAATTTCGGTTGTAAAGGCGTCGGATTCGATGCGGCCGGTATGCAAGATTACAGGAATACCCGCTGCCACTGCCTTCTCGATGCTGGCGTTGGCCGATGTAGACGTAACCGGCTGCACGATGATCGCATCCACCCCTTGGGCGATGAGGTCTTCAATGTCGGCAACCTGCTTTTCCTGATCGAAGCCCGCGTCAAGGATGATCAGCTTTTCGATGCGCGGGTCCGCAGCAGCAGCCGCTTCGGTTTCATGCGCGACCTGAACAGTCCAAGTGTTCGCATTGACGCCAAAGTCGCTCATCCCGATCACCCAAGGGCTATCTTTCTTGAATTTGCCTGCGGGCACCACCGTGGTGTCCTTGGTGCTAGGCGTGACACCCTCCATCAGGAATACGTCTTGGGCCATGGCAGCCGCAGAAAGAGACGCGGTCAGGGCAAGGCCTGCCACCGCACCTTTCAAAAAGTTGGAACGCATTTTCTTCCTCCGCTGTTGGCACCCTGCAACGCAAGACGCCCTGTTGGTTGCGCCATCCGGTCGGACCGGCGGCCTTAGGTGCGGCAAAACTCTTTCGTCAAGCCAAGGCGGCTTTTTCCAGTGTCGGTACCGGATCAGAAAGGCTTTCCCCCACGAATGCAAACCGGAGCTGTCTCCTCCAGCCGGTTCCGCATGCTGCATCAAAAACAGACGAACTGCACTTCGTCAACACTTATTCAGAGTGAATGAATATGTAAGTGGCTTGCGAAATGTGCCCTTTTCCTGTTAGTTTCAGTATGGGTGGGGAAAATGGGAGTGCAGCCGCATGAGGACGGTTCTGTGTTTTGGCGACTCGAACACCCACGGCCAGATTCCGGGACGTGGCCCTCTGGATCGATTCGCGCGGACCACGCGCTGGCCCGGTGTGATGGCTGAATCGCTCGGCCCTGGCTGGCACATCATCGAAGAAGGCCTCAGTGGCCGTACGACCGTGCGCGATGATCCGATCGAAGGCGAACATAAGAACGGCCGCCGCTACCTGACCCCCTGTCTGCAAAGCCACGCGCCGATTGACGTGATCATCCTGATGCTTGGCACCAATGATCTAAAGCGCCGTTTCTTCCAGACGGCATCTGAAGTCGCCATGGGAATTGGCTGTCTGATCTATGACATCAAAGAACTCTCACCGGGGCCGAACGGCCATGTGCCCGAGATTCTGGTGGTTGCCCCGCCACCAATGCTGGACGATCTCAAGGAATGGTCAGGTGTGTTTGAGGGTGCAGCGGCAGCATCCCACCAGCTGGCGCTGGAGTTTGAGATTCAAGCCGACTCAAAAGAGGTGCACTTCTTTGACGCGGCCTCTGTCTGTGCCTGCGACCCGGCCGACGGCTTCCACCTCAGCGCCGAGGCGCACCGGGCGCTAGGTTTGGCGCTTGCCGTCGAGGTCGCAGGAATTGGCTGGGCAGAGGCGTGATGGGCAGCAAAAAGCAAGATCAAGGACGTATGACCAATGCCTGACATGCGTTTCGCCCCACCCAATCCGATCCGCATTGCGGACCGCGCCGCTGGCCTGAACGCCGTCAGCGTGCGCAGCTACAACGAACGCCTTGTGCTTTCGATGCTGTTGCAACACGGCAGCACCACACGGTTTGACATCGGCGAAAAAACCGGCCTGTCGGCACAGACCATTTCGGTCATCGTCAGGTCGCTGGAACAAGAAGGGCTGGTGACGCGCGGCGAGGCGCAGCGTGGTCGCATGGGCCCGCCGACGATTCCGATGGGGCTGAACCCGGACGGGGCCTATTCCATCGGCATCAGCATCGGCTTCCGTACGACCGATATCGTGCTGATTGACTTTGTCGGCGGGGTCATAGACAGCGCCACTCTGCGGCACGCGCAACCCGGCGCGGATCACGTCCACCCGGCGCTTTACGCAACCGTCGAATCCTTGCTTCTGAAGATCAGCAAGGCAAAGCGGCGGCGCATCGCAGGGATCGGCCTCGCCCTGCCGGAAGGGTTTAGCGACACCAACGAGTTGAAAACCTTCAAAGAGCAGGCCGAAGCCGACTTTGGTCTGGAGGTTTTCGTCCAGAACGATGTCACCGCCGCCGCAAATGGCGAAAGCCTGTTCGGCATCGCGCGCGATCTCGACAACTACCTGTTCTTCTACATCGGCGCGATGGTGCATGCCCGGCTTGTCCTGAACCACCAGATCCACCGAAGTGGCGCAAATTCCGCCTATGACGTGGGGTTGCTGCATTTCGAGCGTGCGCTTGGGTCGAACGATGTCTCGTCAGAAGATATGTGGCGTTTGGCCGAAGGATCACCGCAATATGCTTCGGCGGTTGAAAGCTGGAAATCAGATTGCATTGCCCTGCTCGCAAGCAAGGTGCGTGAGGCGCGTCAGTTCGTTGATGTGGGAACAGTGGTTCTGTCTTCCTATGCCCCGCGCCATCTTTGCCAGTCTATCTGCGACAGCTTGTCAAACACCGAACAGGGTCTGACAGCCGTGGTTGGCAGCATCTACAATTCGCCCAAAGCGGTCGGTGCGGCAAGCCTGCCCTATGCATCGCGGTTCACGACAGAAGGGTAGCAACGTCGGAGTCCAAATCCCGTGGCTGCCCGCGAGGCAAATTCGAAAAGCGTCGATGAAGCATACTTCTTGCAGGCTCATGAGAAGATTTCTCGCGGCGGAGCGTGGACTGACTGCTTTAAGATAGTCCCGTGGTCGCCTTGCTGCATCGACTTCAGTCAGCTTTCCGCCCATTGTGTTGAAGCCCGGAGCAAGGACTAATGAAAATCCCGGCTCGGAAACAGCACCTTGGCCTGCTCTCTCGGATGACGAGCCGATCTGACGCTGCCGCCAACAGTCCGCTTAGTTTCATCCGCACGACCATCATTTGTGTCGATCATCACAGGCCGACCCAACGTCGATAAAAGGTACGACATATCCTCAATACGTTCAGCGATCAGATGCACGACCGGACCATCGCGTTCGATCCGGCCAGTGACGCGCACCAGACGACCAGCGATCACGGCTTTTCGAAACGCCTCATAAACCTTTTTCCAGACCACAATGTTTGCCGTGCCGGTCTCGTCCTCTAGCGTCAAAAAGATTACGCCAGAGGCCGTGCCAGGCCGCTGACGGGTGACGACGAGACCCGTGACAGTGGCACGCCCTTTGCCGTGCTGCAGGCGATCATGCGGCAAGCTCTCGGGTAGCTTTGGGCGCAGCAGCTCCATCGGATGCGCACGTAGCGTGAGCCGCAGGGACAAGTAATCTTCGATCACCTCATGGCCGAGCGTCATCTGTGGTAGGGTTACGGCAGGTTCAATGCCACCCTCGCCGTCCGCGCCGAACAACGGCAATGGCGCCGGTCCAGAGAGGGCCTTGGCATCCCAAAGGGCGCTGCGGCGATTGAGGCCCAAGGGCGCGAAGGCATCCGCCTCTGCCAGACGCTCCAGAACATCTGGGCGCACACCGGCCCGGCGCCAGAGACTTTCGACATCGGAGTATCCGTTGCCCCGCGAGTTTGAGATCCACACCGCATCCTCCTCCCGCATGCCCTTGATCTGGCGAAACCCGAGCCGGAGCGCCAGCGCGCCATCCTGACGTGGCTCAATGGTGCAGTCCCAGAACGAATGGTTCACCGAGACAGGGCGCACCTCGACGCCGTGATCGCGCGCATCACGGACGAGCTGGGCGGGCGCGTAGAACCCCATCGGCTGACTGTTGAGCAGCGCGCAGGTAAAAATCGCTTGATGGTGGCACTTCAGCCATGATGAGATGTAGACAAGGCGGGCAAAGCTGGCGGCGTGGCTTTCCGGGAAGCCGTAGCTGCCAAAGCCCTCGATCTGCGCAAAACAGCGGGTGGCGAAGTCGGCATCATAACCTCGGGAAAGCATCCCGGAGATGAAGCGATCGCGAAAGCCGCCGATGGTGCCCATGCGCTTGAAGGTCGCGAGCGAGCGGCGCAATCGATCGGCCTCGGCTGGGGTGAACCCAGCGGCCACCACGGCGATCTGCATCGCTTGTTCTTGGAACAAAGGCACGCCATAGGTGCGCCCCAGCACTTCCATCATCGTCGGTCCAAGGTCTTCCACCTTTTCCTTGCCTTGGCGGCGATTGATGAACGGATGCACCATGCCGCCTTGGATCGGACCTGGGCGCACGATAGCGACTTCACAGACCAGATCGTAGAATTTGCGCGGCCGCATTCGGGGCAGGAAGTTCAGTTGCGCGCGGCTCTCCACCTGAAATGTGCCAATCGCATCAGCGCGACAGAGCATGTCATAGACGGCTGGATCTTCTGGCGGGACGTTTGCTAGCGTTTGGCTCTTGCCGCAAAAATCCTTCAGCAAACCGAATGCCTTGCGGATGCAGGTCAACATGCCCAGAGCCAGAATATCGACCTTCAGCAGACCCAGCGCGTCGATGTCATCCTTATCCCACTCGATGACCGTGCGGTCTTCCATCGCCGCATTCTCAATCGGGCAAAGTTCATCAAGCCGCCCATGGGTGATGACAAATCCGCCGACATGCTGACTCAGATGACGGGGAAAACCGATGATCTCACCGATCAACCGAGTTGCAAGCATCACCCGACGATCCGCAGGGTCCAGCCCCGCATCCCGAATGCGGTCTTCACCGGGGGCAGCCGAGGACCAACCCCAGATCTGCCCTCCCAGCCGGGCGATGACATCTTGGCTCAGGCCCATCGCTTTGCCGACCTCATTGATCGCAGCTTTGCTGCGCAGGTGAATGACAGTCGCGGTCAGTCCCGCGCGGAGGCGGCCATAGCGCTCATAGATCCACTGGATCACTTCTTCCCGGCGTTCATGTTCGAAATCAACGTCGATGTCTGGCGGCTCGCCACGCTCTTTGCTGATGAAACGCTCGAAGATCAGGGTGATGGATTCTGGCGGCACCTCGGTGACGCCGAGCAGATAGCAGACGACGGAGTTGGCGGCCGAGCCACGACCTTGGCAGAGGATGCCTTTGGAGCGCGCGAACTGAACGATGTCATGCACCGTCAAGAAATACGGCGCATATGCGATCTCGCGGATCAAGGTGAGTTCTTTCTCGACACGCTGGATGATCTTCGCTGGTGCGCCATCAGGGTAACGCCAATGGAGCCCTTCGCGGGATAGCCGCTCCAGCCGGGATTGCGCAGGTTCGCCATCCAGTTCTTCATCAGGATATTGGTAGCGCAGATCGCCCAAGCTGAAAGCGCAGGCAGCGGCAATCTCCGCTGTGCGTTTGACGGCAGCAGGGTAACGGTGAAATAGCTTGGCCATCTCGGCCCCAGATTTGAGCCGATGTTCGCCATTGGCCAACCGACGGGTTCCGAGGGTGTCGATGGTGCAGCCTTCCCGCATACAGGTCAGCACATCGGCTAAGGGGTGCCGCGCGGAGCGGTGCATCAGCACGTCACCAATCGCCACTAAGGGCAGGTTGGTCATCTGAGACAGCCCGGCCAGACGATCAAAGCGCTGCTGATCGCAGCCATCGTAATAGGGTGCAGCCCCCAGATAGCACTCACCGGGGAAAGCGCGCGTGATGCGGGTCAGGTCAGCTTGAGTCGCCTTGCGGCCACCAGCCTTCATCGGATCTGGCGGGACCGCGATCAAAATCATGCCCTCGCCCCAAGCCAGCAAATCCTTACAGGTCAGATGACACTCCCCCTTCGCCGCCCGCTGCTTGCCCATTGAAAGCAGTCGCGTCAGGCGAGACCAAGCCGCCATGTCTTTAGGCAGGGCGATCCACTCCACCGCACTGTCGGTGAAACACAGACGCGCGCCGGCGATCAGCTTTGGCAGTGGTGTGTCGGGCAGTGTCGGAGCCGCCGTCTCGCCTGAGAAATGCGGCACGGTCTGACGGCTGGAATGATCGGTCACCTTCTGGGATCGGATCTCGGGTCCGTCCTGCACAGATAGTGATGCTGAGCGGGCTTCATCCCGCAGCCGGGTCAGCTCTTTCAGCGCCGAAAATGCCCGCACCACGCCCGCGACAGAATTACGATCCGTGATGGCAATCGCCGAAAGCCCAAGTTCTGCGGCGCGTGTCACCAGCTCTTCCGGGTGCGAGGCCCCGCGCAAAAAGGTGAAGTTTGAGGTGACACAAAGCTCTGCATAGACGGTCACACGAACTCCCCCGCGACGTGCCATCCGGGCGATTGCGGGGTGTGGAACAACCACAGCCGTGGGCCTTCCTGCGTTTCCACGCGCCAGTAATCGCGCATACCGCTGCGCCACGCGGGATCATCGAACCACCATTCCGGCGTGATCCGCTCGGGCCCTTGGGCGCGCAGCGTGCTGAACCACATGGCCCGCCAGCGGAATCGTGCAGGCGGCGTGCCAGGGCGCTGGCCAACAGTGTCCAGCACCATCTCTGGCGGAAATATGGTGATCGGTCGCGGGGCTACCCTGCGGGGACCGGCGGGCTCCGCCGCGCTGTAAATGGCCGGGACAAGCTGAAAGCTTTTCTCAGGGATCTGGCTATCGGCTGGGATCATGCGCAACACCCGATCAAACCCGAGGCGATTGCCGACGCTCGAGAGCAAATCCGCCAGCGCGTCGTCTGCCTTGAGAGCGGGGCCACCACCGGTCTGTTCTGGCGGCATCGGCTCGACCAGCGTTGCCGAAAGCCGCAGGCAGTCGATGCCAAACCCGGCGTCCACCTGATCGACACCTTTTGCAAACAGTGCTGCAATCCGGGTGCTGTCACGCATCGGTCTTGCGAGCCCGATCTCAACCTTCGCCGTTGCCCTATCAACGCGGCGCAGTTCCAACTGCACCCGTCGTGCGCCCATATGGTGCAGCGCCAGTTTGCTGCAGAGACGGTCCAGCAGCCGCGCCAGCCCGGCCATGACATCGCTTTGCAGGCCAATCGGCTCTGGCAAAGTCATCCGCACGCCGAAATGCGGTGGCTCCGGTTCTGCTGACACGGATTCCGGCTGCACGCCCAACGCCTGATCAAGCCTGAGCACCAAGCCGGGTCCAAACCGGCGCGACAGCGGGGCACGCGGAAGGTCGATCAAATTTGCGATGAGGGGCAAGCCCACCCGCGCCAAGCCGTCCGCCGTCGCATGGTCAATCCGCAGCGCTGAAACTGGCAGATGTCCGATGCCTTCGGCGAGCTTGCCCTCTGGCACGATACCGCCGCCATGACGCACCAGAGCATGTGCCGCGCCCCGTGTGCCTGCGACCGCGGTGACGGCAGTCACATCTGCACGCGCCAATCGCGCATCAAGATCAGCGCGCAGGTCTTCTTCGCCACCGAACAAATGCGCGACCCCGGAAATATCAGCCACAAGACCATCTACGCCTTCGGTGGCGATCATCGGTGAATAGCGTGACGCCCAGCGTCGGAGCGATTCCAGCGCCGCTTTCTCGCTTGGCAGATCAGCGGGCCGGGTCTGCAGCTCAGGACAGATGGCGCGGGCGTCGGCCAGCGACATGCCCTGACGTAAGCCTCTGATCTCTGCTTCTTTGTTCAGACAATGCAGATGGTCGAGGTTGCCTGCGCGCAGGACCAGCGCAAAAGCCCCTTCAACCGGGCGACGGCGCCTGCTCGTGTCGCTCGCGAGCTTCGGAAACCAAATTGAAAGCAGACGACGTGCCATTCCAGTTCAAGACCCAGCTTCCTGTTGTTCCCTTTTTGTTCTTACTAAGTGCCCACCGCTGCAAAGTCGAGTCCTGCCCAACGCCCGGCACCGCTTCGCAGACCCAGCGCGTCTCGGCAGCGTTGCTTCCGGCCTCATTGCGGATCAGCATCAGGCCTCGGGTCTGGCCCGCCTCGGCGGCAAGCTGCAGCCTGCGACCGGCGGTTAGGGAGAGCGATTGCTGCGGCTCTGCGATCACCAGACCGACAGCGGGGGCTCGAAGCGTCTCTTCCACGGCCCAGAGCAGATCAGTCTCGCCTGTTGGTCGGAAGATGTGCAACCGCTCATTCACGCCGCTCGGCAAGGCACCCAGGAACGGTAGTTCCGGGATATGCGCGGCCACTATCCACACCAGCACGCCGGTAGTGCGCGCCGCCTGAAACAGTGCAAACGCGCGACGTGCTCTGCCCTGCGCTTCGTGAACCCGCGCAGGAACAAGCATCAAAGAATCGCCGAGTGGCGCATCAAAATGCGTCTTCACGCAAACCCTCCACTACAATTTTGCATTCTGCACTAATGTCCTCGAACACAGGTGACTTCCTGCCCAATGACGTGCAGAGGCAGTGTCTGTGAATAGGTGTTGGACATCTCAGTTGACCATGGCGTTCAGGTGATCCCAGCGCTGCGTCCCATATCGTCGGAGCAGCAAATGAGAACATATAATGAACAATCAGGGATTCGAGAAGCCTATCGTTTCTTCGGACGTGGCGGCTTTTTTGATGGATCTTCGACGTCCATCTGCCAATCGCTGCCGAACTCTCGCGTGCGGATGAGCGCCATAATCTCTTCAATCGGCGCGCGTCCTTCACCGAGCCAAAGTGCGATGTCGTCATCGCCTTCAAGCAACAGTGGCATCCGGTCGGTGATCGCGGAGATCAACTGGTTGGCGGGAACGGTCACTTGAACAAACTCGCACTCCGGGCCGCGCCCGACATCAAACTGATCATAGATCACGCCGATGATCGCAGGACGGCCTTCCTTGTGCCGGATGGTCCATTGCTGCGTCCACGACTTGCCCGTCTGCCCGCCATCCTCATAGGCCAGCGGCACTTCGCGCCCTTCGTTGAAGGTCTTAGCAAAAGTGATGCCACGCCGAAGGTGAAAGGCATCCGTGAAAGTCCGCAACTGATGCACCGTCTCACCCCGAGCATGCATGTGCTTGGGGGTCCGACGCCCATCGCCGCGCCGATCCGTGAAGCCCCAGTTCATCGGCGTGATGACGCGTTCACCGTTGCAATCCAGATGCGCCACCGGCACCGCCCGCATTGGTGTGAAGGTGCGCACTTCATCGTCGACCCGCGCCGCGAACAGGTTGGAGAACTCGTGCACCTCGCGCCACGACGCCATTTGGGTGAACTTGCCGCACATTGGGAACCTCGACGAAGAACGCTAGTTCATTAAGACAGTACGTGAAAATTGTCAGCAGGCTAAGCTTGAGGACAGCGATTGCTGGCAAGCTAGCTCCGCGCCGCGCCGCGAAGATTTTGCCGCGGCGGTAAAGCACTACATCGGAAGCCACGGCAAAATTAAAGCAGCACGCCACCGCGGCAGATAGCGAGGTTTCATTCTGGAACGTTCATTCTATTATACCTTATCATTGTTAAGTCTTCAGCCCCCAAAGCGTCGCACTTGGGGGGCGTTTTGAAGCTTTCAATGTTATCATTTTGGAATGCCTTGGGCCCAAATGTTATCATCTTGAAACCTGGTAGAAACCGGCTCATCGCGTCAGAAAATCTGAGCCTCGGCCGTAACCCGGAACAACCAATACCGTAACCCGGAACAAGCTGCCTCGCCGGGTAAAATTATATATATAAATCAAATGCATATTTGGATACGCTGGCCCAAGTCGGTTTGGCCCTGCATCGATTTCTGGGAAACCATATTTCACCGTAACCCGGAACAAATTCGTGTCACGCTCAGAAATCGACGACTTTGCAGGCTTCGATCTCAAGGCAAAACGGGTCCAGAATGATGATAAAAGATAACATTGATTTTGCCGTGTCGAGACAGAGCGTTAAGCAAGCGAATTTGGAGCTTCGCCTATGGCCCAGAACCGCCTCGGCGAGAGTGAATCTAGTGAAATTGGATGATTGTCGCAGGCAGGATACAGAACCTGACAGCTCTTTTGGCTTTCCCGGTAGAACAGGTGACCGTCCCGGTCGATCATAGTTTGTGACATCGGGAGCCGCGCGCGGTCAGTGAGCTACCCCCCGAAAATCGGACAGTGACGGAAGCTACGATCTGAGGTCTGCT
>JAZKCV010000004.1:0-73866 GCA_040387915.1 Pseudomonadota bacterium
GGTGGCTCACTTCTCGGTGAAAAAACCGGCTCAGCTCTGGGTGAAAATCAACAGGCTTTGAATTTACTGCCGTCGATAGCCACGCAATCGCCTTTCAGTGTGCCGATCCGGCGGCATAGTTCCACAAATTGCGCGCAGGTCTTGCGGATGGCGGCCCCGTTATCGCGCCTGAAATCTGCAATCGTCTTGTGATCGGGTACCAGTCGCGCGATCAGCCACATCACCTCGACATTGCGCCCCGCCTCGCGCTCCAACCTGCGACTGGACGGTAACCGATTGAGGTAGCCATAAATGAACAGTTTCAACAGAACCGCCGGATGATAACCGGGCCGCCCAGTTCGCGCATGCGCCACGCGCTCGAAACCAAGGTCTGCCATATCAAGTTGATCGACAAACAAATCCACCACCCGAACCAGATGATCTTCGCCGATCCAGTCCTCGAGACGTTCCGGAAAAAGCGTGCCCTGATCCCGGCCAACCCCTTCAATGAAACCTGACATAGATGCACCCCTTTATCTAAGGAAGCATACCACATCTTGGTGTTTCCACACAGCCTCGGCCGGTAGCGGTCACATGCTGCGCAGAAAGCGAACGTCTGGTTTCAGCTGAGAGCATGGCCTGTGACTTATGGTTTGGGCGAATTCGTAGCTAGGATGATGGCGGCTGAGCAAGAGCCAATTGGGTTTCAGCATACATCTGACACTCATAGAAATTACCGCCCAGAAACGATGTCGGCCAGCCTTCTGAAGCGGAAATTAGCCTCCAGTGTAGGATCAGCTTCGCGGATGGTATCCAGCACCTTTGCAAGGTCATATGGTGCATCTCTGGGTTCATCTGCGATGATGCAGCTCAGCATATCCAAGGTCTCTGCCGGGAAGCGCAGGGAAAGCGGCTCGTCCCCACCCATTTCCCTTGTGAACCCGAACAGCCAGTGGTGAGCAACTCGGATTGGCACTAGGAACGGTCGGACCACCCTAAGCACTGCAGGGAAAGCCGCACCCGCATCGTCCAACATGGATACCCAGGCCCTCGATGCTGAATCAGTTTGGAATTTCACCTCTCGGGGCCATGATTTCTGGATGAAAGGGAGAGCAAGCCTATTCCAGCCATCATCGTTCTCCTTCCCCACTCGCCCGATGAAGTGAATGAGATGCTGACGACCAGCATCGTTCATGTTGCGAACCGCGTCTCTGGCCTGGTCGAATGTAATCCCATCGATCTCGTCTGATGAAAAGGCTGCGGCAAGAACGACCCAATCATGGGCACGTTCTGCTGTTCGGTCTCCCCAGTCCCATTGGTAGATATGTGGGAACAACCCGAGGAAGGCCGGTTTGATGAGCGCCCACACTTCCGGGGTCGGCATATCGTTGCACCACAGAATACCGTTCCAGGCGGGTTCTGATGCCGGGTGTGCAAGGTTGAACCAGGGGATCACGCGATCAATTGTCCACTGGGGGTCAACGAAGTGCAGCCAACTGGTGAACTGGGTCAGCATGCAAATGGCATGGTCCGAACCCTCATCGGGTGCCGCCAACAACCTTTCAATTCTACTGGTGAACCATGCGGGAAGACCGCTGCCTTTTTCGAATTCGGCATTCGTCAGAACGGACCAAATCCCTTCCGTTGCTTGGCCGATTGGTCCGTTTATGGCGTGATCGAACGTCCGTCTCGACTGCTTAATTGGGACTCCGCCGACCGATACCGTTCCAAAACCGCTCTCAATCCCAGCGCCGCCATCGGATACGAGCCCACCCACAAACCGATCAAATACCATGTTGGCCAAATCTGGGTCATAATTGTGAAGGCTAGGGTATTTGTCGCGGAGCCAGTTACCAATCGTGTGATGCATCTCCACCATGATGTTCGGTGGAAGCCGAGAAATCCGATGGCAGAAGAGTCTGGTCAAACGCAGTTTGGCTCCATCCGGCCAGCCACTTACAAGGGCAGACCACAGATCCGTTGGGAACTGACCACGCTTTGCCGCATAGGCAAGGGCGGCCAATGCGCGGCCCGGGTGGGCTTTGACCAAGCCTTGAAATGGACGGCGTTCCGTTAAGCTCTCCCATTCTCTTGTTGAATTGGTAATCGCCGCTGAAACGATCTCACCGATGGGCAATCCAATAAGCGGAGTAGGGTTTTCATCGGTTCCCACCCAGCGAGCTTTAAAGGTTTGAAGTGTCACCACACTGGAAGCCCACCCATCCATCCAGTTTGAGATCGACAGCTTTAAAGCCGCAAGCTTTGCATCCTCATCTGGTGAAAGCTGGCAACCTTGGCCATTCAGCCAAGCAAGATACCGCGCTGCTATTTCTGGCCGATTGGTTTTGTCGTCTTCATCCGTTTCATGGGCGACCCTGTCCGGTTCGTCCAGCAACCGCTCGACGATCTTGCCACGCTCATCCGGATTAAACTGGTTCCAGCGGTCGTGGAGCAAGAACAGCATTTCCCTCCTGAGATCAAAATTCCAGAAAGAGCCGTGATCCATTTCGATGAGATTCTTGGCTACCTCTGCTGCGGTGAACACCTGTGGATCGTTCCATATGAACAAGTGAAGTTTGTCGAAGAAGAAACGGTCCGGTGCGGGCCATGTCTCACTGTGTGATTTGACAAGGCCAGGGTTTGCCAACGCCAATCGGCCGAGAAGTTCTACAAGGAACGTAAAGAACATGGCGGATTCGTCGGGGTGACTATCACCATCACCACCAACATCCCGGGTCGGATAGCACGTTGGCGTTGCGAACCATCTAATTTGCCGTTCCGACAGCATACTGGAAGCCCGGATCGCATTCTGTTGGGCGCTAAGCCACACCTGTGGAAGGACTTTGTCCGGTATGTTCAGGGGGTCGCCATGATGGCTGGGAAATTCCACATCAACACCCGCCACATCGTGGGATTTGGTCTCCGTCCAATCACCAAGCGGTGGTTTTGCTTTACCAAGCCCCATTGGAACATCAACCTTGAATCTCGGCTTGTTGATCTGCTCGTATTCTCTCAGGACGTTTGGGGTCCAACCTTCCCGTTTGACGCGCTCTCGCAGATCATACCATCCTATGTCGTGTGGGCCGGTATTCTTCGCGTGCAGAACCTCCAGAATTACGTTCCAAAGCTGACGAGCATCATCAGTCAGATTGTCGGATCGGCGAATCTCATGGGTAAGTGACCGGAGAAGCTGCGGGTGCAGGCCGGACCACCTCGCAGCCCACCAAGCCACTATGGGGCTGTCAGCGTTCCTTCCGATCCAGCGTCCCAAGGCATCAAGGCGAGGAGGAAGCTGTTCGTATCCGGTGACTACGGTGCCACCGAGCCTATGCTGATCTGATGGGTTTTCATCGCCCGGCCTCCAGAGCAGTAGATCATCGTGGACAATTGACGACTTCGAACCCGTCTCCTGTTGGCGTGGTGGATCGTCGTCGAGCCCATAGAAAAGGAGAGGATCAAAGGTTTCAGCATTCTCCCCGTAGCTCGATGATGGCTTTGCTTTACGACACCACGAATCAAAGACACAAAGCCACTCAGGGGTGACCGGCGGCTCAGCATTGGCAAAGAGTTTGGCCCCGGGTTGGGTTCTTATCAGATGCGCAACCATACCGCGCTCATGGGCCTCCAGTGATTGAGGGCCACGCCGTGCCATCTCAACGACGGAAGATCGCCAACTTCTAGGGTCGTCTGCACGACCAGCCCAAGCGATTAGGGTATCCCAGAGGGCACTATGATCGTGACCATGGCCTGGGTATGCGATTGCCGTTACCGGTCGATCCTTCCATTTCTCATTGACCTCGTCGAGAGTTCCCCGATCAAATGCGAATAGCCTAGACCGGTCCGGGTTCCCGTCTTTGTTCAGACCTTGAAGCAGATACTTCATCGGCGGGTCTTCGGCCTGATAGCCTACCAGCACCACGATATAACGGTTCAGTAGTTCACGGATGAATTCTGTTGCCCAAGCCTTTGAGAGGTAGGCTTCACCAAAATCAGAACTGGTCAGAACTAGATCTGGTTGGCCACCCCCCTGTGAGGAAAGTCGCCCATGAAGGTATGTAACGCCTGAAAGTTGCACACCGTGACGAAGGTCCGGAAAAGAACGTGGCTCATGGTTGCGCCCACCCATCCTTGACGCAGCACCATCGAACAGGTGGTCGAAGTTGGTCGTGACAATCCTGGGCAAACCGGCTTGATCGGCGGAAAGCCTCGCGATCACGTCATGGTGGTGGCTTGGATCAGCCGCATTCGACGGCGACATCAACCGCTCGGTCACCAGCCTGACGACTGTTTCTCGCCCGAACTCCTGGACCAATAAATTGAAAACATCATCCAAAGGTCGCTTGGGGCCATCCGAACTGTCCCGCCATGGCCCAAAGGCGACAACTGCATTCGATGATGCTGGAGGGCAAAGCTGATCAATGACATAACGGGCAAGACCGATGAATGTCGGCATTCCAGCCGGTATAGACACCCCTGCCCCGCAAAGAAAAACCACCTGACCGGCATCACGGGCTTCCAAGAGATGATCTGGGATGACTGGGCCATCTTTGACAAAGCGCATCACTTTCCCCTACTCGTCGGAAAATCAACGAAATCTATGGCAGCATACTCACCACGCCTACCATTTCTTATGCAGGACATCACTGCGCTGTTTTGATAGACGGAGAGCAATTTCAACCCATGCGCTCTCAACGCTTGAATTGAAGTAGCCACACCATCATCCCCACCAAATTTGGACCAATGCCATGGGAAGCCCTGATCACTACGGAGTCGAACTACCGACTCGATGCCTCATGCTTCTTGATGCGATGTGGCCAAATGCAGAGCAGATCTTTCCGAAAAATGGTGCAGAATTGGGGCCGCTTACGGCGACCTTCCTGTTGTCCATGGCGATGCCGATCATCAACCTGCCCATTGAACGGGTAGAGCGATGTAACGGTGCTCGGTTCGACGGTTACATTGATGATCGACAGCTCGCCCCCAAGCTTTCAAAGCGAATGAAAGCCTGTCTTGGAAACCGGCAGATTCAACGATCCCCGTTCTTCCAAGCCGGAGCCTGGTCGTATTTCCGTGCCGCACTCACCAATCCGATAAACATTAGTGACGGCTTCCCAGACCATCTTGCGATAGAGTTGGAGAAACCGGAAGCAACAGCCGCCGCCTCAAGACTCCCTGGCAGCCAATGGTCATCGATCCTTCGGAATTCGATGGCTCACGGAGGAGTCGTCTACTTGGACGCGCATGGCAGGACGGCACGGCACAAGCCCGCAAAGTTTTTTGTCTTTGTCAGTGGTCGATTTGACCGTGATGATTGTGGTAGACCCGTAGGACTGAATGCCGTGGAAACACTTAGAGTTTCGCTGGATCAGTTCAGGGAATTTCTTCGTCTCTGGGTTCAATGGCTGAATGAGCCCCCTGCCGAAATCGAGTAGTTGCGCTTTTGGGTCGATCAAGTCCAGAACAAGCAAAATCAAAAACGGCCGTTCTTTGGTCTTCTGGTTGTGACACAAGCCTTTTGTCCAGAAACAGCCATTAGTGCTCCATGCAGCAAATGGCCGTTTTCTGCAGGCGCGTCGACCGGGCACCGCCTGCGCAATGGCGGAAAGTAGCCGCTCGCAGCGATGCTGCCGAACGACCGGATTGTGGCCGCTAGATGTCTACCCGCCGTCGAGTATCGACATGAGCCAGCAGCCGTTGCCCGGTGGCGACCGATCGGTGGCTAATGAGCCACAGTCGAACAATCCCTTATGAGCCGCCCGTTCATTCGTGTTGGATGTAGAAAAGCTCGACCAGGTCCAGAACCAAATCCGATGGATCGTCCCCCCGCTCCTTGATCGAAATCATCTCGATCAGTTCAGTTGGCGTGACGAACAGGATTACCTTTCCCTCTTCGCTAAAGATCGTGTTGCGCTTGATGTGCGCGGCGGCATTGGCCTTCTTGTTGGTGCAGAGGATGGCGAGCTTGCCCATTGGCTTGGTCAGATAGTTTCGTGTCTGGTTGACTTCATCCTTCCCAATGCCACTGGAATCATAGTTCTTGAACTCGAACGGCACCATTCGAGCATCTAGCTCTTTGAATAAGTGCGCCCAGTTTCCCGGCCCCACGTGATTTCGGTTGGGAAAAATCGCGTCGCGCCGGTCAATACCGGAGTAGCTGCGCGCCTGGATGTGGGGCTTGGCGAGCGGCGGCACAAAGAGATAGGTGAGCGTCGCAATACAGGCGTCTTCGAAAGCTTTCCATCCGGCCATCCCAGGCGGGCAAGCCTTCAGTTGCGCGCGCAACGCGTTTGGATCGCTCATAGTGGCCGCGTTCCGAAGTGGCGACGAACGATACGGGGCTGGGTCAACAGGATTCGTTTTAGCTCAACCCCCTCGATCACGCGAATGCTCGACCCGTGCAGTATCTCCCGCGCGGCGGAAGTAATCTGACTGCTAGTTATCAATGCGAAATGCGTGGCGGAGCTCTGGATAGCTCGAGTTCGGTTCATGAAGTGGGCGATCACCGACACGCTCAGCCTATTCGAATTGTAATGCATCGCCTCGACGAGCCAATCCTCTACGGCGGGCGCGCCAAATGGGTCAACTGTCTCGAAATGGGCTTGGAAGTCGAACTCCATGCCATGCATCCGGACGTTGCGTTCGACCCGCAGGGCCAAATCCTCGAGCAGATCGCCTATGAGGTTTTCGAATTCACGACCATTGAAGCGAGAGAAGTCTATCGAAACTGTACTACTCAGTCGAGATACCAACGCTTCCACGGCCATGCGCGGATCGCCGCGGAAATCGAGGTAGGCGATGTCGCGCAACGGCTCGGGAAGTTCCACATTGTCCAGAATTAACGGGATGACCGTAATCGACCGATCGCTTAGTTCCTGCAGCGATGTCGCGATCGCAATTTCCTTTTGAACCCATTGCGATTTGAGCGCAGCAGCCGACACAACCACAATCACAAAATCCGCTGCACGTATACGACTCTGGATTCTATCGACCAAATTCTCTCCGGGAATGGTAAGGTCATCGCTGAAGACATTCACACCGGCGTCCTGGAGTCGCATTGCCAACAACTGGGCCATGGGTGTATCCTCAGAAGAATAGCTCAAGAACACCGACGGGTCGCGTCGCGTGTTGTTTCCTTGCGCTTCTGACATGAGTCCTCTCCGACCGATTGTTTGAAACCTACATTGGTTTCTTGAACGACGCTAGCACCATCGATTGCCCCAGCCTGATGGGATCATTCCGCAACGACGTGTGTCTGACGGTCCCTAACTTGCCCGCCACGGTCAGAGTTATTTGCCACTTCGATTGTCGAAGGCAGGCTTAGTGTGTCTGAGAATGGTCACCAAATTGGGCTGGGAATCTTCATAGCGCCTCCGCTATTCTCATCGACGTCGTTGCTTTCATTTGGCATGAACTCGGACGATTAGCAGTTGGTTCGACAGCGAAGCCTGATGCGCCCGTTTACCACTAATCTGGGTGATCAGATGTCGCTTGGCTGAAGGCCACTTTGATGACGCGGAGCGGACCCGCGCAGGGAGGTGGCCGACAGGCAGCTTTGGGTCGGACGTGAAGTCGGCTGTGAGCCACGAGTGCCTCTTCATGGGTTGCGAACACAGTTCCGGCATGTGACTAAGACTTGAGCCGAACTGGCATTTTATATTTTAAAATCAAGTGTTTGACCTCAGTTCGCCATGGTCCTTGGCATTGGCAGCGCATGGCCGAATTTCACCGCCTTGGTGTCAAGATAACGTGCGTTGAACGGGTTGGGCGGCATGATCAAGGGTTCAACCTGCGCCACCCAGATACCGTGACGCTTCAGGCTGGCAGCTTTCTCAGGATTGTTGCTCAATAAGCGGACGTTTTGATGGCCCAAGGCACGCAGAATTTGCGCGGCTTGCGCAAAGTCGCGGGCATCATCGGGCAGACCTAGCGCACGGTTCGCCTCGACAGTATCCATCCCCTGATCCTGCAAGGCATAGGCCCGCATCTTGTTGGCCAGCCCAATCCCGCGCCCCTCATGCCCGCGCATGTAGACGAGGATGCCGCCCGGTGTTGCGGCCAGCCTGCGCAGACTTTCCTGCAACTGCGGGCCACAATCGCAGCGCAGCGAACCAAACGCATCGCCCGTCAGGCATTCCGAATGAATACGCACCAGTGGCGCTCCGACTGCGGTTCCCGGAGAGACCAAAGCCAGATGTTCAACCCCGTCCAACCGGCTTCGAAAAGAGTGGGCGCGAAAAGGCTGTTCAGAATACGCCGTGGGAAGGTCAGCAACAGCGACAAAATCGAGCATCGTCTCGTAACGCCGGCGATGATGCGCCAAGGCCGCAACCGTCAGAATCGGCAGACCATGGCGCTTGGCAAGCGCCTTCAGGTTCTGACGCACCACCGAACGCAGTAAAGTATGCGGATAATGCCCAGACAGACGCGCCAGATCAACGGCGGCTTCGGCCAGACCTTCGCGTTGCAACAAACCATCTACACTGGCGACCATGGTCTGGAATTCCGGTAACGCCGGGATAAGGGCCGCACCATCAGGCCGATCAAAGTCGCCAGCGGTCACTGCAAGATGAAACGCGCCGGTCCCAGCCTGGACCATCACATCAACCGCATCGACAGACGCCCGATGGGCCGCCACAACCAGATGCCCCGCGCCAGCTTGATCGCTCAGCAGAACGACCCCCCCGCGCCGAAAGTGCTCCAATGCTAATGGGACGGTTTGCATAGCAGCTCCACATATTTTGCCAGAACATCGGTTTTAGTTTCAGAAGCTCACCCGCTGCCGGGCTCGCACGTTGGCACAGGCTTAGGCGTGCGGGATTATGTTAGGTTGATCCCGCCCAACGCAATTGGGGCTTTCTCATTGCTTCAAAACTTCAGAGTCGCGGGCAGAAACTGTTAAATCCGCCCAGTATCCGCCCTGCCGATCAAAACATCATACTGCCGCCGATTGCGCCGTTAACGGGCACAAGGGGCCGCATCGCATCAGCCAGCCAAATTCAAGCCAGCGATCATCCGCACCGCCTGCGCCGCCTCGGCACCCTTTTTAACAAAGTGGTCCGCGTAGAAGTTCACATGTTCATCCGTTGGTTGGAAATGGTGCGGCGTCAGGCTGACGGAAAACGTGGGCACGCCCGTCTCCAACTGCGCCTGCATGAGCCCCGAAACCACGGACTGCGCCACGAAATCGTGCCGGTAGATTCCACCATCGACGACCAAGGCCGCGGCAACGATGCCATCATAGGCGCCAGACCGGCCGAGCTTTTTAGCCAGGAGCGGCATCTCGAAAGCGCCGGGAACATCGAATACTTTGATCTCAACCTGTTGCCCGGCCGCCTTCATATCTGCTTCGAAGCCGATCAGGGTCTGATCAACAATGGCGGCGTGCCAGCGTGCCTTTATGAAAGCGATGGTAAGTTTGGTCATCTTGGGTCTCCGCAGAGTAAGGGTTTGACGATTTGAAGCCTTGATTTGACGTTTCAAGGTGCAAAGGATGTAGGGACTGGCCTGTAACGCCAAAGACTGCGAACCTGTTCGGGCTCGCCAGTCAGGAAGCCGGCAAAGCTTGCGGGATCCCCGGTGGGGCTGCGATGCCGATATCTGTCGTTCTTCATCCTCCCCATCCTTCAGTGGGACCAGACAACGCGTGGTCTGGTCTTCATTGAACGGGAGCGCAGCGGCTGCGGCAATTGTCCCTTATGCGACGTTGCAATTGAGGCAGTCTGTATCAGCCATCGGCTGAAGCTCTGACATCGCCGCCTTCCATACGCTGCAAGTGGTCGATGAAGACCCTGACCTTGGCCGACAGGAACTTGCGGCTAAGGTACAGGGCGTAGACATTGAAACTTTCGCTGTGCCAGTCTGTTAGGATCGGTGTCAGCCTCCCCGAGGCGATATGGCGGGCGACCATGAACTCCGGCTCGTTGATGATGCCTGCGCCGCCAACCGCCAACTCGCACAACATGTCGCCGCTGCTGGCATGTGCCGAGGGGCGCAGGCGCACCTCGGCCTGTTGACCAGCGGTGGTGTGGAAACTCCACATATCGCCAGTCGTCAGGTAGGAAAAACAAAGGGTGTCATGTTGGGTCAAATCGGCGGGCACCTTCGGGCAGCCACGTCGGGCCAGATAGTCGGGTGCGGCACAGACAACCCGACGCACCGAAGAAATCCGCCGGGCGATCAGGTTGGTCGTGGCGGGACGCACGGCGATGCGGACAGCCACATCAATGCCATCGGTGGCCAGATCAACCTGCCGGTCTGTCAGATCCAAATCCAGCTTCAGCCGCGGATGCGCGGCCATGAAGCTGGGCAGCCAGCGCGACAGCCGGTTCACGCCAAAAGATAACGGCGCGCTGATCTTCAATACCCCAGTCGGCTGGACCGCACTTTCGCCGGCCACTGCTTCGGCCTCGGCCACGTCGGACAGGATTTGTTTGGAGCGATTGAAATAGTCCTGCCCAGCATCGGTCAGCGACAACCGACGCGTCGTGCGGTTCAACAGGCGGGCGCCCACTTGATCCTCCAGCGCAGCAATCTGACGAGAGACGGCCGCCCCCGAAACTCCAAGCGTTTCCGCGGCGCGTACAAAGCTGCCCAGCTCCACAACCGCTACATAGACTGACATCGCGTTCAAAATATCCATGACAAATTCTTACATTTTGCTTAGCAATCAATCAACATCATGCGCATTTATTGCGATCTATAGAAGGAATACCCTCCTTAAATCGGCATCGATCAACCGCCGAAATGGAGACCGCCATGAAAACCCTGACCCTGTTGACCAGTCTTCTGGCCGTTGTCGCAACCCAAGCCCTTGCTGACAGCCCCTGGACCAATCCGGTCACCCCGCCGCCAGCCCCGGAAGTGCAAACGCCGGAGGTAGAAACCAACCTCAAGGTGTTCGATACGCTGGATTTCGACGTGTTCTCGAACCAGAAGTGGGATCGGCTGGAGGAGAGCCACGCTGATGACATCGTTGTGACCTGGCCCGATGGGCACGAGACCAAAGGCATCCAGAAGCATATAGACGACCTGAAAGCCCTGTTCGTCTTTGCCCCGGACATCGCCATCAAGGAACACCCGATCCGCTTCGGCTCTGGTTCTTGGACAACCGCAACCGGCGTGATGACCGGTACTTTCTCGCAGCCCATGCCGATTGGTGAGGGCAAAACAATTCCCGCGACCGGCAATGCCTTCGCTTTGGGCATGGTGACGGTGGGACACTGGACCAACGGCAAGATGGACCACGAATGGCTTTATTGGGACAATGGCGATTTCATGGAGCAGATCGGCCTCGGCCAGTAACAGCGGCCACGACCGCGCCGGGACCTGTTCCCGGCGCAGACTTGCTTGTGAGACGCTCCGCCATGCCGGACGATCGGCGTGGCCTTTTCATCCTCTCAACTCAAACGCATTGCCGATCCTGTCCCTATAGCAAGCCCAGTTGCCCTTTGGTCGCCAGCACATCGACGACGTGCCGCACCCGAGCCAGAAGATGACGTGTCTCAGGCCAGAGTGCATGGCTATCCCAACCCCAATCGGCACCTTATACGACCGCATCGCAAGTGAAAATGCTGCTTCACCGATCTTGCTGACTCAGCTTGCCTCTCGCCATGCAGCCAAAATGACCAAGCAAGGCATCTACAAAACTGCTGACCCCTCAGAATTATCTGCGGCCCAGCCAGACTGGCAGAACGATCTCGTCAACGATTTCGAAGATGTCGGATTCGGTCAGTTGCTGGAAGGTGATCATCATCTCGTGACGCGCAAGGTCCACAGGCAATCGGACCAGCCGTGGCGTGAAACGATCGGCATCAACCTCGCCCCTGGCAACCGCCCGATCTACAATTTGCTGCGTCGGATATCCTGCGCCCCCCACCTGAGATCGCATATCTGCAAAACTGGAGAATGCAGCCTCCAGATCCTTGCGCATCTCATAGATCAGCCGCACCAGCTTCGGCGAAGATCGCAGCCCGACCTGTCGCAGCAACGTCAGCAGTTCTTCCCGGACACTGCCCAGATCAGGCACCTCTATCGGATTCTGAACCGCATATCGGGCGATCGCGGCAGAAGCGAGCTTCGCAAGGCTGTCCCAGCGGCGGCTTAAAACCGGACGGCTGGTTCCGGCACGACGCGCCACCGCCTCCAGAGTCAGGTTTTCATAGCCATGTGCGGCAAGTTCTTCCCAGGTCGCATCAAGAATGGCTGCTTCCAAAGCCGTACCACGCCGACGCCGCGCTTTTTCGTCTCCGGTTTCCGTCATCGCCGTGCATCACCTCTCCGAGAACTCTGCGCTCACCGCGCCTGATGTCGCCCTAGGCGCTTCGGGGTCTCGCGGTTGCAGTGCCATTCTGCCGCACCCAATGCCACGTCACGACGGAAATCGCACAACGGCACAGCAGAACCTGTCGCCTCAATATTACGCATATTACGCCGCCAGGACTTCTGAACAGGATAGAGCCTGCGAAATAAGATGCAATAAAGAATCCTATTGACATGAACAGTCGTAATACAAGATACATTACCGCATCTTATAGAAACAGGCATGACCGTGAACCAGCATCCACCTCCAGACCAGTCAGGCTTTGTTTCGAACGGGCAGATGCCCCTGCCCACAGAATTGCATCTCGAACAATGGAGCCGAGCATGAAGAAACCAACCCCAACTGGCCTTGTAAGGTTCGGCGCCGTCTGTCTGGCGCTGGCCAGTGCCGAGACTGCCACCAACGCGATGGCCCAAGACCGCATGATCTTCGGCCTCGGGGTCGCCAACGGCCCCGAGTATCAGGGGTCCGACACAACGAGCACCAGGGCCATCCCGCTGATCGACATCGCCCGGGGCCCCTTCTTCATAAACCTGCGCAATGGTATCGGCGTAGCCCCGCTAGAATATGGTGACTTCAAGTTCGGGGCGAGCATCGTCTACATTCCCGGCTTCGATCTGCCCTACGCGCTTGGTGAAGTCTCTGGCAGTGCGGGCGCCCGCCTGTTCACAGACTGGGAGCGGGGCGGAATGGATGCCACATTTGGCTTGACCACGGCTGTGTCTGGAGACTTAGAAGGCACGCTGGTGGATGCGAGCCTGTCCTACCGATACGAGGTGACGCCGAAATTCTCGCTGACCCCGGTCATCGGAACCACCTGGTCAGACGGCGATTACAACCAAAGCTATTTCGGTGTCACACCTGCGCAGGCAGCGCGTGCAGGCATCGACGCGTTCACGCCCGGCAGCGGGTTCAAGGATGTCTCAATCGGTCTGACCGCAAACTACCGGATCACCGAACGTGTCAACCTGACGGCCTCGGCGACGATGTCCAAGTTGCTTGGCGACGCCAAGGACAGCCCGATCGTCTTCGACGACACGCAAGGCTTCGGCTTCATCGGGGTTTCCTACCGTTTCGGTGGATAGGGCACCCCTTATCCGCCGAAGCGGGATGGTGAGACCATACTATGTCTGTGGCCCAATCGCGATTATGGAACCAAAAGCACGCGCCCGGAAATGCCACGGCTTTCCAGCATGGCATGGGCGCGGGCGGCCTCGGCCATTGGCACGGTGGTATAACACGGTGCGGAGATGCTGCCATCTTGCACCCAGCCAGCGATGGCTGCGATGGCATGTCGAAGCGTTGCGCCATCGAGCGTTTCGGACGAGTATCCCGTCAAGGTAATCGGGCGGATCAACTCCCAAAGGTCGAGGCGCACGTCACTTCCCCCGACAGCACCGACAAGCGACAGAACGCCACCGGCCCTCAGCGCCTTTAAGGAACTTGCAAACACGGCGGCGCCGACCGTATCCAAGATGCCATCAAAACTTGAAACTTCCAGCTCAAGCGGTGCATCGCTGGTGGACACAACCACTTCGTCGGCCCCAAGGCTGCGCACATAATCCGCCTGCCCTGCCCGCGACACAACGCCAGTCACAGCAGCACCCTGAGCTTTCGCAATAGCCACAGCCGCCGACCCAACGCCGCCCGCTGCCCCCGTGACAAGGATGTGTTTGCCCGCAAGGTCGCCAACCTTTCGCAGCCCCTCATAGGCTGTGACACCGCCCAGCCCGAGGGCTGCCATAACATAAGGATCAACCGCGGACTCGATCAGCGCAACCGCGTCGGCGGCAACCGTGACAAGTTCGGCATAGCCGCCATGTCGCTCGCCACGTACGCCGCCCAGACCCTGCATCATCGTGATCACCCGGTCGCCCGGATAAAGACCGCTTACCGAACTTCCGACCTCGGCAATCTCACCAACAACCTCAACACCCGGAACATAGGGAAATGGATCTTGCTTGCGGATCGGCCAGTTGCCTGAACGGATCTCCAGATCAGTGTGGTTGACCGCCGAAGCGATTGTCCTGATCCGCACCTCGTCGGGTTGCAACGGCGCAAGCCTCAACGGTGCATAGATCAGCACTTCGGGCGGGCCGTAACTGTGCATCTGGACGGCTTGGGTGAATTCGGTGCTCATTCGTCAGGCCTCCAGTTTCTAACCATGCCATCTTTAAGACATGCAGTGCGATCTTTCGGATTGTCAGACGCACACAAACGTTAACGCTGCCACAGCGGCAATCATTGCACCAAAGACCCGCTCGGGTGAAAGAGCCAAATCGCCCCGTTCGATCGCCCCGTTCGATCGCTCCGTCAAATCGCCAAATGGTCATGCAGCTGAACGCCGCTGCGCTGCGCCATGCGATTCCGGTAGGCTTCCACCAGCGGCGGGTAGGTAATTCCGCTCACGATGGAAAGCCCGCGCAGCATCGCAAACAGATGAATGTCATCCTCCGACACATCACCATTCACCGCATCCGGCGCGACGATCAGCGCATTCAGCGCCAGCAGGTGACGGTCCATCTCTGCGATATAGCTGGCACTTGCGGCCAGCAGATCCGCAAAGCTGCCGAACATCTTCTCTTTGTTGCGGGTGAAATAGTCCCGCGCTTCGGCTGTGGCGAACTCCGGCAACGGCGACGCCGCCCACCTTGGCTGGGCAAGCGGATACAAAACGCCAGTCACACCGCTTAGCCAGTCGGCGATCTGTGGATTGCGGGGGCCGTCCAGCACCCGGTCACCTGCCATTTTGTCAATATGCCCAACGATTTCCATGCTCTCGGGGATGTAGCGGCCATCGTGCTCAAGGATCGGAGCCATCTTCTTGCCGATCATCTGCGTGGGCGTGGCTTCATCGTCGTTCAGCATGATGACAAGTTCGAAGGGAATGTTTTTCAGCCCGAAGACCGCGCGTGCCTTCACGCAAAACGGGCAGTGATCGTAAACATAAAGCTTCATGTTATGTGACCTTGAACGAGGGGCTGTTGCGGTTGGCGATTTGTGCACGTGAAGGGACTATTCCGCGACGAACGCGCGCAGGTCTGCGACAAAGCGCACCGGGTTTTTCAGCATCAGAAAATGGTCGCCGTCATCGCCGCTGCCGTAGTTGAACAGGCGGCCATCGGGTGCCGTCTCTGCGATCCACTTTTGGCTGGGAAGGTTATTGCTTTGCTCGCCGGAAAATACCGCTACGGGAATGTCCAGCTTGTGCTGAATAACATCGCTCCAGTCGTTCGTCGCGTGATCGAAAAGGACCAGCATGCTGAAGGCAGGGTCGGCGGCCATCTGGTGCGCCAATCCCAACGCATTCTGCGCATAGGGCGAATCCACCATCTGCGACCGCTGCACCACTTTCATGTCCACGATCTGCTGGTTGGTCGGGGCACCGCCGTAAGCCTCGATCATCCGCTCCGCCGAGGTGGTCATGCCGCCTGCGTTCAGACGCGTCTGTTCGGACCAGTTGGCGTGAGTGTAGATCGACACCGGTTCGTCAACGAAGATCGCCTTCGAGATACGGTCGGTGCCGAACAGGTCGATGTAGCTCCAGATCACCGACACGCCCATCGACCAGCCAGCAAGCACGGTCTTTTCAACGCCGATATGGTCAAGGAACTCGTTCAAATCCATCGCATAGCGCGCAATCCGCTGGCCTTTCAGCGTTTTCTCTGACGTGCCCTGATTGCGCGGGTCCAGCACATAAACGTGGTTGGTCTTCGACAGCAGCCACAACTCGTTGAACAACTCTGCCCCGCTTGCACCCCAAGCCGGGACGAAAACGATCGGATCACCCGCGCCCGCTTCCCAGTAATTCAGCCGGATACCGTCATTGCTGGTAAAGCTATTGATCTGCAAGCCTCTGAAGTCGGACAGCTTCACAGGCATGCCATTAATCGCTTTGGGAAACGTATAGTCGCCAACGACTGCGACGGCCGTGTCCGCCATAGCAGAGGTGACCAGCGGCAAGGACAGCAGAATGGCGGCAAACAGATGTTTCATCGGAAATCTCATATCAAAGGAAGACGCGCCCGAGGGTCCGGGCGCATCACTGGTCAGCCGAACAGCTTGCCTGCGCCCGCCCAATCAGACGCTTTCACATCCTCGAAAATCACATAGATATAGCTGGCATCGGTGCCGGTGTTCTTGACGATGCTCTCGGTGATCTCTTTCGCCACCACGGCTTTTTCATCAGCAGTCTTGCCGTCAAACCAGCTTACGCGCACTACGGGCATATCTTATCCTCTTTGATCCAGACGCCGGGCTACAGGGCCGCGGCTTGCGTGAGGAAGATAACCGTGTCACCGATGCAGGGTTAGCCAGCGTTTTCTCTCATCAGAGTATCACCGGGGGATACAATGCCACAGCCGGACCTGCAGGGAATTCAAGCGTTTGTCGAAGCTGCGCGGCATCTCAGCTTCACCGAAGCTGCGCAGGTTTTGGGCCTGACCAAATCCGCCGTCGGCAAAAGCGTCACCCGGCTGGAAGCGAGGCTAGGAGTAACCCTGATCCACCGCAGCACGCGGCGGTTGATCCTGACACCGGATGGCGAGGCCTATCTTGCCGTTGCCCGCCGCGCACTGGAAGACATTCAAGCGGCAGAGACTTCGCTGACCAGCCAAAACCGCAGCATCGCGGGCCGCCTGCGCGTGGATGCGCCTGCAGCCTGGGGCCGGCAGGTGCTGCTGCCTATTCTTGCGGGAATCGCGCAGAACCATCCCGACCTGCGCCTGTCGCTGTCCTTCACCGACCGGATCATCGACCCCATCGAGGAACAGGTCGATCTGGTGATCCGCTTTGGTGAAACCGCCGATACGACCGGCCTGATCAGCCGCAAACTGGCCGAGCAACGGGTGCCACTGGTAACGGCCCCGGCCTACATCACCCGGCGCGGCCTGCCGCAAATGCCCGAGGATCTCAGCCGCCATGCCTGCATCACCGGCGTGCGAACTGACGTACCCATTGGCTACCGGCTGACCGGGCCAGATGGCCGCCCGATGCGTCTGCGCGTCACCCCGACACATGAGGTAGGGGATGGAACTGCGGTTGTGGATGCGGCGATTGCTGGGCTTGGCATCGCGCAAATGCCGTGGTCACTGGTGGCCCCGGCGCTGGCAGATGGTCGGCTGGTGGAAGTGCTGCCAAACCACGCCACCGCAACGGTCAGCATCCACGCCCTCTGGCCACAGACACGCCATCTTCTGGCCCGCGTCCGGCATGTGGTCGATGTATTGGTGGCGAAAGGACGGCAAGGCCAGTTGTGACCACGTTGCCTTGAATGCGCGCTTTCTTGAGTTTGCCGCGGTGCCATGCTGGGACTGCCTGAGGCTGCTTTGCGACCTTTGTCTGCATCAAAGTCACCCCGACAATGTCTGCAGTGAAGACATTCTGCGGGTTGAGTGCTGCAGTCCGACCTACCTGTTCCGCACGAATTCAATTGCCTTAGTGACGATCGCAAACACGTCTTCCTCGGAGAAAGACTGCGAGTCGCCGCGAACATTTTCCCTAATTTGTTCCATGACTTCGAAACGCCGGTCATCTGTCATCTTTCCGTAGTGGCGCTCGGTGGTCTGCTCGTTGTCATGCCCCATGTTTGCTGACCAGCCCTTCCGTTGGATTTGGGTCAGCGGACGCTCATCGCGCTCGGCACCGATGATGTGCTTTGCAGAATGTGGCGTGTATTTAACGGCGCTGTCGCGACAGGCGATGGCGAAGGCCTCAGTGACAGCGTGTGGTGTTACCATGACGGGAACCACCTTGCGGTTTACAGTCGCTGGTCTGTGCTTGAGCCAGTCGCTGTCTGGAAAGAGCGCGTCATCACCCGTAAAACCTAAGGCCTCTAGCGCATGTATCCATTCGATGACCGCAGTCTCAAAGCACTTGGGAATCGGAAACCAGCAAATTTCAATGCTCTTGCCCGCTTTTGACCGAACTGTGCCGCCATCCTGCACTATCCGCCGGCGAGATATGTCCACGTGTTTGATCCTGAGAGAAATCAAGGTGTCTGCTCGAAGTGCGCCTAAGAAGGCGATCGCAAAAATCGCTCGTGCCCGCTGGTCGAACAAAGAGCGCGATGGCATGAACCCCAACAAATTTTCTGCCTCTGCAAGGGTCGGGTAAACTTTCTGTTTCACCGGCGCAGCGGACGCTAGGATCGCCTTGTTCATCTTGAGATAGCTTGGGAGATCCTTTGGCAGGCTCTTGAAACCTGCCTGCATAACTAGCCACGTAAAAAATGCTGACAAATGCGAAACGATATGCCTGATCGAAGAGGACGAAAGGCGGTCCACAGCATTAGCGTCTGCGCGCCGCTTGAGGTCCTTCCGGACTTTGTCGACATCGGGACCAGTCAGCTTTTTGAAAGGCTTTCCTTCCAGAATTCCCTCGCAATACCTGATTGCCGAAAGATGCCGATCTATCGTTTTGACATCATACCTGCCTGCGTAAGTCAGCCACGCGTAAATGACCCTGTCATTGGCGGTGTGAAGTGCGGGGGTGTCGAATTCTTTGCTGATCCCAATACCAGCAGGGACTGACCCGTCTTCTTCGTGTAGGCAGTCCCTGCTGGTATTTGGATTACGACATTCTTCAACGATGTCACGATCCGCCTGATTTGATATCTTCCGAACTTGCGCGGCGCAGTCTGGGCACTCGGCGGCGTACATGTGTTTCCCGTCTTTGGGGCAGGTATCGCGCACTGTCTCAATGTCCGGGAATACATGGGCCTTGCATGTGAAGCAGGAAAATTCGCCAGGCCGCAGCGTGGTCGCCTTTCGCGCCTTTTGCTGCATATGGAATCGTTGGACTTCTGCGCCTTGGAACACATACGGCTTATGACCGTCCGAAGGGACCAAGCCACCGCCCACCACCCAATTGGACACTGTGTTGGCGCTGACCGAGTAGAGGTGAACCAAATCGTCGACAGAATAGACCCAGAACTTCTTGGGACAGACGTTTTTGTAGGACCGGCTCATGGGGACACCCCCGCCGGCTTGGTCTCGAACCGCTTCGTCGCATGCCGTTTTTTTTGATTCTCATACCTCCCCAAATCGCGCAGATTCCAGCGAGCAGAGCCGGCGCTCAACTTGATAGACTCTGGATATTCTGGATTGTCTTCGACCCGGCGCGAGATCGCTACGCTTGGGGCTTGGCAATATGGGGCCAATTTGCAGCTCGCTAAGAATGTCACAAAACGCTGCATGCACCGATGCTGAAGCCCGCGCTCATCGGGCACGACGTGCGCAACGCTGGCTGTGCAACGAGACAACTCTGAACGAGTGCCCAAAACCGTCGCGAAGCAGCTAGCGTAGGTCTCTTGGGCGTGGGCACGCGGGTGCATTATTTTGCGCCGCTCGCGCTTGGGTCGACGCGATTGGCGTCAGCCCAAGTGTTCAGATCCGCGCCGCGATAGACGATCTTGCGGCCCAAACGATAGTAGGCCGGCCCCATGTGTTTGTGACGCCATTGGGCGAGCTTTTCGCGGTCGCCAATAATATCGAGCTCTGGGTCGCCCAAGACATAGCTGCGATTGTTTTCGAACAGATTGGGCATAGTGCGCATTCCTCTCGTTGCTTTGAGTTGCAACGAATGAATGCGCGCTAACTTACGCTGAAGGGCAGTCCCCGATCTCGAAATCGGGGACCTGAAGTCATTGAATAATAACAAAACAATGTTTGCTCGGCCTCGGCAACATACGGCTTTTGGGTGCCTTTCGGACAGAAGTGGCTTAACCCGTGCCGATAGTTTTCGGCCACATAGAGGACATTCTGCGCGTAATCCGGATGCTCATCGCAGTAATCAATGGCCATGCCTAAATGAACGATGCCACGATACCGCGCCCAGATATCCCTCAGCGTATCCACATCCCTAGCGCCGCTGATCTTGTGCTTTTGTGCTTCGTCGCGGACTTGCTCTAATATCCCGCCTGGGGTGTGCAAGCCCCTGAACTTCTTGTCTTGAATCGAGTGCCATATCAACTTTCCGATATGTTCCGCGACATTCAGCTTTCGCTCGTTGAGGTCTTCATAGCGTCGGGCCGTTCGTAAAAACTCATAGCTGGCCTCATGGCGCTCACTCGAAGATTTCGCAATCCACAGTACAAACTCTGCGTTCTGGGGGTCGGACATCCAGCCAGTGCCCAAGTTGCCCATGAGTCCTTCGAGCCGAAGCGCCACCACCTCATGCTTTGCATATGCGAGAGCTTTTTCCCTAAGCTCAGGCGTGGGTTCACTCAGGGCGATCCGGATGTACTCAATCGACGCCAGCTCAGGCTCGTTGATGGATACCGTCTGCATTATTGATCAGTATGAATGTCGGTTGCGGCAACAAACTGAGACCACTGGTTCATCAGCATTCTCCGCTTTTCCAATAGATCCGAGCGGGCATAAGCGCGCTCGACGTCGGAGCCGACCTTATGCGCGAGGCTCATTTCTGCAACTTCACGCGGTACATTGGCAATCTCAGACGCCCAATCGCGGAAGGTGGACCTAAATCCATGCACGGTCACGCCCTCAACCTGCATCCGGCGCAACAGCATCAGCATTGCCATGTTCGATAGTGGCTTGTGCCGCTTTTGGCCCTCAAAAACGTAATCTGACTGCATCGCACGCAAGGGCTCAATGATCGCCAGCATTTCATCGCTCAGCGGCACCCGATGCACCACGCCGCCTTTCATCCGATCCGCCGGGCAGGTCCAAAGCCGGGCCGCGAGGTCCACCTCTCCCCACTGCATCCCCAAAACCTCGCCCGTGCGGGATCCGGTCAAGCAGGTGAACATCAGCGCCTTTGCGGCCATCGCTTCGCGGGTCTTCAAGTTAGCATAGAAGGCGGGCACGTCCTGCCAAGCCATCGCGCTGTGGTGCTTGGGCTTGGCCTTCACTTTGGGTAAAACTTGGGCATCTTGGATCGCGGTCACCGGATTTTCGCCCGACCGGAAGCCTTTTGACTTGGCCACATCCAGCACGATCTTGATACGCTGCGCCAAACGCCGCGCGGTTTCGTGCTTATCCGTCCAGATCGGCGAAAGGCACATCAGCACCTCTGGCTGGCCAATGCTATCAACTGGCATCCGCCCGATCTTTGGATAGGCATAGTCGCGCAAGGTGTTGATCCATTGGGCGCCGTGCTTGTCATTCTTCCAAGTTGGCATCCGGTCAATGTGCACTTGCCGCGCGACTTCCTCAAAGCAGGGTATCTCGCGGGCGGCATTGAAACGAGGGTTCAAGCCTTGCTTTGCCATCCGGCGATATTCCAAAGCCCGCTCGCGCGCTTGGTTCAGTGTTACCACGTCCGCGCCACCTAAGCCGAAGTCCGTCCGCAGCGGCGCGCCCATAAGGTTCTTCTGACCCTTTACAACGACCCGAACGATCCAACGACGCGCGCCCGACGGATCGACAACCAGATAAAGCCCACCGCCATCGCCGTGCCGCCCAGCGCCGAGATTCTCCACAAGCCTCTTGGTCAACTTACCTGTGAGGGCCATAGTTCATACCACATTCCATACCACTCAACGAAACGATATGAGCATAATCGAAAGAAATCCAGCACAATCAAAAACTGCAAGAAAGTCCAATAAAATAAAGCACAAAGGCCATCGAAGGCGACCTATCGAAATCGAGTAAAATGGAGTATTGGCGGATCGATAGGGATTCGAACCCTAGAGACGGTTCCCCGCCTACACACTTTCCAGGCGTGCGCCTTCGACCACTCGGCCACCGATCCGTTGCGGGTGTTTAGCCTGCAACGCCAAGCGGGCGCAAGGGGGGAAACTTGGGTATTGCTGCGGTTTTTGCGGGATTTTCGGCGTGGTTTAGAACCTGTTGCGTCCGATTGGGGTCACGCATTCCCTCTGCCCCCAAAGGTATCGATTGCCCTTGCAAACGGGTTCGGGGTGGCAAAGGGAATGCGCATAAACACGGGCACGCCCTAATCGACCAGCAGCAGGTTCACCCGGCGGTTTTGCTTGCCTTTGTTCTCGATGCGGCCGATCTCGACCCGGCCGATCTCGGCGGTGCGGGCGACATGGGTGCCGCCGCAGGGCTGCAGGTCAATCTGCGCCTCACCTTGGCCGATCCGCACCAGACGGATTTGGCCCTGCCCGATTGGCGGGCTGACTGACATGGTTTTGACCAGTTGCGGATTGGCCAGCAATTCGGCGTCGGTGATAAAGCTGTCAGTCACCGCAAGATCACGCTCGATCAACAGGTTAAGTGCGGTGTTCAGCGCGGCAATATCGCTGGGCGGCTCTGGCATCATAAAATCCAGACGGCCCTTGTCAGCCCCGATCTGCCCGCCCGTCACCGGAAGGGGGATCACCACCGACAGCAAATGCAGCGCGGTATGCACCCGCATGTGACGGTGGCGGCGGTTCCAGTCGAGCCGTTGCATCACCTTGGCCCCCACTGGCGGCAAGGCGGTGGCATCGGCGGGCACCAGCGCAATCAGCCCGCCTTCGACCCTCACCGCCGTGGCAATCGGCATCCGTCCACCCGCCCAAGTCAGCACGCCATTGTCGCCGGGCTGCCCGCCCGCCGTGGCATAGAAGATCGAGGCATCCAGCACGATACCGCCCTCCGGCGTATGCGCCAGCACGGTCGCCTCAGCCTCGCGCAGATAGGCGTCGTCGCGAAACAGCAAAGTGGTGGTCATGCGTTGGTGTCCTTGGCGGTATTGTTTGGTCTGTCCGCAGTGGCGGGCGCCGCATCAGGGCTGGAGAGCCGCTTGTGGGCAAGCGCAGGCGACAGCAAGGCCTGCACGGCATCCAGATTGGCTTGTTCCTCGGCCTTGGCCTCAGCCTCTGCCGCCGCCTCATCCGCCAAGCGTTTGAGGTAATCGCGGTGGGCATTGCTGAACAAGATGCCCTCGGCGTGGAAACGCTCGGCAATCTGATGGTTGATCTCAGACCTTACCGCGACCTGAAAATAGATATCCCGCACGATGACGCGGATCTCGAAATTCATCAATTCGCCGGTAAAACCCATCAGCGCGATCACCGGGGCGGGGTTCAGGATCGCCAACGGCTGCGCCTCGACGATCTCACGCAGGATCGCCTCGACCCGGCGGCTGTCGCTGGTGAACGGCACCGAAACCGGCACGATCATCCGGCCCGACATGTTGAACCGCGTCCAGTTCGTCACGCGGCCGGTGATCAGATCCGAGTTCGGCACGATCACATCCGAGCGATCAAAGGTCTGGATCCGGGTCGAGCGCACCGAGATCGCCTTGACGATGCCCGATGTGGTGCCGACCTCGATCCAGTCACCCTCTGACACCGGGCGTTCCACCAGCAGGATCACGCCCGAAACAAAATTCGATACAATCGTCTGCAAGCCAAACCCGATGCCCACCGACAGGGCCGAGGCCACCAGCGCAAAGCCTGACAGATCAATCCCCGCCGCCGTGATCGCCAGCAACGCCGACAGGAACACCCCAGCGTAGCCCACGCCCGACACAATCGCATTGCGCCCGCCCTGATCCAGCGAGGTGCGCGGCAGGATCGACGATTTCAACCCGCCCTGCACCAGCCGCGTCACCGCGTAACTGATGCCAAACACCGCCACCAGAATGATGAAATTCGTCGGCGAGATCCGCACCCCGCCTAATGAGACGCCAGAGCGGAACGCCGTCCACAGATCGACCAGATCAACCACCCGCGCGCCCCAGATCAGCGCCAGCAGCGGCAGCGCCGCACAGGTGATCACCAGCCCGGCAATGATCGGCATCAGGCCATCGTTGCGGGCCTCAGGCGCACGCGCCACCGTGACATACAGCTCGGAAAAGAAGCCCTGTAGCACCGCCACCAAGGCCAACAGCGACAGCGTATTGATCGCAGGCCAGATCAGCGCATTGGCGGCGCTGACATAGCCGATCACGCCCAGCGCCGGGGCCACCACAGCAATGGCAATGGCGGCCGAAGACACCCAATAGATCAGCTCAAACCGAAACGCCGCATCGCCGCCGCTGCGCCCCACCGCACTTTGCCGCCGCAGGATCTGGCCCAGCCGAAACAGCGCAATCGCCGCGAAAATCTGCAACGGCACCACGATCACCGAAATCGCCGCATCGGTCGCCTGTGCCACCTGCTGCGCCCGATCCGCACCAATGTTATTGGCCGCCCCGCCCAGAAAATTCGCAGCCCTTGGCACGATCCAGGCCGTCACCAGATCGTAAAGCGCCACCGAAACCCCCAGCAGCACCGCTTGCAACCGCCCCTCGGCGCGGCCATCCACCCCAAGGCCAATCGCACTTTCCTGCGCCGGATCGCTTGGGAAGACATGATACGCCAGCCAGCGCGTCAAAAAGATCACCAGCACCACGGCGGGCAGCGTCTCAAACAGCGACAGGATGATCGGCCCGAACAGCGAGGCCCGCTCCAGCGCCAGATACAGCAAGACCGCGCCCACCACAGGCAGCGCCACCTGCCCCAGCGAGACGATCCCCGAGATCAGATTGCGCCCACGCATATGGGTCTTGCTCAGCAGCCAATAGGTCAGCCGCCGCATCCAACTGCCGCCGCGCAGCAGCAACACCAGCGCCGACAGCACCAGAACCACGATCAACGGCGCGTTGTCGCGCAACTGATCGACGTTCATCGGCCGGGTAAACCGCCAGCGCGTCTCATCCCAGATCCACTGGCCCATCCAGCGGAACATCGACACCGCCGTCGGCCAGTTCACCGGGTTCAGCGCCGAGGGCGACAAGCGCAGCAATTTATCGGCGTGCCGTTCGCGGATCAGCTTGTCGATCGACGCAATGGTGCTGTCAGCCCGCGTGGTGGCCTCGGTCGCGGTCAGCACCGGGGCTTGCAGCTTGGCCAGCCCGTCGTTCAACTCGACACGCCGCTTGGCGATCATCGCATCTTCGCTCTGACCCTCCGCCGGAATTGGGCCCAAAGCCGCGATCTGGTTTTTCACCGTGGCGATCTGATCGGCATTGCTGCCCTGCGCCGCACTGAAGGTCGAGCGCCATTTCACCATCTCGGCGCGCATATTGCTCAGACGTTCGTCATTGATCTGCGCCTTGCCGACCAGATCTTCGATCTGCAACACCGATGTATCGAAGGCCTTGTAGTCATCGGGGTTGGGCAGATCCTGCGCAAAGGCCGGCGCCGTTTGCGCCACTGCCACCAGCAGCAGCAGAACCAGCAGCAGCCTGCGCAGCATTGCGGTGATCATGCGTCTTCAAACACCGTCGGAATATTCGACGGCGCACGATCCAGCCATTTCGGCACGGGCAGTCCCTTTTCCTTCAGGAAGGCCGGGTTATACAGCTTGGACTGATAGCGGTTGCCGTAGTCGCACAGGATGGTGACGATGGTATGCCCCGGCCCCATCTCCCGCGCCATCCGCACCGCCCCGGCGATATTGATGCCGGATGATCCGCCCAGACAAATCCCCTCATCTTCCAGCATCTCAAAGCACAAAGGCAGCGCCTCGGCATCAGGGATGCGATAGCTGAAATCCGGGGTGAAGCCTTCGAGGTTCGCGGTGATCCGCCCCTGCCCGATGCCCTCGGTGATCGAAGTTCCAGGGCTGTCAAACACCCCCGTGGTGTAGAACGCGTGCAACGCAGCACCTTCCGGGTCTGCGAGGCCGATCTTCACGCCCTTCGGCTGCAACGCCATACCAACCCCGGCCAAAGTGCCGCCAGAGCCTACCGCACAGATGAACCCATCCACCTTGCCGCCAGTCTGCTCCCAAATCTCCGGCCCGGTCGTCTCGATATGGCTCAGACGGTTGGCCACGTTGTCAAACTGATTGGCCCAGATCGCACCATTCGGCTCGGTCCGCGCCAAAGCTTCGGCCAGACGGCCCGAATAGCGCACATAATTGTTCGGGTTTTTATAGGGCGCGGCTGGCACCTGCACCAGTTCCGCCCCCGCCAGCCGCAACATGTCCTTTTTCTCCTGAGATTGCGTCTCAGGAATGACGATCACGGTGCGAAACCCCATGCTGGCCCCGACCAGCGCCAGACCGATGCCAGTATTGCCCGCCGTGCCTTCCACAATCGTGCCGCCCGGCTTCAACTGACCCTTGGCGACCGCATCGCGGATCATATAAAGCGCGGCGCGATCCTTCACCGACTGACCGGGATTGAGAAACTCACATTTGCCCAAGATCGTGCAGCCGGTGATCTCGGACGCCCGTTTCAGCTTCAAAAGCGGGGTGTTGCCAATCGTGTCAGCCAGGTCACTGTGAATCCGCATGGGAAAACCATCCTTTATACCGTTGCTAAAGGAATAGGCGAGCGGGCGGGCAAACTCAAGCGTGGCCCCGCCGAAAAGGAAATCGGTATGCCTTGATCCGCCCATGCCGAACCGCGTTCCAGCACCGCCAGCCAAAGCCAAACAATCCCCACCCTTCGGCTTTCATACTGGCTTAAATATTCCCGCCGGAGGCATCCGCCCCGCCAACCCGCGCGCCGCCACACATTTGCCGCCCCGATCCCGATTTTTGAGAAAAATCGTGGCTCTATCCTGCCCGCGCAGCCCCCTGATCTGATGCATAAACCCAACGCTCACCCGCGCCAAACCGACGCATGAGCAGTCGTAACAGTCGTTAAAAACCCCTTAACGAAAAAAATCAACCCCTTGAAATCAAATCATAACCCAACCTGTCCACGCGTGGACACCGCATAAAAAAGGGCGGAGCCTTTCAGCCCCGCCACGATTTTTCTCAAAAATCGGTCTCAGATCACTTAAACAACCTGTCCGCTTTCAGCCCCTGATAGCACTCATCAATCGAGGTCCAAGCCCGCTCGATCAGCACATCAATCTCCGCAGGCGTGATCACCAGCGGCGGCGAGATGATCATCCGATCCCCCACATGCCGCATGATCAGATTATTGGCAAAGCACCGCTCCCGGCAGCGATAGCCCACCGTGCCATACTCCGACGAGAACCGCGCCCGCTTTTCCTTGTTCGGCGTCAAAGCAATCGACCCCATCAACCCCACCAGCTGCGCATCCCCCACCATCGGATGATCCGCCAACGCCGCCCATTTCGCAGCCAGATAAGGATGCGCCACATCGCGGACATGCTCGACGATGTTTTCCTCCTGCATGATCCGCAGGTTCTCCAGTGCCACCGCCGCCGCCACCGGATGCCCGGAATAGGTGTAGCCGTGGTTGAAATCGCCATGGCTGCCCAGAACCTCGGCCACTTCATCACACACAATCGAGCCACCAATCGGCTGATACCCCGAAGACAACCCCTTCGCGATGGTCATGATATGCGGCTTGATCCCGAAGGTGGTTGAACCGAACCAATTCCCGGTGCGGCCAAACCCGGTGATCACCTCATCCGCGATCAACAGGATGCCGTATTTATCCACGATGCGCTGAATCTCGGGCCAATAGGTCGAAGGCGGCACAATCACCCCACCCGCGCCCTGCACCGGCTCACCAATAAACGCCGCGACATTCTCGACGCCCAACTCAAGGATCTTCGCCTCAAGTTCCTGCGCCCGCATCAGCCCGAACGCCTCAGGAGTCATATCCCCACCCTGCGCCCAATAGTTCGGCTCGCCGACATGCACCACGCCAGCGATCTTGCCGCCGTGGTTGTGAATGGCCGACATGCCGCCCAAAGACCCGCCGCCCAAGGTCGAGCCATGATAACCATTGTGCCGCGCAATGATGATGCGCTTTTCCGACTGGCCCTTGATGTCCCAATAGCGCCGCACCATGCGGATATTGGTGTCATTGGCTTCCGAGCCGGAACCCGCAAAGAACACATGGTTCAGACCCGCTGGTGCCAGTTCCGCAATCTTCGCGGCCAAAGCGATGGCAGGCACATGGCTGGTCTGAAAGAAGGTGTTGTAATAGGCCAGCTGATCCATCTGCGCTTTGGCGACATCGCCCAATTCGGTGCGACCATAGCCAATATTGACGCACCAAAGGCCGGCCATGCCGTCGATGATCTTGTTGCCTTCGGAATCCGTCAGCCATACCCCCTTGCCCGCCGTCATGATCCGCGCGCCCTTTTTGGCGAGGGCTGCGTTTTCGGTGAACGGATGCATGTGGTGGGCGGCGTCCAAAGCCTGCAGCTCCGCCGTCGGCATATGGTTGGTGATTTTGTTCATCGCATGACCCCTTGAAAGCTGCGGCCTGCCCCGAATCCGGCGGCCTTTGGAGTCAGGATATGATCAAACGCAGCGGCGTTCAAGAAATTTGATCAAATTATTTTGAGGCCGCTTTGTGGCCTAAATTTCACCGCGCTGCAACGCCGCGCGGACCTGATCCACACCCTGCGCAATGTCGCGCTGCATCGCGGCGGACAGCGCTGCGGCATCGCCCGCCCGCATAGCCGCGAGGGCTTCTTTATGCGAATCTGGCAGGCTGGTCGCCCCCGAGCGCGAGGAGACAACCCGCAGGCTGGGGCCAAAGCGCAGCCAGAGTGAACGCGCCATATCCAACAGCACCCCCGCCCCTGCGGCCTCATACAAGGCAAAATGGAAGGCGTGGTTGCTTTTCAGATAGCCCGAAACATCGTCGGCGCGGATCGCGGCATCGACGGCGGCATCCAAAGCTTCCAGCTTGGCGATCAAGGCGGGGGTGATCACAGCAAGGCCCGCCAGATGCGGCTCAATCGTCAGGCGGGCGAAGGCGACTTGGTCGAGGTCGGCGGCGCTCAGCCGTGGCACCGTGACGCGGCGGTTGCCCTGCGGCAGCAGCGCGCCCTCAGCCGCCAAGCGGCGGATGGCTTCGCGCACCGGGGTCATCCCGGCCTCTAGCCCGGCGGTCAGGCCCTGAATCGTCACCGGTTGACCGGGCTGCAACACGCCAAACAGGATCATGTCGCGCAGGCGGGCGTAGATGACCTCGTGGGTCGGGATTTTACGGCTGTCGTCGGTCATGCGGCCTGCACTCATTGCTCTGAGCGCCGTTTATGACGGCAATGGCCTGCGTTGCAAGCCCGGCGTTTATCAGGCGGCGGGATGATAGGCGAAACGGGTGAAATCGGCACTCCAGCCCTGCCCGGTCAGATCATAAGCCACTATGCCCACAAAGGCCCCGGTGAACGAAGCATGTTCGCCGCGCCCGCCTTCATCGGAGATTACCGAGGCATCGAGTGTGGGCCCAAGCGGCTGCGGTGCGCCATCTTGCGCCCAGAAGAACTGCTGGCTGGCGCGATCAACCGTGACCGACAGGGTGATTGGACCATCTGGGATTGGCACGGGGTCGGTGAAGCTTAGCGCCTCGGTGGTATCGCCGATGCACGAGATGATACGGGCGCAGCGGCCAATCTGGGGTTCATGCGTGATCAAAGCGGCGTGGAACTTGTGGCGGTTGTAATAGGTGGTCAGCCCCGCGGCGCGCTGCCAGTTTGGCGGATCAGCGGAAAGGGTGGTTTCGGTGCGGTAGGCTTGATGTTCTTGCCTGCGGGCGACCAGAGCTTGTTCAAACCAAGAGCCCAGACTTTCGCGCCCGATCAGGCGCAGGGCTTGCCCGGTCATCTGGAAAATCCGCGCCGGGTGCGGCGTGCGCAACCATTGGAATTCGAGCGGCAGGGTGGTGGTCAGATCATGCGCGGTCGCAGGGCCTTCCACGTGGGCAGGCCCCGGCAGGCTGGCGGGTGGCACCAGACCGCCGCCTTCAAGGTAAAGCCAATCCTCAACCCAGACGCATTTTGCGAGCCCCGTCTCGCGCCCCGTCGCACAGAAAGGGCCATGCGGGCCTTGCACCGGCCGCCCGCAGAGATAGCTGTGGAAGGCCTCGCCCTCCGGGGTTTCGACATATTGGCCATGCCCGACGCGCTGGATCGGATTGCCGGGCGCAAAACGCGCGGTCATCAGGTGTTGGTTGGGGTGGGTTTCGTAGGGGCCATGCAGATCGCGCGAGCGTGCCATCGTCACCGCGTGATCATAGCCAGTGCCGCCCTCGGCGGTGGTCAGGTAATACCAGCCATTGCGCTTAAAGAGATGCGGCGCTTCGGTCAGGCCCAGCGTGGTGCCGGTGTAGATCGTGGCAACCTCGCCCAGCAGACCATGTTCCGGGTGCCATTCCTGCAATTCGATGCCGTCAAAGCGATCCTGCGCCGGGTTCAGGCCGCTGCCAATGGGGCGATGGTTCCAGCGCATATTGCTGAACCATTTGCGGCCATCATCGTCGTGAAACAGCGAGGGATCAAAGCCCGAAGAGGTGACATAGATCGGGTCCGACCAATCACCGTCAATCGTCTCGGATGTGACGATGTAGTTGTGCGCATCCTTGAACGCGCCGTCGAGGCGTTTGACATCGGTATAGACCAGCCAGAACGTGCCATCGGCATGGCTCAGGCAAGGCGCCCAGACGCCGCAACTGTCCGGGTTGCCGCGCATATCCAACTGGCTGGCACGGTTCAAAGGCCGCGCGACAAGCCGCCAATTCACCAGATCGCGGGAATGGTGGATCTGCACGCCGGGATACCATTCAAAGGTCGAGGTCGCGATGTAGTAATCCTCCCCCACACGGCAGATCGAGGGATCGGCATTGAAGCCACGCAACACCGGGTTCTCGATCATGCTCATCCTCTGTGCTCAAATATCCCACGGGGGTCCGGGGGTTGGAAAACCCCCGGTTCTGCCCTTAGCGCAGCAAAGCCCGCGCCTGATCCGGCCCCAAAGCGGCGGGGCGGGTGCAGGTGGTGGTCAGGGTGATGAACTCCCCGGTCTCGCCGGATTTCAGCGCGGCGGTCATCACGTCAACCCCATGCAACGTCCGCTCCAGCGAACAGCGCGCATCGCGCCCCTCAGTGATCGCCAGCACCATATCGGCCATACCTGCGGTGCGGTAATTCGCCTGATCTTCGCCGCGATGACCCTTTTGGTTGACGATGCTGAACGGGTGACCCCATGGCGCGACCGGGGTAAGCACCCCATCCCGCCCGGCGATTTCCAGCGGCCCACCGAAGAAGTTCGGATCGGGGACATAGAGCGTGCCCTCGGTGCCGTAGAGTTCAAAATGGTTGCGCTTGTGGTGCCAGACATCCCAGCTGGCCGAGAAGTTGATGGTGGCCCCGGAATGAAACTCCAGCAAAGCCTGAATGTTGCTGGGGGTTTTCACTGCAATCTCTTGCCCCGCCCGATCGCCCGATCCGATGGTACGGGTGGGCGTCGCCGAGGAGGTCAGCGCACCAACGCGGCGCACCGGGCCCAGCAGGCTGATCAGGTTGGCGATGTAATAGGGGCCCATATCCATGATCGGCCCCGCGCCGGGCAGGTAGAAGAACTCAGGCGATGGATGCCAGCTTTCCGGGCCATGGCCTTGGATCGCAGCGCAGCCTGTGGTGATCACCCCCAACTTACCCTCATCAATCAGCGCGCGGGCTTGCTGATGGGTGCCGCCCAGAAAGGTGTCGGGCGCGCAGCCGACGGCGAGACCTTTGCTTGCGGCCAGATCGCGCAGGGCGACACCTTCGGCCAGCGTCAGCACCAAGGGTTTTTCGGAATAGGCGTGCTTGCCCGCCTCCAGAATCCGCTTGGTCACGCCGTAATGCGCATCAGGGATGGTGAGGTTGATCACCACGTCGACATCACTATTTGCCAGCAGATCATCGACCGATTGCGCCTTCACGCCAAACTCTGCCGCCCGCGCCTGTGCCGTTGCCATGTTCACATCGGCCACGGCGCGCACCTCCAGCCCTTTGAACAAAGGGGCCAGCCGTAGGTAAGAGGTCGAGATATTGCCGCATCCGATGATGCCAATGCCAAGATTTGCCATGATATGTCCTTACAGCTTTTCCGCCGAAGCCAGCGAACGGCTTGCAAAGCGCGCGTGGTCGGCGGGGTTGTCATGCTCCATCACGAAATTCGTGACGCCAATTTTGCGCAGGGCGTGCAGGATCGTCGCCCAATCCACCACGCCATAGCCCAGATCAGCCCAGCCATCTTCGGCCAGATTTTCGCCGTTCGGTGCAATATCCTTCACATGGGCGGCGATGAGGCGGGACTTGTGATCGGCAATCCATGCCAGAGGATCCGCGCCACCGCGCACCACCCAAGCCACATCCATCTCCCATGCCAGATCCGGACCGCCTTCAAACAAAGCGGTTTGCGGGATCGCGCCACCGGCGGTTTTCACGAACTCGAAATCATGGTTGTGCCAGCCGAATTTCAACCCGGCATCGCGGATAGGCGCCCCCGCCTTTTGCAACCGCACGCCCAGATCATGCCAGCCTTTGCCGGTGGTCGGGCGCTCATCGGGGTGAATCCACGGCACGATCACCTGCTCCATGCCCAAAGTTTGCGCCACTTTGATCGCCCAATCCGGGGTGTCTTCGACCTGTGACAGCCCGAAATGGCCGGAGGGCATCTTCAAACCGCAAGCTTGCAGACCTGCGTGCAGATCGTTGAGGCTCGCTTCGTCGGCATAAAGCCCGCCAAAGCCTTCAACGGCTTTGTAGCCCGTTGCCGCCAGCATTTCCAAGGTTTTCGCCAAGGGCGGAAAGTTACGCGAGGAATAGAGTTGATAGCTGAACATATTTGCCTCCTCAGGCAGTCGGACCATAGGTCGCGGAATGAAGGTCTCGGATGGTGAAACAGGGGTCCGCGCCGGGTTGCGCGGGGGTGAAGGTGAGCGTGGCGGGATAGCCTGGGAACAGAGTGATTGCGTTGTGCGAAAAGCGACCGGGTTGGTCGGATTCGACGGCGACGAATAGCGCGAGGGCCTCGGCGGTGAGGGTGATTTCGTAGCTGCCGTTGGTTTCGCTGATCTGATGGCTCAGATGCGCGGGCTGAAGATCGTAGTGCTTGTAAGGCTTTGGCGCGAAAGTATCGCCGGAAATCAGCGTGCCACCATCTGACCAGACGTAGGCCAGCATTTCTTGCGGGCCGAGATCGGCGATATTGATTGTCAGCGCCAGAACGGCGGTGTCGGCGACATTTACCTTGGCCTCGGCCAGCGGACGCGTGCTGCCATCCATCGCCACGGCCATGGCTTTCACCGTCACATCCAGTGGCGCGCCGTCATTGACCACGCGCAAAGCGATGCCGCCCGCGACAGGCACCGCCGACACCAGCACCGCTTGGAAAAACTGTTTCGCCATATGGTGCAACTGTTTCCAGCCCCCGCCGTGGTCCAGACTGGACCACGAACAGACCGGCCAAGTGTCGTTCAACTGCCAGATCAGCGCCCCCATGCAATGCGGTTTGAGGGAGCGCCAATGGGTGACGGCGGTTTTGATCGCCAAGCCCTGCTGGACTTGGCTGAGATAGACGAAATTCTCAAAATCCACCGGAAAGCGGAAATAGCGGAACATCGTCTCGGCAATCCGTGCATTGCCGCCGGCGTTTTTCTGATGGCTCTCCATCACCGGAGCGGCGATGTTGAAATCCGCAGGGTCAGCAAAGCGGCGGATCACATCCATGCTTGGATAGCTTTGAAAGCCAAACTCTGAGCAGAATCGGGGGCTTACGTCGCGGTAGTGGTCAAAATCGCGGCCCTCGTGCCACACACTCCAGAAATGCATGTCGCCCTTGCTGTCATCATGCCACGTATCGCCGAAATCCATCGGGCCGGGGCTTGGGCTGGACGGCCACCAGACCGCCTCTGGCACGGCGGCTTTCAACGCCTGTTCAATCGTACGGTTCAGCCGATCATAGCCGACCAGATACAGATCCCGATTGGCGCGGGTTTCGGGGAACCATGTCAGCGCGCCGATCAACTCATTATCACCGCACCACAGCACCAGAGAGGCATGGTGGTGCAGCCGCTTGGCCTGCTCGGCGACTTCGATGGCGACATCATTCAGGAAGGCGTTGTCGGCGGGGTAGATGTGGCAGGAAAACATGAAATCCTGCCAGACCATCAGGCCCAATTCATCGCAGAGGTCATAGAACCAATCCGGCTCGTACCGCCCGCCGCCCCAGACACGGATCATGTTCATATTGGCGTCCACCGCCGATTGCAGCAGATCGCGGGTGGCTTCCGGCGTGATCCGGCCCGACAAAGCATCCTGCGGAATCCAGTTCGCGCCCTTGGCAAAGATATCGCGGCCATTGATGCGGAATTTGAAGCCGAGGCCAGCGGCGTCTTTGACATTGACCAAGGCGGCCTCGCGCAGGCCGATACGGCGGGTCAGTGTCTGATCGCCAAAGCCGATCACCAGATCATGCAGGGGCTGTGCGCCCTGCCCGGCTGGCCACCAAAGCGCGGGGTTTTCAATCGAAAGCGCCGCTACCGCCTGCCCTCGCTGCACTTTCGCCGTGGCAGTCACGCCGCACAAAGCGAAGGCAACCTCGGCCCCTTCCGCCGCGTCTTCGACGTCCGCCGTCACCGTCACCTCCGCGCGGTGAGCGGAATGCGCTTGCGCGATGCCCACCGCAGCAATCCGCGCCGGGGTCAGCGGTTCGAGGTAAAAATCGCCATAAACCCCGAAGGACGCGAGCGCGATGTTCCAATCCCACCCGAAATCGCAAGACGGTTTACGCAGCATATTGCCGTTGTGAATCGGGGTGTTATTGGCAGAAAACGGCACGAAATACGGCTGCGCCGCTTGGCGTTTCGCGGCCTCGATTTCAACCGAGCGAAAGGTGATCGCAATGTCGTTCTGCCCCAGCCGCAGCACGGCAGACAGATCAACGCGGTAGCTGCGAAACATATTGTCCGAGGTCAGCACGGCGACGCCATTCACCGCTATTTCGGCCACCGTATCCAGCATCGACACCACCAGCGCAAGATCGGTGCGCGTGACGTTAAAGCTGCGGCGGGCCACCCAATCGCGGCCACAAATCCAGCGCAGATCGTATTCGTTGCGGCCCCAGTAGGGATCGGCAATAGCGCCCGCCGCATGAAGCGCGGTGATGCCATCCCCCGGCACTGCGAAGGCGACAGAATATGCTCCGCTTTCGTCAGAAAGCGTCCAGCCTTCGGCCAAATCCATCATCTTAGACCCGCTGTTCACTCGCCGTGTCGAAGATCGACGCCTTTGAGATATCCACTTTCAGATGCACCGACATGCCCGCCGCCATCCGCCGCTCCACGGGAACACGCACCGACATTTTCACCCCGCCCTCAGCCTCCAGCCAGACCAAACTGTCGGCCCCCATCGGCTCGTCAATCTCAACCACCGCCGGGATCGTCAGGCCCGGTTCGGCGTGGTCTTGGATGTGCAGATGCTCAGGGCGCAACCCAAGGATCGCCTTCGGACGCTCCAAAATCGCGCCGCCCTCATAGCCCGCGAGATTGATCTTGGTGCTGGCGAATTGAAACGCCGCACCACCGTCAATCGTCGCCCCATGCAGGAAGTTCATCGACGGTGAGCCGATGAATCCCGCCACGAACAGGTTCGACGGACGGTTGTAGATTTCCTGCGGGGCGGCGAGTTGCTGGATCAGGCCGCCACGCATCACCGCGATACGGTCGGCCAGCGTCAAAGCCTCAATCTGGTCATGCGTGACATAGACCATGGTGTTGTTCAGACGTGAGTGCAATCGCTTGATTTCCACCCGCAATTCGCTGCGCAGCTTGGCGTCGAGGTTTGACAACGGCTCGTCGAACAGAAACACATCGACATCGCGCACCAAGGCCCGCCCAATCGCCACCCGCTGCCGCTGCCCGCCCGAAAGCGCGGCTGGTTTGCGATCCAACAACGGCTCAATCTGCAAAATCCCCGCCGCCCGTGCGATGCGTTTGTCGATTTCCTCCTTCGGCATCCGCGCGTTTTTCAGCCCGAACGACAGGTTGCCGCGCACCGTCATCTGCGGATAAAGCGCGTAGGATTGGAACACCATGCCAATGCCGCGCTCGGAAGGCTCCGCCCAAGTGACGTTCTTGCCCTTGATCCAAATCTCGCCATCGGTGATGTCCAACAACCCGGCCAAGCAGTTCAGCAAGGTCGATTTCCCGCAGCCCGACGGCCCCAGCAGCACGATAAACTCGCCCTCGGCCACGTCGATATTCATGTTTTTCAGCACAGACACCGAGCCGAAGCTAAGGGTCAGGTCTTTGACTTGGATGGAATGGGTCATGTTTCAGCCTTTCACGGCGCCAGCAGCAATGCCGCGAACAAAGAGTTTGCCAGAGACGAAGTAGATGATCAGCGGCACAAGGCCGGTCAGCAACGTCGCCGCCATGTTGACGTTGTATTCCTTGACGCCCTGTACCGAGTTGACGATGTTGTTGAGCTGCACCGTCATCGGGTAAATCTCGGGCTTGGTGAACACGACGCCGAACAGAAAGTCGTTCCAGATTCCGGTGATTTGCAGGATCAGCGCAACCACGAAAATCGGCAGGCTCATCGGCACCATGATTTGCAGATAGATCCGCCAGAACCCTGCGCCATCGACGCGGGCGGCTTTGAACAATTCTTCCGGCAAGCTGCTGAAATAGTTGCGAAACAGCAGGGTCAGAATCGGCATGCCGAAGATCGTATGCACAAGGATCAGACCATAAAGCGTGCCGTAGATGTGCAACTCACGCAGCAGGATCACGATGGGGTACAGCATGATCTGATACGGGATAAAGCTGCCGAAAATCAGGATGGTGAAGAACACTTCACTGCCCTTGAAGCGCCAGTTCACCAGCGCATAGCCGTTCACGCTTGCCACGATGATCGAGATGATCACCGACGGCACCGTGATCATCACCGAGTTCCAGAAGCCCCTCGAAAGCCCGTCACAATTCAACCCCGTGCAAGCCTCGGACCATGCCTTGACCCAAGGTTGAAAGGTGATCTCAACCGGCGGGGCAAAGATATTGCCCATGCGGATTTCCGGCATGCCTTTCAGCGAGGTCATCACCATCACCCACAAAGGCAAAAGGTAGTAGACTGACACCACAAACAACGTGCCGTAGAGCATGATATTGCCGCCCGAAAACCGTCGCGTAGGCTTGGCCCCGCGTGGCTGCACGACCGTCGCGCCGTAAATTGCACCATCAACCATGCTTTTTGCCCCCGAATTCCAGATAAGCCCAAGGCACCAGCACGATCAGCACCGACAGCAGCATCATCGTGCTGGCGGCAAAGCCTTGACCCAGATTTTGCGCGGTGAACATGTAGCGATAGACATACATCGCGGGCACTTGGCTGGCATTGCCCGGCCCACCCGAGGTTTGCGCCACCACCAGATCATAAAGCTTGATGATGCCTGCGGCGGCGATCACCAAAGTGGTCATAAACACCGGGCGCATCATCGGAATCACGACGTAGATATAGGTTTTCCATTTCGGGATGCCGTCAACGCGGGCGGCTTTCCAGATATCTTCGTCAATGCCGCGCAGACCTGCCAGCATCAGACACATGGTAAATCCGGTGCCCTGCCACAGCCCCGCGATCAGCAGACCGTAGAGAACCGTGTTCGGATTGTGCAACGGATCGAAGGTGAAGGTCTCAAACCCCATCCGGCGCACCACCTCTTGAATCCCCATCTCAGGATTCAAAATCCACTGCCAGACCAGGCCGGTGACGATGAAGGACAGAGCAAAGGGATACAGCATGATGGTGCGGAAGGTGTCTTCAAAGCGGATTTTCTGATCCAGCAGCACCGCCAACACGAAGCCCATCACGATGGTGAAGATCAGCGACATCACGCCATAAAACGCGAGGTTCCAGATCGCGGCGTTCCACAGATCATTCGACCAAAGCCGCTTGTATTGGTCGATGCCGACGAACTCCAGCCGCGGCAACAGCTTGGAATTGGTGAAGGAATACAGCACCGTCCACAATGTGCCACCGACAAACACCACCATGGTGGTCAGCACCATCGGCACCGCCGCGACCTTGGCGTTCAGGTTGCGAAACAGCCGCAGCCCCTTTGGTTTTCCTGCCATGCTCTGATTTCCCCCCCGCACATCCGTATCTGGTCACAAAAGCGCCGCCCGAACGGGTCGGACGGCGCTTTTGCTGTGACAGGCTTAAAGCCCGGTTTTCAGGATTTCGACGTAACGCGCTTGGGCGTCTTCTGGGGTCATATCGCCGCTCCAGAATTCGCTTTGCATATCGCCCAGCTGGGTCTGCACATCCGGCGACCAGACCTGATCACCTGCGGGCACGACATTGCCGGATTTCAGGATCTCAAGACCCTTCTTCATGCAATCATTCGCCGCAGACATATCAATGTCACCCCGGATCGGCAGCGAGCCTTTCTTCAGGTTGAACGCCACCTGCACTTCCGGGCTGACCAACAACGCCGCCAGACGCTTCTGTGCCGCTTCCTTCTCAGGGTCCGCCAGTTTCGGGAAATAGAACGCATCGCCGCCCGTCGACAGATAAGCGTTCAGCCCCAGACCCGGCAGGCAGGTGTAATCCTTGCCCGCGATTTTGCCCGCGACAGCGAATTCACCCTGCGCCCAGTCACCCATGATCTGCCCGGCGGCATCGCCGTTGATCACCATATTGGTGGCCTGATTCCAGTCCTGCACGGTAGATTTCGCCGCCAGTTTGCGCGCCTCGGCCGCAGCTTGGAACACTTTCAGCATGTCGGGGCCAGCGGCTGCGTCCATATCCTTGTCGACGTTGACCTTCTTCCACAGATCAAGCCCGCCGACGCCCACAGTGATCGCGTTGAACGCAAGGTTCGACTGCCAAGCCTGACGGCCCAAAGCCAAGGGAATCTTGCCCGCCGCTTCAACCTGCGGGGCGCTGGCTACAAATTCCGTCCAGTTCGTCGGCACCGGAATGCCCAGATCTTCGTAGATCTTGTTGTTGATCCACAGCCATTCCGGCGAATGGATGTTCATCGGCGCACAATAGACCTTACCGTCAATCGTGCAACCATCCAGCAACGAGATCGGGTTGACCACGTCGCGCCATTTCTGTGCTTCGGCCACATCGGTCAGGTCCAGCATCAGCCCAGCCTGCACCAGCTCCAGCGCCTGCTGGCCGTGGTTGAACTGGGTGGCCCCCATCGGGTCGCCGCCTGTGATACGCGCGATCATCACAGGACGCGCGGTATCGCCACCACCAGCAATCGCGCCATCCACCCAGTGATCGCCCGACGCGTCAAAGGCTTTCGCAAGCTCGGCCACCGCCGCCGCTTCGCCGCCCGATGTCCACCAATGCGTCACTTCCAGATCGGTCGCAAGCGCCGCAGACGGCAAAGCAACCGACAGCAACAGGCCAGCGGCCAGTTTCCAATTCTTCATATGATCCTCCCAGATCGATAGGTTTTCGCGGCTTCTATATCGTTATAGTCGACCCTATAACGTTATAGTTTTTCCAATCAAGCAATCTTTTCGCTTGTCGGTGGCAAAATTTTAGGTCCTGATCGGAGTGGCTTCACGCCCCAAGCCAAGGATAGCGGCGGCTGATTTTTCGGCGAAGTCCCTGAAATATCGGCAGAGTTGGTGCGGAACCGCAGCGCACAACCAGGAGATGTAAAGCGGCAAAACCGGGGGAGTTGGCGAATCAGCGGGCTGGAAGATCAGGCGAAACAGCGCCAAAACAGGCGGCAAGTTTCGGGAATGGATGCGATGACAGAATCACCCCTGCCCCTCGTTGGGACGGAACGGCCCACGCTGAAAACCATCGCAGCCGCCACCGGGCTTGCGATTGCCACGGTCAGCCGGGCGCTGAAAGATGCCCCCGATATAGGCGAGGAAACCAAGCGCCGTGTCCGCGAAACCGCCCTGCGTCTCGGCTACCGTCAAAACCGCGCGGCTGTGCGTTTGCGCACCGGAAAGACCAATGTGATCGCCCTTGTGCTGTCCACCGAATCCGATGTGATGAACCACACCTCAAAGCTACTCTATTCCATCGCCGACGCCCTGCGCGGCACCGCCTACCATCTGGTGGTGATGCCGTTCTTCCGCGACCAAGACCCGATGGACCCGGTGCGCTATATTGTGGAAACCGAAAGCGCCGATGGCATCATCCTGAACCAGACCAAACCCGACGATCCGCGCATCCGCTATATGACCGAACATCACATCCCCTTCGCCACGCATGGCCGTACCGATATGGGGCTGGATCACCCCTATTTCGACTATGACAACGAAAGCTTCGGGCGGCTGGCGGTGCAGGCCTTGGCCGCGCAAAACCGCCGCCATGTCTATATGATCGCGCCGCCGCGCAACCATATGTATGCCCGCCACATGATCCTGGGGGCCAGCCAAGAGGCCGCCGCGCGCGATATGCGGTTTGAACTGGCCGATGATGTCACCTCGGACAGTTCTGCCGATGATATGGAAATCGCCGTGGCCTGCCGTTTCGCCAGCAATCCGCCCGATGCGATCATCGCCGGATCGACCACAGGCGCGATTGCGGCGGTGGCGGGGGCCGAACGGGTAGGCTTGCGCATCGGCCAAGATTTCGATGTTGTCTCAAAAGAAGCCATCCGGCTGTTGCACCGCTTTCGCAAAGAGATGATCGTGGTGAACGAGGATGTGGCCCGCGCCGGGAATTTTCTGGCCCGCGCCGTAATGGCCGCGATAGAGGGTCGCGCGCCGGATCAAGGCCAAGCACTGGAAGTGCCGCAAGCATCGGACTTCCGCACGGGAAACTAGGGAGAGACTATGAAGACGATCAAAGGACCAGCGCTGTTTCTGGCGCAATTCGCAGGTGATGCCGCGCCGTTCAACTCATTTGATGCCATCACCAAATGGGCCGCAGATTGCGGCTATAAGGGTGTGCAGGTGCCGTCGTGGGATGCGCGACTGATTGATCTGGACAAAGCCGCCAGCTCGAAAACCTATTGTGATGAGTTGAAGGGGATTGCCGCGCAAAACGGGGTGGAGATCACCGAGCTTTCAACCCACCTACAAGGCCAATTGGTTGCCGTGCATCCCGCCTATGACACCCAGTTCGATGGTTTCGCCGCCCCGTCGGTGCGCGGCAACCCGAAAGCCCGGCAAGAATGGGCGGTGGATCAAGTCACTAAAGCCCTGACCGCCAGCAAGAATCTTGGCCTGACCGCCCATGCCACCTTCTCTGGCGCGCTGGCTTGGCCTTACCTTTATCCGTGGCCACAACGCCCCGCAGGTCTGGTCGAGGAGGCGTTTGACGAACTCGCCTGCCGCTGGACACCGCTTTTGAACCACGCCGATGCCTGCGGCATTGATCTGGCCTATGAGATTCACCCCGGTGAAGATCTGCATGATGGCATCTCGTTTGAGATGTTCCTAGAGCGTGTGAACAACCACCCGCGCGCCAACATGCTGTATGATCCCAGCCACTACGTGCTGCAACATCTTGATTACCTTGAGCATATCGACATCTACCATGAGCGGATCAAGATGTTTCACGTCAAGGATGCAGAACTTAACCCGACCGGTCGGCAGGGCGTCTATGGTGGCTTCCAATCTTGGATCAACCGCGCGGGCCGCTTCCGCTCTGTCGGCGATGGTCAGGTCGATTTCGGCGGCATCTTCTCCAAACTCACCCAACACGGCTTTGACGGCTGGGCGGTGGTGGAATGGGAATGCTGCATCAAGCACCCCGAAGACGGCGCGCGCGAAGGGGCTGCCTATGTCGCCAAACAGATCATCCGCGTCACCGAGAAAGCCTTCGACGATTTCGCCGACGCAGGCACCGACCGCGCCGCGAACCGCCGCATGTTGGGATTGGAGTAGACCATGGCAATCACCGCAGCACATACCGCACGCAGCCCCCGCATCCGCCTTGGCATGGTCGGCGGCGGCCGCGGCGCTTTCATCGGTGCCGTTCACCGCATCGCCAGCCGCATTGACGACCAATACGAACTGGTCGCAGGGGCGTTTTCCTCCGACCCGGAACGCTCTGCCGCTTCTGCCGCCGATCTTGGCGTCGCGCGCAGCTACGGTTCCTTTGCCGAAATGGCTCAGAAAGAAGCGCGGCGCAAAGATGGCATCGAGGCCGTAGCCATCGTCACCCCCAACCACATGCACGCGCCCGTCGCGTTAGAATTCCTGAAACGCGGCATCCATGTGATCTGCGACAAACCATTGACCGCCACCCTGCCCGAGGCGAAAAAACTGGCAAAAGCCGCCGAAGCCTCGGGCGTGGTGTTTGCGCTGACCCACAACTACACCGGCTACCCGATGATCCGCCAAGCCAAAGCCATGGTGCAGGCGGGCGATCTGGGCGACATCCGCCTTGTGCAGGTCGAATACGCGCAAGACTGGCTGGCGCATGAGGTGGACAACAAACAGGCCGATTGGCGCACCGACCCCGCGCGCTCTGGTGCGGGTGGCTCCACCGGCGACATCGGCACCCATGCGTTCAACTTGGCGAATTTCGTCTCTGGCTTGAGCCTCACCGAACTCGCCGCCGACCTGCAAAGCTTCGTGCCCGGTCGGCGCGTCGATGATAACGCCCATGTCCTGCTGCGCTACAGCTCTGGCGCGCGCGGCATGCTGTGGTGTTCGCAGGTGGCCTCGGGCCAAGAAAACGGCCTGCGGCTGCGGATTTACGGCACCAAGGCCGGGATCGAGTGGGAGCAAGAGAACCCAAACTACCTTTGGGTCACGCCCTTAGGTGCCCCCCGCTACCGCCTGACCCGTGGTGGTGCTGGCACGGGCGGGGCAGCCGCACGCCTTACCCGCATTCCGCCGGGCCATCCCGAAGGCTATCTCGAAGGCTTCGCGAATATCTACGCCGAGGCTGGCCGCGCCATTATCGCGCGGCGCGATGGCAGCCTGCTGGACAGCGCGGTCAGCTTTCCGGGGTTGAAAGAGGGCCTTGAAGGCGTCGCTTTTGTCGATGCCTGCGTGCGCTCATCGGCCAAAAATGGCGCTTGGACCAAACTGGCGCTGTAACACCAGCGGCCCCGGCGCAACCGGAATTTTCAGAAAAATTCCGTCACGATTTTCTGCTTAGAAAATCGGTTGCGCGGGGGTCAAACCTTGCGCAACCGATCCCGGTTCTGTGCGAGCCAAAACGCGGTCAACACTGTCGGCGCGTTGGAAATCTCGCCCGACGCCACCAGCGCCATCAGCCGCTCAAAGCTGATCAGATGGCCGCGAATATCTTCTGCCTCGCCCTCGACCCCAAACACCCCCGCCGCATCATCAGGCAGATCGGTCAGCGCCACGAAGGAATATAAAAACTCTGCCGAACAGCCCGGCGTCGGATAGTAGCTTGCCACCGACTGCAGATCGGACAAAACCAAACCCGCCTCCTCGATCGCCTCGCGCTTTGCCGCCTCAACCGGGCTCTCCCCCGGATCAATCCGGCCCGCAATCGCTTCAATCTGCCATGGCTGCGGATCGCCGCGCAAATACGGCCCCGCGCGGAACTGATCCACCACCAACACCCGGTCGCGCACCGGATCATAGGGCAGCACCGTCACCGCATCGCAGGCAATAAAGCCTGCCCGCGTCACCTGCGGGCTCATGCTGCCATCAAAGCGGCGAAAGCTGACGTCGATTTCCTCCATCGCGAAGAACCGCGCGTAGGGTTCGCGCAACGCCGCAACCGCCACATCCCCCGCCCCGGCATAATGGCGCAATTCGGTCGGTGCAGCACCCGATGCCCGCACCCGAGACGCCCCCCGTGCCAGCATCTGCTCAAACCGTGCCGCCACCGCGCGCGGCGGCTTCACCCCAAACAGTGCCAGATAATCCTTAGCCATCGCCACAAATTCGGCACCAAACCGCGCCTGCCAATCTGCGAGTTTCCACGCAGGCCCCAAGCCCGCCTCACATTCGATACGTTCAGGCAGATACACCAATGCCTCAACCGGCGTGCCATCCAGTTGCACCACTGTGACAACGCGCACGTCAAAGCCGAAGCCGCCCTTGAAGAAATCCAGCCGCGCCAGGTCTTCGTCGCTTTCTGCGCGCACCAAAATACCTTCGGTCTGCGCACCAGACAGGGCAATAAGCACCGGAAAATTGCTGTCACGCGACCAAAACTGGCCATGATCTGCCAACCAAGCCGGAAGCGTCGAGACTGGGCGCCCCAGCACCAAATGCAGCAGCGGCAGATGCCGCAACATACCGCAAAAGAAATGTAGGTGCTTCAAGACCAGCGCTTCCCGGCCCATTCGCTGACCAGCCCTGCGACAATGCCACCAATCAGGATTACCCCCAGCATATCGGGTGCCACCAGCATTTTGCCGTAATCAAACATCAGCTGGAACACCCCCAGAACCGCTTCCATCGGGCCGTCATACATCATCCGCGTTGATTTCTTGATCATATAATACAGCGAGAACGCCAACAGCGCCCAGAACACCAACAAGAGTGCCGTCACCAAGCCAGAGTTGATCGCATCACGGTAGCCCTTGCGGGTCAGCTTGCCCATCACCAGCCACCCGACAATAAAGCCAATCGCCGCAGTGATCTCGCGGAAATGGCCCAGCGGCGTGCCTTCGGGCAGATATTTGATAAAGGTCTGCGCCGCGATCAGGCCCAGCAAAGCATAGGCGACCGCAGCGACAAGTTTTGAGGCAGTGGGCATGGCGATCCTTCTTGGCTGTCAGTCCTCGGCTGTCAGTCAGATCACGCCGCCCCGGCCTCGGCAATCGGACGGGTCAGCGTGATCTGCGTTACATCGCAGTTTCCGCCCTCAAACGTGCCAGCACAAGAGGCGAGATAAAAGTTCCACATCCGGCGGAACCTTTCATCAAACCCCAAACCCGCCGCCTCGGCCCAACGCGCGTTGAACGTGTCGTACCAGCGCCGCAGGGTTTGGCTGTAGCTTTTGCCAAACTCGATCGAGCCCTTCACCCGCAGCCCAGCGCGTTCGGCCTCGCGCTTCAGCACCGAAGGGCTGGGCAACATGCCGCCAGGGAAGATGTATTTCTGAATGAAATCAACGCTTTTACGATAGATTTCAAACCGCGCCTCTTGCACGGTGATGATCTGCAACGTCGCATTGCGCCCCGGTTTCAGCCGGTTGCGCACAGTGTCAAAATACACAGGCCAGTACTTTTCGCCCACCGCCTCGAACATCTCGATACTGACGATGCCATCGTACAACCCGGTCTCATCGCGGTAGTCTTGTAGCTTGATCTGCACCTGATCCTGCAGCCCCAACCGTTGCATCCGTGCCACGGCGAAATCATGCTGGGCTTGGCTGATCGTCAAAGCCGTCACCCGCAGCCCGCGTTCCTTCGCAGCATATTCGGCAAAACCGCCCCAACCGCAACCGATCTCCAGCACATGATCACCGGGGCTTGCCCCCATCTGATCGACCATAGAGGCGTATTTTTGCGCCTGCGCGGTCTCAAGGCTTTCCTGCCCGGTGCGGTAAATCGCGGACGAGTAGGTCATGGTATCGTCCAGCCACAACCGATAAAAGTCATTGCCCAGATCATAGTGATGCGCGATGTTCTTCTTCGCCTGCCGTTTCGAGTTTGATTGCAGCCAGAACCGGAACCGCTCATAGGCGCGCACCAAGGCCATGCCGGGGAAGGCGTCATAGACCTCGCCATTGCCCTCATGCACCAGATCCATGAAGGCCATCAGGTCTGGGCTCGACCAGCCGTCCTCAACATAAGCCTCGCAAAACCCCAGATCACCCTCGCGGATCAACCGCGCGAACAGATCGCTGTCATGCACCGCGATCTCTGCCACCGGCCCCGGAGTTTGGCCCTCGACGCGAAAGCGGCGGCCATCCGGCAAGACGAAATCCAAGCGCCCGTTGCGCAGCTTTTGCGCCAGTTCAAAAACGGCGGAAAAATAACGCGGTAGGTGCTTTTGGCCTTTGGTTGTTGTGAGCACGTCCATCATTGCCTCCGATCTTCATCTGCTTGGCCTGCGCCGCCACCCCGCGCAGCATAGGCGGCCAGTGCCCGTGCGCGCCCGTCGGCGAGGCTGATCATCGGGTCCGGGTAAGTCTGCGTCACCGCGAGGTTCCAGCGCTTTGGCACAGCGGCAAAATAGCTCTGCGCCTCCGGCCCCGGCTTGGCCGATATCTCTGCAATCCAGCGTCGCCGATATGCCCCATCGCTGTCAAATTTTTCAGCCTGCCCGGCGGGGTTGAACACGCGAAAATACGGCGCTGCATCGGGGCCAGAGCCTGCCACCCATTGCCAGCCCATCGCATTAGCCGCCTCATCCCAATCGGTCAGACAATCGGCAAACCACGCCTGCCCGATGCGCCAATCGGTCAGCAGATGTTTGGTCAGATACGAGGCCACCACCATCCGCGCCCGGTTGTGCATCCGCCCGGTGACATACATCTCGCGCATCGCCGCATCGACAAACGGCTCTCCGGTCGTGCCGCGCCGCCACGTCTCGGCCTGCGGGTTGTCACCACGCCAAGCGAAATCCTCCCACCCCTCACGCCAGCTTTGCGTCAGGATATGCGGCGCATGGTGCATCAGATGATAAGCAAACTCGCGCCAGGCGAGTTCCTTGCAGAACTGCTCCGCCCCCGCATCGCCCTGGTGCAAAGCCCGCTGCCCCGCCGCCCAAATCGTCCGAGGCCCGATCTCCCCCCAAGCGAGGTTCTCCGACAGCCCCGAGGTCGCCCCAATCACCCCCGGAAAATCCCGCGCCGCCTTGTAGCGCTCAACCGCCGTATCAATAAACTCATCCAGCCGCGCCAGCGCCGCCGCCTCGCCCACCCGCTGATGCGGCAAACACACCGCAGCGCCGCGCCGCATCGCAGCGCCCATCTGCCAATCGACCAGATCGTCTGAGGCAGGCCAAACCTCCGGCCCGCGCATTGCCGTCACCGCAGGCACCGGAGGCGTAAACCCACGCGCAGACACAGCCTTCCAGAACGGCGAATAGACCTTGTAATAACCACCCTGCCCGGTTGCCACCTCCCAAGGCTCGACCAACAACGCGCCCGGAAAGCTCTCCGCAACCAGCCCCTTAGCCTTCAGCGCCGCCTTCACAGCAGTATCCCGCGCCACCGCCTGCGGATCATACATCCGCTGCCACATCACTCCCGCCGCCCCGGTTTCCGCGACCAGCCCTTGCAGAACCGTCAAAGCATCGCCGCGCCGCAAGATCAGCCTTTGCCCCATCGCGGCCAGCGTTTCCGCAAACCGCGCCAGCCCCAAGCCCAGCCGCCATTTCGCCGCCGCCCCCAAAGCCTCGGCCTGTGCATCCAGCACGAACACCGGGATCAAAGGCCGCCCCGAAGCCACAGCCGCCGCCAACATCGGATGATCCGACAGCCGCAAATCCCGCCGAAACCACAAAATCAAAGGTTGATCTGCCATCACATCCCACATTCTTTCAAATGCTTACGCAGCCAATCCCCGATCAGATCACAAGTTCATCCTCTGTGCGCAAATATCCTGCAGGGGGAGCCGCAGGCGGGGGGCGCAAAGCCCCCCCGATTTCCGTCACGGAAATCGTGCCGATTTTTCTCAAAAATCGCTACAGCACCCGATCCAGCGCCGCGATCAACTGCGCAACCTCCGCAGCCGAGGTATAATGCACCAAAGACATCCGCAGCACCCCCTGATCGAGATCAACCCCCATTGCCGTCAGCGGTCGCACCGCATAGAAATCCCCGGCCCAACAGGCAATCCCCTCGCGCCCCAGTGCCTCTGACACCGGCTCCGCTGCACGGTCCAACACCACAGCCACGGTTGGCGCCCGCGCCTCTGCCGCCCTTGGCCCGATCAGCCGCAAATCATTGCGCGCTGCCAGATAGTCCAGCAACGGTGCCACCACCGCAACCTCATGACTGCGCATCAGATCATGCACCGCCCGGTTCCGCTGTGCCGCATCGCTTTCCACGCCAAAATGATGCGCGTGCACAGCGTCAATATAATCCGCCATCCCAGCACAAGCCGCGATCTGCGCATGGTCCGGCCCCGCTGGCGTGAACCGCTTATACAGCGAACCCGCATTAAAATAATGCCCCTGCGCCGGCAGTTCCGCACCAAATTCTTCCGAGATCAGCATGATGCCCTGATGCGGCCCGTACACCTTATAGGCCGAGAACAAATACACATCGCAGCCCAAGGCGGCAAAATCCGGCAACCCATGCGGCGCGTAAGACACCCCATCCACCACCACCCGCGCGCCAGCCGCCTTGGCCAGCGCGGAGATCGCCGCCACATCGTTGATCTCTGCCACCACATTCGAGCAATGCGGCAGACAGACCAGCCGCACTTTGCCATCCGCCAGCAAAACCCTCAAATCCGCCGGGTCCAAACTCCCCGTCTGCGGATCAATCTGCCACTCGCGCACCTCGATGCCCTCGTCCGCCAACCGCCGCCAGACCCCAGAATTCGCCTCATGGTCCTGATTTGTCACCACAATCGCAGCCTTCGCGCCGCGCAACCAAAGCCGCACCGCCTGCGCCAAAACGTAAGTATTGGCGCTGGTCGAAGGCCCAAACGACACCTGCGGCCCCTTCACCCCCATCAGCGCAGCCAAGCGATCCCGCGCCTCATCCATCTCGGCCCCACCCGCCTGCGCGCCCGGATATGGCCCGTATGGCTGCACCTTGCGATCCAGATAAAACCGATGCAGCCGATCTACCACCTGACGGCACGGATAAGAGCCGCCCGCATTTTCAAAAAATGCATGGCTGGACAGCACGCCACTGTCAAAAGCCGGAAACTGGCTACGCACGAAAGTCAGATCAAGTTGGGTCATCAGACGCCCCCTATTACGGTTAAAGACAACGGCCCGGCGGAATTCCACGGTAAAGCTAGGCCGTGGCAGGTCTTCCAGCCAAGCCGCAGCCCCGCAATGGCGCTGTGGCAGATCCCGCACAAAGCAGGCTCAATCAAAACCTAGCCAAGGATCCTGCCCCCGTAAACCCCCTCTCAATCGCTTAAAACTTATCTAAAATTTGCTTTCATACTGGCTTAAATATTCCACGGGGGTGCGGGGGTGTGAAACCCCCGCTTCCCCGGCCAGCAAAACCGATAAACTTTGATCAAAATTCAGCCAAACCCCGCCCGCGCCCGCCGATCCCACAATAACCGCTTGAGCCAACCGTCCTCCCGCTTTAGCCTTCCCGCATCAGCAAACCGCACACGATAAGCGGCCCCCAAACAGCCGGAAGGAACCCCATGCGCCTTACCAAACTTTTCGCCAGCACCGCCATTGCCCTCAGCTTCGCCACCCTCGCCCATGCCGCCGATCCAGACCTTACCGTGTTCGACTGGGCTGGTTTTGAAAACCAAGCCTTGATTGAGGCCTACGTTGCCAAAAACGGCGACATGCCGACCTATTCCTTCTTCGGCGATGATGATGAAGCCTTCCAGAAAGTCTCCAACGGCTTCAAAGCCGATGTCGCCCATCCTTGTGCGCAAATGGTGCAGAAATACCGCGACGCTGGCCTGATCGAGCCTTGGGATGTCAGCAAGATCCCGCTCTATAATGAAATCGGCGAGCGCTATAAAAACTCGAAAATCTTCGCCGATGACACCGGCGTTTGGTACATTCCCACCGACGGCGCCTATACCGCCATTGCTTATAACACCGATCTGGTGAAGCCCGAGCAAGTCGCCTCGCTGCAAGTCTTCGTCGACCCGGCCTTTGCGGGCAAAATCTCGCTGCCCGACAACACCGACGACACCTGGTCGCTGGCGCTGCTTGCCACCGGGGTTTCCGACTGGACCAATATCACCGAAGACCAATTCCAGGCAGCCGCCGCTTGGCTGCGCTTGGCGCACGCCAATGTCCGCACCTATTGGGCTGATCCGTCCGAACTGGCGCAGTTGATGAAAACCGGTGAAGTGGTGATCGCCTGGACGTGGAACGATGGCGTTGCCAATATGAAGAAAGAAGGCGTGCCCGTCGCCTTCCAGCGCACCCCGAAAGAGGGCGTCGCCAACTGGTTCTGCGGCTATGTCAACTTCAAGGACGGCCCCGGCAAAGAAGAAAAAGCCTATGATTTCATCAACGCTTGGCTCGATCACGGCTCGGCCAAGGGGCTTTTGGACAATTTCGGCTATGTCCATGCCAATGACGTGGCGATGAAAGACATCCCGCTGGAAGAACTCAAAGCCCATGACGTGGATCCCGTCGATGGCATCCTGCTGTCCCAGGTGCCGATTGATCCCACCATGCGTGACCGGATGACGCAGGAATTTGAGACGATCAAATCCGGCTTCTGATCGTTCGCTGAACCCACTCAAAACGCCCGCAGCTCCTCGCGGGCGTTTTGTTCTGTGGTGCCCCGCCGCGCCACAAACGCCGAAATCCTTAACAAAGCCTTAAATCCACTAGATTAACCCATTGATATAAAACAAACAAAAATGGTCCCGCGTTGGGACCGCACACCACCTTGCGCCCCCCGCCCCCCCGCCCTATATTCAACCTGTCTGGGGCAATTCAGACTATGGCGATAAACGCACCCATAATAAACGGCTCGGACCCGGGGGCGGTACCCGGCGACTCCACCAATTCACCCTTTCATTTGGGGCGTGTGGGGTCGAAACAGGATCGACGAACGTCTAAAGGGGCCAGCTTTTGCTCGGTGAGGTACCACCGTTATCGGTCCAAACGTACAGTTGCAAATGACAACCGTGCTCCGGCAATGGCTTTGGCTGCGTAAGCAGTTCGAGTCGCCGAAACTAAGTCCTTGCGCTTAGCCGCGTAAGGCGGGGTCCGCCGGAACCTGGCAACAGAATCCGGCACTTTCCCGCCTTCTCAGCTTGACGCATCCCGCCATATTTCCTATCCAAACCGCATGGGGTCCGCGAACACCCCGTGAGGCTCCGGCCCAAGCGTCGCATCCCCTCATAACAGATCGGATGCCCCATGCCCGGACCAAACCAGATCACACCCGCCCAACTGATGCGCCTGATCGGCCTGCCCGATGCCCCCACGATCATCGACGTTCGCACCTCCGAAGACCTCGCCGCCGATCCGCGCCTGATCCCCGGCAGCTACGCCCTGCCGCACGGGGGTTTCGATCCCGCTCCAGCCAATCTGCTGGGGCAAAAGGTCATTGTGGTCTGCCAAAAAGGTCGAAAACTCTCTGAGGGCGTTGCAGCCCTTCTGCGCGCGCAATCCGTCGACGCGCAGGTTTTGGAAGGCGGCTCAATGGCTTGGGCCGAAGCCGCGCTGCCAATGATCCCACTCAAAGCCTACCCCACAACCAACCTCTGGGTCACCCGCCACCGCCCCAAAATCGACCGAATCGCCTGCCCGTGGCTGATCAGCCGCTTCATTGACCCTACCGCCCGTTTCCTGTTCGTCTCGCCATCCGAAGTGCAAGCCGTAGCCGAGCGCTTCAACGCCACCCCCTTCGATATCGAAGACTGCTTCTTCAGCCACCGGGGCGATACCTGCACTTTTGACACCCTGATCACCGAGTTCGCGCTGCACAGTGATGCCCTGCAACGCCTCGCCCAAGTGGTGCGCGCCGCTGACACCGACCGCCATGATCTTTCCCCGCAAGCCGCTGGCCTGCTTGCGATTTCTGTCGGGCTGTCGCGGCAATACCGCGATGATCTCGTACAACTCAGCGTCGGCATGACCCTGTATGACGCCCTTTATCGCTGGGCGCGCGATGGCCATGATGAAGGCCACGACTGGCCCGCAGGCCGCGTGCAATGACCACGATCCCAGACCTCACCCGCGCCTTCGCCCGCATCGGCATCCTGTCCTTCGGCGGCCCCGCCGCACAAATCGCCCTGATGCACCGCGAGTTGGTCGATGAAAAACAATGGGTGACAGAGGAAGAATACCTCTCGGCCCTGTCGTTTTGTATGCTGCTGCCGGGGCCAGAGGCGATGCAGCTGGCGACATGGATCGGCTGGCGCAAACACGGTACCCTTGGCGGGCTGATCGCCGGGGGCCTGTTCGTCCTCCCCGGCGCGTTGATCGTCCTTGCTTTATCAATGATTTACGCCGCATGGGGCAGCCTGCCCCTCGTCGCAGCCCTATTTACCGGCGTACAAGCCGCCGTTCTCGCCGTGGTGGTCGAGGCCCTGCTGCGCGTCTCCAAACGCGCGCTAAAATCCCGCGCGCAATGGATCATCGCAGTCCTCGCCTTTGCGGCCCTGTTCTGCTTTGCAGCCCCCTTCCCCGCCGTGATCCTCGCCGCTGGCCTCTGGGGCTTTTTCACCGCGAAATCCGCAGCCACACTCACCTCATCCCCCGCGCCTTGGGCAGAATCCCTGCGCGCCACCGCGATCTGGGGCGCGGTCTGGCTGGTGCCCCTCGCCCTGATCGTGCAATTCGCCCCGCAGATCCTCGGTGACATCGCCTTGTTCTTCTCCAAACTCGCCATGCTCACCTTCGGCGGAGCCTATGCGGTGCTGACATGGATGGCGCAGGATGTGGTGCTGCAAAAACAATGGCTTACCCTGCCGCAGATGATGGATGGCTTGGGTCTTGCTGAAACCACCCCCGGCCCGCTGATTCTTGTGACCGAGTTTGTCGGCTACCTTGCCGCCGCCAAGCACGGCATAGCGATGGGCCTCGCAGGCGCCCTCATAACCCTCTGGATGACCTTCGCCCCCTGTTTTCTGTGGATCTTCGCAGGCGCGCCATGGATCGCCCGCCTCACCCACGCCCCACGCCTTAGCCAAGCGCTGAAAGCCATCACCGCCGCCGTGGTGGGGGTGATCGCCAACCTGTCGTTGTGGTTCGCCGCCCATGTGATCTTCGCCAGCGTCACACCGATAACCTTCGGCCCGCTGCACCTGATCGCCCCCGACCCCAGCTCTCTCAAAATCCTCCCCACCGCCCTCGCAGCCCTCGCCGCCTACCTGCTGCTGCGTCGCCACTGGTCCCTGCCCGTAGTACTCGCCCTCTGCGCGATTACTTCTGCTGCAGTTGCAGCATTCTGAGCCGCCCCCCTTTCCTTTGGGCCCAAATCCCCTATGGTGGCAGCATTAAGAAGGGGTGGCTCATGGCGAAGTCGATTGATTACGGAAACCTCATGCACCGCGCGATGCGGGGATTGATTCAAACCGTTCTCAAGGATGTGTCGGCCCACGGTCTGCCCGGCACGCATCATTTTTTCATCACCTTTGACACCACGGTAGAGCGGGTTGTGATGGCCGACTGGCTGCGCTCACGCTACCCCGGTGAGATGACAATCGTGGTGCAGCATTGGTTTGAAGATCTGATCGTCAGTGACGAAGGCTTTGAAATCACGCTAAATTTTGGCAATCAACCCGAGCATCTGGTTATCCCCTTCGACGCGGTGCGCACCTTTGTTGACCCCTCGGTCGAGTTTGGTCTGCGGTTTGAAACGCATGACGATGAAGATGAAGGCGACGAGGATGAAGACCCCGAAGACGATCCGCCGCCGCCGCAGGGCGAAGCGCAAATCGTCCGGTTGGATAAATTCCGCAAGCAATAGACTTGGCTGTTTTACAGGAGGCTGCGATGCCCAAAGAAACCACACTGTTCTTGCGTCAATTTCTGAGCAATCCGCTGCAAGTGGCCTCCGTCGTACCATCCTCGCGCTTTCTGGCCCGTGCTATGGCGCAGGGTTTGGGCCCGAATTCGGGTCGCGTGGTTGAATTTGGCCCTGGAACCGGCGTTCTGACCAGCGGCATTCTGGAAACCGGCCTACCGCCGGAAAACCTGAGCCTGTATGAAATGAGCCCCAGCTTTACCAAGCTGTTGCGGCAAAAATTCCCCAATATCACCGTGCATAATGCGCCGGCACAATCGGTGGTTGGCAATGTCGAACCCGGCGTTGAGGCGGTGATTTCCGGCCTGCCGCTGTTGTCGATGCCGATGGCGGTGCGCGAATCCATCGTGAAGGCGGCGTTTGAAATCCTTGGCACCAACGGGACTTATGTGCAGTTCACTTACGGTGCCAAGCCTGCACTCTCGTCGGAACAACTGGGCCGATTGGGTCTAAAGGTCAGCGCTGGCCCGAAAGTCTGGCTGAACATCCCGCCTGCACGGATTTTCATCTTCAGCCGTGCCTGAGCTCGGATAATTGCGGTATACCTTTGTATGCCGATTGAATTCCGCAACCAGTCGCGCTAAGCCGCAGCCATCTTAATTTGGAGGCTTGCAGATGTCCGCCACCCGTACCGAAACCGACAGCTTTGGCCCGCTTGAGGTTCCTGCCGATAAATATTGGGGGGCGCAAACCCAGCGCTCGATCCTGAATTTCCCGATTGGCTGGGAGCGTCAACCGATCGCTATCGTCCGCGCTTTGGGCGTGATCAAAAAGGCCTGCGCTTTGGTCAATATCGCGCAGGGTGACATTGACGCCGCCTTGGGCGAGACGATAGCCCGCGCCGCGCAAGAGGTCATCGACGGCAAATTCGACGACAACTTCCCGCTGGTGGTCTGGCAAACCGGTTCCGGCACCCAGTCGAACATGAACGCCAACGAGGTGATCTCAAACCGCGCGATTGAGATGTTGGGCGGGGTGATGGGCTCTAAGAAACCCGTGCATCCGAACGATCACGTCAACATGGGGCAGTCGTCGAACGACACATTCCCGACCGCGATGCATGTCGCCATCGGCATGATGGCGCGCGATGTCCTGCTGCCGGGGCTGGAGAAATTGCACGCAGCTTTGCACGCCAAGGCGCTGGAATTCAAAGACATTATCAAAATCGGTCGCACTCACACTCAAGATGCCACGCCCTTGACATTGGGGCAGGAATTTTCCGGCTATGCCAAGCAGGTCGAAAAAGGCATCGCGCGGGTGAAGATGTGCCTGCCCGACATCTATGAGTTGGCGCAAGGCGGCACAGCCGTTGGCACCGGCCTGAACACTCGCGTTGGCTGGGATGTGCGGGTCGCTGCGGCGATTGCCGAGATCACCAATTTGCCGTTTGTGACCGCCCCGAATAAATTCGAAGCCCTCGCCGCGCATGACGCCATGGTGATGTTTTCGGGCGCGCTGAAAACCGTTGCCGCCTCGCTGTTCAAGATCGCCAATGACCTGCGTTTGCTGGGTTCCGGCCCGCGTTCGGGTCTGGGCGAATTGATCCTGCCGGAAAATGAGCCGGGCTCGTCGATCATGCCGGGCAAGGTCAACCCGACCCAAGCCGAGGCGCTGACCATGGTTTGCGCGCAGGTGATGGGCAATGATGCGGCGGTCGGTTTTGCCGGATCGCAGGGGCATTTTGAGCTGAACGTCTACAACCCGATGATGTCCTATAACGTCTTGCAATCGATGCAGCTTTTGGGCGATGCGGCAGGTTCCTTCACCGATAATATGGTGGTTGGCACCCAAGCCAATATCGCGCGGATCGACAAGTTGATGAAGGAATCGCTGATGCTGGTCACGGCTTTGGCCCCGACCATCGGATATGATGCCGCCACCAAAGTCGCCAAAACAGCGCATAAAAACGGCACGACTTTGCGCGAGGAAGCCATCGCTTTGGGCTATGTTGACGGCGAAACCTTCGACCGCGTGGTGCGGCCCGAAGATATGGTCGGACCCAAGGGCTAATGGCCGAACTGATCAACCTGCGCGCCGTGCGGAAGGCCAAAGACAAGGCCACCGCCCGCGCGCAGGCGGATGCCAATGCAGTGAAATTCGGCCGTCGCAAGGGCGACAAAGCACTTGAGGCTGCGCGCTTGGACAAAGCAAAGCGCGATCTTGATGGCCATGCGCTGCCGAAAGTCCCGGAATGAGCGGCCGTCCCGTCAAACATTCCGTGACCCTGAAAGGCCACCGCACCTCAATCTCGCTCGAATCCGCGTTTTGGGACGGCTTTTGCGAAATTGCCCGCGCGCGCGGCCAAACCCTGAACGCCCTCGCCGCCGAAATAGACGCCGCGCGCGACGGCGACATCGGCCTCGCCTCGGCCATCCGAGTCTTCGTTTTCACCGAATTGCGCCGCTAACGTCGCGAAATCCGCAGATGAATGCCATCCTTGGCGCGCACCGTCAGATGCGCCACAGGCACCGGCAAATCGCCCGCAACCTCAAACCGAAACGCCCGCGCCAGCATGGCCAGCAGCAAAACCCCCTCAACCATCGCAAAGCCCGCCCCGGTGCAAACCCGTGATCCCGACGAAAACGGCATGTAGGCATCACGGGCGCAAACCCGATTTTCCTCGGTTTGCCAACGGTTTGGATCAAATTCATCAGGGCGGTCCCAGATGCGTTCATGGCGATGCAGATGCCAAGGGCTGAGGACAATTTGCGCACCGGGGGCAACCTTACGCCCCCGCAAATCCTCGGGCACCGTGTTTTCCCGCACCATCATCGGCACCGGGGGATAGAGCCGCAGCACCTCGCGAAACACATCGCGGGTGAAGCGCAGCTTTGATAAATCCTTGAATTCAGGCGTATTTCCCAAACCCTGCCCCTCAACAGCGACCTTCTCCTGCGTCTCAGCGTCCATCGCCAACATCAGCAAAGCCCAAGACAAAGCCGAAGCACTCGTCTCATGCCCGGCCAAAAAGAAAATCGCCACCTGATCGACCATTTCCGCAGTCTCAAACCGCTCTCCGGTCAGCGGATCAGCCGTCGTCATGATCTTGGTCGCCAGATCATTCGGCGCGGTTCCTGCCGCAATCTCCGCCGCGCGGCCCTCAGTCAACCGGGTGATCAGCCCCCGGATCACCGCCGCCGAACGCTTGGTGGCACGGCGATGAAACCGCGGCACCCATTTCGGCAACGGCAGAAAAGCTGCAAGGTTTAGAAGGGGTTGCGTGCGTTGATAGCTGCGAAACTCGGCAAACACTGCCGAGGCCACCTCATGTTCAATCGGGATAGAGAACAGCGTGCGGAAGATCACATCCGCAGCCGCATGGCTCATCTCTGCCTCAACCTCGACCATACCCTGCGGCATCCGCGCCACTGCCGCTTGCCCTGCGGCGACCATCGCTGGGAAGGTGTCGCGCAAACGGCCGCCCTCAAACGCCGGATCAATAATCCGGCGCTGACGTTTCCAAACTTCCCCGTTGGTGACGAAAACCGAGTTTCCCAACAAGGGGTTAAGCCCCTCACGGATGCGGTTGGATTTCGGGAAGTCATCGGGCCGCTCGACCAGAACACGGGCAACCAAGGCCGGGTCGTTGCACATATAGCTGCGGAAAAACGGTGTGCGAAACTCGGCCATCCAAGCGCGATACAGCCGTGCAGGCTGGGCTGACAGGATATCGGCGCGAAACAGTCTAAGGTATTGCAATAAAGATACTTTATCGGCGCGCGGGTCTGGCTTTGGCGGGGTCATACGATATCCCGATAGCCAGAGGCGGGGCTGGTGATGCGGCTTTTCGACGGCAGACGGTCGCGGTAGCGGTCGGCAAGGCTCAGTGGCCCGGCGGTGATCTGGAAGTAGTCGTAGTCACCGGGGCGGTCAAAAGCACAAAGGTATTGAAAATGCAGCCTGAAAAACTTCCAGCGCAGCACTTTCCAGCGTTCCGGCGACAGCGTTTGGGTGAAAGCAGCCGAGATCACCAAGGGCCAAATCTTGTCCGGCGGCGCCACCCCCGTCACCGCAACCGGATCGCACAACGCAAAAGCGCAACCATCGCCGGGGGCGGTGACATCGACCCAGACCAGTTCCTTACGCGCTGAAAGGTAATGCAAATCGGCGCGCAAACGCTGGGCCTTTGGCAGAAAGGACACCATCGGCACCACCTGCCCCAGCGACAAAAACCCCAACCGCGCCGCATGTGCAGGCAGACCTTCGCGCAGCAGATCGGCCAGAATAGACACCGCCAGATGCGCGCCGGAGGAATGACCAACCACCAGAACCTCATCAAACCCCGCCGTCATAGCGTCGCGGATGGACAGCCGAAAAGCTGTCATCCGGGCTTCAAGTTCCGGTGGGTTGGCCCCGCCCGCTTGCGCCGAATAAGCGTAATCGTGCATGAGGTAATAGGCGAAGACCTTGTTATCATAGCGTTTAAACGCCCGCAGCGTGGCCCAGATCACGCCCAAACCCGCCGCCCAGCCCAAAGCCGGATGCACATAGGCCACCAGTTCACCCACACCCCAGCCCGCCAAACAGGCCAGCAGCAGTTCTGCCAGCAGAAACACAATCGGATAAAGCGCGGCGATCATCGGCCCTTTGCGCAGACCCGCCAGCCGAAACAGCGCGCCTGAGCCGATATAGGCATAGGCCGTGCGCAGCAGTTGCAGATAGGTCGCCAGAATCCCGCGCGCCATCGATGTTTTGACGATATCGGACCAAACCAGCACTTCGACATCGGCCTCGGTCACAGCATTTTCCATCGTGCCAGTCACATGCCAGCCGTAGGGGCCGCCAGTCTTTTTCGGTTTCAAAGCAAGTTGATAGCCCGTAATCTGCGCCTGATCCTGACCTTCCTTGCGATACAATTCGCGGTAGCGGCGAGGATGGATCGGATCATAGCCGGGAATGTAGAACACCCGCCTGCGAGAGACGCGCTGATCGGGTGATGCCTGCGAAGTGATCGGTTCCATCGTGCCTCTGCCTGGTTCGCGGCATCATGGCAGAGGAATTGGGCGATTCTAAGGGGGGATTCTAGCCGAGATTGGCCAGAAACGGCACGTTCTCCAGCAGCCAATACGAGAACGACGAAAACCCACCCGTCAGCATCAACAGACCGATGGTCCACAAGAGCAGGCCCATGATTTTCTCAATCCGTTCGGCGTGGCGTTTCATGAAGGCGACGAAGGGGGCAAGGCGGGCGAAGAAGGCGGCGACCAGCAGGAAGGGGATACCAAGGCCAGCGGCATAGACCGCAAGCAAGGTCATGCCGCGCGCGACATTGCCCTCTTGAGCGGCGAGAGATAGGATCGCACCCAGTTGTGGGCCGATACACGGCGTCCAGCCAAAGGCGAAAGCGAGGCCCAGAACGTAGGCTCCAAAGGCCGAACCGCCTTGATCGCCCGCGTCCATCCGCATTTCACGATCCAGAAAGCCGATACGGTAGATGCCGATGAAATGCGCGCCGAAAATCATCACCACCACTCCGGCGATGGTGGCGAAGGTGCTGGCATTGCCGAGGAAGAATGCACCGAAGGCCGATGCCGCGAGGCCGAGCAGCAGGAAGACCGTCGAGAGGCCGAGCACGAAGAACAGCGCTGCCAGCAGCGGCGAGCGCCCGGTTTTCATCTCGGTGACGGAAATGCCAGACATATAAGCAAGGTAGGGCGGCACGATTGGCAGCACGCAAGGCGACAGGAACGACAGGATGCCCGCGACTAGGGCGACCAGCATCGCCGGGATCAGGCTTGCGTCAAAGATGTCGATGCCGAACATGGGGTCTCCGTTTTCTCTGATCTAGCGCAGTTGGCGGCAAAGGTCACGCAGGGGTGCCTCACGTCTGCGTGCGGCATTTTGGGCTGGCGGAGTAGCCTCCGGCGGGGATATTTGAGCACAGAGGATGGGATAAGTGATGCATTGGGATGTGGAGTTGGATTGCTTGGGGCTGCTCTGCCCCCTGCCCGTGCTCAAGGCGCGCAAGCGGTTGGTTGCGATGGCGGCGGGACAGATTCTGCGGGTGCTGGCGAGCGATAAGATGGCGGCGATTGATCTGCCGCATTTCTGCACTGAGGCGGGGCACGCGTTTCTGGGGGCCAGCGCGATTGACGAGGGCAGTGCTTATCTGATCCAACGCGGATAGAAAAAGGGCGGCAGGTTTCCCCGCCGCCCCCTCATAAAATTCTAGACTTCAGCGACCCAAAGACCACCAGCCGCGTTTCTTCGGCTTGGCCGGGCCGTCGTCCTCAGCGAGCTCCACCGCAGCATCGGCGAGGCCGGGATCGACGTGCAGGCTGGCCGCCGGGGCCGCCTCAACCAGACCCGGATCGGCTTTCAGCATCGGGGCTGCGGTTGCCGGAGCGGCGTCTGCAACAGCTTCAACCACGACCGAGGTGGGCGCTTCAGCAACAACTGCTTCCACCATCGCTTCGGGCTTCGGCTTTGCACGGCTGGTGCGGCTGCGCGTTGGTTTCGGTTTTTCCTCTGCCACAGCCAGGGTTTCTGCGGCCTGGGTTTGATCGCCTGCCGCTTCGGCAACAGCAGCTTCTGCCACAGCGATCTCTGCCACAGGCTTGGCGGTTCTGCTGCGCGCGCGGCGGCTGGCGGGTTTTGCCGCCTCAGCCTGCGGAGCCTCTGCCGCAGCGGCTTCTGCCACAGCGGCCGCCGATTTGCTGCCACGCGGCGCGCGGGTGCGGGTTGGCTTTTTCACGTCAAGCTCAGCCGCAGCCACTACCGGGGCCTCGGCTGCGATTTCGGTGACGGCCAAGGGCGCGTCATCGCCGGCCTCGTCGTCGCCTTCATCATCCCCATCGTCGCCATCATCGCCTTCGGCATCCGCGCCAGCGATAGCCTCACCCGGCTGGCCGGGCTTCTTGCGACGACGCCGACGACGGCGTTTCTTGCCAGTACCGCCTTCGCCATTCGCCGCAGCAGCAGTGGCCGGTGCCGCCGCAACGGGGGCCGCCTCGACCACCTCGGCGTCTTCAACTTCATCCACTTCGTCGATGATATCTTCGTCTTCTTCTTCCGCCACCGGAGCGCCCATCAGGCTGGCATTCCCCGAGATCACCGAAGACACTTCCGGCACCACGCGGGTCGCGGTCTTGAACTTCTCAATCGAGAAATCAGGCGAGATCATTGCCGGATCGCATTCGATCCGCACCGACATGCCATAGCGCGCCTCAATCAGCGCGATATGCTCGCGCTTGCCGTTGATCAGGAAGTTCACAATGCCAATCGGCGCGCGCAGCAGCACTTCTTTGCTACGCTTGCGTGTGCCTTCTTCTTCCAGCGCGCGCAGAACCTGCAAGCCCAGTGAGTCATCCGAGCGGATCAGGCCAGTGCCGTGGCAATGCGAGCAAGGCTGCGTCGTCGATTCCAGCATCCCCGGACGCAGACGTTGACGCGACATCTCCATCAGGCCAAAGCCGGAAATCCGGCCCACCTGAATCCGCGCGCGGTCAGTTTTCAGCTTGTCTTTCAGCTTTTTCTCGACGGCGGCGTTGTTGCGACGCTCTTCCATGTCGATGAAGTCGATCACGATCAGACCAGCCAAATCGCGCAGACGCAGCTGACGCGCCACCTCTTCGGCGGCCTCAAGGTTGGTCTTCAAAGCGGTGTCCTCAATGGACCCCTCTTTGGTGGCACGGCCAGAGTTCACGTCGATGGCGACCAAAGCTTCGGTGATGCCGATGACGATATAGCCGCCGGATTTCAGCTGCACGGTCGGGTTGAACATACCGCCGAGATAGCTTTCGACCTGATATTTCGCGAACAACGGCGTTTGTTCATCATAGCGCACCACCGATTTGGCGTGGCTTGGCATGATCATCCGCATAAAGTCTTTCGCGGTGCGATAGCCCGCCTCACCTTCGACCAGAATTTCGTCAATCTCGCGGCTGTACAGGTCGCGGATCGTGCGCTTGATCAGATTGCCTTCTTCATAGATCGCCGCCGGGGCAATCGACTTGAGGGTCAATTCGCGGATCTGCTCCCACAGGCGCATGAGGTATTCGTAGTCGCGCTTGATCTCGGGCTTGGTGCGCTTGGCACCAGCGGTGCGAATGATCAGGCCCGCGCCTTCTGGCACTTCGATCTCGGTCGCGATCTCTTTCAGCTTCTTGCGGTCAGCGGCTTGGGTGATCTTGCGGGAAATCCCGCCGCCGCGCGCGGTGTTCGGCATCAGCACGCAGTAGCGGCCAGCCAGCGACAGGTAAGTCGTCAGCGCAGCACCCTTGTTGCCGCGTTCTTCCTTGACCACCTGCACCAGCATGATCTGGCGCACCTTGATCACTTCTTGGATTTTATAGCGACGCGCCCGAGGCTTACGCGGGGCCGAAATTTCTTCCGACACATCTTCTTCTGCGATGGATTCGATCTCATCATCGGTATCCGAGGCGTGATCAATCGAGCGGAACACCGGCTCGCCTTCCTCGGCATCCACCGAGGCGACGTTATGGGTGTGGCTGTGATCATGATGATCGTGGTCGTGATGCGGCTGCTCCACCACATCAGCGGGTGCGGATTGCACCAAGGCATCAGCCCCGGTTTCCTCGCCCAGATCGACCACATCCATGCTATTGATTTCAGCGGACTGCACCGCATCGCCTTCGACAGCCTCGGCGCGTGGGTGCTGCTGCGGTTTGGGCTGCGGGCGCGGACGCGAGCGGCGGTTGTCTTCTTCGTCCTGCGCACGGTTATAGGCGCGTTCTTCGTCCAGCAGGGCTTTGCGGTCGGCCACCGGGATTTGATAATAATCCGGGTGAATCTCGGCAAACGCAAGGAAACCGTGGCGGTTGCCGCCGTAATCAATGAACGCGGCTTGCAGCGAAGGCTCGACCCGCGTGACTTTCGCAAGGTAGATGTTTCCGGCCAGCTGGCGCTTGTTTACGGTTTCAAAATCGAATTCTTCGACCTTGTTTCCATCGACCACAACAACCCGAGTTTCCTCGGCATGGGTGGCGTCGATAAGCATTTTCTTTGACATATCAATCCATTGCGCCTGTCATGGCAAAACCCTCCCGGCGGAGCGGAAGGGTTATTTGACACAAAGAGGCGGCTTGTTCGGGCGGCTGCGCGCAACGCAAATAGGCGGGCCGTGCCCGGTGGGCACCCCTCGCCTTGACTTGCCAATGTCGCGCACATCATCGCGGTTCACGTTTGAAGGGCTTACACCCTCCACCTTAAAAAGCCCGGTCTGTTCCTGTGTTATCAGTCACTTACGGGCAATAATCCGGCCTTGCAGCCGATCCGACCACCCCGGCTTTCGGCGCGAAAGCGCGCCAGATCATCGGGGCAGAGAATTCCGTGGCGACATGCTGTCACCTGTCTGTAACCCTAACGGGAAACAGCCAGCCATGACAATGGGTGATTTATGTCGGATGTAAGGTAAGGCGGGGTGAACCTCGCCCTACACATAATCCTGCCGCTGCAAGCCGTACTTGGCCATCTTCTCATTCAGCGTTCGGCGCGGCAGACACAACTCATCCATCACGCCCGTAATCGACCCTTTATGACGGCGCATGGTGTTATCGATCAGCATCCGCTCAAACGCCTCGACATAGTCTTTCAGCGGCTTGCCTTCGGTGGTCAGCGCCGGCCCAGATGCCTCGTTGTCCGCCATCAGCAGCGAGGCGATGGACCCAGACCCCCGCCGGTTCTGCAACACCGCGCGTTCGGCGATATTGACCAGTTGCCGCACATTGCCCGGCCACGGCGCTTGCAGCAACTGCGCCGCTTCCTGCGCTGTCACCTGCGGCGCGTCGCAGCCATATTCCTCGGCGAATTGCTCCGACGACCGGGTAAACAAAGTCAGAATATCCTCACCCCGCGCCCGCAACGGCGGGCAGATGATCGTCATAGCCCCCAAGCGATAGAACAGATCGGACCGCAGAACGTCTTCCAACGTCTTATCCGGCGCATGTTCATTGCAGATCGCGATGATCCGGGTTTCCGGCGGCGTGCCTTGTTCGTTGATCAGCGTCAGCAGCCGCGATTGCAGCGGATGGCTGAGTGCTTCGATATCCTCAAGGCACAACGTCCCGCCGCGAGCTTCTTCCACCAATGGCAGGTTGCCATCATCCGAAGGGCCAAACAGCTTGGCCGCCAGTTGATCTTCACTCCACGCCGCACAGGACACCGTGACGAACTTTTTCGACCCACGCGGCCCCACGGCGTGCAATGCATGGGCGACTAGAGTTTTCCCCGTGCCAGTCTCGCCATCAATCAGCACATGGCTGTCGGCTTGGCCCAGATCGAGAATATCCTCACGCAGCCGCTCCATCGCGGGACTGGCACCGACCAGCTTTTTCATCAGAATCGAGCCATCCGACAATTCGCGCCGCAAAGCCCGGTTGTCCAACGTCAACCGCCGCGCCATAGTTGCGCGCTTAGCAAGCTCGGTCATCCGGTCCGGGTTGAACGGCTTTTCGAGAAAATCATAGGCCCCGACCCGCATCGCCTCGACCGCCATCGGCACATCGCCGTGCCCAGTGATCAGGATCACCGGCAGGCCCGAATCCATCCCCATCAGCCGCTTTAGAAACGCCATGCCGTCCATACCGGGCATCTTGATGTCCGACACCACCACGCCCGGCCATTCCGGCCCCAAAGCCTTCAACGCCTCTTCGGCACTCGCATATGTCTCGGTGTCAAACCCCGACAGGGCCAGCCACTGGCTGATCGAGGCGCGCATATCGGCCTCGTCGTCCACAATCGCCACTTTCATCGCCCGTGCCATGCCGCCCTCATTCCGCTGCTTTTGCTTCTTTGCCCAAAAGGGGCAGTTGCACCTCGAACACCGCGCCACCGTTTTCCGCGTTATGCGCCGTCAGACGCCCACCCAGATCGGTCACAATGCCCGAAGAGATCGCCAGACCAAGGCCCACGCCCTCGCCCGGCTTTTTCGTGGTGTAGAATGGCTCAAAGATCGAGCCGATATCGCCAATGCCAATGCCGTTATCGCGTACCGCCAAAGTGGCGCTCTCACCCACCGTCAACAAGAGGTCGATCTGCGGATCAAGCGTGTCTTTGGTGGCATCCAGCGCATTTCGCAACAAATTGATAATCACCTGCTCCAACCGCAGCCGATCCGCCATCACCATCACCGGTTGACGCGGCACAGTGCGGGTTATCTTCACAACGCGCTGCTTCAGTTGCGGTTCCATCATCGCCAGCGCCGACGAGATACAGGCGCGAAGATCGACAGGCTCAAACGCCTCACCGCCCTTGCGCGCGTAGGATTTCAGCTGCCGGGTGATCGCGCCCATCCTGTCGATCAGATCGTCGATGCGCTGGAAGCTGGACAAAGCCTCATCCGGGCGTTTGCGCTGCAACAGCAACCGCGCCCCGGCAAGGTAGGTTTTCATCGCCGCCAAAGGCTGGTTCAACTCATGGCTGACCGCCGCAGACATTTCACCCAATGCCGCCAGCTTTGAGGATTGCGCCAGCGTCAGCTCCGCCACCTCCAGCGTCTTCTGCACCTTTTCGCGCTCGGCAATCTCTCGGCTCAACCGCGCATTCAGCAACCGCAGCTCCGCCGATTCGCGCTGGAACGACACGCTTTGCGACCACGCCCTGCGCGACAGCACATAAAACGTCAGCGCGGTGAAAATCGCGAAACCCATGATTTCCAAGGCAATCACGCCGTTCACCCGCTCGCGCACCGAATCGTAAGCGGTGAATGTCACCATCTTCCAGCCTTGAAACGGCACCCGCGCTTCGGTACGCAACACCGCCTCGCCGGACACATAGGCATCCGGCGGATTCTGCGCCCAATCCGCCGCCCCCTTCAAGGCGCGGTCCAAGGCCGAGGGGTTGTCGGTCGGCGAAAGTGCTTCGGCCACGGGTTTGCTGCGCCACGAAGGTTCGGTCGCCAAAATCACCGTGGCTTCGGAATTGGCCACCAAAACCGCATCCTGCAACCCCGCCCAAGCGCGTTCGTGCTTCATCATATCGACGCCGACGACGATCACGCCCAGCACCTGACCATCCGCCTCAATCACCCGCGAATAGGTGAAATCATAGGCCCCACCCGACTGTGGTGTCACCGAAAACACCGTATCCTTGGTGCGCTTGGCATCGACGAAATAGCTGTCCGCGCGGTGCGAAGTGCCGAGCAGGTTGCGGTTGGTCGCGCCCACGGTCTGACCGTCTTTGTCGAGCAGCAGGATCGAGGCGACGCCGATTTCCTTTTGCACTTCGATCAGTCGCAAAGTGGTGCGGGAGAAGGAGTTCTTCTTAAGCGAGTCACGAATCGCCGGATCATCGGCCAGCAGCAGCGGCACCACCGCCGTACGCTGCACTTCCGACAGCATATTGCCGGAATAGAGTGCCAAGCGCAGCTCGGCGCGGTTGCGGGTGGTTTCTGTGAAACGCTCCGACAGCCAGCGGTTGGTGATCAGCACCACGCCAATGGCCAGCAGAATCAACAGCGTGGCAGCCAGCCGGATCCGCCAGGATTTCCCCGGTGCGGCGTCTGACATACGTTTGGATCGGCTGCGGCTTTGCATCAGTCAAGTTTAGGCCTGCCCAAGCTTGGCCTCAAGCCGAAGCCACTCAGGCCAGCGCCATCCCGCCCATCAGGCTGGCAAACAGCGCGGCACCATCAGCGCCACCGGTGCGAGCGTCCACCACGCGTTCCGGATGCGGCATCATCCCCAGCACACGGCGGTTGGCCGAGAGCACGCCAGCGATGTCAGCCGCAGCGCCATTGGGGTTTTGGGTGTAGGTGAAAGCGATGCGGTCTTCGGCGCGCAAGGCGGCCAAACCGTCGGCATCAATGGTGTAATTGCCGTCGTGATGCGCCACAGGCACCGCGATCTGCTGGTCCTTGGCATAAGCATTTGTGAAAGCGCTGTCGGTGGTGTTAACCTTCAAGCCAATGGTCTTGCAGATGAATTTCAGCCCGGCATTGCGCATCAACGCACCGGGGAGCAGCTGCATCTCGGTCAGCACCTGAAAGCCGTTGCAAATCCCAAGCACATAGCCACCCCGGTCGGCATGGCCACGAATGGCCGCCGCAATCGGTGACTGCGCCGCGATGGCCCCACACCGCAGATAGTCGCCGAAGGAAAACCCACCCGGAACCCCTACCACATCGGTGCCCGCAGGCAGCGCCGTATCCTTGTGCCAGACCCGCAAGACCTCAAATCCCGCGCGCTCAAACGCTACGGCAAGATCACGGTCGCAGTTCGATCCGGGAAAGGTAACGACGGCGGCTTTCATGGGCAGCACTCCGAAAGTTTGGGATGGCTTGCGGATAGCGCAATCCGCGCGCCGCATCCAGCCCAAAACACCCGCGGCACAAAGCGGAATTCGCGCGAATTCCGGCACGATTTTCGCGCGAAAATCGCCTAGGCGGTAAAGTCGGTGATCACCGCCACACCGGGCGGCATCGGCGCGTTGAACATCCGCAGTTCCGCACTCGCCTGCGACAAAGCCACCTGCCGCGCCACGATGGGGCGCACGTCGATCCGGCCCAACTCGATCATAGACAACAGCGACGGATAGCGCCAGCTTGGCATGCCGCGCGTGCCATAAAGCGCCAGCTGCTTCATATAGACCGCGTTCATGTTGATCTGCATCCGCGCGGTATGCCCCGTTGGCAGCCCGACCTGCACATGCCGCCCCAAGGGGCGCAGGCATTCAATCGAGCCGTTGGTGGTGGCCTCGATCCCCAAAGCCTCGACACTGACATGCGCGCCGCCTTGGGTGAGTTCCACAATCTGCGCCGCCGCATCGCCGCCCCGCGCGTCAATCGCGGCCTCGGCCCCCAAAGACAGCGCGTGCGCCAGCCGTTCCGGCACCACATCGACCACGATCACCCGCGCGCCCAAGGCGCGGCCGATCAAAAGCACCGACAGGCCGATGCCGCCAGTTCCGTGCACCGCCAGCCACTCGCCGGCCTGCACCGCAGCACGTCCGGTCAGGGCGTGCCATGCTGTCGTCACCCGGCAGCCCAGACCTGCGGCCAAAGCGGGCGTCAGGCTTTCGGGCAAGCGGGCGAGGTTGTGGGCGTGCGGGGCGGAGACATATTCGGCATAGGCACCGGGTTCACCGAAACCGGGGACGCGCTGGTTCTTGCAGATCGTGGTCTGGCCGGACTGACATTCCGGGCAAGCCCCGCAGGACAGGATAAAGGGGGCAATCACGCGGTCGCCGATTTTCCACTTGGAGAACGGGCCGGATTCGACCACCTCGCCGCAATATTCGTGACCGGGGATGGCGCCGGGTTTCACCTTTGGATGCTCGCCGACCCAGCCGTGCCAGTCAGACCGGCAGATGCCGCAGGAGAGGGTTTTCAGGACCACCCCGTCAGCCTCGCAGACCGGATCGGGGACGGATTCTATCGAAAGGTCGGCGTTGTAGTCGCGGATGATGGCGGCGCGCATGGAGGCTCCTGCTGGGATGGCGAAAGCGTGTCCACGCGTGGACAAGGGTAACACTTATGAAAAATCAATGGCTTAGATCGACACGATTCATCAAATATTAACGCATTGCCACGGGCACATCTTTGCGCAGAGCCGCGCGCGCCCGCCTTGTAGGCTTAGAGCAGTTCCACCCGGTAGCTTTCGATCACGGTGTTTGCCAGTAGTTTATCGCACATGGTTTTCACAGCAGCCTCGGCCGCCGCTTTGTCGGTCTCGGCCAGATCAAGCTCGATCACCTTGCCTTGCCGCACGCCATTCACCCCGGCAAAACCCAGCGTGCCAAGCGCGTGGCGCACCGCCTCGCCCTGCACATCGAGAACGCCAGATTTCAGCATGACCGTGACGCGCGCTTTCATAGCAATCTCCGAAGTTGCAAGGTTGCGCCCCCTTAGCCTGAACAGGCGGGTTGGACAAGAGAGGATGCAGGACCGCCACGCGCTGGTTCATGCCCGAAGCTGGGGGCTCGCCCCCAGACCCCCAGGATATTTGGGCACAGAGGATGACCAAAGATCAGCATCCCGACGAGCAGACTATCAGGTGATCGCAGACTATCAGTTGATCAACGTCGGCTTCACCGTATGGGTGACGTTGGAGGGCAAAACCCCCAAGCGCCGCGCGAGTTCGGTATAGACATCGGGCAGTGGTCCCGGCTCGGGGATTGGTTGGCCGTCGCCACGATCAACCAAGCCGCGCAGATCCCACAACCGGCAGCTGTCAGGGCTGATTTCATCGGCGACGATCAGGCGCATGTAATCGCCTTCCCAAATCCGCCCGACTTCGATGCGGAAATCGACCAAGCGGATGCCAACGCCCAGCATCACGCCGGACATGAAATCATTCACCCGCAACGCCAGAGCGATCACGTCATCCAGATCTTGCTGAGTGGCCCAGCCGAAAGCGACGATATGTTCTTCGGCGACCATCGGCAGCGACAGCCGATCATCCTTCAGGTAATATTCGACAATCGGACGCGGCAGCGGCGTGCCTTCGGGAATCCCTAGGCGTTCAGAAATCTCACCAGCGGCAAAGTTGCGCACCACGACTTCCAGCGGGATGATTTCAGCCATCCGCACCAGTTGTTCGCGCATGTTGACGCGGCGGATGAAATGGGTGGGCACGCCGATGGCGTTCAGCCCCGACATGAAAAACTCTGACAGACGGTTGTTCAACACGCCCTTGCCTTCAACCGCCGCAGGGGTGGCCTCAGCGGCGGTGGGCGCAGAATCGTCCTTGAAGTATTGGATCAGAGTGCCCGGTTCCGGTCCTTCATAGAGGATCTTCGCCTTGCCCTCGTAAACCTTCTTCCTGCGCGCCATGAATGCTCCGATGCCAAACGGGCACGGGGGCGGCCTCGCCACCCCTGCCCTTTTTCCGAGCCTATATGCGATGCTGCCTGTGGGGGCAAGGCTTGGGCTTTGTGCCGAATGCAGCAAGACCAACGGCCGCAGCCGCGCCTATGGCTTTTTATCTTGAACGGGGCGCGCGGGATGGGCATATGGAAGATAACGTTCCATGACCCAGAGGGCCAGCCATGACCACATTTGACGACCGCGAACACGCCTTTGAAAACAAATACGCCCATGATGCAGAGATGCAATTTCGTGCCGAGGCGCGGCGCAACAAGCTGACCGGGCTTTGGGCGGCTGGGCTGTTGGGCAAAACCGGCGACGAGGCTGCGGCCTATGCGATGTCGGTGGTGAACGCTGATTTCGAAGAAGCGGGCATCGAGGATGTGGTGCGCAAGGTCGCAAGCGATCTGGGCAGCCTGTCGAGCGCCGATGCAGTGCGCGCTAAGATGGCCGAGCTGCTGCCGGTGGCCAAAGCCGAGTTGATGAACGATTTTTAAGCGCAAGCTGCGGCGACAGCGTTCAAGGGCCGCCACCGGATCGGGTGCGCGGCCTTTTTGTTGAGCTGGTTGCGGGGCTTTGCTGGCCCAACTTGTGCTGCGCCACATAATGTTATGCGGAATATAGATTTGCCTCGCCCCCCGACGCATGGCAAACACAGGGTCAAATTGAAACAGAGGTTCGCTCTGAACCAGACGAGGTCGCCCGATGTCCCAAGACGCGCTTTCTAAATTGCTCGCCAGCCGCGATTGGCTGATGGCGGATGGGGCCACTGGCACCAACCTGTTCAACATGGGGCTGGAATCTGGTGAGCCGCCAGAGTTCTGGAACACCGACAAGCCGGACAATATCCGCAGTCTGTATCGCAATGCGGTCAATGCGGGGTCGGATATTTTCCTGACCAATACTTTTGGTGGCAATGCCAGCCGTTTGAAACTGCACCAGGCCCAAGGTCGGGTGCGCGAGTTGAACAAGGTCGGTGCCGCTTTGGGGCGTGAGATTGCCGATGCTTCGGGGCGTGTGGTGGTCGTCGCAGGCTCGGTTGGCCCAACGGGTGAGATTTTTGAACCGATGGGCACGCTGACCCACCGCGCGGCGGTCGAGATGTTCCATGAGCAGGCCGAGGGGCTGAAAGAAGGCGGCGCGGATGTTTTGTGGGTGGAAACCATGTCAGCGCCGGAAGAATACGCAGCGGCGGCAGAGGCTGCGGCTTTGGCAGGTATGCCGTGGTGCGGCACGATGAGTTTCGACACCGCTGGGCGCACGATGATGGGGATGACCTCATCGGCGATGGCCGAGATGGTCGAGAAATTGGCCAACCCACCGATTGCTTTCGGGGCGAATTGCGGTGTGGGGGCGTCTGATCTGATGCGCACCGTGCTGGGGTTTGCGGCTGTGGGCTCGGCGCGGCCTTTGATTGCCAAGGGCAATGCCGGGATTCCGAAGTATCACGACGGCCATATCCATTACGATGGTACGCCGGAACTGATGGGCGAATATGCCGTGCTGGCGCGCGATGCCGGGGTGCGGATCATTGGCGGCTGCTGTGGGACGATGCCAGAGCATCTGAAAGCCATGCGGGCGGCGCTGGAGAACACGCCGAAGGGGCCGCTGCCGACGCCTGAGGATATCACCGCCAAACTGGGGGCGTTTTCTTCGACCTCGGACGGCACCGGCGACACGTCGGGCGATCCGAAACGCGAGCGGCGCAATCGGCGCGGGTGATGTGAAGCGGGGCGCTTGGCCCAAGCGCCGCGGAATTTGAGAAATTCCGTCACGATTTCCGTTTCGGAAATCGGTTGTGCGCTGGTTGGCGGTCAGAACAGCGTCAGTTGATCGCCCGCCCGCGCCGGGGGTGCAAACAGATCGCAGCGGATCGGCGGCAGCTTCACCGCCAATCCCAACCGATCCACCGCCACCCGGAACCGCCGCGCCATCAGATCCGCCCAAGGCCCCTCGCCCCGCATCCGCTTGCCAAAAGCCGGATCATAATCCATCCCGCCATGCAATTCGCGCACCCGCGCCATCACCTTGGCGGCACGGTCGGGCACATGTTCGGCCAGCCAATCCTGGAACAGTTGCGACACCTCACGCGGCAGGCGCAGCGAGATATAACTCGCCGCAGTCGCCCCGGCATCGCGGCAGGCGGCCATGATCGGTTCTAACTCGTGATCGGTCAGGCCGGGGATCATCGGTGACACCATCGCCCGCACCGGAATCCCGGCCTGCGCCAGCCGCGTGATGGTCAGCAGGCGACGCTTGGGGGATGCAACCCGAGGCTCCATCCTGCGCGACAGATCGGCGTCAAGCGTGGTCACGGAAACCCCGACGCGACACAGGCCCTGCCCCGCCATCTCGGCCAAAAGGTCAATGTCGCGTTCAATCAACGTGCCTTTGGTGGTGATCGCCAGTGGGTGCTTGAAAGCCCTAAGCACCTCTAGCACCTCGCGCATCACGCCGTATTCGGCCTCAATGGGTTGGTAAGGGTCGGTGTTGGTGCCCAAAGCCATCACCGCGACCTTATAGGATTTCGCGCGAAGTTCCTTTTCCAGCACAACCCCTATCCCCGGACGCGCGATCAGTTTGGTTTCAAAATCCAACCCCGGAGACAGGTTCAGATAGGCATGGCTGGGCCGCGCAAAGCAATAGATGCAGCCGTGTTCGCAGCCGCGATAGGGGTTGATCGAGCGGTCAAACGGCAAATCGGGTGAGCGGTTATAGCTGACAGCCGAGCGTGGCACTTCCAGCCGAACCTCGGTGCGCAACACCCGTTCTTCCGGCGGCTCCCAACCATCTTCAAACGCCAGCCGGGACGCGCCTTCAAACCGCCCCACCGCATTGCCCAATGCGCCGCGCCCGCGCGGGCGCACGCCGGGCATGATTGTGCTCTCAGACTTATCCATGCCGCCAAACTAGAACATAGCAAGAACAATCCCAAGCGATTTCTGCTTTACCTGTCGCACAAAGTCGGCTTTCTGTTGGCGCATGTCGCTATTCGTATAGTGTCGGACGGGCTTTGGCCCCATCACACTGACAACCGCCCAAGGAGTTCCCAGATGGCCGACGACGAAATCATCCTCGCTGATCTTTCCGATGACGAACTTGTCCTGCAAATGCATGACGACCTTTACGACGGCCTGAAGGAAGAGATCGAGGATGGCGTCAACATCCTGATTGAACGCGGCTGGGCGCCCTATGATGTGCTGACCAAAGCTTTGGTTGCGGGCATGACCATCGTCGGCGCTGACTTCCGCGACGGCATCCTGTTCGTGCCCGAAGTGCTGCTGGCCGCCAATGCGATGAAGGGTGGCATGTTCATCCTGAAGCCGCTGTTGATCGCAACCGGTGCGCCGCGCATGGGCAAAATGGTCATCGGCACCGTCAAGGGCGACATCCACGACATCGGCAAGAACCTGGTCGGCATGATGATGGAAGGCGCTGGTTTTGAAGTGCGCGATCTGGGCATCAACAACTCCGTTGAGAAGTATCTCGCGGCTTTGGAAGAAGAAAAGCCCGATATCCTTGGCATGTCAGCGCTGCTGACCACCACGATGCCCTATATGAAAGTCGTGATCGACACGATGAAAGAAAAGGGCATGCGCGAGGAGTATATCGTTCTGGTCGGCGGTGCGCCGCTGAACGAAGAATTCGGCAAAGCCATCGGCGCGGATGCCTATTGCCGTGACGCCGCTGTGGCCGTGGAAACCGCCAAGGCTTTGGTGCTGCGCAAGCACAATCAGTTGACGGCTTAATTCGGCTTTACGGCCAAAGATATAGCCTCGGGGTCTTGCCCCGAGGCTTTTTAATTGCCACCTTGAGGGGATAATAAGGAGGATGCCAATGCCGCTCCCAACCTTTCTGGCCCTGATCTTTGGGGTGATCCTTGCCGCTGGCGCGTCTATTGCCGTGGTACAAGTTGCAGGTCTGTCGTTTGTCTGGCTTGGGCTGTTGGCCCTGTGCCTTGCCTTGTTTGTCCGCACGTTGAAATGGCACTGATCAACGATGATGTGCTGACCGATGAAGGCTTGGCCCCCGCGCATCAAGGCCGGGTGCTGTTAATCGCCTGTGGCGCGCTGGCGCATGAGGTGCTGGCCCTAAAGCGGTTGAACGCTTGGGATCATCTCGATCTGCAATGCCTGCCCGCCAATCTGCACCTTTATCCCGACCGTATCACCGAGGCGGTGACGCGCGCGGTTGAGGCGCAGCGCGGCGCCTATGACAGCATGTATGTGCTTTATGCCGATTGCGGCACGGGCGGCCTGCTGGCGGCGCGATGCCGCGAATTGGGCGTTGAGATGATTGAGGGCCCGCATTGCTATTCGTTCTTTGAAGGCAATGCCGTATTTGCCGCGCATCCCGATGAATTCACCGCGTTTTATCTGACCGATTTTCTGGTGCGGCAGTTTGATGCCTTTGTCTGGCGTCCGATGGGCCTCGATAAGCATCCGCAGCTGCGTGATATGTATTTCGGCAATTATACCAAGCTGGTGTATCAGGCGCAGACCAATGATCCGGCTTTGGACGCCAAGGCTGAGGACTGCGCGCGTCGGCTGGGGCTGGCTTATGAGCGGCGGTTTACCGGCTATGGCGATCTCGCTGTGATGATGGCAGTGGCTGCGGGCTAAGGCGGCGATTTTCGCGCGACCGACAATATCTGCACGCATGAATATGCCTGCC
>JAZKCV010000004.1:73876-165297 GCA_040387915.1 Pseudomonadota bacterium
CGCGCGAAAATCGTGAACGGAATTCGCGCGAATTCCGCCTGCGCGGCCAGCTTGCGGCTTATTCCAACAAGGCGCGGGCAGCGTCGCGGGCGGCTTCGGTGACGCGGTCGCCTGCCAGCATGCGGGCGATTTCCTCGATACGGGCGTCGTCGCCGAGCGCGATGACAGTCGACAGGGTTTGGCCTTTGCTGACACGCTTTTCCACCCGCCAGTGATGGCCGCCCAAAGCCGCGACCTGTGGGCTGTGGGTGACGACCAGCACTTGTGCCGTACTGGCAAGGGCTTTCAGGCGGCGACCTACGGCGTCTGCGGTGGCTCCGCCGACGCCCCGGTCAATCTCATCAAAGATCATCGTCAGGCCGGGGGTGTTGGCGGTGAGGCAGACTTTCAGCGCGAGTAGAAAGCGTGACAACTCGCCGCCCGAGGCGATCTTGTTCAACGCCCCCGAGGGTGCGCCGGGGTTGGTGGCGACGGTGAATTGCACCGCATCGGTGCCGTCCGGGCCCGGATCACCGGCGGAGATTTCGGTGGTGAACACCGCGCGTTCCATTTTCAACGGCGCGAGTTCGGCGGCCATGGCGCGATCCAGCCGGGTGGCCGCAGTTTTGCGGGCCTTGCTTAAGCTCATCGCCTCGCGTTGATAGGCCAGTTCCGCCTCGGCCACAGCCTTTTCCAGCTTGGCAAGGCCCGCCGCGCCGCCGTCAATCGCAGCCAACCGCGCGCGGGCGTTTTCGGCGAAACTGCCCAGATCATCAGCCTGCACACCATGTTTGCGTGCCAAAGCGCGGATGGCGAACAGGCGTTCTTCCAAGTTTTCCAGATCGCCGGGGCGGAAATCAAGTCCGCGCAGGCAGGATTCGATACCGTCTTGCGCCTCGCCCAGTTCCACCAAAGCGCGACCCAAAGCGGTGAGGGCGGTATCAAGGCGACCTTCGGCTTTGTCCGACGCAGCCTCCAGCCAGCGCAACGCATCGCTGATCGCGCCCTCGGCTCCCTCGCTCAGCGCCGAGTGCGCACGCTGCACGTCGGTACGGATGCGCTCGGCCCCCTGCATGGCGCGGCGGCGGATATCGAGGCTGGCTTCTTCGCCGGGTTCGGGGTTCAGCTTGTCCAACTCGGCCACGGCATGGCGCAGGAAGTCTTCTTCGACCTGTGCGCGCTCCAGCGCCGCCCGCGCGCTGGCCAAAGCCTCGCGGGCTTGCGCTTGTGCGCGCCACGCGCTGCGGGCGGCTGTCACATCCAAGCCCGCGAAACTGTCGAGCAGGTTGCGGTGGCCACGCGGATTCAGCAGGCCGCGGTCGTCGTTTTGGCCATGCAGTTCGACCAGAGTGTCAGACAGATCGCGCAGCACATCGCCCGACACCCGGCGGTCATTCACAAAAGCGGTTTTGCGGCCATCGGCGGTGTTGACGCGGCGCAGGATCAGCTCATCGGGGTCGTCAAAGCCAGCTTCCAGCAGCACGGCGCGAGCAGCATGACCGGGGGGCAGATCAAATTCGGCGACGACTTCGCCCTGCGCTGCGCCAGAACGGACCAGTTCTGCCCTGCCCCGCCAACCCAACACAAAGCCCAAGGCATCAAGCAAAATCGATTTGCCCGCCCCAGTCTCGCCGGTCAGCACGTTCAGACCCGGCGCAAACTCTAGCGTCAGCCGATCAATGATCAACACATCGCGGATATCAAGATTGCGCAGCATGGCTCAGATGCCTGCGCCGCAGCGCAGGGTTTTCACAACCATTCACCCTTGATCGTCTGCCGATAAATCTGCGACAGCCAGCTGGTGCCTTTGGCTTCCGGCGACAGGCCCTGTTTTTTCAGCAGGTTGAAGGCGTCTTGGTAGAACGGTGAGGATTGATAGTTATAGCCCAAGATCGCACCTGCCGTCTGCGCCTCATCGGTCAGACCCAGTGCGAGATAGGCTTCCACCAACCGCTCCAACGCTTCCGCCGTATGGGTGGTGGTCTGAAAATCCTGCACCACCGAGCGGAAACGGTTGATCGCCGAGGTGTAGTTGCCACGCTTCAGGTAATAGCGCCCGATTTCCATATCCTTCGCCGCCAAGTGATCGAAGGCGAGGTCGAACTTCAGCGTCGCCGATTTGGCATATTCGCTGTCAGGATATTGCTCAATCACCACGCGCAAAGCTTGCAGCGCCTGATAGGTCAGGCCTTGGTCGCGGCCAACTTCATCAACCTGATCGTAATAGGACAAGGCCAGCAGATAGGACGCATAGGCCGCGTCTTCATCGCCGGGGTAGAAATCGAGGTAACGTTGCGCCGCGATGCGGGCTTCTTCGTATTTCTTATTCTTGTGCTGGGTGAACGCCTGCATGATCAGCGCGCGCTTGGCCCATTCCGAATAGGGATAAAGCCGCTCGACCGCTTCAAAATCGGCCAAAGCGTCTTCGTTTTTGCCCCGGCGCACTTCCAGCGCCAGCTCACCACGCTTGTAAAGCTGCTCAGCCGTCAGGCTGTCTAACGCCGCAGTATCATTCTGCTTTTTCTGTGAACAGGCAGCCAAAAAGGCCACAAGCACCACCATACCCAGCATCCGCAGAGCTTTGCCCGACTGTCCGCCTGCCATCTTCCGCCTACCCCAATAACCCGCGCCGAGGGCCCCAAACATAGGGCCGCGTTCACCGCGCTTTCGCCCCTCGTAGCACAGAAAAATCGCAGGCGCAAAACGGCTTTCACGCTTTGCCGAATGGTTTTAGCCGCGCAGGGGCAGATCGCCACGATGAACGCCAACGCCGGGCAGCTTTCCGCCCGCAAGGCCTTCACAATCTTGCTCTGCCCAAGCGCCCGGAGTCGCGAAAAGCACGCGCAACAGGCGGTTGGTCATCGCATGACCCGCACGCTCGCCAGTGTAGCGGCCAAGGATCGGCGCGCCCGCCAAAGCCAGATCACCCAATGCATCCAGCATCTTATGGCGCACAGGTTCATCCGAATGACGCAAGCCGCCCGGCGACAACACTTTCGCGCCGTCAAACACCACGGCATTTTCCAGCGTGCCACCCAAAGCCAGCCCACGCGCCTGCATTGCGATCACATCGGCATTGCGGCAAAAGGTGCGGCTGTCCGACAATTCGCGCACAAACGCGCCGTTTGACATGTTCAGCATCTTTGACTGCTTACCAATCGCGGCATCCTCGAAATCGATCTTGAAATCAATTTCCAGCATATCCGACGGCTCCAGCCGCGCAAAAGCCGCGCCATCGCGCACTTCCACCGCGCGCAGGATACGAATAGCCACCACAGGTGCTGCTTGCGCCACGATGCCCGCGTTCAGAAAGCCTTCGACAAAAAGTGCCGCCGAGCCATCCAAAATCGGCACTTCCGGTCCATCAATCTCAATCAGCGCGTTGCTGATCGCAGAACCCGCCAAAGCCGCCATCACATGCTCAATCGTCGACACGCTGGCCCCCGCCGCATTGGCAACCAAGGTGCAAAGCTTTGACGGCACAACCGCATCCCAACGCGCCGGGATCATCGCATCGCCAGTTACATCCGATCGCAGGAACCAGATGCCGTGGTCCGCCGCCGCCGGATGCACTTTCATCGTGACGGCAGCACCCGAGTGCAAGCCGAAGCCGGTAAAGACAGCCGTGGTTTTCAGCGTATTTTGCAACGGAACTCTCCGAGACGTTCATTATTTGGTAAGGCCTGTGGCCGCATGAATGATCTAAGTCCGAAGGGGCGTGATCTCAACTCACAGTTTGTAACGGAGTGTAACAGAGATATAATGGTGCAATATATTGATTTTAATAGCAAAAGGCCCGGATATTTCCGGGCCTGTTACGTTTGCGTCAACTAGGGCCAAGCCCCGACTCAGTTGGCTTGACGGCGCAGGAAGGCCGGGATCTCGATCCGCTCTTGATCTGCCGACAGTTCTTGCTCGTCATCATAGGCGGTGACGGGCGGTTGCTGGCGTGTCGATTGCGCGCGTTCGGGCGCTTGTTCCGCAGCTCCACCTGCCATGCGGTTGATCAGGTTGCCGATGCCAAAACGTGGCCGCTCAGCAGGTTTCGGGGCGGGCGCAGGGGCCGCCATACGCGGCTGCGGTTGTTGCACGGGCTGACGTGCAGCCCCCGCTTGCGATGGTGATTTCGACACAGCTGCTTGCAGCCGGGCCAAAGCCTCGGGCGATGGAGTACCCGCAGCGCGCGGGCGAGGGGCGACAAAGCTACCTGCGTCGGCGTCCAGCGACAGTGGTGCCGGGGCTTGCGCGCGCGGCTGTTGCACTGGGGCTTGCGCTGCCGGGCGGTAAGCCGGGGCGGGCATGTCGTCTTCCATCATCTCTTCGGCATGGTCATGGAAGCTGGGCTGGGCTTGGAACAAATCCTGCGCCGGGGCTTGGTATTGCTGCACCGGGGCGGGTTGCGGTGCCGGGGCTTGGGCCACAGGTTTCGGCTCGGGGGCCGGGGCGGCTGGTGCCAGCGGCTGCGCCATCGAGCGGCGGGTGGCTGGCATCTCTGCCCGATTTTGGCCAACGTCGATGCCCGTGGCAACCACGGATACTCGCAAAGTGCCTTCCATCGAGGTGTCCAAGGTGGAGCCGACGATGATATTCGCGTCAGGATCGACCTTTTCGCGGATGATGTTGGCGGCCTCATCCAATTCAAACAGCGTCAGATCATAGCCGCCGGTGATGTTGATCAGCACACCCTTGGCACCGTGCAACGAAATCTCATCCAGCAGCGGGTTGGCGATGGCTTTTTCGGCGGCTTCGACGGCGCGGTTGTCGCCGGTGGCTTCGCCGGTGCCCATCATCGCCTTGCCCATCTCATCCATCACCGCGCGCACGTCGGCGAAGTCGAGGTTGATCAGGCCGGGGCGCACCATCAGATCGGTGACGCCCTTAACACCTTGATACAGCACATCATCCGCCATCGCGAAAGCGTCGGTAAACGTGGTGCGTTCGTTCGCCAGACGGAACAGGTTCTGGTTCGGAATGATGATCAGGGTGTCGACCACTTTTTGCAGCGCGATGATGCCATCTTCGGCTTGCTTCATCCGCTTGTTGCCCTCAAACTGGAACGGCTTGGTGACAACGCCCACGGTCAGCACGCCCAATTCGCGCGCAGCCTGCGCGATGATCGGGGCCGCCCCGGTGCCCGTGCCGCCGCCCATGCCAGCAGTGATGAAGCACATATGCGCGCCCGCGAGGTGATCGACGATTTCTTCGATGGTTTCTTCGGCCGCAGCAGCCCCAACGGTCGGGCGCGCCCCTGCACCCAGACCTTCGGTGACTTTCAGACCCATCTGGATCTTGACCGGAGCGTTTGATTGCTGAAGCGCCTGAGCGTCGGTGTTTGCGACAACAAACTCGACCCCCTCAAGGTTCTTCTCGATCATGTTGTTGACGGCATTGCCGCCTGCGCCACCGACGCCAAACACCGTGATACGCGGCTTCAACTCTTCGCGCGCCGAGGCCATGATCAGATTCAATGCCATTTTTATCCGCCTGTTCTTATACGCGGGCTTCTGCCGCCGATTTGCCTATCAGTCTGTCCCCTGCCTGTCCCGAAGCAGAGTCCGCCGAATTATCCTCGATTCTATCCACAGATAGCCAAAAGGTCACGCAAAAAACATACTGGCCCCACAAAATATGGGGCCAGTGATGCAGATATTAGCGGTATTTCGCCAATGTTACCGGATTTAGCGGATTACCAGTTGTCCTTAAACCACCGGAAGGCGCGTTTCAGCGAGCGCGCCGGGTAGCGCTCGGTCGGAATGTCGAAATCCCACCATTCATCTTGCGGATGTGCGGCGAACAGGCACAGGCCCACGGCGCTGGAAAAAGCCGCCCCGGTTGCGGCTTGCGGCAGGCCCTGCACACGCAAAGGGCGACCCATGCGGACACGCTGGCCCAGGATGCGGCTGGCCAAACCATCCAAGCCGGGGATCTGGCTTGCGCCGCCGGTCAGCACGATCTGCTGGCTGGGCAGGCTGTCAAAACCCGCCGCATCCAGACGCGCACGGACTTCCTCGAGGATTTCTTCCACGCGCGGACGCATGATCCCAATCAGTTCAGTGCGCGAAATCTGCCGACGGTCTTTCTCCCAATCGCCCGAATCGCCGCCCATCTCGATCATCTCGCGGTCGTCCATCCCGGTGGCATGGACGCCGCCATGCTTGGTCTTGATGCGCTCGGCCACCACCAGCGGCACTTGCAGGCCCTTGGAGATGTCGGACGAAACATGATCGCCGCCCATCCGCACGCTATCGGCATAGATCATGTGCTTTTTCATGAAGATCGAGATGCCGGTGGCACCGCCGCCCATATCAATGCAGGCAGCGCCGAGTTCCTGTTCATCTTCCACCAGCGAGGAAATCCCCGAAACGTAAGCCGAAGACGCAATCCCGGCCAATTCCAGATCGCAGCGCTTGATGCAATACAGCAGGTTTTGCACCACTGAGGCATCGACCGAAAGCATATGCAGATCGCAAGCGAGACGGTTGCCGATCTGGCCGCGCGGATCGCCGAGACCTGAGCGATGATCAAGGGCGAAGTTCACCGGTTGGGCGTGCAAAATCTCGCGCCCGTCGCCAAAATCCGGCACATCGCAGGCGGCCAGCACGCGGGCCACGTCTTGCTCGGTCACAACCGAATCCTGCAATTCCCATTCGCCCGCCAAGCCGTAGCTGCGGGGTTCCGCACCGCTAAAGCACGCGATCACGTGATCCACCCGCACATTCGCCATCTTCTGCGCGGCTTGCACCGCCGTGCGAATGGCGCGCTCGGTTTCATTCATCACCGCGATTTCGCCAAACCGCACCCCGCGCGAACGGGTCGTCGCAGCGCCGATCACCCTGAAGCTCGACTGCCCGGCCATCGGGCCGACACCATCGCTGTCGCGCTCGTCTTCAATGCCGTCGAACCGCAGCACCAGACAGGCAATCTTCGACGTGCCGACATCCAAAATTGCCACCACACCGCGCTGCATCGCTGCCCGCCGCATGTTGCGCATTGCCCGTTGGGATTGGTAAAGGTCTGTCATAATCCGCTCTCCGTTACCGGTGCCAGCCCTTGCGCGCGGCGGACTTCGTTCATTGCAAACGGAGCCAGCCGGATCGCCGGGCGGTCTTGATTTCTTAGGTCTATCGAAAGAATGTCGCGTTCCAGCAGTTTGTCAGCGGCGTTCAGCGCCAGCAGATGTTCCACCGCTGCCACCGGATTCACAGAGGGCAGCATGATGCGCTGATCACGGTCCAGCACCAGATCCCAGCGGCGTTCGCCGACCCGGATCAACCCGCGCACGCGCTCGCTGATCGGGCGGGCGGTGTCGAAAATCGCCAAGGCTTCCGGCATCGCGGCCTCGGCCCCCTCGCCCGCCACCAGCGGCAGATCTGCGCGATCCGCCCGCGCAGACAGGCCCGCAACGCGGTGCCCGGTAGCGTCCAGCAGCTGCAATCCCGTCGGGCTGCGCCACACCGCAACCGGCACCCGCTCGGTCAGCACCACTTGCAGCACGCCGCCGGAACGTACCCGCAGCTCGGCAGAGGCCACCGCATCCAAAGCTTCGGCACGGGCGCGCAGCGCATCCATATCCAGATCAAACGACGATTGCGGCAGCTTCAGCGCCAGCTTGGCCCGCACCGCATCGGTCAAATCGCGCGAAGCGCCTTCGACCGAGAGCAGGCCGACGCGAAACTCTGGCCGCTGTTCAAATTTGGTGCGCAGATCGACAAAGCTTTGCACGATCGCGGCGCGACGCGCATCGCTGTAGAGCACCCCGGTTGCGATCAGCGCCACCACGGTCAGCGGCAGGCCCAGACGGCAAACCACGCGAAACAGCGGCGTCAACCACAGCCGCTGCATCCGGTATTGCCAGCGCGTCGGGGCCGGATCGCGGCGGATATTGCTTGGCATCTGGGGGGCGCGGCCTAGCGATTGCACGAGGCGTCCTCCACCATCCAGGCGCAGAAGGCGAGGAAGGAGATGCCTAAGAAGCCCGCCTGTTCCGGGGCGAGTGAGGTCGAGGTCATCCCCGGCTGGGTGTTGGTTTCCAGCAGGATCAAGCCATCCAAGCCACGCGTCTCGTCCCAACGAAAATCGGTACGGCTGACGCCGCGGCAGCCCAAAGCTTTGTGAGCGCGCAGGGCGTAGTCAAGGCAAGCGGCGGTGATTTCTTCCGGCAGATCGGCAGGCAGAATATGCCGCGAACCGCCCGTTTTGTATTTCGCATCAAAGTCATACCAGCCATTGGTGATGATGTCGGTGACGCAGAGCGCCCGATCCCCCATCACCGCACAGGTCAATTCCCGCCCCGGCGCATAGGTTTCCACCATGACCTTTTCCGGCATAGTTTCGGCCAGACGCGGCGCGTTCGAGCCCTCGCGGACGATATAAACCCCGACCGACGAGCCTTCATTATTGGGCTTCACCACATAGGGCGGCGGCAGGATATGGCCTAAGCTGACATCCTCGCGCGCCGCGATCACCGATTGTACGGTCGGAAGACCTGCGCTGGCAAAGACTTCCTTGGCGCGCGCCTTGTCCATCGCCAAGGCCGAGGCCAGCACGCCGGAATGGGTGTAGGGGATTTTCAGCCATTCCAAGATGCCCTGCACGCAGCCGTCTTCACCCCAGCGGCCATGCAAGGCGTTGAAGCAGACATCGGGTTTGATTTCAGCCAGCCGTGCGGGCAGATCGCGGTCGCAATCGACCTCAACCACCTGATACCCTGCTTCCCGCAACGCGGACGCACATGCGCGTCCAGACGACAGAGAAACTTCCCGCTCTGCGGAAGGCCCACCCATCAACACCGCTACTTTGGAAGCCGCTTTTGATAAGCCGCCCGCCATGTACTGCCTCATCCAGACCTTTGTTGGTCCATGATATTGTTGTTCACGCGTTACGTTGACCGACCCGCATAATTTCCCACTGTAACGTGATACCGCTCTGTTGGAAAACCCTTTTTCGCACTTCCTCGCCTAAATCTTCGAGGTCAGAGGCCGTCGCCCCCCCTATATTGATCAGGAAGTTCGAGTGCATCGGCGACATCTGCGCACCGCCCAGCGTAAACCCGCGCATGCCCGCATCGTCGATCACCTTCCACGCTTTCAGCTCGTGGCTGTCATCGGCGCGCCCGGTGCTGGAATGGCCGATGGGATTTCGGAAGGTTGAGCCCGCCGAGCGGTCTTTTGTGGGTTGGCTGGCATCGCGTTTGGCGATTTGATCGGTCATGCGCGCATCTAACATAGCCGGATCAACGCGATCAGCCCGAAAGGTCGCCGATACCACCACCCAGCCGTCAGGCAACTGGCTTTGACGATACGCCAGCTTCAGATCAGCAGCAGGCAACTCCACCACCTCGCCCGCCCGCGTCACGCAGCGCACCGAGATCAGATGATCCGCCACATAAGACCCGTAACACCCCGCGTTCATCCGCACCGCACCGCCGATACTGCCCGGAATGGTGCGCAAAAACGTCAAATCCAGCCCCGCCTCGGCAGCCTTGCGCGCCACATGCGCATCCAAAGCCGCAGCCCCCGCCGTCACCGTGCCGTCGCAAGCAATCGCGTTAAACCCCCGCCCCAGCCGGATCACCACCGCGCGTAAGCCACCATCGCGCACGATCAGATTGCTGCCCACCCCCATCGGGAACACCGGAACTTCGGGGTCCAAAGCGGCGAGGAATTCACATAAATCCGCCTCATCCGCAGGCTGAAACAGCCAATCCGCAGGCCCGCCGACGCGCAGCCAAGTCAGGTCCGCCAAGGGGCGATGCGGCGTCAGGGTGCCGCGCACAGGGGGAAGATGATATGTCATGCCCGCCTTTTTAGGCGATTTGGCGCTAGGCTCAAGTGCGAACGGGCTTAAGCCCGATTGAGGTCAATGACTCAGCCGCGCCCGCATCCAGCGCCACAAATAGCGCAAAGGCCAGCGCAGCACCGATCCGGCGGCAATCAGAAACGCCAGCCCCCACCACGGCCCATTTTCATAAGTCAGCCAGATCAACAGCGGCAACCCCACCGCGATCAGCCGATAGGCATTGCGCCAGTGGTAATCGCGGCTTGGCAGCATCCCGGTGACATTGGCCACCACCAGCCACAAAAGCCCCGCGACCAATGCGATCACTTGCGTAAATCCGGCGGTAACTCGACAGGCAAGCCCAGCCCACGCCGCGCGAAATAGATCAACGGGCGGCGGAACATCGACCCAAAGGCAAACAGGCCCAGCACCACCCACAGCCAGCCATGTGTCAGGCCGATCCACAGCAATAACACCGGAGCCAGCACGATCAGCGTCATCCCCGGCACCATTTGTTGCTTCATCGGCAACATCGCGGTGATCGTCGCCGCAACCACCCAGATACAGCCCAGAAGCAGCGGCAGGCTCATGCCACTTTCCCCGTCAACCGCGCGGGCAAGCCATTCGCCCAAGCCGAGATTGACCCCGCACCCAGACACACCACCATATCGCCCGGCTGCGCCTGTTCTTTTACCAGCCGCGCCAGATCAACCTCATCGGTGATCGCGCGGGCGTGGCGGTGGCCATGGGCAATCAGGCCCGCCACCAGATCATCGCGGGATGCGCCTGGGATAGGTTCCTCACCCGCCGCATAAACCTCGGCGATGGCGACCACATCGGCTTCATTGAAGCAGGTGCAGAATTCTTCAAACAGATTGGACAGCCGCGAATAGCGGTGCGGTTGATGCACCGCGATCACTCGGCCCTTGGTGGCTTGGCGGGCGGCTTTCAGCACAGCGGCAATTTCCACCGGGTGGTGGCCGTAATCGTCAATGATGGTGACGCCGCTCACTTCGGCGACCTTGGTGAAGCGGCGGTTGACGCCAGCAAAACCGGCCAAAGCCTCGCGGATTTCTTCTTTCTTCATGCCGAGATGGCGGGCGACGGCAATCGCCGACAAAGCGTTCGAGACGTTGTGATCCCCCGGCATCGGCAGGATGCAGCCCTCAATGACAGCGCCCTGCCCTTCGCCCTGCAAGGCGACATCGAAATGCGCGACGCCGTTGTTATAGGTCAGATTCACCGCCCGCACGTCGGCCTGCGCATTGAAGCCAAAGGTCACAACGCGGCGGTCGGTGACTTTGCCCACCAATGCCTGCACTTCCGGATGATCGGTGCAGCACACCGCCAAACCGTAAAACGGCACGTTGCTGACAAAATCATAGAAGCCTTTGCGCAGGGCATCGAAGGTGCCCCAATGCTCCATATGTTCGGGGTCAATGTTGGTTACGATGGCAATCGTGGCGGGCAGACGGTTGAAGGAACCATCGCTCTCATCGGCCTCAACCACCATCCATTCGCCAGCCCCGGCCCGCGCGTTCGAGCCATAGGCGTGGATCACCCCGCCGTTGATCACGGTCGGATCAAAGCCGCCCTTGTCCAGCAAGGTCGCCACCATCGTCGTCGTCGTGGTTTTGCCATGCGTGCCCGCGATAGCGATGTTGCTGCGCAACCGCATCAACTCGGCCAGCATCTCGGCACGGCGCACCACTGGCAGGCCACGCCGCCGCGCCTCCTCCAACTCCGGGTTGCCCTTTTTGATCGCCGAGGAAATCACCACCACGGCGGCTTCGCCGATATTGCTGGCCGCTTGCCCCTCAAAGAACGCAGCGCCCAACCCCACCAGCCGATCGGTAATTTTTGACGCCTTCGCATCCGACCCCTGCACCGCAAAACCTTGCGTCATCAGCACTTCGGCAATGCCCGACATGCCAATGCCGCCAATGCCCACAAAGTGGATCGGCCCCAGTTCCATCGGAAGTTTCGTCGCATTCATCGTATCACCCTAACCCGCCAAAGCCTCAACCAGCGCCACCAGCCGTTCGGTGGCATCTGGCCTGCCCTGCGCTTGGGCTTTGCGCGCCATATCCTCTGCCTGTGCCGGATTGTCCAGAATGGCCGCGATTTGCGTGGCCAGTGCCGCTGGGTCAAGCCCAACCTCGGGCATCAAAACCGCAGCCCCGGCATCCACCAACCCCCGCGCATTCGCCGTCTGGTGATCGCCCGTAGCCGCCGCAAACGGCACCAGAATGGATGGCCGCCCGATCACCGAAATATCTGCCACCGAAGATGCGCCAGAGCGCGAGATCACCAGTTGCGCCTCGGATAACCTACGCGGGATGTCGGTGAAAAACGGCTCTACTTCCGCCCGCACACCCGCCTCGGCATAAGCCGCGACCACGGCCGACAAATCCTCGGCCCGCGCCTGATGCGCCACCCGCAGATGACCGCGCAAGGCGTCCGGCAAAGCCGCCACCGCCGCAGGCACCACCTGCGACAGCACCCGCGCGCCTTGGCTGCCGCCGATCACCAGCAATTCCATCGGGTAGTCGCCGGGCGCAATATAACCCGCCCCCGCCCGCTCAAGAACCGAGGCCCGCACCGGGTTTCCGGTATGAATCCCCTCAACCCCGGCAGGCAAAGCGGTGGGCCAAGTGCCGCAAGCCACCTTATCGACGCGCTTGGCAAACACCGTATTCACCCGCCCCAACACGCCGTTTTGCTCGTGTATCATCCGCGGGCGGCGCAACACCCAAGCCGCCGTCAGCGCCGGGATCGACGGATAGCCGCCAAAGCCCACCACCACATCGGGCCGATCCCGCAACGACGATACAAGCGCCGAGACGATACCGCCCGCAATCCGAAACGGCACCGCAAGTTTCGCAACCATCCCACCGCGCGCAAATGTGGCCGAGGATAACTGCACAATTTCAACCGATTGCGGAAACCCGCCCGCATATCGCGCCCCGCGCGCATCGGTCGACAGCTTGACCCGCCAGCCACGGGCGATCATCGCCTCGGCCAAAGCCTGCGCCGGGAACATATGCCCCCCGGTGCCGCCCGCCGCGATCAACAGCAAAGGCATCAGCGCCCTCGCTTGAAAATATCAGACATCTGCCCCTGCGGACGGCTACGCGTCATTGCGAGTAGCATCCCCACGGTGATCCCGGCCGCGATCACTGAAGACCCGCCATAAGATACGAACGGCAACGTCATCCCCTTGGCAGGCAGCAAACGCACCGCCACCCCCATATTGATCATCGCCTGCACGCCGAAAATACACGCCAGCCCCGTGCCCGCCAACCGGGTGAACGGATCACGCTCACGCGTAAGCCGCACCAGACTGCGCACCACCACCGTCGCGTAAAGCGCGATGATCACCAACACCAGCACAAGGCCATATTCCTCCGCCGCGACCGCGATGATAAAATCGGTATGCGCATCGGGCAGCGTCCATTTGACCTGCCCCTCACCCACACCCACCCCAAAGAAACCGCCCTCTTGAATGGCGCTGGTCGCATAGCCCATCTGGCTGCGCGGATCGACATCCGAGTTCAGAAAGCCGTCAATCCGCCGCGCGAAATGCTCCGACGAATGATAAGCGCCAAAGCCGCCAATCCCCGTCAACCCCACCGCTGTCACGATCAGGATCATCGGCGCGCCCGAGACGAAATAAATCACGCCCCAGCCAAACAGCACCAGCATGGCTTGGCCGAAATCCGGCTGAAACGCCAAAAACAGCACCACTGTCACCGTCAAAGCGAACGAAATCAGCCTGCCCGGCGGGCCGTTCAGATCTTGGGACGATGCCATCAGCCAAGCGATCACGATCATAAAGCCGGGCTTGAGAAACTCCGACGGTTGCACCGAAGCAAAGCCAAAGCTGAACCAGCGGATCGCTCCCTTGCCAAAATCGGTGCCAAACATCGGCAACAGCATCAGCGCCAGCATCGACACCGCAAAGCCCAGCACCCCCAGACGCCGCACCATCGCGGGCGACATCATCGACACGCCAAAGATCGCCAGCAGCGCCATGCCGCCGAAAAACGCCTGCCGGGTGACGTAATAATAGGGGTCAAGCCCGTTGCGCTCGGCCAGCGGCACCGAGGCCGCCAAGCCCAGCAGCAGACCAATGGCAAACAGCACCAACACCGCCGTCAGCGTCCATTTGTCAATCGTCCGCCACCAGCGGGGAATCACCGGTTCCGATACCCGTGTGGGCATCGAGCCATAGACCATCTCAGTCATGGAAAATCCGCCTGTTTTGCCGTCTGCTCTGCCGATACCGGGTTTCCCCGGTCATGCCGGGTTATCCCGGTCTGAGGTTCAGACTAGCCAAAACGAATCACAAAGGCCAGCAGAAACAAGGGGTCGCGAATCACTTCTGTGGCGATTCTCCGCCGCTTACCGTTACAGCTGATCCTGCCCGACCTCGCCCTGCCGCACGGGCCAAATCGGATGCGGCACCGGGTCTTTCGCGCGCCAGAAATACTGCCGGATAATCTGACCATAGCTGCGATAGACATAAGCCTCATTGCGGCGCAGATAATGTTCGCGCCGCCTGGAATACAGCGCGGGCAATTCATACCACGGCACGGCGGGGTGCATGTGATGCACGACATGGAAATTATTGTTCAAAAACAGATAGCTGAGCGGCCCACGATCCTCAATCACCACGGTGCGGGCACGAAACGCCTCATGCGCGCGGTGCTCCAGATAGGTGCGGATTTTCAGCAAAGCAGTGCCCAGATAAACCGCCAGCAGATAGGCCCAGATCGGCATCTGCACCCACTCTAGCCACAGCAACAACGGCACCAGCCCGATCAGATGCAGCCCCCAAGCCAGCAACACCCGGCCATCGCCCCTGCGCAGCAGCGCCAGTTCATCGCGTAGAAAAATATAGCAGCCCAAAGCCGGGCCAAGCAGCATCCGCCCAGCCAAGGTGTTGTTCCAGCGCAACAAAATCCGCATCGGTGACGCTGTTTTGGCCCAAACCTCTGGCTGAAGATAATTCGACTCGGGGTCATCATAGGGATCGGTCAGCGCCGGGTCGAAATGGTGCTGCAAATGCGTGTCTTTGAAGCGCAGATAGGGCACGAATGGCATCAGTGCCGGAAACACCAGCGCCTCGTTCAGCCATTGCGCGCGGAACGGATGGCAATGCAGCACCTCATGCTGCAACGAGGAAAACTGTGCCAAGGCAATTCCGGTGAGTAGAATCGAAACCGCACCCGCACTGGCCCAACCCCAGCCGCCCAGCGCAAAGACGGTATAAGTCGCCAACAAAACCACCACAGTCGGCCACTCCATCACGCGAGTCTGCGGCATATCTTTCCTCATAAAGGGGTTATCTGCCTATGCTAGCACTTGCCAAATCGTGGCGGAAGTCCGAGGATATGCAACATCTCGTCACCATTGCAGATAATATAAAACACATGCCGGATTTTATTGACAAACGCGCCCGTGCCCCCCTGTTTCGGACGCGGCTTGCCGAAGCGATGGCGCAGCGCGGCATCAGCCAAGCCGCCTTGGCGCGCGCCACCGGGGCAGATCGCTCGACGGTCTCAGCCCTGCTTGCCCCCGGCATCCGGCTGCCCAATGCGCAACTGACCGCCGATTGCGCCACCGCTTTGGGCGTGTCGTGTGACTGGCTGTTGGGCCTGACCGATCGCCCCGAACCGGTGGATGCGTTGCTGGCCAGTTCCGTCACCCTGACCGAGGCACCGCGCGCGCTGTTTGACCATGAACTGATCGGCTGGCACCGCGCCGCGGCTGGCTATAAAATCCGCCATGTCCCCGCCAGTCTGCCCGATATGTTAAAGACGCCAGAGGTGGTGGCTTGGGAATATGCCGATCATCTGGGCCAATCAGCCGAGCAGGCGATAGCGGCGTTTCAAGACCAGCTGGATTGGATGAAATCCGCGCATTCCGATTATGAAATCGCCATGCCGCTGCATGAACTATCGAACTTTGCCAGAGGCTTAGGTTACTGGTCTGGCCTGTCCCTCGATGCGCGCCATGCACAGATGGATCATCTGATTGCGATCTGTGACACGTTTTATCCCGCGCTGCGGCTGTATCTGTTCGACGCGCACAAGGTCTATTCCAGCCCGGTGACGGTGTTCGGCCCGCATCTTGCCGTCGTCTATCTCGGCCGGCAGTATATTGTGTTTCGCGATCCTGACCGGGTGCAATCTATCTTGCAGCATTTCGACGGCCTCGTGCGCGCCGCCCCGTTCGGTGCACGCGGCGTGCGCGATCATCTGGCGCGGTTGCAGCGGGTGATGACTCAGTAGACTGTCAGCCGCCGCAGATCATAGCCGTTCCATTCGAAGATATCCCGCGCGGCTTTCAGCCGATCCGGCGGAAACGCGCCCCGGTTCAGGATAAAGCCCAGCCGCCCGTTCGGGCTGCCGACCACCAGCGTGCGATAATCGCCATCAGCCCACAAAATCCACCACGGCCCCGGCTGCCCCGGTACCGTAAACCGCCCGACGGTGTCGGATTGCATCGCCCCCGCCCCCGCCATCTGCACCCCGGATTCGCAGAGACGATAGCGAATTTGCAAGCCACTCGGGCTCTTGGAAATCTCTGCCCCACCCGGCTTGCAGCCTTCGCCGCCAAAGGCCGCTACCTGTTTCCATGTGCCGACCAGCCGATTCTGATCCATCACCGCATTGGAATAAATCGGCGCATCGGGCGCGCGGTAGCGGCCGACGGCCACGGTGGTTGGCGCGGCCGCACAGGCGCTGAGCAGCAAAACTGCGATCAGTCGATACATAGGTTCACCATTGCGCCATTATCCTGCAAAATTTCATTACAGCCAAACAAAGGAGCGATGGGCGCACAAGTATTTGATCTGGCAAGGCAATCTCCCTCGCAGTCGCTTTTCTTATGGCAAGACTTGCCTGCATCGCGCATCATGCGTACGCAACTCATCCCGCCCGCTTTGCCCGCAACAGACCACTGCCCACCCTTTTTTACGCAGGCCAGTTCCTCTGGCCCAAGCACCCGCGCCGGTACTTCTGCAACGGGCGGTGCGGGTGCTTGGGTTGGATCAGCTCCTGTCAGATCGGGCTGCGTTGGCGCAACTTGCGCCGGATCTGGCTGTGCAGCATCCGGTTTTGCAACATCCACCGCAGGCTTCGCAGGATCAACCGCGCCCGGAGGCGCGTCCAGAGAAGTCACCGCAATCGCGTCGCCGGTGATGGGATTGGCGGTGTCGGACGGCTTATCCATCTTGCCGCCGCCCAAGGTACACCCCGCCAAAACCAGCGCCAAAGCCAAACAAAGCCGCATCGCGCGCCTAATACGGCATCGGATGCGCGCGGTGGGCGGCATCAATTTCAGCCAGAACCTCGGCGTCCAGCACCAGATCGGCCGCACCCAATGCCACCTCCAACTGCGCGAGATCGGTGGCGCCGATGATCGGAATGCAGGGGAACGGCCGCGTCATGCAAAACGCAATCGCCATCTGCGCCGGGTTCAGCCCATGCCGCGCGGCAATGCCGAGATAGGCCGCAACGGCGGGAAACACCTGCGGTGTGATCCGCCCCGACAGCGTCGGATTCAGCGCCCGCCGGGTGCCTTCGGGGATCACATCGCCCGCGTATTTGCCCGTCAGCAGCCCGGTTGCCAAAGGCGAGAACGCCAGCAGCGGCATATCCTCCAGCGCCGCAAGCTCGGCCCAATCGCTGTCAAACTGTCGGCACAGCAGCGAATATTCGTTCTGTACCGTCGCCATACGCGGCAATCCGTGCTTGTCGGCAAGCGCCAGCCAACGCCCAGCGCCCCAGACCGATTCATTGGAAAGTGCAATATGGCGGATCTTACCCTCAGCAATCAATTCGGCGGATACGTGAAGCATTTCAATCATATGCGCTTCAATGCTCGCCTTATCACCGCCGCGCGGATCAAAGTGCCAAATGTCGCGAAAGTGATAGGCTGCGCGGTTGGGCCAGTGCAGTTGATAGACATCAATGTAATCGGTTTGCAGCCGCCGCAGCGAATCTTCCACCGCTGCCCGCATCACCGCCCCGGTCAAAGGCGCACCGCCGCGCACGGCGTCCTGCCCCTCACCCGTCACCTTGGTGGCGAGCACCAAACCATCCCGCCCCCCGCGCGCGGCAAGCCATGTGCCGATGATTTCCTCGCTGCGCCCGACTGTCTCGGCCCGCACCGGATTGACCGGATACATCTCGGCAGTGTCCCAAAAATTCACCCCCTGCGCCCGCGCCATATCCATCTGGGCATGGCCCTCGGCTTCCGAATTCTGGCTGCCCCATGTCATCGTGCCCAGACAAATCTTTGAGACCGAAACTCCGGTCTGCCCCAAACGCACCTGCTGCATCGCACACTCCTGTTTTGGCGCAGAATATTTTGGCGCAGACTAGGCGGCGCGCCGTAACAAGGAAAGCCCCCCTGAATGGCCCGACCAGACTGAAGTCTGATCTCACGCGAATTTGCGCGCCTCAAGCCGCTTTAGTGTTACATTGCCTAAGGATAAGGAGGCTTTCATGCGCATTCTGCCGTTGATTTTGGCGCTATGCGCCAGCCCCGCCTGCGCTGCCCCTGCCAAATATACCCTGCAACCCGAAGCCTCGCTTGTCGGGTTTGAGACTGATTTCGGCAGTGATAAAATTAGCGGGGAAATGCCAATCACCCGCGCCGATCTGACGCTGGATTTCAAGAATGTCAGTGCCAGCCATGTTGCGGTGACGCTGGATGCAGCCCATGCCGATGCCTCGTTTCCGTTTGCCGCACAGGCGATGAAGGGTCCTAAAGTTCTGGATTCGGCGGACTTTCCGCAGATCAGTTTCGAGAGCACCTCTGTCAGTTCCAAGGGCGAGGGGGCCGAGGTCAAGGGCCAAGTCACCATTCGCGGCGTCACCAAACCGATGGTGATGCAGGCGATGATCTGGCGGCAAAAGGGCCATGACGCGGGCGATCTGTCGCATCTGACGATCCGGCTGACCGGGGCCGTCAACCGCTCGGATTTCGGCGCGGTGGGCTGGTCGGATATGGTCGGCGATCAGGTGCGTTTGGATATTCTTGCCCGCATTGCGCGCAGTGACTAAATGTGGCGGAATTCTCCAACAAATTTTGGCTTGGCCTCGCGTCTGCTGCATTGGATCATGGCGGCGCTGATCTTGGCTTTGCTGGTGCTTGGCACCGCGCTTGGCTGGATTAAGCCTAATCTTTCAACGCTTTGGCTTTATGGGCTGCATAAGACACTTGGACTTACAGCGCTAAGCCTTGCCGTGATCCGGCTGATCTGGCACCGGATCAGCCCGCCGCCACTGCCGCTCGGCCCCACTGCGCACTGGCAAAACCGCGCCGCGCGTGCCACCCATATAACACTTTACGCGCTGATGCTGGCGATCCCGCTGTCCGGCTGGATCGCCAGTTCTGCCACGGGTCTAGATGTGGTGATCTTTGGTCAGATCACCCTGCCCGCCATCACCCCCACCTCAGAAGCGCTTGAAAACGCGGGTTTCGCCGTGCATGGCATCCTGACCAAACTGCTGATGGCGCTGCTGATGCTGCATATCGCAGGCGCGGTTTTGCGCGGATTGAAAGGCGACGGCACGCTTAGGCGCATCACAAAAGGCTTATAATCCCCGTCTAGACCTGAACCCTGTCTAGCCCTTGGCCCCTGCTTGCGCTAAACGGGGCGCAACTGACGGGAAAGGGCATTGCATGGCACGGATTCTGATCACCTCCGCCATTCCTTATATCAATGGCATCAAGCACTTGGGCAATCTTGTGGGCTCTCAGCTCCCGGCCGATCTGTTCGCGCGCTATAACCGCGCCCGTGGCCATGAGGTGATGTTCATCTGCGCCACCGACGAGCATGGCACGCCCGCCGAACTGGCCGCCACCAAAGCGGGCAAGCCTGTGGCCGAATATTGCGCCGAAATGCATGAGGTGCAGGCCCGCATCGCCAAGGGTTTCCGGCTGTCGTTTGACCATTTCGGGCGGTCCTCCAGCCAGCGCAACCACGCGCTGACCCAGCATTTCGCGGGCAAATTGGCCGAGGCTGGGCTGATCCGCGAGGTTGAGGAATCTCAGATCTATTCCATCGACGATCACCGCTTTCTGCCCGACCGCTATATCGAAGGCACCTGCCCGAATTGCGGCTACGAGTCCGCGCGCGGCGATCAATGCGACAACTGCACCAAGCAGCTGGACCCCACCGATCTGATCAACCCACATTCCACGATTTCCGGCTCGACCAATCTTGAGGTCCGCAGCACCAAGCATCTGTATCTGATGCAGCGCAGCTTGCGGGGTAAGCTAGAGGCTTGGATTGACAGCAAAAAAGACTGGCCGATCCTGACCACCTCGATTGCGAAGAAATGGCTGAACGACGGTGACGGCTTGCAGGACCGCGGCATCACCCGCGATTTGCATTGGGGCATCCCGGTGAAAAAGGGCGATCAAATCTGGCCGGGGATGGAGGGCAAGGTGTTCTACGTCTGGTTCGACGCGCCCATCGAATACATTGCCTGCACCGCTGAATGGGCCGATGCCCAGGGCTTGGGCGATGAGGCTTGGCAACGCTGGTGGCGTACCGATAAGGGCGCGCAGGATGTGACCTATTATCAGTTCATGGGCAAAGATAACGTGCCATTTCATACGCTTAGCTTCCCGGCGACTATTCTGGGATCGGGCGAGCCTTGGAAGCTGGTCGACTACCTGAAATCGTTCAACTATCTGAATTATGACGGCGGCCAGTTCAGCACCTCACGCGGGCGCGGCGTGTTCATGGATCAGGCCTTGTCGATCCTGCCCTCGGATTACTGGCGCTGGTGGTTGCTGAGCCATGCCCCGGAATCGGCGGACAGCGAGTTTACTTGGGAGAATTTCCAAGTCTCGGTGAACAAAGACCTTGCCGATGTGCTGGGCAACCTTGTCAGCCGCGTTACCAAGTTCTGTGTGGCAAAATTTGGCAGCGAAGTGCCCAGTGCCGGTGAATTTGGCGAACAAGAGGCGCGGTTGATCGAAGAACTCGGCACCCGTATCAAAGACTACGCCGCTTGTATGGAGTCGATGGAGGTCCGCAAGGCCAGCGCCGAGTTGCGCGCGATCTGGGTGATCGGCAACGAATATCTGCAAGCCGCCGCACCCTGGACCGTGGTGAAAACCGACCCCGAACGCGCGCAGGCGATGATCCGCCTTAGCCTGAACCTGATCCGGGTTTATGCGATCCTGTCCGCGCCCTTCATCCCCGATGCCGCCGCCACAATGATGGCCGCGATGGGATCAGATGATTGGACATGGCCGGATGATGTGGCAAGTGCGATGTCCGCCCTGCCCGCTGGCCACGCTTTCACCGTGCCGGAAAACCTGTTCCGCAAGATCACAGACGAAGAACGCGCCGATTGGCAGCAACGCTTTGCGGGCATCCGCACCTAAATTGTCTCAGATGATAAGCAAAAGGCTGCAGGAAACTTCTGCGGCCTTTTGCATTGACACCGAACGCTTAGCTGAAGATCAGCTTCAAGCTGACCAGCACCAGAATGATCGCCAAAAACACCCGTAGCGCCTTTTCCGGCAGGCGCGGTGCAAGCGTGCTGCCGACGATGATCCCCGGAATAGAGCCGATCAGCAGCGAGGCCAGCATGGCGAAATCCACATCGCCAAACCACCAATGCCCAAGACCCGAGATCAACGTCAGCGGCACAGCATGGGCGATGTCAGACCCCACAATCCGCAGCACGGGCAAGCGCGGATAGATGATCAACAGCGCCGTCACCCCAATCGCCCCCGCGCCCACCGAAGTGGTCGTCACCAGCGCGCCAAGGATCACCCCGGTGATGATGGTTTGGGCGGCGACACGGCTTTCGTTACTGCTGGCAAAGCGGCTGAAATACTCAACAATCTGGTTGCGGAACAACAAGGTGGCCGAGGTCGCCAGCAGCACGATCCCCAGCATCAGCGCCAAAATCCCGCCCTTGCTGGTGTGCAGATCATAATGGTTCATCACCGCGAAAGTCACAAAGGTCGCCGGAACCGAGCCCGTCGCCAACCTGCGCACGATCCGCCAATCCACCGATTTGGCCTTGTTGTGGATCACAGCCCCAACCGATTTCGTCGCCGCCGCGTAGAGCAAATCGGTGCCCACCGCCGTCGCCGGATGCACACCAAACAGCAAGACCAGCAGCGGCGTCATCAAGGAGCCACCTCCGACGCCAGTAAAGCCCACGATCATGCCCACCACGAAGCCCGACAGCGAATAGAGAAGATTTATGTCCGCAAATGTCACTTTAGAGAATCTCCTCACTGCGTTCGCCCTGTTTGGCAGGAAATTTACGTCCGTCAACTGAACATTTAATCTCTATGGATTTTAGCGAGATTATGTGACCATACCCCACCGCAAACCCCCAGAAGCTGATGCGTTTGCCCGGCGGCTCTGCTAGGATTGCGCAAAGGAGACCTGATGAACGACATTGCCAAATTCGTCGCCAAAGGCTCGGCGCATGTGACGCTGCCATCCGCGATGGAACCGCTGGACGTGGCCTTCGTTCTGCTGCCAAAGTTCACCATGCTGGCTTTTTCTTCGGCGATTGAGCCTTTGCGGATGGCCAATCAACTGACGCAACAGGTGCTGTTTCGCTGGCAGGTTTTGTCAGATGATGGAGCACCCGTGGCCTGCTCGAATGGTGTGCCGATCATGGTCGATGGCGCATGGAACGTGGCGAAACCGGAAGGCATCGTCTTGGTCTGTTCGGGAGTGGAGCCGGAAGGCAAAGCCAGCCAAGCCTTGGGCGATTGGCTGCGGTCGTTGTGGCGGCGTGGTCGGGTGGTCGGCGGGCTTTGCACCGGGGCCTATGCTTTGGCGCAGGCGGGCATCCTGAAGGGCCACCGCTTTACCATGCATTGGGACAATATCGACGCCTTTGCCGAGAACCACCCCGATCTTTTGCCCGCCCGCCAAGTATTCTGCATTGATGACCGGGTGATGACCTGCGCCGGTGGCGTTGCTGCCGCCGATCTGATGCTGAAGCTGATCAACGACCGCTTCGGCCCCGCTTTGGGGCAAGAGGTGATGAACATGTGCCTTCTCACCCAGCGCAGGCAAGAGGAGGATTTGCAAACCACCTCACTTGCCGCCCGCCTGGGCACCCGCCACGACAAACTGCTGCAAGCGGCGGCCTTTATGGAGGCGCATATCGAGGAAGACTTTGATCTCGATGCTTGTGCCGCGCATCTCATGCTGTCGCGCCGCCAGATCGAGCGGCTGTTCAGCCGCTATCTGAACATCACCCCGGTGCGCTATATGAACGATTTGCGACTGGCGCGCGGGCGGTCGCTTTTGGCGGAAACCGACCTGAAAGTGACAGAGGTGGCGGTGGCCTGCGGCTATGCCTCGACCTCGCATTTCTCAAAGTCGTTTCGCAAGAAATACGGCACCTCGCCCTATCGGTTTTCGCATTTCGGCGGCTAGTGCGGCTGAAAGGGTGATCTGATGGCGCGGCGTGCCGCCGCAAGACTCTTAAGCGCTTACGCGCGGTTGGCACCTTGCACCACCGTCCTTCGCGTTTTTCTTGCAGCACCCTGCCCCAGCCGCTATGCAAGCGCAGCAATTCCCGGAGGCCGCCATGCCCAGCTTTCTGTCTACGACGGATACCGATTTTGAGGCTCGTTTCGCCGCCCTGCTGGGCATGAAGCGCGAAGAGGCCGAGGATGTCGATCAGGCCGTGGCGGGCATCATTGCCGATGTCCGCGCCCGGGGCGATGCGGCGGTGCTGGAGCTGACAACCAAGTTCGACCGCCTGACGCTGACCGCCGAAACCCTCGCCTTCAGCCCGGACGAGATCGAAGCCGAATGCGCCAAAGTCTCGCCCGAGGATCGCGCGGCATTGGAACTCGCAGCAGATCGCATCCGCGCCTACCATTCCCGGCAACTGCCACAGGATGAGATGTGGACCGACAGCGCCGGGGCAAGCCTCGGCTGGCGCTGGACCCCGGTATCGGCGGCTGGTCTCTATGTGCCGGGCGGCACCGCGTCTTATCCGTCCTCGGTGCTGATGAACGCCATCCCCGCCAAAGTGGCAGGCGTGCAAAGGCTGGTGATCACCTGCCCGACACCCGACGGTGTGATCAATCCTCTGGTCTTGCTGGCGGCGCGCATTGCGGGGGTGGATACGATCTACCGCATCGGCGGCGCGCAGGCGGTGGCAGCATTGGCCTATGGCACCCAAACCATTGCGGCCGTGGATAAAATCACCGGCCCCGGAAATGCCTATGTCGCCGCCGCCAAGCGCCGGGTGTTTGGCCGCGTTGGCATTGACATGATCGCCGGGCCGTCGGAAATTCTGGTGATTGCCGACCGGGATAACGATCCCGACTGGATCGCTTTGGACCTGCTGTCCCAAGCCGAACATGATGCCTCCGCGCAATCCATCCTGCTCACCGATGACGCGGCTTTTGGTCAGGCCGTCGCATTGGCAGTGGAAAAACGCCTTGTCACCTTGCAACGCCGCGACATTGCGGGCGCATCATGGCGCGACAATGGTGCGGTGATCATCACCCGCGATCTGTCAGAGGCGGCACTTCTGTCGAACCGCATAGCCCCCGAACATTTGGAACTCTGCACCGCCGATCCCGAAGCTTTGTCACAACAAATCACCCATGCCGGCGCGATTTTCTTAGGGGCATGGACACCGGAAGCCATCGGCGATTACGTTGGCGGGCCGAACCATGTGTTGCCCACCGCCCGCTCGGCGCGGTTTTCTTCTGGATTGAGTGTGATGGATTTTGTGAAACGCACGACCTTGGCCAAAATGACCCCCGAGGCTTTGGCCCAGATTGGCCCCGCCGCCGAACGGCTGGCGATCTCGGAAAGCCTGCAAGCGCATGGGCTTTCGGTCCGCGCGCGGTTGGATCGCTTGAACAGGGGGGCAGAATGAACCGTATCTGCGCCATTGATATCGACGAAAAAGGCCTCGCCCGCGTCACCCCAACGATTGAGCAAGAGCGCAATGTCGCGATTTTTGATCTGCTCGAAGACAACAGCTTCGCGCTGCCCATCCGCGAAGACCGCCCGACCGTTCCGGGGCCGTACCGCTTGGGGTTGGCGATCCGCGAAGGGCGGCTGGTGTTTGACATTGCTAATGAGGCTACCGAAAAAGTTGGCGAATTTCACCTCTCGCTCGGCCCGTTCCGGCAAGTTGTGAAAGACTATTTCCAGATTTGTGAGTCGTATTTCGAGGCCGTTAAACGTCTCCCCCCCTCCCAAATCGAGGCCATCGACATGGCGCGGCGCGGTATCCACAATGAGGGCGCGCGGGTGTTGCAGGAACGGCTTGAGGGCAAGGCCGAGGTTGATATCGACACAGCCCGCCGCCTGTTCACCCTGATCTGCGTGTTGCACTGGGGCTGATGATGGCATTTCCGCAATCGGTGCTGTTTTGCTGTGACCATAACGCCGTCCGCTCGCCGATGGCCGAAGCGATGATGAAGAAATTCTACGGCCAACGCGCCTATGTGCAGTCGGCGGGGGTGAAGAACGATATGGAGGTCGACGGCTTTTCCATCGCCGTCTGCGCCGAATTGGGCATCGAACTCGCCCGCCACCGTGCGCGGTCTTTCGAGGAAATGCAGGGGCTTGGCGACGATCTCGGCCAGTTCGACCTCATCATCGCTTTATCTCCCGCCAGCCAGCACGCCGCCCTCGATCTGACCAAATCCTACCACCTTGAGGTCGAATACTGGCCGATCATCGACCCGACAGCTTTGGGCGAAGGCCGCGACGCCAAGCTTTCGGCCTACCGCCAAGCCCGCGATCAGATCAAAACCCGGATGCTCGACCGCTTTGGGCCGCCGACCGAACTTTAAATCCCTAAACTTTATCTAAAATTGTCATCCTCTGTGTGCAAATATCCCACGGGGGTTTGGGGGCGTGAAGCCCCCAATACTAAGCCGCCGCCCATGTCGCCTGTATCTCATCCAAATTCGCCTCAATCCAGTCAGTCAGCGCCGCCACCCGCGCGGCGGCTTCCATGCCAAGCGGCGTCAGCGAATATTCCACATGCGGCGGCACCACTGGGTAGGCCACCCGCAACACCAGCCCATCGCCCTCCAAAAGCTGCAAGGTCTGCGCCAGCATCCGCTCGGATACGCCGCCAATCCTGCGCCGCAGCAGCGAAAACCGACAAGTTCCCCGCAACAACACCAGCATGACCAGCGTCCCCCACTGGCTGGTCAGATGTTTCAACACCTGCCGGGTCGGGCAATCGGCCGCCAATACATCGCCGACATAGCTGTCCCCATCCTTCATCATCCTGCCTTTGCAAAAAATCCATACTTACTAAAATGTAGGTTCTTCCCTTTCGTAAGTAAAGGCGTATCTCTGGCGCATCGAACCGCCACATCCAACCAAAGAGAACAACATGACCATCGCACTCACCGGCGCCACAGGCGAACTCGGCCAACTCGCCCTTGCAGCGTTCAAAGCTCGCGCCCCAAAGGCCGACATCATAGCCCTTGTCCGCGATCCGGCGAAAATCAGCGGCACCCCGGCCCGCGCCTTTGACTATACCAAGCCCGAAACTTTGGCCCCTGCCCTCAAGGGCATCGACACCCTCGTGCTGATTTCATCCAATGATTTCAACGACCGCTCTGGCCAACACCGCGCCGTGATCACCGCCGCCAAGACCGCTGGTGTGGCGCGGATCATCTACACTTCGATCCTCAAAGGCGACGCCTCGCCGATGATTCTGGCCGCCGATCACATTGCAACCGAGGCAGCACTCAAAGCCTCTGGCATCCCCGCCACCATCCTGCGCAACGGTTGGTACACCGAAAACTACACCGGCAGCCTGAAAGCATCCGTCGAACACGGCGCGCTGATCGGTGCCTCTGCCGACGGTCGCATCGCCTCTGCCGCCCGTGCTGACTATGCCGAAGCCATCGCCGTCACCGCCCTTGATGACAGCCACGCTGGCAAAACCTATGAACTCGCAGGCGACATTCCCTTCACGATGGCCGAATTCGCCGCCGAAGTCTCAAAGCAGACCGGCAAAACCATCCCGTTCAACAATCTGCCGAAAGACACCTATGCAGGCATCCTGCAAAGCTTTGGTCTGCCCGAAGGTTTCGCCAACGTGCTTGCCGACAGCGACGATACCGCAGCAAACGGGTCGCTGCTGGATGAAAGCCACACGCTGTCCAAACTGATCGGCCGCCCCACCACCCCGATCGCGACGACGATCAAGGCAGCGCTGTAACGCCCCTGCGACAGCGGGCCACCGCTGTCGCAAACCGCCACCATCCTGCCGATCCCGGTCTGGACCACCACGCCCGCCCGTGCCACCATGCGCCAAATTCCGCATGAGGCCCGCATGACCCAATCTGCACGCGACACCATCACCGCCTATTACGCCGCCTTCAACGCCGAGAACCCCACCGGGATGCTCGCCTGCGTCACCGACACCATCGAGCACCGCGTCAACGAAGGCGGCATCCGCAACGGGCGCGATAAATTCGCCGAATTCTGCGCCCATATGGGCGTGTCCTACCGCGAGCAACTGAAAGACATTGAGATTTTCGTCAACGACGCAGGCACTCGCGCGGCGGCTGAATTCACTGTCCATGGCGCATATCTCAAAACCGACCCCGGCCTCCCCGAAGCCCGCGGCCAGACCTACATCCTGCCCGCCGGATCCTTCTTCGACCTCAAGGATGGCAAAATTTCCCGCATCACCACCTTCTACAATCTCAACGACTGGATCGCTCAGGTCTCAGCATGAACGCTGCCGAGATCGAAGTCCGCTCCCTGACTGGCCCTGCGTTAGAAGCTGCTCTCGATGGCGTCGCCGCCCTGCGCATCGCGATTTTCCGGGATTGGCCCTACCTTTACGATGGAAACCTCGCCTACGAGCGCGCCTATCTGCAAACCTACCGCGACAATCCCGGAGCCCTTCTAATCGGGGCTTTCCATCAAGGCCGCCTGATTGGCGCCTCGACCTCGACCCTGATGGAGGATCACGCCGAAGCGTTCTCCGCGCCGTTCCGCGCCCTGAATATCCCGCTCACCGATATCCTCTACGGTGCAGAATCCGTGCTGCTGCCGGAATATCGCGGCATCGGTCTGGGCCACCGCTTCATTGATCTGCGCGAAGACCACGCCCGCGCCATGCAGCGCGCCCATGTCGCGTTCTGCTCGGTCAAACGCCCGGAAAGCCACCCGCTCAAGCCGGAAAACGCCCGCTCCAACGATGCCTTCTGGCTGGGCCGAGGCTACGAACCGCTGCCCGGCGTCATTGCCGAATTCGCGTGGAAAGACGTAGGGGCCGACGCCGAGACGACCAAGCCCCTGCAATTCTGGATGCGTAAACTGTAGGGTGGGTGCAACCCACCACTCCGAAACATCGGTGGGTTAAAATCCACCCTACCCCTTGGATACCCATGATCCTCGCCGCCGCAGCCTACCCGCTCTCACCGCTTGTCGATTTCGCGGAATACGCCAACAAGCTGACCATATGGGTCGAAGACGCCGTCGCCGCAGGCGCGCAGCTGCTGGTGTTCCCGGAATATGGCAGTATGGAGCTGGCCTCGCTCGCCCCGCGCGAAATCTCCGAAGACCTAGAGGCCGCCCTGCACGAAGTCGCCCGCCATGGGCCCGCCGTCGATGCCTTGCACTGCCAACTCGCGGCACGGCACAACCTCTATATCCTCGGCGCATCCGCCCCGTATTTCGGCAACGCCCGCCCGACCAACCGCGCGACTTTCTATGGCCCCAAGGGCATCATTGGCTACCAAGACAAGCAAATGATGACCCGGTTTGAACGCGAAACCTGGGATGTGATCGCAGGCAACCCGTTGCAACTGTTCGACACAGCCTTGGGCAAAGTCGGCGTGCTGATCTGTTATGACAGCGAATTCCCGCTGCTCGCCCGCGCGCTGATCGAAGCGGGCGCGCAGATCATCCTCGTGCCATCCTGCACCGACACTTTGGCCGGATACACCCGCGTCAAAGTGGGCAGCATGGCCCGCGCGCTGGAAGGCCAATGCGTTGTCGTCCACGCCCCCACCGTCGGCTTGTGCGATTTCTGCCCCGCCGTGGATGAGAATGTGGGAAGCGCCGCGATCTACGGCCCCTCTGACACAGGTTTCCCCGAGACCGGGATTCTCGCCCAAACCGCGCTGAACGAACCCGGCTGGGCCATCGCCGAAATCGAGCTTTCCGCCATCGAAACCGTACGCGCCACAGGCTCAGTCTTCAACCACCAACACTGGCCTGAACAGGTCTTCCGCGCCGCCCAAACCGTGGAAATCGTTAAAAATCCCTTAACGCGACCATCCTAACACGTTCTAATACCACAACAAAAAATGGTCCCGAGTTGGGACCAGCCCATCCTCTGTGCAAAAACATCCCCGCCGGAGGCTCTTATTTTCCCCCTTGAAAATCCCCCCCAACAAGCGCATATCCCCCGCCAATGCCTGCGGCTTCCGCGGGCAAAATCCTATTGGAGAGACCATGGCCAAGGAAGATATCCTCGAATTCCCCGGTGTCGTGAAGGAACTCTTGCCCAACGCGACATTCAAGGTTGAACTCGACAACGGCCATGAATTGATCGCGGTGATGGCAGGCAAGATGCGCAAAAACCGCATCCGGGTTCTGGCAGGCGATAAGGTGCAGGTCGAAATGACCCCCTACGATCTGTCCAAAGGCCGCATCAACTACCGCTTCAAGTAAATTGCTACTCAGAATGGAAGTGCCGCAATCTAGTGATGCGGCAGTAAAGTTGTTTTGTAAGCGCAATGGGTTTCATAAACCAAAACGTGTGGCAGTTTCTCCCGTCGGAGGTTTTGAGGCGAGCAACTGCTTCCCAAACGTAAAGAAGATGGTAGCTGAGCACGGCGGCTCTGAATCAAACGGTTGGATCATTTGGCGAGCGCCCAAACTGTTTCTTGAAGCTGAGCATCATTGTGTTTGGGAAGCGCCGAGCGGCCAGTTGTTGGATGTCACGCCCAAGTTTCGCGGAGAGGCCGAAATACTTTTCGCACCGCAACCTGAACTGGGGTTTGACTATGAAAATCTCAAATTTCAGTTGTCTCGCTACCTTAATTTAAGTGGATCCCCGTTTGTTGATGCAATGACAGCCATCTCGCTGCAACGGCAAGAAATGATGACGAAAAATGCGTTCATTGAGGCTGATCAGATGAAGACCTTTTTTGACCAGCAAGAAGCGGATCGTCTCTTGTCGAACATGAGAGAACTCCTTGTTTTGGCCCAACGTGAGGCAGGGATCATATGAAGTTCATCCTCGGATCAGGCAGCCCGCGCCGGAAGGAACTTCTGGCGCAGCTTGGCATCACCCCCGACGCCATCCTCCCCCCCGACATCAACGAAGACCCCGCGAAGGGCGAACTCCCCCGCCCCTACTGCGCCCGCCTCGCCCGCGAGAAAGCCGCCGCGATTGCAGCGGACCCCGATGACATCATCCTCACAGCCGACACCACAGTCGCCTTGGGTCGCCGCATCCTCGGCAAACCCGCCGATGCGGGCGAGGCCGCGCGCTTCCTGACCGACCTCGGTGGCCGCCGTCATCAGGTGATCACCGCCATCGCCGTCAAACGCGGCGGCAAAATCTGGAGCCGTGAAAGCGTCTCCGCCGTCAAAATGAAACGCCTGTCCGACCTAGAGCTGAACACCTACCTCGCCTCAATGGAATGGCAAGGCAAAGCCGGCGGCTACGCGATCCAAGGCGCGGCTGGCGCCTTCATCCCGTGGATTTCCGGCAGCTTCACCGGCATTGTTGGCCTGCCTTTGGCTGAAACCGCAGCCCTGCTTGCCGCCGCAGGCTACCCCGTCTGGAAACGCCAATGACCCGCACCGTTCTGCTTGATACCCTGAAAGACCGCCCCGCCGCTGCGCTGGTGGTAGACGGCCAGCTGCACGATCTGGCGATTGACCCGATCACCGACGCCCCGCTCCCCGGTGCGATCTACCGCGCCATTGCGGATCGCCCGATGAAGGGCCAAGGTGGCTTGTTCGTGAAACTGCCCGAAGGCTCAGGCTTCCTGCGCCAAACCGCAGGCATCGCCCCCGGCCAACGCCTACTGGTGCAGATCACCGGGCCTGCCGAGGCGGGCAAAGCCTATCCCGTCACCACCCGCCTGCTGTTCAAATCCCGCTACGCCATCGTCACCCCCGGCGCACCCGGCCTGAACATCTCACGCCGGATCAAGGACGAGCCGCTGCGCGATGATCTGGAAGCGCTTGCCAAAACCGCGATGCAAGGCGCGGATGAGACGCTGGGTTTGATCCTGCGCTCCGCCTGCACCCATGCCAATGACGATGAAATCGCCGAAGACATCGCCGCGATGCGAGAACTGGCGCAGGCCGTGCTGGCTGACACCATCGGCAATGCCGAACTGCTGGTCGAAGGGGCAGGCGCACACGAAACCGCTTGGCGCGACTGGGCTGACCCCGAGCCCGATGAGGTGATCGAGGGTGGCTTTGCCGAGCATGACGTGCTGGAGATGATCGACGCCCTACTGACCCCGCGCGTGGATCTTGGCCAAGGCCATATGATGATCGAACCCACGCGTGCCCTACTCGCGGTCGATGTGAATACCGGCAACGACACCAGCCCCGGTGCAGCGCTGAAAGCCAATATCGCCGCTGCCCGCGAATTGCCGCGCCAGTTGCGGCTGCGCGGCCTTGGCGGTCAGGTGGTGATCGACTTCGCGCCGATGCCGAAAAAAGACCGCGCCATCCTCGATCAAGTGATCCGCGCCGCATTCAAATCGGAATCCGAGGTCAATCTCGCAGGCTGGACCACACTCGGCCTGTTCGAGATCACCCGCAAGCGCGACCGTCTGCCCTTGGCTGAGTTACTGGCATGATCTGCCCGATTTGTACCCGCAAATCGGATGAAAAATACAAACCGTTCTGCTCACGCCGCTGCGCAGATGTTGATTTGGGCAAATGGCTTACGGGCAGTTATGCCATCCCCGCGCAAGCCATCGACGACGAAAATCCCGAAGATTTAACCGACCCTAAACATCGCCCGCAATGATCTGCCGCCCGGTGCATTTTTCTGCCAAAACCCTCTGGACAGCCCCGCGCCAGTCACGTATCACCCCGCCACCAAGCAAGATAACGCCTTGCAGATGTGCCCGGATAGCTCAGTTGGTAGAGCAGCGGATTGAAAATCCGCGTGTCGGCGGTTCAATTCCGTCTCCGGGCACCACTTCATCCCATTGAGAAATATACATAAAATTTCCAAGCACGTTTGAAGACTTGTTGTGATTGCTCCATCTGGGCTACACATGGGCTACAAAGCGTCGTTGCATCTCCAATGCTTTATGGCTGAGCAGTAACTGCTGAGTATGAACACCTTTGGGATCACGCCTGACCGGAACTGAACATGACTACGACTTCCACCAACACCTCGTCCTTTCTCACCGTTGAACAGGTTGCAGCTCGTTACAACTGCTCCGTAGACAGCATTTGGCGATGGAAACGCAATGGAGATTTCCCAGCAGCGGTCCGCATAGGACGGGGCGTCACTCGGTGGCGCTTGGAAGACCTCCTTGAGCATGAAAGCACTTTCAAGGCCTGTATGATGGTTGATGGAACATTCCTGCTCGAGATGCCCGCTCCTCCAGATCAAGATGACTCTGAACAGCGTTGAACCACTTTGGTTAGCAAGCATCTGAAGCTGGCTCAAGAAAGTCAGCAGCTTAAGCACGGTGAGGTAACTTCTCTGACATTGGGAACCGGGTGAGCTTTTTCACGCCGACGCCTCATCCCGCGTCAAGCAGCTTCGTCAGCGCGCTTACGCGGGTCGGGGTGATCTTCGGGTCACTACCGCATGAGATGATGCGGATGAACTCGATCCACCCCTTCTCGTTTTCGGTTAGACTCTCCCACACGCCAGACGGCGCAGTGGGCAAGGTGAAGATGGCGTCGTCCTGCGAACTCATTTTCCGAAAACTCCTCTCAGTGCGGTGCGCGACCGTGCGGTCAGGCGCGGGTCGGTGTTGTCCGATGCATCGCGCAGTTCGTTAAGCCAACCTCGTTCATTCTCGGTTGCGGGCGTGCCGAAGATTTCGTTGATCGCCTTCGCCGCCGTTGCGCCGACAGCCTGGTCAAGGGCGAGCCGCATCAGGTAAGCAGGGTCAACCTCCAGCGCCTTCGCCAGAGACGGGACGCGGTCGAGCGGCACCTTGTTGCGACCGTTCTTCAGGAATGTCATCATGTTCGCATTCGCGAAGCCCGCTTCTGACGCGATTTCAGCCTGGGTCTTGCGGTGCGACAGGTCGCGGACACGATCAGCGATCAGCTTCGCGGTGGCGGTGTTCTGGTAGGGGTTGGTCATGTTCTCGCTCATGTAGTTGGTTACATGACATACTTACCGAGTTGTAGCAGCGCGGTCGGGTGGGAGTTTTGCAAGACGATTGCGAGCTGCGAAGTCCTAGAAAAACCGCGCGATAGCGACGGGGGTCCAGCCGGTGTCCGCAGGTCGGGGGCGCCCCAACCCTCCGCCTCCCCGTGGGCAAGAGGCTGGGTGGTTGCGACGGACCTTTTTTTAACAGATCGTCAGAGCCGAATGGCGCAAAGTTTGCTACTTTGGAACGCTAGTAAATGTCTCGACAAAGCGCTCCCCACGAAAACCAAACTGTTCCAACCGCTGAGCGACTGCTGACGCATTTGACCCAACAGACGCATCACCGAGTTGTTTGCCGAACTCGCGAAGGTTGCGTTTTAGCTTATCAAGAGCAACGACATCGATCACTCGCATGCCAGAAACCATTTCTGCGTCAGAAGCCAACTTGCGGGTAGGGTGTATGATGATTGGCACAGCTCGCGAAGCTGGATATCTTGACCGGAACCATTCCATTGACTGACCAAGCTGACCCGCTTCAGTCTTCGTGATTTCACTCCTCTCGACAAGCACACCATTCTTGCATTCGATCACTAAGAACGATGTGTCAGAGAGTGCCCATAAATTATCTGTCTTTCCTCTCTCACGTTTCTCTGGTCGATATGCAGCGATGCCAAGAAACGATGCGAGATCGTCAATGGCCGCTTCAAATTTCTCCGATGTGTGTGGAAGGAAGCGAAGGTCCGAACACAGTGTATTTACGAAAAGGTTTCGATCAGTTGAGTCGATGAATCGTGCGTCATGGAATGTAATGAGTTCCATGGCTTGCTGCTTCGTTGCCGGGGCGAGCTGGCGGTAAGTTGCCCCGGCGATCGGTTTGAGCACGGCGGTATCAATCGCATGGCCTGCCGCAAGCGCTTTCTGCGCAGCAGTTGCGTCGAGAGGATGAAGAAACGCTGCCAAACGTGCGAGGAGCCATGCTTTCAACTGTGGGTCGGTTTGGCTGCTTGCGCTATGGGTCAGCACATTAATGGCATCTTGCTGACGATTCGCGCGTGCAAGGTCGAACGCGGATCGCAGCGCGAGCTTCGTTTCGTCAAGTCGTAGAGTGTCGTCTGCCGGTAGACCAACAAGCGCTTTGCGGCTAAGTGCCGTCCAAGCTGCATCGCGGCCAAGACACTGACGGATGACATCAACAATTTCTCTTGCGGTCGGCTGGTTCATACGCGCGGCGATTTTCCGCGTCAGTTCGAGTTGGGCTTTGGTCGCAGGCGTCAGCATGTGCTGGCCCGCACGTGATCGCAGCCGAGCGATAAGACGTGATCCGATGAGCAGCACGGCACAATGATCCTCGTTGGAGCGAACGCCGCGCCCCATACCCTGCTCTGTGCGTTCGATTTGGCGACGCAGGTTTACCTCAGTATCACTCAAAACGTCGCTATCCAGATCATCAGCGAACGAGGTTACTTCGGGTAGGTCAACAACTGCGAGCACACGGCAAGCGTCTCCGGGTAAGTCAATGCCATCATATCGGTTTACAAGGACGACAAGACCAACATGACCTTTTCTGAGTTCTTCTACCCCGTCGGCCACTTCGTCTTCTACCAAGATTCGATCTGCGACTTCCGCCCACTCCTTCGACGCCGCCTTCGATGGCACGATCACCACGACGTTAACGTCGTTTGCAAGAGTCCGGAGCAGGCCTCGCAAGTCTCCGACAGTAATATCGGTGTTCAATTCTTGCGGCATAAGGATCATCCGCTCACCCATTGACTGCGACGAGGTAGGAACAATTGGCTTCCCAATCTCATCCGGTCGTGCTCCGAAGTGGGTCACTACGACGCTATCATCGGCGAGCGTGGCGGTCATGTAGATGCGGCGACGTGCTCGTTGGAAAGGTCGAACGAGGTCAGTGGCAGGGAAATATGGCTCAATTTCCAAGCGTTGCCCACCGATCACGCAGCGAGACTGTCGAAGCAAACGGCTAGCAAAGGGGTAGGTAAATTGGAAGTTGTCATCATCTCGATGTGCATGTAGCACGCCGAGGATAGTGTCGTGATGGGCATCCCACGACCAAAATGGCACTTCCATAAAACTGCGTGGATCGCTCGCATTCACCTCCATAAAGCGAGGGGTGTCACTGGCCTTCAGATCCTCCGCAACAATTTTGATGATCTCGTGATAGACAGGATGAGTGTTCGGGAAGGTTGTGCGAAACTGCTGACTAAGGGTCGAGACACATGCGTGCGCGTCGTCAACCACAACGGCGCCAATATCAATGTCGCTGCGTTCTACACCAAACACTGACTTTCCGTTAAAGAGCTTGTAGGCATTGATGACGCAAATGGCGGTTCCAGCGGAATAAGACGAATCGCGAGGGTCTTGAGTAGTGGCGATGCCAACCGCATTTGCTTCTGCTATGACTTGACGAGCTAGCTGCTTGTTTGGCGAAACCCACAACGCAGGTCCGACGCCTTCGTTTAGGGCACTCTGGAGCATAAGAAGCCCCACGAGGGTCTTTCCGCTACCAACGTTTAGCTTGACCACGATGTCCCGTTCGTATCGGCGGTCAAACCACTTATTGAGCACTTCGGTCTGGATATCGCGGGGAAAAGCGAATGCTGAACCACGGGGCAGTGTGAAAAAGATGTCGCGTGGGTGCAACACTGCCGCAGATTCGTCATCCAGCATATCCGAGAAGTCTATTGCCATCTGTTGTTGCCCCGCGCTTCAAATAAAAAATGTATTGGTTGGTTTGTAACTGCCTAGAACTGTCAGCGGAAGGAGCGTTACTTTGGTCTCCCGCTGGGCCGCGGACCATCCGCTTCGTCTACGCCGACCTGCGCAATCTTATGTGCAAACTCAAAAGAGGCACTAAAAAAATATTCCATCCCAGCGCATGGATCGTCTTAGTCGACATATCGCAAGTATATGATCGATGGAGATACGCCGTGCTGACCCAGAAGCGTCTACGTGAAGTGCTGAACTACGACCCCCCAACCGGGATATTCACGTTTGCGAAGGGGCGACGCAAAGGCACCGTTGCTGGGACCAAGCACGATGATCGGGGGTTCAGGAAGGTCGCAATCGACGGCGAACGGCATCTGTTGCATCGCTTGGCATGGCTTTGGATGACAGGTGTGATGCCTCGGTGGAACATCGAGCATCGTGATCGCGACCGCACCAACAACCGTTGGTCGAACCTCAGGGAGGGCGTGCGGGGTCAAAAGAGGCAGCATCGTCCCACCTTGGTTGAACCGACGCACATCAATGGCGTCTGGAAGGCTGGCGAGAGATTCGATGCCATGATCGAGGTTGACAACATTCGGCTGAACTTGGGCAGCTTTGAGACGGCAGATAACGCCGCAAATGCAGTCAGGATCACCCTGCAGAACGCGCTTGCACGTCAGGCTCGAAACCGGGGTCACGTCGGAGCAGAGTTTCCGTGAGCGACAAAAATGTATGATTTTCTGTCCACACGTCAGTTAAATCTGTCCACACGTCATCGAAAACTGACCGCTTGGGTAAGTTTCGTGGATCAAACCGCAGCAAAACGTCAAATTTCGCGGCTGACTATGTAACTTTCTTGGCTTCGATGTTAACCAAACTCATGCCAGAAGACCTTATTCTATTGGCGCTTTCGAGCGTGAGTTAACACGGATTTTACATTTCTAAGCCGCCAGACGGATTTTTCCCGAAGAGATGGACCGTGATTTGGTCGTCAGCAATCGAAATACGCCACAACGCCATCGACCGGACTGATGTATTCAGGACCGACAAAGCACATGAGGACGGTGGACGCGGCGATGCGTGCGCAACCTTAGCCTTCTACAAAGCAGCGGTATCAGGCCTTGGTCATCCACATGCGTGTATTCGCAAGAGCACGTCGCCTCATGTATTTAACAAACTCCATGTCCAACCGTGAACGCGGAGCACGAGGGCACCATTTTCGAGCCAGCGCGCAAGGGGCGGTCAGGGGCGGCGTCCTCACCTTCGCAGCACTGTAGACACCACCGGCACTACGGATGCAACTCAGCGGTCGCCCCATTGAGTCTGGCAGCATGTGAGGTGTTCGAAGTCGTGACCTTGGCGGGGTCTGATCGCGCTAATCTTGGTAGCTGATAGGATCGAAAGTCTGGAAGATTGCCCGACGCCAGCCGTCCTTTCACCAAGCCTAATCGCCCCGCTGCCCTCCGCCACTCTCGGCTCAGTGCAGGATGTTTTTTTAACCGTAACGATGGCGGCAGCCTGTTGGACGGATTCGCGTCATTATAGCAACACTCATGTTGCGAATATGTCCTACATCCAGTATCGTTAAGAAGCCGAAGGTCTAGGGCGACCGGCTAGCAGCGCGCAAGCATCAAACACAAAGCATCAAGCACGTTGTCTCTACCGAAGCGAAGGCTACGCGATTTTCGCACCCAAGCTTCGTCCTGTGCCCTCTCGCTCCGGTAATCCCATGACCACTTTTGACTACGGCGCTCTATGCGCCGAACTTGATGCTATTGTGGCTGCTAAGCCATCCGGCACATCAGCGACCGGCCATCCAGTTTTCGGGGCCATGTATTCGATCAGCTGCGCAGGATCGCAAGCTGACTCACAACCGCATATTGTCGCGGACGCGACATCCGGCCATCAACCGATCGCCCAAGGAAACAAGCTGTCTGGTAAGAACCGAGATCCAGGCTCTCAGTATGCAGACACCACCACCTCACACGCATCTGCTGACCAGCTTATCCCACACACGGCTGATGATCGTCACACCCATGAAAGCACCATCAGCAGTCCTCCCTCATCGCCATGCTCATTGTGCGAAGATCGCGAGGCGGCCGTCTGGAGGATCGCAGCACGCAACAACCGCAGCTTCGATGTCGCGTCCAATCATCAGACATTTCGCAAGCCCCGCCGCTTAGCCGCCCAGCTCAACCGGGTCGCGGTCAAGAAAACCTGGTCCGGGACGAAGAGCAAAGGTCGGAAAGATCGCCTGACCCCTGCTGAAAAGTTCGTCGCTGCCATCTGGAGCACCACTGATGCCAAGGGCGTGGCAGTCACTCTGAACCTTGGTATTCGGCGTGAATCTATGCTCATCGAACATGACGATCCTCGCCGCAGAATGACGCAGAACCTTCATCGCCGTCTATCTGCGGCTGGTTTTGGCAAAGTGCCCTATGCTTTCGCATTCGAGATGACCCCAGAACGAGATGGCGGTCGGCTCCATCTGCATGGCGTCATGGATACGTCCGAGCTATCCGATGCTGATCTGGAACGTCTGGGCGAGGCGCTGCGCAAGGCAGCCTCTCATGCATCTCGTGCTCTCGGTGGTCAGCGCCAACTCGACATGGCCCCCCTTTTCGACGCTGCCGGCTGGGCTGACTACCTCCTTGAAGATGCAACCCGCACCGCTAGAGATCTGCGGATCGACACGCCGTTCATGGTGAACGACCCTATGAAGCGGCTCGCGAAGAGCTACTTTGATCGCTTGCGCATGGAAGTAAACCGTCGGGCCGACGACGCCAAAGTTGCCAGCACAACGACACCCCGAAAGACGAAAATCCAACCAGAGGATCGGCCTCAGGGATTCACAGTTCGTTCTACTTGTGATAGAAGAAGGTTGTCCGGTGAGAGGGACGCAAAGTTGGCTGGTGGCGTGTTCTCGCACGCACGTCACCGGCCGCAAACGTCGATCGCACCAAAGGTGCCAAGACAGTCTTCGTCACAGCGGCAGCCTCCTACGAGCCATGTGGAAATGTCTCCTGCGCGGTCAGACGCATCTCCACGGCGATCACCAATGCTGACATCGGCACCCCAAGCCCTGCGCTGACGGCGGCGATGGCGCTTAGTGATGGTTGGCGCTTCCCTGTTTCGAGGAACGAGATGAACCTGACCGATACGTCGGCGCGTTCGGCCAAGTCCTCTTGGGTCATGCCCGCAGTATGGCGCGCTTCACGGAGAACGTCGGCGAAGGCGACGACAAGGTGTTCGTTGCTGCGTTTCATGGCGGGATGCATCCCGCACAGCTTGACACCGCACCACGAACAGTTGTTCTAGTCGCGGCGTGTTGTGGCTGGCTTGATGCTGGCCGTCACCATGTCGTTCATGAAACACAAATACGAAAACTGAGCATGACCCCCAATCAAACAGCACTACTACAATTTGGCCTGGCGGTAGGCGCCATCTGTCTCGTCGGATACGGCGGTCTTCTCGCTTTCGAGGCGAGCAACAAGCGCTTCCAGGCTGAACGGGCGGTCGCCGCCGAGCAGGATGCTGCTGAGTTGGCTCTGGAAAAGGCGCAGACCGAGGTTCTCGACGAGTTGGCTCGTGGCAAGACCGATGTCGTCGATGGGCTGATCGACGCTTGCGGACGCATGATCATGGAGGGGAGCAAACCAATTTACACGGTCATCCCAGAGAGAAAAGATCCGTCGGAGATCGAAAAGCTGATGAGAAAAACAAACCCCAACGGTTACGAAAAGCAAATCGCCTACATCGGGCTGCCATCCCTCGACGAGCAGGAATTCTTGTCACGGGTGGGCAACGCGACGTTGGAGCGGAAGTGGGAGACCGGAGAGGTCAGCTTGCAGTTCGCCGTCACCTTTGACTCTGATTCGATCTCCGGTCTGAACAGCGACGTATGGGGATATGTCAGGTGCCCACTCAGAGGCGGTCAGCCTAGCGAGCCCACTCTCGAAGCTCTGCGCCTGGACTAACCCACACAGAGCAACCCGCAGACTCACTGAGGGCAGGTTGTGGCGCTATCCTTTGCACTGGCAAGGATAGGGTCGCGCAGAATTAGTCGGCCCTCGGTGACTCGCTCCTGGCCTCTGCGCATGATCATTGCGAGCGAGTAGAAATCGGGGAACGGCAGCAAAACGGGATCGACCGATCATCAACCGGCACCTAGAAGATTCTCGCCATAAACTTCGCTATCTCGAACGTGGACAAGGCTGTTGCTTTCTACCCAGCATCAGTAACTGAGGATCACTGAAAGATTGGCTTCTCATCTCCGCACACGTTAACAGTGTCTTAACGTATCAGTTCGTGAGGCCAGTATGCTTGATCGCTTGAAGTCGATGTTTCGTTCCGATGACTTCATCCCGTCCTCGGCCGTGTTTCCATCCATCGACTCTGACAAGATCGCCAAGGATCTGAAGCTTGACGACCAAGGCACATCGCGTGGTCAAAATAACCAGCCGCCTGCAGAAACCAAAGATTTCGATCATGTCGAAACTAGCGTGATCGAGCGCATCGAGGAACTCCGGCGTAAGGGGCTCGAAAACTACGAATCCAATCGTCGTGTCTACAACGAACGTCTTGCGCGAGCGGGACAGGCGTCGAAGGAAGTGGATATCGCCGCGGGGAGCGCCAAAAATGACTTCGGTGCCTTGGTGCAGGAGTGGCAATCGCGTATCGAAGATCCCCGAGAGCGTTTGAACGAGACCTTCAACTGGCGCGCGCGCTATCGTGAGCGTAACCGTCTACAACGGCCAGCCAAAGAGTTTGAGGGCTGGATTAAGGTGTTTTCACTGACGATCATTCTTGTCGTGATCGAAGCGGGCATCAACAGCTATCTCTTCTCGAAGGGCAACGAGTTCGGGCTTCTTGGCGGTCTTTTGGCCGCGCTGATCGTCTCCGTTGTAAATGTTGGCGGGTCAGCAATGCTCGGCTACTTGGCGCGCTATCTGCATCATCGCAACCTTTTGCTGAAACTTGGCGGCCTCATCTTTGTGCTGGTCTGGATGGCGTTTGCTGTTGCGATGAACCTAGGTGTCGCCCATTTTCGGGACGGCTTGGAAAGCGGTCTGAGCTGGGCCGAAGCAACAGAAGGTGCTGTTCCTGCACTGCTGGCACGACCTCTATACCTAGCCAGTATCGAATCTTGGCTTTTGGTTGGGATCGGACTGCTGATCTCAGTTCTGTCGTTCCGCAAGGGGTGGCACACCGACGATCCATATCCTGGTTATGGGCGCCTGGAGCGGTCTTTGACCAAGGCGCGTTCTGTTTACGAATTGGAGTTGCACAATGCGTTGGAAGATCTGAAAGATCGTCGTGATCAAGCCATCGAGGAGTTGCAAGACGCCAGCGAACAAGTGCGCAACGGCATTACCGAAGCCATCGACGCGCTGTTTGGTCAAAGCACACTGGGCGCTCATCTGAAAACGTATCTGGAACAGTGCGATGTCAAAACAGCGCATCTACTTGCAGTTTACCGCGACGCGAACCGGGCCGCTCGCAAAGATCCGTCGCCAAAGTCGTTTGACAAGGTCTACAAGTTCGGGGCCTTCAAGCCAGAGAGCATAGAGGTGTCTCGTCGTGAGAACGCTGAAGCCGAGGCTTCGCGGGTAACTGCGACGGTGGATGGCGCGATCAAAGAAATCTTCGAACAGTTCGAAACGGCACGTCTTGCTTTCGACGTGACCCGCGCCGTCCAGCGCGACGGCGTTATAGCGGAGAAGGTGTGATGGCACGCTCTAACCGTCGCCGCAGCACTCGCCGCAAAGGCCGCGGTGGAACCTCATCAATCTGGCCCTATGTCCTCGGCGCCGTTGCGGCCGTTGGCCTTTTGGTTGCCGCGATTTTCTATCGCAACCAGACCGAACATGAAACCGCCGTCAACGCGGATACCCTCTGCCCGCTCGGCACGGGGCCGGTTGCGATGGCTGCAATACTATTCGATCTTACGGACCCTCTGACTCCTGCGCAGAGCAAGCAACTGCTCGCCCGCGTTGAGAAAGAGATCGCAGATGCGCCCATCGGAACGCAGTTCACAATGGGCGTGGTGAGTGAGGCTCCAGAATCGTGGGGCGCAACCGCACCGTTGTGCAAGCCTCGCTCGGGTCACGATGTCAGCACACTGACGCAAAACGTGCGGCTCGTTGAGACCAGATATGAAAAACGCTTCATGGAACCCCTGCACGACAACATCGAAAGCATGATCTCCGTGAATGGCGCAAACAAGTCACCGATCATGGAGGCGCTTCAGACTTTGATCGCAGACACCTCTGGCTTTCTGACCTTCGCGGGTCCACGCAAAGTGATCATCGTATCGGACTTGCTGCAAAACAGCGATGCGATGAGTTTCTACTCTGGCGACGATTGGCAGAGCTTTGCATCATCACCGCAGTTTGCTCGGTTGAACAGAACGCTCGACGGAGTTGATGTCGTCATCTTCGAAGTGCCACGCGTCGTTTCCAAGATCAAAGATCCGAGGGTTATCGAAGATTTTTGGCTTCACTACTTCGACGTTCAAGGCGCACGCGTTCCAACGGTCAAGATGATAGGGGATCTGTGATGGCACGCCCGAGACGCCAACTTCGACTTCACGATGTCTCAAATCGCGAGTCTTGGGATAAAGTTGTCCTCGGCCTGGCGTTTGCGGCTGGCGTTGGTGGCGGGATTGCGTTGAAGCTTTTGGGTGTTCACCCTTTCATCGCAGCAACTTTCTCCGCGGCCGTTCTGACTTTGTATGCTGTGTTGGCATATTCCACGACTGCACTTCGCCTTGAGCCTGAGGTGATCGGCGATAACAGCTACTATCTTGGTTTTTTGTTCACGCTGACCAGCCTCGCTGTGACGCTATACTTCGTGGTCGAGGCGGGTGCAGACAAGCGGGCAGAACTTATTCCGGAGGTGATTTCTGGCTTCGGCGTTGCGTTGGTGTCAACCATCGTTGGTGTGTTCATACGCGTTTTGATGATGCAGTTCCGTCTGGATTTGGTCGCGCGTGAACGTGAAACTCGTATCGAGCTGGATGATGTCGCGAGACGTTTGCGGGTGGAACTTGCTCAGTCGGTTGAGAGGGTCAAAGCTTTTACCGTCGAAAGCTTTCAGCATTCAGCCGAACGGGAGTCGGAATTTCGCCGCTCGACCGAGGTGCTGGTGAAGGGCAGCCAGTCCATGCTCGCTGAGATGGCTAAAACGCTTCAGGAGGAAACCTCCCGTGCGGTGCGTGACCAGACCAGTAGCGCGATCGAGTCGATCCGCACCTCGATTGCGACAGTGTCAGAGGGCGCCCTGACCCAGATTCGAAGTTCCTTCGGCGACATGGCAAAAATTGCCGATCAGATGAGCGCGACGCAAGCGGTAGCACGCTCCTCAGTTGAGAAGTCCATCTTGGCGATGCAGCTTCATGGTTCAGAAATTGCAGAACAAGTTTCCCACCTGTCGCGTCGTATCCGCACCATCGCGGAAGAAACCGAAACCGCGGGCGCAAATCTCGCACTCGGCATGAACCGCGCAACGGCGAAGCTGGAAGTGTCATTGGACGAAACGAACCGGCGACTCGGAGCGGGGTTCGCCAGATTCGACCAAGCTGCCTTGGACGCAGCGATACGCTCGCAGGCTGTTGTCAACGAAGTCGCCGAACGGCTGCACAGCTCCGTCAGACAGCTTGCAAACACAGCTACAGCCGCGTCTCGTGAACTTGACCGCGCGGTGACTCAGCAGGCCGATGGCTTGGTCACCTCCTCGGACAAAACGTAAGGTGTCGGCTCGTCGAGAGAGCAAACAGATGTCGCAATCTGGCAGTGGCGGCTTTGACCGCAGCTACAAGAGAGGTGCCATTATGGGCCTCACCGTGGCTGAGGCGTTTATATTGCTCTCGTTTTGCCTGCTTTTGCTGTTCGCGTGGTGGCAGATCGAGACCGAACGAAAGAGTCTGATTGTCGCCGATGAGATTGGTAAGCTTGATGATAAGCAGAAAGCCGCGATTGTCGCCGGTCTTTCCGATGGCACGTTCGAAGCAGCCCAGGTCTTGCGCACGGCGGGCGTTGATCTGACAGATACGAAATCGCTCGAAGATGCCGCGCAGTATTCTCGCTTCATGCGCGATGAGGATTTTCAGCGTCTGATGAAAGGCGTCGTCAAGCTCTCGCCTGAAACCCGCCTTAGCCTGGCCGATGCTGTAGCTGTGACAGACGAAGTTGCGTTGCGTGCAAAGCTTGCGACGGTCGAAACTGACGACAGCACCATTGAGCATATCGCGGGTCGTTTGCAGACTGCTGCGCGCCAACAGGGTGCGTTGGTCACGCTCTTGGATGATCGCCTGGGCGCTGTTATTCGCGAAGCCGGTGGTAGCATTGATGCAGAAGGCACGATCACCCTGCCACAGGCTATTCTATTTGACTCGAACAACGACAAAATCAAAGATCCAGCCTTCTTGCGCAAACTGTGTGTTCCTTGGTTAGAGACACTTCGTCAGTCGGGCATGAACGTCGCAGATCTGAAGATCGAAGGTCATGCGTCGAGCGAATGGGCCGTCGATGCGACGAAAGAACAGGCGTATCTCAACAATCTGGACCTCTCGCAAAGGCGCGCACGAAATGCGCTAACTCTGTGCTTGTCAGATATTAAAGATCCTGATGCGCTTGCTTGGGTTCGGGAACATCTTGCTGCGGTCGGTTATTCATCGGCTCGACTGATCTATGGTCCAGACGGCACGGAAGATCATGACGCATCTCGCAGAGTGATGTTTAGCGTCGGCTTGAACCAAGGGGGGCTGATCGACGATATTCGGCGAGACGTAACATCTACCGATGTATTGATGAACGCGACGGGACCGGCACGGGTGATCGACGGCGATACGGTAGAGGTAAAGGAGACAAGCTTCCGGCTCTCCGGCATCGACGCGCCCGAGATGGGCCAACTATGTCGCAACAAGGCTGGTATCTCGTTTGACTGTGGGGAGGTTGCGCGGCGTGGTCTGGAACAGGCTATCGCTGGAAAGCCTATCGAGTGTCACGCGACCGAGCTGGATATCTACAAGCGCCCGATCGCAACGTGCATGGTTGACGGCCAGGACCTGGCCGAGATCATGATCGTAAAGGGCTATGCTGTTGCGTTCAGTCGATATTCTCAAACCTATGTTGCGAGAGCAGAAACTGCCCAACAGGCAAATGTTGGGATTTGGAAAACAGACTTTCAGATGCCGTGGGAGTATCGAAAGGACAACTAAACCGTTGCTGACGCTGAAGATGCTGGCAAGCAAAGCGTGCCTTGCATGATGAAGCTTTTTCCGCACCGTTTCAGTGAAAGTCCCGGCTCGGAAACAGTTTCTTGGCCTGTTCTCTTGGGTGACGCGCGGTTGAGCGCACGCTGCCACCGACGGGTCGTTTGGTCTCATCAGCACGGCCGTCGTTGGACGGGATCATCACGGGGCGCCCCAAAGTGGTGAGCATGTGTGAGACATCTTCGACATGCTCGGCGATCAGGTGCATGACTGGGCCGTCGCGTTCGATCCTGCCACGCACGCGCACAAGGCGACCTGCGATCACGGCTTTGCGGAAGGTCTCGTATATCTTCTTCCAGACCACGACGTTGGCGGTGCCGGTTTCATCCTCCAACGTCAGAAAAATGACGCCGGAAGCAGTGCCGGGGCGCTGACGGGTGATCACGAGGCCGGTGACGGTGACCCTGCCCTTGGCCTGTGGCAAGCGGTCGTTGGGCAGGCTTTCGGGCAGTCGGGGTCGGAGCAGTTCCATCGGATGTGCACGCAACGACAAGCGCAGCGCGAGATAATCCTCGATCACCTCTTGGCCGAGGGTCATCTGAGGTAGGGTCACGGTCGGTTCGACACCACCCTCGCCATCAGGGCCAAACAGCGGCAACGGTGCAGGGGCGCGCAACGCCTTGGTCGCCCAGAGAGCGTCACGTCGCGGCAAGCCAAGGGCTGCGAAGGCATCGCCCTCGGCCAGACGTTCCAGCGTGTCAGGCTGCACGCCCGCCCGTCGCCAGAGGCTTTCCACATCGGGATAGCCGTTACCGCGTGCGGTGGGGATCCAGATCGCATCCTCCTGGCGCAGACCCTTGATCTGGCGAAACCCCAGGCGCAGCGCCAGAGCGCCGTCTGCACGGGGTTCCAGTGTGCAGTCCCAAAGCGAGTGGTTGACCGAGACCGGACGCACTTCGACGCCATGATCACGGGCGTCAAGCACGAGTTGAGCGGGCGCATAGAAGCCCATCGGCTGGCTGTTCAGCAGTGCGCAGGTGAAGATGGCGGGGTGGTGACACTTCAGCCATGCCGAGATGTAGACCAGCCGCGCGAAACTTGCGGCATGGCTTTCAGGAAAACCGTAGCTGCCGAAGCCTTCGATCTGCGCGAAGCAGCGGCCAGCGAAATCGGCGTCGTAGCCGCGTGCCAGCATCCCAGAGACGAAGCGGTCGCGGAACGACCCGATGGTGCCCATGCGCTTGAAGGTGGCCAACGACCGGCGCAAGCGGTCGGCTTCGGAGGGTGTGAACCCCGCGGCCACGACGGCGATCTGCATCGCCTGCTCTTGAAACAGCGGCACGCCGTAGGTGCGACCCAGCACCTCCATCATCGCGGGTCCAAGGTCTTCGACCGCCTCTTTGCCTTGGCGTCGGTTGATGAACGGATGCACCATGCCACCTTGGATCGGGCCGGGGCGCACGATGGCGACCTCGCAGACCAGATCGTAGAATTCGCGCGGCCGCATCCGCGGCAGGAAGTTCAACTGCGCGCGGCTTTCGACCTGAAAGACCCCGATCGCATCGGCGCGACATAGCATATCGTAGATCGCTGGATCTTCAGACGGGACGTTGGCGAGTGTGCGTCGTTCGCTGCGGTGTTCAGCCAGCAGGCCGAAGGATTTACGGATGCAGGTTAGCATCCCGAGCCCGAGGATGTCGACCTTCAGCAGGCCAAGCGCGTCGATGTCGTCCTTGTCCCACTCGATCACGGTGCGATCTTTCATCGCGGCGTTCTCGATGGGGCACAGTTCATCCAAGCGACCATGCGTGATCACAAAACCACCGACATGCTGGCTGAGATGCCTTGGAAAGCCGATGATCTCACCGATCAACGCGGTGGTCAGCACCATGCGGCGGTCGGTCGGATCCAGCCCCGCATCCCGCATCCGGTCCTTTCCCGGGGCGGATGACGACCAGCCCCAGATCTGACCGGAGAGCCGCACGATCACGTCTTGGCTCAACCCCATGACCTTGCCAACTTCGCGGATGGCGGCACGGCTGCGGAAGTGGATGACGGTCGCGGTCAGTCCTGCTCGGTCACGGCCATAGCGGTCGTAGATCCATTGGATCACTTCTTCGCGGCGTTCGTGCTCGAAATCCACGTCGATGTCTGGCGGCTCGCCGCGTTCTTTGCTGATGAATCGCTCAAAGATCAGGGTGATCGACTCTGGCGGCACCTCGGTGATGCCCAGAAGATAGCAGACAACCGAGTTGGCGGCGGAGCCACGGCCTTGGCACAGGATACCTTCCGAGCGGGCGAACTGGACGATGTCGTGCACCGTCAGGAAGTATGGCGCATATTCGATCTCACGGATCAGTGTCAGCTCTTTTTCGACGCGGGCGATGATCTTGGGTGGCGGGCCGTCAGGATAGCGCCAGATCAGGCCGTTGCGGGTCAGACGCTCCAACCGGGTTTGTGCAGGTTCGCCATCCCGTGCCTCATCTGGGTATTGATAGCGTAGATCGTCGAGACGGAACGCGCAGCGGCTGGCAATCTCGACAGATCGGCGCACCGCAGCGGGGTAGCGGTGAAACAGCCGCGCCATATCGGCACCGGATTTAAGGCGATGTTCGGTGTTGGTTAGACGACGCTCGCCAATGTTGTCGATCGTGCAGCCCTCCCGCAGGCAGGTCAGCACATCAGCCAGCGGACGGCGCGAAGCGCGGTGCATCAGCACATTGCCGACCGCGACCAAAGGCAGCGCTGAGGCCTGTGCTAGGGTGGCGAGGCGGTCAAGGCGTGGCTGGTCGCGGCCGTCGTAATGCGGAGCGGCCCCCAGAAAGCACTTGCCGGGGAACGTCTTGGCGATGCGCGCGATATCCGATCGGGTGGCCGCGGCCTCTTTGGTGTCGGCTTCCACGATGTCGGGTGGCAAGGCGATCAGGATCAGACCCTGACACCAATCCAGCAGATCGCGTATTTCCAGGTGGCACTCACCTTTGACCGCACGTCTTTTGCCGAGTGACAGTAATCGGGTCAGACGCGACCAAGCTGCGACATCGGTGGGAAGTGCCAGCCACTCGACCAGACTATCGGTCAACGCCAGTCGCGCACCGGGGATCAGGCGCGGCAGGGGCTGGTCGGGTAAGACAGGTGCGCTGGTATCGCCGGTAAAGTGTGGCACCGTCTGGCGGCTGGAATGGTCGGTCACGCGCTGCGAGCGGATGACCGGGCCTTCCTGCGCCTCCTGTGCGGTCGCTAGAGCCTCGTCGCGCAAGCGTGCCAGCTCTTTCAACGCCGAGAAGGCACGCACCACGCCTGCGACTGAGTTGCGGTCGGTGATGGCGATGGCGGTCAGACCCAGCTCAGCCGCGCGGGTCACCAGTTCTTCAGGATGCGAGGCACCTTTGAGGAAGGTGAAATTCGAGGTGACGCAGAGTTCGGCGTAGGGGGTCATATAAACTCCCCTTGCACGCACCACGATGGCTCTTGCGGCGTGTGGAATAGCCACAAGCGCTGACCTTCCTGCGTCTCGATCCGCCAATAATCGCGGATACCGCTGCGCCAAGCGGGATCATCGAACCACCATTCGGGTGAGATGCGTTCGGGACCATGTGCGCGCAGCGTGGTAAACCGCATCCTACGCCAACGAAACTGCGCAGGTGGGTGGCCCGATGCGTGGGTGACAGGTTCTGGTGGAAAGATCGTCAAGGGTCGCAGTGGTCCGCGTCTGCGGGGCGAGGCGACGGGCTCTGACCAAGCGGCTGAGACCATCTGAAAACTACGTTCGGGTATCTTGCTGTCAGCGGGGATGATGCGCAGCACACGCTCGAAACCGATCCGGTTGCCAAGGCGAGACACTAGGTCGGCGAGTGCATCCTCATGGCGCAGGCTGGGGCCGTTGCCGATTTGCTCGGGCGGCAGTGGTTCGGTGATCGGGGCGGACAAGCGCAGAGCGTCGATGCCGAAGCCAGAGTCGATCTCGCCAATACCCTTTGCGAACAGGGCCGCGATGCGGGCTGGGCCGCGCATGGGCCGGGCCAGACCGATCTCGACCTGCACTGTGCCGCTGTCCACACGGCGCAGCTCCAGCCGCACACGACGCGCGCCACGGTGATGCAGTGCCAACGTGGCGCAAAGCCGGTCGAGCAAGCGCAAAAGACCAGCGGTCACATCCGACTGCAAGCCGATCGGCTCGGGTAGCGTGATCCGCACTCCGAAATGTGGAGGCTCGGCCTCGGCTGCTACTGGTTCGGGCTGATGACCCAAAAGCTGATCCAGCCGCAGGATCAGCGCCTGACCGAACCTGCGTGCCAACGGTGCGCGTGGCAGCGACACCAGATCACTGATATGCGCGATCCCGACGCGCGACAGGGCTTCAGCGGTATCATGGTCGATGCGGATGGCAGAGACAGGCAGGCGACCGATGCCTTGAAGCAAAGCGCCGTCAGCGATGATACCGCCACCGTGACGCGCCAGTGCATAGGCCGCACCGCGCGTGCCCGCGATGGCGCTGGTGACTGACAACCCCGCCCGCTCCAACCGTGCGTGCAGATCACCTCGCAGTTCGGCCTCACCGCCAAACAGATGCGCTACACCCGTGATGTCGGCAATGAGCCCATCCGCACCATCGCTGGCGACCATTGGTGCGTAGCGGCTGGCCCACCGACGTAAGGCGGATAAAGCAGCCGCCTCGCGAGAAAGATCAGACGGGCGTGTTGCAACATCCGGGCAGATGGCGCGCGCATCTGCCAGTGGCATACCACGACGCAAACCTCGCTTCTCGGCCGCAGGGTTCAGACAATGCAGGTGATCAGCCTTGCCTGACCTATGGGTCAGCGCGAATGGCCCTTCAACGGGGCGGTTCCGCAGGCTGGTGTCGCTCGCCAGCCGGGGGAACCAGATAGAGAGCAGTCGTCGCGCCATTCCAGTTCACTGTCCAAAACCCAAGAGTTCCTGATTTGTTCTTGTTAAGCGACCAGTGATGCAGAGTCGAGTCCGCTGAGGTCGCAGGAGCAGGCTCACAGCGCCACCGTGTCTCGGTCGCATTGCTGCCCTGACCGTCACGGATCAGCATCAGGCCGGTTGTGCGCCCCGATTCCGCCGCCAGTTGCAGGCGTCTGCCTGCGGTAAGCGACAAGGCCTGCTGTGATTCGGCGACGACCAAGGCGACTGGGGCCGCGCGCAGGGCCTCTTCAACGCACCAGAGAAGATCGGTCTCGCCTTTTGGTGTCAGCACCATAACGCGGTCTGCCAGACCATGAGGTAAACCAGCCAGCATCGGCCGTTGCGGTTCATGTGCAGGCAGCACCCACAGAACCGTGCTGGGATGACGTAGGATCTGGAACAGCGCGAAGCTGCGTCGGCCCGGTCCTTCAACCTCATGCACGCGACCTGACATCAGTGTGAACGGGTCCGCAGATGCAGGGCGATGTGCAAGATCATGCAGGGTCATCACGCGCACCCTCCAGCACGATATCCAACTCACCATCAGGCAGCGGTCGTTGCAAGTGCAGCGCGCGATCAATCGGTGCGGTCAGCCACAGGCGCCATTCTTCGGGGCGCACCAGAATTACAGGCATCGCCTTGGGATGAATACGTTCGACCTCGCGGTTGGGCGCGCAGGTGAGGAAACCGAACGCATCCACCGTCACCTCGCCCTCCTTCAGCTTGCGGGTCGAGGTCCAGTCGGTGCGGATGCCTGCGAAGAACGCCAAGGGGCGGTCAGCGCCAAGAGCGAACCAGACCGGCTTGCCCTTGTTGGGACCAACTCGGCTGTCCGGTTCAGCGAAACTGGTGAACGGGACCAGACAGCGATGCTCGACGCCCAGCCAACTCCGCCAGTGTGGCGAGGCGAGGTTACGGATGTTCGTCACCCCCGGATCAGTGCGTTTGCCTGCAAGAAACTGCGGTGGCGTCGGCATCCCCCATCGCGCCATCGACAACTGCCAGCCGCCATTTTGCGCATGACGAAAGATCGGCGCCGGGTAGTCTGGGTAGATACCCGGCATCGGCGGCAGGTTGCCCGTCACGTCATCGACCACCTCGTCATCCTCGGCAATATCGTCGAATACGTGACGCATCGCATCTTGGCTTTTGGTCTGTGAGTAGAGGTTGCACATGCGCACAGTCCAGAATCAGAAAGATACCAAACTGGGAACATTCTGCGAACTTGTCCAGCCTCTGATGTGCTGACACCTGCTTTGGCAGGTGGAATGATGCCGTAGACTCACGGAGAGCCGATTTGCCGCGGGGTGCACAGTGTCGATGAGGGTGAGGGCCAGGAAGCACAGCCACCCCTCAGCGACTCGCTCCTGAGTCCTCCTGCGATGCCGCCCGAAAGCGCGGAAAATCGGGAACGGCATCAACTTGGGGTCGATCGACGGATCAAGCCCGCCCACCCGCTGCTACAGCCGGGTTTCTCGCCAGCGGGATGGTGAGAACCGCGACGCTGATCCACGGCAAAGCGTGCATTGCCCTACCCTGCCCCCTCGGCTAACGTCCGCCGAAATCAGAAAACCAAAGGCGTCCAGAATGTTGACAGGTCCGATCCGCAGCCAAGTAGACCAGATCTGGAACGCCTTCTGGTCTGGCGGCGTGTCGAACCCAATCTCGGTCATCGAGCAGATCACCTACCTGCTATTCATCAAGCGGCTCGACGATCTGCACACCCTGGCTGAAAACAAGGCGCGCACGCTGGGCGAGCCAATGGAGCGGCGGATATTCCCAGAAGGCACCTTCCGCTACAAGGTCAGCGAAGATCCGAACGACGACAACTATATCGACCGCCCCTATGACGATCTGCGCTGGTCGCGGTTCAAGAATTTCGAGGGGCGGATCATGTTCCGCATCGTCGATCAATACGTCTTCCCATTCCTGCGCGACTTGGGTGCCAAGGGTTCGTCCTACGGCACCCACATGAAAGACGCGCGGCTTGGTTTTCCGAACGCCAACCTGCTCGCCAAGGTGGTCGATATGCTTGACCATATCCCGATGGAGGATCGCGACACCAAGGGCGATCTTTATGAATACATGTTGGGCAAGATCGCCAGCGCCGGTCAGAACGGTCAGTTCCGCACCCCGCGCCACATCATCGCGCTGATGGTCAACTTGATGGCACCGACGCCCGAGGATACGATCTGCGATCCGGCGGCGGGCACTTGCGGCTTTCTGGTCGCAGCGGGCGAATACCTGCGCGATCATCACGCCAACCTGTTCCGCGACGACAAGCTGCGCCAGCACTTCCACAGTGGCATGTTTCACGCCTTCGACTTCGATCCGACCATGCTGCGGATCGGCTCGATGAACATGACGCTGCACGGCGTCGAAGACCCTGATGTCAGCTACCGCGACAGCCTGGCCGAGGATCATGCCGAGGATGCGGGGCGCTATTCGCTGATCCTTGCCAACCCACCCTTCGCGGGGTCGCTGGATTATGACACCGCCGCAAAAGACCTGTTGAAGGTGGTGAAGACCAAGAAGACCGAGCTGCTGTTCGTCGCGCTGTTCCTGCGTCTGTTGCGCACCGGGGGACGGGCTGCGGTTGTCGTGCCGGATGGAGTGCTGTTTGGGTCATCCACCGCGCACAAGGAAATCCGCCGGATGCTGGTGCAGGATCACAAGCTAGAGGCGGTGATCAAGCTGCCCTCGGGCGTGTTCCGGCCCTATGCGGGGGTGTCCTGCGCGATTGTGGTCTTCACCAAGACCGGAGTCGGCGGCACCGATCATGTCTGGTTCTATGACACCACCGCCGATGGCTATTCGCTGGACGACAAGCGCACGCCGCTGCTGGACGAGGCCAAGCTGGGCACCGCGCCCTCTGCGCCGATGTCGGATGAGGATCACGCCAAGAACAACCTGCCCGACATCCTGAACCGCTGGGCGATGCGTGACGAGAGCGAACTGCTGCGCCCCCGCACCGCGCAAAGCTTTACCGTGCCCGCGTCCGAGATTGAGGCGACGGGCAGCTGGGATCTGTCGCTGAACCGCTACAAGCAGGTCGAACACGCGACGGTGGACCACGCCACCCCCGCCGTCCTCATCGCCGAGCTGCGCGCCATTGAGGCCGAGATCGCCGAGGGGCTGGATCGGCTTGAGGAGATGTTGGCGTGAAGGTGGGCCTGTTAGGGGATAACGCAGAAATACTATCGGGTTTCGCGTTCAAGTCCGAAAACTTCAACTCTGACAAACAGGGCATGCCCCTTATTCGTATCAGGGACGTAGTTCCGGGCGAAACCTCGACTTACTACGACGGAAGTTATGAGGATCGCTTTGTCGTTCATCGTGGTGAGATATTGATCGGGATGGACGGCGACTTCAATCGCGCACGTTGGAAAGGGCGTCCCGCCTTGCTGAACCAGCGGGTTTGCAAAATCAAAGCACATTCGCAACTGCATGACGGCTATCTGTTCCATTTACTTCCAGAAATCCTTCAAGTTATCAACGATCGCACCGCATTCGTGACGGTCAAACACCTATCCGCAAAAGATCTGCGCGAAGTAGAAATCCCCCTCCCCCCCATCGACGAGCAGAAGCGCATCGCGGCGATCTTGGATCAGGCGGACGCGCTGCGCCGCCTCCGCACCCGCGCCCTCGACCGCCTCAACGCGCTTGGACAGGCGATCTTTCATGAGATGTTTGGGGAAGCAGATGCAAGCTGGCCAGAGCGACGCATAGCCGATGTGGTTGAAAATGCCCGCACCGGACCTTTCGGCAGCCAGTTGCTCAGTTCCGAGTTGGTTGATGTTGGCATTCCGGTTCTCGGAATTGATAATGTGGTGACGAACGGATTCTCTTGGGGGAAGTCTCGCTTCATCACCGACGAAAAATACCAAACGTTGAAGCGTTTCACCGTTCATCCCGGCGATGTATTGATAACAATAATGGGAACACTTGGTCGCTGTATTGTCATCCCAAACGACATACCCGTTGCGATCAATACCAAGCATATTTGCTGCCTCACACCGCATCGTGCAGTCATTGACCCTGAGTTCTTAAGGGCATCCTTCCTGTTTCACCCAGATATTCGCCAGCAGATCAGTGACAAGACGCTGGGAGCGATCATGCCCGGCTTAAACATGGGGATCATCAAAGATCTTAAGATCCGTGTTCCGCCTGTCGCCTTGCAGCAAGAGTTCTCCACGCGGAATGCAGCAACGAGCGCGTTATTGCGTGAAGCACGGCGACATGCTGCTTACGCAACCACCCTCTTCACATCCCTCCAACACCGAGCCTTTCGCGGGGAGCTCTGACGCCCATGACCGCGCCCACAGCCATCATGCAGACCCTGGCCGCCATCTCAGCTCGCTGGTCTGCTCGGCACCGCCCCGCTGACTGGCCCTTCGCCGTGCCGCTGAAGCGTCTGCCGCCACCGAGTTACCATGGCGATAACCCGTATAACGGCTTCACTGGGGCTGAGCGTCGCCGTGGTGATCAGGTGCTGATCGTGCTGCGCAAGCAGGGTGTGATCGCTCAACCCGACTGCTGCGACATCTGCGGCACGACCAAGATGGTGGGTTTCCACGGCGAGGATTACTTCGACTCGTTCTCGCTGGCCGTGCTCTGCTTCCCCTGCCACATGGCGCTGCATCGTCGGTTCCGCTATCCACGATCCTGGCTGGAACGCATCGCTGGCAACCCCGACAGCCCGCTGATCGCCGACTACCGCGCCCTGCCCATGCAAGAGGTGGATTTCGCAGGCTGGCTGCGGCAGAACACGCCCGGTCCCTTCGACATGGCCCGGCGCATCTGGCCCGAGGGTGACATCCCCGACTACGCACCGCGTGCGCGCTCCAAGCCCGACTATCTGGCCGCCGTCCAGACCGCTGCCCCGACGAAATCGGAGCTGGCGGCACTGCACGCTCTGCTTGAAGCACCCGGCGCAACCGCCGCTGAGTTGTCCGCTCGCATCGGGGCGCGCGGACCGACCGCTTGGCATCTGGCCTTCGGCCGGTTCTGCAAACGTCTGGAAACCACGCTTGGCCCAGCCCCGCGAACCGAGGCACGCCAGGACAGCCAAGGCAGACCCGCACCGTTCTACATCGGCCTTTTGGCGCATTACGATGATGCGACGCACGGGTTCACGTTGAAGGAAGCGGTGGTTTCCGCACTGGGCGGTAAAATTCTGTAGCCGCGTTCGATGGTTACGCTTGATTGTGCAGCCTTTCCCCCGCACGCTGTGGCGGTATTGGCTGAACCGCGGATCCCATGTCGCAATTTGCATTTCTGTCTACCGAGTTCCCGGTTCTTTTTGAGAACGCCCACAAGGCCGAGGGTGCCGCCCTGTCCGATCCACGTGGTGCCTGCTTCTACGCGCGTCTCGCGCTGGAGGTGGCGCTGAAATGGCTCTACCACCGCGATCCAGCGCTGAAGACACCCTATGACACCAGCCTCGCCGCGCTGATCGCCGAACCCAGCCTGACCGCGCTGACCGGCCCCGCGATCGTCACCAAAGCGCGGTTCGTGAAAGACACCGGCAATCGCGCCGTCCACGATCTGCGCCCGGTGACCGAGGTTGCAGCGCTGGCGGCGGTGAAGGAGTTGCACCACATCTGTTTCTGGATCGCCCGGACCTATGCCAAGGGGGCGAAGCCCGATGTCGGCGTCAGCTTCGAGCCTTCCAAGCTTGAGCGCACCCTGACGATCAGCGCCAGCACGGTCGACCAGATCCAGAAGCTGCGCGCAAACCATGATGCCGCGACAGCTCGCGCCAAAGCAGCCGAGGATGCGCGTCTGGCATCAGAAGATAGTCGAGCAGCACTGGAGGCCGAACTCGCCACCTTGCGCGCTGAAATCGAGGCTGTGCGTCACGCGAACCAGGCAACCCCTGACACGCATGACTACAAAGAGGCCGAGACCCGCGACGCGTTCATCGACCTGTTGCTTGCCGAAGCTGGCTGGCCCCTGAACCATGCGCGCGACCGCGAGTTTGAGGTGCAGGGTATGCCCAACGCCGAGGGCAAGGGTTACGTCGATTATGTGCTGTGGGGTGACGACGGCCTGCCTCTGGCAGTGGTAGAGGCCAAACGCACCCGCAAGGATGCACGCGTCGGCCAGCAGCAAGCCAAGCTCTACGCTGACTGCTTGGAGAGCCAATTTGGCCGCCGCCCGGTGATCTTCTGCACCAACGGCTACGAGCACTGGATCTGGGACGACGCGATGTATCCGCCGCGACCCATCGCGGGCTTCTACAAGAAGGACGAGCTGGAGCTGATGCTGCAACGTCGCAGCAGCCGTCAACTTTTGAACGATGTCGATGTCGACGAGGCGATCGCAGGACGGTTCTACCAGACCCGCGCCATCCGCCGGGTCGACGAGGCGTTCGAGAAGGATCGGCAGCGCAAAGCCCTGTTGGTGATGGCAACAGGTTCCGGCAAGACCCGCACCGTGATCGCGCTGATCGACCAACTGATGCGGGCCGGTTGGTGCAAACGCGTGTTGTTCTTGGCGGACCGGGTGGCGCTGGTCAAACAGGCACATGGCGCCTTCAAGAAGCACCTCTCCAGCGCACCCTCGGCCAACCTACTTGATCGCCATGACAGCAAGAAGAACGACCACAGCGGCGCACGGGTGTTTGTGTCGACCTATCCGACGATGATGGGGCTGATCGACGAGGTAAAGAACGGCGAGAAGCGCTTCGGGCCCGGACATTTTGACCTGATCGTCGTGGACGAAGCGCACAGGTCCATCTACCGCAAGTATCGCGCCATTTTCGACTACTTTGACAGCCTTCTGATCGGCCTAACCGCGACCCCACGCGACGAGATCGACCGTGACACCTATTCGCTGTTTCAACTGGAGCGCGGCGTGCCCACTGACGCATACGACCTAGATGATGCCGTCGCTGATGGCTATTTGGTGCCGCCAAGGGTGGTTTCGGTGCCGATGAAGTTCCAACGTGACGGCATCACCTACGATCAGCTTTCTGACGATGAAAAAGAGGACTGGGACGCGCTGGAGTGGAACGAAGATGGCGAAGTTCCTGATCGCGTTGAAGCGAACGATCTGAACAAGTGGCTTTTCAACATCGACACCGTCGACAAGGTGCTGGAATACCTGATGGTCAACGGCATCAAGGTTGCTGGCGGCGACAGGCTTGGCAAGACGATCATCTTCGCCAAGAACAGCCGTCACGCCCAGTTTATCACCCAGAGGTTTGATGCAAACTATCCGCACTACAAAGGCGAGTTCGCCCGGTTGATCGACTACAGCGTGACCTACGCTCAGACCTTGATCGACGACTTCTCCGATGTTGCCAAGGCACCGCACATCGCTGTTTCCGTCGACATGCTCGATACTGGAATTGACGTGCCCGAGGTCCTCAACCTGGTGTTCTTCAAGCCTGTCCGATCCAAAACCAAGTTCTGGCAGATGATCGGTCGCGGCACGCGGCTTTGCCCCGACCTGTTCGGCCCAGGTGAAGACAAGGAAGTTTTCCAGATCTTCGACTTCTGCCAGAACTTCGAGTTTTTCAACCAGAACCCCAACTTCGCTGACGCCCCCGTCGCCTTGCCTCTAGGCGCACGTCTGTTCCGCACACGCACCGACCTGATCGCTGAGATGTCCGGCTCGTCGGCCACTGGCGACCATGAACCGCTTTTGTTTGAGCTTCGTGATCGCCTGCACTCAGAAGTGGTGGGCATGTCCTTTGAGAACTTCCTCGTGCGTCAGAAGCGGCGACCCGTGGAAAAATTTCAGAACCGGGTCGCATGGGACGATCTGACCCTAGAGGACCGCTTGGACCTTGCCCAAGACGTGGCCGGTCTGCCAACCGCTTACGAGGATGACAACCTGTCTGCCAAGCAATTCGACCTGCTGGTGCTGACTGCCATGCTGCACTTGCTTCGGGGTGAAAGTGACTTCACCCGCTTCCAGACCAGCATCCGCAGACTCGCCTCCGATCTTGAAGACCTCGCCAATATCCCTCTGGTGAAGGCGAAGATCGCCCTGATCGCTGAAATCCAGACGGACGAGTTTTGGCAAGACATCAGCGTTGAAGCGCTGGAGATGGTTCGGAAGTCCTTGCGTGATCTCGTCCAACTGATCGAGCCGCATGAACGGAAGATCGTCTATACAGACTTCGTGGATGAGATTGGCACCGGCGCCGAAATAGAGCTGGAGCAAGTCAGCCCTGGCCTCGATAAAGTCCGCTTCCGCATGAAAGTTCGGCGCTTCATCGAGAAGCACCAGAACCACATCGCGTTCCAGAAACTTCGTAGAGCCGAACAACTGACGCCCACAGACATCAGTGAGCTGGAACGGATGTTTTCTGCAGAAGGCACCGCAGACGCAGGTGCGTGGGACGAGATCGCGCAAGCGGGCGGCCTGGGCCTGTTCCTGCGGTCGCTCGTGGGTCTGGATCGCAAAGCTGCGAAAGAGGCCTTTGCCACCTTCCTGCATGGACGAAAGCTGACGGTTGCCCAGACCGAGTTCTTGGATCAGATCATCGACTTCCTGACCGAAAGAGGGATGATCGACCCACGCCGGTTCTACGAGAGCCCGTTCACTGACTTCGACGACCAAGGCATCAGCGGCGTGTTTCCGCAAGCAGATGTGCAGGAGATCGTCCGCATCGTGAAGCAGATCAGGGACACGGCGGCCGCCTGACCAGCTCATGTTACCGAAACACGGCTTTCGCGAACATGAACACTATGTTATGTTAGAAAAATCTAGATTTCCGAACACGTCGAGTGCAACATGTTAAAGCCGACATATAAGCTGCCTACCCTGCCGCCAGCCGTGACGCTGGAAACGGTGGCGGTGCTGAAGGCGCTCAACCGGGCGTCCCGCGCGCTGGCTGACCTGAAGGGTCACGCCAAGACGATCCCGAACCAAGGCATCCTTATCGACACGCTGGCACTTCAGGAGGCGAAGGCGTCGTCGGAGGTCGAAAACATCGTGACAACCCAAGACGAGCTGTTTCAGGCCGATGTGTTTCCCGATCACCCCCCGTCCGCGGCCGCTAAGGAGGTGGCAAGGTATCGCGACGCGCTGCGCCTCGGTCACAGCAGGTTGCAGGAGACTGGTGGTCTCATCCCGAACTCAACCTTGATCGACATGTTCCGGCTACTGAAGGACCGCAGCGACGGCTTTCGCGCAACCCCTGGCACTGCGCTGAAGAACGAGCGCAGTGGGGAGGTCGTCTTCGTGCCACCACAGGATGCGAACGAGATCGTCGCGTTCATGACGGCACTTGAGCGGTTCATCAACGACGACGAGATGTCCAGCCTTGACCCGCTGATCAAGATGGCCCTGATCCATCATCAGTTCGAAAGCATTCACCCCTTTCCAGACGGCAACGGCCGGATCGGCCGCATCCTCAACGTGCTCTACCTGACCCGGACAGGCCTGCTGGACATCCCGGTGCTCTACCTGTCCCGCCACATCACGCGGCACAAAGCTGACTATTATCGGCTCCTACAGGCCGTCCGTGACGACGGTGCGTGGGAGGAGTGGGTTATCTTCATGCTCGATGGCGTGGCCGAAACAGCGGCTACTACCCTACGGCTGGTCGAGGGCATCGGCGACCAGATGCGCGCCACCAAGCACCGGATGCGCGCCGAGTTGCCGAAGCTCTACAGCCAGGAACTGCTGAACAATCTCTTCCGCCACCCCTACACGCGGATCGACTACGTGCTGAACGATCTCACTGTCACCCGCCAGACCGCAGCCAGATACCTCGACACGCTGGCCGAGCACGGCTTTGTCGAGAAGCACCGCGCTGGCAAAAACAACTACTACGTCAACACTAGCTTGGTTCGGTTGCTGATGACGGTGTCTGAAGAAAGTTAACTGCGGCCACTCCAGGGTGAATTATCAAGATCGCGTGCAGCTTGACGTGGCACGCCGAGATTACCGTCCGCTTGCACCTGCGTCTGATCCCTTCTCAACCATCTCAAGCGCCTCAGCCAATATTGACAAGGCCTCCTCTTGTGGATCGCGCGTATTACGAAGAACCTTGGTGAGCTGGAGGTAGTGCGACGCTGATCCGCCGACGTTGTCGCCCTTCAGAGGATCGGTATGGGCGAGGATTTGCTCGATGGTCGAAGCGGGAACTTTCAGAGAAAGCATTATCGTCGCAGATGTGCGACGCAGATCATGTCGGTGCCAGTCCTTCGTCCCCGTCGCTTCATGCAGCGCGTCTTGATAGCGCGTCCAGTTGTCCAGTTCTCCCTTACCTGTTCCGTTCGGGAAAACCAGTTCATCAGGTTTAGCAGACTCCCAGCGTGGCAAACCGCGCAGGATAGACATTGCTGCTTCGGAGAGGGGAAGAGACTGACTACGCGGGCCACCCTTCGTCGATTTGACGCTGGGTTTATGCCAGACGCGATTTACCCGATCAAGCTCGCCCCAGCGCATCGAGCACATCTCCTCTCGACGAGCCAGGGTGTAGAGAAGGAACCGCATCGAGATAGGGCGAAAGTCCAGCTCAGCCTTAAGCGTGAGGTTGCCGATCTTCGGCGCAGGATAGATCAGCCATGGCAAAATTGCCTTCAACTCCGCCTCGGTCAGGACGCGCTTGCGCGTGCCCGTGATCGTAGGATCGTCAGTCGCGGGGTCGTGCGTGGTCGCAAGACTAGCCACGTCAAGCCTCGGAGAACGAGACGCCCCTATCCTCGCAAAGCCCTTTCGCCCCGCAGCCCAGTCCAACACAGGGCTGAGGTAGGCACGAGCACGCGAAGCCTGGCCGTTGGCCGTCGTCTTACCGTCCGTCGGTCTGACCCGCTTGTAACCAAGAGCCGTATGGGCAAAATCTTCATCTGAGGTGTCGGTGACATCACGATCAAGAAGTTTCGCGAATACACGCTCGATGACCTGACGTGCACTACTTCGATCCGAACGAGGCCCCCGTGGTTGCCAGATCTTCTTGGCTGACGCAAAACGGGCCTCGAACTCGCCAATGAGCTCTCGCAGCGAGATACCAGTGGTCGGTTGAGCCGCGGCCTGACGGACGAGCCTCTTCTCCTCGTTGACATCCTTCCCTGCCTTGAGCTGCAGACGTGAGAGGCTTGCCTCCTCACGTGCTTCCTTCAGCGACATCTCTGGATATGCGCCAATGGTGATCGTCTTGAGCTTGTTCGCTGCATTTCTGCTCTTTAGAATGAAGGCCACCTTACCCTCGGCTGACACCCGTGCACGCAGACCGATGGCAACGCTGTCCGTGACCTCATATCTCTTGCCAGTCGGCTTCAATTTACGGAGCGCAGCGTCAGACAACGCAGACTTCTTCTCGGACACAACTTCCTCCATCTGGGCTACACATGGGCTACATAACAGCTGCCATTCCCTACCGTCACCTGCAAGTTTATGCAACCAGATGCAACACACATGACTCCATTAACACTCTGTTTTTACGACATAACGAGCGAAGTCATCCATATTAGCAAGAGTTCTTCAGCGTATCGACACGAAGATTGAAAATCCGCGTGTCGGCGGTTCAATTCCGTCTCCGGGCACCACGATTTCCAAGCAAAAACAAGCACTTAGCACTCGGCAGAAAATTCCATTTGTGAGTTTAACTTGCGCAGAGCAGTGCACAACCCCACAAACACACCCTGAATCGTGCACCCATGGTTGCCGTATGGTTGCCGTTTTGAGGATCGCGTCACTTTAAATTGCGACAAATGCGCGCCATTGTCGTAGCCTGTGGCGACCGCCAGCATGGATTACAAAGTTCGGAATTTACATCTCAGCAGGGATGTTCTTCAAAATGGCAGCGTCCGCCATTGCAGCGCTCAGATAGAGAAATGCCTGTATTTGGCCCTGATTATGTCCGTATTAATCACCCAGTTCGTAAAAAAGAGAGCAGATATCACTATTTTTTTCATGTTCATGATTTGGACTCTTGTTGTGCAATTGAAATTGGCGCAATCAGCACTTGCCGTGCGCCAGAAAATCTTGCGCAGCTCAAACAGGAGGATACAACATCTCAGCTAGCATCCAATTCTTACCGTCGGTCGCTGACCGCATCATCGAAGCTCGTAAAGCCAAGAACTTCACGCAGCTAGACCTCGCATCTCGCCTTGGGATCAGCCGCGCAGCCGTCGGGCAATGGGAAATCAGTTCGACCTCGCCCAGCATATCCAAGATGGAAGAGGTCGCGAAGATCCTTGAGGTCAAGCCAGAATGGCTGGCTTACGGTGTCGCGATTGACGGGCAGAAGACGGGGCGCGTGAGCCATGAGGGCGGGAAGGTGATTTGGGTACCCGAAATCGCTTTCGGCGACGATATGAATCATCCAACGGAGAACACACGCTGGGGCATTCCGGCTGAGTATCTCGCGGGCAGCCTGCGATGTAACCCAGAGCAAGTCGTCTTGTGTGTGGTCGACAGCCATGCAGTTGAACCAGAATTTGAATACGGCAACACTGTGTTTGTCGACCGGGCTCAAAAGCGCCCCTCTCCGAGCGGCGTGTTCCTCTATTGGGATGGCCTCGGTGCTGCATTCGGTAAACTTCAGGTTATACCCGGCGAAGCGCAGAGAATCCGGATTACGCAGAAGGGGCAAGAAGTCATAGAGACCGATCTCAGTAGCGTTACGCTACTTGGGCGTGTGACCGGACGCATCCAGCGAGGATAATGGTTTCGGGCTGAAAATATACGTTGGCGGGGGAACTTTTGCCTCCGCCAATGCACTATCGGCGCACCCTTTTCTCCCTGTCATTTCGCGAAAAACGTGACTATGGACGTCGAGTGGGTTTGCATAGGTAAAATATTGCGCTGGTCTGCGTCTCATTGACCACGCGTCGTCCAAACTGGCAAAATAGAAGTTGCTTGATGTTGACCTCCCGGACAGACACACTGAAGGTAATGTAGACGAACGCTTGACTTCCGTTTGGGCGACGACAGAAGTTCCCAAGACATGGCATATGATGTGTGCTGGGCGATAGTATTGAGAAGGCCAATGACAAAGGTTCTGCCGGAAGCCCCCCAGACAGTGTTCCTCACCTATGACGAGGTTTGCCGTGTCTTTCACACCCATGGACTTACGGATATCGATTCCGACTGGGTCAAAAGAACAGCAAAGCGCGGATACCTTCCGTTCGTGATCGTTCGTGGTACCCGTAGATTTCTTAGATCGGAAGTTGACTCATATATCCAACGGCTTGTAACTGACGCAACCCTAGCAGAGCGTCGCAGAATTCACGCATCAGCGACCAGTCGTCTAAGACCCGTCAAGAAGACGCGGTTTAGTTAATTGGCGCTGTTGACTAGAGGTTGTTGTGATTGCCACTGGCACAATTCCTGCAGGTAAAACAATGCCTGCCCCGCAGTTGCCAGTCGAAAATTTCGACAATAACTGAGCTTGAACTTAGGCACCCAAGGAAGTTGGAGCTTGGACACTGAAGCGGATACATGTCGGAAAGAGGTTGTGCCTAAACTTGTTGAATCAGGTTGGGACAAATTGCCATATGCTATCAACGAACAGCGCACGTTCACAGATGGGCGAATTGTATTCATAGCAGGCAAAGCGCGTCGTGGTCGCCAAAAGCGCGCTGATTTTATCCTTCGCTATCGATCCGATTTTCCAATCGCCGTGGTTGAAGCCAAGTCGAGATATAAACACGCCGCTGACGGACTACAGCAAGCACGGGACTACGCCGAAATCCTTGGCCTCAAATTCGCTTTTTCGACGAACGGCCGAGAAATCTTCGAGGTCGACTACACAACTGGCGTCGAGCGCGAGATTTTCAGCTTCCCTTCACCTGAGGAGCTTTGGGAGCGACTCTCCCTGTCAGAAAACTTGGCGTCTAAGATCAAGGAACATCTCCTTTCGCCAACCTACCCGGATAAGTCTAAGCCGCTTCGCTATTATCAAGAAATTGCGGTTAATCAAGCGGTTCAGGGCGTACTTCAAGAACGTAAGCGCTTACTATTGACCCTCTGCACCGGTGCCGGGAAAACCGCTGTCGCTTTTCAAATCTGCTGGAAACTGTGGAATGGCGGGTGGAACGCAAAAGGCAAAAACCGAAAGCCAAAAATTCTGTTCCTTGCAGATAGGAATGTCCTAGTCGATGATCCGAAAGACAAAGACTTCAGCGTCTTCGGTGATGCACGTTTCAAAATTAGCGGCGGCGAAATCAGCAAGAGCCGCGATATCTATTTTGCCATCTATCAGGCAATTGCAGGCAATGAAACACGCGAAGGAATCTACAAGGACTACGCCAAAGACTTCTTCGATTTGATCATCGTTGACGAATGCCATCGCGGAAGCGCGCGCGAAGATGGCAACTGGCGTGAAATTCTCGAATGGTTCGATCAAGCCTATCAGATCGGCATGACCGCCACGCCGAAGCGAGACGACAACGCCGATACCTACAGCTATTTTGGCAACCCGATCTACGAATACAGCTTGGCACAAGGCATAGCCGATGGCTTCCTTGCACCCTACCGCGTCCATCGCATCATTTCGGACTTTGATGCGGCGGGTTGGCGACCTACCAAGGGCGAACTTGATCGCTATGGAAGGGAAATTCCTGATACTGAATATGGAACGCGGGATTTCGAACGTGTCATTGCGCTGCGATCAAGAACCGAAGCATTCGCCGCACATTTGACCTCTTTCATGAAGCAGACAGATCGCTTGGCGAAATCAATCGTCTTTTGCGTGAACCAAGAACACGCGTTAGAAATGCGAAATGCTCTTGCCCGTTTGAATGCGGACCTAGTGAAAGAGCATCCCGACTATGTTTGTCGCGTCACGTCTGACGAAGGCGATATCGGGTCCGGCCACAGGGCTAATTTTCAGGATATCGACAAAAGAACGCCCGTCATTCTCACGACATCTCAAATGCTGACGACGGGTGTTGACGCGCCAACTTGCAAGAACATCGTCTTGGCGCGCGTCGTTGGTTCCATGTCGGAATTCAAGCAGATCATAGGGCGCGGAACACGCCTTCGGCCTGACTATGGAAAACTTGCATTCAACATCATCGACTACACTGGAACGGCGACCGAAAAATTTGCTGACCCGGCCTTTGATGGCGACCCTATCCGCGAACGCGAAGAAACCATCAATGAAGACGGCAAAACGGTCACAGAAACTGACGTGACCGAAAGCACCGATCCAAACGGCGACCACGTTGACACCGGCCCTATCGATAGCGGCGACAGTGGCTTGTCCGATGATGGTGAGCCGGGCGCGCCCCGCAAATATTACTACGACGGGGGCAGTGTCGAAATCATTCGCCAGTTGGTCTACGAACTTGACTCTGACGGCAAGAATCTCGCTTGCCGCCAATTGACTGACTACACCGGCGACAAGGTTCGCACCCTATATCCGAACGCATCGGAGCTTCGCAAAGATTGGCTTGATCCAGTTCGGCGCGCTGAAATCATCGAACGCCTTGAAGAAAAGGGCATCGACGCTGAAGCGTTAGGCGAAGCGGTTGGCAAGCCTGAAGCGGACCCCTTCGACCTGCTTTGCCATCTTGCCTACAACGCGCCTTTGCGCACGCGGCGCGAAAGGGCTGAACGGCTGAAAAAAGACGAAACCGAATTCTTCGCCAAGCACGGAACCGAAGCGCGCGAAGTGCTTGATGCCCTGATTGAGAAGTACGCCGAACACGGTGCGGCCCAGTTCACGCTTCCCGATGTACTTGAAATCCCGCCCTTTAATGGTTGGGGAAACGTAGTCGAAATCGCAGCGCGTTTTGGCGGCGGCAAGGCGATGCGCGAAGCCGTCAACGAACTGCAACAACGCCTTTATGGCGCGTAAGAGAGAATCATAAGCGTGGCGATAAAACCAAAACCAAAACAGGTGCAAACCACAGCGCAACGACTTGATAGCATCGTCAAGTCGGCACGCAAGATCATGAGAAAAGATAAGGGCCTAAATGGAGACCTTGACCGTCTGCCCATGCTCACATGGATTATGTTTCTGAAATTTCTCGACGATATGGAGCGAATGGAAGAAGAGAAGGCCGAAATGTCCGGCAAGCGGTTCAAGGGTGCGATTGAGGCACCTTATCGCTGGCGGGATTGGGCTGCTGAAGACGCCGGTATCACCGGTCCGGACCTGCTGCGCTTTCTGACGGCGGAGGAAACGGCCATGCCGGATGGCTCAAAGGGGCCGGGCCTCTTCGCCTACCTCAAGGGTTTGCGTGGTGCGAACGGGCGGCGCGACCGCAAGGACGTGGTGGCGACGGTGTTCCGTGGCCTCGCCAACCGCATGGAAAGCGGATATTTGCTTCGCGACGTGATCAATCTCGTTGATGGCATCCATTTCGATTCATCCGAAGAGATTCACACGCTTGGTCGCCTGTATGAAACCCTGCTTCGCGAAATGCGCGACGCGGCGGGCGATAGTGGCGAGTTTTATACACCGCGCCCAATCGTCAAATTCATTGTGCAGGTGACAAACCCGCAACTTGGCGAAAAAGTGCTTGATCCAGCGTGCGGAACGGGTGGATTTTTGACCGAAGCCTTCATGCACATGGCCGCACAGGCCGACACCGTTGAGAAGCGGCAAATTCTTCAAGACGCGAGCATATTCGGCGGCGAAGCCAAGTCCCTGCCCTTCTTGCTGGTTCAAATGAACTTGCTTTTGCACGGCTTGGAAGCGGCACAAATCAACCCCAACAATTCGTTGAACGTCCGCCTTGCCGAAATTGGGGAAGGCGAACGCTTTGAAGTGATCCTGTCCAACCCGCCATTCGCAGGCGAAGAGGAAACGGGCATCCTAAACAACTTCCCCGAAGATCGCCGGACAACTGAAACGGCATTGCTCTTCCTTCAGATGATCATGCGCCGATTAAAGCGGGAAGGAAAAGGTCGCGCCGCCGTCGTTGTGCCGCATGGCGTTCTGTTTGGCGGGGGCATCGCAGCGCGGATCAAAGCGGACTTGATCAAACAATTCGACCTTCACACCGTAGTTCGCTTGCCTGAAGGCGTGTTCTCGCCATACACCGGTATTGCAACCAACATCCTGTTCTTTGACACGAAGAAGTCGACAAGTGACATTTGGTATTACGAACAACCAAAACCAGAAGGCCGCAAAAATTATACTAAAACAGCGCCGCTTACGTCCGATGAACTTCAGCCGTGCCTTGATTGGTGGAGTGCGCGCGAACCCAGCAAACAGGCGTGGAAGGTCAAAGGCAAAGACCTGATCGAAACCGATGACGAAGGACGCATTCTCGCCTGTAATCTCGACATAAAGAATCCGAACGTCACCGGCATTGTCGACCATCGGTCGCCGCTGGAAATCGTCGAAAGTATCGAAGCAAAGGAAAAGCGCGTCCTTTCCATCATGGGCGATATCAAACGCACGTTGTCGGAGTTGGCATCGTGACTTGGCAGACAGTGAAGCTTGGTGAAGTTCTTCGTCATCGAAGCGAATTTTTCGAGATTGATCCTGAAGTTACCTATAGTCGATGCCGCGTACAAACATCCGCCCGGGGTGTCGTGCTGAGAGACCGTGTAGAAGGTTCCAGCATCAAAACCAAACGACAGCAGCTATGTCGCGCTGGCGACTTCCTTGTTGCCGAAATTGACGCCAAAATGGGCGGATACGGCCTAGTGCCTAACGAGTTGGATGGCGCTATCGTTTCCAGTCACTACTTCCTTTATGAAGTTGATCAAAGTCGAATTTCGAAGTCATTTTTGAATTGGTTCTCGAAAACACCCAAATTTCTTGAACAAGTGACTGCAAAAGGATCGACAAACTACGCCGCAATTAGGCCGGACGCCGTTTTGGGGTACACGATTCCAACTCCGTCACTTGAAGAACAGAATTCAATCGCATGCCGACTAGATTCGATGCACGCGGGTTTGCTGGACCGGCTCTTCACGCTTCAGGAAATAGAACGTGATACCGAAGCTATGCTTCAAAATGCATTTCTTCAAATCATTGAAGGTGTTGAATATTGTCCATTAGCCGAGGTCGCGCCGTTGGTGCGTCGCGAAGTCGAGATTGATCCCAATGAAGCCTACACTGAAATCGGCGTCCGTAGCTTCTACAAGGGTATTTTTCATCGGCGAACATTAGCCGGTTCCGAATTTAGCTGGCAGAAGCTGTTTCGTATTAATGCGAAAGATCTCGTATTCAGCAACCTGATGGCGTGGGAACAGGCAATAGCGGTAGCCGGTGAAAAGGATGACGGATGTTTCGGCAATCACCGCATGTTGACGTGCGAGGTCAACACCCAAGTTTCGGCACCAAAATTCCTGATGTATTATTTCCAAACTGCCGAAGGATTTGCAAAGATTATTGGAAGTTCACCCGGCTCAATTGCTCGAAACAAGACCTTATCGTCGCGGCAATTGCCTTTGATCAAAGTCCCGGTTCCAAGCGTAGAGGCTCAACGGCATTTCGACTTGCTATGCGCATATGTCGATGAAGTTCGGGCAATCCGTGCCGCAACCGAGAAAGAGGCCGGAGCGCTTCTTCCCGCGATGCTGCATGACATTTTCGAACGGAAAGCCGCCGTATCCGTTAGGGCCACAAAACCAATTGGAAACGTAGTTTCCCTGCCGCAAGCGCAGCCCTTGTCTATAGACACACCGTTCAAGGAAGCCGTTCTTGTCGGTGCGATGATCAAAGCCTTCCACGAAGATGGTGGCCAGCCGCTTGGAAATTTCCGACTTCAGAAGGCCGTCTATTTTGCACGCCGCTTCATGGGCGAACGCGCGCTGGATCAACAGTACCTTCGCAAAGCCGCTGGTCCCTACAACCCGTCCATGCGCTATTCCGGTGGCATGAAGATCGCGCTCGAAAAGAACTGGATCGCAGCCGCAACCGGCAAATTCGGCCCCGGTCATTCGCCCGGATCGGCATTCGACGATGTGAGCGCTTGGATTGAAAAGTGCCAGTTCGCCAAGCCCGCCACATGGGTGCGCGATAAATTCAAGTTCAAGCAGAACGACATATGGGAACTCTTGGCGACAGTCGATTACGCCATGCTTGCACTTGAACATAGCGGTAATGCGCCAACCGCCGCAAACGTGTTCGCCTATATCGGCAACGATGAAGAATGGCGTCCGAAGATCGAAAAGCTTCGCCTATCGGAAATGTCGATCCAAAACGCGATGGCCGAACTCCAAAGCTTGTTCGCCGGGGTGGGAAATTAAATGCGTGGCGTGACAATTTCTCACCAACAGCAATTCGTATCCATTTGTGAGAATGGCCTTGGCTTCGTTTCGAAGGCGATTGAACAACTTTGGGATGATCGCGCACCGGACGCGTTGAAGTATTCCGTCATTAATTTCTATTCTGGCGTCGAATTGCTTCTGAAAGCGCGCCTTATGCGCGAACATTGGTCATTGGTTGTGGCCGATCCTAGCAAGGCAGATATCGACAAATTTCTGAATGGTGAAGCCCAAACCGTTGGATTAGAGCAGGCGGTGCAAAGACTGAAAAATATTGCGAAAGTCACGGTCCACGCAAATGCCGTTAACTCCTTCGATGAACTCCGAAAGCACCGTAATCGAATGGTGCACTTCTATCATCCTATCGATGGCATTAATCCAGACCGAGATAGACAACGAGACGCCGTTGTCTTGGAGCAATGTCGCGGTTGGTTTTATTTACGTCGGTTGTTGGGCGATGAATGGTCAGACGTCTTCGCGGCATTCCAAGTTCGGATCGCTGACATAAACATGTCGATGAAGCCACATCTCGAGTACCTCCGCACAGTTTATGAACAAATTCGCCCTGAACTTGAGATTGAAAAACGGAACGGTGCATTTTTGGCGACATGCAGCGCGTGTGGTTTCGAGGCACACGTTCTTGATGATATTGGGCCCCAAGAAGCACGATGCCGAGTTTGTCTTTCAGAAGAAAGCCTCCTACTCCACAAGTGTTCCAATGTTCATTGCGAACAGAAAACTCTGTTGCCAGAAGGCGAGTACGAAACATGGGTATGCTCGCACTGCGATAATTCAGTCGAACTGGCAGAACTGCTGACCGAGTATACCATTGAGGGTAAGGCAGGTCGTGACGATCCTCAATACCCCGCGCTTTGCACCGAGTGCAGCCAAGAAACGGCAGCAACATTAGACGACGGTGCAACAGTCTTTTGCTTCAACTGCTTCAGTTGGCCTGAAAAAATTGAATTCTGCGAATGGTGCAATGCACCATTCACGGGCGATGCTGAACACACATATTGGTCCGGCTGTGAACGCTGCGACGGCAAGTCAGGATCGATGCGCGATGACTAAGAAGAAGAGTGATCGACTTGCCCCGTGGAACACCCGACCTCCCATGACGAATTTGCTGTTTTTAGTCGAGAATGTTTGCTGTCGGTTGGATAAACAAACAACGCCAAGCTGAAATGTGAGCAGCGGATTATGCATCCGCTGCTCGCGCGAATAACTGGTCATTTGATGTCAGAATTGGACCACAAATGGCGTTTCTTGGCCTCTAGGGTCTCCTGTGGGCATCCTTGACGGTTGCGGCGTGGTTGCCGTGGCAAAACGGCAACACTTAACATGCTGATAAATATAGATTTTCTTAAAGGACATGCGAATTTCACCAGATTGAAAATCCGCGTGTCGGCGGTTCAATTCCGTCTCCGGGCACCACTTAATATAATTGTTATTATTAGATAATTCGGATCGCATCTTGCAATCCTTTCTTACGGTTTGACGGTTTTAGGAAAAGGTTTCACAATGGCTGTTCTGCGTTCAGTTTCCACATCCAAAGTTTCAATGGTTTCGCGGTTGCTATCTGCAAGGCGCGCATTCCGAGAGTAGTGATACGCCATACTCTCGGTTTTCTGCCCGAGTAGATCGGCAATCTTTCGAGGGTGAACACCAGCCTCGCGCAAGACAGTCGCGACGGTATGGCGTAGGCCTTTCAATGTAAGATCGGCAGGAATCGCCCCGGCCTTGACGTGCTTGGCTTTGAAGCGATGCTAGGCGGTGGAAAACCCGTTGTAGGTCCAAGGCAGGCCCCAAGTGTTTGCCAGCACGGTCAAGGCGTCGTGCTTTGGTGCCGCGTCAAAAAGCTGCCTGCAAGGTCGGGGCAATGGGCAGAGGAACCTCTTGCCCCGTTTTGCCGCGCCGCGCCCAGATCACGCCATCGGCGATCGCATCGCGGCGCAGGTTCAGAGCGTCCGAAGGATCAAGGCCAGTGTTTGCCGACCCCGAAAGCCCGGACCGAAGATGTGCTTTTGGCCGCCAACGGGTGCTGCTTGTCCACGGTGGCGATCCGGCCCCCCTTTATTTGGGGCGCCGACATGCCTGCGCTCGATCACATGGTCCAGACGGTCAAGGCGGGGCAGTTCCAATGGGTCGCAGGCGGTGGCCAGGCGCTTTCGACCTGTCATGTCGAGAACCAGTGTCATGCGCTGATCCTTGCGGCGGACCATGGCGCGGGGGCCTATTTCGTCTCGGACGGAGAGGATACGACGCTGAAATCCGTCCTGTCCCGGCTTTTGGCGGCGCGCGGGATCACGGCGAAAGACCGCTCGGTGCCATTTGGCCTCGCGTGGTCATGGCGGGGGCGATGGGCCTGGCCTGGCGCGCCTTGCGGCTGGCTGGAGAGCCGCCGATCACAAGGCAGATGCTACGGCTGATCGGCAAGGACTTTACAATCAATATCAGCAAGGCGAAGGCAGAGCTGGGCGATACGCCGCAGATCACCCCCGATGCGGCCTTTGCGGCAATGGTCTCTGACGCTTTGGCTCGGTCATCACCCGAACTTTGCTGCCCAGTACCGGCACAAGGGCAAGCATCAGCCCAGCCACCGCCACCATGGCAGGCAGTAGCTGGGCATAGCTGCTCCAAACCAGCGGCCCAACGACGCCGGAGCCATAGCCCCTTTGGTTTGTGCGCCCGGAAAAATTTCGTCGTCCGCGCTTTAGTCGGGCATTTCTTATCTCAATGTGGCAACCCAACCGCCGCCGCGGGCAGAGGGCGACGGCCTAGGATCATATCCGCCGCTTTTTCCGCGATCATGATCGTCGTGGCATTGGTGTTCGCGCTGACGATGCTTGGCATGACTGAGGCATCGACAACTCGCAATCCCTCTATCCCATGCACTTTCAATGACGGGTCGACCACCGCCATCGCATCCGTTCCCATCTTGCAACTGCTTGTCAGGTGGAAGTCGCCCGAAACATTGGCTCGCAGATACGCATCAAGATCCGACCTGCTGCGGACATTTAGCCCCGGTTCCATCTCTTTGATGCCCAATCCATTATGGGCAGGCTGCGACGCCACTTCGCGCCCCATTTCAACCGCTCGGCGCATCAGATTTAAGTCGTGATCTGTCGACAGAAAATTCGACATGATGCGCGGCGTGTCTGCTGGATTGGCGGAACGCAGTCGAACCCAGCCCCCCCGTTCAATCCGGGCCGGCCCGATGCAGTAGGTAAATCCATGCACTCCCGGTTGCACACCCGCGTCGTGATCATGGATCACGGGAAGGAATTGTATTTCGACATCCGGATGCGGCACCGAAACATCCGAACGCATCAGCGCGCAGGTTTCGACGTTATTGGAGGCCCCCGGTCCGGTATGCGTCGCAAGCCACCGCGCCCCGGTGTAGAGCATCAGGTCTGGCCGCATGTAGCGGCTCATTGAGACAGGCTTGTCGATCGCGAATTTCATGTAGACGAGCGGGTGATCCTGCAGGTTTTCACCGACACCAGGCAGGTTGACCCGGCAAGTGATGCCATGCTCTTTCAGGTGATCAGCCGGGCCGATCCCAGACAACAGCAGCAGTTGGGGCGAATTGATTGCCCCGCTACTTACGATCACCTCACGGCGTGCATGTGCTGTATGGCTTTCGTTGTGGCGCCGATAGGTAACGCCAGCCACCCGGTTGCCTTCAATTTCCAACTTCTGGGTGTACGATCTATCGGAAACGGTAAGATTCTTGCGCCCGATATTTGGCCTTATGTAGGCGGCAGCGGTGGAAGCCCGCTGACCGTTATGGACGTTCATCTGAAACGCGCCAAAGCCTTCCTGATGCTCGCCATTGATATCATCGGTCAGTGGGTAACCAGCCTGTTCGCCAGCTTTCAGAAAAATCTCGTAAAGGTCACAGTTAAATGGGCCTTTCTTGATATGCATCGGGCCCGATCCGCCGCGATAGGCTGTTTCGCCGCCTTCCCAGCTTTCCAAGCGTTTGAAATAGGGCAGCACCTCGCGCCAAGACCAGCCCGCCGCGCCTTCGGTCACCCAGCGTTCAAAATCAAGCGCGTGACCGCGAATAAAACACATGCCGTTGATCGCAGACGACCCGCCCAAAACCTTTCCGCGCGGTTGAAAAATACGACGATTGTTCAGGGTGGGTTCTGGCTCACCCTCATACATCCAGTTGTATTTCGCGTTGCGCCAAACGTGATCGAAAGCAGCGGGCATCTCAATCTTCCAGAAGTCCAGCGGCCCGCCTCGGCTTGCGCCTGCCTCTAGCAATAGGACGGATATGCTGGGGTCTTCCGAAAGCCGCGCCGCCAACGTGCAGCCAGCCGAGCCGCCACCCACGACAACATAGTCATATTCTGTTTTCGCCATCACGATACCGCCTTGTTGTTTCCGTTTTTTATCGCCCCGACAAAGGCCTCTCGGATCAATCGTGATTCATCCGGCTTGACCTTCAAAGTGCAGCGCGCTTTTTGCTTTTGGCCATTGCGGCCCCGATCACTCTCAGATCCCAAACGCCTCTGGTGCGTGCTATGGGTAACTCGCATAGACATTGGTATGAACTATATACCATTTTATTTCAAGCCAATGTCAAGACTGTTTTCCAAGTCTGCACATGATGAGAACCGCGCTGTGAATGTCAGGCTGCTGGTCTGAACGCGTCCCGGTATGGCCTCACACCCTCATCAAGTCCAAACGCCTTTTCAGATAACAGCCGCTTCCAGAAATGGCCTGTTCGCAGCAATGCGCTCATAGCCAAGGTCACGCAGCTCAAGCGTCGCGAAACTTCCATACACAATAAGCTCGCTCACACCGCGTCCGGCAGCCGCGGATTGTTGTAAGCCGTGCCCGGAAAATCCGTTTATAAATATGAAGTTCTTCACCTCGGAATGAGGTCCGATGATTGCGTTCTGATCCAGCGTATTGAATTCGTAATGGCCGGTCCAAGACCTTTGCAACTTGATCGCTTCGAACTTTGGCACACGGTGGGCCAGAGCGGGCCAAACTCCCTGCTCAAATAAATCAAAGTCGGTGCGAAAATCATCGTAATCCGCCGGGCCATCCGTGGCAGCCGGATGACCGGCCAAGAAGAACTTGCCTTCTGGTCGGCAGAATGCCCCGGATATATCCACAATTTGCGGCGTATTGGTGGGAAATGCTTCGGCGCAAGCGAAGATGAAAGTATCGCGCCGGCGAGGCTCTACCGGAATTTCCAAACCCGCCATCTGTGCGGTGCGGTTCGCCCGAGGGCCTGAAGCGTTGACCACCATGCCGCAGGAAATCACCTCGCCTGTGGCAAGAGTCACATTTGTCACGGTATCCCGGTCGCGGCCAATCGCCACGACTTCATTTTCGATCAAGTCCGCGCCACCGCCGCGCGCCGCAACCCGAAAGCCGGTCATCAGGCCGACATTATCGAACCAACCTTCGGCCTCTGTTCCCCAAGAGGCACCGCCGATATCGTCTACATTAATGTAAGGAAACCGCGCCTTGATCTCAGCGGGTGACAGAAAAACAGTATGAGCCCCTATTGATCGCTGCATGTCGACCCGCGCCTTGGCGGCCTCAACCTCGCCAAATGTGCAAGTGAACAACATCCCGTTCTCTTTGAAACCCAGATCAGGCGCTTGCCCCGCCGGGTAAAAATTTTGCATCCGCGTTTTGAAATTGCGGATGACCTCGACCCCGAACTGGCTCATCAATACGTTGACCGGATTTGAATATTGCTGCCGGATCACGCTAGAGGCGAGCGACGTTGACGCAAATTCAAAACTTCCGTCACGCTCCACTACGAGGATAGTCCCACCAAAGTCGGGATTCTGCGTCAACCAATAGGCGACAGATGCGCCCATCACTGCGCCGCCGATGATGACAACATCGTAAGACTGCCGCTGTGGGGCTTTATAGACGCGCGCATTGGTCATGATTACCCTCTCAATCCTCGAAATGCCCTGCTTTGGCAAAACTGCCGCCATGTGCGGCAATCGTCAGATCATCACGATCATAAGGCGGATGCGCCGCCTCGATCTCGGCGCGGTAAATTTCGGCATTGTCTTTGGGGCGATAGCCCAAATGCGCTGCCGTCCGGTTGTCCCACAGCTGGCAATCATTGTTGGACACACCATAGACGATGGTATGTTCCACCCTTGACGCGAGCAGCGCCCGTTCGGTCAAATGCACCAGATCGGGGAAGCTGAGCCATGTTGTCAGCATCCGGCGATCACGCGGCTTGGCATAACAAGACCCGATCCGCAGTGACACGGATTCAACGCGGAACTTATCCCAGTAATACTGTGCCAGCCCCTCACCATAGACCTTGGACACGCCATAGTTGCTGTCAGGCCGCACCGGAACCGTGGAATCAATCCGCTGGGTGCGGGGATAGAATCCGATGGCATGGTTCGAACTGCCCCACACCACCCGTTTGACGCCATTTTTTCGGCAGCCTTCGTAGACGTTGTAAAAACCTAGATAGTTCGAGTGAAGGATGTCCGCGAATGTTCCTTCCAATCCGACGCCGCCCATATGGATAACCATATCCACATCACGCGTCATCTCCATGACCGCTGCGGCATCCGCCAGATCGCAGATCACCGCTTCCTCATTAGGGCCAAGCGGCCCCAGATCTTCGCGGCTGCTCAGCCGCAAGCGATTGGTCAGACCGGCTAGTTCGGTGCGCAATAGCCTGCCCAGATTGCCGCCCGCGCCCGTGATTAAAAGTCGTTCGAATTGTGCCATTCCGGCCTCCTGTAAGCTTGGATCAGCGGATATATTGCAGATGAAGATCGCGTGCCTTGGCAGCGTCCGCGCGGTTTGCCGGATCGCCAAACCCGCCACCACCCGGCAGTTGAAGCACCAGCCGCCGGCCATCGGGCACCTTCTGGCGGCCCTTGGCGTGCAGCACGGTCCCATCATCAAGCATTACTTTGCCAGGCTGCCCCGAAGCGCCGCCAAAACGCCCGCGCGGCGCGTTGTCGATCCGGTCGAACATGGCATTGAAGTAGATTTCATGGCCCTCATCAGCCTGAATCTCGATGATCTGGCCCAGGCCGCCACGAAATTCTCCGGCACCACCAGAGTTTTCCCGAAACTCGCGCCGCCAGATGATGATTGCACCCGCTTGTTCTGCCGCTTCAACCGACACCGAATGCACACCGGAAGGAAAGGCCGTGGTATTCAGCCCGTCGGTCTGTGGCCGCGCCCCGGTGCCGCCAGAGTTGAACATTAGGATTTCGGAACTTTTGCCCGTCAGATTGTTGCCCTTCGAGCGCACGCTCAGATGAATGGCCCACAAAGCGCCAGACCCTTCGGCCGGTGCCAAGGTCGCCTGCATCTTTGACAATGCGCCCAGTACGGTATCTGGCACGAAATGCCCCAACACATGCCGCACTGCCACTGGGGCGGGATGTTGAGCGTTCAGGATGCAGCCTTTCGGGGCTGAGGCGGTAAACGGTGCCAATGAGGCGTGATTGTTGGGAACTTCCGGCGCGAGCGCGATCTTCAATCCATAGCACGCATAAGCCGTGGTGTAGATCATTGGCACGTTGATACCCAGCGGACTTGGCCCGCTTGTGCCGCTGAAGTCAGCGTGGACACCCTCTGGTGAAACCGTCAGCGCCACCTTCATTTCGACAGGCGACCCATAGCCATCGACGGTCATTTCGTTGCAATAAAGTCCGGCAGGAAGCGCGCTCAACTTCGCCAGCGTTGCCGCGCGGCTGTGGTCAAAGATGAAATCACGCAAGGCATTCAGGTCATCCAGACCAAATTCATCCATCATCGCGATCAGGTTATTGTGGCCCACCTCGTTGCAAGCCATCAGCGAGAACAGATCGCCAATCACCTGATCTGACTCGCGCACGTTATGCCGCAGGATATTCAGAAGCTGCGCATTCGTCTGCCCGCGCTCGGCAAATTTCATGATCGGAATGAAGATGCCTTCTTCATATACTTCAGCGGCATCCGGGCTGAAACCGCGCCCGCCGACATCCACCACATGCGCAGTGCAGGCAAAATAGCCAACCCGTTTGCCGTTGCGGAACGAGGGCGTAACGAAGGTGAAATCCAGCAGATGCCCGGTGCCTTTCCACGGATCATTGGTGATGTAGACATCACCGTCAAAAACATTTTCCTCACCGATGGTGGCGATGAAATTTCCCACCGCTTCGGCCATCGCATTCACGTGGCCAGGTGTCCCAGTTACTGCCTGCGCCATCATTTTGCCTGTGCTGTCAAACACACCCGCTGACAAGTCGCCGGATTCCCGCACTGAGGTCGAGAACGCAGACCGCACCAACGTGCGCGCCTGCTCTTCGACGACTGAAATCAGTCGGTTCCACATGATCTGAAAATGCACGTCGTGAATGCTGGCGACCATCTTACACCCCCTTGGATTTCAACAGAAGACAGCCATCTGCCTGCATAACCGCCTCGAAACTTGCGGTGACGATTGTAGTGGTTTCATTCTCCACAATCGCAGCAGGACCAGAGACCCTCACGCCGGGCTTCATGTCGCTGCGCTGAACTATTGCAGCGGGTAGGAACCGCGCCGATTTCGAATCGTAGATTTGCCTGGATTGCTGTATCGGGGCGTCTTGCGCGGCCACCAGACGCCCGACCGCAACGGGCTTCGGTACTGCTGACGTGGCCTTGACGGACCAATTCAGAATTTCGATGTCCAGCCCATCAAGTGGGCGACCAAACAGCACGGCATACTCGGCCTCAAACAAGGCGCGCAGTGTCGCAGTATCATCTGCGGTGAATTGCCCCGAGGGCAGATCAACCGGTATTTCCCAGCCTTGGCCTTTATATCGCATGTAGGCCTTGCGCTGGACAAGGATTGCCGCGCCCCCAGCACCCGCACGGGCAATGCCAACCGCTTCTTCCTCCAAGCTTTGCAGCACGCGATTGATCCACGCGACATCAAACATCTGCAGACTGGAATAGCCGCCGCGCACTGCTTCATAGCCGAAAGGTGCGCGCAAGAATCCGATGGCTGATCCGACCCCAGCGCCGGGCGGTATCAACAATTCGACTATTCCCAGCTTTTCACACAGACGCGCCGCATGCAGTGGCGCCCCCCCGCCATAGGCTATCATCGCATAGCCTGACAAATCCTTGCCGTTTTCCACCCCATGCACCCGAGCAGCACTGACCATGTTTTCATCCACCATCTCGCAAATGCTGATGGCCGACATCGCCGCATCCATGCCCAACGGCGCACCGATCACCCGGACAAGCGCTTGCTCGGCAAGATCGGCAGACAAGGGTATTTCACCCCCCGCAAAGGTGGCGGGATCAAGCTTGCCCAAGACCAGATTGGCATCCGTGACTGTCGGGTTGACCCCACCGCGCAAATAGCATGCCGGCCCAGGCTCGCTGCCCGCGCTTTCCGGGCCGACACGGACCTGCCGCATACTGTCAACATGCGCAATAGAGCCGCCCCCTGCCCCAATCTCGACCATCTCGATCACCGGCACAGAGATCGGCATCCCAGAGCCTTTCTTGAAGCGATAACTCCGAGCCACCTCAAAGGTGCGCGCAGTTTTCGGCGAATAGTCATCAATCAAACAAATCTTCGCGGTGGTGCCGCCCATGTCATAGGACAGGGTTTTGTCCAAACCATGCCGCGCGGCTATATCTGCTGCAAAGATCGCCCCGCCTGCAGGGCCTGATTCCAACAACCGGACAGGAAACTCGGCAGCTGTCTGGACAGAAATCAATCCGCCCCCCGAATGGATCATGAACACAGGGCAGTTCAGACCAATTTCCTGCAACCGCACCACAAGCCGATTGAGATAGCTTGCCATCAGCGGCTTTACGAATGCGTTCGAGCATACAGTGTTGAACCGCTCAAATTCGCGAATTTGGGGTGACACCTCGGACGACAAACTAACGCTCAACTGCGGTGCTTCGCGGTGAAGAATGTCGCGCGCGCCCTGCTCATGCTCCGGGTTCACGAAGGAATGCAGAAAGCCCACCGCCACGCTTTCAAAGCCCTGCGCGCTGACCTCGGCGGCAAAGCGCGCGACGCCATCGCCATCCAGCGGCAGCAACACCTTACCCGTCGCGCCAATGCGTTCAGAAACCACAAATCGGCGATCGCGCGGGATGATAGGCGGCGGCAAAACGATGTTCAGATCATATTGCTCAAATCGATTTTCGGTCCGCATTTCGATCACGTCGCGGAAACCTTCGGTCGTCAGAAACGCGGTTTTGGCGCCCTTACGTTCGATCAAGGCATTGGTGGCCAGCGTCGTGCCGTGGATCACCATCGCCACGTCCGCGTGGTTGATCCCAGCATCAGCCACAACGCGCAGGATGCCATCCAGAATGGCTTGCTCGGGCGCAGCGTAAGTCGTCAGCACCTTGGTCGAATAGAGCTTGCTGCCGACCTCCATCGCCACATCGGTGAAGGTGCCACCGATATCGACACCGATCTTTATGGGTAGCTGATCTGACATGCTATGCGCCATTCCTTTTTGATCGCTGCGCTTGGCCGCATCAATCTGCGACTCATAACACATCATACAACATACATTTGACATATGACAAGATAGAAAACCATGCTATGGACGACTTGCCAACGCAGGGGCGACATCACAGGATGCCCCTGTCTGGACAGGTAAAATACACGCGGGGGGTCATGGCAAAACGACAGCTTTATTCAACGATGGTTGCCGAAGACCTGAAAAAATTCATCGCAACATCGGCGTTGAAGCCTGGTGATCAGTTACCAACCGAATCGCAACTTTGTGAGAAATACGACGTAAGCCGGACCGTCGTGCGCGAGGCGCTCAGCCGCCTGCGCTCTGAAAACATACTCGTGGTCCGCCAAGGCAAGGGCGTTTTTGTTGCAGAGCTCTCACCCGATCGCCCGTTCGCGGTGAACTGGAATGCACTGCAGGGGCTACCTGAAACTCTGGAGCTTATGCAGTTGCGACTTGCGGTCGAAACCGAATCTGCCGGGCTATGTGCGGTGCGGCGCAGTGCCAAAGACCTCGCGCACATTCATGTTTTGCTCGCCTCGATTGACGCGGATACGGCAAGCAACGAAAGCCCGCAGATCATTTACGACTACGCGTTCCACCTTGCCATAGCGCAAGCCTCCGGCAACGCCTACATCTTCCAATTCTTGAAATTTCTTGAACCTGTCATCGTCTCTCGCTTCAGCATCAACGAACCGCTAAACCGCCAGTTTTCCATTGAATACGCGAAAATCGCCCGACTTGAGCATCAGGCGATCATCCGCGCCATCGAGAAGCAAGACGAAGCGGCAGCACGAAGTGCCATGCGCAAGCACCTATCCAACAGCATCGCCCGACTGTCCAAACTCGCCGCGCATCTGAATGAACCAGCGGTAAATCCCATCGGCTCGAACACCGAGCAAGTGATTGGCGGGTTGATAAACACATTGACGCAACGGCAGGGCTAAATGGCCCAAGCCCCGGGACAAATCACGAAGGGTCAACAGGCATGTACAGCTTTGCATCTGACAATATGTCCGAAGTGCATCCTCAAATCATGGATGCCTTACTGCGCTGCAATTCCGGTCCCGCAGCGGCATATGGTGCCGATGATTGGACCGCACGGTTGAATGCCGTTTACTCGGAACTGTTTGAGCGTGAAACCTTCGTATTTCCCACACCAACCGGCACCGCCGCCAATGGGCTGGCAATCGCGGCATGTGCCCCACCGCATGGTGCGGTATTTTGCCATGCGCTGTCGCATATCGTCACCGCCGAATGTGGCGCACCAGAGTTCTATTCCGGCGGCGCGCGGTTGGTGTTATTGCCAAGTGAGGCAAGCAAGGTTGAAACCGGGGCGCTCACGGCGGAGCTTGGCAACTATGGCCCAGACCACATTCATCAGCTGAAACCGGCTGTTGTCAGCATCACCCAAGCCACTGAACGTGGCCGCGTTTACACCCTCTCCGAAATCGCTGCCCTTGGGGAAATCGCTCGTAGCCATGCAATGCGCCTGCATATGGACGGAGCACGTTTTACCAATGCGCTGGTTCATTTAGGTGCCACACCGGCAGAGATGACTTGGAAAAGCGGTGTAGATATTCTGTCTTTTGGCACCACAAAGAACGGTACCATGATGTCGGAGGCGGTTATCGTTTTTGACAAGGCCACTGCGGCCGACATCCGCTATCGCCACAAACGCGCAGGTCTGCTGCAATCCAAGATGCGCTACTTCTCTGCCCAGTTGATCGCTTACCTAGAGGGCGACCTTTGGCGGAAATCAGCACTGCAGGCAAATCTGAATGCGCAACGGCTGGCAAAGGCCCTGAGTGCTGCCGAAGGGGTTAGCCTCGCCGATCCTGTCGAGGCCAATGAGGTTTTCGTACATCTTCCGCCCCCCGTGAAGGCCGCACTTGCGGCGCATGACATTCATTTTCGCAAGTGGGCCGACACGAAAGACACGCTCTTTCGGATTGTCGCCTCGTATGCCGACGATCCGAAACAAATCGCACAGGTTGAACGGGCGATCATGGCGCTTGATGTGACGCAGGTCGGCGGGATTGAAACCAACCGTAACTGCTAGTCTGCTGCGCCGCGGCTGTAGCGGCTCCGCGAAGCACCGGGCGGGCACCGTTTAGGGATCGCCCGCTCGATATGATCTTTAGCCAAGCGGCACAGCTGATGAAAACGCTGTGCTGCCGCCAGTCGCGTCTTCCAATCCTCAGGTTTTGAAGATTTCAAGCATCGCCTGAGCGATGATCACGTCGGTTGCCACCGGCCCACCACAAACACCGATCGCGCCGATGCACTTGCCTTCACGGATCAAGGGAAATCCCCCTGCAATCGCCGAAAAATTCCTGCCGCGACCCGCTGTTTCAAAACCGTAGGCTTCGCGCCCCGGTTGGCCATCAGCCGAAAGATCGCCATTCGGCATCTTAAACGCGGCAGCGGTATAGGCCTTGGTCACGGCAATTTCCGCAGTTCCGAACATGGCACTATCACTTCTGACAAAGCCCGCGATATTGCCACCCTGATCCACGACGGCAATGCAGGAAGGCTCGCCCATCTCGGTCGCCTTCGCCAAACCAACCTTTAGCAATGACATCACTTCTTCGCTTCCCAGATCGGGCATTTGCATTCTCCATATGCGTTTTACAGGTTTTACGTCGCGATGCGGTGCAGCAACATCAATGTGAGTCACCCAGCATTCGATTTGAAAAAGTCGACGATGACCTTGTTGAATGGCTCAGGATTTTCCCAAAGACAGGCATGACCGCCGGGAACCGTCGCCCATTTCGCGCCAGCGATTGCCCCATGAAGGCGCTTTGAAAGCGGCAGCGGGATCAGGATGTCATCGACGGCAGCCATCACAAGGCTTGGAACCGCGATTTGATCAAGCCGACTGGCGGCGTCGTGGGTTTGAACTGCGGCCAACTGCGCCAAGAAATCTTCGCTCGACATATCAAGCTGCGCCATGCCCGCCGTGAAAGCTGCAAGATCATCAGGCCGGTCTTCAAAGAAGGGAATGGTGAAAAGACAAAGCGCCGCGTCCCGCATCGCAGCCGGAACACCGACAGCGGCGGCAATATCGCCCCACAGCGAGAACCGCATTTGGCAGTACGTATCAGCCTTGGCATAGGTCGAGCCGAAGATGGCCGATTTGAGGTCGCCCGGATAGGCCAGCGCATATTCCTGAACGGTCATACCGCCCATCGAGAACCCCAGAAGGTGAAATTTGTTAAGCCCCAAAAAATCGACCAATGCTTTGGTATCTTCGCAAAGCAACTTTGACGAATAGGGGCCGGCTGGCCTGTCAGACCCGCCAATCCCGCGATTGTCAAAGCGCAACACGCGAAATCCGGCATCCAACAGCGCGGGCATTTGAAAGTCCCACGAGTTGATGTCGTCACCAAGGCCACAGACAAGCACGATGGTTTCTGCGGCCGTTTCGCTGCCATCGAAACGGTAATTGATATCGATTCCGTTGACATGGGCCTTGGGCACGAGTGTTTCCTTTGCGTTTGGCAGTAAAGCGCGGCGACGTCTCTGGGGCCGCAGATCACAGGATGACTAGACGATGAGCCTTTCTTTCAACCGAGGCACGTCTCGCAAAAGTGTCTGCGTATAACGATGCGAGGGGGTATCAAGGATGGCCGAAACCGGCCCTTGCTCAACAACTTCACCATGCATCAGCACAACGGCCCGCTGCGCAATGCTGCGCACCACCGCAAGATTGTGCGTTATGAAAACAAGCGATAACCCCAGCCGTTGTTGCAGCATCCGAAGCTGCTCGATGATGGCTGCCTGAACCGAAACATCAAGAGCGGAGGTCACTTCGTCACAAACCAGAATATCGGGGCAAGAGATGAGCGCGCGCGCGATAGCAACCCGTTGTCGCTCTCCACCCGAGAGTTGGTGCGGCATTCGATCTGCATACGCCGGACTGAGTGCGACATCGCTGAGCGTTTGGTAAACCCTTTCGCGGGTTTCTTTTCGGCTCAGGTTTTCAAATTGCCGCAGAGGCTCTGCCAGAATTGTCTCAATGTCCTGTTTCGGATTGAGTGAATTATATGGGTTCTGGAACACATACTGGATTCGGCGACGCTGTTCATTCGTGCGCTTCATCGAAGCTGGATTCAGGTTTTCACCATCCAGTGTGACGGCTCCGATCCAGTTTGAATGCAGCCCAATCAGACAGCGCGCCATGGTGGTCTTGCCAGATCCGGACTCTCCAACAATAGCGACGCATTCGCCCGCCTGAACAGAGAAAGAAATATCCTGCAAGACGGCGGTTTGGCCGTACTTTGCTGTCAAACCTTGGATTTCCAGCAAATTGCTGCGTCCCAAGTCGGGCTTCGGTGGCGCTGTCCTGATACCGAAGGCGGTCGCGTTGTCAGCCTGCCCAGCCCGAATGCAGCGTACAAACTGTTGATCAGCAAAAGGCGCAAGCGACGGCACCGCCTTGGTACATTCTTCTGCACCCAACGGACACCGATCATAAAACCCGCAGCCTTTGGGCCAGGCACCGGGTCGTGGTGGTCGCCCCTCCATACCAAGCAGGGTTTCCGAGCGATCTGGCGAAGGGGCCGCACGCAGCAAGCCGATGGTATAGGGATGCTGGGGATGACCGAAGACTCGTTCGACAGTGCCATGCTCGACCACGCGGCCTGCGTACATCACCGCCACCTTGTCCGCGATGGTAGAGATCACGGGCAAGTCGTGGCTGACATAGACCGCAGCACAGTTGTACACCCTGCAGAGCTGCCGAAAGGTTTCCAGCACATGATGCTGAGAGCCAACGTCCAAACCAGTCGTCGGTTCGTCAAGCACGATCAACGCCGGCCTGCAAATGAAGGCCATGGCAATTCCGACGCGCTGCTGCTGGCCTCCAGAAAGCTGGTGCGGGTAGGAAAGCAGAAGCGCATCAGTCGCTGGCAGTTTGACGTCACCCAAAATCTGGTTCACCCGACTTTCGATCGTCGCGCCCGCTCCGATACATTCGGGGTGGGACTGAAGCATTTCGCGCAGTTGATCGCCCACCCGGATGGCCGGATTAAGGCTGCTCGCTGGATCTTGGGGAACATAGGCAATAACCGCCCCGCGCATCTTCCGAAGATCGTGGGCGGATTGACTGAGAACGTTTACTCCGTTGACCATCACCGTCCCCGCAGTGATGCGCAGCCCGCTCCTTGCATGTCCCAGCAGTGCCAATCCTAGTGTGGTTTTCCCAGAACCGGATTCACCAACCACGCCCAACACTTCGCCAGGCAGAAGGTCAAAGTTCACATCCGCGACCACCAAGGCTTTGCCGGACGCAAAGCAAATGTCCAAGCCTCTGATCTGGATTCCATGATGCGCCGCACCGCTTCGGCTTGGCATTGAATGAACGGCCATATCAGCGCCCTCCCAAGGAATCTGGATTTGGAAGGTCATTGGCACGATCTTCACCAAGCCCGGCACGCGCGATCGCGTCTGCCAGTATGTTCGTGCCGACGGCCAGAAGTGCGATCAGTATCGCAGGTGCCAGAACGCCCCAACTGTTCACACCGAGACCAAGTCGGTTTTCATTGATCATGACACCCCAATCTGGCGTCGGTGGTTGAACGCCAAACCCAAGATAGCTCAACCCAGAGATGATAATGATCGAGTAGCTTAACCTCAAGCCGACCTCGACCAGCAGAACGGTCGATAGGTTGGGCAGGATCTCGCGGCGCATTATGCGAAAACTGGGCACACCCATCAGCGCCACCGCCTTGACGAAATCACGTTCGACCAGATCCTGCGCAGCCCCATAAACGACCCTTGCGACTTGTGGCGCGTGCGAAAGCCCGACGGCCACAATGACAAGCCAAAGCATTGGACCAAGCATGCTGAGCAAGAGCAGTGCAAAAACCAGTGTCGGAATTGCAAGGATGATGTCGACGATACGCATCACGACCGTATCTGCCCAGCCGCCACGAAAGGCCGCCCAGATTCCCGCCGCCGTCCCAATTATCAGGCCCAATGCAGTTGCAAGCACAGCAAGCACCAGCAAGGTTGCGCCGCCATTCAACGTCCGTGACAGTACATCGCGCCCAAGATCGTCGCCACCCAGCAAACTTCCCGCAACAGAAGGACCGAACGGCATGGTGTTGAGTTCCTCTCCGCTGCCAGTCGCAAACAGCGGCCCCAAGAAGGCGACGCCGAACACAGCCAAAGTGATCGCCGCGCCAATGCGGCCGCGCCAGGTTCGCAGAGCTCGGCGCAAAATGCCGGGGGGCCGCCGCGGGGCTTGCTGCGGAAGTTCCGAGGGCTTGGGAGCCAGAGTCTTTATACCGGACACCAAGTTACCTCGCAAATCGACGACGGGGGGTTACGATCAGGACCAGCACGTCGGTTAGGATATTAAGTGCTACATAGAAAACGGCCAGAAGCACCACAATAAACTGGATAACCGGAACGTCCCGGGCTGTAACTGCAGCGACAAGAGTTGATCCGATGCCGGGAAAGTTGAAAACTGTTTCAACAAGTACAATGCCGCCAGCAAGGTACAGAATGTTAAGCCCGATGACCTGTATCGTGGCAGGCAACGCATTCGGCACGGCATGGCGCATAACGACACGGCTGCGCTTGACGCCCTTAAGTGTTGCAAGCTCGACATATTCACTGCCAAGCGCCTCGATGATCGAAGCGCGCATCATACGAAAAATATAGGGCGTCACCACAATCAGCAGGGTGACAAGCGGCAAAACCAACTTAATAGGCTCGTCCCATATGTATTGCCCGGTGCCAAGCATCGAGACTGCCGGAAACCACGGTAAGGCAATGGCAAAGGCCAATACGATCAACACGCCAACAACGAATTCAGGAAGCGCGCTCGCCACCAGCGCGACGACAGTCAAGACGTGGTCAAAGACGGAGTCCTTGTACAATGCCGCCAGTGTGCCCAACACGGTGCCAAGAAAAACCGAGACCACCGCCGCTACTGCAATCAACACCGCCGAATTGGCGAGCTTTGGGCCCACCATGCTCAACACAGCTTCTCGTGTCACCAACGACACACCAAAGTCCCCTGTCAATATGCCGCCAAGCCACTGGAAAAAGCCGCGGATCGGCGGCACATTCAGGTTCAGCTCATCACGAAGAAGGGCCAGTCGCTCGGGTGTGGCGCTTTGGCCAAGAATCGAGGTGGCGGCATCACCAGGTAGGATTAGAGTCGCGGCGTAGACAAGAACCGCAACCGCGAAGACAGTGACAACACCTGCTGGCAGACGCCGCAAGATGGTTCGGCTGACTGCGCCGCGCGCCTTTCGTCGATGCCTTGGAAACCGCGCCGAAACATCTTCCGGCCCGTTGTCATTGCGAACCAGCGAGATCGGTTGACGGTCATTGTTTTCGAGCAATCGCTTGCCTCCCTTTTCCGCGCTTCCAAGACCCTGCCAAACAACCAAATGCCTGGGGGCCGACGGGCCAACCCAGGCAAGCAGCGTCACGAGTTGATCCAGAAACCCTTGAAATTGAAATTGTCCATCGCCAAGCCGGATACAGCCTGACCCAAGCCACCAACCTTGGGCGAACAGGCGTCAATTTGCGGGTAGAAGAACGGTATTATGTTGCCCCCTCGATCATAGTCGATGCGCTGCATGGCCATCGCAAGTTCGGTTTGTTTGGCAATATCAGTCGTAGCGACGGCTTCTTTGAACAGACGGTCATATTCGGCATCACTGAAATGCGTCGCGTTAAATGGCGCACCAGCGGCTGTAGCTTGCGAGGCGGTGACTAAATATGGCACATAATACCACCAATCCTGCGAGAATGGCACCTGAAGGTAAGATTGCGCAAAGTATTGCGAGCCTGTCTGGAAACTCACCTTTACGTCGACGCCCGCTTCCTTTGCCTGAGCCGCATAAATCTGGGCGGTGCGCGGCTGAGACGCATAGACATCGTTGGTGATCAGTTCAATTTGCAAATCGGATTGCCCCGCCTGCTTCAGCAGCGATTTTGCCTGATCTACATCGCGCTCACGCTGCGGCAGAGATTTGTCGTACATGGTGTCGAAAATGCTGAAGACATCATTCCCGATGACCCCCTCGCCACCAAACAGGATCTGGTTCATCTGATTGCGATCCACCAGCAGCCGCAACGCCTGACGCACCCTGACATCACTCAGTGGAGCAGAGTCCACGCGCATGGTGATGGGCGTCCAGCCACCACTTTTGGCAATGACGACCTTTGCCCCTGCCGCCCTAAGCACGCCGACCGAGGCATAAGATAGATAGTCGATCATGTCGACCTGACCTGCACGAAGTGCATTCACCTGAGTCGCTTCGTCCGCCATATTGATGGTCTCGACGCTGTCGAGATAGGCCCCCTGGCCATCCCAATAGCCATCAAAACGCTCGACGACGCTCTGCACGCCCGGCGTAAAGCTGCTCAGCTTGAACGGGCCCGTGCCGTCGGGTTTCATCGGGTCATAGCCTTCAGGCACCATGTAAAAGAACGGCACCGTCAGCGCAGACTTGAAAATTGCATAGGGGCTTTTGAACGGAATACGCAGAGTGCGGGGATCCATCACTTTGGCATTCGCCAAGTCGATATCACCCAGTGACGTCGCACCAGGGAACTTGTTCTCCAGTATCCGCTGGAAGCTGAACAGGACGTCGTTTGCCGTAAAATCCTTGCCAGCGTGCGTCGTCACACCCTCCCTCAGGCGAATGGTCCACTCTGTCCCCAGCGCATTTGGAGTTATCTCTTCGGCAAGCACGAGTGACGGCGCGCCACTACGGTCCAATCTGACCAAGGGATCATACAGCTGGGCAGCCCGCGGCATATCCGTATTTGTCAGCGAATTATGCGCATCCAAAGTGTCTGAACTTGCACCGCCCGATGCACCGATGCGCAGGTGGCCGCCGCGCTTTGGCGGGCCCGCCGGGTCGTCTTCGGCAAAGACCGGCCATGCGGCAAGCGCTGCGGTGCTCAGCCCGGCATACTTGAGGAAATCGCGGCGTGAAGCGCTGTTGCGCGCCAGGGCCTTGATCATTGTCAGATGTTTCTCGTTCATGACGGCTCCTTTTGGTGACGCAACTTGGCCCGTTGGATCAGGGCCAACATCAAAAATAATGGTATAATTTTTATACCTTGTCAACGCTTGATTCGGCCCACGCCAACTGGGCCGAAGTTCAACCCGCGACCAGCCAACCGTTGTCGATGTTCATCGCGATGCCGTTGATGAAACTGGCGGCAGGCGAAACCAGAAACACCGAAGCCGCAGCGACCTCCTCGGGCTCGCACATCCGCAACTGCGTTGCGACAAGCGCACTCTCGCTCCAATCGACGCCCATTTCTCGAAATTTTTCAACCTCGCTCAACCCATGCGGCGTGCGGACGAAGGCCGGGTTGACGGTGTTGCACCTGATATTGCTCTGACGGTACTCCGCGCAGATGTTGATCATCATGCCATGGATCGCCGCTTTTGAGATGCCGTAGACACCCTCTAGCCCAAATCCGTGCAATGAGGCGACCGAAGACATCAAGACGATGTTTCCGCCGCCGTTTTCCACCATTTGCTTAACAACACGGCGTGTCACCACGAAAGCTGACTTGACGTTCACGCCCATCAGCCAGTCGAATTCCTCTTCGGTGGTCTGATCATAGGGCTTAACAATGACCGTCCCTGCGGTGTTGAACAAATGGCTGATCGGCCCCAGTTTGCGCCCAATCTCGACCAATGCGCTCTCGACGCCCAAGGGGTCAGCACAATCGACCTCGAAGAAAATGGCCCGCCCGCCAGTATTTTCGATGTCGCGGACAGTCTCTTCGCCACCAGATCTGTTGATGTCCAGAATGGCAACCGAAGCACCCTGATTTGCCATGAGTCGTGCTTGCGCGCGCCCCATCCCACTTGCCCCGCCTGTGATCAGCGCGACCTGACCCACAAAACATGATCCGAAATCTACTTTGGAGTGATGTGCTTGCTTCAATTCTCGGATCCTATCTGCCCCTGAGCCGCCATCTATGGATAGTGCGCTCTCGCCTTTGGTCTTAATTATATACCATTCTATACAAGCCCTCCTGTCAAGACCAATTTGGGGGAACTGCTTAGCGACCCTAGCGATTGTCATAAAATCGACCCACATGCGCTCGCGATCCCTTGCGCTGGCTGATCACGCAATTCGTATTTCAATCCTCCATCACGCCGCATACACTAAGGTCTACATCGAATGAGGATCGTCATGGCAGCGGCGCAGGGTAGCGGCAGACTTCAAGGCATGGTGGCAATCATTACCGGCGCAGCGAACGGATGCGGGCGTGCGGCAGTGGTGGAGTTCCTGCGCGAAGGTGCGAAAGTGATCGGCGCGGACAAGGATTTGCCGAACGGACTTTCGTTGAAAGAAGAGATGGCAACCAATAATTTTGAGTTTATCGCGGCTGACATCTCGAAAGCCGCGGGCGTTCGCAGTGTCATCGAGGCTACACTTGCCACCTTCGGCCGCATCGACATCCTTTTCAATCAGGCAGGCGACATTCGGGTTATTCCGCTGCTGGAAGTCACCGAAGATGATTTCGATTTTCTGATCGACAACAACTTTCGCAGCGTTTTCTTGATGACCCAAGCCGTTTTGCCTTCGATGCTGAAAGCCGGTAGGGGTGTTGTCGTGACAACTTCATCCGTATCGTCATCTACCGCGACACCAATGGAATCAATCTATTGCAGCTCCAAGGCAGCGGTGTCGCAGTTTTCACGCTCGGTTGCGGTCGAGTTCCGCGATCAAGGCATCCGCTCCAATGTGATCAGTCCGGGGTTTGTCAGAACCAAACACGGTGCCTATGAAATGGAGCAATTACGGAAATTCAACGTTTACGCAAATGAACAGGATATCAACATCCTTCAGGGTAGAATGTGCGAGCCCGAAGAAGTTGCGCGCGCGGCCATCTTCCTTGCGTGCGATGATTCTAGCTTCATAAACGGCGCCGACATTCTTGTCGACAATACCTTTACCGCTATCTGACTATGTACTGGTCAGACAGGCAAATCCGAAGCTGGCACTACCACGGACTGGCGTACGACCTTATAAAACGTCAGATAACCATCGGCTCCATGCGCCCAGGAGAACAGTTTCCAGCCGAAAGAAAGCTGGCGGACACCCTGGGCATCTCTCGGGCAACGCTGCGCGAGGCGCTTAAAAAGCTTGAGGCTGATGGGTATGTCAATGCAACCAGAGGTTCCAAGGGTGGAAATTTCGTTGCAAGCGATGATGAGATTAACAGAATCGCAAGAACTTGCATGATGGCCCAACCTGACCAAGTCTGGCGAAGTCTTGAATATTTGCGGGCGATCCTTGATCAGGCCTCAGTTCTTGCTTGCAACCGCCGCTCACCTGGGACGCTTAACGCTATGGCTCGCGCAGTAGAACTGCTGCAAAAAGCTAAAACCGGCGGTGATTTGAGAGAGGCGCAATATCTCTTTCTTGACGCCTTCAGCCGCGCGTCCATCAACCCGCTTTTTGTGCAAGGTGTCGAAGCGGCGTTGGCAGGGCTTTGCTATCCGATGCCGGCCGAATCTTTAGCCCTGCGCGCGGATCGCACGACCAAGCTAGGCATCGCCTTACTTGAAGCCTTCAGAACGCGCGATGAGACACAAGCGGCGCAGCTGACGACTGAACTTGTCGATCTGATTGCAGATTGCGTGATCAAGGAAATGTCGTCAGCGCAGTCTAATACTGGGTCGTCCACCGAGACAATTCTGGATCGTGCCGCGCGATCATCGGACTAGGGTCTATTGACGTTCCTAGCAAGCAGATGACTGAGCTACCCCCCGAAAATCGGACAGTGACGGAAGCTACGATCTGAGGTCTGCTG
>JAZKCV010000005.1:0-388172 GCA_040387915.1 Pseudomonadota bacterium
CGATGCGCCCAAACCGCCCACATATCCCTTCAACTTTTTAATTTTTCAAAGAGCGATCTTCCGACAAAAATTCCAACGGGCGCTAAACTCTTAGCGCTTCGTCGAAGGCCTTATCTTCTGATTTTCCGAACCTTAACAACCGCTTACGCTTCGTTTCGTTTCGTCACCGTCACTGTTTCGCTTCGGTAAGGCGGTGTTTAGGGAAAGCCGCCGGAACCCGCAATAGCAAAAAACACCTCTCAACTCACTTTTTTACAGATTTGTGAATTTATCCATGAATTCGCAGGGTTGGCGGAAGCATCCTCCGCGAACACCCCCCTTTCGCGCAACAATCTTACCGCTGATCGCTGCACTGCGGCGCGACTCAGGCGGTTTGCAGCGTCTTTTTCCGCGCTTTGAGTCGGCGGGCGATCAAAAGCCCGGCCACAGCGGCAAAATAAAGTGCTGATTCCAGCGTATAGACCTTCCCGATCATCACAAAATGCACCGCCCCCGCCAAAGTCGCCGGATAAGCCAGCCAATGCAGCCGTTTCCAGCGCAAAGCGCCGAGTCGTTTGACCATCGCGTTGTTCGAAGTCACCGCCAGCGGGATCAACGCCACGAACGCCAACATCCCGATGATGATGAAGGGCCGCTTGGTCAGCTCGGTCAGAATCTCGGACCAGCGCAGCGCAAGATCCAGCACCACCCAAGTCAGCAGGTGCAAGGCAATGAACATGAAGCCCATCAGCCCCAGCGCGCGACGGAACTTCAGCAGGTTCACCCCATACCAGCGCAGCGGGGTGATGCAGAGCGTGGCAATCAGGATTTGCAATCCGCGCGTCCCAAGATCGCGCTCTAGCACCTTCGCTGGGTCTGGGGTTGCGAGGGCGAAATAGATTACCCAGACCGCCAGCGCTATGCCAGCTATATATATAGTATAGGCCGGGATGCGGCGCGCGGTTTGGTTGATGATATTGAGCATCAGTAATCCTGCGTCAGATCTTGACCGGCGTAGAGGCTGGCCACCTGATCGCCGTAGCCGTTGAACTTCACAGTATCGATGCGGCCCGCGAACAGGCCGCCCCCAATGCGACGCTCGGAAGCCTGCGACCAGCGTGGGTGATCGACCTCGGGGTTCACGTTGGCATAGAAGCCGTATTCATTCGCGGCGAGGGTGTTCCAGGTGGTGACGGGTTGTTCGGCCACCAGACTGATCCGCACAATCGCCTTCACCGATTTGAAGCCATACTTCCACGGCACCACCAGCCGGATCGGGGCGCCGTTTTGGTTGGGCATCGGTTTGCCATACAATCCCGTCGCCATGATCGTCAGCGGGTGCATCGCTTCATCCAGCCGCAGGCCTTCCCGGTAGGGCCAGTCGATCATGCCGCCGTTGATGCCGGGCATCTCTTCCGGGCGGACCAGAGTTTCAAACGCCACATATTTCGCTTCCGGCTTCACCCCCAGCTTTTGCAGCAGGCCGGACAGTTGGAAGCCCTGCCACGGCACGATCATCGACCACGCCTCGACGCAACGGAAACGGTAGATGCGTTCCTCGATGGGTTGGCCTGCGATCAGGTCGGCCAGCGAATAGGTGCCGGGGTTGTCGACGAGGCCGTCCACCACAACAGACCACGGGTCGGTTTTCAGCTTGCCTGCATAGGCGGCGGGGTCGGCCTTGTCGTAGCCGAATTCGTAGTAGTTGTTGTAGGTGGTGATGTCTTCGAATGAGTTCGGGGTTTCATCGGTGGAATAGGGGCTGGTCTGGGCGAGGGCGGGGCTGGCGATGGAAAGGGCGGCGGCCCCGGCGATCAGGGCACGGCGGTTCAGGAACAGGTGTTGCGGAGCGATGTCGGCGGGGGTGTATTCGGGAAGGTAGGGCATGGCGGGTCTCCTCTGAAGCTTAAGGATTAAGATGGCGCAGGTTCGGGAAAAGACAAAATCATCTGATCTCACATCTGTGACAGGCGGTTGAAATATATCGTGGCACAAGATGTCCACGCGTGGACAAGCTACCCTTTCGTGTAATTTCAATATCTTACATGGGGGTCGTTCAGCATTTGTTAAGGTTTAGCCGCAGCCCTGCGCTGGGTTTTCTGGACAACCTCGCTGCGAATTGGCGGTAGAAGGCGTCAGGACCGCCGTTTGAGCCGGATTTTGCGGCTTGGCCACGGATTGTTACAGGGCCTTTGGCTCTTGGTGCCGCGAAAGGCCGATCTGCCGCATACCCTATTCCGTTCTGGTCGCTCCTGCTAAGCTCTGCCTTATGACAGCTTTCTCAGACCCCGCAGCGGTTGCCCGCTATGCTGAACGCCCGGTGCGGCTTGTGCCGGGGTTTCTCGATTTGCAGCGCATGGCGGGGGTTTTGCTGGCCGAACGCGTGGGCAGCGACGCCTGTGTGCTGGTGCTTGGTGCGGGCGGTGGGCTGGAGTTGAAGGCCTTCGCCGATTGGCAACCGGGTTGGAGCTTTGTCGGCGTTGATCCTTCGGCGGAAATGCTGGCGCTGGCGGCGCAGACGACGGCTGCGGTCAAAACCCGGATTGAACTGCATGAGGGCTATATAGAGACTGCGCCAATCGGGCCGTTCGATGCGGCCACCTGCCTGCTGACCTTGCATTTCGTGCCGCGTGATCAAAGGATCAACACGCTGGTTGAACTGCGCAAACGCCTGAAACCTGGCGCGCCTTTGGTCACAGCGCATCACAGCTTTCCGCAAAGCGAGGATCAGAAGGCATTGTGGCTGCGCCGTTACGCCGCCTTCGCCACCGCCGCAGGTGTTCCGGCGGAGCAGACCCAGAACGCGGCTCAAGCGATTGGGGCGCAACTGCCCATTGTCTCGCCCGAAGAAGATGAGGCGATGCTGACGACGGCGGGGTTCACCGGGGTCAGTCTATTCTATATGGGGTTCACGTTTCGCGGTTGGGTGGCCTATGCGCCCTAGCGCATATGGCAACAGGCAGCCTTGCTCAACATAAACAAGGCTGCCCGCAGTTTCTTACTTCATCAGATCGGCAACCGGGATCGGGGCCGAGATGGTCCAGCTGTCAACCACAGCGGGTTTGCCCTTTTCGGTATCGACGATCAGGTATTTCGCCGAGTTCTGGTGGTGCAATTCAGAGGTGAAGGTGCGCGGGCCGAACAGGGTCGGCTCATCCTTCATCTTCTCCAGTTCGGCCACCACAGCGGCGGTTTCAGTTGTGCCTGCACGCTCGACCGCTTTGGCCCAGACGTCGATCATCACATAGCCGGGATAGACGTATTGGGTGGACGGGTCCGCCCCGGTGGCTTCCTTATACTTGGCGTTGAATTTGGTGACTTCCGGGTTCGGATCGTCGCCATAGACCGAGCCTTGAACAGGCACGTAGAAGTTCGACAGGTCCGGCACGGCTGATTGCCAGTAGGAGCCATCGACGCCCGAACCGTTCAGGATCATCGCATTGATCCCGGCGGCGCGGATTTGTTTGATGGCGGAGACAGCCCCCGGCATCATGGTGCAGAGCATGATCGCGTCGGGTTCTTCTGGCAGCGATTTGATCCGGGTGATCTGGGCGGCGATGGAGGCATCTTCATTCTTGAAGGTATCTTCGCCGACCAGTGTTGCGCCTTCCAGCTTCGGAAGCATGTAATCAAAGCCGTCGCAGATACCCTTGTTATACTCGGTCCAGGTGTCGAGCAGGCGGTAATAGGTGCGGGCTTCTTTCTTGGTATAGGACCATTCCGCCATCGTGGCCCCCTGCACGGCTGCCAGCACCGAGGCCGAGAACGAATTCGGGCCAACGCCCTGAATCCCGGCCTTGATCGACTCGGCACAGAGGAAGAACGACGGCAGGCCCGCGCCTTCGGCGGCGAGGGCCGCAGGGGCACCGAAGTCATAGTCGCAGGATACGACGACCATATCAGCACCGGCGTCTATCACCGACAGCCCAGCCTTTGCGCCTTCGGCACGGTCGGTCTTGGTGTCGGCGTTGACGACCTCGATCTGCTTGCCCAGCAGACCGCCTGCTTCGTTGATTTCCTTGATGCGGATCATGGCTGCGTCTTGCGCGGGCTTGTCATAGCCCTGCATGAAGCCGGATTCGGCGGTGGCAAAGCCGACGATGATCTTGTCGTCATCGGCGAGGGCTGGTGTGACAAGGGCGGTCGCGCCCAGCAGCGCGAGGCTGAGTTTGGATAAAGTTTTCATCTGGATACTCCTTGTTGGGTGGGCTTATTGCCGGGGTCTTCGCCCGGATTCTGTTGGGTGGCGGTTTCGGGGTGTGAAAGCGGCCAGCGCAGTTCGGAATTGGCCATGATGCCCGCAGGGCGGCGGATCAGGATCAGGATCATCACGATGCCCAAGGCGATCTCTTGCAGCCCGTTTGGGATGGCGATGGTGGTGGTGCCGATGGTGACGCCCGCCTCTAGCCAGCGTAGCGCCTGGATCAGGCTGGACAGGATCACCACGCCCAGCACCGCGCCCGACAGGCTGCCGATGCCGCCGACGACCAGCATCGACAGGGTGGTGAAGGTGAGGGTCAGATAGAAAGTGTCGGGCGTGACGACGCCGATGGAATGGGCGAACAATGCGCCGCCCATGCCCATGACGGCTCCCGACAGGATGAAGGCGATCAGGCGTTGTTTCGGGATATCGACACCCGAGGCGGCGGCGGCGGTGGGTTCATCCCTAGCTGCACGCAGGGCTAGACCCGCGCGGGAGATTGCATGCAGCCATGCCACGATCACTGCAATGATGGCCGCGATTAGATAGGGCCAGATCGAGCGGATGATCGGGATACCGACGACGGAAGATGTGGCGGCGGTGACGGATTCCCAGTTGGAATAGATGGTGTTGATCATCGCCAGCATAGCGAAGGTGGCGATAGAGGCCGCAATGCCGGACAGTCGCATCAGGATCTTGCCGAACAGTGCCGCCCAAAGCGCGGCCCATAGGGCGGCGAAGATGGCTCCGCCCCAATAGGGCAGTTGGGTGTTCATCAGCCAATCGGGCAGGCCCGGCAGAAGGGTTTGCTTCATCATCGGCGGCATGGTCAGCCAGGCGGCGGCGTAAGCGCCTAAGCAGGTGAAGCCGATATGGCCGAACGACATCACCCCGGAGTTGCCGATGAAGATGTAAAGGCCAACGACAAGAATGACGCGCAGAAAGATGTCGATCACGGTCTGGTTGAACGGGCGCGACCCTGCGGCCACCGCGATCAAGGCGATGGCGATCAGGATCAGCGTCAGCAGGATCGGGGTGGAAATGGTGCGGCGAATGACCGACATATCAGACCCTCTCTTTCGTACCGCGCGCGGCGATCAGGCCTTGCGGGCGGAAAATCAGCACCATAATCACCGCGCCATAGACGAAGGCATCGCGGAACGGGCGGGCGTCGATCGGCAGCACGGTTTGCATCACGACTGACGCCGCACCGAGCAGGAAGCCTGCAAGGACGGCTCCGGGCAGCGACCCGAGGCCGCCGATCACCGTGGCGATGAAGGCCATCAGCATCACCGAGGCACCCATCTGGATATCCACCGTGCCGGTTTGGGCGGCGAGGATCAGGCCGATGGCGGCGGCGAGGGCACCAGACAGCGCAAAGGCCCCCATGATCACCCGATTGGCGCGCACGCCGAGCATCCGGGCCATGGTGAAGTTTTCCGCCGCTGCCCGCATCTCTAACCCGAAGCGGGTGCGCTTCAGAAAGGCGGTGAGGGCGAACAGGATGGCGATGGTGGCGACGATGGTGATGACTTGCAGCAAGGGGATCCGCGCGCCCAAGATTTCAACGGGTTGGCTGAGGGCGGGCAGTAAGGAGATCGACTTAGGGCGGCTGGAGAACAGCATCAGCAGGAAATAGCGGATCACGAAGCCCAGCGCGAAAGAGGCGATCATCATCGTGGCCGGGTTGGCGCGGCGAAAGCGGCGGAATACGATGATTTCGGACAGCACAGAAAGCCCCGCGCCCATCGCCAGCACGAAGGGGATCAACAGGAACCACGGCAACTCGCCCGCGAATACGATGGCGACGGCATCAACCGAAGGCCACAGCAGCGCGAAGATCGAGAAGGAAATCACATCGCCATGCGCGAAGTTCACCAAGCGCATGACGCCGAAGATTAGCGCGATGCCCAGCGCGCCGAGGGCATAAAGCGAACCAAGGCTGAGCGCGTCAAACAAGGTTTGCATCAATGCTCTCCATATCCAAAGTAGGCGGCCTGCATGGCTTCGGATTGGCCCATGGCGCGGGCGTCGCCATCCAGCAGGATTTCACCGCCGCGCATCAGGATCATCCGCCCGCCCACCAGTTGCGCGCGGGTCGAGGATTGCTCGACGATCAGCAGGGTCAGCGCACGGTGGCTTCGCAATGCGATCAAACGTTCATAAACCTGATCCGTGATGTTTGGGGCAAGGCCGAGGCTGGGTTCGTCAATCGCAATCAAGCGCGGGTTGGTCATCAGCGCGCGCCCGATCACCAGCATTTGCTGCTGCCCACCCGACAGCAGACCCGCCTGCGAGTGGCGACGGTCTTTCAGGATCGGGAATGTGGCATAGACGGCTTCCAACTCGGTCGCAGCGCGGCTACGCCAGTTGCGGGTGGCGGCGTGCATTCCGGTGCCGACCAGCAGGTTTTCCTCGATGGTCAGGCTGCCGAACACCTCGCGCCCCTCTGGCACCATCGACAGGCCCATGCGGGCGATATCCTCGGGCGCGCGCCCGGTGATGTCTTGACCGCCAAAATCAATCCGACCGCCAGCGGGCGGCGTCACCCCGGCGATGGCGCGCAGCAGGGAGGATTTGCCCGCGCCATTTGGCCCGGTGATGAACAGAATCTCGCCTTCGGTCAGGGTGAAGGTGACGTTGCGCACAGCCGTAAGGCGGCCATAGCGGATGGTCAGGTTTGATAGGGCAAGCAGGCTCATGCCAACACCTCCAACACCGGAAGATCGGTATCGGCGGCGGTGCCCATATAGGCGTGGCGGACTTTTTCGCTGGCGCGGATGGCAGTGGGATCGCCCGTTTCAATCACCACTCCCGAATCCAGCACCACGATATGATCGCACAGGCTCAGGACCAGCCCGACGTTATGTTCGATCAGCAGCACACCGCAGCCGATCTCGGCAGCGATGCGCCGGATCAGGGCGGCAAGATCGGCGGCTTCGGGGCCAGACATGCCAGCGGCGGGTTCATCCAGCAAGATGTAAGACGGCTTGCCGATCAAAGCGCGGCCAATGGCGACGCGACGCTCATCGGTATAGGGCAGGGTGCCGGCGATGCGGTTTTGCAGCGCGCCGATGCCGATCCAATCGAGCATTGCGGCGGCTTCAACCCGCGCCTTGCTGCGTGACTGGCCCAGACCGACGCCCGTCACTTCCAGATTGTCGATCACCGCCAGATCACGGAACAACCGCCCACCCTGAAAGGTGCGGGCGATGCCGCGACGGCGGATTTCATGCGGCTTCAGGCCCGACAGATTGAGCGTGGCCGAGGCGGTGTTCAAAGACACCGCCCCGCCCGTGGGGCTTTGAAACCCGGTCAGCACATTGACAAGCGTGGTTTTGCCCGCACCATTCGGGCCGATCAGCCCGGTGATCTGGCCGGGCGTGATCGTCAGATCGACATCCGACAGGGCTTTCAGCCCCGCGAAGGCAACCGACAGCTTGTCTGCGCTGAGTTGGTTCATTTTCTCTCCTTGCGGGTGATCAGGTAAGAGCCGGAGGCGTCTAAAGTGGCGCTCCACCCCGGTTCAATGACGATGGTGGTGGTGACTTCTTCGATCACCGCTGGGCCTGCGATAACTGCCCCTGCCCCCAATGCGCCGCCCTCGTAAATCGGCGTGCGGGTGCGGCTGCCATCGGCGGAGAACACCGCGTCGCGGTAGGTTTTGATCGCCTGATCGGTGGCTTTACCGGCGGCGATGTGCATCCGCTTCGGCTTATCAACCAGCCCGTAAACCGTGCTTTCGATGTTCACCACCTCGACCGTCGAATGCGGTTCGGCATAGGTGTAAAGCTGTTCGTGGCGGGCGTGGAAGGCTTGCTTGATCTGCTCGATGGTCTGCGCATTCACCGGGAAGTTGCCGATTTCCACCGTGCATTCATGCACTTGCCCGACATAGCGCATATCAAGGCTGCGCTTGATCAGGGTGTTGCCAGCGGCGAAGCCATCGGATGTCAGATGCGCGATACCCTGCGCCTCAATCTCGGTGAACAACTGGTCAATGCGGGTATAGGCCGCGTCATTGTCCAGCCGCAGCACGGCGGTGGCCATGTAGTTGTACTTCACATCCGAGATGATCTGGCCAAAGGCGCACAGGCCAGAGGCGAGTTTTGGCAACACGATGGTGTCGATGCCCATATCGGCGGCCAGCGCTGTGATATGCGCTGCCGTGGCACCGCCTGCGCCCACCAGGACGAAATCGCGCGGGTCATAGCCGCGTTCAATGGTGACGCGGCGGATGCCGTTGACCATGTTGGCGTTGACGATGGTGAACATGCCATAGGCGGCGCGTTCGACCGTCAGGCCCAAGGGACCCGCGATGCTTTTCACCGCGTCATAGGCCTTTTGCGCATCCAGCGGCAGGCGGCCACCGACAAGGCCATCGGGGTTCAGATAGCCCAGCACGATATTCGCATCCGACACCGTTGGCAGTTGCCCGCCTTGGCCGTAGCAGGCAGGCCCCGGATCGGACCCCGCCGATTGCGGACCCATTTGCAAAAGGCCCATCTCGTCAATCCAACCGATGGAGCCACCACCCGCGCCTAGGGTTTCCACTTGAATCATCGGCACGCCAATGCGGTAGCGCAGGAAGTCGATGTTCTTGTTGATATTGGTCGAGCCGTCTTTGGTCAGGGTGATGTCAAACGAGGTGCCGCCCATATCGACGGTGATCACATCGGTCTTGCCGAAAGGCGCGCAGACATAGAGGCCAGCCGCAGGGGCCGAAGCGGGACCGGAGTTGATGGCATAGACCGAGCGATCCGTCATCGCCTGCCCAATCGCAAGGCCGCCGTTGGACTGGTAGTAGCGCACGGGTTGCTTCGCGCCGAGCTGTTGGAAATAGGCATCCACGGCGGTGACATAGCGCTTCATGATCGGTGCCAAGTATGCGTTGACGACAGCGGTGGAGGTGCGGGTGTATTCGCGGACCTGCGGATAGAGTTCCGACCCCATGGTCAGGATCACGCCCGGCATCATCTCGCGCACGATTTCCCCGGCGCGGCGTTCATGGCTGGGGTCGAGCACCGACCAGACGAAACTGATCGCCACGGTTTCGACGCCTTCGGCGAGGAAAATCTCGCAGGCGGCGCGGACATCAGCTTCGGTCAGAGGTGTGCGGATTTCGCCGTTGGACAGGATACGCTCACGCACGCCCCGGCGCAGGTAGCGCGGCACCAGCATGGTGGCGGGCGGGTAATCGGGGTCATAGCGGTAGCCGTCTTCCTTGTGGCCAAGGCGGATTTCCAAGCTGTCCTCGTGCCCCGCCGTGCAAATCAGCCCGGTTTTCGCGCCCTTGTGCTGGATCAGCGCGTTCAGGCCCACGGTGGTGCCGTTGATACAGAGATCGCAGTTCGAGATGATTTCCTGCGCGGAAACCCCCAGCTCTTCGGTCATCAGCGCAAGGCCGTTCTTGATCGCCAAGGTCGGGTCTTGAGGGGTGGACAGCGCCTTGAACAGCCGGACTTGCCCGGTTTGATCGGCGAGGACAAAATCGGTGAAGGTGCCACCGGCATCAATGCCCAAACGGTAATCGGTTTTCATCGCGGCGCCCTCCTAGTTCGCTGCCACGGCGCGACGACGCGCACGCAGGGTTTCGGTTGCCGCCATATCGACGGTCAGGCTTTCGGCATCGCTGACGATCACGCCGTAATCGGCTTCCGCCCCCTTCACGGAAACAAGGCCGTTCTTGATATCCCACACCACCTTTTCCACTGCCCGATCCATCGGGTCGCCATAGCCGCCACCGCCGGGGTTCATGTTGGTGATGCGGTCACCGGGTTTGATCACCTTGATCACGTTCTCGCGGATGGTTTCGGAATGCGCGCCTTCGACCAGTTCCAGCCGCCCGACCTTTTCGTCTATCATCGTCGAACTGGCCCCTGCCGCCCCCACTGCCGGGATGCGGCGGCCTTCGCCGAAGGTGATGAAGGTCATGTCGTTAGACAGCGGCTCCACCTCCCAAGCGGTGCCGGAGCCGCCGCGGAATTTGCCCGCCCCGCCCGAGTCAGTCATCAAGCCGTAGCGGTGGATGATGATCGGATAGCTGTATTCCAGCAGTTCCACGTCGCCGCTGGTCAGCGCCCCAAAGCAGCATTCCGGGCCGCAGGCGTGCCAGCCATCCTGCGCAGGCGTCGCCCCCGCGCCGGAAATAATGGTGGCCAGCACCATCGTCACATATTCCTCGTCGTGGCGCTTATCCCAGCCGGCGATGTTCAGCCCGTTGGCATGGCCCCAGCTGGCCGACACTTTCGACGGCACGGCCTTTTCAAACGCCAAGCGCACCGCATCGGTCAGGGTTTCCATCGGCGTGGTGGTGCAGTTCATATGCGGCGCGGGTTCTTTGGCGTTACACAACGTCCCCTTCGGCCCCATATCGACCGAGATGCAGCGATAGAGGCCTTCGTTATACGGCGGCGGCAGTTGCGCGAACATCATCAGGCCAAGGTAGACGCCGGAATAGCTGTTCCCCTCGTAACTGTTGATGAAATAGGGGATCTGCGGCGGGCTGGAGATTGCGATGTGGCAGCTGTCGGCTTTGATCGTCACCGTGGCGGTGATGGTCAGATCGCCAAAGCCGTGGCCGGCATCCTCGACAATCGCCGAGCCTTCATAGGTGCCATCCGGCACGGTGGAAATGAGGCTGCGCATTTGCTTTTCAGCCATATCCAAAAGCGTGTCGATGCAGGCATCCACCACGTCTTCGCCGTACTTATCCAGCATCGCGATCAAGGCGCGTTCACCGACCTGACAGGCCCCGATCAGCGCGTTGAAATCGCCCTCTTGGTCGCGACGGGCGCGCATGTTGGTGAAGATGAAGTTCAGAACGTCTTTGCGCGGAACACCGCGATCCCAGATTTTCACCGGGGGAATGCGCAGACATTCAGCGTAGATTTCCTTGGCACCGGGGTTATAGCCCGCAGGCACCGGCCCGCCTATGTCGGTCAGATGGCCCTTGCAGACGGTCCAATACTTCAGCTTTCCCTTGTAAAACACCGGCTTGTAAAAACAGGTGTCAATCGCATGGCTGCCACCCCAAGCCGGATCGTTGTGGATCAGCAGATCGCCTTCGTGGATGTCGCCCTCAAAATACCCCGCCACAACCTTCATCGCCGGGATCAGCGAGCCGAGGTGGATCGGAATATCCTGCCCCTGCAAGATCATCTCAGGCCGCGCATTGAACAGCGCGGTGGAATAGTCATGCGCCAGATTGAACACCGAGGATCGTGCGGTTTTCTCAAGCGACAGCGTCATTTCGCGCTGCGTGGTTTCCAAGATGCCGCGAACGACCGATAGCGTGATCGGATCAACTTTCGTGGTGGATGTGGTGGCGCTGGCCATGCCTATTCCCCTTCAAATGCGCGGCGCAAAAGGGGGACGATCAGGCAAGATGCCCGCTGTGATCGCCAAAACTCCCCGTTGCGCGGCGTCTTCTGCACCGTTGCGGGGGTCAGGCTAGGCGGCGCAGGGGGCAGGCGTCTTTGCACAGGGCGCACGGGTTTTTGGCGTAGAGCGCACTTTGCCGCTTTGCGCGCAGGCGGCGCTTTACAGAGGGGGTTTTGCGTGGCCTGATCAACAAAACTTGGGGGCTTGCGATGAAGACCACCATCACCACCAAAGGCGTCGATCTGGCCGCGCGCAGCCGTCACTGGCACGAGGCGATTGGGCAGGCCTATTTCCCGTTGGACCTGAGCTTTCGTCGCCCCGAAGCCTTCGATGGCGAATTGAGCATGTGGCAGTTGGGTGAAGTCTCGCTGTCGCGCCTGACCTCTGACGCGCTGATGTATCGCCGCTTGCCGAAGCATTTGCAGATCCAAGGCCCCGAAGAATTTCTGGTCACTCTGCCCGCGAAATCGGAATTGCTGTTTGCCCAAGGCGGGCGTGAGGTGCGCGCCAATCCCGGCGCGTTTTTCATCGAGCGCAGCCACGAGCCCTATGAGTTCAGCCATGCCGAGCCCGCCGATCTGTGGGTGATGAAGCTGTCGCTCGCCATGCTGGGCGGCCGGGTGCGCGCGCCGGATCGGTTTTGCAGCTTGCAGTTCGATGCCACCAATGGCGCCAATGGCCTGTTCGTCGACATGGTGCATCTGATCCCGCAGCGCTATGAAGCGATGACCGAGGAAGCCCGCAGCATGGTCGGGCGGCAGTTGGCGGATTTGCTGGCGCTGGCGTTGCAGTCGGATGAGAGGGTGCTGAGTTCGGGCGGATCGACGGTGCGGATGGCGCATCTGGCGCGGATCGAAAGCTTTGTGCGCCGCCACCTTGCCAACCCCGATCTCGGCCCGGATGAGGTGGCTGCGGGCTGTGGCGTCTCGGTGCGCTATCTGCACGAATTGCTGCGCGACACCAATCAGACCTTGGGCAGTTGGATCCGGGATCAGCGCTTGGCTGCGGCGCGTGAAGATCTGGGCAATGCCCGCGACAAGCGTGCGATTGGCGAGATTGCCTATGCCCGCGGCTTTGCCGATCAGGCGCAATTTTCGCGGGCGTTCCGGGCACGCTACGGCATCACCCCGAAAGAAGCGCGGGCGCGGGAGTGAAGGGGAAACGCTGAACATCATCGCCGTTTCCCCCCTTTCCTTACCGCTGGAGATGGCTGCGAACGCGGGCAATCGCGGCTTGGCGGTCGTGCCGCGCGGCTAGTGCCTGATCCAAGCTCACCTCGACAAACCGCGCCGGGCTGTGCGGCTGTAGCTGACCGATCAGGTCCATATCCGCCGAGATGATCGTGCCCAGCATCATATAGCCGCCGCCCGACACCGCATCACGGTGCAGCACTATGGGTTCGGTGCCGGATGGCACTTGCACCGAGCCGTAGGGGTAGCAAGCATCAACGATATTCGACGGGTCCGACCCCGCGCCGACGGGAGGCGTGCGGGGGACGAAATCCAGCGGCTGACCGCCCTTGAAGCGGTAGCCGATGCGGTCCGCTTCGGGGGCGACTTTCCAGGTGTCGGCGAAGAACTGCTTGCCCGCCTCCGCCGTAACACGGTGCCAGTACAACCCCGGCAGCATCCGCAACTCTGCCGGATTGCCGGGACCACGGCGCAGGTTGGCGGGGATGGAGCCTTTGCCCGCGCCGCCCTGCCCCAAAGGCAAGCTATCACCCGCCTTCAGCGCACGCCCCTCATGCCCGCCCAGCGCGCCCAAAGTATAGGTCGACCGCGAGCCGAGTTTCACCGGCACATCAATGCCACCCGACACTGCAATATACGCCCGCGCGCCGGATTTCAGGAAACCGAACGACAGCTTATCCCCGGCTTTCACCGGGAAGGCTTCCCATGTCGGGCGTTCGTCGCCGTTGACCTTGGGGGGCAGTTCACCGCCCGTCACCGCCACTGTCGCGGCTGTGGTGAACTCGATCTCTGGCCCCATGAACACCGCTTCCAGCACGGCGGCGGACTCGTCATTGCCCACCAGCATGTTGGCCGCGCGCAACGCGAAGCGATCCATGCCGCCGGAAATCGGGATGCCGAGATGGTAGTAACCGGGGCGGCCAAGGTCTTGCACGGTGGTCGACAGGCCGGGGGCGAGAATCTTAACGGCCATGAAGAACCTCCATCAGCTTGGCATTGGTGCCGTTGATGTCTTTGTTGAACTCGGTCAGCGAAAAGCTGGCCTCGCGGATGGTGGGCAAGAATTTATTGGCATTCACCGCCTCAATATCCGCGTCATATTGATCGCGGCTGATCGGTTTCCACTTCACGATGTCGCCGGGGCGGAACAGGCACATCTCATCTTGCAGGTAGCTGACCTGTTGATTGGGGTCATAAATCGGCATCGGCGTGACGCCGAACATCTGATAACCGCCCGCGCCCCGCACCGAATAGATGCAGCTAAAGCAACCGCCGTGGCCAATGGTCAGCTTGGGCGTATCGGTGCGCGGGCGCAGGTATTTCGGCACCTGCAACTGCCGCTTGCGTTCAACCATCTGATACAGAAACGGCAGCCCCGCCACGAAGCCGACCATCGAGACGAACCACGGCTGGCTGGAATGCGCCTGCACGAAATCCTCAACGCTGCCGAGGCCATTCACCGCTGCGGCATATTCCAGATCGGTGGCCTTGGGGTCTTGGTGCCGCTCGCGAAACCGCATCAGCGTCTCATGCGTCCACGGGTCTTGGTAATAGACCGGGATTTCCATGATACGGGTTTTCAGCGTGGCGTCGGATGTGCTGGCCGCCCCCTCCATCGACTGCAACTCGCGCAGAAGGTCGGCAGGCTTGATCTGGTCAGGGTCGTATTTCACCTGAAAGCTGGCATTGGCCGGGCAAATCTCGGTCACGCCACGGATACCGGCCTGCTTGACCGCATTGGTCATCGACAGGCTGGTGAAAAACGCCTCCAGCGACATTTCCTCCGAGACTTCCGCGAAGATATGTTCATCGCCACCAAAGCTGAAACGGATCGACATGGGCTTCTCCTATGGCTCAATGGGGGTCAGGCGGGCGGCGTTGGCCTCTAGCCATGCCTCCAGCCAGCGGGTGTGAAAATCGCCTGCCTGCACGGAAGGGTCAGCGGCCAGAGCCTGAAACAGCGGCTTAGTGGTTTTCAGCCCGTCGATCTGCAGTTCTGAAAGCGCACGCGCCATGCGGGTGATCGCAGCCTCGCGGGTTTCGGCATGGACGATCAACTTGGCCAGCAGCGAGTCGTAGAACGGCGGCACGGTATAGCCGGGATACAGCATCGAATCGAAACGCACGCCGGGACCACCGGGGATGCGCAAGCTGTCCACCGTGCCGGGGAACGGTGCGAAATCGCGGGCGGGGTCTTCTGCGTTCAGGCGGACCTCGATGGCATGGCCTTTGACCGTTACATCCGCTTGGGTCAGCCGCAAAGCCTCGCCCCCGGCGATGCGCAGCATTTCAGCGACCAGATCAAGCCCGGTGATCATCTCGGTGACCGGATGCTCGACCTGAATCCGGGTGTTCATCTCGATGAAGTAAAAGCGATCGGCGTCTTCGTCGTAGAGATATTCCACCGTGCCTGCGCCGGAGTAGTTGACCGCAAGCGCCAACCGCACCGCACTGCTGCACAATTCATCGCGCAACGGCGCAGACAACGCGCGCGAGGGCGCTTCCTCCCACACCTTCTGACGGCGACGTTGCAGCGAACATTCCCGCTCGTAACAATGCACCGCGTTTGTGCCATCGGCCAGCACCTGCACCTCGATATGCCGCGCCTTGGTGATGACCTTTTCCATATAAAGCCCGCCGTCGCCAAAGGCCGCCAAAGCTTCGGCCTGCGCCTGCGGGAAGGCTTGCTCAAACGCAGCCAAGTCCTGCGCGATACGGATGCCGCGCCCGCCACCGCCCGCCGCCGCCTTGATCATCACCGGAAAGCCGGTATCGGCCAAAATCGCGCGCCCCGCGTCGATACTCTCCACCCGGCCGAGCGATCCGGGCACAATCGGCACCCCCGCCGCATGGGCCGCACCCCGCGCCGCGACCTTATCGCCCATCAGCCGGATCGCATCACCGGATGGCCCGACAAACACCAGCCCCGCCGCCGTCACCGCATCGGAAAAGCCCGCGTTTTCAGCGAGGAACCCATAGCCCGGATGCACGGAATCGCACCCCGTCTCGCTTGCCGCCTTCAGGATAGCCGCGATGTTGAGATAGCTTTTCTTCGCCGCCGGAGGGCCGATATTCACCGCCTCATCCGCCAGTTGCACATGCAACGCGGTGGCGTCAGCGTCGGAATACACCGCAACGGTGGCAATCCCAAGATCCTGCGCTGCGCGGATGATCCGCACCGCAATCTCACCCCGGTTGGCAATCAGCAGCTTTTTCAGCATCAGGACAGTTCCGCCAGAACCGCGCCCGCCATCACCGGGTCTTCGTTGTCGGTGACGAAGGTGATGGAGCTGCCCGCGACTTCCGATTTCACCTCATGGAAGCTTTTCATTACTTCGATCAGCCCGATCACATCCCCCACCGCGACCGCATCACCATCCTGCTTGAACGGCGGGGTTTCGGGGGAGGACGAGCGGTAAAACGTGCCGGGAAGCGGGGATTGGATGACGGGCATAGGAGGCTCCTTACAGAATGGCGCGCACGGCGCGGGCGATGTCGATGGCATTGGGCGTATCAGAATGGATGCACACCGTCTCGCAGCGCACCGGAATGTCGCTGCCATCGGTCGCGGTTCCGAGGTTTTCGGCAATCGCACGGCGCACGCGGGCTGCCATCAGATCGGGGTCCTTCGCGTCATGTTCGCGGGTGACGATCAGGCTGCCATCTGGGCGATATTCCAGATCGCCGTAGAACTCGGCGATGAAGGCGTGGCCGCGGGCAGGGTAGATTTTCTCGTGCAAAGTCCCCGTCATGCCCAGCAGCGGCACGCGGTACACATCGGCCGCATCACAGACCGCGTGCGCAATGTCTTCCTGCCGTGCCGCCATGCCATACAGGCTGCCATGCGGTTTGATATGGTTCAGCTCGACCCCTTCGGCGCGCAGAAAGCCGCACAACGCGCCGATCTGGTAGATCATGCAGTTGGCCATTTCCTCGCGGCCCATCTTCATCTCACGCCGACCAAAGCCTTGCAGATCGGGCAAGGACGGATGCGCGCCGACCTTGACCCCATGCTGTTTCGCCAGCCGCACCGTGGCGCGCATGTGGTCAAAATCGCTGGCATGAAAGCCGCAGGCGACGTTGGCGATGTCGATGAACGGCATCATTCCGGCATCATCGCCCATCCGGTAGAGCCCGTAGCTTTCGCCCATATCGCAGTTGATGGTTACAGCCATAGTCCCCCCAAGGCGTTGACATAGGTCAGCCTGCGACGCGCGCCTCATATTGTAAAATATCGTTTTTTGTGGTGTGTTATCTAAAATTCAGATGCACAGGTGCCGCGATGGCTTTAACCTTGAAACAGTTGCGCTATTTCATGGCGGCGGCGGAGACCGGGCAGATCAGCCATGCCGCGATGGAGCTGAACATCTCGCAATCGGCGATCACGACAGCGGTGCAGGGGCTAGAGGCGCAACTTGGCGTGCGGTTGTTCGACCGATCGGCGCAAGGCGTGGTCCCGACGATTGAAGGCGCGCGATTCCTGAACCACGCCCGCAACATCCTTGCGGCGGTGGAAGATGCCGAGCGTTTGCCGCTAGGGCAGGATCGGCAGGTATCGGGGCGGCTGCGGTTGGGCACCACCTACACCGTGGCAGGCTACTTCATGTCGCGCCACTACGCCCGCTTTCGCCGCGCCCATCCTGACATTCAGATCGAAATGATGGAGATGCCGCGCTTGGCCGTTGAGGAAGGGCTGGCGACGGGCAGTCTCGATATGGCGATGATGCTGGTCTCGAACCTCGCCAACACCGCAGGGCTGGAACAGGAAACCCTGCTGCGATCCCGGCGAAGGTTGTGGTTGCCGACCGAGCATCCCTTGCTGGCACAAGAAAAGATCACCCTACGCGACATCTCAGAGCAGCCCTATGTCATGCTGACGGTGGATGAGGCCAAGGATACCGCCAGCCGTTACTGGGCGAAAACCGGCTTTGCGCCCTCGGTCACGTTCGCCACCAGCTCGGTAGAGGCGGTGCGCTCGATGGTGGCCAACGGCGTGGGGGTGACGATCCTGTCAGACATGGTCTATCGGCCTTGGTCGCTGGAAGGCCAGCGGATCGAACTGCGCGCGCTGGCTGATCCGATCCCCAGCATGGATGTGGGGCTGGCTTGGCGCAAATCGCAGGGCCTGACCGCCACCGCCGCCGTGTTTCGCGCCTTTATGTCAGTGGCGATGGGCGGCGGTGGCTAAGCAGGTTCAAGGCTTGCCACGCAACAACGCCTCGACCACCGAGACGAAATCGCGGACACGGCGGTTCGCACCCTCGCGGTAGCCGATGGCGATCACGCTGTGCGGCATATCGACGATCTGTTTGAAGATCACGCCGGGGCGGGCATAGAACCGCGCCGTGCTGTCGGCGGTGATGCTGATGCCGCGCCCGGTTGCCACCGCGTGCAGTTCAGATTCAACCGTCGCCGCCTCATAGACCACATTGGCCGGGCGGTCGCTGCGGTGGGCGCTTGCGATCCAATAATCACGCCAGATGCTTTGACCGGGGGCGGCGATGATTGGCTCGTCGAGGATGTCATTCAGGGTCACGCTGGGCAGATTAGCAAGGCGATGCCAAGTTGGCAGACAGACCACGCAATGCTCACGCGACAGTTCCACAAACGCGATGCCGGGAATGCCCAGCGGCGGGCGCACGATGCTGCAATCGACCTTGCCTGAGGCCAGACCCGCCGTTGGATCGCTGAAATCATACTCGGTCAGTTCCAGCACCGAATCCGGGTGGCGCTGCTTGAATTCGCGCACGATATCGGGGATGAATTCCAAAGCCGTGCCAATCAGATAGCCAACGCGCAGCTCATTCTTGATGGTCTTTTGCAGCGTGCCAATTTCGGCATGAAAACTGTCCATCTGCGCATTTAATCGTTCCGCATGGGTCAGCAATGCCGCCCCCAAAGCCGTCAAACTGACGCTGCGGGTGGTGCGTTCAAACACTGCAAATCCAAGCGTATCTTCGAACTGCCGGATCGTTTGCGACAGCGCCGGTTGCGACACAAACAGCTTCTCTGCGGCGCGCACATAGCTGCGTTCCTGCGCCACCGTCAGGAACGCCCGCACATGCCGGAAGTGGATATTAATAAGCGCCATGAATTAATTCATCAGCTAATCGTCCTTGTTGTCAAGCAGTCTTGCTGAATAATCAAAGCAAGTTATGCAAGGAGCAACCCAATGGACACCAGCCAAACAGCCCTGATGGAACGCGGCAAAACCGCCCTGATCCATGACCCGCGTGAGGGTGATAAATCCAAGATCACCCTCGTCAAAGCCAAAGGCTCGTTGGTCTGGGATGACAAAGGCCGCGAGTATCTTGATTGCACCTCGCAAGCCTGGTCAAACAGCCTCGGCGCCAATGACGACCGTGTGGTCGAGGCCGCTATTGCCCAGTTGCGCGACATCACCCATGCGCGGCCCAACTTCAACACCATCCCGCTGTTGAAGCTGACCGCCAAGCTGGCCGAGATTTCGCCGGGCGATCTGAACCGCATCGGCTATTGCCTGCATGGCAGCCTTGCAGTGGAAATGGCGCTGAAACTGGCGTTCAAGAACAAGCCCGGCGCGCGCAATGTCATCGTGATGCAAGACAGCTATCACGGTCGGTCACTGGCGACGATGGCGGCAAGCTGGCCGCATCCGAACAACCCGTTCCACGCTTTGCAGCCGCAATGTTTCACCCGCGTACCGCACCCCGACAGCTATCGCCCGCGCTTTGGCATGGACCTGGAGGCCGAAACCCGGATGTGCCTAAGCCTGCTGGAAGACACCATCACCAAGGGCGTCGATGGCGGTGTGGCGGCGATCATCATCGAGCCGATCCTGGGCAATGGCGGCCATATCATCGTCGGCAAAGCCTTCCTGCAAGGCCTGCGCGATGTCTGCGATCGCCACAATATCGTGCTTATTTTCGACGAAATCCAAAGCTGCTTTGGTCGCACGGGCGAGATGTTTGCCGCCGATTACTACGGCGTTACCCCTGATATCATGACCTTCGGCAAAGGCATCAGCGGCGGTTTCCCCTTGGCGGGCATCATGGCGAGTGATCGTCTGAATGGCTTCGCCTCTGGCGAAGATGCGCTGACCTTCGGGCAGTTCCCGGTGGCGATGGCGGCGGCAGTGGCGACGATTGACGCGATCATTGCTGATGATCTCTGCGGCAAGGCCCGCGCTTTGGGGGCCTATGCGACGCAGCGGCTGCATGAGATGTCGGAACGTCACCCGCTGATTGGCGATATTCGCGGGCCGGGGCTGTTTGTCTCGATCGAACTGGTCAAAGATCGCGTGACCAAAGAGGCCGCGCCGAAAGCCGCGTCTGAAGTCTATAAACGCGGTGTTGAAAAGGGCGTGCTGTTTGGTGAAAGCCGCTACGCGGGCCTTGGCAACCTGATCAAGATCAAGCCGCCGCTGGATTGCAGCCACGCGCAAATGTCACATGCTTTGGACGTGTTCGACGCCGTTCTCGGCAGCATCGAGGCCGACGGCATCGCTTGAGCTTTTGCAATAAACACGAACTCCACAACGGAGTCGCAAACAATAGGGAACACCATGACCAAACTAACCAGACGCGCGGTTCTGTCCTCGGCAGCGGCTGCAACGCTTTCCGCCCCCTTCGTGCGCCCGGCTTGGGCGGCCACGCCCGAGTTGCGGGCGCTGATGTGGGAAGCCTATCTGCTGCCCGATACCGTCACCGCCTTTGAGGACACGCATCAGGTCAAACTGGTGCCCTCGTTCTTCGATGGCAATTCCGAGGCCTATAACAAGCTGCGCGTCGGCGGCGCGAATGAATTTGATCTGGTACAGGCCGATGGTTTCTGGCCGCAACTCTACTTCCGCGAAGGCCTGATCCGGGCGGTGGATTACACAAAGGTCGCTGGCACTGCGGGCTATCTGCCGGAATTTGCAGCCGAAGCGTTCAAGGTGCTGACCGATCCGACCTCTGGCGCGAAAGTCGGCTTTCCGTTCTGCTGGGGGGCTTACGGCATCACCTATGACGCCGCCGTGGTCGCCCCCGATCAGACCCAAAGCCTGACCTGCATGTTCGATGAGGCTTGGGCAGGGCGTCTGTCAACCTCATCCCGGTTTGAGGAAAACATCGCGCTGGCGGCTTTGCTGGTGACTGCCGAGATGGGCACCCGCGAAGCGCCGCGCCCGGATGGCAAGCCGTTCAACCCCTATGTGCTGACCGATGACGAAATGGCCGGGGTGGAAAAGCTGCTGATCCAGCAGAAAGGCCTGCTGCTGACCCGCTATCAGGACAATCCGACTTTGTTCCAACTGCTGCAAAGCGGGGCTGTGGTGGCGGCCACCGAATTCGCGCAGGTGTATCGCCAGTTGCTGACGGCGACGGATGGCATGACCAAGGGCGATTTCCGCCACACCTTGCAGCCGAAAGAGGGCGGCTTGGGCTGGGTTGACACTTGGCTGGTGACAACCGGGGTTGCGGACGGCGAAAAGATGGATCTGTGCAACGCCTTCGTCGATACCATGATTTCCGCCCCGGTGATGAAGCGCATTGGTGAGGTTGCCGGCTGTTCCACCACTGTCGATCTGCGCGCGACTGCGACGGAAGAAGAACGTAAGCTCTATCTGATGGACCGCTCGTCTGAAATCGCCGGGTTGTTCATGTTTGATCAACCCTCCTCGCCCGAGAAATGGGAACGCGTGTGGTCCAACGTTCAGGCCGCCTGATCTTTTTGCATTCTGCGCTGCGGCCCGCCGCAGCGCCCCAAAACAGGTAGAGCCTTATGACAGACGCCAGCGCCTATATCAAAATCGACAACGTCTCGCGGCATTACGGCGCGGTGAAAGCGTTGCACAACCTCAGCATCGACATCGCCAAACACGAATTCATCGCCATCCTTGGCCCCAGCGGATCGGGCAAATCCACCCTGCTGCGCCTGATCGCAGGCTTGGACCGCCCGTCCGAGGGGCGGATTTTCTTTAAGGGTGAGGATGTGACCGCCCTGCCGCCGCACAAGCGCGGCATCGGCATGGTGTTTCAGGAATTCCTGCTGTTCCCGCATCGCACGGTGCGCGAAAACCTCGCCTTCCCGCTGCGGATGACGCAGGAAACCCCCGCCAAGATCAAGGATCGGCTGGACTGGGCCGAGGGTATCTTGTCGCTGAACGGCTTGATGGATCGCTACCCCAACCAGCTTTCCGGCGGCCAGCAACAGCGCGTCGCCTTGGGGCGCGGTCTTGTCGCCAACCCGACGCTGCTGCTGCTGGATGAACCGCTCGCCAACCTTGACCGCGAATTGCGCCAAGAGATGGAGGTGGAAATCCGCCGCTATCAAAAGCAACTTGGCATCCCGTTCATCTATGTTACCCACAATCAGGAAGAAGCCCTGTCGATGTCCGACCGTGTGGCGGTGATCAACAAGGGCAAGCTGGAAGCGTTGGGAGAGCGGCAAGAGATCTACGATCACCCCAACACCCCCTTCGTCGCCCGCTTTGTCGGTCGCGCCACGCGGTTCGATGGCGTGTCGGATGGCACAACGATCAACATCCCCGAACACGGCTATAGCTTTGCGCCCAGCGCCCCGGTGCCGACAGGCCGTGTCAGCGTGTTTGTAAAGAACGAACGCTTTGCGCTAGGGGCCGCTGGCACGCCGGGCATCGCCTGCACAGTGATCGACGTGGTTTTGCGCGGCCCGTTTGTCGAGTTCATTCTGGAAGCCGCCAACAAAGCCCGCATCATCGCGGTGCAGCCCAAACGCCCCAACATGCACGCGATTGGCGCGGACATCTCACTGACATGGGACGCCAATCTTGCCCATATTTTCCCGGCGGAGGGCTAAGCGATGTCAGAACCCAACGCCGCCGCCCGCAAACGGGTGTTCCTGTATATCCCGACCACCTTCCTCGTGCTGTTCTTCGTGCTGCCCTTGGTGGCGCTGGTCGTGCTCAGCTTCTGGCAGACCGCCAACTACAAAATCGTGCGCGAATGGACGACGCTGAACTATGTCACCCTCGCCACCGAGTCCGCCTACATCACCTTCTTCCTGCGATCTTTGCTGATGGCGACGCTGGTGTCGATCTTCCTCGTCGTCGTCGCTTGGCCCATCGCGTTCTTCATCGTCCGCTTTGGTGGCCGCTATAAGCTGATCTTCTCACTCCTGCTGGCCGTGCCGTTTCTATCCGGTGAGGTGCTGCGTCTGATCGCGCTACAGGGGATGCTCGGGCCAACTGGCCTGATCAACGGCGCGCTACTACGGATGGGTGCGGCCCCGCTGCGGTTCATCATGTATTCTAACTCGGCCACCTTCATCGCCTTCGTCTATCTCTACCTGCCGATGACCGTCACCACGATTTACCTCTCCCTGCTGAACTTCGATCTACGTCTGGCCTCAGCCGCAAGCGCCTGCGGGGCGGGCCGCCTACGGGTGTTTTCCGAGGTGATCTGGCCGCTTAACCTATCCGGCACCATGATCGGCTTCCTGCTTTCGTTCATCCCAACCCTATCCGCCTCGCTCGCCCCGCGCTTTCTCGGCGGCCCCAATGGCACGCTTTACGGCATGTCGATGGCGCAACAATTCGGCGAATCCGGCACTTGGGCCTTGGGGGCCGCAATGGGCGTGGTGCTGGTGCTGTTTTCAATCGCGGCGCTGGTGATCCTCAGCCTTGGCGTCAACCTGCGGCGAACCGGTTTCACCGGGATGGAGCGTTAACATGGACAGCATGAGCCTGAAAGATTTCGCCGCGAAATGGACCATGGGTCTGATCCTGATCGTGGCCTATGTGTTCCTCTATATGCCCATCGTGCATATCCTGTTCGCCTCGCTGTCGAACCACCCGAACTTTCCCTATCCGCCCGATTTCAACCCGAAAAGCTATGTCAATCTCGCGACCAACTCGATCTACCAAAGCGCCTTCGTCAACAGCCTGATCATCGCCTCTTGCACCGCTGTTCTGTCGACGGTGATGGGGTTTCTGGCCACCATCGGCGTGCTGCGCTTTGCCGGAAAGCGGGCTTTGTTCTACGCGGTGTTCTTCGCAGGCCCGCTGTTCGTGTCTGAAATTCTGCTCGGAATTTCCAGCATGTCGTTGTATTACTTGGTGTTTGGCTTGCAGGGCAACATGGTGACGGCGATCATCGCCAATTCGGTGCATTGCTTCAGCTTCTGTTTCCTGATCATGGCGGCGATGCTGTATAAATACGATTGGCGAATGAACGAAGCCGCGATTGTCTGCGGTGCCACCCCGTTTCGCGCGTTTCTTGAAGTGATGCTGCCGCTGACATGGTCGGGCATCATGGGCAGCCTGATCGTGGCGTTTGTGCTGGCGCTGAATGGCTTGGACATCTCGTTCTACCTGCTGGGCGCGACGCCAACCATGCCTTCGGTCGCTTGGGGAGCTTTGCGCTACGGCGTGAAACCCGAACTTTACGCGCTATCGACCATCATCAATGCCGTGGTGTTCGGGGCGATCATCGTGCTGTTCGTGAAGGCGCGAAACACGAAAACCGCACCCGTCTAAGCGGACCCTGCGGCATCAAATGAAGGACCGTGGCGATGCTGCGGTCCTTCACTCCATCGGCTCAGCGACAGCATGATGATCATGCGCGCATTGGCCATGATCTCCCAAAACCTCAATCACCCGACAATCCGCGATGGTGCCATGCGCGCATTGAATGACCATGCGTTGCAACTCCAACTCCAGCGCTTTCAGCTGCGCGATCCGCGCCTGTACGGCGGCCAGCTGCGCCTTGGCAATCGCATCGGCAGCAGAACAGGGCAGGTCTGGCCGATCCGACAAGCTGAGCAGATCGCGGATCGCATCCAGCGGAAAGCCCAGCGCGCGGGAGTGCCGGATAAACGCCAGCCGCTGCCGCGCCAGCGGGCCGTACAGCCGCTGATTGCCGCTGCTGCGTTCGGGTGGTGGCAGCAGGCCGATTTGTTCATAATAGCGCACCGTCGGCACCTTCACCCCGGTTTCGGCGGCCAGTTTTCCGATGGTCAGCATAAGAAACCTCTTGCAGCTATAGCTACTAGAGACATTAGCTTTAGGGTTCAAAGACGGCAAGCGACATGCCGCAAGAACGCAAGAGGCTGAAATGACTGACCTATCCGGCAACGACTCACACGAATGGCGCATCACGGGCATGGATTGCGCGGCCTGTACCCGCAAAATTCAGACCGCAGTGGAGCGCTTGCCGGGTGTCAGCGGCGTCGAAATCACCCTGATGAACGAACGCCTGCGGCTTCAACTTGCCCCGGAAACCACCGCTCCCGCGCAAGTCGAACGCGCCGTGCAGGCTTTGGGGTATGGCATCACCACGCCCGCCGCAGTGGCCCCCGAGCCCGCCCCGGCGGACAGCCACGGCACAGAGTCTCACGCCGACCATGCCGGCCACAGCCACACCGACTTGCCCGCGAATGTGCGCTGGTATCACACCGCCAAGGCACGACTGGTGTTTTTCACCGGGGTCTTACTGGCCGCCGCTCAGATCACGAAATGGACTTTTCTCGCCGATCACGCCATCTGGGCTTTCACGCTGGCCTGCTTGGTCGGCCTGCTGTCGGTGGCGCGCAAAGCATTGGCAGCGCTGCGGGCCGGGATGCCGTTTACCATCGAAATGCTGATGAGCATCGCCGCGACCGGGGCTTTGCTGATCGGCGCTGCCGAGGAAGCCGCCTTGGTGGTGTTCCTGTTCGCCGTGGGTGAATTGCTGGAAGGCGTCGCCACCAACATGGCCCGCGACGGCATCCGCGCTTTGGCCAAACTGGTGCCCGCCACAGCACTGTTGGAGCATGACGGCCATAGCCACGAAGTCGCCGCCGAAACCCTGCGCCCCGGTCAGATCATCCAAGTCCGCCCCGGAGATCGCCTCGCGGTGGATGGCGAGATTGTGTCGGGCACCTCGGGCATCGATGAAAGTGCGGTGACGGGCGAAAGCATCCCGGTGACCAAAGGGCCGGGCGCCACCGTATTGGCAGGCACGATCAACACCGAAGCCGTGCTGCGCGTCCGCGTGATGAAAGCCAGCGCCGACAGCACCCTCGCCCGCATTGCCCAAATGGTCGCCGATGCCGAAGCCGCCCGCGCCCCGACCGAGCGCTTCATCGACCGTTTCAGCAGCTGGTATATGCCCGCCATCGTCGGCGTGGCGCTGCTGGTGGCCTTGCTGCCGCCGCTGGCGATGGACGCGGATTGGGGCACCTGGACCTACCGCGCGCTGGCGCTGTTGCTGATCGGCTGCCCCTGCGCGTTGGTGATCTCGGTCCCCGCCGCCGTCGCCGCAGCCCTGTCCACCGGGGCGCGGCACGGCTTGCTGATCAAAGGTGGCGCGGTGATCGAGGCGATGGCGAACCTGCACACCGTGGCTTTGGATAAAACCGGCACCCTGACCGAAGGTCGCCCGGTGCTGACCGATACCCTGCCCGCCGAAGGCATCCCGGCGGCCAAGCTGTTGCAACTGGCAGCCACGGTTGAAGCGGGTTCCACCCACCCGCTCGCCAAAGCGATCCTCGCGCAAGCTAAGGTCGACGGGTTGACGCTGCTTTCCAGCCAAGATGCCCGCGCTTTTCCCGGCAAGGGCGTCGAAGCCATGGTCGAGGGCGCGCTTGTGCATGTCGGTGTGGCCGATACCGCGACGCCTGCGGTGGCCCAGCTTCAGGCGGACGGCAAGACGGTGGTGGAAGTCACCCGCGACGGCATCTCGCTTGGTCTGCTGGCGCTGCGGGACGAGCCGCGTGCTGAGGCCGCCGAGGCTTTGCAGCAGTTGAAGGCGCTTGGTTTGCAAACCGTGATGCTGACCGGGGATAATCTTGGCTCTGCCACCGCAGTCGCGACCCGGCTGGGGATCGCGGCACAGGCGGGGCTGCTGCCCGAAGGCAAGATCGCCGCCATTCAAAAGCTCGCGGCAGAGGGCGGCGTGATGATGGTCGGCGACGGCATCAACGACGCCCCGGCGCTGCGGCAGGCCAGCGTGGGGGTAGCGATGGGGGCGGGCACCGATGTTGCTCTGGAGACCGCCGATGCCGCGATCCTGCGTAACAAACTGACCGACCTGCCCGCGATGATCCGGCTGTCGCGCGCCGCGATGGCGAATATCCGGCAGAATGTGGCGGTGGCTTTGGGGCTGAAAGCGGTGTTTCTGGTGACTTCGGTGCTGGGCCTCACCGGCCTCTGGATCGCCGTGTTGGCCGACACCGGGGCCACCGTTCTGGTCACCCTGAACGCGATGCGGCTTTTGGCGCGGGATCCTCGGAAGGGCGGGTGAGTGTCCACGCGTGGACAGGGTAGCGGCGGATGGGATTTCAAGGGGTTAGGGGGTGGGTGTTAGGGAAGTGTTAAGGTTTTGGGGTGAGGACTCGAACGTGATGACGGGCCAGCTTGCTTCTCTATAATGCCAAATGGATGCCCAAGATTCCTACTCATACAGAGACGCTACAACGGCAGCTATGCAGGACAATGTACGGAATTACGCAATGTAATCTTCACAAGCATTTGATATTCATACGGAAATACAAATGGTCGATCACATAATTCGAGAAGCTAACAAAGGTGACCTCCTCGAACTACATGACTGGCTTCAGCGTGAGTACCGCGAGATCAACGAAGGCTTCTTTAGCAACTGGAATCTAATCGAGGAAGCCTTTGATGTTGGCGAACTGGTGGTGCTGGTTGTCGAAGGGCAATCTGTAGCCTTCCTTGTGGATGGACGGTACGGACCTGACATCGTTGAGGTTCGACCTGACCTCAGAGGCCGTGGTTTCGGCCAGATCATTGCTGAAGAAGCGATCAGACGGGCTTACAAGCGTGATCTAAGTGTCATCAAGATTGCGTGCGCTCCCATAACCTCAGTCCCTTTCTGGAGAAAAATGGGTTTCACTACAGTTGCGGGTAGAGACGGACGCGGCGGAGGTGATTTCGCGTATAAAATACTTGAAAAAGATCTGGTCCAGCAAAACGGTATTCGAGGTTTATTCTCCATCAGCCTTTTTCCTGAAGAACGTGGCTACAATACAAACACCAAGCCGCATTTCACTGTTCAAGGTGTCGGGTCTGTAGCTGGCTCGGTCCTCCACCTTCCATCGCGCGTCGCGCTGTTTGAAGCCCGGACACAACATAGCGATGACATGGTCGTTCGGGTGGAGATAAACGGTAGCTGCTTATTCGAAGATAAACTCAAGCGTCCAGCGGCGGCAGAAATCGGTGTGTTGAGTGATGTGGGATATAATTACTTCATAGATTTCATAAACATTAAGTGACACTATCAAACTGGCATAAAGAACCAAAACAGGGCAGCGCCTGACCGCCGGGTGGGCGCTGCAACCGATGTTCTAGGCGCTTTATGCCTCAGCCAACTCCCCAGCAGTTCGGCGCGGGACGCTGCAAAAGCGCCCGCCCGATGGGGCGGTCAGGCGCTGCCCGGCGGGCTTCGCCCTTGATTCCGGGCGGTGGGTGGTTTGCTTGGCAGGCGTGAAGGGGGAACGGGTCTGAATGCAAAACGCCTGCCCAAGTGAATGGGCAGGCGCATCTCACTCCCGTTATCCCAGCCTTAGAACGGCGAGTCGGGGAAGTAGTAGGCGCTCGCGTTGTCCTTGGTGATCAGCGTTGCGTCCAGCGTGAAGGTGCCGCGCATCGGCACTTGACCGTAGAGGTTGGCAACCGTCATCTCCAAAGCGGTGCCGACCATGGCTGGCGGATACAGCACGTCAACCGGGATCATCTTGTCGCCGTCCATGACCTTCTTGATCATGTCTTTCGAGCCCGCCCCTGCCACGACATATTGAATATCGGTGCGGCCTGCCTGTTCAATCGCCTGCAACACGCCGACGGCCATGTCATCATCCTGGCACCAAACCACGTCGATTTTCGGGAACTTGGTCAGGTAATCCTGCATGACTTTGAACGCATCATCGCGGTTCCAGTTGCCGAACTGACGGTCGAGCACCTTGACGCCCGAACCTTCGATGCCCTTGTCAAAACCATCCTGACGGGTCTGGTCAATCGGAATAGGCAGGCCACGGATCACCACAACTTCGGCGTCCGGGGTGGTGGCTTTGATGTAGTTGCCGGCGGTTTCGCCCAGCGAGAAGTTGTTCCCGGCGATATACAAATCCCGCACCGAATCGTCGTTCACCGAAGGCGCACGGTCTACGATGGTGACGAAAGTGCCCTTTGATTTGATCTCTTTGATCGAGTTGACCAGCGGATCAGGGTCGCTTGGCAGGATCACCAGCGCGTCAATGCCTTGGGTCTCAAGGTCTTGCAGCGCATTCGCCTGCGACGCCGGGTCGGGCGAGGTCTTGACGATGATGTTCAGGCCCGGATGCTGGGCCATCAACACTTCCGCCACGCGGTTGGCGTGGAACACCACGCCAGAGGTCCAGCCGTGATCGGCTGCGGGGATCGAGACGCCGATGGTATAGGCTTTGTCCTCGGCAAAGCCCGCCGTGCTGCCCATCGCCATCGCGGCGACGGTCACAAGGCTAAGTAGTCCTTTACGCATTTTATTCCTCCCTTTGGTTGGGTCTGGCAGAATGCAGCCGGGCGACCCAAACCCCGGCCGATGTTTCACGATTTCCGCACCAAGGACCGTTGCACCAACATTGCGATGATGATGATCGCGCCTTGGATCGCGCCGATCAGGTATTCGGAAATGAAATTCGACAGCAGCATGATGTTGCCGACCAACTCCAGAATGAACGCGCCGCAAATGGTGCCCCAAACCCGGCTTGCGCCACCCTTCAACGCGGTGCCACCGATGACGACGGCGGTGATGGCTTGGAGTTCCCACAGGATACCGGTGGTGGCCGAGGTTGAGCCCAAGCGCGGCACATAGAGCATCACCGCGATGGCGACGCAGACGCCTTGGATCACGAAAGCCGTGGTGCGGACGCGGTCCACCTTGATGCCAGAATAGCGCGCGACATTGGGGTTTGACCCCACGGCCACCACATGACGGCCATAGCGCATCCGGTAGAGCACGAAGGCGGCCACCGAAGTCACCGCCAGTACGACGATGATCGGCACTGGCACACCCAAGATTACCCCAAAATACGCTGGGCGGTACAAATCTTGCTGTTCGGCGGATTGCAGGGTGATCGCGCCGCCTTGGGAAAGCCAAGTCGTCAAGCCGCGATAGATGCCCATCGTGCCCAGCGTCGCGATGAAGGGTTCTATCTTGCCGACCGTGGTTATCAATCCGTTGGCAAGGCCGCACAAAGCCCCCACGACCAGCGCCAGCAGCATCGCGGCGGCGATCATCATGCCAGGGTCGGCGATTGCATTGGAATTCATGAACAAGATCATCAGGCTGGCGACAAACGCCACCATCGAGCCCACCGACAAATCCAGATCGCCCGAGGAAATCACAAAGGTCGCCCCCACCGCGATCAGCGCGATGAAAGCGCTGCGGGTGGCGACATTGGCGAGGTTGTTCAGGCTGATGAAGTTGGAATTCACCATCGCCCCCAACAGCAGCAAAAGCGCCAGCGCCACAAACGGGGCCACCGCGCGCAAGTCTACATCCTGCCAACGCCGCTTCGGTTCCACCTGATCTTCGGTTGTCACATTCGCCCCCATTTACGCGACCGCTTTCTGCTTCAAACCCGCCGAATAGCGCATGATTTCCTGTTCATTGATCTCGTCGCCTTCCAGCACGCCCACAATCCGCCCTGCCCGCATCACCACGATCCGCGTACAAAGCCCGATGATCTCAGGCATCTCCGACGACACCACGATCACAGAACAGCCATCGCGCGCCAAAGCCGCGATGAAGTGGTAAATCTGTTGCTTGGTGCCCACGTCGATGCCGCGCGTCGGTTCGTCGATGATCAGAATTTTCGGCGTGATCTCCATCACCTTGGCCAGCAGCAGCTTTTGCTGATTGCCGCCCGACATCCGCCCCGCCACCACGCCCGCATCACGCACCCGGATGTCAAAGCGGCGGCGGGCGCGGGCCAAGGCCTTACGCTCACTCGCGGGGCTCAGATAGCCAAAGCGGCCATGCTGATCGAGTGATTGCAGCGTCAGATTGCTGGTCATATCTGACCCCAACAGCAAGCCCTTGGATTTGCGATCCTTGGTCATATAGGCAAGTCCCGCCGCCTTGGTCGCCTGAATATCCCCCGGCGGCATGACCTGATCACCGACCCGGACCTCACCCGACAGACGCGGATAAAGCCCGGCAATCGCCTCCATCAACTCGGTGCGGCCTGATCCGATCATGCCGGAAAACCCCAAAATCTCGCCCTTGCGCAGATCGAAATGTGCATCGCGGACGTGGGCGGTGTTCAGCCCCACCACCGACAACACACGGGCCTCATCGACGTTCGGCTCCGATTTCTGCGGATACAGGCTGGACAGTTCCCGGCCCACCATCAGCTGCGCAATCGACTCGCCGTCCAGCATCGAGGTCGGCGCGGTTTTCACCCATTGGCCATCGCGCAGCACCGTCACGCGGTCGCTCAGTTCAGTAACCTCATCCAGCTTGTGCGACACAAACACAAAGCTGGTCCCCAGATCGCGCAGCTTGCGCACTTGTTTGAACAAAGCCTCGGTTTCATCGCGCGACAGCACGGCGGTCGGCTCATCCATGAACACAATCCGCGCATCGCGGCTGATCGCTTTGGCGATTTCGACCATCTGTTTATCAGCCACGGTCAGCGACCCGATCACCGCCGTTTCGCTGATATGCGAGCCGAGCATATCCAGCACTCGACGGGTTTCACGTCGCATATATTTACGGTCCAGCAGGCCAAAATGTGCAACCTCACGGCCCAGGAACAGGCTTTCTGTGACGGTCAGATGTTCGGCCAGATTGAATTCTTGATGTATCACCACAATGCCAAGCGCCTCTGCCGCGCCATTCGGCGGCAGTTTGACGGGTTTGCCATCCAGCAGAATCTCACCCGAAGTGGGTTGTTCAAAACCGGAAAGCACCTTGACCAGCGTCGATTTACCCGCGCCGTTCTCGCCCATCAGCGCGTGAATCTCGCCACGCCGCAGGTCGAAATCGACGCTGAACAGCACCTGCACGCCGCTAAAGGATTTGCTGACCCGCCGTGCAGACAGCACAACGTCGCCACCGCCCGCAGGCTTTGACTCCATGAATTTCCCCCTCGCGGCTCCTCTCCGCCCCCTATGTGTAGTGCTATGCAATTTTTATGTAAAGGTTTACATTCGAACAATACAACGCACGCTTTGCACCTTATGCGCCGCCCCTATAGGCTGCGGTCAAGCAACCAAAGGCCCCGCTCACCGTGTCAAATTCTCCCGCCACCATCGAAGATGTCGCCCGCATTGCCGAGGTGTCGATTGCTACGGTTTCGCGCGCGATTCACCTGCCGGAAAAGGTGGCGGTCTCGACGCGACTGAAGGTCAACCAAGCGATTGCGATCACCGGATATACCCCCAACGCCATGGCGCGCTCCCTGCGCTTGGGCAAATCCAACATGATCCTCGTGGTTGCCCCCGACATTGGCGACCCGAATTTCTCTAGCATTCTTGTAGGGTTAGAGAATGAAGCCCGCGCGCATGGCTATGGCGTCTTGATCGGCCACACCCAGAACGACGCCCAACGCGGTATGGAATATCTGAAATTCTTCTCCTCCAACCAAGCCGCCGGGATGATCCTGTTCACCGGCATCCTGCCCTTCGGCCACCAGTCGATGACCGCCCGCCTGCCCCCCACCGTTGGGGTGTTTGAACCCGTGTTCAACGGCGGCATCCCCTATGTCGGCGTCGATGACCTGGAAGGCGCGCGCAAGGCGGTCGAATTGCTGATCGCCGAAGGCCACCGCAAAATCGCCTTCATCGGTGAGAATCGCAGCCGCCTCGCCTACAGCCGCCGCCGTCTGGGCTGTGAGGCTGGCCTCGACGCAGCAGGGATTCCCGCCACCTCCCGCATCGTGATCGACGGCGATGGCACCATCGAAAGCGGCAGGCTGGCGGTCGATCAGTTGTTCCTGCGCGACACCCTGCCCACAGCTTTCATGTGCGTCAACGATCAGACCGCCATCGGCGTGATGCTGGGGCTTAGTGCGCGCGGCTATAACGTGCCGCGCGATTTCTCGGTGACGGGCTTTGATGACGTGCCGCAGGCCAGTTTCATCCAGCCGTCGCTGACCACTATCCGCCAGCCGCGCGGCTTGATCGGCAAGCACGCGATGACGCTGCTGCTGCAACTGCTGTCAGACACCCAGCCCGAAGAAACCGAGATTCTGCTGCGCCCCGATCTGGTGGTGCGCAATTCGGTCGGGCCACCGCCTCGCCGCTAAGCCAACCCCAACCGCGCCGCATCAAACCCCGCCTCGGCAAAGATCGCCAGCAAGCGGGCGTCGAAGCTGTCGGCCTGAATGTCCAGACAATGCTGCCCGAAATACCAATATAGCGCCCGCGCATAATCTGGCGGCTGGGTCAGCGCCCGCGCCAAACCTGCCTCAAACTGCGCAGGCTTCTGCACCGTCTCAACAAGGCTATGAAAATCCGACCGCCCAAACAGCACCGCAGGCTTGCCGTGCAAAAGCCCCTCCAGCGCGGTCGCCGAATTGATCGAGACCGTGGCACAGCATACCGCCAGAATGTCATGCACATTGGCTTCCGTCACTATCGGCGCAAACCCCTTCGCCGTGACCGCCGCGATGATCTCGGCCCCCAGTTCCGGCTTCAACGGATGCGGCTTCACCAGCACCGGACGGCCCCCAGCCCCCGCGCAAACCGCCTCCAGCATCGCCGCAAAACTGCAATAGGCCTGCCCGTTGCGCTGCGGTGCTGGGCCCTGCAGAAACACAGCCAGCGCGCCCTGCGGCAGATCACTGATCGCACTCGGCTGCTTATAGCGTGAGTGCCGGGGGCTGACAAAACGCCACTGCAACGCGGCCAGATAGGCCTCTGCCGCCACGACATCGACCGCATGCGGATCATACGGCACCAACCCAATCCGGCTTGCCGCCTGAATTCCCACCGGATCAACGTGGAAAAAACCCTCCAGATAGGCCGTCGCGGCGTTCAACACGCCGGGCCTTTGCCCGCGCCCGTTCTCGACGATGTGCAGATCACCATCGGCGCGGTAGCCCGCACCGTCAAAGTCTTCGACCAGTGCCACGCCAACGCCCCGCGCCGCCAGACAGCCCCGAATCCGACCATACAGCAACGGCGGTTTCACCCCGCCCATCGCTGCAATCATCCGCGGCGGAATGTGCAGCACGACGCGGGCTGTCACAGCCGCGCCTCAACCAGTGCCACCGCCGCCGCAATCGCGGCTTCAATCGGCAGTTCAGAGGTATCCAGCACCACCGCATCCGTCGCTGGCTTCAACGGAGCCTCTGTGCGCCCCATATCCCGCGCATCGCGCTCGATCACTTCCGCCAGCACCCGCGCCGCATCGCCACCGACCTCCAACCATCGCCGATGCGCCCGCACCTCGGCACTCGCCGTCACATACAGCTTCACCTCGGCCTCAGGGCAAATCACCGTGCCAATGTCGCGGCCATCCAGCACCGCCCCACCCTCTGCCCGTGCAAACCGCCGCTGAAAATCTATCAGCGCCGCCCGCACTTCCGGGATCACTGCCACCACACTCGCCGCCTGCCCCGCCGCCAGCGTGCGCAAATCGTCCCGCGCCAAATCCGCCGCGACCAGCCCCTGCGCCGCCGCCACCGGATCACCGCCCAGCGCCGCAACCGCCCGATACAACAACCCGGTATCCAGATGCGCAAAACCAAACCGTGCCGCCAGCGCCCGCCCAATCGTGCCCTTGCCCGCCGCCGCAGGCCCATCAATGGCCACTGTAAAGCGCATGGTCATCCTCTGTGCTCAAATATCCTGGGGGTCTGAGGGGGCGAGCCCCCTAATTCAACTGTCCAACTTGCGCGGCGCTTCCGGCGGATAGGCGTAAGCGTTCGACACGATCATGCCGCCCTGCTCTAACACCTCACCCACTGCATCATCTTCCTCAAACTGGAACTCATAGGCATCAAACGGAAATGCCTTGGCATCAACCAAGCCTTCCAGCGAGATGATCACGATGCCTTCGGCCTCAAAATCTTCCACCAACTGCTGCAAAGCTGCCGCAGCGGTGTCGGCCTTGATCACCGCAAGCTGGTAGTGCCCGCCATATTCGCCCTCGTCCTCATCGGCCCATTCCATATCAAAGGCGTCGATGCAGACCGCATAAACCCCCGAAGCCGAGCCATCCGACTCGTCAGGTTCAAACGGATGCGCTTCTGACACACAAATCTCGCCCGAGCCCTGCGCGGTTTCGGCCATGCCATCAATGTCGATCTCAAACGGCAGGATTTCATCGTCAAACGCCTCAACCGCACCTGCGTGCAGCACCCGGTCCAGCCGCAAGCCATTGACCGCAATCGAGTTAGCCAAGGTAGCCAAGGCTTCCGACAAATCCTCGGCGGTCAGCACGAAAAACCGCGCCTCGCCGCCATAGTCAGCACCATCCGGCATCGAGGTCGGGCCTTCCGGGTCAAACACCTCGACGGCTGCGTAAAAAGTTCCCATCTGATGCCCTTCCTGTGGCGTAAGATCTGGCCCAAACAGGGGCCTTTCCGCCTCTATACCCCGGTGCTGCAAGAAGCGCCACCAAACCGCCGTTTGGCATCGGCAAGTGATCTCTATCTCTGTGAGCAATACTTAACAAAATCTTACAGGTTTTAGACAAGCCATTGCTTTTATTTTATTTTTAAATCTGTCCACGCGTGGACACGCACCGATCTTACTGCCCGCCCTGCCGCAAGGTCGCCCCCAAGCCAGTCATCAACCCCTCAAAAATCGGGAACGAGGTCACGATCGGCGAGGCATCATCCACCGAAACCGGGTTTTTCGCGGCCATGCCCAGCACTAGGAAAGACATCGCGATCCGGTGGTCAATATGGGTGGCACAGGTCGCGCCGCCGGGCACCCCACCCGCCCCCATGCCGTGAACGATCAAGGTATCCTCGTCCTCCTCGATCTTCACCCCGCAAGCCTCAAGGCCACGCGCCATCGCGTCGATGCGGTCGGATTCCTTGACCCGCAGTTCCTTCACCCCGCGCATGACCGTCTTGCCCGTCGAGCAGGCCGCGACCACCGACAAGATCGGATATTCATCAATCATCGACGGCGCGCGTTCCGGCGGCACTTCGATGCCCTTCATATTATCCGAGAACCGCACCCGAAGGTCAGCCACAGGCTCGCCCCCCTCGGTGCGCGGATTCTGAAACTCAATATCCGCACCCATCTCCACCAACGTCAGATAGAGGCCGTTGCGGGTTAGGTTCTGGCTGACGCCGGGCACGAAGATATCCGAGCCCTCAACAACCAGCGCCGCACAAACCGGAAACGCCGCCGAGGACGGATCACGCGGCACCGCCACGGTTTGCGGCCGCAGTTCCGGCTGTCCAGTCAGGGTGATGACATTGCCCTCGCTGGTCTTCTCAACGGTCAGTTGCGCGCCGAAGCCCAACAGCATCCGCTCGGAATGATCCCGCGTCGGTTCACGCTCGATCACCACCGTCTGCCCCGGCGCGTTCAACCCCGCCAAGAGCACTGCCGACTTCACCTGCGCGGAAGCGACGGGCAAAGCATAGCGCACCGGAACCGGATTGGCGGCCCCAACCACCGTCATCGGCAAACGCCCGCCCTTGCGACCGTAAGCTTGGGTGCCGAACAGCGACAGCGGATCGGTCACCCGCCCCATCGGACGTTTGCGCAAGGAGGCATCGCCCGTAAAGGTCGCGGTCATCGGCGTCGTCGCCATCGTCCCCATGATCAAGCGGACGCCAGTGCCCGAGTTGCCGCAATCAATCACGTCCGCAGGCTCCTGAAAGCCGCCGACGCCGACACCATGCACCGACCAAGCCCCCGGCCCATGCTGCAGCACCGTCGCGCCAAACGCCCGCATTGCCTTGGCGGTATCCAGCACGTCCTGGCCTTCCAACAGCCCGGTGATCTTAGTCTCGCCCACCGCCATCGCGCCGAAAATCAGCGCGCGGTGGCTGATGGATTTATCCCCCGGAACCGAAGCAGTGCCTTTCAGCGGCCCGGATTTTGAGGCGGTCATCGGTTGGGCGGTGGCATGGGACGACATGCTGGGCTCCTACAGCGGGAATTTGCAAGCCTGATAGCGCAAGCAAGGGCCGGGGTCCACGGTTGACCTGATAGGGATGCGCGCTTGGCCCCCATCGAGGGGGCACGCGCACGCTGCTGTCGCGGCATGGGTTTGATGTGGCGTGTTGGGTGCGCCGGAGGCTTCGACCGCTGTATCAGGCGTTGCGCTGGAAGGTCAGGTAGTGCGGCGGGCGGCCTTCGCGCAGGGCTTTTTGCTCGTAGCGGGTGGAGAGCCAATCTGACCACGGCTGATCGCCTTGGTTCAACAGGGTGAAACCGGCCTGCGGGACTTCTTCCAGCGTTTGGCGCACGTAGTCGGGGATATCGGTGGCAACGCGGAATTCAGCACCCGGTTGCAAGACGCGGGCAAGGCCGGCGAGATAATCCGGCGTGACGAAGCGGCGGCGGTGGTGGCGGGCTTTTGGCCATGGGTCTGGGTAGTTCAGGAAGGCTTTCGTGATCGAGGCCGGGGACAGCACGTCGAACAGATCGCGCACGTCGCCGGGGTGGATGGCGAGGTTTTCCACATTGGCCGCCCGGATTTTGCCCAACAGCATGGCGATGCCGTTGACGAAGGGCTCGCAGCCGATGATGCCGATTTCCGCGTAGGTCGCGGCCATGTGGACCAGATGCTCGCCACCGCCGAAGCCGATTTCCAGCCAGAGGGGTTTGCCTGCGAAGCGCGTGAGGTCAATCGGGTTGCGTTCGGGGTTATCTTCCCGCGTAACACCGGGCAAGCTGAGGCGGTCTAGATCCTCCTCCAGATAGGTCTTCTGGCTGGCGCGCAGGGTTTTGCCATGCACGCGACCGTAGAAATTGCGGCGTTCAACGGGATCATACATGGCTTTGGCCTTTTGCTTGGTCTGCGGCCTCTAGCCTTGCTTTGGGGCTTGCGTCAACCCCGGCCCCGGTAGGGGGCGACGCCTTGGTCGGGCAGCCAGACGGCTTCGGGTGGGGTGCCAGTCTGCCAGAACACGTCAATCGGGATGCCGCCGCGCGGAAACCAATAGGCACCGATGCGCAGCCAAATGGGATCAAGCAGGGCGACCAGTTTCTTGCCGATATCCAAGGTGCAATCTTCGTGGAACGCGCCGTGGTTGCGGAAGCTATGCAGGTAGAGCTTCAGCGATTTCGACTCCACGAGCCAGTCACGCGGCACATAGTCGATGACGATATGGGCAAAGTCGGGCTGGCCAGTCATCGGGCAGAGCGAGGTGAACTCGGGTGCTGTGAAGCGCACGCAATAGAGCGTGCCAGCATGGCCTGCGGGGACTTTTTCCAGCACCGCCTGGTCCGGGCCTGCAGGCAAAGACGTGCTCGCACCAAGCTGGGTCAGGCCGGAGACATCTGTAATGGTCATTTCGAGGCTCCTTGCGGCGAAGCCGTCGACCTAATGCCGCAGGGTCAAGCCGTCAAGCAAAGGCTTAACCGCGCTGGATCAGGGCAAGACCTGCTGTCATCGCCACCAGCCCTATAGCACGGGTGGCGGTGACGGTGTGAATGGCCGTGCCGAACAGGCCGAAATGGTCGATCAGAGTGGCTGCGATCATCTGGCCAAGCAAGACGCAGAACACCGCATTGCCGACGCCAAAGCGTGGGGCGACAAATGTGATCGAAAAGGCATAGAATGCCATCAGCAAACCGGCGAGCAACAGATACTTCGGTTGCACAGAAAGTGTTGCCAGTGCAGGGGCTTGGCCGGACAGCAAGAGCAAAACCGTGGCAGTGGCAAATCCGACCGAGAACAACACAAACCCCGCCGCCACGGGCGCGCCGAGCCTTGCGCCAAGCTGGCTGTTCAGGGCCGCAAGGATCGGAATGCCGATCCCCGCCAGCAGCATCCACACGGCATAACGCAGGGTTTCGGTAGACATTTCACTCTCCCCTTTTGTTCAGGCAACGTAGTGCTTGTATTCAGGCCAAGCGTTAAAAATGCAACCGGCGGCACTGCTGCGCCGCCGCTGCAAACTTCCGTGGTAACGCGGCTGAGAGGGGGCTCGATGCCCCACGAGGCCGCCCCGGTTTCAGATCAAACCGCCGCTTTCAGCGCGTCGATCAGATCGGTTTTCTCCCACGAGAAACCGCCATCGGCCTCGGATGCGCGACCGAAATGACCGTAGGCTGAGGTGCGGGCGTAGATCGGTTTGGTCAGGTGCAGATGCTCGCGAATGCCGCGCGGGGTCAGATCCATGCAGGACGCCACGGCGCGTTCGATCACGTCATCCGGGACGGTTCCCGTGCCATGGGTGTCGACATAGATCGACTGCGGTTCCGCCACGCCAATCGCATAGGACACCTGCAGGGTGCAGCGATCTGCAAGGCCTGCGGCCACGATGTTCTTCGACAGATAGCGCGCGGCATAGGCTGCCGAGCGGTCGACCTTCGTCGGGTCTTTGCCAGAGAACGCGCCGCCGCCATGCGGGGCCGCACCGCCGTAGGTATCAACAATGATCTTGCGGCCCGTCAGGCCTGCGTCGCCATCCGGGCCGCCGATCACGAATGTGCCGGTTGGGTTGACGTGCCAGACCGTCGCATTGGTGATCCACTCAGCGGGCAGGATTTCGCGGATATAGGGCTCTACAATCGCGCGGATATCGGCCGAGGATTGCTTTTTGCTGGTGTGCTGATGCGACAGCACGATCGAGGTGACTTCCACCGGTTTGCCGTCGACATAGCGCAGCGACAACTGGCTTTTGGCATCTGGCCCCAAGGTCGGCTCTGCGCCGGATTTGCGCACTTCAGCCAAACGCTTCAGAATCGCATGGGCGTATTGGATCGGGGCCGGCATCAGCTCTGGCGTTTCGCGGCAGGCATAGCCGAACATGATGCCCTGATCGCCCGCGCCGTCTTTATCGACGCCCTGCGCGATATGCGCCGATTGTTCATGCAGGTAGTTATGAACCTTGATCTTTTCCCAATGGAACTTTTTCTGCTCGTAGCCGATGTCTTTGACACAAGCCCGCACGATGTCTTCGACGCGCGCCACCATCTCGGCGGTTTTCTTCTCGGTCGACAGCCCAACCTCGCCGCCGACAACCACGCGGTTGGTGGTGGCAAACGTCTCACATGCCACGCGCGCATTTGGCTCCTCGGTCAGGAAGGCATCGAGGATGGCATCTGAAACCCGGTCGCAGAGTTTGTCAGGATGACCCTCGGAGACGGATTCCGAGGTGAAAATGTAGTTTTGGCGGCTCATGGGGACGTGCTCCGTTGGGTTATCGCCGCACGCCAGGAAGCCGTTGTGCGGGTTTTATCGGCCTGCCTTAGACCCAATTCAGCCGAAAGGTCAAGGCTTGTGCCGTTTCCGGGGTTGCAACAATGCTGCCGCGAGTGCTGCCAGCAACACCAGCAAAGGGATTTCGCCAAAGCGGGCGTAAGGGGTGGCGGGCAGAGCGGCGGGGAGGCTGGCATCAAGGTAGCTTGCGGTGTCAAACGGCAGGCTGGCGGTGATGCGACCGCGGGCGTCATAGACAGCTGTCACCCCGGTATTGCCAACGCGGACCAAGGGCAGGCCTTGCTCGATGGCGCGCAGGCGGGCTTGGGCGGCGTGCTGGAACGGGCCAGTCCAATGGCCAAACCACGCGTCGTTGGTGATTTGTAGCAGCCAATCGGGGCGCTCGGTGCCGCGCAGGTCTTGCGGAAACACCGCCTCGTAGCAGATCAGCGGCAAAGCGCGGCCCAGTTTTGGCCCGAAATCCAGCAGTTGCGGGCCGGGGCCAGCCATATAGCCGTTACCGACCTGTGAAGCAAAAGCCGAGATATTGGCCCATTGGAACAAAGCATCGCCGAACGGGATATATTCGCCGAACGGCACAAGGTGGTGCTTGTCATAGCTGGCACTTGTCATGCCATCCGGGGCGATCACCGCGAGCGAGTTCCACGCCTTATCGCCCTCCACGCGCTGCATCCCGATGGCGACGGGGGCACCGTTGCCCGCGCTGGCAATCATGCCGCCGATTTCGGGGTGACGATCCAGCAGATAGGGCAGTGAGGTTTCTGGCCAGATCACCAGATCGGGCGTCGGTTTGGCGGCGGTCAGGCTGAGCAGACGATCAAAGAATTGCTGCGCAAGCGCCGGATCCCACTTCGCCTGCTGTTCGGCATTGGGTTGCACAAGCCGCAGGGTGACGGGGCGGTCGGCGGGCATCGGTTGGGCGAGGGTCCATGCGCCAAAGCCCCAAGCGGCGGCGAGCGTGGCTATTGCGAGGCTGATCGGCAGCGGTTTGCGCAGGGCAAGACCTACGGCGAGCAATCCAGTTAGCAGCGACAGCCCACTTGGCCCAACATACGCCGCCAGTTGCGCCACCGGGGTATCGATCCAGATGTGGCCGATCAGCGCCCACGGAAACCCAGTCAGTACATAGCCGCGCAAAAGATCGGTGGCGGCGAGGGCGACGGCAAAGCCCAACACCGGGCTGCGGCAGTAGCGGCTGATCCAGCCCGCCAGCGCCCAAAACAGCGCCATGCCAAACGCCATGAATACCAGCGCGAACGGGGCCATCCAGCCATCGCGGGCGGCATCGACCATGAAGGGCTGCACAATCCAGTTGAGAGCGGCGGCAAAATAGCCCGCCCCCGCGAACCACGCCAGCCAGACTGGCGCAGGACTGCGCCCGATCAGCCAGCACAGTGCGGCCAAGGCCGGGAGGCTGAGATACCACGCCCCCAGCGGGGCTTGCCCGCAGGCCGCCAGCACCCCAAGCAAAGCCACGACCGCAACGGCCCGCAGACCGGGCCAACCCGCCCTGATCCTGCGCAGCATTTAGCCTTCAACCTCGTGCACCGCAGGCTCTGCCGCAGCCGCAGCCCCCGGCAGCCGCACCCGCAGGCGTTTGATCCGGCGCGGATCGGCGTCCAAAATCTCAAACTCCGCGCCGGATTCGTGCGGCACGATCTCACCGCGCACCGGCACCCGGCCCGTGCGCAGGAACACCAGACCGCCAAGCGTGTCGATATCCTCGTCATCCTCGCCATTGCGCAGGGTCATGCCGATGGCTGCCTCGAAATCATCCAGCGACACGGTGGATTGCGCCACAAACACACCCGGCGATTCCTCTTTCCACAAAGCGCCTTCGACCTCGTCGTGTTCGTCCTCAATCTCGCCGATCACCGTCTCAATCAGGTCTTCGATGGTCACAAGCCCGTCGACGCCGCCATATTCGTCAATCACCAAAGCCATATGCACGCGGTCGCGCTGCATCTTTTGCAAAAGCGTCGCGGCGGGCATGGACGGCGGCGCAAACAATACCGGGCGCAGCAGTTTCTTCAGCGAGAACCGCCCAGACGCGCCAAAACCATGCTGCAAGGCCAGATCCTTTAGCAGAACCAAACCCTGCGGGTGATCCAAGGTGCCCTTGTAGACCGGCAGTCGGCTGAAACCATGCTGGCGAAACGCCTCAACCAAATCATCCTTGCCGATGTCCAGTGGCACAGCGGCAATCTCAACCTTGGGGATCGCCACATCATCAACGCGCAGCCTGCGCAGGTTGCTCAACCCCAACAACCCACCCTTCGCGGGTGTCAGCGCCGCCGCTTCTTCGTCGCCCTCGCTGCTGTCAGAGGAGTTGAAGGCGGACAACAGCCGCCCGAAGAATCCACGTGGCGAGGCCTCGGCCTCCTCATCCTCACGCCCTTTCGGCGCTGCGGATAACCCGTCGTTGCTACTGCCCATTGGTCCTTGTTCCAAAACGCCCCAAAGGGCCGATGCCATCAGTATGGGTCAGAAAGCCCCAGACGCGCAAGTATCCGCACCTCGGTCGCCTCCATCAGATCACCGTCTGCCGCGCGGATGTGATCATAGCCCAGCAGATGTAACAGACCATGCACGATCAGATGGCTGACATGATCGGCCATCGGCTTGCCCGCATCGGCAGCCTCAAGCGCACAGGTGTCATAAGAGATCGCAATATCACCAAGGGATTCGGGATCATCCACTTCACCCGGTTCCGGCAGATCGGGCACTTCTCCCGCATCCGCGCCACGTTCCTCGGAAGGCCAGCTTAATACATTGGTCGGCTTGGCCTTGCCGCGAAAATCGCCGTTCAGCTCTAGAATCCGCGCATCATCGCAGCCCATCAAGCACAGGGTAAAACCTTCGTCCGCCAATCCGAGTTCAGCGAAAGCCGCGCGGACAGCGGGTTCCGCCAACGCTTCCAGCCCAAAGGCCTCCCAGCGATCATCCTCGATGACAATATCCACAAGTGGTTCCATGCCGCCCCATAGCGCAAGCCAGCCTGCCTCTCAAGCTTTCACATTGGCATAAATACTCTGGGGGGAGCGAAGCGGGGGGCAACGCCCCCCCCACCCGCGCGTAAGCGCTCAAGAAGACTTGCGCGGCACGCGCTCCGTTAGATCACGCGCCGCAGCCTGATTAGCCCTGCGCTTCGTCGCGCTCATACGCCTCAATCACACGCGCGACCAATGGGTGCCGCACCACATCCTTCGAGGTGAAATAGTTGAAGGTCACGCCCTTCACCCCTTTCAGAATCCGCTCAGCATCTTGCAACCCCGAGGCGGTGCCGCGCGGCAAATCGACTTGGGTGCGGTCGCCGGTGATCACCATGCGCGAACCCTCCCCAAGACGGGTCAGGAACATCTTCATCTGCATGGTGGTGGCGTTCTGCGCTTCATCCAGCACCACGAAGGCATTCGACAGGGTACGCCCGCGCATAAAGGCCAGTGGCGCGATTTCGATCCGTTTGTCTTCCAGCAGCTTTTGAATCTGCTTGGCGGGCAGGAAATCGTTCAAAGCGTCATACAAGGGCTGCATATAGGGGTCGATTTTTTCCTTCATATCGCCGGGCAGAAAGCCCAACCGCTCACCGGCTTCCACCGCCGGACGCGAAAGGATGATTTTTTCGACCGCGCCAGAGATCAGCATGGTAACGCCCACAGCGACCGCAAGATAGGTTTTCCCGGTGCCCGCAGGGCCGATACCAAAGCCCATCTCATTGGCGAACAGGTTTTTCACATATTCCTTCTGCGCCTCGGTGCGGGGTTCAATCGGCTTTTTGCGAGTGCGCAATTCAACGCCGCCGCCACCGCTGAACATCTCTATCTGATCAGAGCTTTCCAGTTTGGTATCCGGCATCGGCCGCCCCATCCGCATTGCGCCGTCAATATCGCCTGCCACCACGCTGCGCCCCTGCTCTAACCTTGCATACAAAGACCGCAACACTGCAGCCGCCTGTTCACGCGCTGCCTTGTCGCCAATGACGGACAAACGATTGCCCCGCCGCAGCACATGCACCCCCATCTGGTGCTCGATCTGGGCCAGATTGCGGTCAAACTCGCCGCAGAGGCTGATCAAAAGCCGGTTATCGGGAAATTCGAGGACAGTCTCGACAATATCCTCGGAACGGGTCGGGGGCGTTAGCGCGCTGATGCCCAAAGGGATCTCCTTAACGGTTCAGGTGACGTCTAGATGTAGTGTATGCCTGTCAAAGACTCTGGCAAGAACAACCTGCATGTTCTTGATATCAAAGTGATGACAGCGACATCTTTGCGCAAGAACCGGGCAATAAAAAAAGACCACGGAAACCTCCGTGGTCTTTGCTGTATTTTAACCTGCGCGCGACGATTAGCGGACGTTCGGCACCCAGTCTTTGATCGGGGCGGATGAGGTCTGGTAATTGCCCAGCACGGTTCCCGGCGGATAGTGGTTGTTGCAAACCGGCAGCCCAGACACCGGATCGTAGCGGCGGCCCGAATAGCCTTCGATGCCGTCATCCATGATCCAGCCTTGGCAGCCATCGGGGTCGTAGGCGATGGCGGCTTCGCCCTCGACCAAACCAGAGTGATCGCGGCCAGTGTCCTGCGCGGTGGCGATCACCGTGTTCGGGCCTGCCGTATAAGGCGTCAGACCCGCACCTTCGCAGGCGCTGAGGCTGATTGCGGCAAGGGCCAGAAGCGGGAGAGCTTTGAGTTTTGACATGTTCATCACCATCACCACTTATAGCAGACGACTTCGACGCGGCGGTTTTGCTGCATCCCTTCGGCGGTTGCGTTGGTGGCGCGCGGCTGACGCTCGCCATAACCGATCTCGCGATCCACCATCGCGCCGACCGAGCGGGCAACGGCAGCCACCGATGCAGCACGGCGCTGCGACAGTTTGATATTGTATTCATCCGAAGCGCGGCTGTCGGTGTGGCCATATATGGCATAGCCAAACGCGCCCGCGTTCTGGAAGAAATCGGTCAGGTAGCGGCGGCCATAGGCGGTCAGCTTCGAGCTGTCCGTGGCGAACAATGTGTCGGTGTTTTGCACCAGACAGGTGTTGCGCTTCAGACAAACCGGCTTGCCGGTCTTCGGGTTGACCCGGTCGAGCATATAGCCCTCGGCACCACCATCCGCCCACCAGTGCATACAGCCGTCGTCATCGACCCAGACGCCCCATTGGATCTTGCCCGCGATCTGTGGCGCAGTCTGCGCCATAGCCCCGCCTGCCATCATCAGGCCTGCAGCCAGTGCTGCGCCCCCGATTGCCATTCTCACTGCTCTGGAAAAACGCTCCACTCTGGCAGCTCCCCTTTAACCATTCGGAATTCACATAGATATGATCGAAGGTTTGCCGAGGCGGCCTTGTGAAGTAAAGCAAAATCTATGGGTTTATGGCTTTTTCAAGACTAATTGTTGCGTGTCTGACTATAAATTTGCCCCTAAGGAACCATTGCTGACGCAACGGAAACGATGCGGGTTGAGTGCCAATCAGGAAATACGCGCGCCCGCCAAAGAGTTGGAGGACGAAGCTAAGATTCTTACCCGCACCATCTCTCCGACCTTGCCATGCGGGTCGTTGACGAAGACCGCGTGCAGGTGATCAGACTTGCCAATCATCTGCCCGGCCTCGCGTCCGGCTTTCTCATACAGCACGCCCAGCTCGCGCCCGACCATCGACTGTTGCACCCCACGCTGTTGTTCGGTGATCAAGGCCTGCAGGGTTTGCAGGCGGGCATCGGCAACAGCGCCGTCAATTTCGGGCTTTTCCGCCGCAGGGGTGCCGGGGCGGGCGGAGTATTTGAAGCTATAAGCCATGCCATAGTTTACCGTGCGGATAAGCGACAGGGTGTCTTCAAAATCCTGATCGGTTTCACCGGGGAAACCGACGATGAAATCCGACGACAGCAGAATGTCGGGGCGGGCGGCGCGGATACGTTCGATCAGGCGCAGATAGGCCTCAGCCGTATGCTTGCGGTTCATCGCTTTCAGGATGCGATCAGATCCTGACTGCACGGGAAGGTGCAGATAGGGCATCAGCTTTGGCTCATCGCCATGGGCGGCGATCAGATCATCTTCCATATCGTTGGGGTGGCTGGTGGTGTAGCGGATACGCTCTAGCCCATCGACCTTCGCCAGTTCGCGGATCAGGCGGGATAGGGTCCAGCCGTCGCCATGATAGGCATTCACGTTCTGCCCCAACAGCGTCAGATCGCGCACGCCCTTATCCACGAGCCCACGCGCTTCGGCCAAGATGCGCTGCGGGGTGCGGGAGACTTCCGCGCCACGGGTATAGGGCACCACGCAAAAGGCGCAAAACTTGTCGCAGCCTTCCTGCACGGTCAGAAACGCCATCGGGCCACGGCTGGCTTTGCGTTCGGGCAAAAGATCAAACTTATCTTCCAGCGGGAAATCGGTATCGACCTGCGGTGTGCCCGCCCGCGCCATTTCTGGCAAGCGGTGATAAGATTGCGGGCCGACGACCAGATCAACGATCGGCATCCGCCGCATGATCTCGGCACCTTCAGCCTGCGCCACGCAACCCGCCACACCGATCTTCACATCGGGCCGCGCCAGTTTCAGCTTTTTCAGCCGCCCCAGATCGGAATACAGCTTTTCACCAGCCTTCTCGCGGATATGGCAGGTGTTCAGCAGCACCATATCGGCATCTTCGGCGCTATCGGTTGTGACATAGCCGTCCGCGCCCATAGCCTCGGCCATACGCTCGGAATCATAGACGTTCATCTGACACCCGTAGGTCTTGATGAACAATTTCTTCGGATCGGCCATAGCGCACCCCTGTCTGGGCTGTTGATCTATGCCAAACCGCCCCGCTTCGCAACGCCGGGGCTTGCGTTGCGGGGATTGTTAACGGATTCTGCCGCAAATAGGCCGAAGGCATATGGGCAGCGCATGAAATACACCTCGCTTAATCAGTTTCTGGCAGAGGCCAAGACCGCCTTGGCGAAGGGTCCGCTGGCCTTGGTGTTCGCCGAAGACGCGGTTGAGGTGAATACCACCATCCGCCACCATCTTGAGGCGGGCTTCGTGCAACTTGCGCTGTTTGCCCCCGATGCGATCCCGGTGGCCGCAGAACTAGAGGCGAAAATCCACCGCATCCCCTATGAAGCCGCCACGGTAGAGGCTTTGGTGGAAGCGGTGAACAAAGTGATCGCCGCCGCACCGGGCATCTGGCTGTATTACTGTTACAACGCGGAATATCTGTTTCATCCGTTCTGCGAGACGCGCAATATCCGCGAAATGCTGGCCTTCCACACCGAAGAACGCCGCGATGCGATGCTGTCTTATGTGGTCGATCTCTACGCCGATGATCTGAACGTGTTCCCCAATGCGGTGTCACTGGATCACGCGCATATGGACAAATCGGGCTATTACGCCTTGGGTCGGCCTGATGTGGCGAACCACAATTACCCGAAAGAACGGCAGTTGGATTTCTTCGGTGGCCTGCGCTGGCGGTTTGAGGAACACATCCCGGTGCCGCGCCGTAAGATTGACCGGATTGCTTTGTTCCGCACCAAGCCGGGGCTAACGTTGCGGCCCGACTTCACTTTGTCGGATGAAGAATACAACACCTACGCCTGCCCGTGGCATCACAACATCACCACCGCCATCGTCAGCTTCCGCACCGCGAAAGCCCTGCGCTCAAACGCGGGCTCTCGCTTTGATATCCATGATTTCAAATGGCACAACTCGACCCCGTTTGATTGGCACAGCCAGCAGCTGATGGATCTGGGGCTGATGGAGCCGGGGCAGTGGTTTTAGTCACCGCCCCCACGCCGCCCCGGACGTGATCCGGGGCCTCATCGATGCCCCCTAAACCATTGCCGCAATCGCGTTCAACTGCGCCAGATGGCTTGCATCCAGCTTTAGCCCTGCGGCTGCTACATTGCTGCGCAGATTGGTGCGGCGCGAGGTGCCGGGGATCAGCAGCATGTTCGGGCTGCGCTGCAACAGCCATGCAAGGGCCACTGATTGCACCGATTGCCCCATGCTTTCAGCCACCCGTTTTAGCCCGTCGCTTTGCAGCGGGGTAAAGCCACCCAGCGGGAAATACGGCACATAGGCAATACCGTCGGCTGCCAGCGCGTCAATCATCGCATCATCGGCGCGATGGACCAGATTGTAGTGGTTCTGCACGCAAACAAGCGGCGCGATGTCACGGGCGATGGCAAGTTGGGCCGCATCCACCGTGCTGACGCCAATATGCGCGATCAGCCCTTCATCCTGCATCTGCCGCATCACCTGCATCGGGGTGGCAATGTCGTCCTCTGGCCCGCCCATCCGCAGGTTTACAATCGCCATCTGCGCAAGGCCAAGCCGTTTCAGATTGTCCTCAACTGACTTGCGCAGGAAATCCGCGCTGCGCTCCAGTATCCAGCCGCCTTTGTCATCGCGCCATGCACCGATTTTGGTGACAAGCACCAGATTGGCCGGATAGGGGAACAACGCCTCGCGGATCAGGGCGTTGGTCACAAACGGCCCATAGAAATCACTGGTGTCGATGTGATCGACGCCCAAAGCCAAAGCCTCATGCAATACCGCGCGGGCTTCATCGGGGTCACTCGCCGGGCCAAAGACATGCGGCCCGGCCAGTTGCATCGCGCCATAGCCCATGCGGTTGACGGAAAGTTCGGTGCCGGGGAAGGTGAAACGTCCGGCGGCGGCGGCTGTGAATGTCATCATATTGCTCCTTGTGCTGGGGCTAACATAGCCGTTCGGCAGAAATTGATAATCAGGCCAAAACCGAATAGCGTGTTCGCTATGTCGAACAATGCGCCCTCACTGGACGATTTGACGATCTTCCTCGCCGTGACCGAGGCAGGCGGCTTTCGCACCGCTGCGCGCCGCTTGGGGCTATCAGCCTCGACCGTCAGCGAAACCATTACTCGGTTGGAGGCCAGCATCGGGGCACCTCTGCTGACCCGCACCACCCGGTCGGTGATGCCGACCGAGGCGGGGCGGGTTCTTGCCGCCCGCGTCGCACCTTTACTGTCCGAGGCGCGTGCCGCCCTGAACGACGTGCAAGGCGCACAAAGCGAAATCCGCGGGCGGCTGAAGCTGAATGTGCCGGGGGCGGTGATGGTGGATATTCTGCCGCCATTGCTCGATCGGTTTATGGCGCGCTATCCCCAGGTTCGGGTGGAAGTCGTGGTCGATGATCGCCTTGTCGATGTCACCGCCGCCGATTGCGACGCAGGCATCCGTTACGGTGAGTATCTGGCGCAGGATATGATCGCGGTGCCGATTGGCCCTGTGGTGCAACATGCCGCATTGGTCGCGGCACCGTCTTATCTGGCCGCGCGCGGCACTCCGCTGCACCCGCACGATCTGACCGCGCATGACTGCATTCGGATGCGGTTTGCCAGCGGCGCGCTGACCGACTGGACGTTTCAGCGCGGGGATGAGGTGATCGCGCTTGATCCATCCGCCCGGTTGATCCTTGGCACCGTTGCGGCAGCAGCGGCGATTAATATGGCCATCGCTGGACGCGGCCTGATCTTTACCTTTCAAAACTGGCTGAAACCGCATCTGGACAGCGGTGCGCTGGTGGCTGTGCTGCCAGAGTGGTGGCCGCAGTTTGAAGGTCCACGCTTGTATTTCTCCAGTCGTTTCATGCCCAGCCCGCTGCGCGCCTTTGTCGATCTGGTGGCCGAGGCCCGCACCCAAACGCCGCGCGGCTAGGCCAGTGCATCACTGTTGACGATCAATGCGGAGTCCAACCGCCCCGCGAAATAATCCAGCACCTTCTGCACCGAAGCCACGGCCATCCGCTCTGCGCTTTCCGCTGTCAGATCTGCGATATGCGGCGTCAGGACCACCTGATCAAAGCCCAGCAGGGGGTGATCGGGCTGGGGCGGTTCGGCTGTGTTCACCATCGGGCAAATGATGCCATAGGCCCCGGCATTCAGCGTCTTCATCACGATGCCCGGTTCGTTCCACGGCACGCGGCCCATCAGCACCGCTCCGCTGGCCCGCATCGCTTGGAACATCGGCAGCGGGTTGACCGTTCAGATGACCGAGATCGAGTGCCAAAAAGTGCCGCTGTTTGCCGGGGTGTTCGGCATCTTTGGCCATGGCAATGTAACCTGTTTGTCCGAAGCTTTGGAGGCGGTGCAGGATCAACTGCCCACTTGGCGCGGCCAGAATGAGCAGTCGATGGCCCTCGCCGCGATTGGCTTTGCCAAGGCGAAACGGCGGCGGCAGATCATGGTGGCAACCTCGTCGATTGGCCCCGGCGCGTTGAACATGGTGACAGCGGCGGGCACAGCGCATGCCAACCGCTTGCCCGTGCTGTTGATCGCAGGCGACACGTTCAGCAGCCGCCTACCCGATCCGGTGCTGCAACAGGTCGAGCATTCCAGTGACCCGACGCTGACGGTGAATGACGCGTTCAAAGCCGTGGCGCGTTATTGGGATCGCATCACGCATCCGGCACAGATTATCTCATCTTTGCCGCAAGGGTGGCGGCGATGCTGGCCCCTGCCGATTGCTGGCCTGCGTTCATCGCCTTGCCGCAGGTTACGCAGGAATTGGCGTTTGCTTATCCCGAGGTGTTTTTCGAGGAACGGCTGTGGACGATTCCGCGCCCTCGGGCTGATCGGGCCGCTTTGGCGCAAGCGGTGGCGTTGCTCAAATCCGCCAAAGCGCCGCTGATCATCGCAGGTGGCGGTGTGTGCTATTCAGGGGCTGAGTTTGCGGTGGCCGAACTCGCCGCCCAGCGCGGGATTCCGGTGGTGTAGACCAATGCGGGCAAGGGCGGGCTGACGCATTACCACCCGGTGCATTGCGGCCCGCTTGGCATCATCGGCTCGACCTCTGCCAATGCTCTGGCGGTTGAGGCGGATGTGATCGTAGCCATCGGCACAAGGTTACAGGATTTCACCACCGGGTCGTGGACCGCCTTTGCGCGAGACGCCCGCTTTATCAGTATCAACGCCGCGCGCTATGATGCCACCAAGCATCGCGCTTTGGCGGTGGTCGGCGATGCATTGGAGACCGTCGCCGAGCTGAACGCGGCCCTTGGCGATTGGCACGCCGACCCCGCTCACCTGCCCAGCGCCAAGGCTTTGTTCGCGGAATGGGATGCGCTGCTTGATAGCCACCAAGCCCCGACGAAAACCCCCGTTCCGACCTATGCGCAGGCGGTCAATCAGGTGAACCTTGCGGCGGGCGCGTATGACACCCTGATCTCTGCCGCTGGTGGTCTGCCCTGCGAGGTTGCGAAAGGCTGGCGCGTCAAAGCCCCGCATACGTTTGATCTGGAGTTCGGCTTTTCCTGCATGGGCTACGAGATTGCCACAGGTTGGGCTGTGCGATGGCGCAATCTAGGCTGGGGGCTACGGGCGGCACCCCGATCGTCATGCTCGGCGATGGCACCTATATGATGACGAACTCTGACATCTATTCCTCGGTGCGGTCGGGTCACAAGATGATCGTCGTGGTCTGCGACAACAGTGGCTATGCGGTGATCAGCCGCCTGCAACAAGCCAAGGGTGTGCCGGCCTTTAACAACCTGCTGAAGGATTGCCGGGTGCAAAACCCCACGGCTCCGCTGCATGTCGATTTCGCGGCCCCTGCGGCGGCGATGGGCGCTGCCAGCCGCCATGTCGAAAGCCTGTCCGACCTTGCCGCAGCCCTTGAATGGGCCAAGACCACCGACCGCACCACGGTGATCTCGATCACGACCGACGCCTATGCTTGGTGCCGAGGGATGCCGATTGGGATGTGGGCGTGCCAGAGGTATCCAGCCGCGCGGGCGTGCAGAAAGCCCGCGCCAAGCAAGAAGAAATCCGCGCCAAGCAGCGCATCGGGGTTTGACATGACCGCCAAACCACCTCTGAAAGCCAAACTCGGCATCGCCCCTATCGCATGGTGGAACGACGATCTGGCGGAACTGTCCGACGATGTGACGCTGGAAGAATGTCTGCGGCAGGCGTCCGTGGCAGGCTTCACCGGAATGGAAACCGGACGACGGTTTCCGATGGATATGGATGCGTTGGGACCGATCCTGAACCGCTTTGGCATCTCGGTCTGTGGCGGCTGGTTTTCCGGCACCGTGCTGGATGACGGGGTTGCTGCGAACAAAGACCGTACCGCGCCCAGATGGATTTCTTCATCGCCGCAGGCGCGCCGTGCATCGTCTATGGCGAAGTGGCGCGGTCGATCCAAGGTGATCGCTCCAAACCCCTCGTCAAAAAACCCAAGCTGTCGGAGGATCAGATCAAGGCCTATGCCCATGACATGACCGCCTTTGGCGAATGGTGCGCCGAACAGGGGATGCCGTTATCCTATCACCACCACATGGCGGCGGTGATTGAGACCGAGGCCGAGTTGGACCTGTTTATGAAGCACTCCGGCACGGGCATCCCCCTGCTGTTTAACGCAGGCCACATGGCTTTCGCGGGCGGCGATGTGCTGCGGGTGCTGGACAATCACCACAAACGCATCAGCCGTGTCCACCACCGGAGCAGAGCGCAACTGCCCCAGCAGATAGATCGTCTGCGCAGCCTCCATCAGATTGACCGCGCGCGAGATTTGCGCGCCGTCAATCGAGGCCAGCTGATCCTGCAACGAGGTCAGATCCCGCACCACCAGATCGCGCAGAAAGCCGATCTCGGAATGATCCATCCGCGCGCCCAGTGCCGCCTCCAATGCCCGCACCCGCGCGTCAAACCCCGGTGCGACGGTGGACAGCCTGCGCTGGAACAGCACCTGCAATTCCTTGAAACCCTTGTAGCCCAAAGCCTGCGCGAACCCCACGAAGCTGGAGGCATGAACGCCGCCAACGCCGTGACACTCAGCCCGCCACATCATTCGGGTTCTGCGTCAGATAGCGCGCGATGATCTGATAGGATTTGCTTATGCCCTCATAGCGGTCATGAATGACCCGGATCAGGACTTCATAGCTGTGCGGAACATTGGCGTCTTACATCTGGAAACCACCCTCTATCCTGTTTCCTATGACAACCCGGCGCGATTGCAACTGAATTCACCGCGCCGCGCGCTGATGACTTTTGACGAGGCTTTGCGCCTGCAAAAGATCGCGCGCTTGACCAGAACCAAGCCCACCCCTATGGCGGATTTCATCCTGAAACCGCAGTTTACCCCCATAAGGACGCCTTCAGATGAGCAAACCAAAACTCCGCATTGGCCTGATCGGCACCGGCTTTATGGGCAAGGCGCATGTGTTCGGCTTCACCTCGGCCCCACGGGTGTTCGAGCTGCCGTTTGATCTGGAACTCCACACCGTCGCCGATATCACCCCCGAAGCTGCCGAACGCGCCCGACAAACCCTTGGCTTTGCCCATGCCACCGCTGACTGGTGCACGATCATCGCGGACCCCGAAATTGATCTGGTGTCCATCACCGCGCCGAACGCGCTGCACAAGGAAATGTCACTGGCCGCGATTGCGGCGGGCAAGCATGTGTATTGCGAAAAGCCCCTCGCTCCGATGGCGGCTGATGCGCTGGAAATGACCCTCGCCGCCGAGGCTAAGGGGGTGAAAACCCAAGTCGGCTTCAACTATCTGTGCAACCCGATGCTGGCGCTAGCGCGGGAGATGATTCAGGCGGGCGAGTTGGGGGAAATCCGTGGCTATCGCGGCCTGCACGCCGAAGATTACATGGCCGACGCCGACGGCCCCTACACCTTCCGTCATGACCCCGCAGGCGGTGGTGCTTTGGCTGATATTGGTTCTCATGCGCTTGCCACCGCCGAATTCCTCTGCGGTCCTATCAACCGCGTGATGGGTGATTGTGTGACGATGATCACCGAGCGTCCCGACGGGCGCGGGGGTCGCAAAGCCGTTACCGTCGATGACATTGGCCGCGCTTTCCTGCGGTTTGAGAATGGGGCGACGGGCAGCATCGAAGGCAACTGGATCGCCACCGGCCGCAAGATGCAGCATGATTTTGAGGTTTACGGCACCAAAGGTGCGCTGGCGTTCAGTCAGGAACATTTCAACGTTCTCAACTACTTCAGCACCGCCGATGCTAAAGGCCGCCAAGGCTTTCGCCGCATCGAGGCTGGCCCGGATCACGCCCCCTACGGGTTGTTTTGCGTCGCCGCAGGCCACCAGATCGGCTTTAACGACCTGAAGGCGATCGAAGTCGCAGGCTATATCAATGCCATCGCAGGCAAAGCGCCCGAGCCGTTCAACTTCCGCAAGGGCCTGCGGATTCAGACGCTGGTAGAAACCATCCAAGCCTCGTCGCAACAGCAAAGCTGGCTCGACATCGCCTAGGGCGCAAAACCGCCGTCACCTGTCGCTGACCGGATTGACAGCGGCAGGCAAACCCGATCTTTTGCGCGGGATGGTTCCGGCAAGCGCAAAGCTGCGCCGGATGAAAAGGGAATACGGTGTGGTGTAGGCATTAGCCGCCAAATCCGTGACTGCCCCCGCAACTGTAAGCGGTGAGCGAACCTGCAAAGTCCACTGCCCGATTGGGTGGGAAGGCGCAGGCAAGCCACGACCCGCGAGTCAGGAGACCTGCCATCATAGCCGAAACAACCGACCGGGCGGGGCGCCTGGGGAAGGATGCTATGATTGATATGCACGGGCCGTTCAGGCCTCAAGGCTTTGATTTTTTTCGAAGCAAGCCGCTGCGCAGGCAGGCGGTGCGCCGATGAACCAACCCATATTGGAAGCGCGCGGGCTGCATTGGGGGCCGCCGCGCAGACCCGACATTTTAACCGATATCAGTTTTGCATTGGCCGAGGGCGAGGTGATGGCGATCTGCGGCGCGAATGGCGCGGGGAAATCCTCGCTGTTGCGGATGCTGTATCGCTATGTCGCCCCGCGTAAGGGCACTGTCAGTCTGATGGGGCGTGATATCTGGCTGCATTCGGCGCGTGAAACCGCACAGCTGGTCGCCGCCGTGCTGCAAGAACAGCCTACCGATTTCGCCCTGACCGCCCGTCAGATCGTGGGCTTGGGTCGCCTGCCACACCGCGCCGGTTTCGCCGCCACCAGCCTGCGCGATGCCGAGGTGATCAGTGCCGCGATCACCCGCCTAGACCTTGATCGCTTCGCCGATCACGCCTTTGGCACGCTGTCGGGCGGTGAGAAACAGCGCGTCATGGTCGCCCGCGCTTTGGCGCAGGAACCCCGTGTGTTGATATTGGACGAGCCGACCAACCATCTCGACATCCGCCACCAGCTTGAACTGCTGGCCTTATTGCGCGGCCTTGGCCTGACGGTGATCTGCACGCTGCACGACCTGACCCTTGCCGCGCAATTTGCCGACCGCGTGCTGGTTCTGGCGGATGGCCGCGTGCTGTCCGATGGCCCGCCTGATCTGGCGCTGTCCGAGCAACACATCGCCACCGCCTTCAATGTCACCGCCCGCGTGGACCGCTCTGGTCCCGCACCGCGCTTTTCATTTCATCTGTAGGATTACCCCATGAAACTTTCCCTCATTGCTCTGCTGTTTTCGGCCACCTCCGCCGCCGCTTTCCCCGTCACGGTGAAAAGCTGCAACCGGGATGTCACCTTCGATGCCGCCCCGACCCATGCAATTTCCAATGACGTGAACCTGACCGAGATGATGCTGGTCCTCGGCCTGCGCGATCATATGGTCGGCTACACTGGCATCTCCGGCTGGAAAACCCTCGATCCCGAAATGCGCGACGGCGTGGCGGAGTTGCCGGAACTCTCTGCCAAATACCCGACCAAAGAGGTGTTGGCTGGCGCTGATGCAGATTTCTTTTTCGCGGGCTGGAACTACGGCATGAAGGTCGGCGGTGAAGTCACGCCAGAGACGCTGGAGCCTTTGGGCATCAAAACCTATGAGTTGACCGAAAGCTGCATTTTCGTTGGCGCGAAGGCGAAAAGCAGCATGGATGACATGTATAATGACATGCTGAACCTTGGCCTGATCTTCGGGGTAGAGGACAAAGCCAAGGCGCTGGTGGATGGCTACAAGGCGAAGCTGGCCGAGATCACCGCAGGCGTCGATCACGCCCACCCGCTGCGGGTTTTTGTCTATGACAGCGGCGAAGATACCCCGTTCACCGCAGGCAAATACGCCATGCCCACCGCGCTGATCGAGGCCGCAGGTGGCGTCAACATCATGGATGATTTGGATAAAAGCTGGGCCACCGTCGCGTGGGAGCCTGTGGTGGAACGCAATCCGCAGGTCATCGTCATCGTCAACTATGGCGATGTCACAGCCGACCAGAAGATCGCCTTCATGAAGGGCAACCCGGCCTTCGCGGGCATCGATGCGGTGAAGAACGACCGGTTTGTCGTGCTGGAATATGTCGAGGCCACCCCCGGCCCGCGCAATATCAAAGCGGTGGAAAAGCTGGTCGCGGGTTTCGCTGCGCCGTAAATTTTACAGCCAGCGCCGGGGCCAAGTCTCGGCGCATAGGCTTTTGAAGGGCAAGACAATGGCTGATCTGACGCAAATCACCACCGCCGCAACCGTCTGGCATCTGTCGCGCCGCGGCATGTTTGTGCTGACGGGGCTGGGGGCGCTGGTGTTGTCGATCCTGCTGGCGGTGTCCATCGGTGCGGTGCCGATCCCCTTGGCCACCGTCTGGGGCGTGGCCGTCAATCACCTCGCCCCCGACACCGTCCCCGTCACATGGAGCCAAGGCCGCGAGGCCATCGTTTGGGACATCCGCTTCCCCCGCGCCATCCTCGCGGCCCTCGTCGGCGCGGGGCTGGGACTGACCGGGGCGGCGCTGCAAGCCGTCACCCGCAACCCGCTTGCCGATCCTCATTTGCTGGGCATCTCGTCGGGCGGCGCGTTCGGGGCGATCCTTGCGCTGATGCATACAGGGATGTTTCTGGGCCTGCTGACCGTGCCGCTGCTGGCCTTTGCGGGCGCATTAGGGGCCACCGCGCTTGTGCTTGGCATCGCGCAATTCGCCCGCGCCGCTTCGGCGGATCGCCTTGTGCTGGCAGGTGTTGCTGTCAGCTTCATCATCATGGCGGGTGCGAACATATTGATCTTCCTCGGCGATCCCCGCGCCACGCATACCGTGGTGTTCTGGATGCTGGGCGGGCTGGGCCTTGCGCAATGGCCGCATCTGCTGTTTCCGCTGGCGGTGCTGATCCCGACAGGCGCATGGCTGTGGCACCGCGCACCCGACCTGAATGCGATGAGCTTGGGCGATGAGACCGCAAGCTCCCTCGGCATCCCCATCGCCCGCTTTCGGCTGTCGGTTTTCGTGGCAGGCGCGCTGATCACCGGGGTCATGGTGGCCTTCTCCGGCATCATCGGCTTTGTCGGCCTGATGATGCCTCACCTTGTCCGCCTGATCGTCGGCGGCGACAACGCCCGCGTGCTGCCACTATCGGCGCTGTTCGGAGCCATCTTCCTGACATGGGCCGACACCACCGCTCGCATCGTCATGGCCCCCGAGGATATGCCCATCGGCATCGTCACGGGTCTTGTGGGCGGGCTGTTTTTCGTCTGGCTGATGGCGCGGCGCGCTTAACTACTCCAGCGGCGTTTCCGGCCCGACGATATGCACCGCCAACAGGCAACCGTTCGGCGTGTAGGAATTATGCTCGGTGCCATCGCGGTAAAACACCAGATCACCGGCGCGAAACACCGTGCCGTCGCTTTCAATCAACTCACCCTCAAGGATCAGAAACTGCTCGTGCCCCTCATGCCGATGGCTGCGGGTCGTCATGCCTGCGGGCATCCGATAGACGTGAAAGCCAGTGCCAAGCGGCAGATCCGTGTCGTGCTGCAAGATCGCATCGCCCAGCGCGAGGCCATCGGGGTAGACAAATTCCGTGAATGTGGCGGTGTGGATATTGGCGATCCGGCGGTCGCCGTCTGCGACGGGTTTCATGGTCAGGGTCATAAGGGGCCTTTCAGCTTGGGAAGGTTTCGGCGCGATAGACTTCGCGCCCTTTGAACAGGGTCAGCAGCACGCGGGTTTCCGCAATCGCATAGGGGTGGACGCTGAAAATATCGCGGTCGAGCACGATCAGATCGGCCGAATACCCCGGCTTCAACGCCCCGGTGTAATGCCCGCGCCAACAGGCGGCCGCGGCATGGGTGGTATAGCCCAAAACCGCCTCGGCCACCGTGAGGCGCTGATCGGGGAAGAACGGGTCAGCCACGCCCCTCGCCCGTGGCGGTTCGCGCGTCACCGCTGTGCCGATGATCTCAAACGGGTTCAGCGTCGTCACCGCCCAATCCGAGTTGATGCAATAGGGTGCGCCCGCGTTGATCAGCGACCGGAACGCATAGGTCTGCTCTGCGCGCGCCGACCCGATCATCAGCATGGTTTCATCGGGAATGATCGGGTCATTGCAGGCCCACAGAGGTTGCAGGTTCGCCATCACGCCCAAAGCCGCAAAGCGGGCGAAATCAGCAGGGTCCACCACCTGACAATGCGCAATCTGATGCAGCGAGGGCCAATCGCCATTCGCCGCCCGCGCCGCCGCAAACCCGTTCAAGGCGGCATGGGTCGCGGCATCGCCGATGCAATGCACATGGATTTGAAACCGTTCCGCATCCAGCGCCGTGAACATGGCGTCGATCTGATCTTGCGGGAACATCAGCGCGGCGTTACCGCCCGCCGTATCGGCATAGGGTGCGAGCATCGCCGCCGTGCGGTTCTCTAGCCCGCCATCTAGGAAAAACTTCGCCGCATTCAGGTGGAAATCCCGCCCACCATGCGCCGCGCGCAGGCTGCGCAGCCGAGTCATCATCGTCTCCACCGTATCCGCAGCCGTCACCAGACAAGCCCCCGCCACCCGCAACGTCAACGCATCACGGTCAAGCGCACCGCTGTAAATCCGCGCGTGATGGTCCAGAATCCACGGGTCAATCACCCCGGTGATGCCATGGCTGTTGGCCAAGGCCATCCCCGCAAGCAGCCCCTGCTTCCGCACATCATCCCCGGTTTGCGGCAGCCGCGATGTGGCCCAGTTGATCGCCTCCTCATGCAGCATTCCCGTCGCCACCCCGCGTGCATCGCGCACGATATGGCCATTCAGCGGGTCAGGCGTATCCGCAGCCACGCCGATCATCGCCAAAGCGGCCGAGTTCAGACAGGCATTGTGAAAATTGCCGTCGTAAATCAGGCAGGGCCGATCCGGCACCACGGCATCCAGCACGGCGCGGGTCAGGTTGTGATCGCCGAAAAAGCCGCTTTGCCAGCCAGCGCCCCAGAGCATCGGGCCGGACTGCGCCGCCGCATGATTTGCCATCACCGTCTGAATTTCGGCCAACGTCACGCAATCATAAAGCTGCGCTGTTTCGACCAAATCCGTGCCGCCGTTCAACAAATGAATATGCGCGTCCTGAAACCCCGGCAGCACCAGCCGCCCCCCCGCATCAATCCGCCGCGCCCCAGCCCGCGCGGTCAGTTCCGCCGCATCGCCCAGCGCCACCACCAAACCATCCCGCAGCAACACCGCACCCGCCATCGGGCAGGCCGGGTCCATGGTGCGGATGCGGGCGTTGTAAATCAGAATCTCAGTCATGGTGCTCCCTCGGCGGTAAATCCAATTCCCGCTCTAGCAACAAGGACAGGGGATCTTGGCAATCTAAGGGCGAGCATATCCGATAAACCTCCAAGGCCGCCTCAGAAATCACCCCGGCCTGAAACAAGGTCATCGCCGCTGCATAGCGCTGCCGCCCCGACCCCGGCAGACCCAGCGGAATATGAACCCCCTCCATCATCACGCCACCCTCAGTCATTGGCCCGATACGCCAACCGCGCATCCGCCTCGCGCCGCTTCTCAGAACGGTTCAGCAAGTACCCCGCCAAAGCCACGCCACAGCCCACCACCAAAACCGTCAGCGTCGCCAAAGCATTGATATCCGGCGTCACCCCCAGCTTGACCTTCGACCAGATCAGCAGCGGCAGCGTCGTATTCCCCGGCCCGGTGGTGAACGAGGTGATCACCACATCATCCAGCGAAATCGTAAACGCCAACAGCCAGCCCGACAGGATCGCCGGAAAGATTACCGGCAGCGTCACATCAAACAGCACCGCCCACGGCTTTGATCCCAGATCCATCGCGGCTTCTTCAATAGCGCGGTCGGCCTGCAGCATGCGCGACTGGATAATCGTGGTCACGAACACCATCGAGAACGTGATATGCGCCAGCGTCACCGTGGTGAATCCGCGCGACGACGGCCAGCCGAGGAACTTCGCCATCAAGATGAACAGCATCAACGAGGATATCCCGGTGATCACTTCGGGCATGATCAGGGGTGCCGTGACCAAGCCTGAGAATAAGGTCCGGCCCTTGAAGCGCCGGAAGCGCGCGAGGGTGATGCCCGCCATGGTGCCGAGGATTGTCGCCGCCGTGGCTGATGTCACGGCAATTTTCAGCGACAGCAACAGCGCCGCCCCGACCTGTTTGTTTGACAGCAGTGAGACATACCATTTGGTCGAAAACCCGCCCCAGACCGTCGCCAGCCGCGATCCGTTGAACGAGTAGACCATCATCGACAAGATCGGGATGTAGAAGAACGCGAAGCCAAAGCACATCACGGTGATCAGGAAGACCGGGCGGCGGTTCATGGCTCTTCCCCGGCTTCGGCTTTTGATTGGTAGTGGGTGTAGAGCATCATCGGTCCGACCATCAGCAACAACAAAGCAATCGCCACCGAAGCCGCCATCGGCCAATCCGAGGCCGAGGAAAACTCATCGGCGATCACCCGCCCGATCATCGGGCTAGAGGCATCGCCCACCAAAGTCGGGATCACCAACTCCCCCGCCGCCGGGATGAACACCAGCATCGCGCCCGCAATGATCCCCGGCAAAGATTGCGGCAAGGTCACGTCCAGAAACACCCGGAACGGACGCGAGCCGAGGTCCATCGCCGCCTCGTCCAGCACCGGATCGAGCCGCTCTAGGTTGGCGTATAGAGGCAGGATCATGAACGGCAGGTAGGTGTAGACCATCACCAAAACCACGGCGAAGTTGCTGTGCATCATCGGGATCGAGGTGACGTGCCATGTGGCAGGCGTCAGCAGATTATAGGCATCGGTCAGCAGTCCGTTGAACCAAGAATTCTTCCCCATCAAGCCCATCCAAGCATAGACCCGCAGCAGGAATGAGGTCCAGAACGGCAAAATCACCAGCATCAGCAGGATGTTGCGCCAACTTGCCGACACCCGTGTCAAGGCCAGCGACATTGGATAGCCCAGCAATAGACAAAGCACCGTCGCCACGGCTGCGTTGGACAATGAGACCAGAAAGGCCCGGATATAGAGATCGTCATGGAACAGCCGCGAATAACCGACAAAGCTGATCCATGGGTGATCGCCACCATAGCCGAAAGGGGGCGCGGTGGGTGTGCGGCTGCCGAAAGAAATCGCCAGCACCAGACAGAACGGGATGAAGAAAAACAGCAGCAGCCAGATATACGGCAGTCCGATGATCACACCGCGATAGCCGCGACCCTGTAGCCAATGCGCGATCCGGTTGCGCATCATTCCACCAGCAAAATCGCGGCACTTGGCGCGAAGCTGAGGTAAACTTGGTCGTCCCAATCGGGCCGCCCGCCCGCAGATCGCCCTGCATTGACCGAATGCACCGAGATCAATTCGCCCGACGGCAAGGTGATGCGATAGAGACTATCCTTGCCGAAATAGGCCAGATCCTTGACCTGCCCGGCGATGACATTCTCGCCCTCAGGCCGCGCCTGACTGATCACCAATTTTTCGGGCCGCACCGCCAAAGTCACCTCTTGCCCCACGTTCAGCCCCGGCACGGCGCGTGCCTGAACAGACGCTTGAAACGCCGCCACCTGTACCGTCGCCACATCCCCCGCCAGCGCCGAAACCTTGGCCGGAAAGGCGGTGATAGAGCCGATAAACCCCGCCACAAACTTCGAGTTCGGGTATTCATACACCTCGGTCGGCGCACCGACCTGCTTGACGCGGCCCTTGTCCATCACCGCGATCCGGTCCGAAAGCGTCATCGCTTCCTCCTGATCATGCGTCACCACGATGAAGGTCACGCCAGTGCGTTCCTGAATAGACATCAGCTCGAACTGGGTATGCTCGCGCAGTTTCTTGTCCAAAGCGGCCAATGGCTCATCCAGCAACAGTAACTTCGGTTGCCGCGCCAAAGCCCGCGCCAAGGCCACCCGTTGCCGCTGCCCGCCGGAAATCTGATGCGGCTTGCGGTGCCCGAACGGCGTCAACTGCACCAGTTCCAGCATCTCGGCCACCCGCGCCTTGCGCTGATCCGCCGTCATATCCTCGTGCTTCAGCCCGTAGCCGACGTTCTTCTCGACGCTCATATGCGGGAACAAAGCGTAGCTTTGGAACATCATATGCACCGGGCGCAGCCACGGTGGCACCCCTGCCATATCCTGCCCGTCGATGAAAATGCGGCCTTCGGTCGGCTCCTCAAACCCCGCTAGCATCCGCAGCAGAGTGGTCTTGCCGCAGCCAGACCCACCCAACAGCGAGAAAATCTCCCCCTGCGCCACCGTCAGCGATACATCTTGCACCGCCTGAAACGTGCCGAATTTCTTCGACACGCCCTCGATACGAATGAACGGATCAGCCACCTTAACCCGCCTTGATCTCAGCCCAGATCCGGGTGATCTCGCGATCCTGCTCCTCGGATTGCGGCGCGGGGGTGTAAAGGCGCTTCAGGGTTTCCGCATCCGGGTAGACCGCTGGGTCGCCCGTGATCGCAGGATCGACCAAAGCCGTCGCGGCCTTGTTGGCATTGGCATAGCCGGTGAAATTGGTGCAGGCGGCGATCACATCGGGGCGCAGCAGGTAATCAATGAACTTATGCGCGCCGTCGACATTCGGCGCATCGGTCGGGATGCACCAGTTGTCAAACCAAGCCGGAGCGCCCGTTTTGGGGACAAAATATTGCAGGTCAATCTTGATCCCCGCCTCTGCCGCGCGCGTCTTCGCCACGCCGTAATCGCCCGACCAGGTGTTTGCCACACAAATCTCGCCATTCGGCAGCGTGTTCAGATAGTTGGCATTGTCGAAGGTAGAAACATACTGCCGAATCGGTGCCACCGCTTCCGCCATCTTGCGATACTCCGGCTCTCGCGCGGAACTCGCATCCAGCCCCAGATAGCTGAGCACCATGAAACCGAAATCCGTCGGGCTATCCAACAGAGAAATCCCACAATCCGCCAGCTTCGCCGCGTTTTCCGGGTTCAACAGCGTGCCAATATCCGACAGGTCCGCATCCGGTAGGCGTTCCTTCACCATGTCCATGTTGAAGGTGAAGCCTACTGAGCCCCACATATACGGCACGCCATATTGGTTGCCGGGATCGAAGCCTTCAACGATCTTCAAAATCGCCGGGTCCAGATTGTCCCAATTCGTCAGCTTGGCACGATCAGGCTTCTGATACACCCCGGCCTTGATGAAGCTCGCCAGCTTCAGGCTGGACATCAGCACCACGTCATAGCCGGTCGATCCTGCAAGCATCTTAGCCTGCATCTCCTCGGCCGAGGCGTAAAGGTCATAGACCACGCCAACCCCGGTCTCTTTCTCAAAATCCGCCAGCGTCGTCTCACCGATGTAATCTGACCAGTTGTAGACATTCACTGTTGTCGCCTGCGCCCAAGAGGGCCGAGCATAGGGCGCGGCCAAAGTGCCGCCAAGCAGTGCAAGCGCGCTGCGTCTTGTCAGTGTCATGGCCGTCTCCCTGATTTTATGGCTTTCACGCAGGTTAACCCTGCACTTTTGTCTGGCAAATCAATTCATCATTGCGGCTAGCGATTTCCGCTTCCGGCGGGGCCACAGGCAAAGTCATCACCGGCATCAGTGCCCGCAGACTGTCGTGGTGCCGCTTCAAGCCATATTCGAGGTCAGACAGGTGAAAGCCCTCAAACGCGGTGGACAGCATCGACTCATTCGACCAGATTGAAAGCTGCTGATCCTCGGTAGATGTATCCCGATCAATCCGATACGCCAGATACCGCGCGGCCTTCATGCGGCGGCTTTCCACGGGCTGCCGATAAATCCGCCCCGTCACGCGGGTTTTCCCCGGTGAGATCGGAATCTCTTGATAATATTGCACCGATTCCGGGGTGAAGGCGAAGACCGCGTTTGGGAACAGCCCGTAATAGGTCCACACCGTTTGCAGATGGTCCGGCAACCAGTCCTGCCGCTCGGTGATCGCCAGATACATCTTCACAGACCACCGCCGCGCCGGAGCATCGCCGAAGCTGCCGATTGACACATTCAGGCCGCCATCCAGATGCAGATCACGGTAGGTGCGGCCATACAAATCCTGCAACGCCGGATGCGCCATCGGCACATGGTAGCCCTCATTGTCCACATCGCGGACCGATTTCCAGTTCACTGGCAGTTCCGTCGCCCAATGCGGCATATCCAGCGGCAACACGCCTTCGCTGCGATAGCCCGCGAAATCGGCCGCATAAGGGGCGAGCATCTCGGCGACGCTTGGCTGTGGACCTGCGAAAAAACGGATGAAGATAAAGCCGTGAAAAACCTCCATCTCGATCGGCTTCAGCCCGAACTGCGCCCGATCCAAGCCGCCAAAACTGGAAGGCTGCGCCGCCCCGCGCAATGACCCGTCCAGATTATACACCCAGCCATGAAACGGGCAAACCAAAGCCCCCTTGCAACTGCCCTTCTCGCCATTCACCACCCGCGCGCCACGATGGCGGCACAGGTTATGAAACGCCCGCACCACGCCATCCTGCCCGCGCATCACCACCGCGCGTTCGCCCAGCAGATCAAAACCCAGCCAGTTCCCCGGCTCGGCCACGTCACTCACATGCCCCACCACCTGCCAATGCGTCAGGAACAGCTTGTCGCGCTCCAGCGCAAACATCGCCTCGGAATGATAGGTCCAGGCCGGAAGCCCCCGGCGATCCCAATCATTCGGTATCGTCATGCTGGCTGCATCATGCTGGGTCATTGCGTGACCTCCATTTCCCGTAAAAGCCATTGGTGAAAGCGGTGAATCTCATATTCTTCCGGCATCAACGTGCCACCGCGATAAGCAGGGGAAAGCATCCCCCGCTGGTTCATTTCCGCCGCCTCGCCATCCTGCCGCAGCACGATCTTCGCAAACTCCGCCACTGCGCCCGCATCAAACCCCGGCTGCGCCAAAGTCTCAGCCGAGAAATGCCACTCCACCACCAGCGCCGTCCGCACAGGCGAAAGCGGCACAATCCGCACCGAGCGCACATGATCAACATGCGCCACCACATAAGCCGTCGGCCAAAACGTGACGAACTGATACCCCGTCGCCCGCTCCGCTTCCGTCAGCCCCGCAAACACCGGCCCACAGGCAGCCCCGTCTGGCGTCCAGCTTTCCGCCCCTATCTTCAGGTTCCCCGAGGGCACTTCCCCCGCCCAACCGACAGCTTCCGACGCCGCCATGATCCCCCGCCCATAAACCGGCACCAGTTCACACAATTCAGGATGAATCCCCGGACAATGCAGACATTCCGAGTAATTCTCCCAGAACACCTTCCAGTTACAGGCAATCTCGGCCCGCCAGACATGCCCCGTCACCAAGCCATCCATCGGCCAATGATCCAGCACGACCAAATCCACATCCGCCACAAGATCACGCGGGGCCTGCGCGGTATTTAGAAACAGAAACCCCGCCCAAACCCGCACCGCCACCGCCAACAACCCATGCGCCGCCCTGTCAAAATCCGCCGTAGGCACCGCATGCCCCGTCGCCACCAACCGCCCATCATCCGCCGCATAGGCAAAGGCGTGATACGGGCAGCGGATCAGCTTGCCCAACGGCTCCACCGCCTCGCGGCACAGTTCAGACCCGCGATGCCGACAAGTGTTGTGATAGGCCGCAACGCCACCTTCTGCGCCGCGACACACAATCACATCGGCAAGCCCAACCTGCACCCGCCGCATCGACCCCGGCAGAAAATCCCCCAACCGCCCGACGCAAATCCAGTTCTGCGCGAACACCGTAGCCATCTCGCGCGCATACCAATCCGCATCGCCGTAAACCGCCGCCGGAAGCGTCGCAGGGCAGAACTCCAGACGTGGCGAAGGCAGGGGCGAGACCTGAGTCATGGCAAACCAGTGCTGTTTCCGCATGCTCGCAAGATTCTGACTGGTCTGTCAATCAGAATCTGCTATCTTACCAACAGCGATATTTCAGCTAAGAAAGCGCCATGAATCACGCACCCACCATTCCGCCGCCGCGCAAACTGTCGCGCGAAACCCGCCGCGCCCAAGTGATCGAGGCCACCATCGACGTGCTGGCCGAACAAGGCTATGCCCGCACCACCCTCACCGACGTGGCGCGCCGCGCGGGCATCTCGCATGGGCTTGTGAACTTCCATTTCCAGACCAAAGACGCGCTTCTGGCCGAAACCCTCGGCTATCTGTCCGACGAATACCGCCAGAACTGGGACGCAGCCCTCACCGCCGCTGGCCCCGCGCCCGCCCATCAACTCGACGCCCTGATCCGCGCCGATTTCCAACCCGCGATCTGCACCCCCGCCCGCCTCTCGGCATGGCTGTCGTTCTGGGGTGAGGCACAATCCCGCCCGCTCTACCAAGCCAAATGCGGCGAAAACGACCGCCTCTACATCGCCAAACTGGAACAAGTCTGCACCGCCCTGCTGGCCGAAGGCCGCTACCCCGGCGACCCCACCCTGATCTCCCGCGTCCTGCGCGTCACCTCCGAAGGCGTCTGGGTCGACTTGATCTCCACCCGCGAACCCTACTCTGCAACCGAGGCCCTCCAAACCGTCCACGCCGCCGCCATGGCGTTCTTCCCAAGGCATTTCGGGGCGGAGGGGTTGTTGTAGGAGGCGCAGCTAAAACGCTTCCAAACACACAGAACCCCTCTAAACTGGTGGAATGGCGCAACTCGTTTCAACCGACCGTTTCCACGTCACCCCAGAAACCTCGGCCCTGCAAGGCCGCGTCAGATGCCTGCCCGTCAAAACGCTCTGGCTGTTCGGGCATGGCGCAGCCGGGATCACCGGAATCCTCCTGTATCCACAACTTGACGCCCTGCTGGTTTTCCTCGGCTTGACGGCTGTGACCATCTGCGCGGGCCATTCGGTTGGAATGCACCGCCTGCTGATCCATCGCAGCTTCGAAACCCCGCGAGTCGTCGAATACACCCTTGTGTGGCTTGGCACCCTTGTCAGCATGGCAGGACCGATCGGCATGATCCGCACCCATGATCTGCGCGACTGGCATCAACGCCAAACCGAATGCCCGCCGCATCCCGCCCACCAAGCCGCGTTCTGGCGCGACGCATGGTGGCAGCTTTGCTGCGAATTTCGCCTTGATCACCCGCCCGAATTCGTTCTGGAAGACCGCGTAAAGCAAGACCGCACCTACCGCTTCATCGAGCAGACATGGATGTGGCAGCAACTCCCCATCGCGCTGTTACTCTATACTTTCGGTGGCTGGGCGTGGGTCTTGTGGGGTTGCTCGCTGCGGATATTTGTCTCGCTGGTCGGACATTGGCTGGTCGGACATTTCTCGCACCGACGCGGCCATCAGGGTTGGCGCATTTCCGGTCTGCCCGTGCAGGGCTACAACATCCCCGGCATCAGCCTGCTGACCTTTGGCGAAAACTGGCACGGCAATCACCACGCCTTCCCGCATTCCGCCAAGCTGGGGGTTGAACGCGGGCAGCTTGATCCGGGCTATTATTTCATCTGGGTCTTGCAGAAACTGGGTCTGGCATGGAACGTAAAGACTCCGAACTCAGAACCACCCCGCAAGGGGCTACAGCGGGTTTAGAGCGATGTATCAGTTGGGCGTTAAGTCCTATTCGGTCACGCCAAATTACCCCTGACACCAGCAAGTGCCGCAACTTCTTCGCGGTTCACAAAGGATGGAAGCAGAAACCGCTTGCTGATCGTGAGATGCGACCGACGCCGGGCGAGTCGAGATGCGCTCCCGCAACGCAATAGTTGTTGTCCGCAGCCAGCGCCATGATGTGCAGGCGGCTGGTCCGCGCGCGCTCCTGATCGGCATCGAACTCCCAAGTGATCTCTGGTCGTTCGAATTGCAGGGATGGGACGTGAACGATATCTCCCCAGATCAAGACGGTTTCTGTGCCACTCCCAACGCGAAAACAGGTGTGACCGACTTCATGACCGGGCGCGGCAAGTGCCTCGATATCTGACCCAATGCGGCTGTTTGCTGCGAAGGGTTCTACAAGGTCATGGAACCGCTCAAGCCGCGCCTCCGCTCGGAACATGTCGACCTCCTCCTCAGGAACGAGCAACCGGGAGAGGTGTGGAAACGCATTCAGACCATTTGGAAGGATAAGACCGTTGATGTGGTCAATATGGGTGTGGGTAAAGGCAACTGTTCGGATGCGATCAGCATCAATTTTCGCCTCGCTCAACGCTTCCAGAAGGCGGCCCATGCTGGAACCCCAAGCATTCGACGCCCCTGTGTCAACCAACACAACCTCATCGCCGTTATCAATGGCAAAGGCATTGACCGACAGTCGAAGTCCGCCATCGACAAGGTTCAGCCCAGATGGCAGGTGATCGCCAAATGTCTTATTCCCCGGCTGGCGCAACCGCGTTGTCGGCATATCGACATAGCCATCGCGCAGAGATGTCAGGCGCAGATTGCCAAGCTTGTAGGTTGCGTGAAAGGCACCTGATGTGAGCTTTTCCATTTTGACAGTCCTGTTGCCCGGTATTTCGTGGGTGAGACGCCTTGGCAGTTTTCGCATTCTCGGCCAGATATCAAGCCATTTGTTTTACGAAAGATTTTTTGTCTCGCATGGCAGCGCCACAGCTGTCTGCGCTGGCTCGTGTCATTTCATGCGCCGTTGCAAGGCCCTTTCGATCGCCGCTTCCCCAAGCTCACCCCAAAAACTGGTTAACCCTTCATTAAAAAATTCGTAACCCCCCGATCCCAAAACATAACCCAATGGTCCCAACTCGGGACCACAACCAAATCCCCCAAATCCCACCCCCTTCACAACCGCGTGCCACCCCTCCGAACCACCCTTGCACCCGCCCGCAGCTTGGGGGATTGTCCCGCCATGCCCTCCGCTCGCATCCTCCCCCTGATCGTCGCGACAGCCCTGCTGATGGAGAATATTGACAGCTCCGTCCTCTCCACCTCGCTGCCCCAGATCGCGAAAGATCTGAACTCCGACCCGATCCACCTCAAGCTGGTCCTCACCACCTACCTGCTCGCCCTCGCCGTCTTCATCCCGGCCTCCGGCTGGATGGCCGACCGCTTCGGCGCCCGCAAAATCTTCCGCGCCGCCATCGTTGTCTTCGCCCTAGGCTCCATCGCCTGCGCCCTTTCCACCAACCTGATCGAACTCGTCGCCGCCCGCGCCCTGCAAGGCTTGGGCGGCTCGATGATGACCCCGGTGGGCCGCCTGATCGTGCTGCGCGGCACCCCCCGCGCCGGGCTGGTGGGGGCGCTGGCCTGGTTGACCGTCCCCGCCCTGTTGGGTCCGGTGCTGGGGCCACCTTTGGGCGGCTACATCACCACCTACTGGGACTGGCGCTGGATTTTCTGGATCAACATCCCGATTGCGGTGTTGGGCGTGATCCTCGCCACCCTGTTCATCCCCGACCTGCGCGAACCCGAACCGCGCCGCTTTGACACGCTGGGCTTCCTGCTCCTCGGCCCCGGCCTTGCGGGGTTCCTGACCGGGGCGACGCTGATGGGCCTGAACCTCGCCACCCCGCTGATCGTGTTCACCCTGACCGCCGGGGGCGCGGCCTTGATCGCCCTCTACGTCCGCCACGCCCTGCGCGTGGCCAATCCGATGGTGGACCTGCGCCTGCTTGCGCTACCGACCTTCCGCATTTCCGTCACGGCAGGCACCCTGTTTCGTGTCGGCGTCGGAGCGCTGCCATTCCTGCTGCCGCTGATGCTGCAACTCGGATTCGGGCTGAACCCGCTGCAATCCGGTCTGATCACCTTCGCCTCTGGCATCGGTGCATTGGTGTTGAAGTTTGCAGCCCAGCCGATCCTGCGCCGCTTTGGCTTCCGCCGCGTGCTGCTGGTCAACGCGCTCATCTCGTCGGTGTTCATCTTGGCCCCGGCCAGTTTCACCCCGCAAACGCCATGGCTGTTGATGCTGGGCGTGTTGTTCTTGGGCGGGCTGTCTCGGTCACTGCAATTCACCTCGGTCAATGCCATCGCCTACGCCGAAGTGCCGTCAGAGCGGCTGTCTTCGGCCACCTCATTCACCGCCGTTTTGCAACAGCTGTCGGGCTCTATCGGCATCACCCTGGCCGCGATGACGTTGGAGGGCACCGGCTATCTGCGCGGCACCTCGGCCACCGATCTGGGCAACTTCCCCGTGGTTTTCACGGTGATCGCACTGCTGTCGCTATCGTCGGCTGTCATCTTCGCCAAACTGTCACCACAGGCCGGGTCGCAACTGGTCCGCGCCGCTGATTGACAGCGCCAGGGTTTCCGCCGACTCTGGCGAAAACGAAAGGCCCGCGCATGGATATCAACCTCACCTTTGAGCGCCCCGAAGAAGGCCCGAAATCTGGCCCCGTCACGATCGGCTGGTTTCTGACGCAAGACAAAGGTGCTGTGCTGTATGATCCGCCGGAACGTGTGCTGTTTCGACAGACCAATAAGGCTCATGCAAAATCAGCAAGTCGTTGCCCGGCGGTGATCCAGTTGGAAAGCCGTTATTTCATGATCAAATGCCCGTTTGACATGCAGTTGGGCTTTGGTCGCGATGACAAGGGCAAGCCGCATCTGATCAACCGGGCCGGGGCGGCCTCGACCATCCGCGCCAACAAGCTGGGTGAGGTGATGACTTTGGTGTCGGAAACCGAATGGCGCTACCCGGATCGCCCCACCGTGCAGATGTCGCTGCCCTACTGCTTTATCGCCGATGAGCTGGTCTATATCACCCAGCTTTCCGCCTTCGCGCATTACCGGAAGGAACAGCTTCCCGGCACGATTTTTGGTGGGCGTTTCCCGTTGAACATCTGGCCCCGCCCGCTGATGTGGGCGTTTGAATGGCATGAGCCAGAGAAGGACATCATCCTGCGCCGGGGCGAGCCGTTGTTTTACTGCCAGTTTGAGGCTGAGGGCCCGGATCGCCCGGTGCAGGTGATCGAGGCCGAAAAGACGCCGGAGTTACAGAAGTATCTGGAGCAGATTGGCGGCGTGGTGAACTATGTCAACCAGACCTTCGGGCTGTTCAAAGCCGCCGAGGCACTGCGGCCAAAGAAGCTGCTGACGCCGAAACCCCGCGACTAAATGCGCAGCTTTCTGGAAATCTACGACCTTGCCAGCGGCACCTCTCGTGTGCTGCTGCAAACGTATCGGCATATCGAAGCCCCAAACTGGGATCCTTCCGGCAAGACGCTGCTGGTCAATGCCGAGGGGCGGTTGTTCCGCGTGGCCCTTGATGCCCCGGCGTTGGTTCCCGTTGAAACCGGCGTAGCGGTCAAGCTGAACAATGACCACGGCATCAGCCCCGATGGCAGCCAGATCGTGATTTCTTCGCATCACGAGGGGAAAGGCTCGCAGATCTACCTGCTGCCTGCGACGGGCGGCGATCCGGTGAAGGTTTCCCCCGAGGCCCCAAGCTGGTGGCACGGCTGGTCGCCCGATGGCAAAACCCTGACTTACGTTGCTGCGCGTGGCGGAAAGACGGTGATTGATGTCTACACCTTGGCCTTGGGTGGCGCTGAAACGCGGCTGACCATGGGCGAAGGCCATTGCGACGGGCCGGATTTTTCCGCCGATGGGGCCCAGATTTATTACAACTGCGACCGCGACGGACATGCGCAAATCTGGGTGATGCAGGCCGATGGCGCGGATCAACGCAAGCTGTTCGCGGATCAATATGTCAACTGGTTCCCCCATCCGTCACCGGATGGTCAGCACCTGCTGTATCTGGCCTATCCGCCCGGCACCCTAGGCCACCCGGCTAACCTGCCCGTGGCTTTATGTCTGTGCGACCCCAAAGGCCAAAACCGCCGCCGCATCCTTGAGTTTACAGGCGGCCAAGGCACCATGAACGTCCCCAACTGGGCGCCCGATTCCCGCGCCTTCGCCTATGTCCGCTACGAGCCCTGAGTTGGGCCAACCTCTAACGGCATAGGCGGCCGCGCCGCCATCATGCGATGTGTGTTGCTCCAGACCGAAATATAGACCTCTGCCGCGCCGCTTGGTGACAAATGCTCGGGCGTCAGCCCGACAATCCGCACCCGCAGATGGTCGCGATGCCGCAAAGGCTCGGTCATAACAGCGGTTGCCGCTGGCCCCAAAAACCCCAAATGTCGCAAGGTTCGGCGCGGCAACAGCCCCAGCAAAGGCCGTTTTGCCTGCGCATGGATCGCGATTTTGCCATCAGTTTGCAACTGCAACTCCGCCGCATCGCCAATGCACAACCCACTTTTGCCGATATGCAGCTGCAAGTCCTGCACCGGAGCCTTGTGGATCAACACCTGTAAAATATCCTGCATCCCGCATCGCCTTTTTCTTGCTCTTTCCTTCGCTTGGCCCGCGCAGCCGCCCCCGGCAAGGCCGCTGTTCAACCACAGCGGTATCGCGCCGACCTCACCCGCCCCAATCGGCGGATTTTCGTTCTGCTGCCCTGAGACGCCTGCATAAAATTGCGGGCTTGTCCTTGATCCATGCCATTGCAAAGACGCTTGCTACGCCCCAAATATCCCGGAAGGCCACCGCCGATGTGCTGGAGAACTGGGCATCGCTGGGGCGCTTCATAGAAGGAGTGTTACCGATGAATTTAGAGAAATTCACGGAGCGGTCGCGTGGGTTCATCCAAGCGGCGCAAACGATTGCCATGCGGGAAAGCCATCAGAGGCTGGCACCAGAACATCTGCTGAAAGCCATCATGGACGATGATCAGGGTCTGGCCAGCAACCTGATCCGCCGCGCCGGGGGTGAGCCTGCGCGCGTTGTGGAATCGCTTGCGCTGGCGATGGGCAAACTGCCGAAAGTTTCGGGCGATGCGCAGCCGTTCATGGACCCAAACTTGGTCAAGGTGCTGGATGAGGCTGAGAAGCTTGCCAAAAAGGCGGGCGATAGCTTTGTGCCCGTCGAACGCCTTCTGATGGCGCTTGGCATGGTGAAATCCGCAGCCAAAGACGCGCTCGATGCAGGCGCCGTCAGCCCGCAAAAGCTGAACGCCGCGATCAATGACATCCGCAAAGGCCGCACCGCCGATAGCGCCTCTGCCGAGGAAACCTACGACGCGCTGAAGAAATACGCCCGCGATCTGACCGAGGCTGCCGAGCAAGGCAAGATCGACCCGATCATTGGCCGCGACGAAGAAATCCGCCGCGCCATGCAGGTTTTGTCGCGCCGCACCAAGAACAACCCTGTGCTAATCGGCGAACCCGGCGTCGGGAAAACCGCGATTGCCGAGGGCCTTGCCCTGCGCATCGTCAACGGCGACGTGCCAGAATCCCTGCGCCACAAGAAACTGATGGCGCTGGACATGGGCGCATTGATCGCTGGGGCTAAGTATCGCGGTGAGTTTGAGGAGCGTCTGAAAGGCGTGTTGAACGAAGTCACCGCCGCAAATGGCGACATCATCCTGTTCATCGACGAAATGCACACCCTTGTCGGCGCTGGCAAATCCGATGGCGCGATGGATGCCGCCAACCTGATCAAACCAGCGCTGGCGCGGGGCGAGTTGCATTGCGTTGGGGCCACCACGCTGGATGAATACCGCAAATATGTTGAGAAAGACGCAGCTTTGGCCCGGCGTTTTCAGCCCGTTATGGTCTCTGAGCCCACGGTTGAAGACACCATTTCGATCCTGCGTGGCATCAAGGAAAAATACGAACTGCACCACGGCGTGCGCATCAGCGACTCGGCTTTAGTCGCAGCCGCTACGCTGTCACATCGCTACATCACCGACCGATTCCTGCCCGACAAAGCCATCGACCTGATGGACGAAGCGGCCAGCCGTCTGCGGATGGAGGTCGATAGCAAGCCCGAAGAACTCGACCAGTTGGATCGCCAGATCCTGCAACTGCAAATCGAAGGCGAGGCGTTGAAGAAAGAAGACGATGCAGCCTCCAAAGACCGTCTGGAAAAGCTGGAGAAGGAACTGTCGAACCTGCTGGAGCAGTCCGACGCGATGACCGCCAAATGGCAATCCGAGCGTGACAAGCTGGAAGTCGCCCGCGATCTGAAAGAGCAACTCGACCGCTTCCGCGCCGAGCTGGACCAGGCCAAACGTGATGGCAATCTGGGCCGCGCAGGTGAACTTTCCTACGGCATCATTCCGGGGCTAGAGAAAAAACTGTCCGAAGCCGAAGCCCGTGAAGGCGATCTTCTGGTGTCCGAAGCCGTCCGCCCAGAGCAAATCGCCGAAGTGGTCGAACGTTGGACCGGGATTCCCGTCGCCAAAATGCTGGAAGGCGAGCGTGAGAAGCTGCTGAAGATGGAGGAAGAACTGGGCAAGCGGGTGATCGGCCAACAGGCCGCCGTCACCGCCGTTGCCAATGCCGTCCGCCGGGCCCGCGCTGGGCTAAACGACGAGGGGCGGCCTTTGGGCAGCTTCCTGTTCCTTGGGCCAACCGGCGTGGGTAAAACCGAGCTGACCAAAGCCGTCGCCGAATATCTGTTCGACGATGACGCGGCGATGGTGCGGATTGATATGTCGGAGTTCATGGAGAAACACTCGGTGTCCCGCCTGATCGGCGCGCCTCCGGGCTATGTTGGCTATGATGAAGGCGGCGTTCTGACCGAAGCCGTCCGCCGCCGCCCCTATCAGGTGGTGCTGTTCGACGAGGTGGAAAAAGCCCACCCCGACGTGTTCAACGTGCTGCTGCAAGTGCTGGACGATGGCATGTTGACCGATGGTCAGGGTCGCACCGTCAGCTTCAAGCAAACGCTGATCATTCTGACCAGCAACCTTGGCGCGCGGGCATTGTCCGAACTGCCGGAGGGCGCTGATCAGGCGCGCGCGCGGGCGCAGGTGATGGAAGCCGTGCGGCAGCACTTCCGACCGGAATTCCTGAACCGTCTGGACGAGCAGATCATCTTTGATCGCCTGAACCGCGTCGATATGGCAGGCATCGTTGACATCCAGTTGCGCAAACTTGAGGCGCGTCTGGCTGGCCGCAAGATCACTCTGGATCTTGACCCGCAGGCGAAATCCTGGCTGGCCGATGAAGGCTACGATCCGGTATTCGGCGCGCGACCCTTGAAACGAGTGATCCAGAACCACCTGCAAAACCCGCTGGCCGAGATGATCCTGTCGGGCGATGTGCTGGATGGGGCCACGATCAAAGTCAGCGCCGGGGCGGATGGCCTGATCATCGGCGACCGCGTGTCCGCCTCACGTCGCGAGCGGCCGGCGCAGGCTGTGGTGCATTAAGCAGCCCAGTTTGTGAAACCAAACCGGCCCGCCCTTGTGCTCAGGGGCGGGCTTTTCAATGCAACACGCGGCAAGCTGCCCAAAACACTTGCGGGCAGGGTCGAGGCGCGGTCAGATGCTCTGACAGAACGCCTGTTATTCAAGAACACTGGTCAACCTCAGCTTAAAAAGGCCAAGTATGATCCGCCATATTGTCGCGCTACGTTTTCCTTCGGGTACAGATCAGCAAACCAAAGACGATCTATATGCAGCGCTGGCTGGGCTGAAATCGAAGATAGACGGTATCTTAGCCTTTCACGCTTCGCGAAATGTCACGGCAGAGCCCTTATCGCGTGGGTTTGACGATGTGTTCTGGTTTGATTTCCAAGACGCGGCAGTGCGCGACGCCTATCTGATCCACCCCGCTCATCAGGCCATCGGTGCGAAGATTGTCGCGGCGACCGAAGGCGGCGCGGAAGGGGTGTTCGTGTTTGACGTCGTGGTGCCATGAGTCCGGAAGATCGCGCCTTTCTGACCGAGCTGTTTGACGCGGCGGTGCGGGCGGCTGATCCGTATCAAGTCCTGCGCGCCCATTTGCCTGCCCGCCCGAAAGGCCGCGTGGTGGTGATTGGGGCAGGCAAGGGGGCGGCGCAGCTGGCAGCAGCATTTGAGGATTTGTGGGATGTGCCGCTCGAAGGCGTGGTTGTGACGCGCTACGGATATGGTTGCGCCACCCAGCGGATCAGGGTGCTGGAATCGGCGCATCCGGTGCCGGATCAAGCGGGGCTTGCGGCATCGAGCGCGCTGTTTGGGGCGGTGCGGGGGCTGACGGCGGATGATCTGGTGGTGGCTTTGATTTGCGGCGGGGGGTCGGCTTTGCTGCCCTGCCCGCCGGGTGATTTGACGCTGGAGGATGAAGCGGGGTTGAACCGGGCGTTGCTCGCGTCGGGGGCGCCGATTTCGGTGATGAACGCGATCCGCAAGCAGGTTTCTGGCATCAAAGGCGGGCGGTTGGCGGCGGCGTGTTATCCGGCGCGGGTGGTTTCTTTGGTGGTGTCAGACGTGCCGGGGGATGATCCGGCACAGGTGGCGTCGGGGCCGACCGTGCCGGATCGGGTGACGCGGGAAGATGCACGGGCGATGGTGGCGGCTTGGCGGATTGAGCTGCCGGAGCGGGTGCTGACTTGGTTGGCGGGCGAGGACGGGCGCGCGCCTGATCCGACTGATCCGGTGTTTGCCGGGCATGAGGTGCGGGTGATCGCATCGGCCCGGATCAGTCTGGAAGCGGCGGCGGCGGCCTCGGCGGTGCCTGCGGTGATCTTGTCGGATGCGATCGAGGGTGAGGCGCGGGATGTTGGGCGGGTTCATGCGGCGATTGCGCGCGAGGTGGCGGCACGGAACCGACCGTTTCAGCGGCCTGTGGTGATCCTGTCGGGGGGTGAGACGACGGTGACTTTGCGGGGCAAGGGGCGGGGCGGGCGGAACTCGGAGTTTTTGCTGGCGCTGGCAATGGCTGCGGAGGGGGTGGGGTTTGCGGCGCTGGCGGCGGATACGGATGGGATTGATGGCTCGGAAGATAATGCCGGGGCCTTCGCGGATGGAAGTTCGATGGCGCGGCTGAGGCGGTTGGGGATGGACCCTGCGAGGTTGCTTTCGGGCAATGATGCTTACTCGGCTTTTGAGGCTTTGGGGGATCTGTTCGCGCCGGGGCCGACCGGGACCAATGTGAATGATTTCCGGGCGATTTTGATCAGGTGAGGCGGTGGTCCCAACTCGGGACCATTTTTATGTGTTTTGATTCAATGGGGTAGGGGTACGGATTTAAGGATTTGTTAACGTTTTGGGCGGTTTGCAAGGCGGGGCTCGCCAAAGGACCGTCTGGCTGCTGACCCTATCGGTTTCACGCAATTCCGGCCTGTCGCCACAAAACAGCTTGAAATGGTCCAGTGTATGGTCCATTTTATCGAAAATGTCCTGTCGCCATGGAGAGCCGCGCGATGTTGGTTTCCGTCACCGATGCCAAAGGCCAGTTGACTGAACTGGTGCGCCGCGCCGAGGCGGGGGACGAGGTTGTGCTGACCCGTCATGGTCAGGCGGCGGTGCGGCTGGTGCCGATTAGGCAACGGCCCGACGCCAAAGCCAGACATGCGCTGTTGCAGGCGGTGCGGGCGAGTGCCGCGGCCAAAGCCACGACGGGCGCAGATGCGGCGCGCAGTCAGGACTTTCTGTATGATGAGGAAGGTTTGCCGAAGTGATCGCGGTGGATACCTCGGCACTGATGGCTGTTCTGCTCGGGGAGCCGCAGGCCGAAGCTTGCATGGTGGCGCTGGAACAATCGGGCGATCTGCTGATTTCCGCCGGGACGGTGGCGGAGGCGCTGATCGTGGCCGAGCGGCGCAATCTGGGCGCCGAAATGACCCGGTTGATCGAGGAGCTTGGCTTTGAGATCGTCTCTGTCAGTGCGGCAGCGGCGCGTCGGATTGCGGCAAGCTATGCGCGCTGGGGCAAGGGGATTGATCCGGCGGGGCTGAACTTTGGCGATTGCTTTGCCTATGAGGTCGCGCAGGAGCATGGTTGCCCGTTGCTGTTTGTCGGCGAGGATTTTTCCCGCACCGATCTGCGATCTGCGCTGCCTGTGGTCTGAACCTACGCCGCCAATGCCGCCTTCAACGCCGCGACCTTTAACCGATCTGTGCGCTTTTCGCTGCCGGATTGGAAGCCGAAAGCAAATGCTTCGCCGCCGCTGGACAGCGGGCTGGAACAGGAGGCGTGGATTTCGCGCAGGGGAAGATGGCTGAGTTTTGGCAAGGTTTCCAGTGAGATGCCTGATCCGGGCATGATGATCATGTCTGGACCTGCGGCTTGCATCATGGCTTTGAGCGTTTCAGCGCCCTCGGCGGCGGTCAAGGCTCCGCCGGAGGTCAGGATGCGGCGGAAGCCTAGGGCTTTGGCCGTGGCGACGGCTTCGGGTTTGTTCGGGGTAAGGTCGATGCAGCGGTGCAGGGTGGCGTCTAAGCCTGCGGCCTCATCCAGCAAGACCCGCAGCACGGCTTCGTTCAGGCGGCCATCGGGGTGGCTTGCGCCAAGGACGACGCCTCTCAGGCCAGCCTGCCGGGCGGCGCGGATATCGGCGCGCATCACCTCGACCTCGGCCACAGTATAGCTGAAATCGCCGGAACGCGGACGGATGATCGGGTAGCACAAAGCACCGGATTGCGCGGCGAGTTGCATCAGGCCAAGCGTCGGTGTGAGGCCGCCGAGGGCGAGGGCGGCGCAGAGTTCGATACGGTCAGCCCCGCCTGCGATGGCCTCAGACAGGCCAGCGGGATCATCAACGCAGACTTCGAGAAGGATATTAACCAAAGCGGGCCTCCCCTGCGGCGGCGGCTCCGGCGAGGCCAGCATCGGCGGAGGTGGTGGCGGGAACGACGAGCGGCGCATCGGTGTGGCGCAGGATACGGGCGCGGGTGGCGGTATCTAGGGCTGCAATCAGGGTGTGGTCATTGGCTAGACCGCCGCCGACCGGGACGATGTCAGCGCCGATCAGGTTGACCACCATGGCGAGCGGACCAGAGAGCAGATCAAGCCAGCGCGGGACGGTGCGGCTTGGCCCGGCTTTCCATGCAGCTATGATGGCTTCCGCACTGGCGGTTTGGCCGGTGAGATATTTGTGAAGGCGTTCCAATCCACGCGCACCGCCAATGGTGTCGAGGCAGCCGATCTGGCCGCAGCCGCAGGCAAAGCCGGGGTCGTGAATCACCGGGCCGTGGCCCCATTCGCCCGCGTAACCGCCCGCGCCCGTGACGATCTGGCCGTTCAGCACAAGGCCGCCGCCGACGCCCGTGCCAAGGATGATGCCGAAGACGTTGCGGTGATTTTTGCCCGCTCCCATTGTGGCCTCGGCCAGCGCAAAGCAATCAGCATCGTTCAGGATGAGGACCGGAAGCTTCAGGGCGGTTTCTAAGTCGGCGGTGACATTGCGGCCATCGAGGCAGGGGATGTTGGCGACTTTGATGCGGCCTGTGGCGGGGTCGACGACTCCGGTGATCGAGATCGCGATGGCGGATTCACTGGTGTGGAAGGCGGCAAGGGCGGCGGTGAAAGCGCTGAAATCATCGGTTGGGGTGGCGGTTTCGCCCAAGGGCTGCAGGCTGCCGTTGTGGCTGCGCGCCGCTTTGATGCGGCTGCCGCCAATATCGAAGGCTAAGATCATGTGGCGCACTCCTTGACAGGCTCCTCTGTTGGCCGCATGACGCCCGAAATCAAGGGAGATCGCAATGCAGGATGACCGTTTGCCCGACGACAGATTGATCGTGGCGCTGGATGTGCCGAATATCGTGCAGGGGCTGGAGTTGGCGGGGCGGCTGGGCGATGCGGTGTCGTTTTACAAGATCGGGCTGGGGATGCTGACCGGCGGCGGTTTTGCTTTGGCGAATGAGTTGAAGCAGGAACACGGCAAGCGGATTTTTCTGGATATGAAGCTGTTTGATATCGGTGCGACGGTCGAGGCGGCGGTGCGTGGGATTGCGCAATACGATCTGGATTTTCTGACCGTGCATGGCGATCCGCAGGTGGTGCGGGCGGCGGCAGAGGGGCGGGCGGGGACTGGGTTGAAGATTTTGGCGGTGACGGTTTTGACCTCGTTGGACCGCAGCGATCTGGACGCGAATATGATCCGGGCCGGGGACATTCGCGAAATCACGATTGAACGCGCGGCGCGGGCGCTGGAGGCGGGGGCGGATGGGGTGATCTGCTCGCCACAGGAAGCCGCCGCGATCCGGGCTTTGCCGCAGGCGGTGGGCAAGCTGATCGTGACGCCGGGGGTGCGACCTGCGGGTGCGGCTTTGGGCGATCAGAAGCGGGTGGCAACGCCCGCGCAGGCGATTGCCGATGGGGTGGATCATATCGTGGTCGGGCGTCCGGTGTGGCAAGCTGCGGACCCAGCGGCGGCGGCGCGGGCGATTGTGGCCGAGATGATGTCACCTCAGGCGCTTGTGCCAAATCGGTGATTTGGGCGGATTAGAGACTGTTGCGGAGTGTTGCCTGAGATGGCGAGCGGGGTTTCACACCCCGCACCCCGTGGGATATTTGAGCACAGAGGATGATAATTTTAGATAAGTTTTAATGAGTGAACTCGGCGGCGGAACCCCAGAGTTGTTTGATGCGGGCGTCACGACCACAGCTTTCGCGGTAGAATTTATAGGCGTTTTGCTTTTCTTTCGGGCCGCGCCGGGTCAGCACGATATCGGTGCTTTTGTAGTAGTCCTGATGATAGGCCTCGGCGGGCCAGAAGGTTTTAGCGTTTAGAACTGGGGTGACGACATTCTGGCCAGCGCAGTTTGGGCTTTGGCGATTTCGTCCTTGGCAATCTGCTTTTCGGCGTTGTTAGAGACAAAAATTGCCGATCGAAACGCCTTACCGCGATCACAGAACTGACCGTCGGCATCGACGATATCGGTAGAATGCAGAAATTTATCCACGATATGTGCATAGCTGATTTTGGTGTCGTCGTAGGTGATTTTCACCGTCTCGTAGTGGCCGTCGTGGTCATCATAGGTCGGGTTTTGCGAACTGCCGCCGGTGTAGCCGGAGATCACATCGTTCACCCCCGGCAGGCTTTCAAAGTTCGATTCAACGCATCAGAAACAGCCGCCTGCTAAGATGGCGGTTTGGGTTTTGGCTTCAGCTGTACCGGCCAACAGGATCAGAACGAGGGTGAGACGGATCATTTCGGGCTCCTGTTGCTTGCATCAGCCTGCGGGTTGCGCGCAATCCGGGCAATTCACCCATCCGTGAGGTCACGCCATAGTGATGGCAGCCTTGGCCTTTGCGCCAAACCACAATAGCGTGGCGGCAAATTAGGAGATCGCCATGACCGACCATGTGTCCACCCATCAGGCCGAAGAAGACGCCCGCAATGAAGACATCCTGATCTATGTGAACGGGCGCATCGTGCCGAAAGCGCAAGCGATGGTGTCAGTCTACGATTCCGGTTTCATGCTGGGCGATGGGGTTTGGGAGGGCATACGACTTTATAACGGGCGCTGGACTTTCCTTGATGAGCATATCGAGCGGCTGTTCGAAGCGGCGAAGGCGATTGATTTGGAGATCGGCCTGACGCCGGATCAGGTCATTTTAGCCGTGTTAGAGACGCAAAAGGCCAATGGCATGGTGACGGATGCGCATGCGCGATTGATGCTGACGCGGGGAGTGAAAACGCGGCCGTTTCAGCATCCGAAGCTGTCGCAACGCGGGCCGACGATGGTGATCATTATGGAGCATTCGCGGCAAAAGCTGCCGCGCCCAATCCGGCTGGCGACGGTGCCGCATCTGCGCGGCTTGCCGATGACGCAGGATCCGAAGCTGAACTCGCATTCCAAGCTGAACTGCATTCTAGCCTGTATTGCGGCAGAAAAGGCGGGCGCGGATGAGGCGCTGATGCTGGACGTGCATGGCTTTGTGAACACGACCAACGCTTGCAATTTCTTCATTGTGCGCAAGGGCGCGGTTTGGACCTCGACCGGGGATTATTGCATGAACGGCATCACCCGCCAGAAGGTGATTGATCTGTGCCGCGCCAATGACATCCCGGTGTTTGAGCGCAATTTCAGCCTTGTAGAGACGTATTCGGCGGATGAAGCGTTCTTGACGGGCACGTTTGGCGCGCAAACTCCGGTGGGGTCGATTGACGGGCGGGTGATTGGAACCGGGCAGATGGGGCCGATGACAGAACGCCTGCGTGGGCTTTACAAGGCGATGGTGGGGGCATGACTTCAGCCGCCAAACGCATCGCGATGTGGTCCGGCCCGCGCAATCTATCGACTGCGATGATGTACAGCTTTGCGGCGCGCGGTGATTGCACGGTGTGGGATGAGCCGTTCTATTCGGCCTACCTGGAGTATACCGGCATCAATCATCCGATGCGGGATGAGATCATTGCGGCGCATGAGCCTGATCCGGATGTGGTGGCCTCAATCTGCAAAGGCCCGGTGCCGGGCGGCAATGCGGTGTTTTACCAAAAGCAGATGACTCTGCACATGATCCCGCAGTTTGATCGGCGTTGGATGCGATCTTGCAGCAATGTGTTTTTGATCCGGCATCCGGCGCGGGTTGTGGCGAGTTACGCCAAAAAGCGCGAGGGCACGACTTTGGCCGATATCGGTTTTGTGCAGCAGGCAGAGCTGTTTGATGAGGTGGCGGCGTGGTCGGGTGCGACCCCTGTGGTGATTGATTGCGACGATATCCGCGCGGACCCGGAAGCGATGTTACGCAAATTGTGTGCGGCGATTGAGCTGCCGTTTACCCGCAAAATGCTGCACTGGCCTGCGGGTGGCAATGAAGCCGATGGTGTATGGGCGCCGCATTGGTACGCAGCGGTGCATCGCAGCACCGGGTTTGAAGGGGCCGAGGGGCCATTGCCGAAATTGGGCGGGGTCTATGCGGATTTGGCGAAGCAGGCGCTGCCGTATTATGAGCGGTTGGCGATGTTTAGGATTTGAACCGTAAACCCTTGATTTGTTGACTCTGCCTTCAGAGTGGCTGATCAAAGTTCATGGACTCAGAAGCACAACAATTTCGCCTTTTTTGCCTGCTGCATGGGCAGACCGGGATAGCGCCATTGTGTCTGGCGCAACTGCCCCTTGCAGTTACAAACAAACTCGGTTGGGCCGCGCGAAATGTGTTTGTAAGCCTCCAAGATGCACAGAAAATACGCCATCATCCGATGCATGGTATGGATGCAGTAAGGGGGCTACAACTGCCAATGGTCATCCGGCAAGGTGACTATTATCAGTCACAGAAGCGCGGCACAGAGTTGCAAATTGAAGTTGTGCTTCATGAGTTCGACAACCCGAAGCGAGCTTATTTCTTAGTGCTTTCAAGAAATAAAGAGGACACGGGTGTTTTCATTCGGACATTCTATTTTTCATCTGAATTATCGAGAAACAAAATGAAGAACGCAACTCGACTGCTTATTAAAAGCACATCCAGTTATTTTAAATAGTGCGAGGGGGGGACCCACAATCCCCCCTTGAGACCAGTCTTGCGACTATCTGCGGACGTGGGCCTTACCGCTTTCCTCACAGTTTCAATATAGGCGGTCTAGTTGCAGAAGTCAACGCTAACACATTGAATCTTATCACAGAATCGAGCGCCAGAATTTCGAATCGAAATCAAGCACTTAACTTACTTCGCCACCCGCGCATTGCGCGACGCGATCAGGCGCAGGCGCAGGGCGTTCAGGCGGATGAAGCCTTCGGCGTCTTTTTGATCGTAGGCGCCGGCGTCTTCTTCAAAGGTCACATGCTTTTCGGAATACAGGCTGTAGTCGGACCAACGCGCGACGGTGCGGGCGGAGCCTTTGTACAGCTTCACGCGGACGGTGCCGGTGACATATTCTTGCGTCTTGTCGATCAGCGCCTGCATGGCTTCGCGCTCGGGCGAGAACCAGAAGCCGTTGTAGATCAGCTCGGCATAGCGCGGCATGATGCTGTCTTTCAGATGGCCCGCGCCCGCATCGAGGGTGATCTGTTCAATGCCACGGTGGGCTTCCAGCAGGATGGTGCCGCCGGGGGTCTCGTAAAGCCCGCGCGATTTCATGCCGACAAAGCGGTTTTCCACGAGGTCAAGAAGGCCGACGCCATGCTTGCCGCCGATGTCGTTCAGGCGGGCGAGGATGGTAGCGGGGGACAGAGCCTCGCCATTGATCGAGACGGCATCGCCAGCTTCAAAGCCGATTTCGACATATTCCGGGGTGTCGGGGGCTTTTTCCACTGGCGTCACGCGCTGATAGACGAATTCAGGGGCTTCCTCGGCCGGATTCTCCAGCACTTTGCCTTCCGACGAGGTGTGCAGCAGGTTGGCATCGACCGAGAACGGCGCTTCGCCGCGTTTGTCTTTGGCGATTGGGATTTGGTTCGCCTCGGCGAATTCCAGCAGTTTGGTGCGGCTGGTCAGATCCCACAACCGCCATGGGGCGATAACTTTGATGGCGGGGTCGAGGGCAGCGGCGGAAAGTTCAAACCGCACTTGGTCGTTGCCCTTACCCGTCGCACCATGCGCCACCGCATCAGCGCCAGTTTCATGCGCGATGCGAACGAGGTGCTGGCTGATCAGCGGGCGGGCGATTGAGGTGCCGAGCAGGTAGAGGCCTTCGTACAAAGCATTGGCGCGGAACATCGGGAACACGAAATCGCGCACGAATTCTTCGCGCACGTCGACGACATGGATATTCTCGGGCTTAATCCCCATCAGCAGAGCCTTTTGCCGCGCCGGTTCAAGTTCTTCGCCCTGGCCCAGATCGGCGGTGAAGGTGATCACCTCGCAGCCATATTCGGTTTGCAGCCATTTCAGGATGATCGAGGTATCCAAACCGCCGGAATAGGCGAGGACGACTTTCTTCGGGGCGAGTTTGGCGGTCATTGGGGAACTCCGATACGGGTTTCGCCCGCGATTATCGGGAAACGCGCGCAAGGGCAAGGTAGCGCGGTTGACAGGACGGGTTTGGGGTGAATCAGTACAACCAATGGTAGCTTTGGAGGCTGATGTGAAAGCTTGGCAGATTTTTACGCATTCGGTGCGGCAGGTGTTTGGCAATATGGAGGCCGCGGTGCGGGTTTCCGGCGTGCTGTATCTTGCACAGGTGCTGGTGCAGTTTGCGATTTTGGGTTCATTGCTTTCCCTGAGCGAAGCAGAGCGACAGGCGATGATTGAAAGTGGCCGCTTTCCTTGGAGCGGCATGTTGATTTTCCTGCTTGTGGCTGTGGTAGGCAGTCTGTGGATCGCTGTGGGCTGGCATCGCTATGTACTAACGGAGGAACGCCCTGGCATCGTTCCGCCGTTTCATGGCGACCGTATCTTGGGGTATTTTGGCAAAGGCCTGTTGATCGGGCTGATCCTGGCTATTCCGGCAGTGATTGCGGGTGCCATTGCAGGCGGCGTGGCGGCGGCTTTTATTCACCCAAGCAGTGGCGGCGGAGTGAACATTGTTGCAATAACTCTTGCGACATATCTGGTTTTGCTGCCGATTGGGGCGTTGCTGATGCGGCTTAGTACAATGCTGCCAGGTGCTGCACTGCGCGCGGGCGTGCCCATTCTCAGCGGATGGGAGGCAACAAAGGGCGAAACCGGGACTTTTTTCGCTCTGGTGGTGATCTGGGCGGTGATCGCGGGGCTGATCCAAGTGATCGGCGCCTATGCCTTTGGTAGTCTCTCCATCCTCGCCTTGGTGTGGCAGGTGGTGTCCGAATGGGTGATTTTGATGGTTGGCATCTCCATCCTGACGACGCTGTACGGCCATTATATCGAGAAACGCCCGCTGGTTTCAGGGCAGATTGACACAAACGTCTTTGACTGACTCAGTAAACCATTGGTTAAATCATGGAGGGCAAGATGAAAGGTGTGCAGATTTTTTCGCATTCTTTGCGGCAGGTGATGGATAACCTTGGCCCGGCGCTGAAAGTGTCGGGGGTGCTGTATTTGGTGCAGGTGGTGATCACCGGGGCGCTTGGCTATGCGCTGGCCTCGGCCGGGATGAGTGGCATGGGCGGCGGTATGGGGCTGGGCGTGGTTTTGGTGCTGGTGGTGTCGCTGATCACCAGCATCTGGATCGCAGTGGCTTGGCATCGCTATGTGCTGCTGGGGGAAGAACCCGTCGGCTATGTGCCGCCGTTTATGGGCGAGCGGATGGGGTCGTATTTTATCAAATCGCTGCTGATCGGGCTGGTTTTGATGGCGCTGATGATGATCCTGAGCATGGTGATCGGGACGCTGTTTGGCCGGGTGCTGATGGGCAACATGCTGATCGGGATGCTGCTGATGGCTGTGATGGTGCAGGTGCCGATGATTTATCTCGGCCTGCGGCTGGCGGCGGCGCTGCCGGGCACGGCTTTGGGCAACAACCCAGCGTTCCTCGCGGGGTGGCAGGCGACGGAAGGCGAATGGCGGCCCCTGCTGCAACTGGCGGTGATCATGGCGCTGGCGCTTTGGGTGGTGAACCTGATCAGTTGGTTCGTGTTTGGCGGCTATGGTGTGACGGCGCATCTGTGGCAGTTGATCGCGGGTTGGCCCGTCACCATGGTGGGCCTGTCGGTTTTGACCACGCTTTACGGCCATTACATCGAAAAACGCCCGCTGGTCTGACTTGCTTTTCGGCCTCTGGCGGGCGTAATCGGGGGTATGAGTGATTTTTCTGATGCCGCCCGCCAATCCACCCGCGCCCTGCGCGAGCTGTTTCCGCGCACGCCGTTGCAGCGCAACGATTATCTGTCGCGGCGCTATGGGGCCGAGATTTGGTTGAAGCGGGAGGATCTTTCGCCCGTGCGCAGCTATAAATTGCGCGGGGCGTTTACGGCAATGCGCAAGGTGCGGGCGAGTAATCCGGGGCAGACGGCGTTTGTTTGCGCTTCGGCGGGCAATCATGCGCAAGGCGTGGCGTTTGCCTGCAAGCATTTCGGCGTGAAGGGCACGATTTTCATGCCAGTGACCACACCGCAGCAAAAGATCGACAAGACGCGGGCGTTTGGCGGTGATGCGGTGCGGATCGTACTGACCGGGGATTATTTCGATCAAACTTTAACGGCTTCGCAGAAGTTTTGTGCCGAGCAAGGCGCGCATTTCCTGTCGCCGTTTGACGATGAGGATGTGATCGAAGGCCAAGCATCGGTCGCGGTTGAGATGCTCGAGCAGTTGGGCCGCGCGCCCGATCTAGTGGTGTTGCCGGTGGGCGGCGGCGGTCTGGCTTCGGGCGTCACGCAGTTTTTGCGGGTGGAAGCGCCGGAGACGGCGTATCGCTTTGTGGAACCTGTGGGCGGCGCGAGCCTGACGGCGGCGCTGGCGGCAGCGGAGCCTGTGAAACTGCGCACGATCAACAGTTTTGTCGATGGCGCGGCGGTGGCGCGGCTGGGCGACAAGACCTTTGCGGCGCTGTCTTGGGTGAAGCCTGTCGAAGTTCTGCTGGCCCCTGAGGACCGGATTTGCGTGACGATGTTAGAGATGCTGAACGTTGAAGGGATCGTGCTGGAACCTGCGGGAGCACTTTCGGTCGATGTGCTGCAGGATTTGGCCGCTGATATTGCTGGCAAAACCGTGGTCTGCGTCACTTCGGGCGGCAATTTCGATTTTGAGCGGCTGCCGGAAGTGAAAGAACGCGCCCAACGTTATTCGGGGGTGAAGAAATACTTCATCCTGCGGATGCCGCAGCGCCCCGGTGCGTTGAAGGAATTTCTGGGGATGCTCGGCCCAGAAGATGACATCGCCCGCTTTGAATATCTGAAGAAATCGGCGCGCAACTTCGGCTCGGTGCTGATTGGGATTGAGACCAGCCAAGCCGCGAATTTCAAAAGCCTGTTCGATCAGCTGGACGCCGCCGCCTTCACCTACCGCGACATCACCAATGATGAGATTCTGGCGGAATTTCTGATCTAAGCAGCCCTAGCCTTTTGCTCCGCCATCAGTGCCTTTTTAGACGCCTGATAACTTGCGCAGACTTGCGCCAGATCAATACGGGTGTCGCCACCTGCCGCCCGCCGCTCGCCATCCTGACAAAACGCCGCAAATTGCGAGAAGCCAAGATTCAGCGCCGCGCCTTTCAGGAAATGTAAATCCGCTTCCAAAGCCTTAGCCCCAACGGTCTTAGCAATCCGCCCGATCACCTCATCGGCCTCCTCGAGAAACATCGCGACAACTTCTGCGAAATCATCTGCGCCGATCTCTGATCGCAGTTCGTTCACCCTATCCCACGCAATCACATCACACCCGCCTTTCATCACCCCACGCCCTCAGAGTGCCTGCGCTTACTTAACAATCCGTAACCGCTAACACGCAGATTAGGCACAGTTTTAAGTTTCACCTGCCGTTAAGAGATTGGGCGCAGACAGGGAAAAACCACCAAGAGGCCCGCGCTGTGAAATCTGACTTTCTGCCCGAAACCGGCATTGCCCGAAGGCCCAGTGCCTTCGAAGCGCGCCCGGTTTTGGTGGTGGATGACAGCAAGGCGCAGCGCAAAATCCTGCAAATGCAGCTGACGCGCTGGGGCTATCAGGTGACCGAAGCAGCCTCGGGGGATGAGGCGCTGGCTTTGTGCAGGGCGCAAGATTTCGACATTGTGCTGTCGGATTGGATGATGCCCGGTATGACGGGGCTGGAGTTTTGCAAGGCTTTCCGGGCACTTCCGCGCGAAGGATACGGCTATTTTATTTTGCTGACCTCAAAATCCGAAAAGACCGAAATCGCCGATGGGCTTGAGAATGGCGCGGATGATTTTCTGACCAAACCCGTCAGTGCCGATGAATTGCGGGCGCGGCTGCGGGCGGGGGAACGGATTTTGGGGATGCAGGATGAGTTGGTCGAAAAGAACCGACTGATCGGCAGCACCTTGCAGGAGTTGCAAAAGCTGTATGATTCGCTGGATCGCGATCTGATTGAGGCACGCAAGCTGCAACAGACGCTTGTGCGCGACCGATTGCGTGATTTTGGCGCGGGGAAAGCGGCGCTGATGCTACGGCCTTCGGGACATGTGGGGGGCGATCTGGTGGGTAGTTTCGTCGTCGATACGGCACGAATCGTGGTTTATTCGGTGGATGTGTCGGGGCATGGCGTCGCCTCGGCGATGATGACGGCGCGATTGGCGGGGTTGTTGTCTGGGGCGTCACCCGATCAGAATATCGCGCTGCGCACAGGCCCCGATGGCGCGCGCGATGCTTGGCCCCCGGCGATTGTGGCGGCGCGGCTGAACCGGATGATGCTGGAGGAGTTGCAGGTCGATCAGTATTTCACCTTGGGTTATGCCGAGATTAACCTTGAAACTGGGCTTGCGACACTGGTGCAAGCAGGCCATCCGCATCCGCTTTTGCTGCGCGCGGATGGGGGTATCGAACGCTTGGGTGATGGTGGATTGCCGATTGGCCTGATTGACGGCGCTGAATATCCGCAGACCAGCTTTACGTTGGCTCCGGGCGATCGGCTATTTTTGGTGTCAGATGGTGTGACCGAATGCCCGAACCCCGCAGGCGACGAGCTTGGCGGCGATGGTTTGGTCGACATGCTGAAGCATAGTGCTATGTTAAGCAGCCCCGATCTGCTGGAAGCCCTGTTGTGGGATCTGAACGCTTTCGCGGGGGGCGGGGTGTTTCCGGATGATGTATCAGGCCTGATCTTTGATTATCTTGGCCCCCAGCCCGCTTCCAGCTGACGCAAAGCCAGCGCCAACATCGCGCGATCACCGGGATTGCCCAGCAAGCGCAGCCCCGCCTCTGGCTGCATCCAGATCGCCTGATGCCCCGGTTCGGTGGGCGGGCCGATGCGCAGAACCGGGCGTGCGAGATAAACCGTGCAGATCTTTTCTGCCCAAAGGTCGTATTCCGGCATGAAGGTGAAGCGCCGGAATGCGCCCAGCCGCCGGATGCCCGCGATGTGATAGCCGGTTTCCTCCATCACCTCGCGGTGCAGCGCGGCAATCGGATGCTCGCCTTTGTCGATGCCGCCACCCGGCAGTTGATATTCCGGCTCGGGCTCGGCCTGAAAGGTGGTTAAAATCGCGCCGCGATCCCACAAAACCGCATAAACCCCCGGCCTGCGGGTATAGCGACGACCGATTTCGGGGCTGACTCCATAGCGTTTGATCATGCTTACCCCTTGGGTGTGCGGTTGCTCTGCCTATATAGGCGCGGTATGCCAACACTGGCACGTTTAGGAAACCCCATGACCTCCCCTTTGCAAATCGCTTGGGACGATACCGTCCTGCCCTTTCAACTTGACCGCTCGGATATCCGGGGCCGTGTTGCGCGGCTGGATGGTGCGCTTGATAATGTGCTGAAGCAGCACAATTACCCCCCCGTGATCGAGGCACTGGTGGCAGAAGCCGCCGTGCTGACCGCGCTGATTGGTCAATCGGTAAAGCTACGCTGGAAACTGAGCCTGCAAATTCGCGGCAAAGGTCCGGCGCGGCTCATCGCGACCGATTACTATGGCCCTTCGGAAGAAGGCGAGCCTGCACGCATACGCGCCTACGCCAGCTATGATGCTGATCGGCTGGATCTGGACGCCGCACCATTCAGCCAGATCGGCGAGGGCTATTTCGCGGTGATGATTGATCAGGGGCAAGATATGCAGCCCTATCAAGGCTTTACCCCGATTGCGGGTAAATCTTTGTCCGATTGCGCGCAAACCTATTTCGCGCAATCGGAACAAATCCCGACCCGATTCGCGCTGACTTTCGGCAAGAATCAGATGCCCGGTGGCGTCGCGCATTGGCGCGCAGGCGGCGTGATGTTGCAGCACATGCCGCCGGTTGGGGGTTCGGTTGCCGCCGAGGCGGGTTCGGGCGAAGGCGGTTTGCTAAGCCATACCGACATTCTGGGCGGTGCAGAGGCTGAAAACTGGACCCGCGCAAATGCTTTGCTGGATACGGTCGAAGAAATTGAGCTGATCGGCCCAACGGTTGCCCCGACCGATCTTTTGGTGCGCCTGTTCCACGAAGAAGACCCGCGGGTGTTTGATGCGCAGATCGTGCATTTCGGCTGCTCTTGTGGGCCGGAAAAGGTCGTGCAAGCGATGTCAATTTATTCTGCCAAGGATATCAAACACATGACCACGCCCGAAGGTGTGGTCACGGCGGATTGCCAGTTCTGCGGCAAGCATTACGAATTCGACCCAGCGACCTTGGGCTTTGAAGCAACGAAAGCGCAGGGTGATGCGGGATGAGATTTCTCGCCTGAAAGATGCACTCGCCCGTCCTGCGGGCGAGTCGTCGGATTTTGACCTGAACCCGATTCTGCTGCCTGACAGCCGGATTTTGCGCCCCGCTGCGGTGTTGATTGCGATTTGGCTGCGCCCGGACAGGGCGGAGTTGATACTCACCAAAAGGTCGTCCCATCTGAAACATCATCCGGGGCAGATCGCTTTTCCGGGTGGAAAGGTCGATGCGGGCGATTCTGGGCCAGAGGCTGCGGCGCTGCGCGAGGCTTGGGAGGAGATCGGTCTGCCGCCGGATCGAGTCGAGGTTTTGGGGCGTCTGCCGACGCATGAGACAGTAACAAATTACATGGTCACGCCAATTTTGGGCCTTGTTAGAGACGATTTTATCCCTGTGCCCGAGGCGGGTGAAGTTGATGAAGTCTTCACCGTGCCGCTGGCGCATGTGCTGAACCCCGCTCGGTTTATGATCGAAGGCCGGGTCTGGAAAGGCCAGCCGCGCCGTTATTTTGCGGTGCCCTATGGGCCGTACTATATCTGGGGGGCTACGGCGCGGATATTGCGCAATTTGGCCGAGATGGCGGCATGAAGATTTCCGAGGCTTGGATCGACCACCCTGGCACGCAGACGCTTTTCGCGGCGTTGGCAGAGGCGGGGCATCAGGCGCTGTTTGTCGGTGGCTGCGTGCGCAATGCTTTGCTTGGCGTGGCGGTGGCCGATATTGATATTGCGACGGATGCGACGCCTGAAATCGTCTCTAATCTTGCCAAAAATGCAGGCTTTCGGGTGATTCCGACTGGAATTGAACATGGCACAGTGACGGTGATCGCAAAAGGTGTCACACATGAAGTCACCACGTTTCGCCGGGATGTTGAAACCGATGGGCGGCGGGCGGTGGTGGCTTTCTCAACCGATGTTACCGAAGATGCGGCGCGGCGCGATTTCACCATGAACGCGCTTTATGCGCGGGCGGATGGCACGGTTTTGGACCCTTTGGGTGGCCTAGCTGATCTGACCGCGCGCCGGGTGCGGTTTGTCGGCGAGGCAGAGGCGCGGATTCGCGAGGATTATCTGCGCATCCTACGGTTTTTCCGATTTTACGCGGTTTATGGCGACCCTATGGGCGGCATTGATGCCGAAGGTCTGGCGGCCTGTGCGGTCAACGCTGACGGACTTGAGGATCTTTCCCGCGAGCGGATCGGGGTAGAGATGCGCAAGCTGTTGGCGGCGCGTGACCCTACACCCGCAATTTGCGCGATGGCGCAATGTGGGATTTTGGAGCGTATCCTACCGGGTGCAGACGTGAAAACGCTGCTTGTCCTCGTCCATTTGGAAGGCGGTTTGCCGTTGCGCTGGCAGCGGCGGCTCGCCGTTCTCTCAGGTTATGACACTGCGGAAAGCTTGCGGCTGTCGCGTCAGGAATCAGACTATATTGAGGCTGTTAGAGACGCATTTACCTCAAACCTGACCCCTGCCGCTTTGGGTTGGAAACTTGGGTCGAACGCGGCAACGGATGCGGTTCTTTGCCGAACCGCTTGGCTGGAGCAACCGTTTCCAACCAACTGGCAGGCCGACATCGTGCGCGGTGTCGCAAGCACCATTCCAGTCACCGCCGCCGATCTGATGCCAGCGCTGCAGGGGCCGGCTTTAGGCAAAAAACTGCACGAAATTCAGGCACGCTGGCTTGCCTCTGACCTGTATCTGCGCAAGTCTGACCTGCTGGCGTAAAGTTTCCTTCGCCCCCTTCGGCGCTATCTGCCAAGGCCAACGCGCGAGATCATCATGTTCAAGTTCTTTGAGGGTCTTGTTGACCCCTATGCAAGCTACGCCCAAACCGACACGCCGCCGCGCAAGCTGTGGCCGTTTCTGCGCGACTATGTGCGGCCGTTTAAAGGGGTTTTCGCAGTGACGGCGCTGGTGGCGACGGCGAACTCGGCGTTTGATGTCGGGCTGATCTGGTATGTTGGCCGGCTGGTGGATTTGTTGGCCAATGGCAACCCGGTGCAGGTCTGGGCGGATCATGGCACGGAAATTATCCTTGTGGCGCTTGCGGTTCTGATCTTGCGGCCGCTGATTGGCGGCATGGGCGTGGCGCTTTTGCACAATACGATTCTGCCGAATTTCGGCACGATGATGCGCTGGCGGGCACATCGGCATGTGTTGCGGCAGCCTGTGGGGTGGTTTGAGAGTGACTTCGCCGGGCGAATCGCCAACCGCATCATGCAAGCACCTCCAGCGGCGGGTGAGGCGGTGTTTCAGACCTTTGACGCGGTGGCTTTTGCTTCGACGACTTTGGTAGGCGCGGCCATTATGTTGGCGGGGGCGGATGTGCGGCTGTTGCTGCCGTTGGTTCTGTGGTTCGCGGGCTATGTCGCGCTGATGCGCTGGACGATTGGGCGGGCGGGGCCTGCGGCGACGGCCAGCTCGGATGCACGCTCGGCGGTGACGGGCCGCGTCGTCGATGCCTATGCCAACATCCATTCGGTGAAGCTGTTCGCGCATCATGACCTAGAGGAAAACTATGGCCGCGAGGCGATTGAACGCGCGCGGCAGACGTTTTTCACCGAAATGCGCGTTGTCACCAAGATGGATATCATCCTGACAGCGCTGAACGGCTTGCTGATTGTGGCGGTGACGGCTTGGGCAATGTGGCTTTGGTATCATAGCCTTGCCAGCGTTGGCACTGTGGCGGCTGCAGTGACTTTGGTACTGCGGCTGAACAACATGACCTATTGGATCATGTGGGCGACGACCAATCTGGTGCAGAATTTGGGCACCGTGCAAGAGGGGATGCAGACGATCACGCAGCCGATTGCTTTGGTCGATCAGCCGGGAGCGGGGGCGTTGCAGTTCCGGCAGGGGCGCGTGCAGATTGAGGGCGTTTCGCACCATTATGGACGCGGTTCGGGTGGGTTGCAGGCGATTTCCTTAGACGTGAAACCGGGTGAGAAGATCGGTGTTGTCGGGCGTTCGGGGGCGGGGAAATCGACGCTCGTGAAGTTGATGCTGCGGTTTTATGATACGGAATCCGGGCGGATTTTGATCGATGGCCAAGATATTGCGTTGGTCACGCAGGATTCGGTGCGTCGGCGGATTGGTATGGTGGCGCAGGACAGTAGCTTGCTGCATCGCTCGGTCCGCGAAAATATCCTGTATGGGCGACCAGAGGCGACCGAAGCGCAGATGATTGCGGCGGCGAAACAGGCCGATGCGCATGAGTTTATTCTGACATTACAAGATCCTGAGGGGCGGATGGGCTATGACGCGCATGTCGGTGAGCGTGGCGTCAAGCTATCGGGCGGGCAGCGGCAACGGGTGGCTTTGGCGCGGGTGATCCTGAAGGATGCGCCGATTCTGATCCTGGATGAGGCGACTTCGGCGCTAGATTCTGAGGCAGAAGCGGCGATTCAGGACGCGCTTTTCGGCGTGATGCAGGGCAAGACCGTGATCGCGATTGCGCACAGGCTTTCGACGATTGCGGCGATGGACCGGATTGTTGTGCTGGAGGATGGCCGTGTGGCTGAACAGGGCAGCCATGCGGAACTTTTGCGGGCGAACGGGCTTTATGCTCGGTTCTGGGCGCGTCAATCGGGCGGGTTTATTGGGTTGGAGATTGAAGAATGAGATTTTTCCCCACAATCAGGCCGTTTCGGCCAGCATCGGCCAATCCTCCGGCGACGACGTGGAAATTCTTCCTATGGGCGGTGCAGGGCGCTTGGCCGGGGATCTTGTGGGCTACGTTCTGGTCGGCGGCTTCGGGCTCGATGGAGGCGATTTCGGCGACGCTGTTGGGCGATGTGATTGATGTCGCCAACACCGCCGATCGGGCGACGGTGTTTCGCGATCATATCTGGCTGTTCGTGGGATTTGTCGGGCTTTACCTGATCGCGCGGCCGCTGATTTTCGGGCTGACCACGCATGCGGCCTCAATCATTGTCGAGCCCAACCTGTTCCCGCTGATCCTGTCGCGGATGCACCGTTGGACTTTGGGGCAGGCGGTGACGTTTTTCGACAATGATTTCGCTGGCCGGATTGCGCAAAAGCAAATGCAGGTGGCGCGGGCGGCGACGGATGTGGTGTCGGGCAGTATCGAGACGATGGCGTTTTCGCTGGCGTCGGTGGTGGGGTCAGTGGCGCTGCTGTCCACGATCAACGGTTGGGTTGCGCTGTTGTTGGTGTTTTGGATCGCGGCTTATATCCTGTTTATCAAAGGCTTTCTGAAAAAGGTGCGTGGCGCTTCGGCCTCGCGCGCGGCGGCGCGGGCGATGGTGACGGGGCAGATTGTTGATACCGTGACCAATATGAAAACCGTCAAGCTGTTCGCGCATTCGCGGCATGAGGATGGCGTCGCTTTGGAGGCGATGAACGCGTTCCGCGACAAGGCGATTGAATATGGCATTATTTCCAGTTGGTTCCGGCTGAGCCTGATGGCTTTGGCCGGGGTGCTTCCGGTGTTGCTGGTGGGTGCTACGGTTTATCTGTGGACTGTGGGCGGCGCGACAGCGGGCGATATTGCGGCGGCGGGGGCGATTGCGTTTCGTTTGGCGCAGATGACGGGCTGGGTTTCGTTCAGTTTGATGTCGGTATTCGGCAATCTGGGCGAGGTGGAGGATGGCGTGAAAACCCTGACGCCGCCTTATACGTTGAACGACGCCGCGGGTGCTAAAGAGATGCCGCGTGTGAGCGGTGAGGTGAGCATGGAGCATGTCACCTTCGCCTATGGCCGCAAGACCGAGGATGGCCGTGGTGGTGTGGATGATCTGAACCTGACGATCAAGGCCGGGGAAAAGATCGGTATTGTGGGGGCTTCGGGGGCGGGGAAATCGACGCTCGTGGCGCTGCTTTTAAGGCTCTATGACGCCGAAAAGGGTCGGGTTTTGATTGACGGCATTGATGTGCGGAGCGTGACGCAGGAAAGCTTGCGGCGGCAGATCGGCATGGTCACGCAGGAAACCGCGATGTTCAACCGCACCGCGCGCGAGAATATCATGTATGGCAACCCGGATGCGACCGAAGCCATGATGATTGCGGCCGCCAAGCAGGCGGAAGCGCATGATTTCATCCTGAATCTGCGCGATTTTGCCGGGCGCAAGGGGTATGACGCCTATCTGGGGGAGCGCGGCGTCAAGTTGTCGGGTGGTCAGCGGCAGCGGATCGCCCTCGCCCGCGCCTTCCTGAAAGACGCGCCGATTTTGGTGCTGGATGAGGCGACCTCCGCCTTGGATTCGGAAGTTGAGGCAAGCATCCAGACCGCGCTGACCCAAGTGATGCAGGGCAAAACAGTGCTGGCGATTGCGCACAGGCTTTCGACGATTGCCGAGATGGACCGGATTGTGGTGCTTGACGCGGGGCGCGTTGTGGAACAGGGCAGCCATGCGGAATTGCTGGCGCAGGCCGGGCTATACGCGCGCTATTGGAATCGCCAATCGGGCGGCTTCATCGGCACCGAAGAAAAGGAAGCGGCAGAGTGAAAGTGACCATCGAACGGCTGGGGCATTTGGGCGACGGCATCGCGCAGGGGCCAATGGGTGCAATTTATGTGCCCGGAACGCTGCCGGGCGAGGAGGTCGAAGGCGAGTTGCAGGGCGATACTTTGGTGGGCGTGCGGATCGTGACGCCCTCGGCCAACCGGGTGAAGCCGCCGTGCAGCCATGCCAAAACCTGCGGCGGCTGTATGATGCAGCACGCGTGCGATAGCTTTGTCGCCGATTGGAAACTGGGGATCGTAAAGGGCGCTTTGGCTGGGCAGGGGTTGGAGGCTGAATTTCGCCCGATCATCACCTCGCCGCCGCAATCCCGCCGCCGTGCGACGATTGCGGCGCGACGCACCAAGACCGGGGCGCTGATGGGGTTTCATGCGCGGGCCTCGGATACTTTGGTCGATGTGCCGAACTGCCAGTTACTGCATCCCGATCTGATGGCGGCGTTTCCCGGCTTGCAGGCCTTGGTCAAGCTGGGCGGCAGTCGCACGGCAGAGGTATCTCTGACCGTCACACGCTCGATTTCCGGGGCGGATGTGATGGTGGTGGGCGGCAAGGACTTGGACGGCCCGTTGCAAATGGAACTGGCGCGGTTGACCGAAACCTATGGCTTTGCGCGTCTGACGTGGAACGGCGATACGGTGGCTTTGCGCACTGCGCCAATGCAGCGCTTTGGGCGGGCTTTGGTATCGCCACCGCCGGGGGCGTTCTTGCAGGCGACTATCGAGGGCGAATCCGCGCTGCTGCGCTCGGTCGCTTTGGCGATTGGGTCGGCCAAGAAGATTGTGGACCTGTTCGCAGGCGTTGGCACCTTTGCTTTGCCGTTGGCCGAACGCACGGAGGTTCATGCGGTGGAGGGCGAGGCGCGGATGACCGCCGCGCTGGAAAAGGCCGCGCATAACACCGAGGGGCTGAAACGCGTCACCGTGGAAACCCGCGATTTGTTCCGCCGTCCGCTGGAAGATGATGAATTCAAGGGCGTTGAGGCCGTGGTGATCGACCCGCCGCGTGCGGGGGCCGAGGCGCAGATGGCGGTGCTGGCGCGCAGCAAGGTGCCGGTGATCGCATCCGTGTCGTGCAACCCGATCAGCTTTGCCCGCGACGCTAAGGTGTTGATTGCGGGCGGTTATCATTTGGATTGGGTGCAGGTTGTCGATCAATTCCGCTGGTCGGCGCATGTGGAATTGGTGGCAAAGTTCAGCCGCCCCTAAGGCCGTCGCCGACCCGTTGAAAAAACTGTGATCGGTTGTGCTGTTTCGCAGACTAGGCAAATCGGCATAATTTCGCTATCCCGCAGGGAAAATATAATAACGGACGGGCAGTCGATGCGGGTTTTGCGGATTCTTCTGGTGGTTTTGGCTGGGCTGGCATTGACCGCGTGCTCGTCGAAATTCAAAACATATAACGGGCCAGAGATCACTTCGATTCAGGTGCAAAAGGCCAATCGCAAGATGTATCTTTTGCACAATGACAAGGTGATCAAGGATTACGACATCGGTTTGGGTGGCAACCCTGTTGGTCACAAAGAATATGAGGGCGACCTCAAGACGCCCGAAGGCATCTATTTCATCAGCCATCGCAACCCGAATTCGCGCTACCACTTGTCGCTTGGGATCAGCTATCCGAACGATCAGGATCGCGCCAATGCCGCGCTGCTGGGCAAGCCTCCCGGTGGTGACATCATGATCCACGGTGGCCCGCCGCGCAAAGCCAATGGCAAACCGCGCAAGGTGTCCAGCCCGGATTGGACAGCGGGTTGCATCGCGGTGACGGATGAGGAAGTTGAGCGGATCTACGCGATGGTTAAGCCGGGTACGCCCATACAAATCCTGCCGTAGGGTATAAAAAAGGGGCCGCGCTGGCCCCTTTTCAGTCTCTGCAGGACGCTTTTGCGGATCAGGCTCCCAAGACCAGTGTCCACCAGATTTTACCCGACTCTTCCTGGAACCAAGCAAAGCCAATCTCGCGCGCCGCTGGGGTCAGGATGACATCGCGGGTATCCGCCTCTGCCATCCAGGCCGAAAGAGTTTCCAACTCGGTCTGATAGGTCTCGGAAATCGTCTCGCCGACGAATTGCCCGGTGTAGCCGACGCGCTGCACGCGCAGCAAAGGCGACGAGCCGTCAGAGCCGAAATGCCACGGACGGTTCTGCACCGCCATATCGCGGGAATGAGTCAGGGCAGCGGCATTCAGGGCCGCATTGAACGCCAATGGTTGTGCGCCTTTAGCGGTGCGCAAGGCGTTCACCGAATCAAGCAGGCGGAACGGTATCTTCTCAGCCTCAGCCTTGTTGATGCGATAAACCCGTGGGGCGGCGGCACCACTGGCGTCCACCGGGGGGGCCGAACTCATAGCGCAAGAGGCGAGGAGTAAAGTTGCGCTGCCCGCGACAAGGACTGTCCGTCTGTTCATCTGAATTTCACCTGATACGGGCCGCTTCCGGCCCTTTGTTTGCTTGTGCTTAGCGAAGTCCGTGCCGGGTTTCAAATCCAACGCAGCGAATTTGTGTTAAACTTGGCGTTAGTTCGCCAACTGACGTGTGTTTGATTTGCGGCTCAGGTTGCAAAGCAGTAAAAGGCCGCTTGAAGCAGCCCGATTTGCAGATCCCCGAGCAGATGAACAACGGAGAAGAGCGCATGACCGCCGAACGCCCCAAAACACTGAACCGCCGCCTGTTTATGGGCAGCGCTGCTGCGGTAATGTCGACCGCCGCCTTGCCTGCCGCCGCACAGCTGGCGAATTCTACCGAAGCAGACACACCGCTGGCAGGCCCGGTGCGCAACAACATTTCGGCATTTCGGATGCTGGATTGGCGTGACCACTTCGACAATACCCGCAACGGCGTGATTCTGGCAGACTTGAACTCGCGCGCGCTGCATTACTGGTCAGAAGACCTAAGCGTCTACAAACTTTACCCGACCTCGGTGCCACTGAACGATGAGTTGACGCGACGCGGGCGCACGGATGTCATTCAAAAGGTTGAGAATCCACGCTGGATTCCGACTCAGTCGATGCTGGCGGCACACCCAGATTGGCCGAAAGTGATCGAAGGTGGCTCGCCCGACAACCCGCTTGGGGTGCGCGCCTTGTATCTGGGCTGGCCTGCCTACCGCATTCACGGCACGCATGACACCCGCAAGATCGGGCGCAGATCGTCCAGCGGCTGTGTCGGGCTGTACAACGAGCATATTCTGGAACTGTACGCGCTGGTGAAAGTCGGCACGCAGGTTCTGTTGCTTTAAAATAGCCAGTGATTTCAGGCCGCAAGCACTGGCCGTTGAGCCAGCGCGGCGGCTTTCGTTGATGTTGAATCCACAGTTTTTTCCGCATTGCAGGTGTGGCCGCGCAGTTACCTCAAAGGTGTTGCTAAATTGACGACACGGCCACACGCTTTAGCGTCGGCTTTTGACAGAACGTTGCATTTTCGCGGGTGGGCAGGATAGAGAGCAGATACGAGGAATATTCTTGGGTGTGTGCCGTCGCCTCTGCGAATTTGGCGGTATGCAGAAAACTGGAGATAGACATGAAAAAAATCGCTCTCGCTGCCGCTTTGTCGGTTGCTGCTACCACCGCTTTCGCTGGCGGCGTTGTTGAACCCACCATGGAACCGGAAGTTGTCAAAGCGGCAACCACGTCGTCCTCGGGCGGCATCCTGATCCCGCTGCTGCTGCTCGTTATTGTGGCTGCTGCAGTTTCGTCCAACTAATACTTGGATCGAATTTAGAGGGGGCGGCAGAGCAATCTGTCGTCCTTTTCTATTTTATGGACTGCTTTTCTATTTTACCGTCAGAATCGAGCGGAGCCTGTCGGAGTTAAAGCTGATTTTTAGAAGCTCAAGCCAAAATTGCACATTCACCAAGAAATGATTGCTTACTGAGGCCTTCGTCGCTAGGTTTTGAGCACGGATGCACAGGGTTTAATCTGGCAACCCCAAAACGCTGCGGTTTTGCAGCCAAGGTGCCGTGATCAGGCCCATCCCGCCGCCGTGTGCTGGATGTCGTAAGTGTTTTTTGATGATGATCTGATCGCGCAAACCTGCGTCGATTTCACGTTTATTGGAGATACCAATGAAGAAGATTGCTCTTGCTGCTGCTCTGTCGCTGGCCACAACCTCGGCCTTTGCAGGTGGTGTGGTTGAACCCGTGATGCAGCCCGATGTCGTTGCGGCGCAAACTACGTCCTCGTCGGGTGGAGTTGTTATTCCGCTGTTGCTGCTGGTGCTGGTCATCGCAGCAGTTGCGTCGGGCAGTGGCGGCAGCGATACGGTTGTCGGCGGCTGATTGGGCAGAAAGCCCCGCCTGACAGGGTGGGGTTAAACTCCTAGATCCATCCGGCGAGATTCTCCTCGATCACCTGCATCAGCGCGCTGATGTGGGCGGCTTCTTCATTGAGGCAGGGAATATATGTGAACACCTCCCCCCCCGCGTGTTCGAAAGACTCGCGGATTTCGCCGTTGATTTCTTCCAATGTCTCGATGCAATCCGCCGAGAACGCCGGCGCGATCACCGCAATGCGCTTTTTGCCCTGCTTGGCCAGTTCTGCGACATGCTTAACGGTATATGGTTTCAGCCATTCCTCGCGGCCAAACACTGACTGAAAAGTTACGTCAATCGCGCCTTTTTCCCAGCCCAACCGCTCACGCAGCAGCCGCGTGGTTTTGGCGCATTGGCAATGGTAGGGGTCGCCCTCCATCAGATAGCGGATAGGCATCCCATGATAGGATGTGACCAGCACGTCGGGCTTGTGATCAAGCGCGGCATAGGCGCGCTCGACCGATTGCGCGAGAGCCTCGATGTAAGCCGGGTGGTCGAAATATTCTGCTACAGTGCGGGCGGCAGGCTGGCGCTTTTCACGCATCAACGCCGCGAAAAATGCATCATTGGCGGTGGCCGAGGTCGCCCCGGCGTAATGGGGATAAAGCGGGAAGAACAGGATTTTCTCACACCCCGCCGCAACCATCGCCTTAACCTTCGATTCGGTCGACGGATTGCCGTAGCGCATCGCGAAATCCACCATCACCCCGTCGCCATGCTTGACGGCAATAGCGGCGGCAATCGCCGCCGTCTGGGCTTTTGTGATCGTCAGCAACGGGCTTTCATTGGCTTCGTGATTCCAGATCAGCTTGTAATTCGCTCCGCTGGTGAAGGGGCGTTTCGTCAGGATCACCAGTTGCAACAACGGCTGCCAGATCCAATCCGAGATATCGACAACCCGCTTATCCGACAGAAACTCATTCAGATAGCGCCGCATCGACCAATAGTCATAGCCGTCCGGCGTGCCGAGGTTGGCCAGCAGAATGCCGATCTTCGCCTGTTTCACCCTTGGGTGATCGGCGGGGGCATAGGTGAGGCGTCCGGTTCCGGCGGCGATATCGGTCATGTTGGCTCCTAAAGCTGCCACCGAGATAACGTGGCTGGGCGCGGCGTCAACCGTGCTTGACTGCGGCTTTTAGCGCATCTTCCAGCCGAGCCGTGGCTGATCCGGGCCGCAGCGGCTTTTGCTGGGCTTCATGCGGGGCCCATCCAGTCAGACAGATGATCTCAAACGTTGCCGGGATCAGGCCTTCGGAGGTGGCATAGGTTGCGGCGTATATCTGCGCCGCGCGGGAGAGGACTGTGCGATGCGTCGGGTGCTTGAGGCGTGCCGCCAAGGCGTTGCCCTCGCCCATCGCGCGCAGATCGGCCATCAGATGAAAGGCATCGCGGTAGAGCACGGTCTTGGTGAAGCTGTCGGCGACAGGCAGCGCGAAACCTGCGCGTTGCAGCAACCCGCCCAGATCTCGAATCTCGCCCATCGGCAGCACACGCGGAGAAATCCCGCCCGTGGTTTCCGCCTCGGCCTGCGCGAGGCTGGCGCGGAGCTCATGCAGGGTCTGGCCGCCAAACAGCAGCCCAAGGAACAAACCATCGGGTCGCAGCGCGCGGCGGCATTGCACCAACTGCCCGACCGGATCATTCGCCCAATGCAGGGTGAGGGCGTTGATCACCAGATCCTGCGCCTCGGATTGCAGGTTGAGCACCACATCATCGGCAATCGTCGGAAAATCTGGCCATAAATGCGGAAAAGCCGTCACCACCACCGGGTTTGTAAACGACCTGTTAACTTCGCTCAGGCGATCCTGCACCTCAAGCACCGCTTCCTCTTGCAGGAAGAAAGCGCGCGCGCGGGCGCGGTGCAGGGCAAGGGCTTTGCGGTCGGTCAGGGCTGGCGTCATGGTTTGAGAACATAAGGGCAAGGCATGGGATTACAAGCCGCACTGCATCTGATCTACCCGCCGCAGTGCCTGACCTGCGATGCGCGGGTGACGACGGATTTCGGCCTGTGCGGCACCTGTTGGCGCGAGACGCCGTTTATCACCGGGTTGGTCTGCGATCACTGTGGCGTGCCTTTGCCGGGCGAGGACACCGGCAAGGCGGAGCATTGCGACGATTGCCTGACCATCGCGCGGCCATGGTCGCAGGGCCGTGCGGCGATGCTGTATAGAGACAACGCGCGACGCATCGTTTTGGCGTTGAAACATGGCGATCGGTTGGACTTGGCGCGGCCAGCGTCGCACTGGCTGCACCGGGTGGCGGGGCCGATGATCAAGCCGGGGATGATCGTGGCCCCGATCCCATTGCACTGGCTGCGGTTGATCAAGCGGCGCTACAATCAGGCAGCTTTGCTGTCGGCTGCGGTGGCGAAACTGGCCGACCTCGATCACTGCCCCGATTTGCTGATTCGCCGCAGGCATACCGGCAGTCAGGAAGGTCGCAGCCGCGATGGCCGTTTTGCAAATATGGCGGATGCTTTGGCGCTGCATCCCCGCCGCGCCAACCGGGTGGAGGGCCGTCATGTGCTGCTGATCGACGATGTGATGACCTCTGGGGCTACTTTTGCCGCTGCGGCAGAGGCGTGTATTGCAGGCGGTGCAACAGGGATTTCTGTTCTGGCCCTAGCCCGCGTTGCGAAGGATGCCTAAATCCTTATAGTCACCCCTGACTCTAAGGATTTGCCGCATGAAAACCGTTGAGATTTATACCACCCAAACCTGCCCGTATTGCATCGCCGCCAAAGGCTTGCTGAAGAAAAAGGGCGTGGCTTACAAGGAAATCGACGTGGGGGCTGACCCTGCTATGCGCCAAGCGATGACCGAACGCGCGGGGCGTCGCTCGGTGCCGCAGATTTTCATCGGCGGGGCCCATGTCGGCGGCTGCGATGATCTGCACGCGCTGGATCATGCCGGCAAACTTGATCCGATGTTGGCCTGAATGCGCGCAGGTTTGGTGCAACTAACGGTCGGCGATGATCCCGCCGCCAATCTGGTCGTCACGCAGGCGCGGATTGCCGAAGCAGTGGCGGGTGGCGCGGGTTTTGTGCTGACGCCGGAATGCACCAACCTTTTGTCGTCCAGCCGCGAGCATCAGGGCCGCGTCATGCGGCACGAGGATGACGACGCCACACTTGCCGCGCTGCGTGACCAGGCGACAAAGGCCGGGGTTTGGCTGCTGATCGGGTCTTTGGGCGTCTTGACCCAGGATGCCGATGGCCGCTTTGCCAATCGATCGTTCCTGATCTCACCCACAGGTGACATTGCTGCCCGCTACGACAAGATCCACATGTTCGACGTGAATGTCTCGGAAACTGAGGTTTACCGCGAATCAGCAGGCTATCGCCCCGGCACCAAGGCGGTTGTCGCGGATACGCCGTTTGCAAAAATCGGCATGACGGTCTGCTATGACGTGCGCTTTCCGCATCTGTATCGCCGCCTTGCGCAGGGTAGCGCGCAGATCATCACGGTTCCGGCGGCTTTTAACCATATCACCGGGGCCGCGCATTGGCATACGCTGCTGCGGGCGCGGGCGATTGAAACCGGGTGTTTCGTGCTGGCCCCGGCACAAACGGGTTTCCATCCTGAAACCCACGGCAAGGGCCGCAACACTTACGGCCATTCGCTGGCCATCGCACCTTGGGGCGACATCCTCGCCGACGCAGACACGGAACCCGGCGTCACCCTCGTTGATCTCGACCTCGATGCGGTGACAAAAGCCCGCACCCGCGTGCCATCGCTGATGCATGACCGGGAGTTCACCGGGCCATGATCGACCCGCGCACCGATGAAATCGCTGTCGCGCTGTTTGGCGAGCTGTTCATGGCTGATCAGTTAGCGCGCAACCGCATCTCAAAGGCGCTGCCGAAGGGGATGGAGCTGTCGCATTTCTCGGTGCTGAACCATCTGGCAAGGCTGAACGAAGAACGCACCCCGGCGCAACTGGCGCGCGCATTTCACGTTACGCGCGGGGCGATGACCAACACTCTGGCAAAGCTGGAATGGGCCGGCCATATCCATATCCGCCCCGATTGGGACGATGCGCGGCAGAAGTTTGTCGCCATCAGCCCCTCGGGCCGATCCGCCCGCGATGCCGCTGTGGCCTCGGTTTCGCCCTTAATCGCAGAAGTTGTCACCGCATTGGGAGCCGATAAGGTCCGCGCGGTGTTACCCGTATTGCGCGAATTGCGCGTGCGGCTGGAAGGCGAAGACTAATGCGGTTGCACCTGCTGCCCCCCAATGTCAACGCAGCAATCCTGCGCTATTACCGCCGCACCGAACAGGCCGAGCTCGATCTGATCGCGGCGGGCGTTGCGTTTTATGCGTTTCTGGCGATCTTTCCGGCGGCGGCGGCGATCATCGCAATTTGGGGGTTTATCTCAAACCCTTCGGTGATCCGCGAAGAAATCGAACTGCTGCGCGGCTTCCTTCCCCATGATGCCTATTCCCTGATCTTTGGTCAGGTAGAGGCTTTGCTGGCCGTGCCCTCCGGCAATCTTGGGCTAACCACATTGGTATCAACTGCGCTGGCGCTTTGGTCTGCGCGCGCCGGGGTGGCGGCGCTGATCCGGGGCCTGAACGCCATTCATCATTTGCCCAATCGTTCCGGTCATTGGCATCAGTTGCGCGCGATTGTGCTGACCTTTGTGCTGGTCGGGCTGGTGCTGTCGGCCCTGGTGATGGCGGTGATCCTGCCGGTGGTGCTGACCTATTTGCCAAGTGCGTTGCCGCGATCTTTGCTGGCCGATTCCAACCTGCTGCTGGGCATCGTCGCTGCCGTTCTGGCGGTAGGTCTGGCCTACCGCTTGGGGCCAAACTACACCACAACCCGCCCGCCGCTGCTGTCCTGGGGCCTGCTGGTGGCGGTGATCCTGTGGGTTTTGGCGACACGCGGCTTTACTTTGTATCTGGCGAATTTTGCGTCTTACAATCGGGTTTATGGCTCGATTGGTGCGGTGGTGGTGCTGCTGATGTGGCTTTACGTCAGCGCCTATGCAGTGCTTTTGGGCGCGGCTGTGGATGCGGAACGCAACCGCAACTACAAGCCGTTTCAGTAGTCTTTTTCTAGCACCACGCCCAAACCGGTATTGCCATCCGAGCCTGACTGCGCCCGCAAGGTGATGGATTTGCTGACATCAAGGTTCAGGTTGATCTCAGACTGGCCATTCTGATCTACCGTCACTTCGGAATAGATGTTCTTGGTCAGATACTTACCCGCCGTCACCGCAGCCCCACCCGACGCATCGGTTTTCACATCCAGATTATCGAGCCCAAAGCCCTCACGCAGTTTCGACACCACGCCCTGCCCGCCTCGCCCTGCCAAAGTGGCCACCGCATTGGCCAGTTGCAGCGCCTGAAACGCCGATAGGTTTTGCAAACCCTCCCCGAACAGCAGTTGCGCCAAGACTTCTTCTTGCGGCAGTTCGGGGGTTGAGGTGAAGGTGACCACCGGATCGGTCGCCGGGCCGTCAATCGTCACGCCGCTGGTGATGCCGTCGTTTTCGGTGCTGGCGACGATATGGATAAAGGGCACCAGATCGCCTTGCATCTGCAATACCGCCTCGGTCAGATCAAGGCGTTTGCCCAAAATCTCCAACCGTCCCCGGATCAGATCGAACGCGCCCGAGGGCACCACGGCATCAGTGCTACCCAGCAGACGCAAATCGCCGCCCATCTCAACGTCCAAGCCACGACCCCGGATGAACAGGCTGGGGGCGGATACGGTAATATCCAGCCCAAAACCCGGCCCGGTGCCTGCGCCCGCATCCTTGCCAGTGGCGATCAGCCCCGCCCGCGCACGAGTGGCGCGCACGGGTCTGGGTTCATTCTTATGCTCCAGCCCCGGCAAACCGCCTGCGCCGCCGAACCCTGTTGAGGGCACCCGCAGTTCGGTTTCCGAAAGACCGATCCGCCCTGCGATCATCGCACCGCCCATCAGCGGGCCTTGCAGTGTCACATTGCCGTTCAGCGTGGTTTCAAACAGATCAGGGTCGCGCAAGGTCACTTGCCGCACATCCACCGCCAGATCGCCCGCATAAGGCGCTGTCAGAGCAGCACTTCCCTTCACCGTCAAACTGCCGCCCGAGGAGACATTCGTCGTCACATCAATCGCAGCCCGACCCTGCGCCAGATTGGCCCGCGCGGTGATGTCCTGCAACGCAAAGGCCAAGCTGGGGTCGGCCAGACGCCCACCGGACAGCGTCACCGGGCCGGACAAAGATTGCAAACCCAGTGGCCCGTTCAGCCGCAGATCAAAACCCATCTGGCCCGAAATCGCACGGGGTTGGATAAAGGCGTTGGCCAAAGCCGCCTGCGCCGTGCCCTTGATCGCCAAATCGGCCGAACCGAATCCCGGTGCGACTTGGCCCTTCACCGTCGCATCAATCTGCCCCGGCCCCTTGCCTCCCAGATTCAGTGTCACGCCTGACGCATCCTGCACGGCGGTGCCCGTCACTGACAAAGCCCCCGGAAACTCTGGCACGATCAGCGCCAAATTCTTCAGCCGAGCCGTCAGATCAATCGTCTGCTTGTCACCTGCCACACTGCCCGAGGCTTGCGCCTCTAGCTGCGGGTTGGTCAGCGTAGCCCTGTCGATTTGGATCACGCTGTCTGTCATCGACAGCACCAGCCCTACAACAGAATTGCCCGCGAGCAGCTTATCCGCCTGCGGATTGCCAATCGCCAAGCTGCGGCCATTGGCGTCAAACGTCAGCTTGCCCGCCTCTAATGTTCCGGTCAGATGCGCCTCGCCGCCCAGCGCGCCGCGATACTGTCCGCCCAAGCTGCCCAAATCGCGGAACAGCAGATTGGCGGTGATGTCGCTGCCCGTGCTGGCCAAACTGCCCTTGGCTTTCATCGTCAGCGACGCGGCCTGCACTGACAGATCGCGCAATGTCGTGCCCGTGGTGTCCCGGAGAACCGAGGCTATTACTGTGGCTTGGCCGCGCAGCAGATTGTCCAATTCGGCCACACCCGCCTGCATATCTGTGCCCGTGGCGCTGCCCGTCAGATCGAACGCCCCGGTGATCGGGCTGCCGTTGCCGCTGACCGAAACTTCCGCCGCGCCCGCCAAACTGCGACCCGCAAGGCCTGACAACCGCGACAGATCCTCCATCTTGGCGCTGGCCTTGCCGGTGATCGCAAGCGCATCGTCCAAGCCTTCGATCTTGCCACTGACCAGTGCCGCATAATCCTCGCCCATCAGCGCCAACCGCTGCAAGGTCACGCTGCCATCGCCCTCGCGCCAATAGGCCGAGCCGTCACCCCAGATCACCGAGCCCAGCGCGCGGCCAAGACTTAGATCCGTCGGCTCCAACCCTTCGGCGGTATATTTGAATGTGCCGCCAACCTGCCGCTTGCCCGACAGCCGCGCGATCCGACCCGACCCCGAAAGACCAAGGCTACTGGCACGAAAATCGGCTCTATCAAGGCCCAGAATGGCAATACTGGCGCTCCAGCCCTCATCCTGCGTGGCGTCGTAGCCGACCGCGATGTCGGCAGAGCTGACCTTGACCGGAAGCTCCGTCGTCAACGGCAACAGCACCGGGCTGCCATCCGGGGCAGCGATCTTTCCCGTCAGATTGAACTTCTGCGGCAAACCATCCGCAGCCAAAGTCAGCGAGCCTTGCAACGCCAACGCCTTGGCCTTCACCGCCAGCGTATCCAGCGCCAACCGCCCATCCGGCCAACGTTTGCCAGCGGTACTCAGGCTGACCGAATTGCCAAAGAACTCGGCATAAGACGGCAGGAACAAGGGGGCTAGATCGCCCGCCAGATCGGTCGAAAACGCCGTCGCGCCATCTTTTTGACCCGTCAGCGCGATCTTGCCCGCCAGCCGATCCACGCCGTCGGTGGTAAGCGCGACATCGGCGGCGAAGTCGGAAACCGGGCCTGCGCCCTTTACGCTCAGCGCCACCGAAGGCGCACCGGGCAGCCCCAGCTTGACCGAAGCAATCCCGCCCGCCGCTTCCTCTGCCGCCAGATCAATCGACAGCTGTTGCGTGGCGTTGGTGTAAGACGCGGTCAGCGAGACCTTGCCCGCTGGCCCCGCATCGGTGCGTTCCAGCACCAGACTGCCCTTGCCCTCGCCGCCCGACAAAGACAGCGAGGCCTCTAGTGTCGCCTCCAATCCAGTGCCCAAAACACTTGGCCCCAGCACGATATGCTTGGCGGCGATCTGGCCGATTTCCACCGAAACCGGCAGTTCAGGCAATGCGAACGTCCCGGCTTCGGGTGCTGTTGTCGTTGTCTCGCTGGTGGGCAGGCGATCCAGTATAATTTCGCCTGCGGTGAGTTCATTCACCACGACAGCGCCGGACAGCAGCGAAGACCTGCTCCAATCCAAGCTGACATCGCGCAGGGTCAGCCAAACACCCGCATCATCGGCAATCGTCAATTCGGTCAGGCTGGCTTGCGACGACAAAGCGCCCGCAAAGCCCGTCACCACCACTTTGCGACCCGCGCCCGAAAGGCTGTCCTCAATGAAGGCCGTCAAATAATCGCGGTCATCGGTCTGCGCGTGGCCCGTAAGCGGCAGCAAAGCCAGACAGCTGGCAAGGAATAATTTCCGCATCAGAATGCCTGCCCCAAACCAACATAAACCTGAACGCCATCGCCCGTATCGCCGCCCACTGGCCCCGCCAAATCCAATCGGATCGGCCCCACCGGCGTTGCGTAGCGAACCCCAATCCCGGCGCCTGCCTGCCAATCGCCGGAATCGCTGAAGAACTGATCCGCGTCGATCCGGCCCATATCGACAAAGCCCACCACGCCAATCGACTCGGTTACTTTTACCCGCGCTTCAAATGAGCCGCCGATAAAGGTCTTACCGCCGGTCTGGAACGTGCCGCCCATACCGTCGCTTAACACATTCACGCCCAAGGACTGGTAGGGCTGGCCGCGCACCGTGCCGCCGCCGCCCGAGTAGAACAGATAGTCACGCGGCGTGCCCGCAAGGCTTGCGCCAAACACCGCACCCGCCTGCACCCGGCCCGCCAGAACCAAGCGTTTCGCTTCACCCAAAGCCCGATAGCCACGCAGATCAAACGTCGCACGCACACCGCTGTCGGTATCGCCAAAGCCAAGGAACGGCTTCACCTCGCCCGTGACATAGAAATTCCGCGTCGCGTCAGTTTTGCTGTCACGCCTGTCCCAGATCACGCTGAGTGGCAGCGAGACGGCGCGGTAGGTGGATTCGCCCAACGGATCAGTGATGCGGGCATAGTCGTAAGACACCCCGGCTTTGGCCGACAACTGCTCGGTCAGGATTTGGGTCAGCGTTACCGTCGCGCCAAACAGATCGGCGTCATAATCAGCCTCGTTCAGCCTGCCGTAGGTCAGCACCACACCCGCCGTGGTATCAGCCGTAAACGTCGCGGGGCGTTCCAGCGACACCCCCAGCAGGAAATCCGCCCCACCAACGGCAGAACCGATATTGGTGACATCACCGCTGATCTTCAGCCGCTCACCGCCGCCAAACAGATTGCGATGTAACCAGGCCGCGTTCACCGTCGCGCCATCATTGCTGCTCAGCTCGGCGCCAAAGGTATAGCGGCGCTTCTTTTCCTCGACCAAGGTTGCGGTGATCCCCAGCAGATCGGGTGCTGTGATGGCATCATCCTCGGTCAGCGTCACCGATTTGAACACGCCCGTCCGACGCAGACGCGAGGCGACACGTTCCAGTTCCGCAGGCGAATAGGCGCGGCCTTCCGGCAGACCGGCAATCGCGCGCACCCTTGCCAGCCGCATCCGATCAGCGCCTTTGATCGTCAAGCGCCCAAAGCGCAAGGCTGGCCCCGGATCAAGCACCACATCCGCCGCAAGCGTCGCCTTAGCATGATCCGCCGTCAGCTTTTGGCTGGCCACATCCGCCTTGGCATGGGCGCGATCACGCCAACCGTTCACTCCCGCCGTCACCGCTTCTAGGATCACACCGCTTTCGGCGGTTTTACCCACCGCAAAGCCCTCGGGCAGTTTGGTGCGCTTGGCTAAGGGGGCAATCCGGGCTTGGCTAAAGGCAAACTCCGGCCCCGGCTCCACCACCACTTTAATCGTGGAAATAGACCCCGGCGCATCCAGAGGGGCAATGCTGGCGGCCTCGACCCCATCGACGTAGACGTGGATCACCGCCGAGTAATAGCCGCGCGCATAAAGCGCGTTCAGCAGGCTGGCATATTCCGCCCGCGCATCGGTGAAAATATCCTGCGCCAACGTGTTGCCGGCCTTTTCAGAGCCCAGCAAAATCGACGCCGCGCGCAGCTCTTTCTCCAAAGCTTTCGGCGCACCCGGAGCGCTAAACTCAAGCCGATCAAGCGCTTGCCCAGCCGTACCCGCAATCAGGCACAGGGCGAAAGCCCCCGCGACGATGCGCGACGTTTTCTTGATCTGAACACTATACATGGATACCCCGGCTCAACTTATCCACACTATGCCGTGATCAACGCCAAAGGGCAACGCGCGCCCGATCACGTTTTCTACGCATCGGCGCTTCGCCGCGCCCTTGACGCTAGTGCGGTTTGCGCAGAACTGTTAGCGCAAACCAAACAGAGGGTTCGCCATGTATACCGCCGCCGAAAACCGCTACGAGTCTATGCCCTACCGCCGCTGCGGCAAATCCGGCCTGAAACTGCCCGCGATCTCGTTTGGGCTGTGGCACAACTTTGGCGAAGACACGCCGCACGCCACCAAACGCGCGATGTGTCACACCGCTTTTGATCTCGGCATCACGCATTTCGATCTGGCCAACAACTACGGCCCGCCGCCCGGCTCGGCTGAAACTGCCTTTGGCGAAATTCTGAAGGCCGATTTCAAACCCTATCGCGATGAGATGATTATCTCGTCGAAGGCGGGCTATGACATGTGGGGCGGTCCTTACGGCGAGTGGGGCTCGCGCAAATATCTGATCGCGTCCTGCGACCAAAGCCTGAAACGGATGGGGCTGGATTACGTCGATATCTTCTATTCGCATCGCTTTGATCCCGACACGCCGCTGGAAGAAACCATGATGGCGTTGGATCATATCGTGCGTTCCGGTCGCGCGCTCTATGTTGGGATTTCCAGCTATAACACCCAGCGCACCCGCGAAGCCCACGCCATTCTGAAAGAATTGGGCACGCCCTGCCTGATCCATCAGCCGAGCTATAACATGCTCAACCGCTGGGTTGAAACCGAGGGTCTGAAAGACGCGCTGCAAGAGCTTGGCATGGGCTCCATCGCTTTCGTACCTTTGGCCCAGGGTTTGCTGACCAATAAATACCTCAACGGAATTCCCGATGGCAGCCGCGCCGCGCAGGACAAGTCTTTGCACCCTTCCGTGGTGGAAAAGGCGGTTGAATCGGTGAAAAAGCTGAACGATATGGCACAAGCGCGTGGCCAAACCCTTGCGCAAATGGCGATTGCTTGGGTTTTGCGCGGTGGTGGCATCACCTCGGCGTTGATCGGGGCCTCAAAACCCTCGCAGATCGTCGATTGCGTTGGGGCGATCAACAACCTTGATTTTACGCCCGCAGAACTTGCCGCCATCGACGCGATTTCAGAGGAGAAATCCATCAACCTCTGGGCCAAATCCTCTGAGTGATCATGAGAAGCCACGCAGGCCGGAAAGATTGATCATTCCGGCCTAAGTTTCTAGCTGTTCAGTCCCGGCTTCAACTGCATTCGGATTGCTTACCTTTTCAGCGGATCCATCCCGGTCATGCGCGTGGCCGTTGCTTAAGCACGCGTCATGCCTCTACCGCTTGTAGCGCGGCGAGACCCTCCATCGCCGCGAGGACTTTCGGGTCATGCGACAGCGCCTGATAGTGGCGGAATATCCTGGAATAGACGGCAAATGCAGTTGGATCAGCGTCGTATGTGGTGGCTGATTTGGCCCCAAAGCGCGCAGCACCCGCCGCGAAATCGGGCACCAGAGCACAGGCGACAGCCCCGTGTATTGCAGCACCGATGGCGGTCGAATTCTTGATGTTGGGAATCTCGATGCTGCGGCCAAGCACGTTGGCCATGGTCTGCACCAAAAGCGGATTTCTTGTGGCAAGGCCACTGGTCAGCACGACACGGCGGATGTAGAAGCCGCCGTTCTGGTAAAGCTCAAAGACTTGGCGCATGCCGTAGCAGAGCGATTCAATCAGCGCGCGGTAGATTGCGACGGCATCGGTCTGCATGGTCAGGCCGATCAGCAATCCACTCAGCGCCGAATTGGCGTGCGGCACGCGGTTGCCGTTCCACCAATCAAGCGCGAACAGGCGGTTCTGGCCGGGTTGCAAAGCCGCCGCTGCCGCGTTGTAGGCGGCAAAACTCTCGGTGGCATTGCTGCCGCGCGGGAAAGCGTTGACGAACCAGCTGAGCATATCGCCAAAGCAGGCCTGCCCCGCCTCATAGCACCACAGACCACGGACAGAGCCGTCAATGGCGGTGCCTTCGATGCCTGCGGGCAGCGGGTGGTAATCGTGGCTGAGCATCAAGGACACGGCAGAGGTGCCAAGGGCGGCGACAAAGCAGCCATCCTCGACAGCGCCGATGGCAGGCAGCACCACATGACTGTCGATCACCGCCACAGCGACCGGACAGGGGCCGATGATACCGGTGCGGGCTTGCCAATCGGCGGAAAGCGCGCCGGCTTTGGAACCGATCGGCAAGGGGGCGGAGAGGCGGGCGGCCAGCCCATCGACCACATCAGGATAGCCCTTGTTAGGGTTGTATTGGGCCTTGTAGGCGGCCATGCCAAGGCTGCGCACCTCGTGCCCGACAAGCTGCCAAACCAGCCAATCGCCAGCCTCGATGAACCGTGCGGTGCGGGCCCAACTGTCGGGCGCTTCTTCCGCGATTTGGGCGGCTTTGGGCAGCAACCACTCGCCCGAAAGTTTACCGCCGAAGTGTTGCAGATAGTCGCCGCCTTGTCGGTTGATCCGGTCTGCCTGCGGTTGGGCGGCATGTTTCCACAGTTTGACATAGGCGTGGGGATCTTCGGGGAACAGCGTCGAAAGCGGCGTGCCCGCGGCATCGGTTGGCATCGGGGAACTGGCGGTAAAGCCAATGCCCATGCCCAGAACCCGACGGCCATTGCCAAGCTGCTTCAGGATGACTTCCACTACGTCAAGGTAGTCTTGCGCGACCTGAAGCGCCCAGCCCCGCGCCAAAGGTGTTTCGTCCGGCAAAGCCGTGGTCAGGGTGCCGTGGCGGTAGTCTTGGCTGTGCGAGGCGACCTCTTGCCCGGTGCCCGCATCCACCAAAACACCACGTGCCGAGGCCGAGCCGAAGTCCAGACCAATCAGGTATTCCGTCATCAAAGCACGCTTTCTACCGCTGCGACCACGGCATCTGACGTAAGACCGAAGTGCTTGTAAAGCACGGACGGGGCGGCAGATTCGCCAAAGCTGTCAATCCCGATGCAGGTGCCATCGCGCCCGACATAGCGGTGCCAGCCATGCGTGGTTCCCGCCTCGATGGACACAACCGGGATGCCCTTGGGCAGCACGCTGGCCCGCCATTCCGGCGTTTGCTGGTCAAAGACGTGGCAAGACGGCATCGACACCACGCGCACGCCATCGCTAAGACGTTCAGCGGCGGCAACCGCGATTTCAACCTCGGAGCCGGTGGCAAGCAGGATAACTTTCAGCGGACCTGTTTCCGGGCGCAGGATATAGCCGCCGCTTCGGATCGCGCTTAGGGTTTTGGCATCGCGCGCCTGTGCGTTGAGCCCCTGACGGCTGAGCGCCAGCACTGTCGGTTTGCTGCGGTTTTCCAGCGCCACGGCCCAAGCCACGGCTGCCTCTGCGCCATCGCAGGGACGCCACAGGTCAAGGTTGGGGATCATGCGCAGGCTGGCCAGATGCTCGATGGGTTGGTGGGTCGGGCCGTCTTGACCAAGCGCAATCGAGTCGTGGGTCAGCACATGGATGACGCCCAGTTTCATCAGCGCCGCCATGCGGATGGCGTTGCGGGAATAGTCCGAGAAGGTCAGGTAGGTGGCCCCAAACGGGCGCAGTCCACCATGCGCTGCCATGCCGTTCATGATCGCCGCCATGCCAAACTCGCGCACGCCATAATAGACGTAGTTGCCGCCCTGCCCCTTGGTCATCGGCTGCATCCCCGCCCAGTTGGTCAGGTTCGAGCTGGCAAGGTCTGCCGAGCCGCCGATCAGTTCGGGCAATAGCGGTGAAAACTGGGTGATGGCGTCAAGGCTGGTTTTGCGGGTCGCCACCGGCTTGGCTTCGCCTGCGACTTTGGCGAGGAAATGTTCTGCTTCGGCGGCAAAGTTATCGGGCAGGTTTCCGGCCATGCAACGGACCAGATCAGCGGCGAGATCGGGGAAAGCTTGGGCATAGGCGGCGAAAGTAGCCTGCCAAGCCTGCTCCAGCGCAGCCCCTTCGGCCTGCATCGACCACGCGGCGGCAACGTCAGCGGGAATGACAAACGGCGCATGAGGCCAACCGATGGCGGCGCGGGTGGCGGCGATTTCCGCATCGCCCAGCGGATTGCCGTGGCTGTCGTGGCTGCCTGCTTTGGTCGGCGCGCCCATGCCAATCGTCGTCTTGCAGCAGATCAGTGTCGGGCGCGTGTTATCGGCCTTAGCGGCGGTGATGGCGTTCGAGACGGCCTGAACATCGTGACCGTCGACATCCGCAATCACCTGCCAGCCATAGGCGCGGAACCGCGCGGGGGTGTCGTCGGCGAACCAGCACTCGACATGGCCGTCAATCGAGATGCCGTTGTCGTCATAAAGCGCAATCAGCTTGCCAAGCCCAAGCGTGCCCGCCAGCGAACAGGCTTCATGCGAGATGCCCTCCATCAAACAGCCGTCGCCAAGGAAGGCATAGGTGTAATGATCAATCACCGCATGGCCGGGGCGGTTGAAGCGGCCCGCCAGAATGGTTTCGGCCATCGCCATGCCGACGGCATTGGCAATGCCCTGCCCCAAGGGGCCAGTCGTGGTTTCAACCCCCGGCGTATAGCCGCGTTCTGGGTGGCCGGGCGTCTTGCTGTGCAGGGTGCGGAACGCCTTGATGTCGTCGATGGTCAGGTCATATCCGGTCAGATGCAGCAGAGCGTAGATCAGCATCGAGCCATGGCCGTTCGACAAAACAAAGCGGTCGCGGTTGATCCAATCCGGGTTGGCGGGGTTGTGCCGCAGGTGTTGCCGCCACAGCGCCACGCCGATCTCGGCCATACCCATCGGCATACCGGGGTGGCCGGAATTGGCCCGTTGCACCGCGTCCATCGCAAGGGCGCGAATGGCGTTGGCCATGTCTTTTTGGGTGGCAGTCATAGCAGTCTCCGATTGAATGGATTTTGCGGGGCCATCAGGTGGCCCCCATGATCATGGCAACAAGGTCTTTCTGCACGCCGTCCTTGACCTGCATCTGTCCGACATCGCGGCCCCGGCGCATCACAACGGCGCGGTCCGCCACGCGCACCACATGGTCCATGTTGTGACTGACGATGATGACGGACAGGCCACGTTTGGGCAGGGCGTGGACCATCTCTAAAATTTCGTCGGATTCGCGCACGCCTAATGCAGCTGTGGGTTCATCAAGGATGATCACCCGGCGGGCAAAAGCCACGGCGCGGGCGACGGCAACGGCTTGGCGCTGACCGCCCGACATCAGGCCAATCTCTTGTCCCGGCGGCACATGGCCGACGCTTAACTCAGCTGCATGTTTGCGCCAGCTTTCGCGTTCGGCCCGCGCCGAGACAAAGCCAAGCCGCCCCATCCAGCGCGGCCAAGTGGTCTCATGGCCGATCAGGAAATTGTCCGAAACCGTCAGGTTGTCGAACACCGCCAAGTCCTGAAACACCGTCTCAATCCCCGCAGACCGCGCCTCGGCAGGCGAGCGCAGGCGGAGGGGGGTGCCATCAAGCGACATGCTGCCCGAGTCGATCTGGACGATGCCGCTGATCGCCTTGATCAGGGTGGATTTTCCCGCGCCATTGTCGCCCAGCAGGGCAAGCACTTCGCCTTCATGCAGGTCCAGCGATGCCCCCGCCAAAGCAGTGACAAAGCCGTAGGATTTGCGCGCATCGCGGATGGAGAGCACGGTTTTCCGGCCTGCCACACTGTCCGACCCAACGCCGTTTGCAATAACCACGCTCATGCGTTCACCTGCCTTGCCCGCAGCACCCGGATGCGGGTTTCCACGCGTTTGCGCAGCACATCGAGTTCCAGCGCGATCAGGATGCCGACGCCGATGGCGACCGACGACCAGAACGGCGAGACATTCAGCTGCTGCAAGCCGCCCCGGATTACCGCGATGATCAGCGCCCCAAACAGCACATTGGCGACGTTGCCGCGCCCACCGAACAGGCTGGCACCCCCGACGACAACGGCAGTGATGGCGTCCAGCTCATAGCCTGCCCCCGACAACGGCGAGGCTGATCCGGTGCGGCCATGGTAGAGCATACCCGCAACGCCAGCCATGGTGCCACACAAAGCATAAGCGCTCATGATCAGGCGATCCCTTGGCAGGCCGACCCACTGCGCAACATCCGGATTGCCGCCAACCGCATAAAGCCAGCGGCCCCATTGGGTGCGACGCAAAAGCGCCCAGAACACCGCGCACAAAGCGATGACCAGCACTGCGCCGGCGGGAATGCCCAACAGCTTGCCATTGGCCAACCAATGCACGGCGGGCGAGACACCGACCAGCGTGTTGCCGCCGCTGATCAACAGGGCAGCCCCCGCGACGATGCCCAGCATGGCAACCGTCACCACCAAAGGCTGCGGGATGCCGCCCTTGACGATCATCACGCCATTGGCAAGACCAACGGTCAGGCCCACCAGCGGATAGAGCAGGATTTGCGCCACCGAACTCGGCGCGTCCACGCCGGTCAGGGTAGCCACCACGACCACACTCAACGCAATCGTGCTGCCGACAGAGACATCGACTCCCCGCACCAGAATGACCAGAAATTGCCCCAGCCCCAGCGCGCAGACAATGGCGCTTTGTGCGAGCAGGTTTTGGATGTTGCGGACGGACAGAAAATTGTCCGCCAAAGCGCCAAAGATCGTCAGAAGCACGATCAGAATGACGATAGGACCAGAGTGCAGCAAGGTCAGCAGGACCGAGAGTTTGTCTCTCCGTCCTGCCGAAGCTGTGCTGCCTTGGGAGCCAGCACCCTTGGTCATGATGTCACTTCACCAACGCATCGACGTTGCCAGCCACGACATCGGACACCATCTGCACCATATCACCCGCATTTTCCGTCGTTTGCACCGGCTGCGGCGGCACCACGACAATGGCAGCCACAGTCTTGCCACGGGCAAGGTCTGCGGCGGTATCAGTGGCGGTGCGTGCAATCACTTCAAAGGGATAGGGTACGGTGAACTTCCAGTTGGCATCGCCTGCCGCAATGGCTTTCAGCGCATATTCCTGCCCGCCGATAGAGCCAAGGATGACCTTCGACCCCGCCGCCGCCAGCGCCTGCTGCGTGCCTTGGGCCGACACATCGAAAATGTCATAGATCGCGACAAGGTTGGGATGGGCGTTCAACATGCCTTCGGCAATGGTGCGCGAGTTGTTCGGATCGCATTTCGCATCGCCCTCGGCGACGATCTTTAGCTTTGTGGTGCTGGCCGCTGCGATGAAGGCGTTCATGAAGGCATCGGTATCGGCCAGACCCGCGATGCAGCGGATGGTGCCGATCTCGCCGCCTTCGGGCAGGAGTTTCACAAATTCATTCACCACAGCCTGTTCCGCCCCGGCGGAATCGTAGCTGACTTGCGCGGTCAGGGTATCAATCGGCGGCGGTGCACCGTCAAACGACATCACCTTGATGCCCGCCTTGGTCGCCTCGTTCAACGCAGCCGTCAGTTCAGCCGAGGTGGCCCCGGTGTTGACGGCAATGACCGAATAACCTTCGGTGGTGGCGTTGACGATTTCCTGAATGAAGAAGTTCACATCGCCACGCGAGGCCCCGGATTTCACGTCAATCTGCACATCGTCGATCACTTTGGCGCGGCCTGCGGCGACATTGAACTGACGCACATAGGCCTGATCGCCAAGGTAGGAAAACAGCATCAGCACCTTGGGCTTGTCTGCGGCTTGCGCACCGCCAGCCGTCAAGCTCGCCAAAAGTGCCATCGCACTGCCGCCCTGCAAAATCTTGCGCAACATCGTCATATCATTCCTCCCGTTTTGCCAAGAACCGACAGAACCTCCCCCCGGCTCGCCCACAGAATAGGCGTTGCGATGTTGTTATGCATAGAAGCGATAGTTTACATATCTTCTTATGATCATTTCTATGCATAACTGACTTGAAAACGCGCCTCAAATCTGCGCTAGTTTTCTTACGGCAAGAATCTTCATCGAATGTTCATCACGGGTGCTGATCGGATAGGCATATGTCACATGATGCAAAGCGACCGTTGCTTCCCTCTGTGGGAGCGATGGCCCTGTTGCCGCAGATTGCAGCGGCGCGGAACGGCTTGTCACGCGGGCAGCTGGCCGAGGTGACGGGGCTCAGCCGGGTCACCGTGGGTCAACGCCTGTCCGAGCTGTTCGAAGCCGCCATCATCAGCGAAGGCGATGAGCTGATGCTGTCAGGTGGGCGACCACGACGCCCGATCCGGCTGAACAATGCCTTGGCGCTGATCGCGGCGGCGGATGTGGGGGAAACCCATCTGCACATCGCCATCACCGATCTTGCTCCGGCTGTCATCACCGAGGAAACCATTCCCTTCGACATCAACCAAAGCCCAGAAACCACGCTGACGCAGATCGCCTTAACCATCACCCGGCTGGTGGCGGGGCTGAATCGCCGGATGCAGGATCTTGTCGGCCTTGGTCTGTCACTGCCTGCCCCGGTCAATTTCAAAGCCGGCACCGTGGTCGGGCCATCGGTCATGGCGGGGTGGGATGATTTCGACATTCGCGGCTTTCTGGCAAAGCTGCTGCCGCTGCCGGTGATTATCGACAATGATGTCAACCTGTTGGCGATGGCAGAGGTGGATTTGCACGCCAATAAGGCGGTGCAGATTGTCTATGTGAAGATCGGCACCGGGATAGGCTGTGGCATCATGGCCGAAGAGCGGCTGTTTCGCGGCGCCAACGGGGCCTCTGGCGACATCGGGCATATTCAGCTTGGCAGCGAAGCGGCCAAGCTGTGCCGTTGCGGCAAGATGGGCTGCGTCGAGGCCTATGCGGCGGGCTGGGCCATCGCCCGTGATCTGCGCGAAAAGGGCTACCGGACACAAACCGCGCGTGACGTGGTCGATCTGGTGCGCGGCAACGTGCCTGAAGCCGTGCAACTGGTCCGGCAAGCCGGGCGGGTTGTGGGCGAGGTGATTGCCGATCTTGTCAGCATTCTGAACCCCGACAAAATCATCATCGGCGGCATGATGGCCGAAACCTCGGACCATCTTTTGTCGGGCGTGCGCGAAATGGTTTATCAGCGCTGCCTGCCGCTGGCGACGCGCAACCTGACGTTGGCTTTGGCAAAGCACGATCCGCAATCCGGCGTCCGTGGCGCTGCGCTGTTGATTCGAGAATGGGCTTTTGCGCCGGAAAGCACCGGGGCGACGGTCAGACGGTTGTTTGAGAACCTGTATCCCAAGCCCGGACGCAAAGAGGCCATCGCCGAAGCGCGGGACGAACCGACGACCGCCGCAGGCATTTGATCCCAAAGTATTTCTGCGCTGGTGCCGCAGGATGCGGCGGTGCGGATCAATAGCAAGTCGCACCCAAACGGCCTGTCTGTCGCGTTACAGCGAGGCGCTTGCGCGGCAAACACCAACCACCCCCATGCCGGGCAGGATTTTGGCCCACCAAGCCCTATCGCACCCTCCCTTACGCAAAGTTTTTAGCGTTGACGCAAGGGCAGGCTGAACGCGACCTTTTGCGCGTGTATCAGGTAGGGTCATCCTGCCTGCACTGGGAGGATACCACATGACATTCAAAATCGCCGCTTTGGCGGGTGCTGCCACGTTTGCTCTGCTTGCAGGTTCAGCTTCGGCTTCGGCTGCCGATTTGGCCTGTTTGATCACCAAGAACAACACCAACCCGTTCTTCGTAAAGATGAAGGAAGGTGCCGAAGTTGCAGCCAAGACAGCCGGGATCGACTTGAAGGCCTTTGCCGGCGAAAAGGACACCGATGCGACGCCGCAAATCAACGCCATCGAAAACTGTGTGTCCGCTGGTGCCAAGGGCATTCTGATCACTCCGGCAAATGACTCGGTCGGGCCTGCCCTGAAGGCGGCGCGGGCGGCGGGGCTTCTGGTGATCGCACTGGATACGCCGCTTGGCGACGCCGAGGCGCAGGATATCACCTTTGCCACCGACAATTTTGAAGCGGGCCTGCTGATCGGCAAATGGGCGGCGGCAACCATGGGCGACACTTCGGGTGCCAAGATCGCCATGTTAGACATCAACTACGACAACATCTCGGTCGATGTCGCCCGTGACACCGGGTTTTTGACCGGCTTCGGGATCGAAGTTCCCAATCTAAAGATCATCGGCTCTGAAACCGATCCGCGCATTGTTGGTCATGAGCGGTCGGACGGCAACCCCGAAGGCGGGTTGCAGGCGATGGAGAACTTGCTCGCCAAAGACCCCGATATCAACGTGGTCTACACCATCAACGAACCTGCGGCCGAAGGCGCTTATCAGGCACTGAAGAACGCGGGCAAAGAAGGTCAGGCGATCATCATTTCGGTTGATGGCGGCTGCCCCGGTATCGCAAGCGTCAAAGGCGGCACTATCGGTGCTACTTCGCAGCAATACCCGTTGAAAATGGCAGGGCTTGGCATCGACGCCATTGCCGCTTTTGCCAAAGACGGCACCAAGCCTGCCGCATCCGAAGGGCTGAGCTTCTTCAACACCGGGGTGAACCTTGTCACCGACAAACCCGCCGCTGGTGTCGAGTCGATCGACAGCACCAAAGGCACTGAACTCTGCTGGGGCTGATCAGTCTGGAGTACTGGAAGGGCGGCCTGACGGTCGCCCTTTATATCATATGGGACCGGATTTGGTGCCAGAGGCCCAATCAGGGGATGACCCGCCCACCCGGCTTTTACGCGCAGATCAAAGATCTCTCCACGCTTAGACAAAACCGCGTTTACCACCGCAGACGCGATTTGAGGTCATTGACCGTCGCAAAGCATTCCAAACACCGCTCAAAACTGTGATTGTCGGCGGGAATTAACCCGTAAGCGGTGGATGTCTCGTGCGCTGGCCTACCTCCTTTTCTAGAGCATGGCCCGCTTGCAGCACGGTGCCGTCCTCAAACCAACGGCCAACGAATTGGCCGCCAATCGGCAGACCCTGCGCGGTAAAGCCTGTGCAGATGGTCAGGGCTGGACTGCCCGTCAGATTGAACGGGCGCGACAGCGAAAGTTCGATCTCGCCCATCGGGCCGTGCTCGTAACCAAGGGGCTGGGCTGGGGTTTTCATGCTGGGTAGGAACAACACATCAACCGTTTGCATCACTTGATCCAGCGCCGCGATCATGGCCGTTCGCTGGCGCATGGCATTAATGTAGTCGGGGGCAGTGACCGCTTTGCCGTCTTGCAGCCGTGACCGCGCGACGGGCGTGAAGCGATCAGGGTGGTCGCGCAATTCAGCACCGTGCTCGGCATATTCTTCCGGCCAGGTGATCTGCCGTGCGACGCGGCCATAGGTTGCGAAATCATCCAGCGACACCGTTGAAATCTGAGCACCAAGCGATGCCAGAACCTGAATGGCCTGCGCGGTGGCGGCAAGCACTTCGGCGTCCACGTTGGGATCGTTTTCAAAGCAATGCCGAGGGATGCCGATGCGCAGGCCTTTGATGCCAGCCTGAAGCTGGCGCAGATCCGGGGCGGCAAATCCGGGCAGCAGTAAATCAACGGGATCATCCGAGATCATCCCCGCCAGCATCAGCGCGCAATCCTGCGCCGTCCGGGCGATCGGGCCAAGGCAATCCATGGTGCGCGACAGTGGCAGCAACCCGGCTCGGCTGACCAGCCCGTCGGTGGGTTTCAGGCCCACTACGCCACACCATGCGGCAGGATCGCGGATGGAACCTGCGGTATCAGACCCAACTGCCCCAGCACAAAATCCGGCAGCGACGGCTGCGGATGATCCAGAGGACGACCCTGCCGGATCAAGATCGAGGTTCCACGGGTTGCGCACCGCCGGGAAAGCGCCGTCCTCGTTCATCCCAACCGCATATTCCGCCGTGGCGTGCTTGCCGATGATCACTGCGCCTGCGCGTCTCAACGCCCGCACCACGCCCGCATCTGCGCTTGCTATGGCATCGCGACGATGCGCGGCTTGCGCGGTGGTGGGCAGGCCCGCCACGTCGATGAGGTCTTTGATGCCGATGGGAATGCCATGCAGCGGGCCGCACCAGTTGCCTTGAGAGATGTCGGTTTCCGCCTGCTTTGCCTCGGCACGGGCGGCGTCTGCGCGCAAGGCGTTGGTGCTGTGGATGCGTCCGTCCAGTGCGGCGATGCGCGCGAGGTAGCCGTCCAGCACGTCAACCGGAGATACCGCTTTGCTGCGGATCAACTCTGACACCTCAGCCAGTGATTTCGCCCACAGATCACCTGACATTATGCCTCCACCAACAAACAAGCCGCGCGGTGGCCGGGTTCAACTTCAACTGCCGGGGGCAGCGTCAGCGCGCAATCAGCCACTGCCACCGGGCAGCGGGTACGGAAACGACAGCCCGACGGTGGATTGGTCGGGCTAGGGATTTCACCGATCAAAGGCACACGCGAGCGGGCGCGCTCGGCTATAGGGTCGGGATGAGGGGCCGATGCCAGCAGCGCCTTGGAATAGGGATGCGCCGGGCGGGAATACAGTTGCGCCGAGCTGCCTTCCTCAACGATCTTGCCCAGATACATCACATAATTCCGGCCCGCCGCCTGCCGCACCAAAGCCAAGTCATGCGCGACCAGCAGGCAAGCCACGCCGAGATCGCGGCTAAGATCAAAGAACAGGTTCATCACCTGCGCGCGCACCGACAGATCGAGTGCGCTGACGGGTTCATCGGCGATCAGCACGCGGGGGTTCAGCGCCAAGGCCCGCGCGATGGCAACCCGTTGGCGCTGGCCGCCTGACAATTCGCGGCCATAGCGGGTGGTTACGGTGGAAGGCAGGCCGACATGATCCAGCAGATCAGCCATCCGGGCCGCATGTGCTTGATGGGAAAGTCCTGCGATGGTGAGGGCCTCGGCGAAAGCCTCACCAATCGTCTGGCGGTTGTTCAGCGACGAATAGGGGTCTTGGAACACATACTGAATTGCCGAACGGGTCTTGCGCAGCTGCGACCCGCGCATCGTGGACAGATCGACGCCATCCAGAATGATCTGGCCCGCATTCGGTTTCGCCAGCCCCACAATGCTCCGGCCCAGCGTGGACTTGCCGCAGCCGCTTTCACCGATCAGCCCAACAATCTCACCGGGATACAGGGTCAACGACACGCCATCGACGGCCTTGATAGTTTTTCCGCGCTCGACACTGCGGAAATGGGTTACGAGGTTGCGCACCTCTAGCACGGGTTGGGTCATGCGAGCACCTCGACTTCATGGGACAGTAAATGACAGGTGGCTTGCCAGTCTTCGGCATCCGTCGCGCGGATCGGCGGGCGCTGGGTGGTGCAGGGGCCAAAGGCATGCACACAGCGCGGCGCAAAGGCACAGCCGCGAATAGGCCCTGCCAACAGGGGTGGCATACCCGGCAAGCCCCGAAACGGGCTGCCGACCGCATCATCTGGGCGCGGGATCGCCGCAACCAAGGCCTGCGTGTAGGGATGTTTTGGCCAGGTCAGAACCTGATCCACCGGCCCCATCTCGGCCAGACGCCCCGCATACATCACCGCCACCCGGTCGGCGATGCTGGCGACGACGCCAATATCGTGGGTGATCAGCACAATCGCCATCCCGAGCTTGGTCTGCAAATCGCGCAGCACATCCAAAATCTGCGATTGCACGGTGACATCCAGCGCGGTTGTGGGTTCATCGGCGATCAGCAGCTTGGGTTCTGCTGCCACCGCCATTGCGATCATCACGCGCTGGCACAGGCCCCCCGACAATTCATGCGGATATTGATAGAGTCGGGTTTCAGGATCGGAAATGCCAACCAGCCGCATCAATTCCAGCGTGCGGGCCTGCGATTGCGGTTTGGTCATCCCCAGATGTAATTCGCACACCTCGGCGATCTGGCGGCCGATGCGGCGTGCCGGGTTCAGCGCCGACATCGGGTCTTGAAAGATCATCGCCACATCTTTGCCCCGCAGCGGCACCAGATCATGCTCGGCCATGCCCGTAATACTTTGGCCCGCCAAGGTGATCTCGCCCGCCAAATCCACCGAAACACCCGGCGGCATCAGCCCGAACGGCGCAAAACTCATCACCGTCTTGCCGCTGCCGCTTTCGCCGACAATCGCGAGGCACTCGCCGCGCTTCACATGCAGGCTGACGCCATCGACCACCCGCACCGCGTTGTTGCGGGTGAACAGATCAACCGTCAGATCGCGCACTTCATAGACCACGCTCATGCTTTGACTCCCTTGGCCAGTGCAGACCAGCCAGCGGCCTCATCGCGGCGCAGGCGCAGCAGTTTAGCGGGCAGCGGGCGCGGCACCCGGTTCAGTGCGAGGGATTCGCCCAAGAAGTTGAACGCGACCACCACCAGCGTCAGCGCCAGACCCGGCAAGATCACCTGTCGCGGATCACTTTCCAGATATGGCAGGCTATCGACCAGCATCTGCCCCCATTCCGGCGTCGGCGGCTGCACGCCAAGCCCCAGAAAGCTGAGCGTGGCAATCGACAGCGCCAGCCCGCCCGCATCAGCCGTCGCATAGACCAGCACCGACCCGGTGGTCGCGGGCAGCAGATGGCCGAAGTATATCCGCAGCGGGCTGGCCCCCATCACCCGCAACGCCTCAATATGCGGTTTATTCATCACCGTGGTCGCCACCGCACGGCTGACACGGGCGAAAGCGGGCCACCATGCCAGCGCCAGCGCTATGATCATGTTCCAGTATCCGGTGCCAAAGATGCCAATCATCGCCAGCGCGATGATCAGCGACGGCATCGCAAGCCCCACATCTGTGACCCGCATGATCACCTCATCCACCCAACCGCGATGATAGCCCGCCAGCGTGCCAAGCCCCAAGCCTATCACCAAGGCAATCGCCATCACCAATGTGATCCCGACCAGCGAGGTCCGCGCCGAGGTGATCAGCCGCGAAAACGTATCGCGCCCCAGATGATCGGTGCCAAGCCAGTGGTCCCAGCCAAACCCCTGCCCCGCCGCCAGCAGGTTCTGCTTCAGCGGATCGTGCGGCACGATATAGGGACCAAGCACGCCGACCACTGCAAAGGCGAACAATACCCACAAAGCCAGCGGCGGAAATCCCGCCAAACTCTCGCGTAATTTATGAGCAAGTCGCATCAATGGCCCCCTTGGCGGCGCAGTTTCGGGTCAAGAAACATCACGGCAATATCGACCGCGAGGTTCAGCAGGATAAAGAATGAGATGAAAATCAGCAGCCCGGCCTGCACCACCATGAAATCACGGAACTGCACGCCTTGCAGGAACAGCGCGCCGACACCGGGCCAAGCGAACAACGGCTCGATCACCACAGAGCCGACCGTCATCGCGGTGGCTTGCGCGCCCAAGGCGTTGAGGTAAGCGGGGGCGATGTTCGGCAAAGCATCGCGGAACAGAATGACGTTGCGCGTCAAGCCCTTGGCGCGGGCGGTCAGCGCGAAGGGACGGGTCATTTCTTCTTCCAGCCCAACGCGGACAATCCGGCTGAGAACGCAACCCGGCAGCATCCCCAACGAAATCCACGGCAATATCCAGCTGCGCAGACCGTCGCCAAAGCCAAAGGTCGGAAACCATCCCAGCGACAGCGCAAAGCCGTAGATCAGCATCGCCCCAAGGAAAAACGTTGGCGTCGATGCCCCGACCAGCGCCACCGCACGGGTCAGCGTATCGACCACGCCGTAGGGGCGCAGCGCCCCCAGAAACCCCAAGCCTAAGCTGAGCAGGACGGCGAACCCCGCCGCCCCCGCAAGCAGGGTGGCCGTCACCGACAGCCGCCCCGCCATAGCGTCGCCCACATCCGCCCCGGTTTTGTAAGAGATGCCAAAGTCGCCCTCTGTCACACCCGACAGCCAATTCGCGTAGCGGATCGGAAGCGGGTCATTCAGACCCAACTCCTCCTCAATCACCGCAATCTGCGCGAAGGTGGCCCCCGGTGTGCGTAGTTCTGCCACCAGCACGGCAACATTTCCGGGCGCTGACACCACAAGGCCGAAGCACAGCATGGATGCCAGCACCAACAAAACGGCGGCGTTGCGCGCACGTCCGAAAACAAAACGGAGCATTCAGTCTCTCCTTAGCCCTGCTTGACCCGAAGGCCCTCATACGGCGTGTCGTATTCGGTTGCGGGGGCGGTAAATCCTTCGATGCGGCTGCCATAGGCCCAGATGCTTGGCGTGAACATCAGCGGCGCAAGCGCAGTTTCGGCATGGATCCAATCGAAAACCGCTTGCAAGGCGGACTGCACAGTCGCCTGATTGGCACTCATCGCGGTCAGCAGAAGCGGGTCAAGCTGATCAGGGCTCATCACCATCTTGCCATCAACGCCGTTGTCATAGGGCGAATACAGATAGCCAAGCATAGTGCCAAACGGCTCATACGGCGCGCCAAAGGTCAGGAACAGTGCCATGTCATATTTGCGCGCCGGAATGTCACTGTGGCGCGAGGCATGGTCTACCGAGCGGATGGTCAGATCAATGCCGATCTCAGCCAGTTGCGCCTGCATCACTTCGGCCATCGAGCGTGATCCGGCAATCTGGTCATTCGACACCACAATCTCAATGGATAGCGGCTTGCCATCCTTCTGCCGGATGCCTTCGCCCGTCCAACCCGCCGCGCCCAGCAAAGCGCGCGCTTCATCCGGGGCGTAAACATTCGCCGGAAACTGCGTGCCAGCCAGCGGCACGGATGGTGGGAATATGCTGCCCGCAGGCTGCGACAGCCCCTGATACAGCACGGTTGCGATGGCGGCGCGGTCAAAGCCAATGCTGATCGCTTTACGCACGCGTTTGTCGGCCAAAGCCACATTGCGGTCGGGGTTGAAACCCAACAGCATGGCAATGCCAGAGCTGATTTCCACGCCCAAGCCCGCCTCTTTTAGCGTAGCCGCCTCATTGGCGGTGATTGGTGCCAGAAAATCACCCCCGGTAATGTCGATTTCCCCTGCCCGCAGCGCCGCCATCCGGCCACGCGAATCCGGCAGCACCACCAACTCCAGCCGCGCAAAGCCGGGCTTGTCGCCCCAATAGCCGTCAAACTGCTCGAACGCGCTAAGGGTGTCATCGGCGGACACCTGTTTCCAAGGGCCGGTGCCGATGGGGGTCTGATAGCTGCCATCGGCGGCCACCGAGGCTGGGCTTAGATAGCGGGCGGGCCGGATATAAGTCAGTTCATACAGCAGGCTGAGCGGCGCTTCTTTGAAGTGCATCGCCACAGAATGATCCCCGATGATTTCAAGGTTTTCAAACAGACGGGCATGGTTGATCCACGAATTCCCCTCGTCCTTGATCCAGCGATCAAGGTTCCACTTCATCGCCTCGGCATTCCAAGGCGCGCCGTCATGGAATGTGACACCCTCGCGCAGATCGAGTTTCAGCACGCGGCCATCGGCAGACAATTCCCATTTCGTGGCAAGACCGGGCAGCAATTCGCCGCCTTTGTCGTAAGTGATCAGCGGCTCAAACATCAGATCCTGCGCGCCCCACAGGCCTTTGTAGACATGCGGATTCATATCGCCCGCAGGTTTGCCGATGGCAAAACGGATGGTGTCGCCCTCGGCCGCCAAAGCATGGGTCAGATAGCCAGGAAGGAAGGGCGTTGCGGCCACGGCGGCAAAGCCTTTGAGAATGCTGCGTCTTTTCATCATGGTATCTCTCCTGTTGGGGGAATGGTTTATATGTTTGACGTGTGGTCGTTTGTGATTCTTGTGTTGATCGCTTCTAGAAAACCGCAAAGGTCGGTTTGCAGATCGCTTTGCGCTTCCATCCCGATGCTCAGGCGCAGAACGAACTCCGGCCCGACCCAGCGCGTCGCTGTGCGCAAAGGTGCGACCGCCGAGGGTGCGGCAAGGCTGCGCGTCCCGCCCCAAGAGGCCCCGATAGAAATCAGGCTTAGCGCGTCCAAACCGGCCAGAATATGCGGTGCAGCGGCAGCATCAAACACCACCGAAAACACCCCCGCCGCACCGCTGAAATCGCGCGCCCAGATGTCATGCCCCGGAAAAGACGGCAGCGCGGGGAACAGCACACGCGCGACATGCGGCTGCGCTTCCAGCCACGCGGCCAAGGCCAAGGCCGTGCTTGACGCCCGCGCAATTCTGACCGCCATCGTCTCAATCCCGCGCATCACCAGCGCGCAATCATCCGGCGACACCCCAATGCCATAGCGCCCCATCGCCGCCTTCAACCGCAGCCCCATGCCCGCGTCCCGCACGGTGATCGAGCCCATCAGAATGTCGGAATGGCCGCAGAAATGTTTGCTCAGCGCCTCGGTCACGATATCCACACCATGCACCAAGGGCCGAAAGTTCAACGGCGAGGCCCAGGTGTTGTCGCACCCAACCAAAGCCCCGACCGACCGCGCCAGCGCCACAATCGCAGGCACATCCTGCATCTCCAGCGTCAGCGATCCCGGTGATTCCACCCAGATCAAACGCGCGCCCACAGCCAAGCTGGCAAGTGCCGCAAGATCGGTCGGATCGTAGAACACCGCCCCAATTCCAAGCTGGCGCAGATCATTTTCAGCAAAATCACGCGTCGGCCCATAAGCCGTGTCCGGCAGCAAAACCACATCCCCGGCACTCAGAACAGTCAGCATCGCAAGGCTGTTCGCCGCCTGCCCCGACGGCGTCAGCACTGTGCGCGCACCACCGTGCAATTCGGTGATCTTGCCCTCCAGATGGCGATGCGTCGGCGTGCCATAGAGGCCATAGACATAGCCATCCGCGCCACGCTCCATCCGCCGCGCAAATGCAGCCGCATCCGGGTAACGGATGGTCGAGGCGCGATAAATCGGCACCGTCAGACTGTCATAGCCCTCGGTGCTGACTGGCACCCTTGTCACACAACGCGTCTCATCCTGCATTCCGGTATTCCTTGTCCGCCCTGCCCAAAGGTTGACAGCCCAAGGCTATTCCGTCCAATATTGATTTATGCTGATTCAATGCGGTTAGGTTATAGCTATGGATATCCGCCAGATCGAAGCCTTCCACACTGTGATCACCTACGGCACCACAGCCCGCGCCGCCGAGGTGCTGGGCATCTCACAACCCGCCGTCAGCAAGGCGATCATGTCGCTGGAACGTGCGGTCGGCTTCAAAGTGTTTGACCGCGAGAAAGGCCGCCTGATCCCCACCGCCGAAGGTCAGTTGTTCTTCCGCGAGGTGGAAGTTTCCTTTGCAGGTCTTGCTCGCCTGCGCAGCGCCGCCGCCCGTATCCGCGACTATGGCACGGGCGAAATCCGCGTCGGTTGCCTATCGGCGTTCAGCATCAACCTCGTGCCGAATGCCATCGCCCGCTTCGTGCGCCGCAATCCCGGTATTGAGGTGACGCTGGTGGTCGCAGGCTCTGGCGTGGTGCGCGACATGGTGGCGGCCAACCAGCTCGATATTGCGGTCGTGGCGGATGAAATTGACGCCACCGGGGTCGAGGCCGCCCACTTCGCCGAAATCCGCGCCGCCTTGGCGCTGCCACCCGGCCACCCGCTTGCCAGCAAAGACCAGATCGTGCCGGGGGATCTGAATGGCTTGCCCTTCGTGGCGCTTGCCGCCGAAGACACCACCCGCCGCGAGGCCGAAGCGATTTTTGCGCGCTATAATGTAGCCCCCCGCATTGTGGTCGAAACCGCCTATTCCTCAACCGTCTGCGCGCTGGTGTTGGCGGGCCTTGGTTGTGGCATCGTCGATCCGCTGACCGCCTCAGGCTATACCGAGCGCGGCATGTTGCTGAAACGGCTGGAGCCCAGCGTCAGCTTTCGCACGCTGATGTTGTTTCCGCCAAAAAAACCCTCAAAGCTGGCCAATGAGATGGCCGAGGCCCTGCGCAGCGAGCGAGAGGCTTTGGCCGTTGCTATGAACCAAGTATGAGCCGCATCGAAGGCCGGGTTTATAACTTTTCGGACGTAACTCGGCGATAAGTGTCATTGGCGCATGCTCGATGCATCTTTTAGCTTGGCCAGACACAGCAGCCCTTCTGAAAAGACGCCCCTGAATGAGCCCGACCCAACCGCAGCCAAAGCAGCGCGTCCGATCTAGCGGGGCCCCTTGCCATGCTTGGCCCCTGATGGATGCGGTGCAATTTTTGTGGGTGCGCCAAGACACAAACGGTGTCTGCCACTCGTCCGAGGCTGTCGATGTCTGACCTCAGCGCCAAACTGGCAGTCGATGCCGCCTTGGCGCAGATTGCGCGTTTGAACGGTGATCTTCGTGCGCTGATCCATGTCGATGCCGCCCGCGCCCGCGCACAGGTGGATGATCTTGATCGTACTCAAGCCACGCAAGGCCCGTTGTTCGGCGCGACCTTCGTGGCAAAAGATCTGATCGACGTGGCGCGGCAACCGACACAAGCCGGATCAAAGCTGTTTGGTAATCGGCTGGCTGCCCAAGATGCCGCTTGCGTGGCGCGGCTAAGGGCGGCGGGTGCGGTTGTGCTTGGCAAAGCCAATATGCACGAGCTGGCAGCGGGTGGGGCTGTGAACCCGTGGTTTGGTCAGGTGATCAATCCGCAATCGGTAGCACATGGCACCGGCGGCACCAGCAGCGGCTCGGCGGCGGCGGTTGCGGCGGCTATGTGCAGCTTTGCGCTTGGAACGGATACCGGCGGCTCTAATCGCTCGGTTGCGGCGGCTTGCGGAGTTTATGGTTATAAGCCGAGCCATGGGTTGATTTCATTAGATGGCGTGCTGCCAACTGCGCGCAGCATGGACACAGTCGGCATCATCGCGCCATCGGCAGAGATGATTTCACAATGTCTGCGGGCAATGATGGATGAAGCGGCGGCAACCACGACGCGCCCCCTACATGGCCGCACCTTTGCGCGGATTACCAATCTGATCAGCAGTCCGATGAACGCTGTGGTGTCGGAGGCGGTGGAGTTTGCTTTCGCGTCCATCAGCGCTGAGGGGGGGCGCGTTATAACGTTTGAGATTGATGCGCCGGAAGATTTGGCGCGCGCAGGCATAGCGATACTGCGTTATGAATTCGCACAGATCTACGGCGACAGGATCGACCGATCCGCCGAAAATGTCGGTGCAGCTGTGCATAGCTTTCTGGCCGCCAGCCGTCAGATTTCAGCCAACCAATACACCGATGCCACAGCCCTTGCGGCGGAACATCGGGCGCAATGGGCGATGATGCTGGCCGAAGTCGATGGCTTTATCACGCCAACCGCTCCCGGCCTTGCCCCTGATTTGGCGACGGAAACCACCGCCGTTGGCCGCAATCGGGTGCCTTACGGTGCTGCGGGGGCCGAGTTTCGGATGTGGGCCAACACCATCGGGATTCCTGCCGTGGCCATTCCGGTGCCACGCGCCGCTGGCCTGCCTGCATCGGTGCAACTTTCGGGGGCCAAAAACTCCGACAGACTTCTGCTTGACCTCGCCGCAGCACTGGGTCGTGCCATCACGCAGAAAAGCGCTGCCTCCTCCTCCACTTCCACAACAACAGGGACGTAAATAATGAAAAAAATCGCATTCACCGCTTTTGCACTGCTGGGGCTGCTTGCCGCCGCGCCGACACCTGCGAAAGCCGAGGATACCATCCGTTTCGGCCTTGCTGCCGAGCCCTACGCGCCGTTTTCGGTCAAAGATGCCGCTGGCAACTGGACCGGCTGGGAGGTTGATCTGCGCGACGCGGTTTGCGCCGAGATGAAGGTGAAATGCGTCTGGGTCGAAGTCGCGTGGGATGGCATTATCCCGGCGCTGCTGGAAAAGAAGTTCGACGTGATCTGGTCGTCAATGTCGATCACCGATGAGCGGATGAAGGTGATCGCCTTCACCGACAAATACTATACCTCAGCGGCGGTCTGGGTTGGCGCGAAATCGGACACGCGGGTGTTTGATCCGGCCAATCCAGCCTCAATGGATGGCATCGTGGTTGGCGCGCAAAACGCCACCTCGCACGCCAAATACATGGAGCAGTATTTCACCGGCCACAGCGAGTTGAAACTGTATGATACGCTGGACAATGAAACCGCCGATCTGAAAGCCGGGCGGATTGATCTGTTGATGGCGGGGGGGATTCAAATCTCCGATTGGCTGAAAACCCCCGATGGCGCGGATTATGAGATGAAGGTCAAGCTGCCAAACGATATTCTGTTCGGCTATGGTGACGGTGCGGGTCTGCGTCAGGAAGACACCGAACTGAAAGACAAGCTGAACGCCGCCATCGCGGCTGTGCGCGCCAGCGGCGAGTATCAGAAGATCACCGCGAAATACTTCAACTTTGACATCTACGAATAACGTGATGCCACAACGCTTTCGATGGGGGCATGTCGGCTGGCATGCCCCTTGTTTAAACTCCGACGATCCGGGCGACATTCCTTATGACCGCAATCACCACTTGGCTCGCCCCCCTCGCCTATGGCCCAACCGGCTGGGGCGATGAGATTTTGTTTGGCGCATGGCTGACGCTTGCGATTTCTCTGTGCAGCTATGCCATCGGCCTGGGGCTGGGCGTGGTTGGCGCGCTGGCCAAACTGTCAAATCGCAAAACCGCGCAATCTGTCGCTTGGTTCTACACCACCGTGGTGCGCGCGGTGCCGGAATTGCTGCTGATCTTGCTGATCTACTATACCAGCACATCAGCGATCCGCGCCGCCGTCATTCACCTTGGCATAGCTGAGGATTTTGAGGTCAACAGCTTTCTCGCCGCCTGCCTTGCCCTTGGCATCGTGCAAGGTGCCTACAGCACCGAAGTATTTCGCGGTGCGATCATCTCTATTGGCAACGGTCAACCAGAGGCGGGGCAATCCTTGGGCCTGTCGAAATGGCTGGTGTTTCGGCTGATCATCTTCCCCCAGATGATGCGCAACGCTTTGCCCGCACTAGGTAATCTGTGGCTGATCGTACTGAAAGAAAGCTCGTTGATTTCCGTGGTCGGCTACAGCGAGCTGTTGTTCACCGCGAAAACCGCCGCCGGATCGACCCACCGCTACCTGTTTTTCTTCACCGTCGCCGGGCTGGCATTTCTGATCCTGTCGATGCTGTCCACCGCGCTGTTTCAGGCTTTGGAAAACCGCGCTGGCAAACATTTGCGGAGGCTATGATGGACGCTTCATTCGCGGCGCTGTTGGCCGGAAAACTGCTGGAAGGCTTGAAAGCCACGCTTCTTTTGCTGCTGATCTGCGGTGTGCTGGGCAATCTTCTGGCGATCCCGTTGGCCTTCGCGCGCATATCGAACAACCGGCTTTTGCGCGCCCCGGCCTATGGCTTCATTCTGGTGATGCGCGGCACCCCGGTTTTGGTGCAGCTTTACATCATCTATTACGGTCTGGGCGAGGTGTTCAGCCAGATGCCCGCCGTGCGGGAAAGCATGTTCTGGCCCTATCTGCGTTCGGGGTTTTGGTATGCCGCACTGGCCTTGACGCTGAACACATCCGCCTATTGCGGTGAGATTCTGCGCGGTGCGATCACCAACGTCGCCGCGGGCCAGATCGAAGCCGCAAAGTCGCTGGGGATGCGGCCTATGCCAACGATGTTTCTGGTGGTGGTGCCGCAAGCCATTCGTGCAGCCCTGCCGTCGCTGGCGGGTCAGAACATATTGCTGCTGAAAGCCACCTCGCTGGCATCCACCATCACGATATTTGAGGTGATGGCCGCCGCCAACCAAGTGCGCTCTGAAACTTTCCGGGTCTATGAAAGCCTGTTTGGTGCGGCACTTGTGTATATCGTGCTGACACTGGTGATGACGACGGGATTCTCGATGATTGAGAAGCGGCTGAACCGTCCCTACGTCCGCTGATAAAGCCGCTCCGATGGCCTCGGAGCGGTGACGATTTCAATGCAAAATCTGGCTTAGGAACAGCTTGGTCCGCTCGTGCTGCGGCGCATCAAAGAACGCAGCCGGAGCGTTCTGTTCCACGATCTGGCCCTGATCCATAAAGATCACCCGATTGGCCACCTGCCGCGCAAAGCCCATCTCATGCGTCACGCAGAGCATGGTCATGCCTTCCTCGGCCAGCCCCACCATCGTATCCAGCACTTCCTTGATCATTTCGGGATCAAGCGCAGAGGTCGGCTCGTCAAACAGCATGATCTTGGGGTTCATGCACAAGGAACGGGCAATCGCGACGCGCTGCTGTTGCCCACCCGAAAGCTGGCCGGGATATTTGCGTGCCTGTTCGGGGATTTTCACACGGGTCAGAAAATGCATCGCCACTTCCTCGGCCTGTTTTTTCGGCATCTTGCGCACCCAGATCAGCGCCAAAGTGCAGTTCTCCAGGATCGTCAGATGCGGGAACAGGTTGAAGTGTTGAAACACCATGCCCACCTCGCGCCGCACCTCGTCGATCTTTTTCAGATCATTGGTCAGCGCGATACCATCGACGAAGATCTGGCCCTGTTGGTGTTCTTCCAGCCGGTTGATGCAGCGGATCAGGGTGGATTTACCCGACCCAGACGGCCCGCAGATCACAATCCGCTCGCCGCGCATCACCTTCAGATCAATGTCATGCAGCACGTGGAAATTGCCATACCACTTGTTCATGCCGATGATATCGACGGCAACTTCGGTATCTGAGACGCTTAGTTTATTCAGTGCGGTATCCGCCATGATCTGTTCCCTGAGTGTTGATGTATGGGTAGCAAAAAGCGGGAAAGGGCTGCCCCATCCCCGCTTGATTTCGACTGTGTGCGGAGTGCCCACGTTACGGCAAAGCCACCGTAAACATGATCTCAACCGCAATGTCAGGCAGGCCCAAAACCGCCTGCACAGTCGCCCGCGCGGGTGGCGCGTCTTTGTCGACCCACGCCGTCCAAGCAAGGTTCATCGCGTCGAAATCGGCAATATCGCGCAGCCAGATCGTTGCACTTAAGACCCGCGCGCGGTCAGAGCCGATCTGCGCCAGAAACCCATCCGCCTTGGCCAAAATCTGCGCGGTTTGGCGCTGCGTGTCGTTGCTGCGATCATCCGCCGTCAGGCCAGAGAAATACGCCACATTGCCATGCATCACGACGCGGCTGAGGCGTTCGGTCTTGCCGATATGCTGAATGTTCAAGACCGCTCTCCCGCGCCGTTTTGGGCCGCCAAAAACCGATCCGGGCGGAATTCTGATAAGCTGTCATGCACCACACCGCGCACCACTTCATCGGCGACAGCGCGGCCCAGATAGGGCGCAATCGTCACGCCGCTGTGGGTGACGGCGACGTAATAGCCGGAAATACCTGGCACCCAGCCGCTGCATGTCAGACGGTCCAGCGGAATTGGCCGCATGGTTGTGCGAATGGATTCAAGCCCTTGCGCCTGCACCGAAGGGATCACCTTGCGCACCGCTTCCAGCAAAAGTACTGCTTCCGCGCCCTTGGCATCCAGCTCTGTCATCTGCGGCACAAGACTATCGACCGAGATTTTGTGGATCATCAGCCGCCCCGCGCCATCTGGCCGCACGTCCAGATCATCCATATGGAACTGACGTTGCAAAGCCGCAGCCACCGGCAAGGTAAAGCCCAGCACCCCCACGGTAGAGGCCATCGGAATCGCAGGCACGCCGTCCAGAATTCGGTCCGCCCAGCTTCCGGTGCAGTTGATGATCGCATCTGCCTCAAACACCGTGCCATCCGCCGTGCGCACCGCACAAGCGACACCATTGCGCACATCAACCGAAGTCGCCCCCGTAAACTGATGCACGACAACGCCCCACTTTTCCTTAGCCGCTCGTAAAAGCCACGCGGCATATAGCACTGGCTCCACCCAACCCTCTTCCGGGTAATAAACCACGGGGGAATCTCCAATGGCTGACAGGTCAATCTCCGGCTCCAGTTCGGTCACACGGGCCTTGCTGATCCACTCAACGCCGTAACCCCAATCCTTCATCTGCACGGCATTTTCCTGCTGCGCCGCCCAATCCTGCGGCGCGCTGTACCATTCCAGACTGCCGGTTTGCTTGAACCAAGGCGCGTGACCAAACGCGCGGGCCAGTTCCAGATGCGCCCGCATCCCCAACACGTTCAGCGCGAAATAGGCATGTGGTCGCTTGCCCGTAGCATTTGTCCAAGCAAAACTGGTGCCCGACGCGCCGCCTGCGATCTTGCCGGCCTCTAACACCGTCACCTGCGCCCCGGCCTTTGCCGCCTCATAGGCCACCGAACTGCCGATGATCCCGGCCCCCACCACAACGACGCGCATATTCTTCTCCCAGACACTGAATTGATGCTTCACAGTGAAGCTGCCGCTGGTGCGGCGATGTCATCTGGTTGTGGCGAAACCGGGGATTTGGGTCAAACTACCTGACCGGGGCCGTTGATACCAAATAGTTATGAACCCCGCGCGGGGCTGGGTCTAACCCGCCAAGCCTATGAAAAAAGACCGCAAACCTGCGGCGGGTGGTTATCAAGTTTGCCCGCCCAAGCCCGGCATTTGGCATTAGCTTTGACAGCGTCCAGCAAGCCTTCAGAGGTCACATGCCCCCGCCCTTACCCCACAGCGCACATGCCACCGCCAAGCTGTTGGTCATCGACGGCGCAACGGTAGAATCCTTGGTCAGCCTGCCAGAAGCCATCGCACTGGCCGAAGCCGCCTTGAAAAACACCTCCAACGGTGCGGCGCATCAAGACATCCGGCGGACGCTGGCGCTGCCCGGCGCGGCAGGCGCTTGCCTGTCGCTGATGTATGCCGCGTTAGATGACAGCCCGCATTTCGGCGCAAAAGTATTGTCCGTCTCACCGCAAAACTTCGCCCACGGCCTGCCATCACACCAAGGCGGCGTGTTGCTGTTTGAGAAAGCCCACGGCACTCCGGTAGCCCTGATCAACGGCAGTGCCATCACCGGTCTGCGCACCCCAGCAGCCTCTGCCGTCGCCACCCGCAGCCTGTCACGCGCCAATGCCTGCGAACTTGCGATCATCGGCTACGGCGAACAAGCCGAGCGTCACATCGCCGCAATCTCATTGGTGCGGCCGATCACGCACATTCGCATCTGGGGCCGCGACCCAGACAAATCCCGCGCCTTTGCTAAAGCCCAAACCCTCAAAGGTTTCCACGCCGCAGCTATGTCATCAGCCCAAGCCGCCGTCGAAGGCGCGCATATCATCTGTACCGTCACCTCGGCCAGTCGCCCCGTCCTGATGGGCGCATGGCTGACAACCGGCAGCCATATCAACGCGGTCGGCGCAAGCATCGCCGCCCTACAGGAAATTGATCTGCAATGCGTGCTGCGATCCAGCATCTGGGTGGACTATATGCCGATGGCGCTAACTGCCGCCTCGGATATTTTTGAACCACTGGCGCAGGGCCTGCTGCCCCCCGCGCAAATCATCGGCGAGATCGGGGCGGTGCTGAACGGCACCGCGCGTGGCCGCCAAGACGATGCAGAAATCACCCTCTACCGCTCGCTCGGCGTGCCCGCGCAAGACATCGCATTCGCTAATTTCATTTACCGCAAAGCCAAAGCCCTCGGCCTTGGCACCGAGGTTTCGCTATGAGGTCCGCCATACTCGCCAGCCAACGCCACCTGTTCGCAATCCCCGACGATGTGACCTATCTCGATGCCGCCTACATGTCGCCGATCCCGAACTGCGCCGCCGAAGCGGGCGCGAAAGGCACGCGGGTCAAGGCCGCGCCTTGGGATATGACCATCGCCAATTACTATGACGAGGCGGAACAAGCCCGCGCCCTTGCAGCTTCGTTCATTGGCGCGACCGCCGATGACATCGCCATCATTCCCGCCACCAGCTACGGCATTGCGGTTGCCGCGGCCAATGCCTCCGTGCCGCCGGGGTCGGTCATTATGATGATGGAGAATGAGCATACCTCGAACCGTTACGCGTGGTATGAGCTTGCCCAGCAAAAAGGCGCGCAAGTGGTGACGGTGCCACGCCAGCCAGATCAGCCGTGGGCCGAAGCACTGGTGGCCGCGATCCACGCAAGCACAGCGCCGGTGTCAGTGGTGGCGGGCAGCATTGTGCATTGGTTTGAAGGCACCAGCGTCGATATTCAGGCCGTGTCAGACGCCACTCATGCCGCGGGTGCCGCCTTGGTGCTGGATGGCACGCAATGGGTCGGTGCGGTGCCGTTTGATGTGACGCGAGTGCGTCCGGATTTTCTGTCATTCGCCACCTACAAGTTCCTTCTCGGCCCCTATCGGCTGGCATTCCTCTATGCCGACAAGGCGTGGCAGCACACAGGCCGCCCCATCGAGTTCCACTCTTGGAACCGCCTTGGTGGTGATCGCTCCGATTTTTATCTGCAAACCATGCCCGATTATCTGCCCGGCGCCAGGCGGTTTGATATGGGAGAGCGGTCAGATTTCGCGGTGTTGCCCGTGGCCATCAAATCGCTGGAGCTGCTTAAAAGCTGGGGCACAACTGCGGTTGCCGAACGCCTTAAACATCTGAATCACCTGATTTGGGAAACAGCACAACAGCACGGTTTTGGCGGGCCACAACCAGATTTGCGCGCCGCACATATATCCGTGGTGGAACTTGGCGATAAATATCACGATGATCTGGCACGGCAACTGAAACAGAACAAAGTTTTCGTGACAATTCGCGGCACCAAGATGCGCATCACGCCGCATGTTTACAATAATGATGCCGATATTATCCGGCTATTTGATATTGTGGAGCACCTAACATAAAAGCGATCATGTGTGGTTAAAATTAACCAGCGCTTTAATGCCAATATCGACATCCTTCATGTAATCTCTGGTCGATTGAATCAGATGCTCGATAAATGTATCTGCGACTGAAGATGCAATCGTGCCCCAAGGTCTATAGACGCTGAGATTGATGTTGATTTGCGGATGAAACTCACGAATTTCAATACCCTTATCTCTCGCGGCCCAAGCTGACAAACGATCAACAACCGCGACACCCACACCATTCGCCACCAGATTAACACAAGTGTCAGATAGCGCCGCCTCAACTTTCATGGATCGGTTTATGCCGCGTTCATCGCATAAAGCATCAAGCTGCCGCCGCATTGGGTCGCCAGCCCCCAAAGACACAAAGTCCAATCCATCCAGATCATCGGGTTGAATGACCGAAAGCTTCGTCAATGCATGACCCTTTGGCATGACACAGACCGGGGGCGTTGCGGTCAGCGCGCGGCGTGCGACCGAGGGCTGCTCATCATCAACCTCTGCCGCCACGCCAATATCAAGCTGATTGCGGCTGGCACGTTGAATAATTGTCGAAGAATTTCTGATATCCAGAGAAATTGCGACATCTGGATAGTCTTTGTTGAAACTGGCGATGATCTTGGGCAACAAGGTCAAACCAAACGCGGGCAGCGCTGAGATATTCAGCCGCCCACTGCGTAGATCTTTGATTTCACGCGCGGCACGTGAAATACCCCGCACCGACTCAAAGACGCGTTGAACCTCTGCATAAAGCATATGCGCCTCTGGCGTCGGGATAAGCCTTTGGCGATGATTGCGGAAAAGGGGAAATCCTGCTTTGGCCGTCAAGTGCAGAAGCATTTTACTGACTGCGGGTTGCGTTATATTAAGCGCATCCGCCGCTTTGGTCGTCGTTCCATGCATCATAACAGCTGCAAAAGCTTCTATTTCACGCGCCGTAAATTCGCTGTCCTTCGGGGGCATGATCGGATTCCATTTCAAAATTATCGTGTTATTATTTTGCATACGGATGTCAATATTGCAATATAATATATTCTAAACCCGCGTTACGGTATTCTGTTTAAAGGATAGAAATGACTATGGCACATTTAGAGAAATGCCAAGATTTTGTGGATTTATTGCACCGACCGGATGATCGCATAAATGGTAATTTTCCGCTAAAAGATGCAAAAATCCGAGTCTGTTGACCCCCCCACACATTCGCGCCGCAAGACTCTCGGCGCTTCTGGGCTTGAAAAGAACATTCCCGATGACTTGGAACATCTGGCTCCATACTCGCTCTAATGTTGGCGCGACATCCGCACCACGGCAGCTTAGGTGAGGATCGGCTATCAGACCAAAAATACCCCCGATCAAACCGCGCGCTGCCCGTCAGAGCTGAGCAGCCAGTCGGTATCCAGATCCACCGCCAGGCATCCAGCGCAAAATGTCTCAGAAAGGTCAGACGGGTCTTTCATCCAACTGCGACCAGAGTCTGGTTGTCATTTACGCTCGTTGGCGCGTTTTGAGCAATCGCACGGTGCGCGGTCAAAGTCCTTCAGCCTTTATCCCATGCTCAGCAAGCCAGTTTTTGCGAAGTTGCCAATCCGGCATGTGCTGTTCGACCTGGTGTCAAAAGGCCGATGACTGTTTTGGGTGACTGGCGTGGACCAGTTCATGAACGCAGATGTATTCAGCGAGTCGTTTACATGTGGGGATGAGCATAAGAAGCGGGTTCGTATCATTGCTGCAACCCACCAAGTCAGCCTCGCAGCAGTCAAACGCAGCCGAGATAGGAGATGCCGGGGTAGGTGTAGAAATCCGCATGCCTACTAAGTGCTTGGATTCAAAAAATTATATATAGCATAGTGGTGCCGCTGAAGAGACTCGAACTCCCGACCCCATCATTACGAATGACGTGCTCTACCAGCTGAGCTACAGCGGCACTTTCTGGTGGCTTCTCCTAGGGCGCGGCCAAAACGAAGTCAACCCCCGCCACGGCCCTTCAATGCGCGCTGCGCGCCACGGCTTCCAGATCAATGATCTCGGGCTCTGGCGGCTCCTCTTGTTCCGGTGCAACCACCACAGCGGGTGCTGCCACCAACAGCGGCAACAGCTCGGCGCCGGTCACGCTTGGCCCGTTCACCTCGACCGGCTCGCGCCAGCTGAGCGTGTCAAACCCGCCGCAATTCTCGCAGATTGGCTGCCACAGGCTATGGATCGCCTGGCATTTATCGCAGCACCATTGTGGGCCCCTTGGTGCGGTCAGGGCTTTCGACAGCCAGCCGCGCACCACGGCTTCATCGCTGCCCTCGCCACGCTCAATCGCCGCCATGATCGCAAGCGCCCGCTGCGTCGGATGCCGGGTGATCAGATCGCCCAACGCGCGACGGGCTGCGGGAAATTCCTCGGCGGTGATGTTCAGTTCGGCAAGCAGCAGCCGCGTCTCGTCGCTGTCAGGGTGGAGTGCCGTCAGCACGCGGAAGCGTTTCAGCCGCGCGTGCGGATCTTCATCGGGTTCAATCTCGGCAAAGGCGGCGGCGATTTCGGGATGAGGCAGCATCTCCCACGCCTTTTTCAGCACCCGCGTTGCGGATTTCTTATCGCCCGCCTCGATCAACGCACGCCCAGCCATCACCGCCGCCGGGATCAGATCGGGCGATTTGCGGTTGGCTTCAATCGCGGCCTCACGCGCCTCCACCGTCGCGGTTTCGTCCATCACCCCGCGCGCCTCTTGTAAGGCCAGCACGGCATCGCGGCGGCGATAGACATCTTTCGGCAACGCCCCGCCCTTCAGCTTGGCCCCCAAAGTCACCCGCGCGCCCTTCCAATCGGCTTTCTCGGATTGCAGCTTCAGCAAGATATCCTGCGTCTCGGCGTGCTTGGGTTTCAGCGCAAACGCCTTCTCGGCCAAAGCCAGCGCGGTATCAGTGTCGCCTTCGGCCAGCTTTTGCTTCATCAGCCCACGAATCCCAACAAAGCGCGAGGAATCGCTGGCCAGCAACGTCTTATACGCCTCAGTAGCGCGCTTGGTGTCACCCGCAGCTTCCGCGGCCTGCGCCACCAGCAATGTGGTCAACTCCGGCCGTTCCAGAAATTTCGCCGCCCGCTGCGCCCGCATCAAGGCCAAGCGCCCCTCACCTGCCGCCAGCGCCATCAAGCCATCGTTCAGCGCCTGATAGCCCTTACGCTCACGGTTACGGTCGAAATAACGCGAAATCGCCGTCTCATCGCCATTCAGGAACCGCAGCGTAGCGACGATGAAACCCACCAACTTCATCAACCCCCACAGCGCCACCACCAAGAGCAGCAACAGGATCGCCGTCTGCAACGGGCCAAGCGTAAACTCCCAGCCGCCCATCGAAATCCGCACACCTTCTTCGCTGTGCAGCAGCATGTCGGCGCCATAGGTCAGCCCGGCAATCGCGGCGATGAACAACAGAACCTTGATCAGTGACCAGATCATCGCGCGCCCCTCATTGCATCGCTGCGGCAAGGCCCGCAACTGCCGCGACCGCCGCCTGCCGCTTTTGCGCCATCGCCTGCCAATCGGTCAAAGCCGCCTGCGCTTCGGGCGGCAGCGCTGCGATTTCGGTCAGTGCGGCTGCGATATCGCCCGCCGCCAGCGCCGCTTCGGCCCGCGACAAGATCGCATCGGGATCATTGCCCTCATGCGGCGTCAAAGATCGCGCCCCGGTCTGGGTGCGCAGGAAATTCGCCACCCGGTCCGACCAGCTTTCGCCCATATTCGCCCGCAAAGCCGCCTCCAATGCCGCGCGCGAGGCTGCCGGGAACGCATCTTGCAGCGCAGCCAAGGTCGGCACCCCGGTTTCGGCATTGTCTTTCAGCACCGCAGGCACTGCGCCCAAGGCGGGCAAAGCCGAGGCATAGGCCGAGCCACTATCCAAAGCCGCCTGCACCCGGCCCAAAGCGGCATGGGCTTCCGCAGCTTTCGCGGTGGCCTCTGCATCGGCCCTGATCTGTGCTGCGGTATTTTCCGCCTGCTTCAACACCGCATCCGCCGCCGCCTTTTGTGCCGCAAGCGCCGCTGCCGAAGGCGCGTTGCCACTGACGGGCATCGCCTCAATCGCGGTCACACGCTGCTCTAGCGCTGCAATCTGCTGCTGAAGCGGTGCCAAATCCGGGGCTGCCTGATCCGCCAGTGCTGCCATCCGCGCCTCAAGATCGCTGTCAGGTCCGGCAATGGGCCGCGCTGCAAGCTCGGCAATCTGCGCCTTCAGGCTTTCCGTATCGGCCTGCTGCGCGGTCAGTGCCGCTTGCAGTGCCGAAGTGTCCTGCACGGGCCAACCGCCCGGCACATATTGCGCCAGACCATAGCCCAATCCCGCCGCAATCACCCCGCCCAAGATAGGTGCCGCCCACCCCGGCCTGCGCGCAACGTCCACGGGCTTTGCCATCTCCGACGCAATCACCGGAGGCGCCTCAAGCTCGCTCATCTCTGTGTCAGTCATCGCAGACCTCGCTCTTGCACTGTGGGCCATCGCGTTGCGACCGCCGTTGCTGTGAAGTTAGGCTGAGGCCTGCGGTGGTTCAAGAAGTCATCCAAGCCCGCGCAAAATCTGAACCGCCCGCAACATCGCTGCGCTGTCCGGGCGGAGGGCAATTTCGGTATAGACGGTGGGGAAATCAAAGGCTTCCGCCACCGCAGGGCTGAGTGCTGCAAACCAGATCGGCGCTTTTGCCGCAACGCGCCGCAGTTCCGTCGCCAGAAGTCGGGCAGAGCGCGGCGAGAAAATCGGCAGGATCACCGGGCGCGGGTCTTGCAGCACAGCGATGGCCGCGTCGGTCAGGCCTAGAGCGATCTGGCGATAGATGGTCAGCGAAACAGTCTCTAGTCCAGCCGAAGCCAGCCTAATCTCCAGATCCCCGACGCTGTCCTGCCCGCGCAACAGCAGCAAGCGCCCGACCGGAGCGGCACTGACAATATGCGCCAGCAGATCATCAGCAGCGCCCGCAGCCGAGCTTGCGTCAAACCCGACGGCCTGCGCCGCCTGCGCCGTGCGATGGCCAACGCAGAACGCCCGCTTTGGCAGCCGAAATCCGCTGGCGGAAATCCGCCCAGCAGCTTCCGCCCCAGTCTCGGATGTCAGCACCACCGCAGTAAAATCGCCTGTTGGCAGCCGGGGTGTCAAAAACGCGGGCCGCATCAAGGGCGAGATCAGCACCCCGCCGATCTGCTCCGCAAATCGTTGGCTCTGCGCCAAAGGCCGCGTCAGCAGGACGGTGGGTTGGGATTGTCTGACCATGCCCTTGGTGTTACCTGCGATAGAGCAAGCAATCAACGGCGGACCATGACGGGCACCCTTACCTTTCTCGGCATCGAATCCAGCTGCGACGATACCGCCGCCGCCGTGATCCGTCATGCGCCGGGGCAGCTGCCGCAGATCCTATCCTCGGTGGTCGAAGGTCAAACCGCACTGCACGCGGCTTTTGGCGGCGTGGTGCCAGAAATCGCCGCCCGCGCCCATGCCGAGCGGTTGGATCATTGTGTAGAGCAAGCTTTGGCGGAAAGCGGCCTTGGTATAGCGACTTTGGATGGTATCGCGGTGACAGCCGGGCCGGGTCTGATCGGCGGCGTGCTGTCGGGGGTGATGCTGGCCAAGGGGCTTTCGCTGGCGACCGGGCTGCCGATTGTCGGGGTGAACCACCTCGCAGGCCACGCTTTGACGCCGCGCCTGACTGATCAACTGGCGTTTCCCTATCTGATGCTGCTGGTCTCTGGCGGGCATTGCCAGTTCCTGATCGTGCATTCTGCTGAACGCTTTCAACGGCTTGGCGGCACGATTGATGACGCTCCGGGTGAGGCGTTTGATAAAACCGCCAAGCTTCTAGGCCTGCCGCAACCCGGTGGTCCCGCCGTGCAGGCCGAAGCTGCGCTGGGTGATGCGAAACGCTTCACCTTCCCGCGTCCGCTTTTGGACCGGCCCGGTTGCGATATGTCGTTCTCCGGCCTGAAAACGGCTTTGCTGCGCGCCCGCGATGCGGTGATTGCGGAAAAATACGGGCTGACCTTGCAAGATCGCCGCGACCTTTGCGCCGGGTTTCAGTTGGCCGTGGCCGAGGTTCTCGCTGAGAAAACCCGCCGCGCCTTGGCGATTTATGCCGATCTATCTCCCGCCGAGCCTGCCTTGGCGGTCGCGGGTGGAGTGGCCGCGAATACCGCCATTCGGGCAAGGTTAGAGACGGTTTGTGCGCAAGCGGGCAGCCGTTTTCTGGCCCCGCCGCTGCGGCTTTGCACCGACAATGCGGCGATGATTGCCTGGGCCGGGATCGAGCGGTTTCGCGTAGGCAGCACGGATGCGTTGGATCTGGTTGCCCGCCCGCGCTGGCCGCTGGATGCTTCAGCCGCCCCGATGATTGGGTCCGGCAAGAAGGGAGCGAAAGCATGATCGGTATTGTCGGCGCAGGTGCGTTTGGCACCGCTTTGGCCGTGGCTTTGGGGCGTGAGGGGCGTGAGGTTCGACTCTGGGCGCGCGACGCTGCACATATCGCCGAAATCGCGCGCGCTGGCAGCAATGAAACGCGGCTGCCAGGGGTCAAGCTGCCGAAAACAGTCACTGTTACCGCTGAAATTGGTGATCTGAGCGGGTCAGAGGTAGTCTTGCTTTCGTTGCCGATGCAAGCCCTGCGCAGCTTTCTTGTCGCCAATCCCAGCCTGAACGGCCAGCCTTTGGTGGCCTGCTGCAAGGGCATTGATCTGACCAGCCTCAAAGGCCCCACCGCGCTAATTGAGGCTGCCTGTCCAGACTCGGCTTTTGCCATCCTGACCGGCCCCAGTTTCGCCGCCGACATCGCGCGTGGCCTGCCCACCGCTTTGACCTTGGCCTGCGCCGAGGGTGAGGCGCTGCAACATCTACTGTCGACGCCAACACTGCGACTTTACCGCACCACCGATGTGATCGGCGCCGAACTTGGCGGCGCTTTGAAGAACGTCATCGCCATCGCGGCGGGGATAGTGATGGGCGCGGGGCTTGGCGATTCTGCGCGCGCGGCGCTGATGACGCGCGGGTATGCCGAGATGACGCGGCTCGCGCTGGCGTTGGGCGGGCGGGCGGAAACTTTGGCGGGGCTGTCGGGCTTTGGTGATCTTGTGCTGACCTGCACCTCGGCGCAATCGCGGAATTTCCGCTTTGGTCAGGCGCTTGGCGCGGGTGAGGTTTTCGACCCCAATGTCACCGTCGAAGGCGCCGCCACCGCAAAAGCCGTCTCTAACATGGCCGAAACCATGCAAATCGACATGCCGATCACCAGCATGATCGCCGCCCTGATCAACCAAAACATCACCTTGCCGCAGGCGATTTCCGCCCTGCTGTCCCGCCCTTTGAAACAGGAGTAACCCATGCGCGTCGCCCTTATTTGCACCGACAAGCCCGACCATCTTCAAACCCGTTTGGATAATCGCGCCGCCCATCTGGCACATATCGAAGCCTCGGGTGTGGTCGAAATGGCCGGGCCGTTTCTGAACGACGGCGCGATGACCGGCAGCCTTGTGGTGCTGAACGTCGAAACCTTGGCCGAAGCGCAAGCTTGGGCCGCTGCGGACCCCTATGCATTGGCGGGGCTATTTGAAAACGTGATGATCAGCGAGTGGAAAAAGGTTATCGGCTGATGGGCTACTGGCTGTTCAAATCTGAGCCCGACACTTGGAGTTGGTCCGATCAAGTCGCGCGTGGTGATGGGGGCGAAGAATGGCACGGTGTGCGCAATTATCAGGCCCGCAACAACATGCGGGCGATGAAGGTCGGCGATCAGGGCTTCTTCTATCACTCCAACATCGGCAAAGAGATTGTCGGCCTTGTTGAAGTCTGCAAGACCAGCGCGCCTGACAGCACCACCGATGATCCGCGCTGGGATTGCGTTCATATCCGCGCTGTGCGCCCGCTGCTGCGGGCCGTAACATTGGACGACTGCAAGCGGAATCCGGGACTGGCGAAGATGGCGCTTGTCACCACCGCCAGACTCTCGGTGCAGCCGGTGACGCTTGAGGAATGGCGGATTGTTTGTGCGATGGGCGGGCTGGTTAAAGGATAAAGTCAGCGGCTGTCATCACATGCTCAACATCAAGCTTTATAATATCCAGTCGACCAGGGCTGTTGACGCTAATTGAAATATAAGTCGCGCCGCCTACAATCCGATAGCTGAGTTGACAATAATCGGTGATCGCCGCAGTGCCGATAAAGCTGAAAGCCTGATCATCGGCGGCCGTGAGAATCGCATCCATCGTCGACAGATCAATCACATCTACGCCGTTGACGAAATCCAGAATCCGATCACGACCAGTGCCCGCGTTGGCAAATGTCTCCTCCAACTCATTGAAGTCAAAACGATCTGCGCCACCACCGCCTGTCATCAGATCAACGTCATAGCTGCCGTGCAGCACACCGTCACCATCACCGCCATAAAGTTGGTCGTTGCCAACACCGCCGACGATGGAATCATTGCCAATGCCCCCGAACAAAACGTCATTGCCGATGCCCCATCCAACGTGTCATTTCCAGCCTGACCCAGCAGTCGGTTTGTAAAGTTGTCCCCGGTCAAACGGTCGGCCAAGCCGCCATCGATCACATCTTCGATGCCAGTCAGCCTGTCGATGGGCACTGCCGCTCGCACGATGCCAGTGGCAAGGTTCACCGTGATCGTCTCTGAGTGGGACCGCGCATCGTAGGTGTCTACACCCGTTCCGCCGTCGATATCATCATCGCCATCACCCGCCGCAGCGATAAAACAGTCACGCCCAGCGCCGCCTGACAAATCATCATTGCCAGCGTCACCTGAGACTATATCAACACCAGCCCCCCATATAGGTGTCCTCGCCGAAGCCCATCGAAACACTGCCATCGATTCGTCCGACCGTGCTGTCGATCAGATCGGCCCCGTCGTTCATGGTTATGGTGCCAAAAATCTAGCCGGTGTTTATCAAGTTGTCATCAAAGCTGGATGCCAACAGCGCGGTTGTTCCCGTGATGCTGCCATGATTGGCGACCGCTACCGCTCCGCTGGCACCCCCCCCTATCGTGCCGACGATATCGCCATAGTTCACCAGACGCCCCCCCCCCGCATCCAGCTAAACCCCAGCAAACCCGCCCGAAATCAGCCCGTAGTTGGTCACCCGTGCGGATTCGCTGGCATAGATCGTCACGCGGGCATTTGAGCCTTGCATCGCGATCCCGGTATTGGCCAGCACAAATCCGGCCACATCCACGACAATTTCGGCCCGAGAGCTGTGTATGCCATCCACTGTGATCGTGCTGTTAGAGATCAGGCTGGCACCGGCGGCGACATAGACCGAGTCAAAGTCGGCAGCGACAGTTACGGCATTGTCGCTGTTCACAACAGTATTGGTCAGAATAAGGGTGCGGGTCATCGGGAAAACCCTTTGCGGAATGCGTCGGCATTGAATGCCTGAACATTAGCACGCCAAACATATTCTCCGAAATGAAAACGGCGGCCCCATTGCCAAACAAAATGGGGGGTCCATTACCCCTAAAGGACCCCCCATCCACCCCACGTGCTCCCTCAGCACCACACGTGTTCTGTAAAAGGCCCTAGGCTACTGCCTGTTCCTTGAACCTACGCAATGGCGCTGAGTCGTGCAAACGGCAAGTGCTTGGGAATTATCTCAAATCAGAACGATCAGGCTTTCGGCTCTGGCAGGAAAAACGCGGCCAATCCCAGCAGCGGCAGATACGCGCAGATTTTGTAAACCGCGACAATGCCCCAGGCATCCGCCAAAACACCCAAGCCCGCCGCGCCAAACGCTGCGATTCCAAACGCCAGCCCAAACAGCAGACCCGCCACCATCCCCGTACTTTGCGGCATCAGATCTTGCGCATAAACCACCATCGCCGGGAAGGCCGAGGCCAGCATCAGACCCGCCAATGCCGCCACCAAGACGGTTGGCACCAAGGGCAGCCACGGCATCGCCAAAGTCAGCGGCAGAATGCCAAGGATCGACCACAGGATAACCTTGCGCCGCCCGATCTTGTCGCCAATCGGCCCGCCGATAATCGTGCCCGCCGCCACTGCCGCCAAAAAGATGAACAGGCAGATTTGCGATTGCCCGACGGTCAGGCCAAACCGCTCGATCAGGTAGAAGGTGTAATAGTTCGACAAAGACACCGAATAGAGGAATTTCGAGGTCATCAGAATGATCAGGATGAACATCCCCAACCGCACCGTGGCCTTCGGCACTGCCACCGCCGACCGTGCCCGACTGCGCCGCGCCAATGCCCGCCCTGCGCCGACGGCGGTATACCAGCGCCCGACAAGATACAGCAGCACCATGCCCAGCATCGCCACACCGGCGAACCACTCAATCGACACCTGACCGCGCTGCATCACCACAAAGGCCGCAGCCAGCGGACCCATTGCCGAGCCCGCATTGCCGCCGACCTGAAACAAGGATTGCGCAAAGCCGGGCCGCATCCCGGCGGCCAGTCGCGCGATCCGAGACGCCTCTGGGTGGAAGATCGACGACCCTAGCCCGATCATCGCGACCGACCCCAGCACCGCGCCAAAGCTCTGCGCATGCGCCAGCAACACCAGCCCGATCCCGGTCGAGGCCATGCCGGCCGCCAACGCATAGGGCAGGGGGCGCTTGTCGGTATAAAGCCCGATCAGGGGTTGCAGGATCGAGGCCGTGCCCTGAAACACCAACGTGATCAAACCAATCTGCGCAAACGATAGCGCCAGATTCTCTTTCAACAGCGGATAGGCCGCCGGGATCAGCGATTGCATCAGATCATTCAGCAGATGCCCCAAGGCGACGGCCAGAATGATCGGCACGACCGTGGCATCAGCGGTTTGCGTAGGATGGGGCGCGGCGGACATGGAAAACCTTTCGCAGAAAGCCCCGCACCATTGCGCGGCTTTCTGGAAATGGCAATGTCTGACAAAACTGCGCCGGGCGCAGATTACTTAGCGTAGACGGCTTCTTTTCCGAAATGCTTGGTCAGCATGTAATAGACCACAGCGCGATATTTGTTGCGCTCACCCCGGCCATAGGTGTCGATCACGGCATTGATCGCCTCCATCAGCGCTGGGCTATCTGCCAAACCCAGCTTTTTGACGAGGAAATTGTTTTTCACGGTTTCCAACTCGGACTTATCCGAGCCCGCAACGGTCTCGCTGTCGGCACTGTAGATCGCCGGACCGCAACCGATGGTCACTTTGGTCAGCAGATCCATATCCGGGTTGATCTTGCATTTGGTCTTCAGATCTTCGGCATATTTGGCGATCAAATCGTCACGCTTGCTCATTGTAGTTTTCCCTCGTTTGTCGGACCGATAAGCTGCCTCATTGGGCAGGGTGGCCGCACATTAGGCGATGGAGTAATTCACTCAAAGGGAAATATGGCTACAGGTTCCCCCCTCGGCGGAAGCCGTCTGACGCAACGTCACAACGCAAAAGGCCCGAGGTTTCCCCCGGGCCTTGGCTGAATTTCAGCGGATCGGCTTAGTAGCGGTAATGCTCGGCCTTGAACGGGCCTTCGACTTTAACGCCGATATAGTCGGCCTGATCCTTGCGCAGTTCGGTCAGCTTGACTCCGATTTTCTTCAGGTGCAGGCGGGCGACCTTTTCGTCCAGCTCTTTCGGCAGAATATAGACGCCCGGTGCGTAATCTTCGCCCTTGGTCCAGAGTTCAATCTGCGCCAGAACCTGATTGGTGAAGCTGGCCGACATCACGAAAGACGGGTGGCCCGTGGCGTTGCCAAGGTTCAGCAAGCGGCCTTCCGACAGCAGGATGATGCGATTACCCGAAGGCATCTCGATCATATCGACCTGCTCTTTGATGTTGGTCCATTTGTGGTTCTTCAGCGCGGCGACTTGGATTTCGTTGTCGAAGTGGCCGATGTTGCCGACGATGGCCATATCCTTCATCTCGCGCAGATGCTCGATACGGATCACGTCGCGGTTGCCGGTGGTGGTGATGAAGATGTCGGCGTTGGCGACTTCGTCTTCCAGCAGGGTGACTTCGTAACCGTCCATCGCAGCTTGCAGCGCGCAAATCGGGTCCACTTCGGTGACTTTCACGCGGGCACCAGCACCACGCAGGGACGCCGCCGAGCCTTTGCCGACATCACCGTAACCGCAAACCACGGCAACTTTGCCCGCCATCATGGTGTCAGTCGCGCGGCGGATGCCGTCAACCAGCGATTCCTTGCAGCCGTATTTGTTGTCAAACTTCGACTTGGTCACAGAGTCGTTGACGTTGATCGCCGGGAATGGCAGTTGGCCGTTCTTGTGAAGGTCATACAGACGGTGGACGCCCGTGGTGGTTTCTTCGGACACGCCCTTGATCGCCGCTTTGGTCTTGGTGAAGAAACCGGGGGTTTCTTTCATCCGCTTGGCGATTTGCAGCTTGATGACTTCTTCTTCCTCGGATTGCGGAACCGGGATGATGTCTTCGCCAGCTTCAGCGCGGGCACCGAGCAGCACATAGAGCGTGGCATCGCCGCCATCGTCGAGGATCATGTTCGCGCCTTCGGGGAACATGAAGGATTTATCCAAGTAATCCCAATGCTCGGTCAGGGTCTGGCCCTTGATGGCGAAAACCGGGATGCCAGCTTCGGCAATCGCTGCGGCGGCATGGTCTTGGGTTGAGAAGATGTTGCACGAGGCCCAGCGCACATCCGCGCCCAACGCCACCAGCGTTTCGATCAACGCAGCGGTCTGGATCGTCATATGCAAGCTGCCCACAATCCGCGCGCCTTTCAGCGGCTTGGTGGTGCCAAATTCCTCGCGGCAGGCCATCAGGCCCGGCATTTCGGTTTCAGCAATCACCAGCTCTTTGCGGCCATATGCGGCCAGCGCAATATCCTTAACGATGTAATCTTTCGCCATCTGGCGCACTCCTTGATCCTATGGTTGCGGGGCAGATAGCATTTACAGGGCCTCTCGACAACACAGGCCGTGAATGGCAGGAAAAAGCGGCAGGAGGCCGTCATGAAACAACCACGCGCATGGCAACGGATGCTGTCTGGTCGCAGGCTCGACCTGCTGGACCCGACGCCGATGGATATCGAGATCGCCGACATCGCGCATGGGTTGGCGTTTGTGGCGCGCTGGAACGGGCAGACGCGGGGGGATTTTGCCTATTCGGTCGCGGAACATTCGCTGTTGGTTGAAGAAATCTACGCGCGGCAGAACCCGGCCAATCCGCGTTGGCAGTTGGCGGCCCTGCTGCATGACGCACCGGAATATGTGATTGGCGATATGATCAGCCCGGTGAAATCTGCAGTGGGGCCAAGCTATGGCGAGTTGGATTTGCGGCTGACAGCGGCGGTGCATCTGCGGTTTGGCCTGCCTGCGGTGCTGCCTGTGGTGGTGAAAAAGGCGATTAAGGCGGCGGATAAAATCTCGGCCTGGTTGGAAGCGGTGCAGATCGCGGGGTTTTCGGAACCCGAGGCGGATAAGCTGTTCGGTCGGCCTGATACGGCTTTGTTGCGTGGACTAGAGATCAAACTGAGACCGCCCGCACAGGTGCGGGCGGATTATGTCGCGCGGCATTTGGATTTGCTGGCGGCCCTCAAGATTTAGAACCGTTCGCTGTTTTGCTTGGTCCAACGGGTTTCCGTCGGGCGGCTGGGAAAGCGATCGCGCGGCGTCGGCGTTGGGCTGGCGCGCAGGGCGATCAGCAGGGCATCTGCGAGAATGTTTAACATGACTTGCTCCTATTTGCTTGTCGTCATAGCGTCTTTATAGCGCATTTCGGCCTAGACCCCGAGTCAGAGATTTTTCCAAACTGTTAGATTGGCTATCATGTCCGTAGACTGGAAAAGCTTCCCTTCCCTCACCGCCTTGCGGGCGTTTGAGGCGGCGGCGCGGCTGCAAAACTTCTCGCGCGCCGCCCGCGATCTGAATGTCACGCATGCTGCCATCGCCCAGCAGGTGCGCAGCTTGGAGGCTGATCTGGGGCGTGAGCTGATCTATCGACAAGGCCGAGGGCTGGCGCTGACCGCCGAGGGCACGAAGCTGGCACAGGCGCTGACCGACGGCTTCCACGGCATCGAAGTGGCGATCAATGATCTGCGCGGCGCCGATCCCAACGCGCCGCTGCGGGTGACACTGACCCCGGCTTTCGCGGCGCAATGGTTGATCCCGCGTCTGGGGGCGTTCTGGAAGGCGCATCCCGAGATCGGTCTGTCGCTGCATCCCGAACACCGGGTGATGGATTTGCGCCGGGACAGTCTTGATCTGGCGATCCGCTTTGGCGATGGGAAATGGCCGGGGGTCGAGACCGAATTTCTGACTTCGGCCCATTACATCATCGTCGCAGCGCCGTCGCTGTTACAAGGGCGTGAAAAGCTGACCACCGCAGAAATGTCGGCGATGCCTTGGGTGATTGAACCGGATTGGCCCGAAGCGTCAGTTTGGCTGCGCAGTTTCGGGCTGAAACCGGATGCGATGAACATCACCTATATTCCAACCGAAGAATTGGCGCTTTCGGCCGCACGGCAAGGCCTGGGCTTGCATGTTGAGGCGGCGGCACTGATGGAGAAAGATCTGGAAAACGGCGATCTGATCGCGGTGGGCGAGATTAAGGATGAAAGCCTTGCCTATTATTTAGTCACAAGGCCGGGTCCAAAGCGCACGGAGTTGAAAACCTTCATGAAATGGCTGAAGGCCGCCATTTAAGGCGGCCCCCAACTTTACTCTTAACGTTTATTAACCTGCTAAAGATCAGATCGACATTTCGTCCGGCTGTTTGCCCGCAGCCAGTGCTGCAGCAAACCAACGCGGCTTGCGGCCACGGCCCGACCAAGTGTCAGATGAATCCGCTGGATTGGCGTATTTCGCGACAGCTGGCGAGCGTTTGCGCGCAACCGTCACGCCGGTCAGCTCTGCCAGAGAAAAGCCCTTCGCACGGGCGAATTCTTCAATCTCGGCAAGAGCCTCTTTCTTTTTGCGGTCCTCAAAGGACGCAATAGCCTTTACCACTTGCGATTGCAGATCTTTCAACTCTTTAAGAGACAGCCCGTTGATATCAATGGTCACGTAAGCATCCTTTCAGGATATGGGTGAAGCCATTTAGGCCGAAAGGATTGCTCTTTCAAGCACTCGCTTATTTTGGGCTGCGTTTGGCAAGAATTCGCTGCAAAGTCCGCCGATGCATCGAAAGTCTGCGCGCTGTTTCCGAGACATTGCGCTCACACATCTCATAAACCCGCTGAATATGCTCCCACCGCACCCGGTCCGCTGACATCGGATTTTCCGGTGGTTCCGGCATTGCAGCACCTTTGGCCAGCAGCGCCTGCATCACATCATTGGCATCGGCGGGTTTCGACAGATAATCCGTCGCACCGATTTTAACCGCCGCCACTGCCGTTGCAATCGCTCCATAGCCGGTCAGCACCACAATCCGGCAATCCGGCCGCCTCTCACGCAGGGTTTCCACCACATCGAGCCCATTGCCATCCTCCAGCCGCAGATCAATCACTGCATAGGCCGGAGGTCGCGCGATCGCGATCGCCCGACCCGCCGCCACACTGCCCGCCGTTTCCGGCAAAAACCCGCGCTTTTCCATCGCTTTGGCCAAACGCTTGACGAACACCTCGTCATCATCGACCAGCAGCAAGCTGCGATCCGGTCCCAGTTCTGCGCCTAGATCGTCTGCCATAAAATTCCCCCCGTTCCTTCTGCGTCTAACCTAGGCCGCGCCAGCCGATGCGTCAAACCGCGCTTAGCTTTTCTCAATAAAACAAGCCGCACGCTCGGCGATTTGCTCGGCGGTATCATCGCGGGTGAAGAAATCGGCAAAGCCGCTGCCGGGCAGCATCAGATAGGTGAAGGTCGAGTGATCCATCATGTAATACTGATCACCGCTGTCCTGCTTTTTATAATAGGTCTTATAGGCGAGAGAGGCGGCTTTCACCTGCTCGGGCGTGCCGGTCAGACCAATCATATCGGGATGCAGGTTTGCGGTGAAATCTTTCAGCACCGCTGGCGTGTCGCGTTCGGGGTCAATGGTGATAAAGATCGGGGTGACATCCAGACCCTTGGCTTTCAGCAAATCCACCGCCTCGGCATTGCGCGCGCCATCCAGCGGGCAGACATCCGGGCAAAAGCTATAGCCGAAATAGACCAGCGACGGTTTGGCCAGCACTTGTTTGTCGGTGACGGTCTTGCCGTCTTCATCCACCAAAGTGAACGGACCGCCAATATCACCGCCGCCACCCGCCACAGTCGAGGCGCGGCAATCGGCAAACGGATCAGCTGCGCTGCGCTGCAGCGCCACAAAATAAGTGCCGCCCAAAAGCCCTGCCACTGCCACAACCGCCAATCCGGCATAGATTTTCAGCATCCCACTCTCCTCATTGCGCATTGATCCGCGCCAAATCCCCCCTTATCAATCGCAAAGCCGCCATAAAGGCCAGCCCTTGCCAAGGCAAATCCATGTCAAACCAGCGTGACATAACCGCCCAATCCGCGCAATTCCGGCCAGAGCGGGCGGATTGGCTGCGGCTGCGCACGCTGATTTTCCAACGCTGGATGGCAAGTTTTGGGCAACTGGCGGCTTTGGTGGTCGCCAGCCGCTATTACGGAATGCAACTGCCCTTGGGTCTGTGCTTCCTTGCGGTTGGGCTGGCGGTAATTGCCAACCTGCTGTCGATCTTCCTGTTCCCACAGAACAAGCGCCTGTCCGAGACCGAAGCGACCCTGACCCTACTATTTGATCTGGCGCAGCTGTGCTTCCTGTTGTTTCTGACCGGCGGTTTGACCAACCCGTTTGCCTTGTTGGTACTGGCACCGGTGACCGTATCGGCCAGCGCCTTGGCGTTACGTAGCACCCTGATCATCGGTGCACTGGCTGCGGTTTTCGTCACACTGATCGGCTTGTATAGCCTACCCTTGCGGCTGGCCGACGGCACAGTGTTCCAAACGCCGGGCCTGTTCAGCTTTGGTTTCTGGCTGTCACTGCTGATCGGTATCGCGTTTCTGGGCCTGTATTCGCGGCGGGTTGCGACCGAAATGCGCCTGATGTCGGATGCGCTGTTTGCCACCCAAATGGCCCTCGCACGCGAACAGAAGCTGACCGATCTGGGCGGCGTTGTCGCCGCTGCCGCGCATGAGTTGGGCACGCCGCTGGCCACCATCAAGCTGATCTGCTCGGAGATGATAGATGAGTTGGCCGATCACCCCGATCTGGCCGAAGATGCCCGCCTGATCCGCGAACAGGCCAACCGCTGCCGCGATATCCTGCGCTCGATGGGCAAGGCCGGGAAAGATGATCTGCTGCTGCGGCAAGCGCCGTTGGAGGCCGTGCTGCAAGAAGCCGCCGAGCCGCATATGGCGCGCGGCATCGCGGTGATCTTCACCATCGCGGGCACAGGCCCGGTGCCCGTGGTGCTGCGCCGCCCCGAACTCATCCACGGCTTGCGCAATCTGGTGCAGAACGCGGTCGATTTCGCCCGCAGCACGGTCTGGGTCGATGCACAATATACCCCGAATCGCATCCTGCTGCGCATTATTGACGATGGCGCAGGCTTTCCGGCGCAGGTGCTGGGCCGGATCGGCGACCCTTTCCTGCGGGCGCGCCGCGATGAGCAAGATCTGTCCCGACGCCCCGAATACGAGGGCATGGGGTTGGGCCTGTTCATCGCCAAAACCCTGCTGGAGCGCACCGGGGCCGAATTGTCTTTCGCCAATGCCGCCGACCCGTTCCTGTCGCCGGAAGAACGCCCGGCGCGATCTGGGGCGATTGTCGAGGTAACATGGCAGGCTTCGGCGATTCTGGCCGAAACCGCGGGCGGCCTGGGGGAGAATCAGCCGTTTGTCGGCTAGTACCAGATAAACCTGCATCCCGACGACATCCTTAACCGCCTGTTAACGATCTACTCCCTAGGTTGATTAAAACATGGGACACTCCCATTAAGATCGGGCATTAAGATCGGGCATTCGGATGGTTTTTCCGCTTATTCTCGCCGTGGTTGCGGCCTCGCTGATGGCGGCCTGTATTGGGATGCTGGCGCTGTGGCTCTTGCCCGCCCGCGAGTTTCCGGCGCAGGCCAGCGTTTTCAGCGATGCGGGCAGTGAGACATTGTTCCTGTTTGATGGCGAGATCCTGATCGACAGCACCGCCAATGCCCGCGCGCTTTTGGCGGCAAGCCCGCTGAAAGCGGCCGCTTGGGGGCGACTGATGGCATTCCTGACCGCGCGGTTTGACAATGTAGAGGCGCAGTTGTTGCGGTTGCAAAGCGATGGTGTGATTGAATTGCCATCGGCCAGAAATGCCAAACCCTTGATCCTGAAAGCAGAACTTGCGGGTGGATTAACGCGACTGACGCTGATTGATGCCAGCAACGATGGTCATGCCGCAGGCAGCGCTGTGATTGCCCAGCGCGCGATGCTGGATGAGTTGGCCCTGCTGCGCGAAACCGTCGCGACCGCACCAATGCTGCTGTGGCGTGAGAATGCCGCGGGCGAGGTGATCTGGGCAAATGGGCCGTATCTTTTGCAGGCGTTCGCCGTTCTCGATGATGGCAATGAGCTTGGCTGGCCGCTGCCGAGGTTGTTCAACCGGGCGGCGGCGAAATCTGGCAAGGATCAGCGCCAAAGCCTGTCGGCTGCCGGCAGGTCGATGTGGTTCGATATCTCAAGCCGGGCCGAGGCCGAGGGTGATCTGATGTTTGCGATTCCTGCCGATGCGGCGGTGCAGGCGGAAAGCGCGTTGCGCGATTTCATGCAAACCCTGACCAAGACCTTTGCACAACTGCCTATCGGCCTTGCGATATTTGACCGTCAGCGCAAATTGCAACTGTTCAACCCCGCCCTGATGGATCTGACGCAACTGCCCGCCGATTTCCTATCCCTGCGCCCCTCGCTGCTGGCGGTGCTGGATGCGATGCGGGATCGCAAAATGCTGCCCGAGCCGAAAGATTACCGCGACTGGCGGCGACAGATCGTCGAGATCGAAAAGGCCGCCGCCACCGGGCTTTATGAGGAAACTTGGAGCCTGCCGGATGGCCAAACCTATCGGGTGATCGGACGACCGCATCCGAATGGGGCCCTGGCGCTGCTGATCGAAGATATCTCGTCCGAGATGCTGCGCACCCGGCGGTATCGCGCCGATCTGGAACTTGGCCAGTCGGTTATTGATCATATGGATGAAGCGATTGCGGTGTTTTCGCAATCCGGGCAGTTGCTGATGTCGAACAACAGCTATGCCACCCTGTGGGGCCATGACCCAGCGGAAACGCTGGCGGATAACACAGTCCGCAGCCTTTCGAAACATTGGCGCGCGCAATCAGCCCCCAGCGCAATCTGGGCCGAAGTCGAAGAATATGTCGCCACCGTCGGCGACCGCGACAGTTGGTGCGGCGAGGTGCGGCTGCTGGATGGACGATTGATCGGATGCAAGTTTGCGCCTTTGGCGGGCGGCTCCACGCTGGCAACCTTCCGGTGCGTGCCGCCCTCCGAATCAGCTCAGACCCAGCTTGCAGAAGGTGCGGGCTTGCGGCGCGCCTGAACTTCGCGACTTGCGGCGGCGGGTGGGGAAGGTAGACTTGCGCGATGACACAGCCGCGTTCCGCTTCCGCCTTTTTGCCCTCTGAGGAGGATACTGCCGATCTTGGCCGCTGGCTGGCTCTGCGGCTGGTTGCGGGTGATTCGGTACTGCTGGAAGGCCCGATTGGGGCTGGAAAAAGTCATCTCGCCCGCGCCTTGATCTGTGCCCGCTTGGGCCGGATGGAGGATATCCCCTCGCCCACCTTCACACTCGTGCAGACCTATCAAGCCGATGTCGAGATCTGGCATGCCGATCTTTACCGCTTGTCGCATCCCGATGAGGTTGCCGAACTGGGGCTGGAGGACGCGTTTTCGCACGCGATTTGCCTGATTGAATGGCCGGACCGTTTGGGCCGCCTGACGCCCGCCGATGCCATTCGAATTGCGCTGTCGAGCAGTGGTGAGGGCCGCAACGTCACACTCACAGCGCCGGGTCACTCCGACCTGCTGACAGAGTTTGCGCGGAGTTGGTCGCGATGAAACACCGCTTCGATTTATCGCAGGCGTTTCTCGCCAAAGCTGGCTGGGGCGATGCCTGCCGCCAATTTCTGGCCGGCGACGCGTCGGATCGCAGCTATGATCGGCTTAGCCAGGGCTCGAAAACCGCCGTCCTGATGGATGCGCCGCCGGGCAGGGGCGATGATCTCGCGACATTTCTAGCGATTGCGGCGCATCTTTCGGCGCTTGGGCTGTCTGCACCGCAGTGCTACGCGCAGGATTTGGAACACGGATTTCTGCTGTTGGAGGATTTGGGCGACAACATCTTTGCGACCGTCCTGAAAACCGCTCCGACCCTTGAAAACAGTCTCTATACGGCTGCAACGCAGGTACTTTCCCATCTGCAAAGCCAGCCAGCCGCCGCCAATCTACCCAATCTGACCGCGCAGGACTGGGCCGAGGCCGCGTGTTTTGCCCTCGACTGGTATCGCTTCGCAATCACCGGCGACCACACTGACCATGCTGATTTCCGCAACGCCCTCACCGACGCCCTATCGCGGCGCGCCGATGGCCCACGCGTGATGATCCTGCGCGATTATCACGCCGAAAACCTGCTCTGGCTGCCAGATCGCCCCGGCCTTGCCCAAGTCGGCGTGCTGGATTTCCAACTCGCCCAGCTCGGCCAGCCCGGTTATGATCTCGTCTCACTGCTGCAAGACGCCCGCCGAGATGTTTCACGTGAAACCGAGGCCGCGATGATCCGCGCCTTCTGCGATCAGACCGACACTACCGCAGACAGCTTCTGCCCCGCCTATGCCACACTCGGGGCCCAGCGCGCCCTGCGCATCCTCGGCATTTTCGCCCGCCTCTGCCTGCACGGCGGCAAACCAAGCTACCTCGCGCTGATTCCCCGCGTCTGGCAGCACCTGCAACACAACCTCGCAGCGCCAGAACTCGCCCCCCTCGCCAAAATCTGCGCCCAGCTGCTGCCCGAGCCAACCCCCGAAGCCCTTGCCCGAATAGGTGCCCAATGCGGCCACTTCCGTTAATGCTTTTCGCCGCAGGCTTCGGCACCCGTATGGGCGCCCTGACCGCAAATCGCCCGAAACCGCTGATCGAAGTCGCCGGAAAACCGCTGATCGACCACGCCTTGGCGCTTGCCGAGACCGCAGGGATCACAAAAATCGTGGTCAACCTGCACTACTTGGGCGACCAGATCGCCACCCACCTGCAAAACCACGACATCCTGCTGTCATGGGAGCGTGACCAGATCCTCGAAACCGGCGGCGGCCTGAAAGCCGCCCTGCCGCTGCTGGGCGATGACCCGGTGCTAACCCTGAACACCGACGCGGTATGGAGCGGCCAAAACCCCCTCACCCAGCTGCTCACCGCTTGGGACCCCGCCAAAATGGACGCCCTGCTCCTGCTTCTTCCCGCCGAAAACGCCCTCGGCCACAGCGGCAGCGGCGATTTCCACCTTGATCCCAACGGCCACATTTCCCGCGCAAACGGCCACAAAGCCCCAATCTATCTCGGCGCGCAAATCCTGAAAACACAATACCTTTCCGCCATAACAGAGCCTGTTTTTAGCCTGAATCGCCTCTGGGATATCGCCATAGCCAACAACCGCGCCTTCGGTCTGATCCATCAGGGCGGCTGGTGCGATGTCGGCCGCCCCGAAGGCATCGCATTGGCGGAATCACTGCATGTTTAGCCCAGACACCTCCCGCATCTTCGCCCTGCCCCCCGGCACCGATTTCCCTGCGGAACTGGTTACTGGCCTAATCGAGCGTGTGGCACACCAGCCGCCGCAAGCCATGGCCCGCGTCACGATTTACCTCAACACCGCCCGGATGGCCCGCCGCGTCCGCGAACTGTTCGCGACGCATGGCGCGCGCTTCCTGCCGCGTCTGCTGCTGCTCAGCGATCTCGCAAAAGACCCCAGCCTAAACCTTCCCCCCGCAGTTCCCCCGCTGCGTCGCCGCCTGCAAATGGCAGAACTCATCGCCAAACTGCTTGACGCCCAGCCCGATCTCGCCCCTCGCGCGGCACTCTACGATCTCGCCGACAGCCTCGCCAATCTGATGGATGAGATGCAGGGCGAAGGCGTTCCGGCTGAGGCCATCGCAGCCCTCGATGTCTCAACCCATTCCAAACATTGGGAAAGAACCCAAACCTTCCTGCGCATCGTAGCCCCACTGTTCACCGACGCCACGGATGCCGAATCGCGCCAGCGCCTTGCCGTGCAGCAACTGGCCCAGCGCTGGCAAAGCGCTCCGCCGCAAGATCCCATACTGATCGCAGGCTCCACAGGCTCGCGCGGCACCACCGCGCTACTGATGCAAGTGGTCGCGGCGCTGCCACAAGGCGCGCTGATCCTGCCCGGCTTCGATTTTGATACGCCCTCTAGCGTCTGGCAGGCGATGGACGATGCCCTCACCGCCGAGGATCATCCGCAATACCGCTTCCGCCACCTGACAGACCTGCTGCAAATCTCCCCCAGCACCATCAAGCCATGGCGAGACACCGCCCCACCTGATCTCAACCGCAACCGCTTGATTTCGCTATCGCTGCGCCCCGCCCCTGTTACCGATCAATGGCTGGTCGAAGGCCCAAATCTGCCCGACCTGCCCCACGCTACCGAAAATCTGAGCCTGATCGAAGCTGCATCACCGCGCGCCGAGGCCCTCGCGATTGCGCTGATCCTGCGCAAGGCTGCGGCGGACGGCACCAAGGCCGCGCTGATCACCCCAGATCGCAACCTCAGCCGCCAAGTCACCGCCGCCCTCGACCGTTGGGCGATCCTGCCCGACGATTCTGCGGGCCGCCCCTTGGCGCTCTCGGCCCCCGGCCGCTTCCTGCGCCACACCGCCGCTTTGCTCGGCCAAAGGCTGACCGCCGACAGTCTGCTCACCATCCTCAAACATCCGTTAACGGCCTCCGGCACGGCTCGCGGTCCGCACCTACTGCTCACCCGCTACCTCGAGCTCAAACTGCGCAAAACCGGCCCTGCTTTCCCGACCGGCACCGATCTGCTGGAATGGGCAGCGGCGCGCAAAGACGATGCCCTGCCATGGGCGCAATTCCTTGCCGACACGCTGCAAAATCTCGACCAAATCCCGCGCCGCGCGCTTTCCGATCACGTCACCCAACACCGCGCCCTCTCCGAAACCTTGGCGCGCGGCCTTGATTCCTCCGGCAGTGGCGATCTGTGGAACAAAGCCGCCGGGATTGAAGCCCTCGCCCTGATGGAAACCCTAACCGCCGAAGCTCCCCACGGCGGCACATTCTCCGCCCCCGAATACCGCGATCTGTTTGAGGCGCTGGTCAACAAAGGCGAGGTCCGCGAACCCGTCCAAGCCCATCCCAACATCATGATCTGGGGCACCCTAGAGGCCCGCGTCCAAGGCGCTGATCTGGTTATTTTGGGCGGCCTCAACGATGGCATCTGGCCAAAACTGCCCGAACCTGACCCATGGCTCAACCGCTCCATGCGCAAAAAAGCGGCTCTGCTCTTGCCAGAACGCCAGATAGGCCTCTCCGCCCACGACTACCAACAAGCTATCGCCGCCCCCCGCGTGATCCTGTCCCGCGCGGTCAGAAATGCCGAGGCCGAAACCGTCCCCAGCCGCTGGCTGAACCGCCTGATGAACCTGATGGACGGCCTGCCTGCGCAAAACGGCAGCCTCGCGCTGGCAGAAATGCGCGAACGCGGCACCCACTGGCTCAATCTCGCCCGCGCCCTAGAACAGCCCACCCCCCCACAAAAAACCGACCCCCGCCTCCACCCCGCCAAACGCCCCGCCCCACAACCGCCCATCGCCATCCGCCCGCCGAAACTGTCGCTCACAAATATCGAACGCCTGATCCGCGACCCTTACGCGATCTACGCCCGCTACATCCTGCGCCTGCATCCGCTCGACCCGTTGCACCAAACCCCTGACGCCCGCGATCGCGGCATCATTGTGCATGAGGTGCTGGAGCGTTTCGTGAAAACCCGCCCGGAAGCCGAAACCCGCGCCGAGGCCCGCACCCGCCTGCTCGCCCTCGCCCGCGAAGTCCTGCTGCAAGAATCGCCCTTCCCCGCCGCCCGCGCTTTGTGGCTGGCCAAACTAGACCGCGCCGCCGATCATTTCCTGACCCAGGACGCCAAACACAGCGGCACCCCTCTCGCACTTGAAACCCAAGGCGACCTCAAACTCGACAATCTCGATTTCACCCTGTTTGGCACACCCGACCGCATCGACCGCCTTCCGGATGGCAGCCTGCACCTCATCGATTACAAAACCGGATCGGCACCAAAAGCCGCCCAGCAAAAGCAATACGCCAAGCAACTCCTGCTCGCCGCCGTGATGGCAGACCGCGGCGGCTTCGCCGATCTCGGTCCCTCGGATGTCAGCAAAATCAGCTACATCGGCCTTGGCAGCAATGAAGACGTGGTCGAAACCGACATCACAGACGCCCTGCTGACCGAACATTGGGAAAAACTGCTGACCCTGATCGCCCGCTACCTGCGCCGCGCCACCGGCTACACCGCCCGCCGTGCCCTGTTCGAAACACGCCATGCCGGCGATTACGATCACCTCTCCCGCTTTGGCGAATGGGAAATGTCCGACCGCGCCGCCCCCGAAATTGTCGGCTACGACCCGATGGAAGGCGCAGAATGACCCGCAACGACGCCTCTGAACGTCAGGTTCAGGCCTCCAACCCGGCCGATACCGTTTGGCTTTCCGCCAACGCAGGCTCCGGCAAAACCCGCGTGCTGACCGATCGCGTCGCCCGCCTGCTGCTACGCGGGGTTGAACCCCAGCACATCCTTTGCCTGACCTACACCAAAGCCGCCGCAACCGAGATGCAAAACCGCTTGTTCCGCCGCTTGGGCGAATGGGCGATGAAGCCCGACGCCGACCTGCACCGCGCCCTAGCCGACTTAGGCGACGACACCCGCCACGCCTCAGGGGCGCTTGCCAAAGCCCGCCAGCTGTTCGCCCGCGCCATTGAAACCCCCGGCGGCCTGCGCATCCAAACCATCCATAGCTTCTGCGCCACCCTGTTACGCCGCTTCCCCTTAGAGGCTGGCGTTTCCCCGCAATTCACCGAGCTCGACGACCGCGCCGCCCGCCTGCTGCGCGAAAATATCATCGAAGAAATGGCCGAATTCCGCGCGCCTGATGTGATGGCCGATGTTGCCCGCGCCTACACCGGCGAAGATTTCACCGCGCTGATGGAGCAAGTCTCGGCCAAGCGCGCAGGCTTCAGCAAACCGCTGACCGAAGCGCAATCCCGCGATTTATTCAATGTTCCCAACGCGGAAACCCCGCAAACCCTATTGGCAGATGTGCTGCTCGGCTACGAGCCCGAACTCATTGCCAACATCCAGCCCGCCCTGCAAAACGGTGGCCCCACCGACAGTAAAACCGCCGCCAAACTTGCAACGCTCGATCTGACCGCCCCCAGCCTCGCCACCCTAAGCGCCCTAGAAAACACCCTGCTCTACGGCGAAAAAGCCAAAGCTGGCCCCTATTCCGCAAAGATTGGCGCACTGCCAACCAAACCGACGCAAAAGCTGATCGGCAACCACCTGCCGCAACTCGACGCCCTGATGCTGCGCGTTGAAGCCGCCCGCCCCCGCCGCATCGCCCTGCAAGCCGCCCAAAAAACCGCCGTCCTGCACCGCTTCGCCGCCGCCTTCCTGCCTCTGTATGAGTCCGCCAAATCCGCCAGAGGTTTCCTCGATTTCGACGATCTGATCACCCGCGCCAAGGCCCTGCTGACCGACCCCTCCGTCGCCGCTTGGGTGCTGTTCCGCCTTGATGGCGGCATCGACCATATCCTTGTCGATGAGGCGCAAGACACCAGCCCCGATCAATGGCGCGTCATCGAACTGCTCTCCGCTGAATTTACTGCAGGCCAAGGCACCCGCGACGAGACGCGCACCCTGTTCGTCGTCGGCGATAAAAAACAGTCGATCTATTCGTTCCAAGGCGCGGACGTTGCCGCCTTTGATGAAAAGCAAGCCGACTTCCAAACCAAATTCCGCGCCGCGCAAAAGAACTTCGTCCGCCTGGATCTCGAATATTCCTTCCGCTCCTCCACCGCGATCCTGCGCGTGGTCGATGAAACCTTCGCCGACCGTTTCCCGAAAGCCATGGGCGATTCCGTCCACCACTTGGCCTTCAAATCCGATCTGCCGGGTCGGGTAGACCTCTGGCCGCTGTTGGAAAAATCCGAAGACCCCAAAGATGAAAACTGGGAAGACCCGGTCGATCTGATATCCGAAACCCACCACACCGCCCGCTTGGCCGAGAAAATCGCCAGCCATATCAAAGCCCTGATCGACGCAGGCACACAGATTCCCGTCGATAAGGAAGAAAACCCAAACTTAAGCCGCCCCCTGCACGCAGGCGATGTGCTGATCCTCGTGCAGCGCCGCTCTGCCTTGTTCTCCGAAATCATCCGCGCCTGCAAAAAAGCCAATCTCCCCATTGCTGGCGCGGATCGCCTGAAACTTGGCGCTGAACTCGCCGTCAAAGACCTCGCAGCCCTGCTAGCCTTCCTCGCAACGCCGGAAGATGATCTGTCGCTCGCAGCCCTCCTCCGCTCCCCCCTCTGCGACTGGACCGAGGCCGAGCTTTACGCCCTCGCCCAGCCCCGCAAGGGCTTTTTATGGGAAACCCTGCGCGACACCAATACCCATCCCGAAACCCTGTCGATGCTGCACGATCTGCGCAACAACGCCGATTTTCTGCGCCCCTATGATCTGATTGAGCGCGCCCTGACCCGCCACGATGGCCGCCGCCGCCTGCTGACCCGGCTTGGCCCCGAGGCCGAGGATGGTATTGATGAATTCCTCTCCCAAGCCCTCGCCTTCGAGCGCAACGAAATCCCCAGTCTGACCGGCTTCCTCATCTGGCTGGAAACCGACGATATCGAGGTCAAACGCCAGATGGATAGCGAAGGTCAGCGCATCCGCGTGATGACCGTGCATGGTGCGAAAGGTCTGGAAGCGCCCTTGGTGGTCCTGCCCGACACCTGTGATCGCAACCCGCAAGATCGCGATGAGATTTATGCGCTGGAAAACGGCCTGCCCGTCTGGAAAACCCCGTCCGACGAAAGCCCGCCGCCGATCGCCACCGCCCGAACCTTACGCAAAGACAAGGGCGAGGAAGAAAGCCTCCGCCTACTCTACGTCGCCCTCACCCGCGCCCGTACTTGGCTGATCGTCTGCGGCGCGGGCGAGGCGAAGAAAGACGGCGCTTGGTACAAACTGGTCCAACAAGGCATTCAGGCCGCCGGATCTGTGGCCATCGCCGACGGCGCGCTGCGCCACAGCTTTGGCAACTGGCCCGATCCTGCGCCAAAACAGTCTCTAACCCCGCCAGAATCGCCTGAACTTCCGCTCTGGGCCACCGAACCCGCCGCAACCCCAGACCGCCCCGGACAACCACTGTCGCCCTCCGATCTCGGCGGCGCAAAGGTGATGCCCGGCGAAACCGACGGCTCCGGCGAAGACGCCGCCAAAGCCCGCGGCACCGCTCTGCATCTTCTGCTAGAACACTTGCCCAACGCCCCTCACAGCGATTGGCCCACCCTCAGCGCCGCCCTGATCTCCGACACCGCCCAACGCGCCGCACTTTTGGCCGAGGCCGACGCCGTGCTCACCGCTCACCCCCATATCTTCACCCCCGACACCCTGTCAGAAGCAGCCTTCACCGCTACTTTCAACGGCCAGCCGATGATAGGCACCATCGACCGCCTGCTGATCGCCACAGATTACATCCTTGCCGTCGATTTCAAATCCAACCACCGCACGCCCGCCACCGCAGCCGATACCCCCGAAGGCATCCTGCGCCAAATGGCCGCCTATGCCAGCGCTTTAAGCCAAATCTACCCGACCCACCGCATCGACACCGCGATCCTGTGGACACGCACCGCCACCCTGATGCCGCTGCCCCCCGATATTGTGCGGGCAGCTATGCAACGCGCCACTATCCCTTGACGCGGCCCCCCGGCGTCCCTAGGTTCAATGCCTGACATTTCCCCCTAGGAGATCCCATCATGGGTGCCAATACCGTCGCTGTAACCGACGCCACTTTCGACGCCGAAGTTCGTAAATCCGCGATCCCGGTCGTCGTGGATTTCTGGGCCGAATGGTGCGGCCCGTGCCGCCAAATCGGCCCAGCCTTAGAAGAACTCGCCGCTGAATACGCGGGCAAAGTCAAGATTGTGAAGATCAACGTCGATGAAAACCCCGACAGCCCCGCGATGTTGGGCGTGCGCGGCATCCCGGCGCTGTTCCTGTTCAAAGGTGGCGAAGTTGTCTCGAACAAAACCGGTGCCGCGCCAAAGGCTGCGCTTGCCAACTGGATCGCAACCGCGCTCTGAACCTTATGACATCCCGATCAAAGGCTCCCTTCGGGGAGCCTTTTTTCATAATGGCCAATCCAGCGCCCGCAACCGATCCGCAATCTGCGCCTGATGGCCGTCTCCATGGGCGGCCAGTGCCTGCAGCTTGAAAAACCAATGTAGATAGGCCGCAAAAGGCTGGGGCCCCACCGCCGCAAACGCCGCCGCCACCCCCAACCGAGCCACCGATGCCGCGATGTGGTGAAAATCAATCCGCGCAAACAGCACCGCTGGCTTGTCGGCAAAAAACCCGGTCAGCGCCATCGAGGAATTCTGCGTCACCACATAATCACAGCCCGCTAACAATGGCATCGAGCCCTGCACTAACTCAAACCGATCAATCCCCCGCAACGCGTCCAACTCGGCCTCCGAATAAACCTCACGCGGATGCAAGGTCGCGACGATCCGCCGCGCAGGGTCCGCAGACCGCGTCGCGTGGATCATTTCTAGCGGAGACGCTGCCTGAAAATGTCGCCGCTGCAACAATTTCCCCTGCAACGGCATGAAAATATAGCCGCCCCGCGTGATGGTCTGGCCGCGAAACAACTGTTCGCGCCAATAGCGCTGAAACCACAGCTTGCCGGGTTCGGGCGTAAAAGGCAGCCCCGCCACCTCCCAATTCCACCGATCATTCGTCGCCTCAATCCGGTAAAACTTGTCAAAATAACAGCGTCTTAGGCTGAAACAAAACGCCCCCTCGACAGCGCGATTGTAAACCAGATGATAGCCGTCACCCGCCACCACATCGTCTTGCGCATTATAGCGCACCGCCCAACCGGCCGCCCGCACCACACTAACGACAGCGCCAAAAATCCCGATCCCCGCCTCGGCACGGGCGCGCTTGTCGTCGTCCAGATAAAAACTCAACACCTGCTGCATCCCGCCAAGCCTAGGCGTTTTCCCCTGCCCCCGCCAGCCAGCCGCTTGCACCCAACGCCACGCCCTTCCATATAAAGATCAGCAAATGGAGACGCAGATGGCCGAAGACAAATTCCCCGGTTGGCATGGCACCACTATTCTCGCCGTTCGTCGTGGCGGTGAGGTCGTGGTGGCGGGCGATGGTCAGGTCTCGCTCGGCAATACCGTGATCAAAGGCACCGCCCGCAAGGTCCGCCGCCTGTCGCCCGGCGGCCACGATGTGGTGGCAGGTTTTGCAGGATCAACCGCCGACGCCTTCACCCTGCTGGAACGGCTGGAGAAAAAGCTCGAGTCCGCCCCCGGCCAACTCGCCCGCGCCTGCGTCGATCTGGCGAAAGATTGGCGCATGGACAAATATCTACGCAACCTTGAGGCCATGCTGATCGTCACCGATGGCCGCGATCTTTATGTGATCACGGGCGCGGGTGACGTGCTGGAACCCGAACATGACGTGGCCGCCATCGGATCGGGCGGCAATTTCGCCCTTGCTGCCGCGCGCGGTCTGATGACCACCGACCTGCCCGCCGAAGACGTGGCCCGTCGCGCCATGGCCATCGCCGCCGAGATTTGCGTGTTCACCAACGGCAACCTGACCGTGGAACGGATTTCCAAATGACCAACCTGACCCCCCGCGAGATCGTCTCGGAACTCGACCGCCACATCATCGGCCAACGCGACGCCAAACGCGCCGTTGCGGTGGCTTTGCGCAACCGCTGGCGCTGCCGCAATCTGCCGGATGATATCCGGGATGAGGTGTATCCGAAAAATATCCTAATGATCGGGCCAACCGGGGTTGGGAAGACCGAGATCGCGCGGCGTTTGGCGAAGCTGGCGAAAGCGCCGTTTTTGAAGGTGGAGGCCACCAAATTCACGGAAGTTGGCTATGTCGGTCGCGATGTCGAAAGCATCATCCGCGATCTGGTCGATGCCGCGATGATCGACACCCGCGCGCGGATGCGCGAAGATGTGGCCGCGAAGGCCAAGCAGGCCGCAGAAGAGCGGGTGGTAGAGGCTTTGGCGGGCAAAGACGCGCGCGAGCAGACCCGCGAGATGTTTCGCGGCAAGCTGCGGCGTGGGGAATTGGATGCGACGGTGATTGAGTTGGAAATCGCTGACACCGCGCCCGCGATGCCGATGATGGGCGGGCAGGGCATGGAAATGCAGATGCAGGGCTTGCAGGATTTGTTCAAGGCGTTCGGCACGCGGACCACGCGCAAAAAGGTCACGGTGGCCGACAGCTATGATCTGCTGATCGGGCAAGAGGCGGATAAGCTGTTGGACGATGAGGCGGTCAAGACTGCAGCTTTGGCTGCGGTGCAGGAAAATGGCATCGTGTTTCTGGATGAGATCGACAAGATCTGCGCGCGTGCCGAGGCGCGGGGGGCGGATGTGTCGCGCGAAGGTGTGCAGCGGGATTTGTTGCCGCTGATTGAGGGCACCACGGTTTCCACCAAATATGGTCCGGTGAAAACCGATCATATCCTGTTCATCGCTTCGGGCGCGTTTCACGTCGCCAAGCCTTCGGATTTGCTGCCGGAACTTCAGGGGCGGTTGCCGATCCGGGTGGAACTCGCGCCGCTGACCGAGGGTGATTTTGTGCGCATCCTGACCGAGACGGATAATGCGCTGACCCGGCAATATGCGGCGCTGATGGGGACGGAAGATGTCGCGGTTTCTTTCACGCCTGATGGGATCGCGGCGCTGGCGCGGATTGCGGCAGAGGTCAATAAATCCATCGAGAACATCGGGGCACGCCGGCTTTATACGGTGATGGAGCGGGTATTTGAGGAGCTGTCTTTCACCGCCCCGGACCGCTCGGGTGAGGAGGTCGTGGTGGACGCGGCCTTCGTCGAGAAAAATCTGGGCGCGCTGGCGCGCTCGGCGGATATATCGCGTTATGTTTTGTAAGCGCCACGCGTGGACAGGCTACCAGTTTACATGATTTCAAAGAGTTAGGGATATGTCCTTAACCCTTTTTTCACACTTGTCCCAGCTTCGTCTTGGCCTAAATATTCAAAATCAGAAGTGTTAACAAATCCTGAACGTAAAACGATAACCTATTGAAAAATCATAGCATCCCTCCCGCGCCACGCGTGGACAGACCTGTTTCCGCGGCTGCAACATAACGTCACTTGACCCGCCCACCGAAACCCCGGACTTTGACCCAAAAAGGCGTGCCATGACCCGATTTCTGCTGATCCTTTCGCTGACCTTCACGCTGGCCTGCTCGCCACGCGGCCATGTCACGCTTGACCCACAGGCGGCCTCGGTGGGGCAGGTCGAGAAGATTTTCATCGGCACCACCCGCAAGCAGGATCAAGATGGCTCCTTCGGAACCTATCGGTCCGAACAGCTCAATTTCGCCCGCTATGATGTTTCGGTGCCGCCGGATCGCAAACTGGGTGAGATCAACTGGCCGCCGCGGCACGGCAAGGTCAACCCCGCGAAGCATTTCCTGACCACCGATCAGATCGTCTATCAAAACGACGTGCTGTTCCGCAAAGATCTGAAAGCGCAGCTGGCGGCGAATGGCGGCGAAGCGGTGATTTTTGTGCATGGTTACAACAACAACTTCTCGGAAGGCGTCTACCGGGTCGCGCAGTTCGCGCATGATCTGAAGCTGCCGGGCGCGGTGGTGCATTATGCCTGGCCCTCTGCAGCGGAACCGCTGGGCTATGCTTATGACCGCGATTCTGCGCTGTTTGCGCGGGATGGGTTGGAAAGTTTGATGCATGAGGTGGCGGCGGCGGGCGCGAAGCGGATTTTGATCGTGGCGCATTCGATGGGGGCGGGGCTGACGATGGAGGCGCTGCGGCAGACGGCGATCCGGGGCGACAAGAAGACCTTGAACCTGATTGGCGGGGTGATCTTTATCTCGCCGGATATTGACGTGGATGTGTTCAAAAGAAGCGCGCATTCGATGGGGGCGCTGCCGCAGCCGTTTGTGATCTTTGGCTCGGACCGCGATAAATATCTGCGGCTGTCGGCGCTGCTGACCGGGCAGGATGAAAGGTTGGGCTCGCTGACCGATGTGTCGCGGGTGGCGGATTTGAAGGTGACGTTTATGGATGTGGGCGCGTTCTCGAAAGGATCGGGGCATTTCGTGGTCGGGGATTCGGCGGCTTTGATCGCGCTTCTGGATCGGTTGGGCGACGTTTCCAACGCGTTCGAGGCGGACCGGAGGGCGCGGGTAGGTCTGCTGCCTGGGGTGGTTTTGACGGTGCAGAATGCGACCCAGATCGTGTTGCGGCCGGTGGCGACGGTGGCTTCGGATTTGGCACGATAGGGGCGGTCCCGAGTTGGGACCGTTTGAGATCTGTGTAAAATCAATAAGTTATAAAGGCGGTTTAAGAAAGTCTTAAGCTTTAGCGCCTGCGCAGGTAGATGTAATAGGCGCCGGAGCCGCCGTGTTTCAGGTGGGCTTCGGAGATTTGCAGCACGGCTGGGCCCAAAGGGGGCAACCGCAACCATTGTGGGACTTGGTGGCGGAGCGCCCCCATGCGGGTGGGGATTGGGCCTGTGTCTTGGCCGCGTTTGCCTTTGCCGGTGATCACCAGAACCAAACGCATTCCGGCGGATTGGGCGTTGAGGATGAAGCGGATCAGTTCGGGGTGGGCCTCGGACAGGGTGAGGCCGTGAAGGTCGATGCGGGCTTCGGGCGCGAGTTTGCCACGGGTCATTTTGCCGTGGGTTTTGGCATCCATCTGCAAGGGGGCAGTGGCGAGAGATTCCGCCAATGTGGGCAGAATGTCGTGGCCGGGCTTGATGCGGGATTTTTCGCCCAAGCGGAAGTGCGGCAGGCGCGCGGTGGCGGGGGCTGCGGTTTGGGTCGATTGCGGTTTTGGCTCGGTTGGTTTTAGGAAAACTTGCGGGATTTTGTGCATCGGCTTGGCGGTGCGGGCGACGGCTTGCCAGATTTCTTGTTCTTCCGGGTGCAGGGTGCGGCGACGCATCAGAACATGTCGCGTTGCATAGCGTTCGCTCTAAGCGCCGAACGCGTTTGAAGCGCAAACGCTGCCTCGGCGCTTAGAGCGAACACATGTTTGTTTTTCGAACGCGACATGTTCTTTAGCCTTCCGGCAGCATGGCATAGGCGCGGTCGATCGGCAGCAGCAGGATCATCCGGCCACCGTCTTTGATCGTGCCTGCGGCGTCGCCTGCACCGTCACCCGTGCCATAGAAAATATCGGCGCGTTGCGGGCCTTTGATCGCACCGCCGGTGTCTTGCGCCACCATCAGGCTGCGGATCGGGTTATCGCCGGATTTCTCGATCCAGACCGGGACACCTAAAGGCGTGAAGGCGGGGTCGATGGCGACGGAGCGCAGGGGCGTGATGCTGCGGCCCATCGCGCCGATCGGGCCTTTGTCAGACGGCAGATCGGCGATCTTGCGGAAGAAGATGTAGGACGGATTGACCGACAGCAGGGCGTTGCCAGCGCTGGGGTTCGAGCGGACGTAGAGTTTGATGTCTTGCGCCGAGACTTGATCGGGGGTGCGCATGCCGCGCGCGATCATTTCTTTGCCGACCGAGCGATAGGCGTGGCCGTTGCGGCCTGCATAGCCGACACGGATGACATGGCCGTTGGTCATCTTGATCCGGCCAGAGCCTTGTATTTGCAGGAAAAACACCTCAACCGGGTCTTCGAGCCATGCAATTTCAAGCCCTCGGCCCCGGAGTGCGCCGCCTTCGATGGTGGCGCGGTCGTAATAGACTTGGCCATCGCGGAGTTCGGGCGGGCGGGCATAGATCGGGTAGGCGAAGCGCGGGGTTCTTGTATAGGAGCCGTTCAGTTCAGGCTCAAAATATCCGGTGAACAGGGCGGGGGGTTGGCCGATCAGCACGGGTTTGAACATCAACTCGAAGAAGGCTTTGGCCGAGGCATCTGTCACCCCGGCATCGGCGGCGAGTTTGCAGATCGGCTGCCAATCGGGGGCGTCGAGTTTATCGCAGGTCTCGCGGAAGGCGGTGAGGGCGGCGAGGTGGTTGTCGTCGCTCCAGCCCTCCAGCGCCTCAAAATCCAGCATTTGCGCCGGGGCGGGCGTGGCTGTCATGGTGAGGGCCAGAAGGCAGGCGAGAACGGCACGCATCCCCCTTAGTCGCTGGTGCCGACGAGTTGCCAGTTTGGATCTTGCACGCCCATGCGGCGCGCGAAAGTCCAGGCGTCGCGTTGGCGTTTGACCTCGGTGGCGGAGCCGTCGATGATTTCACCCGCCTTGTTGCGCACCAGTGAGGTGAGTTCACCGGTGTAGCGCAGGGTGATTTCGGCGGTGCGGGTGCTGGCATCGTATTCGGCGTCGGCAAGGTTCATTTCGCGCAGGCCGAGGAAATTGGCCTCAACTGTTTGGCCGTCGCGCTCGCGGGCGTTGATGGCTTGGGTGAAGGAAGCTTCAACTTCGTCGGCCAGGAAAGGGCGGACCGGGTCGATATCGCCGCGCTCAAACGCCATCAGGATCATCTCATAGGCACCGCGCGCGCCGTGCAGGAATTCGCCGACGGAAAAACCGGGTTCGGCTTGTTTCATCGCGGCAAGAGCCGCTGCGGCGGGGCTGTTTGCGAGAACGTGGTCGGTGATGTCGAGATCGGTGCCGTCAGGCGCGGTCGGCGGCACCAGTTTCGGCTGAGGGCGCGCGGGGTCTTGCGGCACGGCGGGCTTTTCAAAGCCTTCGCGCGAACCGAGCACGGAACGCAGTTTCAGGATCAGGAACACGGCGATTCCGGCCAGAACGAGCAGTTGAATCAAGGAGGAATTCATAAGCGCCTCAAAACGGGGCCCGAGGGGTTGGTGATCCGGGCGTTGGACCCTTATGTAGGGGCTGGGGGCGGCCAAGTCTATGGTTTGGGCGCTAGATTGCAGCTTGATTAGACAGGGGGTGCTGAGATGTGGGTTTTTGCGCTGATATTGGCATGGCCTTTGCTGGAAATCGGGCTGTTTGTGGTTGTGGGCGGCTGGATTGGGCTGTGGGCGACGCTGGCTTGGGTGGTTTTATCGGGGATGCTTGGGGTTGGGTTGATCCGCTGGCAGGGCATGGGCGCGCTGCGCGAGGTGCGCGGCGGCGGGGGTATCGCTGCGTTGCAGCCGATGGCGCATAGTGCGCTGATCATGCTGAGCGGGATGTTGCTGATCCTGCCGGGGTTTTTCACCGATTTTGTGGGGCTGGTTTTGTTGCTGCCGTTTGTACGTGTGGCGCTGATTGCGCTGCTGGCGGCGCGCGTGCAGGTGCATGGCTTTGCGCGGCGCGGGGAAGCGGATTGGGTGGATGCGGAATATGAGGAAGTGGTGCCGGAGCGCGACAAGATTGGTGGAGTGACGCGGCCTTCGAAGTGGCGTGAGGATTGAGCACCGTTGATTGACCTGCTAGGGGTATGCAGGATTTTTCAGGGAGTGGGGCTTATGGCCGAGGAAAATGGCGGCGCGCCGCAGATCAAGATGTCGGTTCTGGCGCAGTTTGTGCGGGATATGTCGTTTGAGAATATGGTGGCGCAGAAGGGCCTAACGACCAGCGAAGTGCAGCCGGATATTCAGGTGCAGGTGAGTTTGGATGCGCGTAAGCGGCCGCAGGATCATCAGTTTGATATCGTGACGAAGTTCAAGGTGACCTCGAAGAACAAGGTGAACGACGATACGTTGTTCTTGCTGGAGGTCGATTACGGCGGGATTTTCCATGTTGAGGGCGTGCCGGAGGAGCAGTTGCATCCGTTTTTGATGATCGAATGCCCGCGGCTGCTGTTCCCGTTCGTGCGGCGGATTATCTCGGATGTGACGCGCGATGGCGGCTTCCCGCCGCTGAACATCGACACGGTGGATTTTCTGGCTTTGTATCGGCAGGAGATTGCGCGGCGGGCGCAGCCTGCTCCGGTTGCGAACTGAGCTTTTCGCCGTGATATTGAAGGGCCGGCCCGGTGAGGCCGGCCTTTTGCGTTTCAGACCTGGTAATAGTCGCGATACCACTGCACGAAGGCTGTCATACCATCACGCACATTGGTTTGTGGTTGGTAGTTTGTCAGATTTTTCAACAGGTTGGCATCGGCCCAGGTGGCCACCACATCGCCGGTTTGCATCGGCATGTAGTTGCGGATGGCTGTGCGGCCGGTGGCGTCTTCGATGGCTTCGATGAAATCCAAGAGTTTGACTTTGTCGGAGTTGCCGATGTTGACGACTCGGTAAGGCGCGGCGGGGGAGAGGCTGTCGCCGGGAGGGATGTCTTCGAGGGTGGCGGGGCGCTGTGGGATAGCGTCGATCAGCAGGCGGATGCCGCGCACGAGGTCTTCGACGTAGGTGAAGTCGCGCCACATATCGCCGTTGTTATAGATGTCGATCGGGGTGCCTTCGAGGATGCCCTTGGTGAACTTATAGGGTGCCATGTCGGGGCGGCCCCACGGCCCATAGACGGTGAAAAAGCGAAACATGGTGACGGGCAGGCCGTAGATATGGGCGTAGGAATGCGCCATCGCCTCGTTCGCCTTTTTGGTGGCGGCGTAGAAGGTCAGCTGGGTTTCGGTTTTATGGGTTTCCAGAAAGGGCATTTCGGTGTTGGCGCCGTAGACTGAAGAGGTCGAGGCCATCAGCAGATGCTCGACCTGAAGTTCGCGGGCGAGATCCAGCACGTTGAACCCGCCCACAAGGTTAGCCTCTAGATAAGCGCGTGGGTTTTCAAGGCTGTAGCGGACGCCAGCCTGACCTGCGAGATGGATAATCACTTGCGGGTCGGCGGCACGCATCGCTGATTCGAGGGCGGTTTGGTCTTCGAGCAGGGCTTCTGTGTTGGTGAAGTTAGGGTTTTGAAGCAGCATCGCAAGGCGGCGTTGTTTGAGCGTGACATCGTAGTAATCGGTCATGCCATCGTAGCCTGCGACGCGAAAGCCCTCGGCCAGCAAGAGTTTGCAGAGGTGGAAGCCGATGAAGCCTGCGGAGCCGGTGACGAAGATGGTTTTCATGGGGGCCTTTTGGAAGATCGGCGGCGTAAGGTGCTTACGCCGATTTGCAAATTTTGCTGTGTTAGAGCCGTTTTTTCCAGATGGCCGCCGCGCCCATTTTGTCGATGAAAACGGTGTGTGCGGCGGATTCTGGCTCGGTCAGGCGCGATGACAGCGGGTTCGGGCGGGGGCGTGGACGCCAATCTGAAAGGGGTTTCGCAGGGCCAGTTACGACTTGCGTCTCGGGATTAAGGCCGAAATCCGGTTGCCTGCCGCCGACAAGTTCAAGATAGACCTCGGCCAGAATTTCGGAATCGAGCAGAGCGCCGTGCTTTTCGCGGGCGGAATTGTCGACTCCGAAGCGGCGGCACAGCGCATCAAGCGTGGCGGGGGAGCCGGGAAATTTGCGGCGAGCCATCATCAGGGTATCGGTGGCGCGCGTCATCGGAAGCGTCGGAAGCTTGACTGCCGTTAACTCGGCATTGAGGAATTTCATGTCAAAGCTGGCGTTGTGGATGATCAGTTGCGCATCGCCAATGAAGGTAAGGAAATCTTGCGCTATGGCTTTGAAAACGGGTTTGTCGCGCAGGAAATCATCGCCAAGGCCGTGCACGTCGAAAGCGGCTTTTGGCATCAAGCGCTCGGGGTTGATATATTGGTGGTAGGTTTTGCCGGTCGGTAAGTGGTTGAACAGCTCTACCGCGCCGATCTCAACAATGCGGTCGCCTTCGGAGGGTTCAAAGCCGGTGGTTTCGGTGTCGAGGACGATCTCACGCATGGCGGGCTCGGATATGGGCAATCAGGGCTTTGACATAGGCCTCGGTCGCGGAAAGGTCCAGCGTTTCAACTATATGGCTGGCAAGGCTGCGTTTTTGCGAATCGGGCATCTGGCGGGCGAGAATGGTTTGGAAGTGGGCTTCGGTCATGCCAGGGCGCTGTAGGACACGGCTCCGTTGCAGTTCGGCGGGGGCGGTGACGAGCAGAGTGGCGTCAAATTCGTGCTGGCTGGATTTTTCGAACAGCAGCGGGATGTCGAGCACGGCAATTTCTGCGGTGGTTTGGGCGAGGAAGGCGGCGCGATCGGCGGCGACAAGGGGATGGGTGATCGCTTCGAGTTTGGCGAGCAGGCTGGGATCGGTGGCAACGGCGTGCCTCAATGTTTCACGTGAAACATTCCCCCCAGCTGTAGCTTCGGGACAGATTTTTTTGATCGGCGCGATGGCGAGGCCACCAGGAGCGTAGAGGCGGTGAACAGCAGAGTCGGCATCCCAAATTGGCAGGCCTGCGGCGGCGAACATCGCGGTGGTGGTGGATTTGCCCATGCCGATGGAGCCGGTGAGGCCGAGGCGGAAGGTCATGCCGATAGCACAGCTTGGCGGGTGGCTTCGTCAACCTCTGGCCGGTGATCGAACCAGCGTTCAAAGCCGGGGGCGGCTTGATGCAGCAACATGCCAAGGCCATCGACTACGGCGCAGCCCTTGGCTTCGGCTTCGAGAAGAAACTGTGTTTTCAATGGATTGTACACCAAATCTGTGACAAGGGCACCGCGTTCAAGCCCATCCAGCGGCACCCGGAAATCAGATTTGCCAGACATGCCGAGCGAGGTGGTATTGATGACGGTGGCCGCGCCTTCCAGCATGTTCGGGGCCTGCACCCAATCGTAGATCTGCAGCTTTGCGCCAAAATCTGCGCGCAGCGTTTGCGCGCGCGGTTGGGTGCGGTTGGCAATACGAATCTCTGGCACGCCGACCTCGATCAAGGCAGCAACAACGGCACGCGCAGCACCTCCAGCACCGAACACGGCGGCAGGTCCAGCGGCGGGATTCCAGTGCGGCGCGTTTTGTCGAAGGTTAGCGATGAAGCCCGCGCCATCGGTATTATCAGCGTGAATGCGGCCATCCTTGCGGAAAATCAGCGTGTTGGCGGCACCGATCAACGCGGCACGATCAGAGATAACGTCGGCAATTTTCAGGATGGCTTCTTTGTGCGGGATGGTGACATTGACGCCGACGAAGCCAAGTTTCGGAAGCATTTCAAGTACTTGTCGCAGATCTTGCGGTGCCACATCCATCGGGATGTAATGGCCTTTGATGCCATAACGATTCAGCCAAAAGCCGTGCAACGCGGGCGAGCGGCTGTGCGCAATCGGGTGGCCAATGACGCCGGCAAGCGGGATGCGGGGCAAGTCTGTCATGTTGCGATAAAGCCTCTGCTGCCTAAATAGCCGATCAACGGGAGGAGGGGCAGGCCGAGAATGGTGAAGTAATCGCCCTCGATGGCGGAGAACAACCGGATGCCTTCTTCTTCGAGTTTGTAGCCGCCGACCGCTTGCCGCAGCGAGGGCCAGTTGCGGCGGATATAGTCGTCGAGATAGCTGTCGGAGAGGTTACGCATCGTCAGTTTGGCCTCTGATAGATGCCGCCAGATCGATTTGCCGCTATCATAAAGCACCAGAGCCGAGATCAGCTGATGGGTTTGGCCACGAAATTCGGTCAGTTGACGCAGGGCCTCCTCAGGAGTTTCGGATTTTCCAAAAACCCGTCCCTTGAAGGCGAGGATTTGGTCGCAGCCCAAGACCAAAGCGTCAGGATTTTTCTCGCCGTGTTTGCGGGCTTTCATTTCAGCCAAAGCATCCGCGATATCACGCGGGGTGGCAGCCTCAGCCAGAAGCGCATGGCGGATGGCGTCTTCGTCGATCCGCGCCGCTTGGGCTGTGACCTCAAGCCCCGCGTTGCGCAAAAGCTGCAAGCGGATTGGCGATGCAGAAGCTAAAAGCAGCGGGCGCGGCATGGGGGCGACCTTGTGGATAATCTTGATTTGTTCCGGCAGGTGGATTTGGGGGTAAGCCCGATTCAGTGCCGAAAAGGCGGGATGGCCAGGGATTTGTCAAGCGCAGAGGCGCGGCTCGGCGCGTTTGCCCACATGGGGATGGCACACACGTAAGCCTGTGGGCGAGAGATATATCCAGAGGCTGTGGAGCAACATCTGCCACACGGTTTTCGGATATTTATTTGATTACAAACGTATAAATGTGAAGTGCGAAAATCGTTCGACAGTTACGCACAACCCCAGGCTTGGGGATATCTTACGGGAGAAGCCGCGAAATTCTGTTATCCACGGGCCTTACAACATCATCTTTCTTTCTAGAATCTATTCTTTAAGAAGAAGCTAAGAAGAGAGGTGTATCTGTGGGCGATTTTCTGGCGGCGTATTATTCTTGGATCAAGGCTTTGCATGTGATCTCGGTGATCGCCTGGATGGCGGGGCTGTTCTACCTGCCAAGGCTGTTTGTCTATCATGTCGAGCACGTGCAGGCGGGTTCGCCGACAGATGCGATGTTTCAGGTAATGGAACGACGCTTGCTAAAGGCGATTATCAATCCGGCGTCTGTCGCCACTTGGGTGTTTGGTCTGGCGCTGGTGTTCACGCCGGGGATCGTGGATTGGACGGCGGTTTGGCCTTGGAGCAAGGCGCTCTGCGTGATTGCGATGACGCTGTTCCATCATTGGCTGGGGCGGCGGCGGAAGGATTTTGTTGCCGGCAGTAACCGCGTGACGGGTCGTCAGTATCGGATGATGAACGAAGTGCCGACGCTGCTTATGATGATTATCGTGGTCTCGGTGATCGTGAAGTTCTGAAATCCCCAATCTGAAATCCTTGACTTGGGCCTGTACTGGTCTTAGGTGGAACTCAGCGCGGCCATTCGGCCATCCCGCTTTCCATTGACATTGCTGCTGTTGACCCAAGCGTGGGGTCGCGCGCCTAAGGTGAATTTCCCATGACCGTTGAGCATTTGAATCTTGCTGATCTGAAAGCCAAGACCCCGGCCGAGTTGCTGGCGATGGCAGAGGAATGGGAGATTGAGAACGCGCCAAGCATGCGCAAGGGCGAGATGATGTTCTCGATCCTGAAGGAACATGCCGAGGAAGGTTGGGAAATCGGCGGCGATGGCGTTCTGGAAGTGCTGCAAGATGGCTTTGGCTTTCTGCGTTCGCCTTCTGCGAACTATCTGCCGGGCCCAGATGATATCTATGTCTCGCCCGATATTCTGCGCCAGTTCAGCCTGCGTACCGGCGATACGATTGAGGGCGTTATTCAGGCGCCGCGCGACAATGAGAAGTATTTTTGCATGACCAAGGTCACGCGGATCAACTTTGACGACCCGGAAAAAGCCCGCCACAAGGTGCATTTCGACAATCTGACGCCGCTCTATCCCGATGAGCGGTTGAAGATGGAAGTTGAAGATCCGACCATTAAGGACCGCTCGGCGCGGATCATTGATCTGGTTTGCCCGATTGGTAAGGGGCAGCGGGCACTTATCGTGGCACCGCCGCGTACCGGTAAAACCGTGTTGTTGCAGAATATTGCCAATTCGATCGCGGTCAATCACCCGGAATGTTATTTGATCGTACTGCTGATTGATGAGCGGCCCGAAGAAGTCACCGATATGCAGCGCTCGGTGAAGGGCGAGGTGGTGTCCTCGACCTTCGACGAACCCGCAACCCGGCATGTGGCCGTGGCCGAGATGGTGATCGAAAAGGCCAAGCGGCTGGTCGAGCACAAGCGGGACGTGGTGATTTTGCTCGACAGCATCACTCGTCTGGGCCGGGCGTTCAACACGGTGGTGCCATCGTCTGGCAAGGTTCTGACCGGCGGCGTCGATGCCAATGCGTTGCAGCGGCCGAAGCGCTTCTTTGGGGCGGCGCGCAATATCGAAGAAGGTGGATCGCTGACCATCATCGCCACGGCGCTGATTGATACCGGCAGCCGGATGGACGAGGTGATCTTTGAGGAATTCAAGGGCACTGGCAACAGCGAGATCGTGCTGGATCGTAAAGTTGCTGATAAGCGGGTGTTCCCGGCGATTGATATTCTGAAATCCGGTACACGGAAGGAGGATCTGTTGGTTGAGAAGACCGATCTGCAGAAAACCTATGTCCTGCGGCGGATTTTGAATCCGATGGGCACGACGGATGCGATCGAATTCCTGATCTCGAAACTCAAGCAAACCAAGAGTAACGGTGAGTTCTTCGAGTCGATGAACGCATAAACTGCGCATCTGGAGCGTGTCAGGTTCAGATTGAATCGAAAATCGCTGCCCGTCGTATACGCTCGAACGCGTTTTTCGATAAGAAGGGCGCTCTTCAAATCTGACACGCTTTAATCAAAGGCTTGACTATGGACACGATTTTCGCCCTTGCCTCGGCGCGGGGTAAAGCGGGCGTTGCGGTGATCCGGATTTCCGGATCTTTGGCGCATGAGGCGGTGGCTGCCCTCTGTGTGTTGCCGCCGTTGCGCCAAGCCGGATTGCGCCGTTTGGTCTGGCAAGGTGAGGTTCTGGATGAGGCTTTGGTGCTGCTGTTTGCTGCAGGGGCGAGTTTTACCGGCGAAGCCAGTGCTGAGTTGCAGTCGCATGGCAGTACTGCCGTTGTGGCGCGGCTGTTGCAGGCCTTGGCGGCGATGGACGGGCTGCGGATGGCCGAGGCGGGGGAGTTTACCCGACGCGCACTGGAGAATGGCCGGCTTGATCTGACGCAGGTGGAGGGGCTTGCCGATCTGATTGATGCTGAAACGGAGGCCCAGCGAAAACAGGCGCTACGGGTGTTGTCGGGGGCCTTGGGGCGGCGCGTAGAGGCTTGGCGTCTGGATTTGGTGCGGGCGGCGGCATTGATTGAGGCGACGATAGATTTTGCCGATGAAGACGTGCCGTTGGATGTGAGCCCTGAGGTTCGGGCGTTGATTGATGGTTTGCTTGTGCAGCTGCGTGTTGAGTTGGACGGCGCGCTGGCGGCGGAGCGGATCAGAGATGGCTTTGAAGTGGCGATTGTTGGCGCGCCCAATGCCGGGAAGTCGACGCTGCTCAATGCTTTGGCGGGGCGAGAGGCTGCAATTACTTCGGAAGTGGCGGGGACGACTCGGGATGTGATTGAGGTTCGGATGGATATTGCCGGGCTGTCGGTGACCTTGCTGGACACTGCAGGTTTGCGCGAGTCGGCGGATGTGGTTGAGCAGATTGGTGTGGCGCGGGCGTTGGAGCGGGCGCGGCAGGCTGATTTGCGGATTTTCTTGCAAACGGAACCAGATGAAGCGCTGATGCTATTGCCTAGTGCCGATGATCTGGTCGTTTTGGGCAAAGCGGATGTTCGGGATGGCACGATTTTGGCAGTTTCAGGCAAGACGGGTGCTGGAATCGACGGGCTAATTGCACAGATTGCGGCGCGTTTGTCAGGGCGGGCGGCATCGGCGGGGTTGCTGATCCGTGAGCGTCAGCGTATCGCGATGCAGGTTGCGGTGTCCGGGCTGGAATCAGCGCGCATGCGAATGGGGCAGGCCCAGAGTTTACCGGAGTTGGTTGCGGCGGATTTGCGCGTGTCGATGCGGGCTTTGGCTGTCATGGTGGGAAGAATCGATGTTGAGAATCTGCTCGATGAGATATTCTCTAGCTTCTGCATCGGGAAATGAGGTTGTTTCACGTGAAACATTTTGATGTGATTGTCATTGGTGGCGGCCACGCTGGCGCTGAGGCTGCGGCGGCTTCGGCACGGATGGGCGCACGCACGGCGGTGATATCGCTGCGTCGGGATGGCATTGGTGTGATGTCGTGCAATCCAGCGATTGGTGGCTTGGGCAAGGGCCATCTGGTACGTGAGATCGACGCGATGGACGGGATTATGGGGCTGGCTGCAGATCGCGCGGCGATTCAATATCGCCTGCTGAACCGCCGCAAGGGCCCGGCGGTTCAAGGTCCGCGGGCGCAGGCCGACCGAAAGCTGTATAGGGCCGCTGTTCTGGATTTGTTGAGCGCTGAGCAAAACCTGACGATACTGGAAGGCGAAGTCATTGCGCTGAAACAGGAAAATGGCAGAGTGACCGGCGTTACCTTGGCTGATTTTGTTGATTTAACGGCGGACGCTGTTGTTTTGACGGTTGGCACATTCTTGAATGGGGTGATTCATGTCGGCGATCAACGGCGGCCGGGTGGCCGGGTTGGTGATCGCCCATCCGTATTGTTGGCGGAACAACTGGCAGGGTTGGGGCTGGCGCGTGGGCGTTTGAAGACTGGCACGCCGCCGCGTCTGGATGGCAGCACGATCAACTGGGATATGTTGGAAACCCAGCCCGGTGACGAAGACCCGGTGGTGTTTTCTTTCCTGAACAAACTGCCGCAGGCGCGGCAGATCGCTTGTGGCATCACGCATACGAATGAGAAGACCCACGCGATTGTGCGGCAGAATCTCAGCCGTTCTGCTATGTATGGCGGTCATATCGAAGGGATCGGACCGCGCTATTGTCCGTCGATTGAGGATAAGATCGTGCGATTCGCGGATAAGACTTCACATCAGGTGTTTCTAGAGCCTGAGGGACTTGATGACAGCACGGTCTACCCGAATGGAATTTCAACCTCTTTACCGCAAGAGGTGCAAGAGGCCTATGTCCGCTCTATTGTTGGGTTGGAAAATGTGCGGATCACGCAGCCGGGCTATGCCATTGAATATGATTACTTTGATCCCCGCGCGCTGGACCTGTCATTACAGTTGAAAGCACTGCCCGGTTTGTTTCTGGCCGGGCAAATCAATGGCACCACCGGCTATGAAGAGGCGGCGGCGCAAGGCTTGCTGGCCGGTTTGAATGCGGCAGCTTTGTCACAAGCAAAAGATCCGGTGCATTTCAGTCGGTCGGAAAGCTATATTGGCGTTATGGTTGATGATTTGACCAGCCGGGGTGTGACCGAGCCTTATCGCATGTTCACGTCGCGGGCGGAGTATCGGTTGACCTTGCGGGCGGACAATGCCGATCAGCGGCTCACACCGATAGGGCTTGCTTTGGGCTGCGTTCGCCAGGCTCGCAAAGCGGTATTTTTGCGGAAGCGTGATGATCTCGCGGCTGCGGCTGATGTATTGCAACAAACAGCTTTTTCGCCGACCGAATTGAACAAGGTTGGTCTTTCGCTTAGTCAGGACGGCATGCGCCGTACTGCTCAGGCACTGATGGCTCTGCCGGATGTGACCGTTGCGCAAATCGTCGCGCTGGTGCCCGAGTTTGCCATGTTTACCCCAGAAATTCAGCAACAAACGGCGACGGATGCGCTTTATGCCCAATATGTCGAGCGGCAGAAGCACGAGATTGCGACATTAAAACGTGAAGAATCGGCTGAAATTCCAAGCGGATTTGTGTTTATCGGCCTACCCGGCCTCACAACCGAACTGGGTGTAAAACTGACCCAGCTGCGACCGGCCAATTTGGCGCAAGCGGCGCGAATTGAGGGGATGACCCCGGCGGCTTTGACGCTTATTTTGGCGCATATCCGTAAAGCGCGTCGAGAGGTCGCCGCGCGATGAATCGCGAGGAAGTTGAGATTCCTGACTGGCTTAATGTTTCACGTGAAACATTAGAGAGGCTTTTTGCCTATTGCGAGTTGGTCGAAAAATGGAATCCCGCGATTAATCTGATCTCTAAATCGGGCATTGCTGAGATTTGGAACAGGCATCTTATTGATTCAGCTCAACTCATTCGACATATGCCCGCCGAGGACGGCCTCTGGTGCGATCTGGGCAGTGGCGGCGGGTTTCCGGGCATTGTGCTGGGCATTCTAGCGAAGGTATCACACCCTAAGACGCAGATGATTCTGGTGGAATCGGATCGTCGGAAATCTGTATTTCTGTCCGAAGCCTCACGTCTGTTGGATATCGCAGTCAACGTTAAAACCCAGCGTATTGAAGATCTTGAACCACAGAATGTTGATGTCCTTACGGCGCGGGCTCTGGCGCCACTGTCGAGCCTGTGCGGTTATGCATATCGGCATTTGAAGCCGGAAGGCGTGGCGATTTTTCCGAAGGGTGCAACCGCAGCCCGCGAAATTGAGGATGCGCAAAACCTGTGGCGGTTTGACTATGATGCTCAGGAAAGCCATACCGACCCTGCAGCGCTTGTGCTCGCCGTAAGGGGTATTCAGTGTGCATGATCTTCTTAGCGTCGACGGGCCGCGCATCCTTTCTATCTCCAATCAAAAAGGCGGGGTGGGTAAGACAACCACCGCGATCAACCTTGCGGCGGCCTTGGTAGAGAAGGGCGCGCGCGTGCTGCTGGTGGATTTGGATCCGCAGGGCAATGCCTCGACGGGCCTTGGCTTTGCGCCGACGGATCGCAAAAAGACCACCTATGATTTGTTATTGGAGGAGACGCCGCTTGTTGAGACAGTTGTTGGCACGGAATTCTCGGGCCTGCTGCTGTGCCCCTCCAGCGCTGATCTGTCTTCCGCTGATATTCAACTGGTCTCTAACGAGAAGCGCAGCTTTCTACTGCATGATTCGTTGCGCGAACCTCGGGTTGAAACGCTGGATCTGGACTTCATTCTGATTGATTGCCCGCCTTCGCTGAGTCTGCTGACTATCAATGCGATGGTGGCAAGTCATGCAGTTCTGGTGCCGCTGCAAGCCGAGTTCTTTGCTCTGGAAGGCCTGTCGCAACTGATGCTGACCATTCGCGAAGTGCGGCGCAGCGCCAATCCGGGGCTTCGCATTGAAGGCGTGGTGCTGACGATGGTGGATGGCCGCAACCGACTTTCGCAGCAGGTTGAACAGGATGCGCGCTCGACCTTGGGGGATTTGGTGTTCAAAACCATGATTCCACGCAATGTGCGGCTCAGCGAAGCGCCGTCTTATGCACAGCCTGTTCTGAGCTATGACAGCGCTTCGAAAGGTTCCGATGCCTATCGCGCCCTTGCGGCCGAGATTTTGTTGCGGCATCCGGTGCGCAATCGTTTCAAAGAGGAGATCGCCTGATGGAAAAGAAGTTTGATCGGCGCGGTCTGGGCCGTGGACTTTCGGCGCTGATGGCGGACGTAAACCTTGATGCACCCACTGCCGTATCCGATACGCGGCGCTCCGAATTGATGCTGCCGGTCGAAAAAATTGTGCCGAACCCCGATCAACCGAGGCGTGATTTCCAGCCGGATGCATTGAAGGATCTTGCGGATTCTCTGCGTCAGAAGGGAGTCATTCAGCCGCTTATCGTGCGCAGGAAGCCTAATCAGGATCTCTACGAAATCGTTGCGGGGGAACGACGTTGGCGGGCAGCTCAGATTGCGCAGCTGCATGAATTGCCAGTGATTGTGCGCGAGTTCAGCGATTCTGAAGTTCTTGAGATTGCCATCATAGAAAACATTCAACGCGCCGAGCTGAACGCGATAGAAGAAGCGCTGGCCTATCGGCAGTTGATGGACAGATTTGGCCATACCCAGGAAAAGATTGCCGAAGCCTTGTCACGCAGCCGCAGCCATATCGCCAACTTGCTGCGCCTGCTTGTGCTGCCAGAGGATGTGCAGCAAATGGTCAAATCCGGCACTTTATCGGCCGGACACGCGCGTGCGCTGATCACCACGGGAAATGCCACGGAGCTGGCGCTGCAGGTGGTCGGACGCGGTCTTTCGGTGCGCGATACCGAGGATCTGGTGCGCAAATCGGCCATCGACCCGGCCAAACGTCGTGTTCTACGGCAACGTGGCGAAAAAGATGCGGACACCCGTGCGCTGGAATCCGATCTTTCGGCCAATCTGCATATGTCGGTACAAATTGACCATCTTCCGGGTGGTGAGGGAGGCAAGCTGACGATCAACTATCGCTCGCTTGACCAGCTTGATTTGCTGTGCCGGGTGCTTTCGGTGATCCCGCGCGATGCTGAATTTTAGCGCGGGCACGCTTTAGGCGGTCGCCAGATCGCGCAGCACTGCGTTCAAGACCATGCGGCCATTTGGGGTTGCGCGCAGTCGGCCGCCGCTTACTTCAACCATGCCCATACCGGACAACTCGCGGATTTTCTGGGCGCTTAGCTCTGCGCCAGAAACGCTGCGATAGCGGGCCAGATCCAGCCCTTCGCTAAGCCGCAGCGACATCAGCAGATATTCCAAACCATGTTCTTCTGTACTTAGCGCACTACGTGGCAGTTCAGGCGCTGTGCCGGATTGAATCATGCCCAACCAAAGTGCCGGAGATTTCGGCGCCTCGGTTGCCCATCTTGTGCCCTGTAATGTGATGCGACCATGCGCGCCGGGGCCGATGCCAATATAATCGCCTCCATGCCAATAAATCAGATTATGGCGCGACTCGCAGCCGCTTTTCGCGTGGTTTGACACCTCATAGGCCGGCAACCCGGCCTTGTCGCACAGCTCTTGCGTCAGCTCGTACATTTCAGCGGAAAGGTCTTCGCTTGGCAGCCCGCGCAACCCGCCCTTGGCAAAGCGATCTGCAAAGGCGGTACCATCTTCGATGGTCAGCTGGTAAAGCGACAGGTGATCAATCGCAAGCTCCAGCGCCTTGCTCAGCTCATCCCGCCAAGCGATCAGGGTTTGATCCTGCCGGGCATAGATCAGATCGAAGCTGACGCGATCAAAACAATTTCGGGCAATATCAAAGGCTTTGCGTGCCTCCTCGGCGCTGTGCTTGCGGCCAAGGCGGCGCAAATCCTCATCGTTCATCGCCTGCATTCCCATCGAAACGCGGGTCACGCCGGCCTGTTGAAAGCCGCGAAACCGCCCAGCCTCAACCGAGCCGGGATTGGCTTCCAGCGTGATTTCGGGATCGTTCGACATCGGCCAGGTGGCGCGGATGCGCTCGATGATTGCTGCAACCAGTTCCGGCTCCATCAAAGACGGGGTGCCGCCACCGAAGAACACCGAATTCAGAATCCGGCTTGGGGTCTGTTGGCCCAGCCGATCAATCTCGGACAGATAGGCGCGCTGCCATTGCTTCTGGTCAATATGACTGGCGACATGGCTGTTGAAATCGCAATAAGGGCATTTCGACTCGCAATACGGCCAATGCAGATACAGACCAAAGCCGCCGTGCTGCCAGTCTTCCATCCCTAGCCCTTGAACGCCGTTACTTCGATTTCAACCTTCATCTCGGGGCGGATCAATCCGGCGATCACCATGGTTGCGGCGGGCCGAATCTGCCCCAAGGCCTCGCCCAGCACGGGCACCAAAGCCTCCACCATCTCAGCCGCAACCACTGTATACTGCACCCGCACGATATCGGTCATCTCGAACCCCGCTTCGGTCAAGACCTTGGCAATGGTAGCAAAGCAGTTGCGCGCCTGATCGGCGATGCCATCAGGCATCTGCATCGTTGCATAATCGTAGCCGGTCACACCGGACACGAAGCACCAGCCAGCTTTCACAATGGCGCGGCTATAGCCCATCGTCGCTTCAAATGGCGATCCGGTCGAGATTTGTTTCACGTGAAACATCCTTCTACAAGTTTGCGAAACGCATCAGCACGGTGGCTGATCTGGTTTTTTTGCCACCGATCCATCTCACCAAAGGTCAAATCGCCGCCCAAAGGCTGGAAAATCGGATCATAGCCATGACCCTGATCGCCGCGCATCGGCCAAACAATCTGCCCGGCCATCATGCCTTCAAACACCTCATCATGGCCGTCCGGCCAAGCCAACACCAAAGTGCAGCGAAACTGCGCCAGCCGAGGCTCCGCTGCCGCCACGGCCTCCAGCTTGCTCCAAGTCTTCGTCATCGCCATGACAAAATCTCGGCCAGTCGGCGTTTCCGCCCAATCTGCTGTATAAACCCCCGGAGCCCCGCCCAAAGCCTCAATCGTGAGGCCAGAATCATCGGAAAGCGCAGGCAATCCGGTGGCCCGCGCTGCCGCATGGGCCTTAATCCGGGCATTGCCGACAAAACTGTCCTCGGTTTCAGCAGGTTCCGGCAGCCCCAAATCACCGGCGGATACCACAGAAATGCCGAAGCCCTCCAACAGCTTGGCGATCTCCTCCAGCTTGCCGCGATTATGCGTCGCAACCAGCAAGCGGTCGCCTGAGAATTTCCGCATCACAGAGTCCCCAACACCGCCTTCTGCGCCGCAACCAGCCCGGCAACCCCGGCCTCGGCCAGATCCAGCAACTCACCCATCTCATCGCGCGAGAATGTCGCGCCCTCCGCCGACATCTGCACCTCAATCATCCGGCCACGCCCGGTCAGGATGAAATTGCCATCCGTTCCGGCGGAGGAATCCTCAGGATAATCCAGATCCAACACCGGCTGGCCGGCATAAATCCCGCAAGACACCGCCGCGACATGATCAATCATCGGATCACTGACGATCACCCCAGCCTTCAAGAGCTTGTTCATCGCCAACCGCAACGCCACCCAACCGCCGGTGATCGAGGCACAACGTGTGCCGCCATCGGCCTGAATAACATCGCAATCAATCACGATCTGCCGCTCACCCAAAGCCGAGCGATCCACCCCAGCCCGCAACGCCCGCCCGATAAGACGCTGAATCTCTTGCGTTCTGCCCGATTGCTTGCCTGCCGCCGCCTCCCGCCGCACCCGCGAATTGGTGGCACGCGGCAACATGCCATATTCCGCTGTCACCCAGCCAAGCCCGGTGTTCTTCAAAAACGGCGGCGCCTTATCTTCAATCGTCGCCGAGCATAGAACATGCGTCTCGCCCATCTTGATCAGGCAAGAACCTTCCGCATGTTTCATCACGCCGATTTCCATCGAAACCGCGCGCATTTCGTTCAATTTCCGACCAGAGGGGCGCATCACATCATCCTTTTTCGCTTTGCCCCAGATAGTCCTGCGCCCCCTCCCGATGCAACCCTCATTGACGTTCGCGCCAGAGCCTCCTTAATGGACCTACCCCTTGAACGGGCCCCCTTGAATGGGCCGCTGCGATGGCCCCCACAGAGAACCGCAAGATGACCGACGGCAGCAAAATCCTCACCGAGATGAACGAGCGCTCGCGCGAGGTGTTCCGCCGTGTTGTCGAAGGCTACCTTGCCTCTGGTGATCCGGTCGGCTCGCGCACCCTGACCCGCAGCATGACCGAACGCCTCTCCGCGGCCACCATCCGCAACGTCATGCAGGATCTCGAATTCCTCGGCCTGCTTGACAGCCCGCATATTTCGGCGGGCCGTATCCCGACCCAGATGGGACTGCGGATGTTCGTCGATGGCCTGCTCGAGGTCGGCACTGTCGCCGCCGAAGACCGCCAGTTGATCGACACCGCCTCGGCCAGCAACGAGCCTGACATCACCAGTCTGCTCGACCATATCGGCGGCACCCTCTCCGGCATCACCAAGGGAGCTTCTGTTGTACTGGCCCCCAAGGCCGAGGCGCCAATCCGCCACATCGAATTCGTCAGCCTCGCTGCCGATCGCGCTTTGGTGGTGCTGGTCTTTGCCAATGGCCATGTCGAAAACCGCGTCTTCACCCCGCCGCCTGGCCAAACCCCATCGTCGATGCGCGAGGCCGCGAATTTCCTCAACGCCTTGGCCGAGGGCAAAACCCTGTCCGAACTCCGCCGCAGCATCAGCCAGGATATCGCCAACCGCCGGCAGGAAATCGATTCGCTCGCCCGCGCCCTGGTCGAAAGCGGCATCGCTCTGTGGGACAATTCCGACGAGCATTCCGAACGCCTGATCGTTCGTGGCCGCTCTAATCTGATCGAAACCTCCGCCGAATCCCAAGACATCGACCGCATCCGGGTGCTGTTCGATGACTTAGAGCGTAAGCGCGATATCGCCGATTTCCTCGAACTGGCCGAAACCGGCGAGGGCGTGCGCATTTTTATCGGCTCCGAGAACAAACTCTTCTCACTTTCGGGTTCCTCTCTGGTGGTCTCTCCCTATATGAACGCTGATCGAAAGATCATTGGCGCTGTGGGCGTGATCGGACCGACCCGGCTGAACTATGGCCGCATCGTTCCGATTGTCGATTACACCGCACAACTGGTCGGCAGGCTTTTGTCCGAACGCGGTTCGGGCTAAGGCGTGCTCAAAGACGGAACGCATGTAAGGAAGACGATGATGGCGCAGGAAAACACCGCCCCAGAGGCCGAAGATCTCGCAGGTCTTGAAGATTTTGTCGCAGCCGAAGAACGCGACGCCTTGCGCGCCGAGCGCGACGATATGCGCGACCGCTTCATGCGCGCGCTGGCCGATGCCGAAAACGCCCGCAAGCGCGGTGAGCGTGACAGGCGTGAGGCCGAACAATACGGCGGCTCAAAACTCGCCCGCGACATGCTGCCGGTCTACGATAACCTCAAGCGCGCGCTCGATGCCGCCACCGAGGAAACCCGCGCACAAGCTGGGGCTTTGATCGAAGGGCTGGAACTCACTCTGCGCGAGCTGACCAATGTGCTGAAAAAACACGGCGTCGATGAGATCAACCCGGCGATTGGCGAGACGTTCGATCCTCAGCAACACCAAGCGATGTTCGAAGCCCCGCTGCCTGGCACCAAGGCCGGTCAGATCATTCAGGTGATGGGCGTCGGCTTCATGCTGCATGACCGCCTGCTGCGCCCGGCGCAGGTCGGGGTGTCTTCCAATACCCAAGGCTGATTGCTTGATAGACCCCGGAGGGTTCCACACCCTCCGGCCCTCCCTCGGCGCACTTTGCGAAATCGGGCGATCTTCATTCAGGGTTTCAGCAGGTCTTTCAGCGCATAGACCAGCCGTAGTGCCTCCATTGGCGTCAACTCATCCGGCAGCACGTCTTTCAGGGCCACCTCAACCTTCGATTCCTTCGCAACCGCTTTCGACGCAGGCGCAGGCATCGCCCGGAACAGCGGCAGATCGTCGATCAGCGCCTTTTGCCGCGACCCACCTTCGCGCTCGCCCGATTCCAGCGCCTCCAGAACCACTTTCGCCCGCTCTATCACCGTCGCAGGCAGCCCCGCCAGCCGTGCCACTTGCACGCCATAAGAGCGATCCGCCGCACCTTTCTTGACCTCATGCAGAAAAATCACCTCGCCGTCCCATTCCTTGACGGTGACGGTGGCGTTCTCGACTCCGGCCAGCTTGCCGGAAAGTGCCGTCATTTCATGGTAATGCGTGGCGAACAGTGCCCGGCAGCGGTTGGTTTCGTGCAGATGCTCCATCGTCGCCCAAGCGATTGACAGCCCGTCATAAGTCGCCGTGCCGCGACCGATCTCATCCAGAATAACCAAAGCCCGATCATCGGCTTGATTCAGAATCGCCGCCGTCTCGACCATCTCAACCATAAAGGTCGAACGCCCGCGCGCCAGATCGTCCGAGGCCCCAACCCGGCTGAACAACTGGCTGACCAAGCCGATATGCGCCGAAGCCGCAGGCACAAAGCTGCCCGCCTGCGCCAGCAGCGCAATCAGCGCGTTCTGCCGCAGAAAGGTCGATTTACCCGCCATGTTCGGCCCGGTCAGCAGCCAGATCGCTGGGGTCTTCTGTTCGGTTAGTGCGCAGTCGTTCGCCACAAAAGCCCCGCCGCCTTGCTTGCGCAGCGCGCGTTCGACGACCGGATGCCGCCCGCCCGTCACCACAAAGGCGTGGCTGTCATCGACGCGGGGCTCGGCCCAGTTTTCCGCAGCCGCCAGATCGGCGAAAGCACCGCTGAGATCAATCTCAGCCACCCCACGCGCCGCTGCCCCAATCGGGCCGGAATGATCCAGAATTGCGGCTCTAAGCGCCTCATAGTGACGCTTTTCGATCTCCAGCGCACGATTGCCCGCATTGAGGATCTTCGTCTCAATCTCATTCAGCGGCACAGTGGTAAAGCGCACCTGATTGGCGGTGGTCTGGCGGTGGATAAAGGTTTCCGACAGGGGGGCCGCAAACATCTTTTCGGCGTGCAGAGTGGTGGTCTCAATGAAATAGCCCAGCACATTGTTGTGTTTGATCTTCAGGCTTTGCACCCCGGACAGCGCGATATATTCGGCCTGCATCTGGGCAATCACGCCACGCCCCTCATCGCGCAGGCGGCGGGTTTCATCCAGATCGGCATCAAACCCCGTCGCAATATAGCCGCCATCACGCGCCAGCAGCGGCGGCTCGGCGATCAGCGCATCGTCCAGCAGCTCGATCAGCGCATCATGTCCGACCAGCGCCTGCGCAGCATCGGCCAGCAGGGGGGGCGCATCCGAAAGTTGCCCGGCGATGCGGATTGCTTGCGTCAACCCCGCGCGGATTGCCGCCAGATCTCGCGGCCCGCCGCGCTCCAGCGCCAACCGTGACAAAGCCCGGTCGATATCCGGCACCCGGCGTAGATCGGCGCGCAAATCTTCGCGCAAACGGCTCTGTTCCAGCAGAAACCGCACCGAATCCAGCCTTTGATGGATCACAGTGAGGTCCCGCGAAGGGCTGGAAATCCGCCGTTCCAACAGTCGCGCCCCCGCAGCCGTTGCCGTGCGATCGACAGCCGCCAGCAAAGATCCCTCGCGTCCACCCGACAAGGCCTGGGTGAGTTCCAAATTGCGCCGGGTTGAGGCGTCAATCTGCATCGCACTCTGTGCGCTTTCACGCAAAGGCGGGCGCAGCAAGGGCAGTTTGCCGCGCTGTGTCAGGTCAAGATAATCCACCAAGGCGCCCATCGCCGCGATTTCAGCACGGCCAAACGTGCCAAAAGCATCCAGCGAGCCAACATTCCACAACGCGCACAGCCTCCGCTCGGCACTGGTGGAATCAAAACTGCCGCGCGACAAAGCCGTCAACGCGGCATTAGAATCCGTGACTATTCCAGCCAGATCACGCTCTCGCGCCTCAGACACCAGCACCTCACGCGGGGCCAATCGCGCCAGCTCTGGCCCCAACCGCACTTCCGGGCAAGGCATCACACGCAATTCTCCGGTGGAAATATCCACCCAAGCCAAAGCGCTGTCTTCCCGCACATCGGCGAAGGCGACCAGATAATTGTGCCGCCGGGCTTCCAGCAGCGAATCCTCGGTCAGCGTGCCGGGCGTCACCAGCCGCACCACATCGCGCTTCACCACCGATTTCGCGCCACGCTTTTTCGCCTCGGCGGGGTCTTCCATCTGCTCGGCAATCGCCACGCGAAAGCCCTTGCGGATCAGGGTCAGCAGATAGCCCTCGGCGGCATGATAGGGCACGCCGCACAAAGCAATCGGCTTGCCATTGTGAAAGCCGCGCTGGGTCAAAGTGATGTCCAAGGCTTCGGCAGCCGCCACGGCATCCTCGAAAAACATCTCGTAGAAATCGCCCAGACGGTAGAACAGCAAAGCGCCGGGGTTCTGCGCTTTGATCTCCAGATACTGCGCCATCATCGGCGTTACGGTTTCGTCGCTCACATCCATCCCCCTGATCGCCCGTCACCCTACAAAACCGGGGGCGTGACGGAAAGGCACTATGCGCGCAAGCCCCGCGTCGTTATCACCGATGAACTTGCAGACACACAGGATGGCCCCCTGATGACCAAAATGAAAATCACGCCGGAAGAGGCGCTTGCCTACCATCTGGAACCGCGACCGGGGAAATATGAGGTGATCGCCTCGACGCCGATGGCGACGCAGCGCGACCTGAGCCTTGCCTATTCGCCCGGTGTGGCGGTGCCGGTGCAGGCGATCGCCGACAATCCGGCGGCGGCGTATGACTACACGGTCAAGGGCAATATGGTGGCGGTGATCTCCAACGGCACCGCGATTCTGGGCATGGGCAATCTCGGCGCACTGGCGTCAAAGCCGGTGATGGAAGGCAAGGCGGTGCTGTTCAAACGCTTTGCCGATGTGAACGCCATCGACATCGAACTCGACACCGAAGACCCTGAGGAGATCATCAAGGCGGTGTCTCTGATGGGGCCAACCTTTGGCGGCATCAATCTTGAGGATATCAAGGCGCCGGAGTGTTTCATCATCGAGCAACGCCTGAAGGAAATCATGGACATCCCGGTGTTCCATGATGATCAGCACGGTACAGCGGTGATCTGTGTGGCAGGGCTGATCAACGCGCTCGAAATCAGCGGCAAGAAGATCGGTGAGGTGCGCATCGTTTTGAACGGCGCGGGGGCGGCGGGGATTGCTTGTTTGGAGCTGATGAAGGCGATGGGGGCGACCCACGACAACTGCATCATGTGCGACACCAAGGGCGTGATTTATCAGGGCCGCACCGAAGGCATGAACCAGTGGAAATCTGCCCATGCCGCCCGCACCGATCTGCGCAGCTTGGAAGAAGCAATGGTTGGCGCGGATGTGTTCCTTGGCGTCTCGGCCAAGGGCGCGGTGACGCAGGATATGGTCCGCTCAATGGCCGACAATCCGGTGATTTTCGCGATGGCGAACCCCGATCCCGAGATCACACCAGAGGAAGCCCATGCGGTGCGGCCGGATGCGATTGTGGCGACCGGGCGCTCGGATTATCCCAATCAGGTCAATAACGTGCTGGGCTTCCCCTATCTGTTCCGCGGCGCTTTGGATATCCACGCCCGCGCGATCAATGACGAGATGAAGATCGCTTGCGCCCGCGCTTTGGCCGCCTTGGCGCGCGAGGATGTGCCGGATGAGGTGGCGATGGCTTATGGCCGCAAGCTGTCATTTGGCCGCGATTACATCATCCCGACGCCGTTTGATCCCCGGCTGATTTATGTGATTCCGCCTGCGGTCGCCAAAGCCGGGATGGATACCGGAGTTGCCCGCCGCCCGATCATTGACATGAAGGGCTATGCGCACAGCCTGAAGGCGCGGATGGACCCGACCGCCAGCATCCTGCAAGGTATCCATGCCCGCGCCAAGCAGGCCCAAGCGCGAATGATCTTTGCCGAGGGTGACGACCCCCGCGTGTTGCGGGCTGCGGTTGCCTATCAGCGCGCCGGGTTGGGCCGCGCCTTGGTGGTGGGCCGCGAGGCCGATGTGAAGGAAAAGCTGGAGGCCGCAGGTCTTGGCGATGCGGTGCGCGAGCTGGAGATCGTCAATGCTGCCAATTCGCGGCATCTCGAAGCCTATAAAGAGTTTCTGTACCAGCGCCTGCAACGTGATGGCTTTGATCGCCACGACGTGCATCGTCTCGCCAGCCGGGATCGACATGTGTTCTCGGCCCTGATGCTGCAACACGGTCATGGCGATGCTTTGATTACCGGGGTGACGAGGAAATCGGCACATGTGCTGAGCCTTATCAACCATGTGTTTGACGCCAAAGCCTCGGATGGCGCGGTCGGCGTGACAGCTTTGCTGCACAAGGGGCGGATCGTGCTGATCGCCGATACTTTGGTGCATGAATGGCCGGATGAGGTTGATCTGGCCAATATCGCGGTGAAAGCCGCCGGGGTGGCGCGGAACTTGGGGTTGGAGCCTCGGGTGGCTTTTGTCAGCTTCTCGACTTTTGGCTATCCGGTTTCGGAACGTGCGACCAAGATGCACGCAGCGCCCAAGGTGCTGGACAAGATGGGCGTGGATTTTGAGTATGAGGGTGAGATGACGGTGGATGTCGCGCTGAACGCCGAGGTGATGGCGCAATATCCGTTCTGCCGTCTGTCGGGCCCCGCGAATATTCTGGTGGTACCGGCGCGACACTCGGCGTCAATCTCTGTCAAACTGATGCAGGAAATGGCCGGGGCGACGGTGATCGGGCCGATTCTGACCGGAGTGAAGAAGCCGATTCAGATCTGTTCGACCAATTCGACGGTGAACGACATTCTGAACATGGCGGTGATGGCGGCCTGCAAGGTTGGCTAGCGCGGGCATCTTCTAAAGATCGGGCAACGCCACGGCAACGCGGCGCTGCAATTCCGGGACGGCTTGCGGGTGGGACAGATAGTCGGCCACCACCATCATCTGCCAATACTGGCCTTCGTCGCCAAAGCGGATGGCTGCGATTTCATCCAGAGTGATCCGGCCCGCGAAGAACACCGAAGGTCGTGCGCTGTCCATCATGCTGGGCCAGACCCTGCGCCAGATCAGCCGTTCGGGCGGCAGGATCAGGCCGAACTCCTCATGCAATTCTCGCAGCAGACAGGCCTCGGCCGTCTCATCCGCTTCACGTCCGCCACCGGGCAGATCCCACATCGCAGGCCACGGCAGCCCCGGTTTGTCATCGCGCAGATAGGTCAGCAAGGCATCGCCACAGAGCAGCGCCGCCTTGCAGCCGACAAAATCCATCAGCGCAAGTCAGTTGTCATTGATGTCTTTGTCCCACAGCTTGACCTGCCCGGTTTTCACCCCAACCGTGGCGCGCAGGGCGATCCACGAGGCCAGCGACAGCAGAGCAAAGATCAACAGTGTCAGCGGCAGGCTGACCGACAGGCCGATCCCGAGCAGCACCCCGGTCAGCACTGCGCCCGCCGCAAAGCCCAGGAAGATGAAGCCCGGCAGCAGCACCTCGGCCACGCCCAAGGCAAAGCCGCCTGCGATCCAAACCCACCAGACTGTCCACATTTATACACGCCCTTTCAACATCTTGAACGCATCGCCAAAGGCATCCAAGGCCTGCGCTGGCACGATGATCATTTGCTTACCAGCGCCTTGGCCCACGGTGGTCAAAGCCTCAACCTGCTTCAGGGCGACCTGATACTGCGCGGCCTCAATGCCGTTTTCCTTGATCGCGCCTGCAATCACTTCGGTGGCGTAAGCCTCGGCATCGGCCAAAACCCGGCGGGCCTTAGCACCTTGTTCGGCGGCGTAAAGCTCGGCATCAGCGTTCAACTCAACCGCGCGCTTTTTGCCTTCGGCTTCGGTCACTTGTGCGCGGCGGGCGCGTTCAGCGTTCAGCTGCTGCATCATGGCGTGGCGGGTGGCTTCATCCAGCGACACGTCGAGAATCTCGGCGCGCGTCACCTCAATACCCCAATCTTCCACCATCGCGCGGACATGCTCGCGGATATTCGCGGTCAGCTCGTTGCGGTTGGATTGCACCTGATCCAGCTCCATCTTACCGATCTCTGATCGCACGATCCCGGCAACGGTGGTGGCAATGGCGCTATCGACATCCTTGATCCGGTAAACCGTCTTTTCCGGCGAGATCACCCGGTAAAACACGCTCGTCTCAACCTTGACCAGCACGTTATCGGTGGTGATCGCGTCTTGATGCGCGGTGGGCAACTGGCGCTCCAGTATAGAAACTTTATGCGCCACGCGGTCCAGAAACGGCACGGTAAAGTTGATACCTGGCCCCAGAACCGAGCGCAGGCGGCCCAGCCGTTCGACCACATATTTTTCGGATTGCGGCACGATACGAACGGCCTTGAACAAAGCAACGATGATGAAAATCGCGATGGCGGCAAACACCGCACCGCTGCCAAGGAATTGGTCCAAGTTCATGAAAATCTCCTGTTTATAATCAAATGGGGGCGGATGGCCCTGCAACAAGGTGCCTTGAAATCGAAGTTTGCGCAACTGACCGCATTCTATCGCCGGGGTGGTATGCGGCGGGATACCTTTCGGTTTGACCTTGCGCTATGTTATCGCTCACATTGCGCGGGGGAGGCGGCTTGATGTCATGCTTTGAAATCCACGATCCCGGCTTTGGCCGCTTTGTCATGGGCAATGCGACCCTGAAACAGCTGGCAACCGGGTTTGATTGGGTCGAAGGCCCGGTTTGGTTTGGCGATGCTGGCTGTTTGCTTTTTTCCGACATCCCGAATGATAAAATCCTGCGCTACACGCCGGGGGCGGGGATTTCGACGTATCGTGCGCCGTCGAACTATTCCAATGGCCACACGCGCGACCGTCAGGGGCGGCTGGTATCCTGTGAGCATGGTACGCGGCGGGTGACGCGGACGGAATTGGATGGCAGCATCACCGTGATTGCCGACAGATATCAAGGCAAACCGTTGAATTCGCCGAATGATGTGGTGGTAAAGTCGGATGGCTCGATCTGGTTCACTGATCCGCATTACGGCATCGGCTCGAACTACGAGGGCTTTGCGGCGGAACAAGAGCTGCCCTGCAACGTGTATCGCGTCGACCCGGATGGCACGATGGAAGCCGTGTTGACCGATTTCAACTGCCCGAATGGTCTGGCGTTCAGCCCGGATGAGTCGCTACTGTATGTCGCCGATACGGGCCGGATGTATCAGGATGATCCGACGCACATTCGCCGCTTTTCCGTGGAGTCGGGGCGGCCGAAAAGCCATGGCATCTTCCATACCATTGCGCCCGGCAAGGCCGACGGTATCCGCTGCGACATGGATGGCAATCTGTGGTCCTCGGCGGGTGACGGCGTGCATTGCATCGCGCCTGACGGCCATTTGATGGGCAAGATCCTTGTCCCCGAAAAAGTCTCGAATATCTGTTTTGGCGGACGCGCGAAGCACCAGCTGTATATCACCGCCACCACCAGCCTATACGCTATCACCTTGAACCGCGTCGGAGCACAAAAACCATGACCCAATCGCAAATCGGCCTGATCGGCCTTGGCACCATGGGGGCGATGCTCGCCCTGAACATCGCGGAAAAAGGCTTCCCGATTGCGGTGTGGAACCGCACCGTTGCGGTGACGCATGGCTTTAAGGCCGAAGCGGGCGCACTGGCCGATAAGGTGACGCCGTGTGAGACTTTGGCCGATCTGGTGGCCGCGATCAAACCGCCGCGCGCGATCATTCTGATGGTGCCTGCGGGGCAGGCGGTGGATGACATGATCGCGGCTTTGCGGCCCTTGATGGCGGCGGATGATCTGATCATTGATGCGGGCAATGCCCTGTTCCACGACACCGATCGCCGCTCGGCAGAGGCTGCCAAGATCGGCCCGCATTTCATGGGCATCGGCGTGTCGGGCGGCGAAGAGGGCGCGCGGCATGGCCCCGCGATCATGGGCGGCGGCTTGCGCGCCGATTGGGACCGGGTCGCACCAATTTTGAACGCGATTGCGGCGAAATATAAGGGCGAACCCTGCGCCGATTATATGGGGCCAGCGGGAGCGGGGCATTTCGTTAAAGCGGTGCACAACGGCATCGAATACGCCGATATGCAGATGATCGCCGAAGTTTACGGCGTGATGCGCGATGGCTTGGGGATGGATGCGGCAGAAATTGCCGAGACGTTCAAGGCGTGGAACCAAGGCCCGCTGCAATCCTATCTGATTGAGATTTCAGGCGAAGTCGCCGCTGCAACCGACAGCCATTCCGGCAAACCAATGCTGGATATGATCCTCGACCGCGCGGGCCAAAAAGGCACCGGTCGCTGGACGGTGATTGAGGCGCAGCATTTGGCCGCCACCATCCCCGCGATTGAAGCGGCGGTGATGGCGCGGAATTTGTCATCGCGGCTGGAAGAACGTCTGGCGGGCGAGGCGGTGTTTGGCGCGGCCCCGCAGGCGGGAGCCGATGTGACCTTGGCGCAGTTGGAGCAGGCGATGATCGCCGGGAAAATCCTGTGCTATGCGCAGGGCTTTGCGCTGATCTCGGCGGCATCAAAGGCGTTTGACTGGCCAATGCCGTTGCCGGAAATCGCGCGGGTGTGGCGCGAGGGCTGCATCATCCGTTCGTCGATGCTGAACGACATGGCGACGGCTTTGACTGAGGATGCGGGTCGCAATCTGATGCTGGCGCCATTCTTTGCCGATCATCTAAAGGCCAGCCACGGCGCTTTGCGGCAGGTGATCGCGGCGGGTGCGCTCAGCGGTCTGCCGCTGCCCGCTTTGGCCTCGGGCCTTGCATGGTTTGATATGATGCGCACCGGGCGCTCGACCGCCAACATGATCCAGGCCCAGCGCGATTTCTTCGGCGCACATGGGTTTGAGCGGGTGGATGGCATCGCCGACAAGCATGGGCCTTGGTCTGGGCACGGCATCTAACGCCCGCGCAACCGATCTTCAAACGCGGCAAAGCGCTGGGCGTTTTGCCGCGTTATTTCAATCGACTCCGCAGGCGTGACCGTCTGAAACATCACCGCGTCGCGTGGCCGACATTGCACGAAACTATCCAGATCGCAGCTCAGAACCGTGGTGATCTTCGGATAGCCTCCTGTGGTCTGGTGATCTGACAGCAGCACCGTCGCCACCCCATCGCCGGAAACCTGCACCGATCCGCGCAAGATCGGTTCGGACGGGATTGACAGCGCATTTGTAGGGGCAACCGATGGTCCCCGCAGCCGCAGGCCCATGCGGTCGAAGGCATCGGTTGTTTCGAATCGTGCTGAGGTGAAGGTGTTTAGGGTTTCGGCACTGAAGAAGCGGTCCTGCGGGCCAAGCGTGCAGCGTAGCAGGTGGCGGGGTCTTGCCCAGACCGGGCAGGGGATCGGGCCTTCGCGTTCGGGCAAGGTTTGCGCATCGGTGATGGTCAGGGTTTGGTCTGCGGTCAGTTTGCCGCCACCGAAGCCGGAAGATCCATGCGTGGCGCGGCTGCCAAGCCAGCTTTCAGCCTGTAGGTCGCCAGCAAAGGCAAGGTAACTCCAACTGCCCCAAGGGCCGGGGCGGATGGTCAGGGTTTCGCCTGCGTTTAAGGTGAGGATGCGCCACGCGCCCAGCTTGCGCGCATTGGTTTCTGCGATGAAACCGCCACCGACGAGGGCGAGGGTGACGACTCCGGTCAGGCAATGCAAGGAGAGGCCGCCGAGGGAAATCTCAATGCCGGGATGGCCCGCCGGATTGCCGATTGCGGCGTTGGCAAGCGCGAAGCTTTGGCGGTCCATCGGGCCGGAAGCGGGGACGCCGTAGCGCATCAGGCCGGGGCGGCCTTGGTCTTGGATGGTCACATGCGGGCCTGCGAAGCGGACGCTGAGGGTGGCCGTTGTCATTGCGCCGCCTCATATTCCGCCCGGCTGATACGGCGGAAGCGCACATTGTCGCCAACGTCGAACAGAAAGGGGTGGGCGGGATCAGCGGTGAGAATACGGGTAGGCGAGCGGCCAATGATCCACCATCCGGTTGGCATTACCAGCGTGGTGATCAGACATTGCGCCCCGGCGATGATCACCGATCCTGCTGCCACGCCGCGCACCGGGGCAGGCTTGCGGTCCAGCCGGATCGCTTCCGGCACACCGCCAAGATAGGCGTAGCCGGGGGCAAAGCCATACATCGCCACCGCGTAATCGCCAGACAGATGCGCGGTGATCACCGCTTCGGGGGGGAGGCCAGTGGCTTCGGCGACGGCGGCAAGGTCGGGCGAGTCTTCATAGCAGACCGAAACCTCACGCTGCGTGGGCTGCGCGCTCGCGGTGGTTTTAACGATAAGCAGGCCACGCAGATGGGCGATCACGGTCGGATGATCGGTGATCAGCGGATCAAACTCGACCAGCAGGTTGACGAAAGCCGGGACGGATTCGCGAAAACCTGTGCAGGGGGTAGCGGCGAGGGCCTGATCCAAGTGCAGCACGGCAGCATGCGCAGCTTGATCCAGCGCTGTGCCAAACTCCACCAATACCGCGCGCTCGGCGATGGGGCGGAAGATCGGGGCGCTTGGGGTGGGCTGCATGGTTCAGGCGGGCAGAAAGGCGGCGATGGTGACGCCCGCCGCACCCAGACGGCTGCGGATATGGCGGGCCATCTCGACCGCGCCGGGGCTGTCGCCATGGACGCAGATCGACTGCGCCGCGAGCCGGATCGGGTCGCCACCGACCACGGGCATCAGGCCGGATTCGAGGAAACTCAGCAGGCGGGCGGCGGCGGCTTCCGGGTCGTGGATCATCGCACCCGGCTGGCTGCGTGGCACAAGCCGACCGTTGGGCAGATAGCCCCGGTCGGCGAAAATCTCGGAGAACACGGGGATGCTTGCGGCGCGGGCGGCGAGCTCCAACTCGGTGCCAGAAATCGCCAGCAGCGCCAGATCGGGCGAGATCGCCTTGACCGCAAGCGCAATCGCATCGGACACAGCGCGGTCATCGGCGGCCAGATTGGCCAGCGCGCCATGCGGTTTGACATAAGTTACCCGCGTTCCTGCCAGCGCTGCCACGCCTTGCAAGCTACCGATCTGTGCGGCGACCATGCGGCCCACCTCTGCCGCAGCCATCGGGATCACCCTGCGGCCAAAGCCCAAAGGATCATTGTAACCGGGGTGAGCGCCGACGGTGACGCTGTTCTCCGCCGACAAGCGCAGCGTCTGATACATCGTCTCAGGGTCGCTGGCATGACCGCCGCAGGCGATATTGGCGCTGGTGACAAGCGTTAGCATCGCCGCATCATCGCCCATCGCCCAAGGGCCGTAGCCCTCGCCAAGATCAGAGTTCAGGTCGATGCGCATTGTGTTGCCTTCATTGCTGGTGCGGGCAGCATAGCAACGAAACGCCGCACTCTCCAAGTGGTTAGCCTAGAAAGCGATACTATACCGCATCTTGGCGCGGCCTTCGTCCAGCGCCCGCAAAGCATCCGAGGCGTCTTGCAGCCGGATCACCTCGACCGGGCTTTCCAGCGGGTTGGCCTGATGCAATGCCATCAGCGCCGCCATCTGCGCCCGCGTACCAACGCTGGTGCCAGTCAAAGTGATGCCGGTCCATGTCAGCCATTCTTGGCTCAGCGGCACGGGTTCCGCCACCATCGCCGCCGCAATGATCCGCCCCAAGGGCCGCGTTGCCGCCTGCATCGCAGGCCAAGTGCGCGAGGTAGGGGCGAAGTTGATCGTCGCATGGGCGCGCAGGGCGTGTGGCCAAGTGTCGGGCAGGGTGGCGGTAGCAAGCTCAGTGGCACTTGCGCCCAACTGCCGCGCCATGGCCAGCTTGGCGGGGTCTGTATCAACCGCCACCACAACCGCGCCCCGCCGCGCTGCCAGTTGCACCGCGAACAGCCCCAGACCGCCGCAGCCGAAGATCGCGCAAGTCTCACCATGCGCCAGCTTTGCCCGCTCAATCGCGCCATAGGCCGTCAGCCCTGCGCACATCAGGGGCGCGAGGGCAGGGCCGTCGCCCACCGGAACCTTCACGGCAAACGCGGCTTTCGCCACCACATATTCGGCAAATGTCCCCGGCACGTTGAAGCCATGCGCGCGCTGGGCGGCACAGAAACTTTCCTCGCCCGCCAAGCACAGATCGCAAATCCCACAGGTATCATGCAACCAAGCCGCCCCGGCGCGTTCACCAAGCGCCCAGCCCTCGACACCTGCACCAATGGCCGCAACCTTGCCAACCCCCTCATGCCCCAGAATGAACGGGTCAGGCGCAACCGGGGCCTGTGTATCGCCCTTCCAGATATGCACGTCTGAATGGCAAACTCCGCTCGCCTCCAACCGGATCAGGATTTCCCCCGGTCCGGGCACAGGCACCGCGACCGAGACCAGCCGCAAGGGCTGGCCAAAGCCGTTCATCACCGCCGCACGCATCAACGCCATTTACAGACCCAAAGCGGTCTTCACCGCAGGCAAAGCGGGTTGACCGTCAAAGGTTGTGACATCCTTCAACCAAGCCTCCAGCATCGCCGGGTTTTTCGCCATCATTGCGGTCGCGGCAGCGGGAAACTCCATACCCTCACCCATCACCATCTGCATCCCGGCGTTTTCGTAGTCGATGTTGAACGCCAGCTGGCTGAAGAATTTGGTCACATTCGGGCAGGTCTGCGCATAGCCCTTGCGCGCGATGGTATAGACCGAAGCCCCGCCGAAATCCGGGCCAAATTCAGCATCGCCATCCGCCAGATAATCCATCTGGTACACGATATTCATCGGATGCGGCTGCCAGCCCAGAAACACGATCCAATCCTTGCGCGCAACAGACCGTTCAACCTCGGCCAGCATCCCGGCTTCCGAGCTTTCCACAATCGTCCAACCGCCCAAGCCATGCGCATTGGCGGCAACCATATCCAGCAGCGGCTGGTTCGACCCCGGCTCAATCGCGAAAATTTTCTTCTCAAACTGATCGCCATGCGCGGCCAGATCGTTGAAACTATGCACCCCGGCATCGGCGACATATTTCGGCACGGCCAAAGTATACTTCGCGCCCTCAAGGTTCATCCCCAAGCGTTCGACCGAGCCGTCATCGAAGAACTGCGCGTATTGCACGTCCTGAAATGGCCGCCAGTTGCCCTGAAACACGTCAATATCGCCGCGCTGCATCGACACGAAGGTCACATCCAGGCTGAGCAGCGTCTGCGTCGCCTCATAGCCCAGCGCGTTCAGAATGGTTTCCGCCGTGGCATTGGTCAGCCCGATATCTGTCCACCCCAGATCCGACATCCGCACCGCTTTGCAGGCCTCGGGCTCGCCCGCCTGCGCGGCCCCCGCTGCCATCGCCGTCATCAACAAGCCTGCCAGAACCTTACGCATGGTGATCCCCCCGTTTGCTGCCGGAATCCTGCGCGCGTCAAATTTATACGTCAATATAAATTTTTGTATGTGCGTTCAGTTTTTTGATCTGCTACAAAAAACCATGACGAAAATCGCCTTCCGCACGCGTATCGAAGACCTCCGCCGCCGCGAATTGATCGAGGCCGCGCATCGCGTGTTCATGCAGCATGGGCTTGGCGGCATGACCACCAAGCGGATTTGCGAGGAGGCCGGTATGTCGGCGGGCATCCTGTCCTACTATTTCAAAGGCAAGGAAGACGTGTTGTTCGCCATGGTGCGGCTGAACAACCGCCTGCTGATGGAGGCGGTGGCGAGCGGCTTGGCCCAAGCCACAACGCGCTGGGGCAGGCTGGAAGCCATCATCGCCGGCAACTTCCCCGAAGGCCTGTTCGAGCCGAACATCGCCAACGCTTGGCTGTCGGTCTGTGCCGCATCGGCCACCAACCAACGCTATGCCCGTCTGCAACGGATTTTCTACGCGCGGCTGCAATCCAATCTCGCGTCGGTATTCCGCGATGTGCTGCCAGATGCACGCTTCAAGCAGATCGCGCTTGCGCTGGGCACGATGATCGACGGACTTTGGTTGCGGCGCGCGACGGGCGAGGCGTTGATGCCACAAGATTCTATCGCGCTGGTGCTTTCGGTCGCCGTCGCCCTACTGACCGAGGCCGAGCGCGCAGAGCTGGCCGCCTAAAGCGGTAGCGGTTTGGTCCCGGCCTTTTCCAGCAAATGGTTCGACTGGCCGATGATCGTCACGCTCAGCCCGTGGCGCGCAAAGCGGTCGCGCACCTTTTCGACTGCATCCATCGCGGTGATATCCCAAAGGTTGGCACGGGTCAGATCAATGCTGACCGGGCCGTCATGCTCTAACGGATCAAACGCGTCGATGAACGCCCCGGCAGAGGCGAAGAAAACCTGCCCCTCGACCATATAAAGATCGCCCTGCCGCGTCACATGCTGCATCCGGGCGACCTTCGCGGCAAAGAACACCCCGCTCATCAGTACGCCCACCAGAACCCCCAGCGACAGATTGTGGCTGACGATCGTCACCGCCACCGTCGCCAGCATCACCAGATTTGACAAGGCCGGGGTCTGCCGCAAACGCCGCAGCGATGCCCAATCCAGCGTGTCAATCGACACCGTGATCATGATCGCCACCAGCACAGCCACGGGAACCTGCGACACCAGCCCTTTCAGCGACACCATCAGCAGCAGCAGAATCCCACCCGCCGCCATCGTCGACAGCCGCCCGCGCCCGCCGTATTTCACGTTCGACACGGTTTGCCCGATCATCCCGCAGCCCGCGATGCCGCCAAACAGACTGGCCGCGACATTCGCCAGCCCCAGCCCGCGCGCCTCACTGTCTTTGTTGGACGGAGTTCCGGTCTGATCGTCCACTACCCCCGCCGTCATCAACGATTCCAGCAGGCCGACCATCGCAATCGCCAAGGCAGGCAGGAAGATGATGCGCAGCAGATCAAGATCAAACGGCACATCCGGCAGCGCGAACATCGGCAAGCCAGAAGGCAGTGTGCCCAGATCAGCCACCGTCGGCAGGTCAATCCGCAGCGCCGCACACAGAGCCGTCAGCACCACTACGCAAATCAGCGGCGCCGGGATTGCCGTGGTCAGCTTTGGCGCCAGATAAATGATCGCCAGCCCCGCCGCGATCACGCCGTAGCCCATCACGCCCGCATTCAGAATATGCGGCAGTTGCGCCGAGAAAATCAGGATCGCCAGCGCATTGACAAACCCGGTGCGGACCGAGTTCGACACATACCGCATCAGCGACGATAGCCGTGCAAAGCCGAACAGAATCTGAAACGCCCCGCCTAGCAACCCCGCCGCAAACAGATATTGCACGCCATGCACCTGCACCAAGGGGGCCACAACCAGCGCAACCGACCCCGCCGCCGCTGAAATCATCGCCGGTCGCCCGCCGAAAAACGCAATGACAATGCTGATCACGAAAGACGCATATAGCCCCACCGCAGGATCAACCCCGGCGGTAAAGGAAAAAGCAATCACCTCGGGGATCAGCGCAAAGGTGGCGACCGCCCCGGCCAGCAGTTCGCGGACAGGATTCTGCTGCCACTGGCGCAGGTAGTGATTTAGGGAGTTCATATGTGTGACGACGCGCGTTGATGCGTGGTCCGGCGGATAGGCGGCCGGAATAGCCACCCGGATTTACACCGGGTCCAAGTGAGTGCGTCCGTGATACGGCCTGCGTCGTGAAAAGCCAACCTTGCTTCTACCGTTCAGGTAGCAATCTCGCAGGGTGGGTTCTAAGCGGAAATACCCCGCATCGGTTTGCCCTTTGCCGCAAATCCACTAAGCTGCAGCAAAACAAAAGGCAGGAGGTTTTCATGCAGGTATCCCGGCGCAATTTCTCACTCGGCATCGCAGCCCTTGGGCTGTCCGCTTGTGTCGGTGGCGGTTCCGTCAGCCGCCCTTCTGCACCCGCCGCCATGCCAATGGTCCCCGATGCGGGCTTCGACGCTTGGGTGCAAGCCTTTCGCCCGCGCGCCTTGTCAAAGGGCATTTCCGGCGGCACCTTTGACACCGCCTTCCGCGCCTCGGGCTTCATCCCCGGTGTGATCGAAAAAGACCGCAACCAGACCGAGTTCACCCGCACGACGGAAGATTATCTCGCCATCGCCGCTAGCGATGAACGCCTGACCATGGGTCGCCAGATGCTGGCGCAACAAATGGGCACCCTGCGCGCGATTGAAGCTCGCTATGGGGTAGAGCCGAATGTCGTTGCCGCCTTCTGGGGGTTGGAGAGCTTCTTTGGCACAAGACGCGGCAATGTCCCCACTATCTCGGCGCTGGCAACCTTGGCTTATGAGGGGCGGCGTGCTGCATTCTTTGAACAGCAGCTGATTGCCGCATTGAAGATCCTGCAAAACGGCGACATCACCACGCAAAACATGCAGGGCAGTTGGGCGGGCGCGATGGGTCACACCCAGTTCATCCCGACCAGCTATCAGGCCTTCGCGGTCGATTTCAACGGCGATGGCCGGCGGGATATCTGGAGCGATGATCCCACCGACGCCCTCGCCTCGACCGCCGCCTATCTGTCGAAAAACGGCTGGACGCGTGGCCAGCTTTGGGGTCAGGAAGTGACGCTGCCCAGCGGCTTTGACACCGGGCTTGCAGGGCGCGGCAAGGGGCGTTCCGATTGGGCCGACCTTGGCGTGCGCGCGGTGAATGGCAGCTTGGGCGGTAATGGCGCGGGGTCTTTACTGCTTCCGGGCGGCCCGCGCGGCCCAGCCTTCCTGCTGTATCAAAACTTCAACGTCATCCTGCGCTACAACAACGCCGAGAATTACGCGCTGGGCGTTGGTTATCTGTCGGATCGCTTGAACGGCGCAGGCCCGCTGCGTGCCGCCTTTGGCCCGGATGCACAGGGCATGACTCTGCAAGATCGGCAGACTTTGCAGCGCAAGCTGACGGCGGCGGGCTTTGACACCCAAGGCTCAGACGGCGTGATCGGTGCGAAAACCATCGCAGCGATCAGCGATTTCCAACGCGCGCGGGGAATGGCGGTGACGGGACAGCCCAGCATCGAACTTTTGCGGATGCTGTAAGCGTTAACGATTCTTTCACCACTCTCATGGCAGCCTGCCTGCCATGAGCAAACCCCGCGCCTTTCACGAAGCCCCCCTGCCGCTGTTCGCGGCCGAGGATGAGGCTGTCGGTGATGCTTTGTCCGGCAAACTGCCGTCCTATATCGCCGATCACCGCAAACGCCTGCGCACCCGGTTCATGGAAGGCGGGGCGACAGCGATCCCCGATTATGAACTGTTGGAACTGCTGCTGTTCCGCGCCATTCCCCGGCAGGATGTCAAACCCCTTGCCCGCGAACTGCTGGATACGTTTGGCGATTTCAACCGCGTGGTGACAGCCGTGCCTGCCCGTCTGATGATGGTGAAAGGTGTGGGCGAGGCCGTGGTGCAGGAGTTGAAAATCGTCGAGGCCGCCGCGCAACGCATGATGCGCGCCCGCGTGATGAACCGCCCGTTGTTGAGCAGTTGGGATGCTCTGCTGGATTACTGTCACACCGCGATGGCCCACCGCGAAACTGAACAATTCCGCATTCTGTTTCTGGACCGCAAAAACGTGCTGATCGCGGATGAGGAACAGGCGAAAGGCACCGTTGATCACGTCCCGGTCTACCCGCGCGAAGTCGTCAAACGCGGGCTGGAACTGAACGCTTCTGCGCTGATCCTCGTGCACAATCACCCTTCCGGCGACCCCACCCCGTCGCAAGCCGACATCACCATGACCCTGCAAGTGCGAGAGGCGGCACAGGTGCTGGGCATCACCCTGCACGACCATCTGATCATCGGCAAAAGCCGCGAGCTTAGTTTTCGGGCGGCTGGCTATCTGTAGCATCCGGGTTAAACGACGGTTTTAACCAAACCTCCACCCGCCTGTTCAACCGTCGTCCCGCAGCCGTTTCATCGCAAGCCATCGGCAGCGCCTCCCCAAAGGCCTCCACCCGTGGCAAGGCGCTCTCTGGCACGCCAGATGCCGCCTGTTTCAACGCCGCCAGAATGCCATCGGCGCGGTCTTGTGATAGATCAAGATTGGCCTTCGCCGCCCCCGATCCATCCGAGAACCCAGCCAAAATCAGCGCCTTATCGCGAAACACCCCAACCTCGATCAACCGCGCCAGATCGGCCAGATTGTCTTGGCTCGCCGCATCCAGTGCGCTTGTGCCATCCTGAAACCGGAAGGTCAGCGACAACCGATCCGCGCCTTCCATCAGATCCACCAGCCGTTTCAGATCGGCCAAAGTTGTCTCCTCCCCGGCGCCCTGAATCGCGTTGATCAGCCGCAACCCGTCCGCGGTCATTGGCTGGCTTTCCGGGCCACGGTCGATATAGCCGCCACTAGCAATCGCCGCTTGTGCGGTGGGCAGCGCCAGAAAATCCAAAAACTCGCGCGCCATCAGCGGCAGACGCCGGCGGGGTGTCAGTAAAAATACCGGCAAAGTCAGCGGATAATCCCCGGCCTTCACCGCCAAACCACTGGGCAACAGTGGAAATCCGCAACTGTCCGACAAAGGCAACGCCCGCGCGCCGCCCATCGAAGCCCGCCCGGTCAGTGCCACCGCCCAAGGATCACGCGCCACCGCATCCGCCAATGCCCGCAGATCGGTATGGGTGACGCTTGCCGCCGGATCGCGACCCAACCGCGCGGACAGGGCCTTTTGCAGATCGCTGTCCGGGGCCAAGCCATGCAGCACCAAGGGCATATCCGGGCCGCCAATCTCGGACCAATTCTTCACCTCTCCGGCCAGAACCTTCGCCAGATCAATCGTCGAAATCCCCGGCAGCGGATTGTCTGCTGCTACAATCGGCACCAAAGCGTCCAAAGCCATCGCCTTTGATCCCAGATCAGGCTCGACCGCCGAGGCCACCATCATCTCGGCCCGTCCGGCCTTCAATTCGGCCCGCGCTTGGTCGGGCGGCAAGGGGCGGAAGGAAATCTCGGCCAAAACCTTTGCCGTCGCGGGGTCGGTCAGGATCGCCGCAGCGTCGGGTGTCGCGGGGGCGGTATAGATCAACCCGCGCGCCTTCGCGAAAGCGGCAATCAGTGGCGGCAGCAGTGCAGCCCCCGCATCAGCCTCACCCACCAACCGAATCACGGCCTTGGGTGCGGTCAGATCGGGGCAGGCCGGGCCATCACAGATCACGCCCGAAGCATCCAAGGTCAGCGGGCCATAGGCGGACTCAATCCGAAAAAACTCGCCGTCATAGCCTTGCAGCGTCCCGGCAATGCTCAGCGCGCCATCGCGCGAGGTCAGCGTGACATCCTGCGCCACAGCCAGTGTTGGCAAAACCATGCACGGCAAAAGCGCGGCGATGATCGCCGCGCGCCAGTAACCCATCATCAATCGCCCCGCCTTGCCCCTGAGTCTGTAACCCTAAGTGAGTCTGTGACCCTTAGTTCGCAGCGGCGATAGTCATATCCGGGACAAGATTTTTCAACACCAGATAGTCACCCACCGCATCACATTCCGGCATCGCAAGCGACATATCACTCACCTTGACCGCACCAGCGGTGGTTTGCAGCGTCTGGCCCAGCAGTTCACGGCCACAGGTAGCCTCGGTGACAGCGGCTTCGACCACGATCTCAGGCTTGATCTTGCTGTCTTTCGGATAGGTGTAAACCTGCGCCAGCATCGGCAAATCGGTGCTGGCATCGCCCAGCAGGGTCAGGAAGCCGCCCTTGGCAGGCGCGCCCGCGATCGGCTGATGCGGGGTGGCTTGCGAGACATCGCCCGGACCGCCGAAATCGGAAGCATCCTCGAAGCCGTGCAGTTGGAACGCATCATCTTGCTGCCATTGCACTGCAAAGCGGCGCAACGCGGCCAGTTCCGGCACGGCAACCGAGGCTGCGACAGTGGTATTGTCCTTAAACATCACCTCAACCTTGGCATCCTGCATAAGCGCAGGCAGGTCAGCGAACAAAGCCCCGGTTAGCGTGGTTTTCGCGGTGACCGTCAGGCCCGCATGTTTCAACACCACGCGTTCATCGGCGTGACACGGCGCAACCAGTGTGATCGCGATCAGCGCGTTATCGGCATTGGACAGTTCCAACGAGACGGGGCAGGCATCGGCCACTTCGGTCTTCGGGGCGGTTTCAGCCTTTGGCGCGGGCAATACTGGAGCGGTCTCGGCTATGGGTGCTGCGGGCGTTTTTGGTGCAGCCGGAGCAACCTCAACCACAGGTTTCGGCGCAGCTTCGGGCGTCGCCACGGGGGCCGTCACACTCGCCACAACCGGAGCCTTTGGTTTCGGTGGCGCGGCCTGCGTATTTGTTGGGGCCTCCAGTGCCACCATCGGCACAGGCTTTTCGCCAACTTCGGTCGTGGCAACCCGTTCGATGGACTTGGGCTTTTTGTCGATCTGGCTCTCTGCCGCGCGGGGGGCAGGCGCCTTGCCCGACATGCCTTGCACCAGTTGTCCAGCGCCCAGCGCAATCGCGATCACGGCGACGCCACGGGCCAGTCTGCGCTTCATATCCACCGCCATCGGTTCCTCCATCGAATCCGTTTGGAGGTTATTGCGCGTCAAACGCGGCGGGGATGCGGCGTAATCAAGGAATGTTTCCGAAAACGCGGGCTATAAAGCGGCAGGGGCGGCCTAAGCCGCCCCCGCGCAACAGTGCTATTCTCAGATCAGACCAGTTTGCCGTGGCAGGCCTTAAAGCGCTGACCCGACCCGCAGGGGCAGGGATCATTGCGCCCCGGATCGCCCCAAGTCATGGGATCACTTTCCACAAACCCCGCCAGTGCCGCCATCACAGTTGGCGCGGGTGCCGCGATCACCGGAGCCACTGCCGCACGGTCCGCCGCCTGTGCCGCCTGCTGTTGCGCAATGAACTGCGCCATCATGGCTTCTTGCTCGGCTTGGCTGATCGGTCGAATTTGCGCCAGTTTCTGCGTCACATCTTGCCGCAAAGAGTTCAGCATCGATTCGAACAGCGTGAAGCTTTCGGTTTTATACTCGTTCAGGGGGTCGCGCTGGGCATATCCCCGGAAGCCCACGACCGAACGCAGATGTTCCAACCGCAGCAAGTGATCGCGCCATTTGGCGTCAATGCTTTGCAACAACAGCTGTTTTTCGATGTTGCGCATAGAGTCCGGCCCGAAAGCCTCCAGCTTTTCGCCCATCAGGGTATCGCTGGCCGCCACGATGCGATCACGGATGGCTTCCTGATCGGTGCCTTCCTCGGCAGCCCAAGCCGCAATCGGCAGATCAAGTCCCATGCGTTCGATCAGCGCCTCGTGCAGCGCTTCGGTGTCCCATTTGTCGGCATAGGTTTTCGGCGGCATGTAGTGATCGACCAGATCTTCGGCAACCTGATGGCGCATATCCATCACGATCTCGCCCAGATCCTCGGCCTGCATCACTTCCATACGTTGGCCGAAAATCGCCTTGCGCTGGTCGTTCATCACGTCGTCGAACTTAAGCAACTGCTTGCGAATATCAAAGTTGCGGCCCTCAACCTTGGCCTGCGCGCGTTCCAGCGATTTGTTGACCCAAGGGTGAACAATCGCCTCGCCTTCCTTCATGCCCAGCTTCGACAGCACGGCATCAAGGCGTTCCGAGCCGAAAATCCGCATCAGATCGTCTTCCAGCGACAGGAAGAACGACGACCGCCCCGGATCGCCCTGACGGCCCGAACGGCCGCGCAACTGGTTGTCGATCCGCCGTGATTCGTGACGCTCGGTTGCCAGAACGAACAAACCACCGGCCTTCTTCACCGCCTCTTCTTCATCCGCGTGTTCCGCCTCAACCCGCGCGCGCACCTCATCGGGGTGCAGATGCGGGTCGGCGGTGATCGCCTCCATCACCTTGAATTCGACGTTGCCGCCCAGCTTAATGTCGGTGCCGCGGCCCGCCATGTTGGTGGCAATCGTCACCGCGTTCAGCTTGCCTGCATCGGCGACGATCTGCGCCTCTTGCTCATGCTGGCGCGCGTTCAGCACGTTATGCGGAATACCCGCCGCCTTTAGCATTTCCGACAAGGCCTCGGATTTATCAATCGAGGTGGTGCCAACCAAGATCGGTTGGCCCGTCGCATGGGCTTCCTGAATGGTTTTCACCACGCCTTCAAACTTCTCACGCGCGGTGCGGTAGACCGCGTCATGCTCGTCTTTGCGCTTCACTTCGCGGTTGGTCGGCACTTCGACCACGCCCAGCTTGTAGATTTCCATGAACTCGTCAGCTTCGGTGCTGGCCGTGCCGGTCATCCCGGCCAGCTTGTCATAGAGCCGGAAATAGTTCTGGAAGGTCACGCTCGCCAAAGTGACGTTTTCCGGCTGAATAGCCACGCCTTCTTTCGCCTCAATCGCCTGATGCAAACCATCCGACAAGCGGCGACCCTTCATCATCCGGCCAGTGAATTCGTCAATCAGCATCACCTCGCCATCGCGGACGATATATTGCTGATCGCGGGTGAACAGCTTGTGCGCCCGTAAAGCTTGGGTGACGTGGTGAACGATGGTGGTGCTTTCCGGCTCGTACAAGCTTTGCTCGGCGGGCAGAATCCCGGCCTCGTGCAAAGCATTTTCGATAAACTCGTTGCCGTCTTCCGAATAGGTGACGTTGCGGGTTTTCTCGTCCAGCTTGAAATGCGTCTCGTTCAGCAGTGGGATCAGCTTATCGACCAACTGATACAACTCACTGCGATCCTGCGACGGGCCAGAGATGATCAAGGGCGTGCGCGCCTCATCGACCAGAATAGAATCCACCTCATCGACAATCGCAAAGTTATGCCCGCGCTGGTTCATCTCCTCCAGCGAGGCTTTCATATTGTCGCGCAGGTAGTCAAAGCCCAACTCGTTGTTGGTCGCATAGGTGATGTCAGCGCGATACGCCTCGCGCTTTTCGACCTCACCCTGATAGGGATAGACGACGCCAGTGGTCAGCCCCAACGCGCCGTAAACCTTGCTCATCCATTCGGCATCGCGTTTGGCAAGGTAATCGTTCACCGTCACCACATGCACGCCCTTGCCCGAAAGCGCGTTCAGATAAGCCGGGAAAGTCGCCACCAGCGTCTTACCCTCACCCGTGCGCATCTCGGCGATATTGCCCTGATGCAGGAAGATCCCGCCCATCAGCTGCACATCAAACGCACGCAGGCCAAGGGCCCGCTTGGCGGCCTCGCGGCAATTCGCAAACGCCTCTGGCAGCAGCGCATCGAGGCTTTCGCCTCCGGCAATCCGCCCCTGAAACTCGGTGGTTTTCGCCTTGATCTGATCATCGCTCAGCGCGGCAAATTCTGGCTCCAGCGCGCCAATCTTCGCCACCAAGGGGCGCACCGATTTGACCATCCGGTCATTCGGCGTTCCAAACATCTTCCGCGACAGCGTTCCAAGACCCAGCATGTGTTCTCCGCCCGGCCGATTGATCACCGGTATTGACAATATCGTGTGAGGCTCCGGCTTGCCCGACCGCTACTGCTTCCTTAGAAGGGCGTCAAAGCTTGGGCAAACCCGCATCACACGCGACCCGTGCGATGTAAGGGCAAGGCCCAGCATAGTCAACGTCGCGCAGGGTTGCGGACCGATCAGGAGAGTGTGAGATGGCAAAAGCGATGCGGTTTATGGCGGGGATGGCACTGTCCCTCGCCCTTGCAGCCCCGGCTTTGGCGCAAGACCCGACCGCCGATACGGTGATCGCCACCGTCAACGGCACCAATATCACCTTGGGCAACATGATCGTCGCGCGCGAAAGCCTGCCCGACCAGTATAAATCCCTGCCGCCAGACGTTCTGTTCAAAGGCATCCTTGACCAGTTGGTGCAGCAAACCGTGCTGGAACAGTCGATGGGCGACAAGCTGACCAAGAAAGACACGCTGCAACTGGAAAATGACCGCCGCAGCTATCTCTCCAACGCTGCTTTGAAGCCGATTGTGACCGCCGCCGTCAGCGATGAAGCCTTGCAAAAGGCCTATGACGACAAGTTCAAAGACGCCAAGCCCGCCACCGAATACCACGCGGCGCATATCTTGGTGGACTCCGAGGAAAAGGCCAATGCGCTGAAGGCCGAACTGGCAAAGGGTGCTGTTTTCGCTGATCTCGCCAAGGCCAACTCCACAGATACCGGATCGGGCGCGCAGGGCGGTGATCTCGGCTGGTTCGGTCTGGGCGCTATGGTCAAGCCGTTTGAAGATGCGGTTGTCGCAGCCAAGGTCGGCGAAGTCACCGGCCCGATCAAATCCGATTTCGGCTGGCACCTGATCCTGGTCAGCGAAACCCGCATTGCCGCGAAACCCACGCTGGATGAAATGCGGGATGAGTTGGCGCAGGGCATCGAGCAGAAAGTGGTCGAGGATCACATCAAAACCCTGACTGAAGCCGCGAAAATCGAAAAGCCCGGCGAAGCGATTGATCCGAAATTCTTGGGCGACGCCACGCTGCTTGATAAATAACGGTTACGCAGCCTTGCTAAAGCGCTAAAGATCAGCGCGCAGACCTTGACGGTTTGCGCGCCGATTTCAGATAAACACCAGATCCAAACGGGGGCCAGCATGGCGAAGAAAGAGTTGAAGGCAAAGGTCAAGTCCTTGAAGGCCAAACTGAAAGCCGCAACCGCCGCGCCAGAAGCCACAACGCCCGCCGTCGCGGCCAAGGTCAAAAAAGCCAAACCCATCTCGCCGCTCGCCCCCGCCGCCTTCCCCAGCCTTCCCCTGATTGCAGGCGTCGAATTCGCCGCCGTCGAGGCGGGCATCAAATACCAAAATCGCAAAGACGTGATGCTGGTCCGCCTCGCCCCCGGCACTGTGATGGCCGGCGTGTTCACCCGCTCCACCACCCGCTCGGCCTGCGTGCGCGATTGCCAAGCGAAACTGGCGCTGAAAGTCCCCGCTGATAGCGGTGCGGCTATCGTGGTGAACTCTGGCAATTCTAACGCCTTCACCGGCCGCGTCGGCGATGAAGCCGTCGCCGCCGTCACGATCGCCGTGGCCGACGCTTTGGGCATCCCCGCCGCCCGCGTGTTCTCGTCCTCAACCGGGGTGATTGGCGAGCCTTTGCCCTACACAAAAATCACCGACAAAACCGCCGAACTCGCCGCAGCCTTGCGCGAAGACGCGATTGAGATGGCGGCCCACGCCATGATGACCACCGACACCTTCCCGAAGGGCGCGGCCGCCACCGTGCAGGGTGACGGCGGCCTTATCCAGATCGCGGGCATCGCCAAAGGCTCCGGCATGATCGCGCCGGATATGGCGACGATGCTGGTCTATATCTTCACCGATGCCAAAGTCAGCGCCACCAACCTGCAAAAACTGCTGTCGCGCAACACCGACGACACCTTCAACGCCATCACCGTCGATAGCGACACCTCAACCTCCGACACGCTGCTGCTGGCCGCCACGGGCAAATCCGAAGCCGCCGAGTTGAAGGGCACCTACCTGAAAGCCTTCGAATCCGCCCTGCGCGGCGTGATGATGGATCTCGCCCACCAAGTGATCCGCGACGGCGAGGGTGCCACCAAATTCGTCGAAGTCCGCATCAGCGGGGCCGCCTCCAACGCCGACGCCCATAAACTCGCCATGGCCATCGCCAACTCGCCTTTGGTGAAAACCGCCATCGCGGGCCAGGATCCAAACTGGGGCCGCATCGTCGCCGCCATCGGTAAGGCTGGCGCGGAAGCCGACCGTGATAAACTCAGCATCAAATTCGGCGATATCCTTGTTGCCGAAAACGGCTGGCGCAACCCCGACTACCGCGAGGAAGACGGGGCCACCTACATGTTGCAATCCGATCTGGTGATCGCCGTTGATATGGGCCTTGGCAAATCCAAACGCTCGGTGTGGACCTGCGATCTGACCAACCGCTACATCGAAATCAACGCCGATTACCGCTCTTGAATTTCATCTGTCCTTAAATATCCCACGGGGGTCCGGGGGTGTGAAACCCCCGGCTTCCGCCCAGCAAAGCACCCCCATGAAAACCCTCCTCGTATCCGCCGTCGCCCTGATCGACCCTGAAGGCCGCGTCCTTCTGGCACAACGCCCCGAAGGCAAATCTCTCGCAGGTCTGTGGGAATTTCCCGGCGGCAAAGTCGAACCCGGTGAAACCCCCGAAGCCGCCCTAATCCGAGAGCTAAAGGAAGAACTCGGCATCGACACATGGAAAAGCTGCCTCGCGCCGCTGACCTTCGCCAGCCACACCTACGACGACTTCCACCTGCTGATGCCACTGTTCGCCTGTCGCCGCTGGGAGGGCATCGCCGCCCCGCAGGAAGGTCAAACGCTGGCTTGGGTGCGCCCGCAAAACCTGCGCGACTACCCGATGCCGGCCGCCGATCTGCCCTTGATCCCGATTCTGCGCGACTGGCTCTAAATCGCCTAAAAATTTCGCCAGATTTTGGCAAATGTGGTGAAATTGTAGTGGGAATTTTAACGAATCACCCCTAAACTTTAGGTTGAACTCGCTAATTGGGGGATTGGCACATGCTGCGCACTATTTCTGTTGGAAGCTGCGTTTCTATTCAAGGTCTGCTGGTTGGCCAGATGGCCGATGGCAAGATCATGGTGAAGGTTGATGAGAAAACCTTTGTCGGCTACCCGGTGGCCCGCGCCAAAGCCTCTTAAATCTAAGCACAGCGTAAAGAAAAAGGGCGGGTTTCCCCGGCCTTTTCTATTTGGAGTGGGGCCCCACTTCTGGGGAACCCTAAATCAAGCCAAAGTGCGCTGAATTTCTTCACGCTCAAAGATCTCGATGACATCGCCTGCGCGCACATCGTCATAACGTTCAAACGCCATACCGCATTCCTGACCCGAGATGACTTCCTTCACCTCGTCCTTGAAGCGTTTCAGCGTCTTCAGCGTGCCTTCATGGATCACCACGTTATCGCGCAGCAAGCGCACCCCCGCCGAGCGACGCGCAACGCCTTCGGTAACCAAGCAGCCCGCAACCTGACCAATGCCGGTGACCTTGAACACTTCCTTGATCGTCGCATAACCGATGAAGGTTTCGCGGATCTCGGCTTTCAGCAAGCCCGAAGCCGCCGCCTTGATGTCATCCACCAGATCATAAATGATCGAGTAATAGCGAATTTCTACGCCCTTCTGATGCGCCGAGTTCCGCGCCGAGGCATTCGCCCGAACGTTAAACCCGATGATCGGACATTTGCTTGCTTCCGCCAACATCACGTCGGTATCGGTGATCGCGCCCACGCCATAAGACAGCACGCGGACACGCACCTCGTCGTTGCCAACCTTTTCAAGCGCTTGCACAATGGCTTCGGCAGAACCCTGCACGTCAGCCTTCACCAGCACCGGCAGCTCAGCAACAGACTGATCCGCCTTGGCCTTCGCCATCAGCTGTTCCAGCGTCGTCGCAGCCCCAGCCGCCGCGCGCTTATCTTTCGCGGTTTTCAAACGATAGTCGGCGATTTCCCGCGCTTGCGCTTCGGTTTCCACCACGTTCAGCGTGTCACCAGCCGAGGGCGTCCCCGACAGGCCCAGCACTTCAACCGGAACCGAGGGGCCAGCTTCGTCAATCCGCTCACCCTTGTCGTTGATCAAGGCGCGCACTTTGCCCCACTGCTCGCCGACGACAAAGATGTCGCCTTTGCGCAGGGTGCCGTTTTGCACCAGAACCGTCGCAATCGGGCCACGGCCAACGTCCAGCTTTGCTTCAATCACAGCACCTGCAGCAGCCCGGTTCGGGTTGGCGCGCAGTTCCAGAATTTCGGCTTGCAAAGCAATGGCTTCCAGCAGTTCTTCGATGCCTTGGCCGGTCTTGGCCGAAACTTCAACGTCCTGCACGTCGCCCGACATCTGTTCCACCACGATCTCGTGTTGCAGCAGATCGGTGCGCACTTTGGTCGGGTCCGCGCCGTATTTGTCGACCTTGTTGATCGCCACGATCATCGGCACTTTCGCCGCTTTCGCATGGGCAATCGCCTCAATCGTCTGCGGCATCACAGCGTCATCGGCCGCAACCACCAGCACGACAATATCCGTCACTTGAGCCCCGCGCGACCGCATCGAGGTAAAGGCGGCGTGACCCGGCGTGTCGAGGAAGGTCAGAACCTGACCCTTTTCGGTCGTCACCTGATAGGCACCGATATGCTGGGTGATGCCGCCGGCTTCGCCAGACACCACATTCGCCTTACGGATCGCATCCAGAAGCGAGGTTTTGCCGTGGTCGACGTGACCCATGATCGTGACAATCGGTGGACGGGTGATCCGGGTGCCATCGGCATCCGCCACCAGCTCAATCGCTTGTTCCACGTCAGCATCCGACACGCGCACCGCTTTATGGCCGAATTCTTCGATCACAAGTTCAGCGGTATCAGCGTCGATGGCTTGGTTCATCGTCACCATCATGCCCATTTTCATCAGGCTTTTGACAACATCCGCCGCGCGTTCGGTCATCCGGTTTGCCAGTTCAGAAACCGTGATGGTTTCCGGCAACTGCACGTCGCGGAATTGCTTTTCGGGCTTGCCGATTCCCAACGCCTTGGCGCGAGCTTTTTCCTGCTTGCGCTTCATCGCGGCCATGGACCGCGTGCGGCCACCCTCGCCAGCCAGCGCATCATTCAGCGTCAGCTTGCCGGTGCGGCGACCGTCATCGGTCTTGGCCTTGGCGTTACGCTCACGTTCTTCACGATCACGGTCGACCTTGCGAACGGCCAAGGCGGGCTTGGCCCCCATCGGAGCGCGTGCCGCCGCATCTGCCGCAGACGGCGGTGCAGCGGGTGCATTGCGATCAGTCCGCTCGGCGCGCGCAGCCGGAGCCGCCGCTTCAGCGGGTTTTTCAGCGACGGGCTGACGACGCGAGGTGCCAAGCACATCGGCCTTGCGGGCGGCAGCTTTCGCCACAGCCTCAGCCGCTGCTTCAGCGCGCACACGTTCTTCTTCGTCAGCCTTGGCTTTCGCCGCAGCAACGCGCTCGCGTTCCTCACGCTCTTTCGTTTCGGTTTCTTCGCGCTTGCGGGCACGTTCTTCGTCACGCGCTTTGTCTTCTTCCGCACGGCGCGCGTTGTCTTCGGCTTCGCGGGCTTTCGCTACGCGCAGGGCCGCCAGACGGCGTTCCATTTCGGCATCGGAAATGCCAGCCGGGCGCTTCGACGGATCGCCCAGATGTGATGCAGACCCCGGCGCAGCCGCGGCTCCGGGCGTGCCCGGTTTGGCCGCTGCCACTGGCACGACCACGCGCTTGCGCTTCGTCTCGACCACAACGCTTTTCGTGCGGCCATGGGAGAAGCTTTGCTTCACCTGACCGGAACGAGGTGCGCCACCCAGGCCGAGGGGTTTTTTGCCGTCTGTATCGCTCATGCGTCCTACGTATCCTTCAAGGCGATCTCGTCGCCATCCTGCTGAACGGTTTGCCCACGCAACCCAGCCAGCCTTGCCGCTTCCTCTACAACACGCGTCGTGAGTCCACCAGCGCCAAGCGCGGCGTGTATCGCACGTTCGCGCCCGAAAGCCAAACCCAATTCCTCCGCCGACAAAAAGCCGATATACGACCCCTCGCCATCCGGCGCGCGCAGCTTCGTCTTACCGCGTTCGGACCCGTCGGCGGCTTGCAGAAGCACCCGCACCTTGTCCTTTTGCAGCCATTCCTTGACCTTCTCATAGCCCATCACGGCCCCGCTGGCCTTGCGGGCCAAACTGATCAGATCAACCACCCGCCGCAACAGCAGCGTTTCCACCAGATCGGCCAGATCATCCGGCACTTTCACCGACTGACGTGCGGCGCGCGAAAACAAACCCTTCTTCGCCGCCTTCTCAATCGCCGCCCGATCTGCCGAGACATAGAATCCCCGGCCCGGCAACCGCGCCAGAATATCCGGCACGATCAGATCTTCCGGCCCCAGACAAAAGCGGATCAAACCCGCTTTCGGCTGAACTTCCCCGGTCGCAATGCACTTGCGTTCCGGGTCGTCTTGCAGATTTTCCCGGCCACCGCGTGTCACGGTATTCCCCCGAGGCCTAAATCAGGCCTCGGCCTCCTCGTCTTCGTCGACTTCTTCCTCGGCTACCGCGAGTTCAGTCGGATCGACCCAGCCCAGCATCACGCGGGCTGTCATCACCAAAGTCTGCGCCTCTTCCAGCGAAACGTCAAATTTCTCCAGAACGCCCTCATCCTTCTTGCGCTGACCATTTTCCGTGGTCCAGCCACCCGCCAATTCCCAATCCGCACAGGTTGCGAAGTCTTCCAGCGTCTTGATGCCGTCGTTTGCCAGCGCTTCCAGCATTTGGGGAGTAAGCCCCTCAAATTCAACCAGAGAGTCCTCAACACCCAACGCCCGCGCGGCTTCCATCGCCTTGGTGTTGACCGCTTCCAGATATTCGCGCGCACGGGTTTGCAATTCGCCCGCCGTGCCTTCATCGAAGCCGTCAATTGACAGCAACTCGTCCGCCTCAACGTAAGCGACTTCTTCGAGGTTCGCGAAGCCTTCCGACACCAGCAACTGCGCCATCATCTCGTCGATATCCAACGATTCCATGAACAGCTTGGTGCGCTCGGCGAATTCGGCCTGACGACGCGCGGATTCGTCGGATTCCGTCACGATATCAATATCAAGGCCAGTCAACTGGCTCGCCAGACGCACGTTCTGGCCCCGGCGACCAATCGCCAAAGACAGCTGCTCATCCGGCACGACGACTTCGATCTTGCCGGCGTCATCGTCGATCACAACTTTCGAGACTTCGGCGGGCTGCAACGCGTTCACCAGGAACGTCGCCTGATCGGCATTCCACGGAATGATGTCGATCTTCTCGCCCTGCAATTCGTTCACAACGGCCTGCACACGGCTGCCACGCATACCAACGCAAGCGCCAACCGGGTCAATCGAGTTGTCATAGGAAATCACCGCGATCTTTGCGCGCGACCCCGGATCACGGGCGACAGCTTTGATCTCGATGATGCCATCGTAAATCTCCGGCACTTCCATCTTGAACAGTTCCGCCATGAACTGCGGGTCGGTCCGCGACAGGAACACCTGCGGCCCACGCGCTTCGCGGCGCACGTCCTTGATGTAGCAACGAATCCGGTCATTCGGGCGATACGATTCCCGCCCGATCTTCTCATTGCGGCGCAGAATCGCTTCGCCCCGGCCAATATCGACGATGATATTGCCGTATTCCTCGCGCTTGACCTGACCGTTGATGATCGTGCCTTTGCGGTCTTTGAATTCTTCAAACTGACGGTCACGCTCGGCTTCGCGGACCTTCTGCAAGATCACCTGCTTGGCCGATTGCGCCGCGATCCGGCCCAAATCCACCGGCGGCACTTCGTCGATGATTTCATCCCCAACAACCGGGTCTTTCAGGTGATCTTTCGCCTGCTTCACCGTCAACTGCGCATGGTGATTCTCGACCGCGTCATCCTCAACCACCGTCCGAATACGCGCAAAGGTCGCGCGTCCGGTCTTGCGGTCGATCTTCACCCGGATGTCCATATCCGCGCCGTAGCGCGACTTCGCGGCCCGCGCGAGGCTGTCTTCCATCGCCTGAATGACCAGCTCGGGCTCGATCATCTTTTCGCGCGCCACCGCTTCGGCAGTTTGCAAAAGCTCAAGCTGGTTGGCAGAGGTAATCGCCATCGGAGTTCTCCCGCTTAGTGTTTGGTGGGTTCTGGAGCGTCTTCTTCGTCGCCCTCAGATGTTTCAATTTCGTCAAAGGCTGATTCGTCGATCACGCCGCTGGCCTTCTTCTGCCGCAGCATTTCGGTGATCAGCTCATCGGTCAGGATCAGCTTGGCATCGGCCAGCCATTCAAACTGCAAACCGATGGTCACAACGCCCGACGGTTCTTCAATCTCGATCAGCACTTCTTCGCCCTCAACGCCTGCCAAGGTGCCTTTGAAGCGGCGGCGTCCGTCGATCAATTCGGTAGTTTCCACGCGGGTTTCCCAGCCCTTCCACATCTCAAAATCCTTGAGACGGGTCAGCGGGCGGTCGATGCCGGGCGAGGACACTTCCAACACGAAGTTCTCTTCAATCGGGTCTTCCACGTCCAGCACAGCCGAAACGGCAGTGGAAATCTCTCCGCAATCATCAACCTCAATGCCGCCCTCAGGACGGTCGGCCATGATTTGCAACGTGCGGGTCGCCCCACCCATCAGACGAATCCGCACCAGTTCAAAGCCAAGCCCCTCAATCACCGGAGTGACGATATCGGCCAAGCGGCGATCCATAGCGGTTTTGGCAATCAGATCAGACATGATGTTCCAAAAACAAAAAACGGGCCAACAGGCCCGCGTGTGACGATCGGTAGCTTCAGGTTTGGACCCGGAAGCAGCTGTTACAGGCGATATAGACCTCCGGGGCACTGGGCGCAAGGGGCGTCAAGAGCGAATCGTTTGTTTAAAAAATGGGCTGTACTAACATTGCGTCAATAATACGGCAGTTCAATTTTTCAACATTTAAGGGGAATGACATGGTTACGCAGAACATCACCCTCGACGGCATCAACAATTTCAGCGCCTTCGGCACAAACGGCACATGGTCCAACCAAAGCATCAACTATGTTTCGGTCGGCATTGATCCGGGCGAAGACCCCAACGAGGTCAACACCATAAACGCCAACCTTGCAGGCGGCGAATGGCGGATTCGCTACCTCAATTTCTTCAATGACGGCCCCTTCGAATATGACGTTAACCTGACCGATGCCAATGATGGCGTCTTCCGCCGGATTGAGCGGTTGCAGGTCAGCGGCGCGGGCGACACCGCGATCACGCTGTTCAATACGCGGGTGAAGTTTCTCGAAGTCTTTGACGATCGCACCTTGAACCTGACGCTGGGCGATCAAGACCTGAACTTCATGCGCTCTGACGGGCGGCTGAATGTTGTCAACATTGGCACGGGCAGCGTGAACTCAATGTTTCTCGGCGGTGGAGAGCGCGCAAGCGTCAACACCATCAACGGCGGCAGCGGTTACATCAACTCGCTCGAATTCGGCGAGGGATCAACCAACACCATCATCAACGGCGGGAATTTCGGCAGCATCCGCAGCCACGGCAATTCCAATACCTTCACCCTGCTTGGCGGCGGCGATTCGCTGAGCCTTGGCTCCGGCATCAGCAATGTGAACCTGACGGCCGGATTCTATGGCTCGATCACCTCCTATTCAGGCACCAACACCGTCACCATCGGGGCCAGCGCCGAGGTGCGCAGCATTGGCTTCAGCGGTGGTGTAGACATCATAAATGTCAGCGGCAGGCTCGAACAAGCTGTCTTGGGCGGGGCGAATGACCGTTTTACCGTCAATGCGGGTGGCCAAGTCGATGTTGTCAATCTTGGCGATGGCAACAATTTTTTCCGCACCAATGGCGATCACGTCTGGGTGGTCAATGCCTTCAGCGGCAATGACACGCTGCAGTTCACCGCAGGCGAGACCGATCAGGCCTATGCCGGAGGCGGTAACAATATCATCACGGTTGGCAACGGCTATTCCCTTGGCACTCTGCGCGCCAATGAAGGCAATGATACCCTTACGGTCACAAATGGCGACATCGGATCGGTGATGCTGGGTGAGGGCAACAACACCGTCACCATGAACGGCGGCCAGATCAACAGCCTTCAGGCCAACGGCAATGAAACCATATCGCTGTTGGGCGACGCGCGGATTCTGCAACTGAAGATGGATGATGGCGTGAACCGGCTGACCACGCAGGCAGGCAACATCGAGTCGATCTATGCCTACAACGGCCAGAACACCATCCTTTTGGGGGCAGGCGGGGCGCAACAGATCGTGCTCAGCGGCTCTGCCGCAGCGCAGGAAATCCGGTCTGTCGGCGGGCTGGGTTCTTTGCAGGTCTATGCGGGCAACCTTGCCAATGTGCAGGCGACCACTGTGGTGACTGGCACAGGCGGCGCTGGATATATCCAGACCTCGAAGGGAAATGACCGGATCACCACTGGGGCTGGGCAGGTGGACAGCATCAACACCTACGATGGCAATGATACCATCACGGTGGGCGCGGGCGGTGTGCGCAGCCTGCAAACCGGAGTAGGCAACGATATCCTCAACCTGACCAATGGCCGCGCTGATTGGATTGATACCGATGCAGGCAATGACACCGTGACGCTGGGCGTGGGCGGGGCGCGGTTTGTGGTGCTGGGCGACGGCAACGACACTCTGTCACTGACCGCGATGCAACCGGATTTTGGCGTGGTCATCCAAGGTGATGCCGGAGTGGATACGATCAATCTCTCCCGCTTCACCAATGGTGTGACGGTCTCGCTGGACCAAAGCGGAGCCTGGCAGGATTTCGGGCTGACGGGGGCTGGATTTTTCTCGATGATCGACATCGAGAATCTGACAGGCACAGCAAGGGCAGATCAGTTGGAAGGCAATGCCAGCGCCAATACACTTATCGGCGCCGCGGGTGCTGATACCTTGCTTGGGCTGGCGGGCAATGATCGACTGAACGGGGGGCTTGGCAACGATGTGCTGACCGGCGGCGCTGGCTTGGATACATTCGTGTTCCTGCCAACAGACAATGCGGACCGGATCACTGATTTCACCTTAGGGGAGGATCATATCGAGATGCGGGCCGCCAACGCTGTCTCGGATCTAACCTTTACCCAAGTTGGAACCAGTGTGCGGTTGACGTTTGGCACGCTGAGTATTCTGGTCGAACATCAAACCGTTGCTGCAATGCAGGATGTGGATAATTTCCTGTTCTGACCATCGCCAAAGGTCAGGCAATCTTTGGGTTTGGCTCAACTTCGGGGGCCGGCGCGACCAGATGAAGGAATGTTCAACTGGTCGCAACACACTCTAAATTGCAGCGCCCTTAGCCCTGCATGATCACATACAGCTTGCGCACCCGTTCAATCACGCGCCACTCACCCTTCCAGCCTAAGGGCAGCGCAATCGCGTCGCCTGCACCAAGCTGGACTTTGCTGCCATCGGCATGGGTCATTTCGATCTTGCCGCTGATGAAATGACAGAATTCCGACGACGCACTGCGGTCTGCGGTAAAGCGGCCCGGCGTGCATTCCCAAACCCCAATTTCCACCCGTCCATCGGCGGATGTGAACAGCGCTGTCGAGGCTTCCTGTTGATCGCCCTCAAAGCTGGTGGGCTTTGGCGTGAAGGGTTCCAGCGTGGTATTGGCAAGGGTGAGGAAGGCGGAAAGGTCGATCATCTGGGCCTCGGGTAAGTGTTAAGAAGGTGTGAACGCGATTTGTTATAGTGTTGATATGATTGTTTTATCTATTTTGTCCACGCGTGGACACGCGGCGTCTCATACCCGCAAAGCATCCATCGCCGCCACCAAAGCCTCAGAAATCCCCGGCTCTGACAGCGCATGGCCCGCCATCGGCACCACCTTCAACCGCGCCTTATTCCAGCCATCCGCCAGCTTTGAAGCCGAGACGGGAGGGCAGATCATATCAAATCGTCCCTGCACAATATCCGCGCCGATATGGGCGATCTTGTGCCGGTTTTGCAGGATCCAACCATCCGTTTCCAAGAAGGCCGCGTTGACGAAATAATGGTTCTCCAGCCGCGCGAAAGCCCGCGCATAATCCGCCGGACCTTCCCCGCCGATGAAGCCCTCGGATGATACCGAAGCCAGCGCATTCTCCCACCCCGCCCAGATCCGCGCCGCTTGGGTTTCAACGGTCAAATCGCCGCCAAACAACCGCCGATGATAGGCCGCGATCAAATCATCGCGTTCCCCCTCCGGGATCAACCCAACAAACCGCGCCCACAAGTCAGGATAAAACGCCCCCGCCCCACCGCCATAGAACCAATTCAACTCAGCCCGCGTCGCCAGAAACACGCCGCGGAGCACCAGATGCCGCACCCGATCGGGATGCGAGATCGCATAGATCAGCGCCAAAGTCGCGCCCCAGCTGCCGCCAAACAGGATGAACTGATTGATCTCCAAAGTGGTGCGGATCACCTCAATATCGCGGACCAGATGCCAAGTCGTGTTATCCTCAACCGAGGCATGCGGGCGTGACCGCCCACAGCCGCGCTGATCAAACAGGATCACCCGATAGACGGAAGGGTCAAAATACCGCCGCATCGCCGGGCTACAGCCACCCCCTGGCCCGCCATGCAGCACCAGAACTGGCACGCCATCGGGCCGCCCGCATTGCTCGACATAAATCCGGTGGCCATCGCCCATGTCCAGCATCCGCTGATCGAACGGCTCAATCTGCGGGTAAAGATATTCGGCTGCGCGCTTTTGCCCTGATCTGTGGTCCATATTCGTCCTATATAGTCAGCTTAGATTGCGCCGACGCCGCCCGGCGCGCAAGGAGTTCCGATGAGCCAGACCAACACGATCGACCCCGCCGAAGTCGCCAAGTTTGAAGCGATGGCCGCAGAATGGTGGGATACCGAGGGGAAGTTCAAGCCGTTGCATCTGATGAACCCGTGTCGTTTGGATTACATCACCAGCCAGATTGCTGCCGAGTTTGATCGGGATTTGACGCAGGCGCTGCCGTTCAAGGGGCTGCGGATTCTGGACATTGGCTGCGGTGGTGGGTTGCTATCCGAACCGATGGCGCGGTTGGGGGCGGATGTAGTGGGGGCGGATGCGGCACCGCGCAACATTCCGGTGGCGCAGGTTCATGCGGCGCAATCGGGGCTGGCGATTGATTACCGCCATACCACGGCAGAAGATTTGGCGGCTTCGGGCGAGCAGTTTGATGTGGTTCTGAACATGGAAGTGGTCGAGCATGTCGCCGATCCGCAGGGCTATCTGACGGCGTGCCAGCAGTTGCTGAAACCCGGTGGGCTGATGATTTGTTCGACTCTGAACCGCAATCCAAAGAGTTTCCTGATGGCTATTATCGGTGCCGAATGGGTGATGCGCTGGCTGCCGAAGGGCACGCATGATTGGGCGAAGTTCATCACGCCGGACGAGCTTTACGATCTGATCCGCAAGGCGGGGCTGGAGCCTGTGGATCGCAAGGGCATGGTGTTCAACCCGGTCAGTTGGAAATGGTCAACCTCGGCGCGGGACTTGTCTTGCAACTATGTGACAGCCAGCGTGAAGCGCGGCTAAAGCGGCCCCAAAGCCAGTTCCAGCGTTGAAATGCAGATTTGTTTGGCAGCTTTGGGGGAGAGCAATTTCGGCTCGATACAGCGCTCCAGCCCCAAGCCATCCACCAAGGCGATCAGCATTTGCGCCAGCGATTTTACATCAACCGTCAGGCCGCGCGCTGTGGCAACCTCGGCCAGGGCCGTTTCCAGATCGCGGCGATAGCGGGTGTATTGACGGCGGTGTTCGCGCTTTAGCGCCGGGTTGTTGACGATTTCTGACCACAGGGCCAGCCAAATGTTCAATTCCTCGCGGCTGAAAAACTCGGGCGCGAACATGGCGTCTAGGATCGCAAGCAAGCGCGGGCGTTTGGGGTTGGGGTTTTCAAGGCCAGTGTGCAGGCGTTCATACATGGCGCGGTAGACGGCGACCAACAGACCGTCTTTCGATTTAAAGTGATGGGTGATCAGGCCGCGCGAGACGCCAGCCTCATTACAAATATTGTCGATGGTGAATTCAAGGATGCCGCCGCGCGCAAGGCAGGCGAGGCTGGCTTGTATCAAGCTGGCTGATCGCTCGGCAGAGGTCAGGCGGGTGTATTTGGGGGCGGTGGCGGTGGTCATTGCGCGCCTTTGGTTAAGGGCCGGGCCGAGGTATCCCGGCCCGGATGTGTCGCTGATTGTCGTGGTGCGATCAAGCCTTGGTAAACATCACCGGGTCTGGATGGCCATCAGCCATGATCACCGGCTTAATATTGCTGTGATGGATGGCGATGTAAGGCTCGAAACAGATGAAGATGAAATCGCCCGAGGCTTCCATCAAATCCTCCATCTTGTTGAAGATCGCTTTGCGTTTGGTTTCGTCCTGCTCTGTCAGGCCCTGCTGATACAGGGCCTCAAACTCGGCGCTGTCGAAGAAGGCCCAGTTGTAAATGCCGATCTGATCGGGGCGGAACCAGACGAGGTTTTCGGTGGGATCAATGCCGCCCGCGAAGTTCATCAGCGCCAGTTCCAAGGATTTATAGCCGTCGCCTGCGGTCTTGTCGCCTGCGGACCAATAGGCGGCATCCTCGGTCGGCTGGATTTCAACGGTGATGCCCGCCTCGGCCATATTGGCTTGGAAGATTTGCGCGATGGCTTGGGTGGTGCTGTCGGTCAGCGCGACAAGCGTCAGGGTCAGATCGGACACGCCTGCCTCGGCCAGCAGTGCCTTGGCTTTTTCCACATCGCGGGTGGGGATCAGGTTGGCGGCGCGGGTAAAGGGGCTGGTCGGCGGGACGACTCCGGTCGATCTGGTGGCAAGGCCGTCGTATGCGCCCAGCAGCACGGCGTCGCTGTCATAGGCGTATTGGATGGCTTGGCGGACGCGCAGGTCTTTCAGCGGCTCGGCGTTTTGGTTGATCACCAGCCACGAATAGCGGGTCGATTGCGCCTCGATCAGGGTTGAATTGGCGGGCATTGCGGCTTTGATCTGCGCGGTGGCGTTGACGGCGAGTTTGGTGAAATCGAAGGCGTCGGCCTCGAAAGCCAGTTGGGCGGCCTGATCATCGCTGACGATGTAGATTTCCACGGTGGCGAAGGCGGGTTTTGGGCCTGTCCAATCGGGGTTGGCGGTGAGGGTGATTTTCTGGTTCTGCTCCCACGCGGCAAAGCGGTAGGGGCCACATTCGGCGGGGGCTTCGGTGGTGTAGCTGCCGCCGACTTTCTCAGTCGCGGCTTTGCAGATGATATTGCCGCCGTAATAGGGCAGCGCGATCACCATGAAGGGGGCGAAGGCCTCTTTCAGATGGATGATGCCAGAGCGGGCGTCGATGACTTCAACGTGGTCGAGTTTTTCGAATTGGTAGGCCCAAGCGGAGTCGTTGCCTGCGATACGCTCGAACGAGAATTTGACGTCATCGGGGGTGACGGGGCCGAAGCCGTTCGACCATTGCAGGCCTTCGCGCAGGGTGAAGCCGATTTTGGTCGGATCAATCCAGTCGATTTTCTCGGCACCCCAAGGCTGCCATTTGTTGCCGTCGCGCATGTCGCCAAGCCGGACGAGGGCGACTTGGGTGCAGCGGGGGATGATTTCGTCGAGTTCGCCGATGATGCCTTTGGGGTCGAGGCATTGGAAATCGGCAGTTGCGCGGATGCGCAGGGTGTCGCCGTCTGCCGCCCAGGCGAATTTGGCGGGCAGGGTGAGGGCGGCGAGGGCTGCGCCTGCGGTTTGCAGGAAACCGCGACGGTCGGTGCGCCATTGGGTCATGTTAGGGCTCCTGTGGGTGTGGCGAAGTGGCAGCGCACGAAGCGGGCGGGGCTGATTTCGCGCAAGGTGGGGGGATCGGTGCGGCAGATCGGTTGGACATGGGGGCAGCGGCTTTGGAAGACGCAGGCCTTGGGGCGGTTGAGCAGGCTGGGGATTTCACCTTTGATCGCAAGGTCTTGGCGGCGTTTGCGCGGGTCTGGCAGCGGTTCCGAGGCGATCAGGCTTTGGGAATAGGGGTGCAGGGGCTGGGCGAAGGTTTGCCTTGTGGGGCCGATCTCAACAAGGCGGCCCAGATACATCACTGCGATGCGGTCCGAGACATGGCGGACCATCGCTAGGTTGTGGCTTATGATCAGGTAGCTGAGGTTTAGTCGGGTCTTGAGGTCGGTCATCAGGTTGAGGATTTCACCTTGCACCGAGACATCAAGGCCAGCGGTGGGTTCATCGGCGATCACCAGTTTCGGGTTCAGCACCAGCGCGCGCGCGACACCGACGCGGCGGGCTTGGCCACCTGACAGTTCATGCGGGTAACGGTTGGCGAAATCGGGGGGGAGGCCGACGAGGGCGAGCATCTGCGCGATTTTGGTTTTGGGCGCGGGTTGGCGGTGGATGATCAGCGGTTCCGCCAGCAGCGCGCCGATGGTCATGCGGGGGGAGAGAGAGGCGATGGCGTCTTGGAACATCATCGCAGTGTTGGCGCGCATGGCGGTGAAATCTGCGGGGGTGCGGCGCTGGGTTTGGTCGAAGTGGATCGTGCCGTTTGTGGTGGGGGTCAGGCCCAAAAGGGCGCGGGCGAGGGTGGTTTTGCCGGAGCCGGATTCGCCGACAAGGCCGAGGGTCTCGCCGGGGTTCAGGGTGAAGGACACGTCGGCGAAGATTTGTAGCGTGCGTCGGGATTTGGGGTTTAGGGCGGAGAGCAGGCCACCTGAGAGGGGCAAGTCTAGGGCGAGGTTTTGCACGGAGAGCAGTGTCATGATCGCCCCCCGGCCTTGTGGCACAGCGCGGATTGGGTGGGTGAGATTTGCACACGGGGCGGTGGGGTGGCGCAGATCTCGGAGGCGAGGGGGCAGCGGGGGGCGAAGCTGCATCCTTTGGGCGGATTGCGCAGGTCTGGCAGGCGGCCTTGGATGGTGGGCAGGATTGGGGTGGCTTGCTCGAAATGGCCGGGATCGCAGGCGATCAGGGCGCTTGTGTAGGGGTGGTGGGGGGCGTGGAACAGGTCGTCGACGAGGGCTTCTTCGACCACCTCGCCCGCATACATCACGTAAACCCGGTCACAGAGTTCGGCGACGACGCCAAGGTGGTGGGTGATCACAAGCACCGCGCCTTGATAGTCGCTGCGCAGGTCGCGCAGCAGGTGGATGATCTGTGCCTCCATCGTCACATCAAGGGCTGTGGTGGGTTCATCGGCGACGAGAATGGTTGGGTTCATCAGCAAAGCGGCGGCGATGGCGACGCGTTGGCGCATGCCGCCAGAGAGTTGGTGCGGATAGCGGCGCAGGGTCAGGTCGGGGTCGGGCATCCCGGCGCGGGTCAGTAGGGCGCGGGCGCGGGCCATTTTCTCAGCGCGGGGGATTTGCGCGGCGTGCTGGAAATCGACCAGTTGCGCGCCCATCGTCAGCACCGGGTTGAAGGCGGTCATCGGGTCTTGGAAGATCATCGCGATGTCTTGGCCGCGCAGGGCGCGCTGGGCCTCGGGTGGCAGGCGCAGGATGTCTTGGCCTTTGTAGCGCACGGCTCCGCTGGTGACTTCGGCGGCTTGTGGCAGCAGGTTGATCACGCTGGCGGCCAACGTGGATTTGCCGCAACCGCTTTCGCCGACGATGCCGATGACTTCGCCTGCACGGGCGATCAGGCTGGCCCCACGCAGGGCGGAAAGTGTGCCGTGGTCGGTGTGGTAGGTGATGTTGAGGGTGTCGATTTCCAGCAAGGGCGGGTTCATCGCGGCCTCGCGGTGGCAAAGCGGGGGTCGAGGGCGTCGCGCAGGCCTTCACCGAGGAAGGTGAAGCCGAGAGTGGCGAGGACGAGGGGTGCGCCAGCGGCGATGACAAGAGTGCTGGAGGTGCGGATGGCGGTGTAGCCGTCATACAGGATGTTGCCCCATGACGGCGTCGGAGGCTTGACGCCGAGGTTGAGGTAGCTGAGCCCAGCTTCCAGCATGATCACAACGGGGATATCCATCGACAGCACGATGCAGAGCGGGCCGAACATGTTGGGCAAGAGGTGCATCAGCAGGATGCGGGGGGTGCTGGCCCCGATGGCTTGCTCGGCCACAATGAAATCGGCGCTGCGCAGGCTGAGGGTTTGGGCGCGGATCAGGCGGGCATAGCCGGGGATTGAGACGAGGACGACGACGAGGATCAGGGTTCCGGTGCCGGGGCCAAGCACGGTGATAATGGCCAGCGCGAACATCATCATCGGCAGGGAGTTCAGGGCGTCGAAGATGAGGACGAGGGCGGCGTCAAGCCAGCGCGGGCCGTAGCCTGCGATCAGGCCCAAGAGGATGCCGATGCTGCCCGCAAGGCCGATGGCGGTCAGGGCGATGGTCAGGGCGGTGCGTGCGCCGTAGATGATGCGCGACAGGGTATCGCGGCCCAACTGATCGGTGCCAAGCCAATGCGCAAAGGTGGGGGATTGCAGTTTGGCGCGCACATCAAGGGCTAAGGGATCGTAGGGGGCGAGGATCGGCGCGGCCACGGCCATCAGGATGAACAGGGTGACAAGGATCAGGCCCATCAGCCCCATCGGATCGCGGATCAGGGCGCGCAGGGCGCGGGCGTTAGCGGGCCAGCGCATCGCGCACCCTTGGGTCTAGCTTGGCGATCAGCAGGTCGGCGCAGGTGATCACCAGCAGGTAGAAGGCGGTTGTCACCAGCACGGTGCCCATCACAACGGGGTAGTTGCGTTTGAAGACGGCTCCGGTGATCAGCGTGCCGATGCCGGGGCGCGAGAACACGGTTTCGACAAAGACTGCGCTGGACAGTATGCTGCCGAGGCCGACGGCGATCACCGAAATGGTGGGAACGATGGCAAGGCGCAGGGCGTAGCGGGTGACGACTTTACGCTCTGGCAGACCAAAGGCGCGGGTGGTGCGGATGTGATTGGCGGCCATGATTTCCAGCATCGAGGCGCGGACCATGCGGGCGAGGTAGCCGACCCAACCGATGCCGACGGCGATGGAGGGCAGGATTAAAGCCTTGATTTGTGAGGGGATATCTCCGGCCTTACCCGCGCCGATGGCGGGCAGCCATTGCAGCCAGACAGCGAAGATCAGCAGCAGGTAGATGGCGACAACAAAGGACGGCACCGAGATGAAGCTGACCGAGACAAGGCCAAGCGCGCGGTCGATTATCGTGCCGCGATAGACGACGGCGAGGACTCCAAGCGTGATGCCGAGGGTAAGCGCCCAGCTTAGGGCGACGACGCCCAGCAGCAGGGTTTGCGGAAAGGCCTCAAGGATTTGGTCCAGCACGGGGCGTTTGGACCACACATCAATGCCGAGGTCGCCTTGGGCTGCATTGGCGAAAAAGCGCCAGATTTGCACGGCGACGGGTTGGTCTAGGCCCATACGCTCGGTCAGCATGGCTTTCAGTGCCGGGGTGGCGCGGGGGCCGAGGGCGACGCTGGCGGGGTCGCCGGGGACGAGGAACACCATGCCATACATCGCCAGCATGACCACAAACAGGATCAGCGCCGCGAGGGCGATGCGTTTGATCGCATAGGTCAGCATGGGTCAGACCATGTCACGTGCAATCTCCTCATCCCAATGGCGCTCAAAAATCAGGGTGTCGGCTTCGTGGATTTTCAGGGTTTGCTGGACGCGGAAGTGGGTGGCGGTGCAGGACATTCGGCCCGTGGAGTGGTGGTGGATGGTGTGATCGGGGAATTGCATGGTGACTTTGTAGTCGGTGAGGGTGACGGCAGAGAGCGGGTCGCTGCTGATGATCTCATGGCTGATGATGCCTGTAGCGGTTTGGGTCTGGCCAATGTCGGGCATGGTTTTGCTGTAATTCCAGCGCGGGAAATCGACGGTTATTTTGCCTGACAGCAGGTCGCGGGTGACGCGGCGTAGGGGTGGGTTTTCAACCGGGTGGTAGGTGTGCGGAGTTTGTGGCGCGCGGATGGCGGGGCCGAAGGCGGGGAGAGCGGCATCTTTGGGGTTTGGCGGGCGCATGGGGAGTTCTAGGTGGCTGTCGCCGAGGTGGATGGTGAGGGTGGCGAGTTCTGGCGAGGGCCAGGCGATCGGGTAGTAGGTGGTCGAGATTGACACTGCGATGCGGTGGCCGGGCGGGAAGGCGTGGGCGATGTCGTCTAGATCGACGGTGGCGGTGTAGGTTTGGCCGGGGATCAGGGCTGTGGCGTGTTCGTGGCTGTCGCGGTGGGTCAGGTTCAGCAAGCCAACGGTGACGCGGGTGGAGCGGCCATCGGGGGCTACATCATTCAGGCGGACGGCGACAAGGGCTTGGGGTTTGTCGCTGGAGAAGGTCAGGTGCAGTTGCGGCGCGCCGAGAATTTCTTTGGTCTCGGTGAGCGGGGCAGAGATGAACACCAGTGATCCGCCATCATCCTCGCGCTGATCGGTGGGCCAGTCGGCGTCATTGCCGTAACGGCCCACTTCGCCAGCGGTCAGACCGACCCAGAGGGGGGAGCAGATTTGGGCGGTGCCGTTGCCTGTGCCGCCTAAAATGCCGTGGGTGCCAAGGGTCAGGCGTTCGGGTTGGATGCGGGAGGAGGGCCATGATTCCTCTGCTACCCAGCGACCGGGGCGGTCCAGATAGCAGGTCTGCGGCGGCACATGATCCTGCATCCAGACGCGATACATCGGCTGATCCATCATGCCGGTGTCGATGCCTTTGGTCCAATGATCCAGCCAACGCACCAGTTCTTGCAGCCAACCGATGGCGGGTTCTACCGTCACCTCATGCGGATAGCTGTGCGCCCAAGGGCCGATCAGGCCAAGACGTGGGCCTTTGAGGTTGGCGAGCAGGCGCGGGACGGCCTCGGAGTAATTGTCGGCCCAGCCGCTGATCGCATAGACCGGGATTTTGATGGCCGAGAAATCCTCGCAGATCGACCCTTGCTTCCAATAGTCATCGCGGCGTTGATGGTGCAGCCATTCGATGATCCACGGCTGGTTGGCTTCGATCCGCTGCATCCACATATCGCGCCACGCTTCGCCGACCACTTGTGGATCAGGCGGCAGGTCGTTGCCGGAAAACATCGTGGCGGACCAGTCGAAATTATCCTTCGACAGACAGCCGCCAACCCAATGGATGTCGGTGGCATAGCGGTCATCTGTCGACCCCACCGTGATGATGGATTTCAGCGCCGCAGGCTGGCGTGCGGCGATTTGCAAGCCGTTGAATCCGCCCCATGAAATGCCGATCATCGACACCTGACCATCACACCACGGTTGCGCTGCCAGCCATTCAATCGCGGCCACGCCGTCAAGCTGTTCCTGCTCGGTATATTCGCCAGTGATCACGCCTTCGGAATCCCCTGTGCCGCGAATATCCAGCCGGACACAGGCATAGCCATGCCCCGCGACATACATATGCAGGCCCTGATCGCGGGTGCGGGTGCCGTCGCGAAGGCGGTACGGTAGGTATTCCAGCATCACCGGAACGGGAGCAGCCCCGGTCAGCGCAGTCTCCGGCAACCACAGCTTTGCCGCCAGCCGGGTGCCATCCGGCAACGGCACCCAGAGCGTTTCAATGATCTGAACTTGATGCGGAAACTCGGTTTGTATTTGCGGCATGTTATCCTCTTGTTGAACGATCATGTAACAAGCGCATACCACTTGGCAACATAAATTTATGGCCATTGACGCATCAGAAAATCCAACCATACTATACGATCATTCAACACCGAGGCGATGATGGACCCCACCCACGCGATCTTGTTCGAGCCTGTGAAGATCGGGCCGGTGACGGCACCGAACCGATTCTATCAGACTCCGCACGCCACGGGGCTGGGCTGGCAGCGACCACAGGCGGGGGCCTCGTTGCGCGGGATGAAGGCGGAAGGCGGTTGGGGTGTGGTCTGCACCGAGTATTGCTCGATCCATCCGACATCAGACGATAGCCCGCACGGCTTTCTGACGCTGTGGGATAACAGCGACATTCCGGCGCTGGCGCTGACCGCCGATGCGATCCACGCGCATGGGTCGCTGGCGGGGATCGAGTTGTGGCACGGCGGCGCGCATGCCTCGAACCGGATGACGCGGCTACCGGGGATAGCGCCGGATGTGCAACCCGCGATGTTCCATCTGCCGACCACGGCGCGGGCGATGGATGCGAGCGATATCAAGGCGTTTCGCGGCTGGCAGCGCGATGCGGCTTTGCGGGCCAAGCGGGCGGGGTTTGATATTATCTACGTCTATGCAGGCCACGATTACCTGCCGTTTCAGTTCCTGTCAGGCCGCAGCAACACGCGCGGCGATGCTTATGGCGGCAGCTTGGAAAACCGCGCGCGGCTGCTGCGCGAGATGATTGAGGATACCAAAGATGCGGTCGGCGACACCTGCGCTGTGGCGGTGCGGTTGGCCGTTGACGAATTGCACGGCCCGCGCGGCATCACCAGCGCTGGCGAGGGGCGCGAGGTGATTGAGATGCTCGCCGAACTGCCCGACCTGTGGGATGTGAATATCGCGGGGGCCTTGGGCAATGACAGCAAATCGGCGCGGTTCAGTGCCGAGGGGTTTCAGGAACCCTATGTGGCGTTTGTGAAAAGCCTGACGACCAAGCCTGTGGTGGCCGTAGGGAGGTTCACCTCACCCGAAACCATGGTGGCGCAGATCAAACGCGGGGTGCAGGATTTTATTGGGGCTGCGCGGCCCTCGATCGCCGATCCCTTCCTGCCATTGAAAATCCGTGAAGGCCGGGCGGATGAGATCCGCGAGTGTATCGGCTGCAATATCTGTCGGGCGGCGAACAACGAGGCCGTGGCGCTGCGCTGCACGCAGAACCCGACGATGGCCGAGGAGTGGCGGCAGGGCTGGCATCCTGAACGGATTGCTGTGCTGCCGCAGCGGCAGAAAGTGCTGGTTGTGGGCGCTGGGCCAGCGGGGCTGGAGGCGGCTTTGAGTTTGGGGCGGCGGGGGACTGAGGTGAGTTTGGCGGAAGCCGGGGGCGCTTTGGGTGGTCGGATTTTGCGCGAATCGACGCTGCCGGGATTGGGGACTTGGATCAGGGTGCGCGACTGGCGGGCGCATATGATCGGCAAGCTGTCGAATGTCGACGTTTATCCCGCCAGCACGATGACGGCGGGCGATATTGCCGATTTCGGCGCGGATCATGTGGTGCTGGCAACAGGCTCCCATTGGCGGCGGGATGGCGTGGGCGTGACTGGGATGCAGGCGCTGGATTTGCCTAGGGCGCTGACCCCAGATGATATTTTCGCAGGCGCTGCCGTGGAAGGCCCGGTGGTGATCTATGATGACGAGCATTATTTCATGGGCGGCGCTTTGGCTGAGCGGCTGCGGGCGCTGGGGCATGACGTGACCTACGTGACGCCCCATGCGGTGGCATCGAGTTGGACAACGCTGACCGATGAGCAGGGATTTGTGCAGACACGCTTGCTGGAATCAGAGGTAAAGATTGTGCCGCTGCATCTGCTTGTCGGGCAATCGTCGGGCGCTGTGCGACTGGCCTGCGCTTATACGGCGCGCGAGGTGGAGCGGGATTGCGGCACACTGATCGCGGTGACGGGGCGGGTTCCGGTGGATGATCTCTATGCGCCGCTGCTAGCCGCTGGCGTTGCCGTAACCCGAGTGGGCGACTGCCTGCAACCGTCGTCCATCGCCGATGCGGTCTATTCCGCGCACCGCTTTGCGCGTGGGTTTGGCGGGTCTGTTGAGGCCGTATTGCGGCGCGAAAAGCCGCCGTTGAAAGGATTGTTATGACTGATCCCGCGCCACGCAAACGCAGCGCAACCCGTGGGCCGCGCACGATGGGCAGCTTGCATCAGATGCCGTTTGGTCAGGTGCGGCGACCCTACGCGCCTACCGAAGTGCTGTCGGCGGATCATGTTATGGCGATTCATACTTCGGCTTTGCGGGTGCTGGCCGAGATTGGCATGGCGGTCCTAGAGCCGCGCGCGCGGGAGTTATTCGCGCGGGCGGGGGCCGAGGTTTCGGGCGAAACGGTGCGGATGGATGCGGATTTGGTGGCTGGTTTGCTGTCCACCGTGCCGCGCACGTTTGGGCTAGAGGCGCGCAATCCGGCGCGGAGCTTGCGGTTTGGCGGCGCGGATTGCGTGTTCGCCTCGGTCGGCGGGCCTGCTTATGTGATGGACAATGACGGCGGACGCAGGACGGGTAGCTTTGCCGAGATGCAGGATTATCTGAAGCTGATTCAAAGTCTTAACGTCATCCATCAAAGCGGCGGCAATCCGTTTGAGCCGATGGATTTGCCCGCTGACACCCGCTATCTCGGCTGCTTTCATGCGCAAATCCGGCTGTTGGATAAGAATTGGCAGACCGAGACTTTGGGGCGCCAGCGCACCTTGGACGGGATCGAGATGGCGGCGATTTCCTTGGGGACGACACCGGAGGGGTTGCGCGACAGGCCCTGTCTGCTGGGGATCATCAACACCAACTCGCCGTTGCAGTTGGATATTCCGATGGCCGAGGGGCTGATGACCATGGCCGAATACGGGCAGGTGGTGGTGATCACGCCGTTCACCTTGGCGGGTGCGATGAGCCCGGTGACGCTGGCGGGGGCGCTGGTGATGCAACATGCCGAGGCGATGGTGGGGATTGCTTTGACCCAGATCGTGCGGCCGGGCGTGCCAGTGATGTATGGCGGATTTACCTCAAACGTCGATATGCGGTCCGGCGCGCCTGCATTTGGCACGCCGGAATATACCAAGGCGGCGCAAGCCTCGGGGCAACTCGCGCGGCTGATCGGGGTGCCGTTTCGGTCGTCCAACGTCAATGCGGCCAATGAGGTCGATGCGCAGGCGGCTTACGAATCGCAGATGTCGCTATGGGGTGCGATGATGGGCGGCGCGCATCTGATCGAACACGCGGCGGGGTGGCTGCATGGCGGGCTGACGGCGAGTTTTGAAAAGCTGATTGTGGACGCTGAAATGCTGCAAATGATGCAGGAGTATTTCAAACCGCTGGTGGTCGATGAAGCAACTTTAGCCTTTGATGCCATCCGTGAGGTGGGGTCAGGTGGGCATTTCTTTGGCTCTGACCACACCATGAGCCGCTATGAGCAGGCGTTCTACACGCCGCTGTTGTCGAATTGGGATAACCATACGACATGGCTCGGCAAGGGGGCTGTGCAAACGCGCGAGAGGGCGAATGTGATTTGGAAACAGATGCTTGCGGAATATGAACAGCCGCCGCTTGACCCTGCGATTGATGAGGCTTTGGCGGCGTTTGTAGCGCGACGCAAAGCCGAGGGTGGCGCGCCAATGAATTAGGCGGGCATCGCTGCCCGCCTGATTTTAGCTTTTCATCCCGTCCCAAAAGCCTTTGACTTTTGAGAAGAACGAACTGCCTTCCGGGTTATTATCGGTCGCCAGCGTATCGAATTCCCGCAGGATTTCTTTCTGCCGTGCGGTCAGATTGACCGGGGTTTCCACCGCCAACTCGATCACCATATCACCCGAACCGCCACCGCGCAGGGCGGGCATGCCCTTGGCGCGCAGGCGCATTTGTTTGCCGGTTTGCGCGCCCGCAGGCACTTTGACACGGGATTTACCGCCGTCAATGGTGGGCACTTCGATCTCACCACCCAAGGCGGCAGTCGCCAGAGTGATCGGCACGCGGCAGAACAGATGTACGCCGTCGCGTTGGAAAATCGCGTGCTCTTTCATCTCGATAAAGATGTAGAGATCGCCCGACGGCCCGCCGCGCATTCCAGCTTCGCCTTCGCCCGCCAAGCGGATACGGGTGCCAGTTTCCACCCCAGCCGGGATGTTGACGGACAGTGAGCGGTCTTTCTCAACCCGGCCATGCCCTGCGCAGTTTTTGCAGGGGTTTTTCACCATCTGACCCGCACCGTTACAGGTCGGGCAGGTGCGTTCGACGGTAAAGAAACCCTGCTGCGCGCGGACCTTGCCCATGCCTGAACAGGTCGGGCAGGTGACGGGTTCAGCGCCGCCTTCGGCCCCGGTGCCATGGCAGATGTCACAGGTCACGGAGGTCGGCACGTTGATGGTTTTCTGAACGCCCGCAAAGGCTTCTTCCATACTGACGCGCAGATTATAGCGCAGGTCAGAGCCACGCTGCGCGCGCGAACGCCCGCCACCACCACGCCCGCCGGTGAAGTTGCCGAACAGGTCTTCGAACACATCCGAGAAGGCAGAAGCGAAGTCGCCGTTGCCGCCCGCATAACCGCCGCGTTGACCGCCGCCGCCCATGCCACCTTCAAAGGCTGCATGACCGTAACGGTCGTAAGCGGCCTTTTTGTCAGCGTCTTTCATCACCTCATAGGCTTCGTTCAATTCCTTGAACTGAGCTTCGGCGTTGGGATTGTCGGAATTGCGGTCAGGGTGAAGCTCTTTCGCTTTCACCCGGTAGGCCTTCTTCAAATCCTCTGCGGAAGCGCCCTTGGAGGCACCGAGAATGTCGTAATAATCGCGCTTTGCCATGCAAAACCCCTTCACGGGAACGCGGCAGGGCGGCCCTTAGCTGGGCCGCCCTGTTTTCGTTCCTGGCGGCTTACTTCCGCTTGTTGTTCCCGAGATCTTCGAAGTCAGCGTCGATGATGTCTTCATCCACGCCGCGCTGATCATCCTCATCCTTACCATCGGCTTGGTCTGCCGAGGCTTTATAGATCGCCTCGCCCAGCTTCATCGCCGCTTCGGTCAGGTTCTGGATGCCGCCTTTGATCTTGCCAGCATTTTCGGTCGCCAGCGCATCTTCCAGCGCCGACATTGCCAACTCAATCACTTCAACGGTCGAAGGATCAACCTTGTCGGAGTGTTCAGCGAGCGAGCGTTTGGTCGAATGCAGCAGGCTTTCGGCCTGATTCTTCGATTCCACCAGCTCTTTACGCTCTTTATCCGACTCGGCATTGGCTTCGGCGTCGCGGACCATTTTCTCAATATCCTCGTCGGACAGACCGCCCGAGGCTTGAATGGTGATCGCTTGCTCTTTGTTGGTGCCTTTGTCTTTCGCCTTCACCGACACGATGCCGTTGGCGTCAATGTCAAAGGTGACTTCGATCTGCGGCAAACCACGCGGCGCTGGCGGGATAGATTCCAGATTGAACTGACCCAGCATCTTGTTGTCGGCAGCCATTTCCCGCTCGCCTTGGAACACGCGGATGGTCACGGCGTTCTGGTTGTCTTCCGCCGTGCTGAACACCTGCGATTTCTTCGTCGGAATCGTGGTGTTGCGGTCGATCAGGCGGGTGAACACGCCGCCAAGGGTTTCGATGCCCAAGGACAGCGGGGTTACGTCCAGCAGAACCACGTCTTTCACGTCGCCTTGCAGCACGCCTGCTTGGATCGCAGCGCCAGCGGCCACAACCTCATCCGGGTTCACACCCTTGTGGGGTTCCTTGCCGAAAAACTTGGTGACTTCTTCCAGCACGCGCGGCATCCGGGTCATACCGCCGACCAGAACGACTTCATCAATGTCACCGATAGAGATGCCAGCGTCTTTCAACGCAGCAGCGCAGGGCTTCATCGACTTTTTCACCAGATCATCGACCAAAGATTCCAGCTTGGCGCGGGTCAGTTTGACCACCAAGTGCAGCGGCTGCCCAGTGTTTTTGTCCATGCTGATGAACGGCTGGTTAATCTCGGTCTGCTGGCTGGACGAAAGCTCGATCTTCGCCTTTTCTGCCGCTTCCTTCAGACGCTGCAACGCCATCTTGTCAAGCGACAGGTCAACGCCATGCTCTTTCTTAAACTCATCCGCCAGGTAGTTGACGATGCGCATGTCAAAGTCTTCACCACCAAGGAAGGTGTCGCCGTTGGTGGATTTCACCTCGAACAGACCGTCGTCGATTTCCAGAATGGTGATGTCGAACGTGCCGCCGCCAAGGTCATAAACCGCGATGGTGCGGGCTTCTTTTTTGTCCAGACCGTAGGCCAAAGCGGCTGCGGTCGGCTCGTTGATGATGCGCAAAACTTCCAGACCAGCGATGCGGCCTGCGTCTTTGGTGGCTTGGCGCTGTGCGTCGTTGAAGTAAGCAGGCACCGTGATCACGGCCTGGGTGACGGTTTCGCCCAAGTAGCTTTCAGCGGTTTCTTTCATCTTTTGCAGGATGACAGCCGAAACCTGCGCCGGAGAATACTTCTCACCGCGCACTTCGACCCAAGCATCGCCGTTGCCGCCGTTGGTGATCTTGTATGGCATATTCTTCTGGTCTTTGACGATCACCGGATCGTCATGACGACGGCCGATCAGACGTTTGACCGCGAAGATGGTGTTGCTGGCGTTGGTGACAGCCTGCCGCTTGGCAGCTTGGCCAACCAGACGCTCTGTCTCCGTATAGGCGACGATCGACGGCGTGGTACGCGCACCTTCCGAGTTTTCGATGATCCGGGGCTGCGAGCCGTCCATGATGGCGACGCAAGAGTTGGTCGTCCCGAGGTCAATACCAATGACTTTGGCCATAAGTGGTCCCTTTCCGTAGGCGATGTTGTGGTGCGGAACCCAAGCAGGCATTCCGTCCCGATCCCATGAGACCCGGAAGGGCTACCGCCCGTTTCCGGCTTCTGGGCGTATATAGGGGGGCTGATTTGACCCTGCAAGCGCTGCGTGGGGGGTAAAACCTAATGAATGATCGGAAAAATCGCTGGGTTTGGTTTCTCAGGGCGGATTCAGGGCACCCAAGGTGCCAAACGGCAGCAGCCGTGCAGGGCTTGCGCAGGCTGATCAGAGTTTGCGGCCTGAAACAGATCAACCGTGATGCCATAGCTTTGGTCCGACATGCCATCCGAACAAGCCTGTCCTCGCATTACCGCAATACCGCTGGCATCTTCACTGGCATACTGCACAGCGGCAGTCTTATAACGAACTCTGCCGGGCCATTGGCTTTCGGGCCATTGCGCGGTTATGTCCATCTCTGGCCCCTCCTCATCAGGGGTGTTGAGATGGGCGGATTTGGTGGCGGGGTCGATGAACAGCGTCCAGAACGGCTCGGTGCCGGAGCATTCCAGACTGTATTCCAGCGCAAACCAGTCCAGGCGGTCCTGTTTGTGCAGGAACCGCAGGGCGACCCAGCCCGCGCCTTCACCACTGTTGATCTGCGCCCATTTGCCATCGGGGCTGAGTGCCACGACCTCCACCGCTTTGGCGTCTGGCGGTAGGCTGCCCAGCACCGCCGCACCCGCATAAGCACCGGCACGAACATTCAGCACATCATCGCCCGCAACCCCCGCCACATCATACAGCGCGGGCAAAACCTGCGCGCCCGCCAAGCCCGGCCACAGCACGCCAAGGCACAGCGCAAGCCGCTTCAACGCCCAGCCCCCCAACTGGCCGAGACGTGCCTGCGGGTGAAATTCTCGCCCATCAGGCCGATCACGATCAGCACAAACGTCACCCAGATGGTATATTCAATCGAGCTGTTATGCGGGTGATAGTTCTGAAACATATAGCCGCGGGTTTGGTCAATCGAATGGAACAGCGGGTTCCAGGTGTAATAGTGCAAGCGGCTGGACGGCATGGTGTTGGCCAGAAACATCTTGCCGGAAAAGATCATATTGGCACGGGCGTAGATCGAGGTGGCGATGCTGAAAAACTCAGGCTGCCAAGGGGTTGCGGCCTTGAAGATCATCCCCACGCCGATGCCGGAAGCCCAAGACAGCATGTAAATGCCGATCACCGGGATCGGATCGTAAATCGTAATCGGCGTCCACAATGTGTGGTAAAAGAACAAAATCACCATCGCCGACAGGGTTTGCAGATACAGCGCGCCCAATGCCGCCGAAGCAATCGAGACGATGGTGTTCATCGGCGAATGTTTCATCATCGCCGAGGTTGGCCCATCAGATTTCGAGACAGCACTTAGGGTCTTGGCATGGGTGGCGAAATTGAACACCCCCGACATGATATACAGCACAAAATCACCGCGCAAAGCCGAGCCGCGCATCTGCAACAGGTCGAACATGAACACCATGATCACCACCATCAGCACCGACTGCGTGATGCTCATCAGCAACCCGATCACCGCATTGCCGTGTTGCTTGCGCACGTTGCGCACGGCGGCGTGAAAAATCAGCTCCAGCATGGCGAAACCGCTGGTCACTTTGGTGCGTTTGACTTCCGGGCGAAACATTACCGCAACCTCATGTTTGGGCGACGCCCATTATAGCGCAGGAAATCTTGCTGTTCCCTTTGCAAGCGATGATAAAGGCGATGTCTGAATTAATCAACAACACGGCAATGCGATGACGCGCTTGTCAGGAGAGCCTATGAACTTTGACCATCTGATCCCCGTCATCCGCCGTCTGGCACTCGAAGCAGGCGACCGCATCATGCAGGTCTACAACGGCCCCGATTTCGCGGTGAAGTCGAAATCCGACGCAAGCCCGGTGACAGAGGCCGACGAGGCCGCCGATGCGATCATCTCGGCGGGCCTGCGCGCGGCGTTCCCGGATGTGGTGCTGATCACCGAGGAACAGGCGGACAGCCACACCCTGACGGCCTCGACCTTCCTGATCGTTGATCCGCTGGATGGCACCAAAGAATTCGTGCAGCGGCGTGGTGATTTCACCGTCAACATCGCTTATGTCGAGAACGGCGTGCCGCTGCGTGGCGTGGTCTATGCGCCTGCACAGGGGCGGTTGTTCTACACCCAAGCCGATGGTGCGACGGTTGAGGAAACCGGCACCTTCGCCAAGGATGCCGCTGGCCCGGTGAAAAAGCTATCTGTCTCAAAACCCGACAATACCGCGCTGATGGTGGTCGCCTCCAAATCCCACCGTGATGCGGCGACGGATGATTACATCGCCAAATATGCCTGCAAGGATATGAAATCGGCAGGCTCCAGCCTGAAATTCTGTCTGGTGGCAACCGGAGAGGCCGATCTGTATCCCCGCCTTGGCCGCACGATGGAATGGGACACTGCCGCAGGCGATGCCGTGTTACGCGGCGCAGGCGGCCATGTCGTGCGCTTTGATGATCACACGTCCTTGGCCTACGGCAAGAAAGACTGGGAAAACCCGTTCTTCATCGCCTACGCCCCCGGCGTGACCCTGCAAAAATGAGCGTACTTCTCGCCATCCCCGCCCGCTATCAAAGCGCGCGCTACCCCGGCAAGCCCTTGGTTGCGCTGAAAGGCCCGGATGGCGAGAAGACTTTGATTCGACGTTCATGGGAGGCCGCGATGGCCGTGCGCGGGATCAGTCGTGTGGTGGTTGCCACCGATGATATCCGCATCCGCGATCATGCCGAGGCGTTCGGGGCCGAGGTGGTGATGACCTCCTCCACCGCGCAAAACGGAACCGAACGCTGTGCCGAGGTTGCCGCCCTGCTGTCCGGCTATGAGGTGATCGTCAACCTGCAAGGCGACGCCCCGCTCACCCCCGCGTGGTTTGTCGAAGACCTGATCGCAGGCCTGCGCGCTGCCCCAGAGGCTGACATCGCCACGCCCGTTCTGCGCTGCGATGGCCGCGCGCTGAATGGCTTTCTGGCGGACCGGCGGGCGGGCAGGGTCGGCGGCACAACGGCGGTGTTTGGTGCGGGTATGCGGGGGCTGTATTTCTCGAAAGAGGTGATCCCCTTCACCGGGCGCGCCTATGCCGATAGTGAACCCACCCCGGTGTTTCACCATGTCGGCGTCTACGCCTACCGTCCCGCCGCTTTGGCTGCCTATCCATCATGGCCCATCGGCCCGTTAGAGACGCTTGAGGGCCTGGAGCAACTTCGCTTCCTTGAAAACGGGCGGCAAGTGCTTTGTGTGCAAGTCGATGGCCGCGGCCTGACCTTTTGGGAGCTGAACAACCCCTCCGACGTGCCCGTGATCGAGGCCGCATTGGCGGCGCTTGCATGACCATGCCCGCCAGCGTCATCGTTGTCAGCCGCCACCGCGCGGCGGCTTTGATGCGCTGTATTGTGGCTCTAACCCAGCAGGATCATCCGAATTTTGAGCTGATCGTGGTGGCTGATCCTGAAGCGATCCGGCAGGCAGAAACCCTTTCCTTGCCGCTGAAATGCGTAAATTTTGACGAAGCCAACATCAGCGCCGCCCGCAATGCAGGGCTGGCCTTGGCCGCAGCCCCGGTGGTGGCCTTTATCGACGATGATGCTGTGGCTGAACCGACATGGCTGTCGCGCCTGACCGCCCCTTTTGCCAACGCAGAAGTGACCGCCAGCACCGGTTTTATCCGGGGTCGCAACGGCATTTCCTACCAGTGGCAGGCCTGCGAGGTTGATCAATTCGGCCAAGATCACCCGCTTGAAATCAGCGAGCCGACGCTGCACTCCAACATGCCGCAACGCGCGGTGAAAACCCAAGGCACCAACTGCGCCTTCCGCCGCGATACTCTGCTTGCGATTGGCGGCTTTGATCCGGCCTATCGGTTTTATCTTGACGAAGCCGATGTGAACCTGCGCCTGCCGGGCCAAAGTGCATCGGGCCTGACCGCGATCATCCCAGACGCGCAGGTGCATCACGGCTATCTCGCCAGCAGCCGCCGCGCCGCCAATCGGGTGCCACTTAGCCTGCACGACATCGCCGCCAGCACCGCGATCTTCCTGCGCCGTCATGCCCCGGAAGCTGATCTGACCGAAGCAATAAAGGCTCTATCGCTGCGGGAATCGGCCCGCATTGCCGAACATCGACGCGCGGGCAGGATCAACGCGCAGGCCGAACTCAGTCTGCTCCGCAGCCTTGCGCAAGGCTGGGCCGAGGGGCTTGCCCACCCTCTCACAGCGCTGCCGCCGCTCGCCCCAAACCCAACTCCACTCCAGCCTCTGAAGACCGGGCCACGTCCTGGTAAAATCCTGTCAGGACGGTTCTGGCAAAAGCGCTGCCTGCTGGCCGAAGCCGCCGCCAGCCCCGGCCATATCACCACGGTTTTCCTGCTGACCCCCACCGCGCGCCCGCACAAACTCAGCTTCCAGCCCGAAGGCTACTGGTTGCAAACCGGCGGGATTTTTGGCCTATCCACTCGGCAAGGCCCGCGCTTTCGCCTGATCTCATTCCGCAAACGCATCGCCGAGGAAACCGCTCGGCTTGCTTCGTACCGCCCCACACGGTAAATTTATCCAACAATCCGGTGCGTCACAGCTAAATTTCCCCGCTACGTGGCATCTGTTTGTATGATAATGACCTAAGGATAAGCGCTGCCGCCCAAAAGCTGACAGATTGTTCTGTTAACTTTTTTGCGATAGTGTGTAACCTGCCTAAAACGCTTGGGCAGTGCGAAAGAATGGGCAAATGAAGATCAAAAAAGTCACGAAAGCAGTGTTCCCGGTTGCCGGTATGGGCACGCGGTTTCTGCCAGCCACCAAATCCATCCCAAAAGAGATCATGACGCTGGTGGACCGGCCCTTGATCCAATACGCGATTGATGAGGCGCGCGCGGCGGGCATCAAGGAATTTATCTTCGTCACCTCGCGCGGCAAATCCGCGCTTGAGGATTACTTTGACCACTCGCCCGAGCTGGAAAACACCCTGCGCAAAGCTGGGAAAGATGATCTGTTGGAAATCCTGAAGGAAACCAACATGGATTCCGGCGCGATTGCCTATCTGCGCCAGACCCGCCCGATGGGCCTTGGCCACGCCGTCTGGTGCGCCCGCCGTCTGATCGGGGATGAACCCTTCGCCGTGCTGCTGCCCGATGACGTGATCGCGGCGGAAAAGCCCTGCTTGCAGCAGATGATGGAAGCTTACGAGCAAACCGGTGGCAACATGGTCGCCGCGATGGAAGTGCCGCCGCACAAGGCTTCGTCCTACGGCGTGCTGGATATTGCCGAGGATATGGGCTCAATCGTCAAAGCCAAAGGCATGGTTGAAAAGCCCAAGGCCGAAGATGCTCCGTCTAATCTTGCCGTGATTGGCCGCTACATTCTGACGCCTAAGGTTCTGACCAACCTGAACAAAATGAAGCAAGGCGCGGGGGGTGAGATTCAGCTGACCGATGCCATCGCCGAAGAAACCAAGGCGGGCAATGTCTACGGCTATCGCTTCCGTGGTCAGCGCTATGACTGCGGCTCGAAGGCGGGTTTCCTGCAGGCGACGGTGGCTTTCGGTCTTGCCCGCCCCGATCTGCGTGAAGAATTCGGCGCTTATCTGAACGACATGATCGCGCTGCAAAAAGCGGCGCAGTAAACGGTGGCCCCGGCGCGGCTGCTTGACCTGACGCGGCTGATGTCGCGTTTGGGCAAGGGGCCGATGACCGGTGTTGACCGGGTCGAATACGCCTATCTCGATCAGTTTTTGCGGCTGGATACGCCGTGTCTTGGCCTGGTGCGCACAGCGCTGGGCTTTTTGCTGCTGGACCGTACAGCAATGACTGCGTTGCGCGATGGCAGCCTTGATCTGACCCGCAATGATCTGATCGGCCGCATCGCATGGCGGCGTGATCCCGCGCGTGGTCTGGCCGAAGCTGCCCTGCGCCGTCTCGCCATCGCCCGCTGTACCAAGCGCAGCCTGACGCGCCTGCTCAAGCGCAACTTGCCCCCCGGCTCCAGCTATTTCAACATCGGCCACGCGAATCTCGACGACCGCAGCTTGCGTCAAGTCCATGCAGCTGGTCTGAAAATCGCCGTGCTGGTGCATGATACCATTCCGCTGGACCATCCCGAATTCGCCCGCCCCGATACGGTGGACCCCTTCCGTCGCAAGATGCAGGTGGTGGCGACCCATGCCGATCTGGTGATCCACACCACCCAAGCCACCCGCGCATTGACCGAAGCCCAACTGGCCCGCCTTGGCCGCGTGCCCGACGGTATCACCGCCAATCTTGGCGTTCCCGTCGCCCAACCCATCGCCACTGATGCGCCGAAGCAGCCCTATTTCGTCACCCTCGGCACCATTGAGCCGCGCAAGAATCACGCGCTTCTGCTCGACCTTTGGGCGCAAATGCCCAATCCCCCCGGCCTGCTGATCCTCGGCGGGCGCGGCTGGTCCAACCACGAAGTCTTCGCCCGGCTGGATGCGCTGCCACCTGATTCCCCAATCAAAGAACGCAGCGGGCTGAGCGATGCCGAAGTCGCCTTCCTGTTGCAAGGCGCGCAAGCTTTGCTCTTTCCAAGCCATGCCGAGGGCTTCGGTATTCCGGCGCTTGAGGCTGCTGCACTGGGAACGCCTGTCGTCACCTCAAATCTGTTGGTGTTTCAAGAACTTCTGGGGGAGTTCGCGGTTTACCTTGACGTAGCGGACGTTTATTCTTGGATGGAAACAATCGGTCAGCTGCGCGATGCCAGCCGAACAAACAGGAAGGCGATGGTGCCGCCAGCATGGGCGGAACATTTCAAACTTGTGTTAAGCAGGATGTGATAGGTCGGACCCAGCGGCGGTCTGCGAAGTGAAAGTGCAAGAGTGAGCGTATTTTCTCGATATATGCTGCGGCTGGCGCGCAAGCGCTGGCGCATCCGCGCTTTTCGCAAGCGGCGGGAACTGCGCGGCGTTGTCGATCGCACCAATCTGATCAAGCCCGACCATATCCTGCTGTTTTCCACCCTGCGCAATGAACGCATCCGCTTGCCGTATTTCCTCCGCTACTACCGCAATCTGGGCGTCAACCATTTCATTATCGTGGACAATGACAGCGACGATGGCAGCCGAGAATATCTGCAAGCGCAGCCGGATGTCTCGTTGTGGACCACCCAGCACAGCTATAAACGCGCGCGCTTTGGCGTCGATTGGCTGAACTACCTGCAAAACAAATACGCCCATGGTCATTGGGCGCTGATCGTCGATCCGGATGAGTTTTTCGTTTACCCGTTCTGCGACACAAGGCCTTTGCGGGCGCTGACCGATTGGCTGGACGCATCCTCGATCAAATCCTTCTCGGCTATGCTGCTCGACATGTATCCGAAAGGCCCGTTTGACGCCGCCCCCTATGCCGAGGGCCAAGATCCGTTTGAAGTCGCGCCCTATTTCGACAGCGGCAACTACATCATCCACCGCAACAAGAAGTTCGGCAATCTGTGGATTCAAGGTGGGCCCCGCCTGCGGATGTTCTTCCAGGATCTGCCCGAACGCGCGCCCGCGCTGAACAAGATTCCGCTGGTGAAATGGGATCGGGATTACGCCTATGTCTCGTCCACCCACATGCTGCTGCCGCGCGGGCTTAACCAAGTTTATGACGAATGGGGCGGCGAAAAAGCCTCCGGTTGCCTGCTGCACGCCAAGTTCCTTGATACCTTTGCCCACAAGGCCGAGGAAGAAATGGAACGTCGTCAGCATTACGCCAACAGCCACGAATACCGCGCCTACCGTGCCGGGATCAGCACCCAGCCCGATCTGTGGTGCAAGTGGAGCGAGAAATACATCAACTGGCGGCAGCTTGAAATTCTCGGCCTGATGTCGAAAGGCAACTGGGCATGAGCGTTGGCATCGTCATGCTGTGTCACACCGCCTTTGACCGCGCGGCGCAGGTGGCGCGGCACTGGGCAGTGCGTGGCTGCCCGGTGGTGATCCATGTTGATCGCAGGGTGAAGCGCAAGGCCTATGACGGCTTGGTCAAGGCATTGATTGATCTGGACAATATCCGCTTTTCGGGCCGCCACGCCTGCGAATGGGGCACTTGGGGCATTGTTGCCGCCACGCAGGAAGCCAGCACCATCATGCTGCGCGATTTCCCGCAGGTGCGGCATGTTTATCTGGCGTCGGGCTCTTGCCTGCCGCTGCGCCCGGTCGAAGAAATGATCGCCTATCTGGCCGAACGTCCCCGCACCGATTTCATCGAATCCGTCACTACAGAGGATGTCGGCTGGACCATCGGCGGCTTGGATGTTGAACGCTTCACCCTGCGTTTCCCGTTCAGTTGGCGCAAGAAACGGCGGTTGTTTGACGGCTATGTCCGCCTGCAACGCCGCCTTAGCTTCCGCCGCCGCATTCCGGCAGGCATCGTGCCGCATCTGGGCAGCCAATGGTGGTGCCTGACCCGGCAAACCCTGTCGGCCATTCTAGAAAACCCGGAACGCGAGGAGATTGACCGCTATTTCCGCCGCGTCTGGATCCCCGATGAAAGCTATTTTCAAACGCTGGTGCGGCAGGTGTCAGCCAATGTCGAAAGCCGTTCGCTGACGCTGTCAAAGTTCGATTTTCAGGGCAAACCGCATATCTTTTACGACGACCACCTGCAACTGCTGCGCAGGTCGGATTGCTTCGTTGCCCGCAAAATCTGGCCGCATGCCGGGCGGCTTTACAAAACCTTCCTGTCCGATGATCCCGGCGGTCAAGCGGCAGCCGAGCCGAACCCCGGCAAGATTGATCGCTTGTTTGCCAAAGCGGTGGAACGTCGCACCAAGGGCCGTCCCGGCCTGTACATGCAGTCGCGCCACCCCAATGAAGACTGGGAAAATGGCCGCACAGCCGCGCCCTATTCGGTGTTTGAAGGTTTTGCCGATCTGTTCGACAACTTTGAAATCTGGCTGGGCAAGGCCACAGGTACTCGCGTGCATGGCCATCTGTTCGCGACTGACCACATCGAATTTGCGGGCGGCGAAAAGATTTATAACGGCGCAGTCTGCGATTCCGCCGCCATTCGCGACTATAACCCGACCTCGTTTCTGACCAACCTGATCTGGAACACCCGCGGCGAACGCCAGTGTTTTCAGTTCGGCCCCAATGACAGCCAAGTGCTGACCAATTTCATCGCAGGCGACCCCAACGCGCAAATCTCGGTGATTTCAGGCGCTTGGGCGATTCCTCTTTTCCACTCCAACAGCAATTTCGGCGAAATCCGCAAAGAAGCCGCCCGTCTGCAAAAGATTGAGGCTGAATTTTTGAACGAGTTGCGCAAACCTTGGGTCAAAGCCCGCGTCCGCACATGGTCGCTGGCCGAGTTTGTCGAAAACCCGATGGAACCTTTGCAAACCATCGTCGATGAAATCAGCCCACGCGCGATGCGCCGCCTGACTGAAGCGCCGCGTTTGGCCGATCTGACGGGTTTCGGCCAATTCCTGCAAAACCTGCGCAATCAGGGGATGCAGCCGGTGCTGATGGGTGATTTTCCCACCGGCGACGATCCGCGCCCCTCGACCTCGCGGCGTGGCCGCCCTTATTTGGTGAAGTGATTTGCCCGACCTGAATACCCGATTTACGTCGTTCGTGATCTTCGCCGAAATGCGCACCGGATCGAATTTTCTTGAGGCCAACCTCAACACGCTCGACGGCGTCACCTGCCATGGGGAAGCCTTCAATCCCTACCTGATCGGCGGCGAGGGCAAGCAAGAGATGTTCGGCATCGACATGGCCGGGCGCGATGCTGATCCTGCCGGGTTCTTGCGGGCGATGCGGGCGCAGACCAAGGGCATGGCGGGCTTTCGCTATTTTTCCGATCACGATCCACGGGTGTTCGATCTGGTGATGGCGGATCCCTGCTGCGCCAAGATCATCCTAACCCGTAACCAGTTGGAAAGCTTCATCAGTTGGAAGATCGCAATGGAAAGCGATCAGTGGTGGCTTGCCAACACCAAACACCTGAAAACCGTGCGCCCGCGCTTTGATCTGGCCGAGTTTAATGCCCGCATCGACCAGCTTCAGCAGTTCCAGCGCAAACTCGTTCACGCGCTGCAAACCACCGGGCAGACGGCCTATTACATTGATTATGAAGACATTCGCGATCTGGATGTGCTGAACGGTCTGGCCAGTTTCCTCGGCACACCCGCCCGGATCGAAGCCCTCGATTTTCGCTTCAAAAAGCAAAACCCCGAGGCGATTTCGGCAAAAGTCTCCAATCCGCTGGAAATGCAGCAGGGCTTGGCGACTGTCGATTGGTTCAACCAAAGCCATGTGCCGAATTTTGAACCGCGCAGGCTGGCGGCGGTGGCGCAGTATATTGCTTCAGAGCAGGCCGATCTGCTGTTCATGCCGATCAAATGCGGACCTGACGCGCAGCTAAAAAAGTGGCTGCAAAGCTATGGCCCGCTGCTGCCCAGTTTTGACCGCCAGTCTCTGCGCAAATGGAAGGCCGCGCACCCCGGTCAGCGCAGCTTCACCGTGCTACGGCATCCGCTCGCCCGCGCCTATAGCGCGTGGTGCGATTTTGCAGCCAAGGAATGGATGCCGGAACTGCGCCCCTATCTGAAGCGCGTGCATAAATTCCAACTGCCGCCCAAGGGTAAATCCTTTGAGAATGCAGAAGATTTCCGCGCTGGATTTCTGGTGTTTCTTGAGTTGATCAAGCACGTTCTGGCAGGGCGGACCGAACTGCGGGTGATGCCGCAAATCGCCTCGCAGGGGGCGCTGATCCAAGGTTTTGCTCAGGTTCAAAGCCCTGATTTGCTGATCCGCGAAGACAAGCTAAGCGAAGGGCTGGCGTATCTGTGTGCTGATCTGGGTCTGGATGCCAAGCCCGTGCCGACAATCGCCGACAAGCACCCGTATGCGCTGGCAGACCTATACGGCCCCGATATCGAAGCCGCCGCGCGCGAAGCCTATTGGCGGGATTACGAAGGGTTTGGCTTCAGAAACTGGGCTTAGGCCGCAACCTGCGGCGTCCGCGCCTCGGTCAAGATCGCATACAGCTTGTCCGGGTCGGTGTTGGCGCGCAATTTCGCGACAATCCCCGGATCGCGCATCGTGCGCGACACTTGCGCCAGCGCTTTCAAATGCTCGACCCCGGAATCTTTCGGGGCGAACAGACCAAACACCAGATCGACCGGCTGACGGTCGACGCTTTCATAATCCAGCGATTTTTCCAACCGGATGAACACGCCGAAAATCTTCTCGATTTCCTCAAGCCGCGCATGGGGCAGAGCGATGCCATTGCCCACTCCGGTTGGCCCAAGGCTTTCGCGTTCCTGCAAGCCATCGACCACAATCGCCGACGACAGCCCATAGGCCTGAAACGTCACCTCTCCCAATTCCTGGAAGAGGCGTTTTTTACTGGTCAGTTGGCCAAGAACCCGGACAGCCCCCGGTATCAGCAGTTTAGAAAGGTCCATCCGGCGTCTCGTCCTTCCGCAGCCAACAGGCTTACGTTATCTGGTGTTGCGCGGGTCAATCCAGCCGATATTGCCGTCATCGCGACGGTATACGACATTCACGCCCGCATGTCCTTCATTGCGAAACACCAGAAACTTCTGACTTGTCAGCTCCAGCTGCATCACGGCCTCACCCACGGTGATCGACGGAATTTTGGCTTCCATCTCGGCAATGATGATCGGCTGGGCGACGCCGTTGTCATCGTCTTCCGGCTCTTCGGTTGGAGCGAGGATATAGGACGAGCCTTCGCCGAATTCAACAGGCTGCGGTCGTGCGTGGTGATGGTTGCGAATCCGCCGCTTATAGCGCCGCAACTGCTTGTCCATTTTCTCGCGGCAGGATTCAAATGCCGCGTAAATCTCGGTCGCGTGGCCCTTGGCTTGGGCGTTCAGCCCGGTGGAAAGATGGATCACCGATTCGCAAACGAACTCATGCGCGGATTTGGAAAAAACGATGACAGCTTCGGTCGGGCGTTGAGCGTATTTCTCAACAACCTCACCCAATTCGGACTTCACATGAGTCTGTAAAGCCTCGCCGATGTCGATTTGTTTTCCACTGATCTGGTAGCGCATGATGCCTCCTTTAGCGCATAGGGTCATAGACTTCCGCAGGACACGGAAGGGTTGACACTCTTTGATTTACAGTAAGTTAACGAGGCCAATCGCCACAAGTCGCGGGGCCTTTTGGTGGCCGCTTCCGTCTGATTGGGCAAGGCGCAATGGGCTCGCATCCTTATCATTTGGGGATGCGATAGGGCACTTGTCAACAGGGCTGTCACGCCATTGTTAAACTTGCGCTAGATGATGCGGAAATTCTCGCCCAGATAGACCCGGCGCACCATTTCATCCTTGACGATTTCCTCGGCAGTGCCGGTTTTCAGCACCACCCCATCGTGGAGGATATAGGCGCGATCCACAATTTCTAGGGTTTCGCGCACGTTATGGTCGGTGATCAAAACGCCGATGCCGCGCGATTTCAGATCATGCACCAGATGACGAATTTCGCCGACCGCAATCGGGTCCACCCCGGCGAAAGGCTCATCCAGCAGCAGATATTTCGGATCGGCGGCCAGACAGCGGGCGATTTCGACTCGGCGACGCTCACCCCCCGACAAGGCCAGCGCCGGGGCGCGGCGCAGGTGGGTGATGGAAAACTCGGACAGCAGTTCTTCTAGCCGCTCACGACGCTTGTGGTGATCCTTCTCGCGGATTTCCAGCACGGCAAGGATATTGTCCTCAACGGTCAGACCGCGAAAGATCGAGACTTCTTGCGGCAGATAGCCAATGCCCAACTGGGCGCGGCGATACATCGGCAGGCTGGTCACATCGCGGCCGTCGATCATCACCTGCCCGCTTTCCGGCGTCACCAGCCCGGCGATGGTGTAAAACGTCGTGGTCTTGCCGCAGCCGTTCGGCCCCAGCAGCGCCACCACTTCACCGCGGTTCAGATGCAGCGACACATCGCGGATCACCGGGCGGCGTTTGTAGCTTTTGCGGATATGCCGGATCGACAGGCCCGCGTCGCCATCGGTGACGGTTAGATCGGGCATCACTTCTTCCCCGGCACGAAGGTGGTTTTCACCCGGCCTTCCATGCGGCCAAGGCCCGTTTTCAGATCAATCACCATCTTGCCCGCCGACATCGCCGCCTGCCCTTGGGTCAGCAACACGTTGCCGGTCATCACAACCTCACCCGACGCGATAGTATAGACCGCGTTATCCGCCTGCGCCGCATCAGAGGCGTTGACCAGCAGCACCTTGCCAGTTGCATACAACGTCTCAATGCTGGTCTTATCCGCGCCGTAAGCGACGCGCACCTCGTTGGCCGACAGCTTCATCGCGCCTTGAGACACCACGACATTGCCGGAAAATACCGCCGTGCCATCGGCTTGGTTCACCGTCAGCGTATCAGCGTTCATCTCGACTTGTGCTGTGGGATCGCCTTTCAGCCCGCCAAAGGCCACCTGCGCGCCCTCGGCCAAAGCAGTCTGCGCAAGGGCCAAAACCAGCGCGGCGGAACAAGCGATATTACGAAGCATCGGAAAATCCTGTCATCTCTTGGGCTGGTATAGCAGCCGCACCTTGCCGTTGAAAACCAGAAGATAAGGGCCAGCCGTGCCCTGCTGCGAAAGCACCATATGATCCGCCGTCAACTGTCCACCCGGACCCGTCGCGTTGATCGGACCACGGCTTTCCACATGGGTATCAGCGGTCGAAACCCCAAAGCCCTGCGCCTGCACCACATAGCCATTGGCGGCGCGCACTTCAGCCCCATTGGTCAACTCAATCATCTTTTGCGCCGAATCCAACGCCACCGCCGTCGAGGCGAGTTCGGTTTTCGCCCCGTCCGGCGTTTGCAGCAGCCCCTGCACCACTTTCAACGCGCCACCCGCTGCCGTTGGTTTCGCCTCACCCGCCTGAATGCTCAGCGAGGCCCCGTCCGAGGTCATGCCCGCAAAGCCCGCATCGGTCATTTTTGGGTCACTCAAGCGGTCTTCCACATCGACGGACGCATAAGGGATGGCGTCTTCCGGGTTGATCTTGCGCGAGAACAAAAACAGCGTCGACAGCAGCACCAGCGCGATCAGTGGCAGCAGCACTTTCAGCACCGACACCAGCCGGGAATGCCATCTGTCGCGCAGCGGGATCGCCATCAGATCACCCCCGCGCGCAAACAGTCGTGGATATGCACGATGCCAAGGGCTTTCCCCGGTGCCGCAGGATCGACCACGAACAGGCAGGTGATCTTGCGCTCGTTCATCACATTGACCGCCACCTCCGCCAAAGCATCCGGCGCCACCGTACGCGGGCTGCGGGTCATCACTGCCCCCGCCGTGAGGCTCAACAGCCCGTCCATGTGACGGCGCAAATCGCCATCGGTGATTATCCCCGCAAGCGCCCCCGCCTCGGTCACGCCCACCACGCCAAAACCCTTCTGGCTGATCACCAGCAACGCCTCGGTCATCGGGCTGTCCGCTTCAATCAGCGGCAGATCGACATGCATCAGGTCACGCACCTTCAGCAATTTCGCTCCCAGCTTGCCGCCGGGATGAAACAGCCGAAAATGCTCCGGCGTAAAGGCGCGATGCTCCATCAAAGCCACCGCCAGAGCATCACCCAAAGCCAGCATCATCGTCGTCGAAGTGGTCGGCACAATCCCCGTCTCACACGCCTCCGGCGCATCCGGCAGCAAGATCGCCACATCGGCTTGCCGCACCAAAGTGCTATCGCCCCGTGCCGCCACCGCGATCAACGGAATCCCAAACCGCCGCGTATGGGCAATAATATCCGCCAGTTCCACCGTCTCGCCAGAATTGGAAAGCACCAAAGCCACATCGCCCTTGGTCAGCATGCCCAGATCACCATGACTGGCCTCACCCGGATGCACGAAATGCGCGGGCGTGCCGGTGCTGGCCAAAGTCGCCGCGATCTTGCGCGCAACATGGCCGGATTTCCCCATCCCCGACACGATCACCCGCCCGGTCGCCGCCATGATCACTTCCGCCGCCTGCGCAAAGCTCGGCCCCAGATGATCGGCCAAGATCTGCAAAGCCTCGGCTTCACGCCGGATCACCCGTTGGCCAGTGGCAAGGAAATCAGTGCCCAGATCAGTGGTGGAAAAGGTCATTCGGCTCGTCCCATCCCAAAAGATCCAACTCGGCGCGGGTGGGCAGGAAATCAAAGCAACGCTGCGCCAGATCCAGCCGATCTTCGCGGATCAAAATCGCCTCCAGCGCCTTCATCAGCTTGTGCAGATACAAAACGTCCGACGCCGCATATTCCTTCTGCGCATCTGACAGCGTGACAGAGCCCCAATCCGAGGTCTGCTGTTGCTTCGAGACATCGACGCCCACCAACTCATTCAGCAGGTACTTCAGCCCATGCCGATCGGTAAAGGTGCGGATCAACTTCGCCGCGATCTTGGTGCACCACACAGGCGCGGTCGTCACCCCAAATGCCTGCTTCATCGCGGCCACATCAAAGCGGCCAAAGTGGAACAGCTTGATCACGTCGGGGTCGGTCAACAACGCCTCTAGGTTCGGCGCAGATTTCTGCCCCTTGGCGATCTGCACCAAATGCGCATTGCCATCGCCCGACGACAGCTGCACCAGACACAACCGATCCCGCATCGGGTTCAAGCCCATGGTTTCGGTATCAATGGCCACAACCCGGCCAAGTTTCAGCCCAGCGGGCAGGTCGTTTTGGTAAAGATGAATGGCCACGGATGCCGCCTTTTTGCAATGTCTTTGGTTGCCACGGTGATAGGCGCAAACCCCCGCAAACTCAACCAGCGCCGCGTTGATTGGCTGAAACCACCAAAAGCGCGGTCTCTGCGCGTCCAATGATGCGCAGACCCCCTGTTGTCGCAGCCTTAAAGGACAGTGATTTCAACCCGTGTATGGCTGCAAATACCGCCACCAGCTCTTTGGGGCTGGGTTCAGATTTCATCCCGCCAAGGTCGCGCCACCGCGCCAAACCTTAACAAATCCTTAATGCGACCACCCTACTTGCCTGATATATAACACTAAAATTTGGTCCCGCGTTGGGACCGCCCCCTTACAGCAGCCCCTTGATCATCATCCGCGTCGCCTTGATCTTCTGGATCGTTCCCGCCTTGGTGCCCAGCATCGTAAACTTCCGTTTTTCCGAGCTCTGCTCGCCCAGCGTGAAGCTTTCATTCGGATCAGCACTTTGCCAGCTGACCTCCACCCCGAACATCCCCTTCAGATGGAAATTCCCCACCAACGGGCTGCCCGCCGGAGGCGCACTCAGTGACGTAGGCTTGATCGTCGTACACAGCACCTTCCCGTTCGAGCCGAAGTAATAATACCAAGTATCAAACGGCTCCTCAAACACCTCCCACCAGCCACCCAGCCAATACGGCAGCGCCGCCCCCGCCGTCAGCAGCGCCTTCATATTCACCCAGCCTTGCAGGGACGCAGGCTTCCACGCCCGCTTCTTCCGCTCAATCGCGTCATAGCCCTTGCTCGGCCCGCCCTGCCCGGATTCCGCCGTGTACCAATCGTCGCTGCTCAGTACCAACGAGATGCCCATATGATTGAGGCTGGTGCCATTATGATCCGCCGTCTGCGCAAACAGCCGGAACACATCGCCATATTCGGGGGTCGAGCCACTGTCGGCAGGCACCCAGCAATGCCCCCTGCCGTAGCGGGTCAAATAGTCGGCGATATCAAACCGCCCCACGCCATCATTCTTGCCGCTGGCCTGATACCCCATCGCCGCCCCACAGCGCCCGCAAAACTCGTTGCAAGTGGTGGTACGGTCGGTCAGCCATTTCTTCAACAGCCCCGGCTGATCATATCCCGTATAGCGCGTGAACGCCGCGTTCGAGCGCACCCCTTGCAAAGCACTTAGCTGTGCCTGTGTGAAGGGGGCCTGCAAGGTTGCCGAGCCTTCTGCGGTTGAGGTCAGTTGTTGCCCCATCGCAGGAAGATCGACCAGAAAGGCTTTCAACGCGGCCTGATGCGGCTGCATCTCTTTAGGTTCGGCAAATTCGCCCATCAAATGCTCCAAAATACATTGTCAGGAATAGACCCGGATACGCACAGAATAGCGCGAGCTTGCAGCAAAGCCTGATGCCGATCAATCAGCTTCGCGTGCCAAATTGGGCCCTGACCGCTGCTTCACGCCGTGGTGCGCAGCAGACGCGCCGCGTTTTGCAGCGACTTAAACGCCGCATAGCGGGCGTCATGTACGCCGATATGCCGCCCCGCGCTTGGCGGAAAGCTTTGCTTTGGTCGAGACATCGCCGCCATGGCTTGGGGGATCGAGCCCTGCAACCCCGCTGCAACCGCCGCCAAGATCGCCGAACCGAGCAGTACAGGTTCCTCGGCCTCGGTCGCCACCACTGTAACGCCGGTGCTGTCGGCCAAGATCTGCCGCACCAGATCGTGCTGCCCCGCGCCGCCGCTGATCATCACCCGTTTAATCGGCGCACCATGGGTGGCCTGCGTGTCGATGATCTGCCGCAGCCCATAGCCGATGCCACACAGGCCGGCGACATACAGCTGCACAAGGCTGCTCAAATCCTCCTCCATCCCCAACCCCGCAATCAGCGCGCGGGCATGTGGATCAGCGAACGGCGCGCGGTTGCCCAAGAATTCCGGAACCACATGCACCCCCCCGGCCAGATCAACCGCATCCGAGGGCGTTGCCGACGCCTCCGCCGCCTGATTTGCCAGCCAGACCGCCAGCGGCAGCCCCGCAGCCTTGGCGGCAGTTTTCGCCTCAGTGTGGGCCGGGTGCAGTTTCAGCAGATGATCAATCGCAGCCCCCGCCGCCGATTGCCCACCCTCGTTCAGCCACATATCCGGCAGCATCGCGGAATAATACGGCCCCCAGACACCGGGCACGAATTGCGGCTCTGCCGTCGTGGTCATGGTGCAAGACGAGGTGCCAAACACATAGGCCATATTCTCGGTTGCATCGCTTCCCATCGCGCCGACCGTGCCCACGCCGCCCGCATGGGCATCAATCAGGCCCGCCGCAACCGGGGTTCCTGCGCGCAGGCCTAGATCAAGGGCGGCTTGCGGGGTCAGGCCTTGGGCCAAAGCCGTGCCGGGTTCGACCATTTCGGTGCCGATGCGGGCAAAGCCTTCGTCGGCCAGAACGCCCAGCCCGATCTGCTGGAAATACCCTGCATCCCAACGCGCCTCATGCGCGAGATAGGTCCATTTGCAGGTGACAGTGCAGGTAGATCGCGCGTGGCTGCCAGAGGCTTTCCACGTCAGGAAATCGGCAAGGTCAAAGAAATCCGTCGCCGCATCGAAGGTGTCAGGCCGGTTTTCGCGCAGCCAGAGCAGCTTCGGCGTCTCCATTTCCGGCGAGATCACGCCGCCGACGTATTTCAGGACATCGTGGCCCATGGCATTGATGCGCTCGGCCTGCGCGACGGCGCGGTGATCCATCCAGACGATGATGTTGCGGGCGGGGTCTTCGGATGGCCCGACGGGTAACGGCGCACCGCCAGCGCCCAGCACCACCAGCGAGCAGGTGGCATCAAAGCCGATGCCTGCCACTTGCGCCGGATCAATCCCAGCCGCTTTCACGGCCTCTCGCACCGATTGGCAAACCGCATCCCAGATCTGATCTGACGATTGCTCGACAATCGACCCCGCCTCACGCCACATCGTTACATCGGCCTTGGCCGAGGCCAGCATCATGCCCGCGCTGTCGAATACCCCGGCGCGCGCGCTGCCCGTGCCTACGTCAATGCCGATCAGATACATGGCTTACAGGTCCACTGAGTTGGGCAGGATCACCAGATCCCGGATCGTCACATTGCGCGGTCGCGTCAGCATGAACAAGACCGCATCGGCGACTTCCTTCGGCATCATCAGGCTGCCATTCGCCAAGGCCTCGTCCATCTTTGCCTTCGGCCAATCATCCAGCAAGGCCGTCACCACCGGGCCGGGACACACCGCGCCCACCCTGATGCCGTGCTTCGCCACCTGCCGCCGCACCGTATGCACAAACGCCTGCACCGCGAATTTCGAGGCGGTGTAGATCGGTTCCCACACCACCGGGACAATCCCGGCGATGGAACTGGTCATGATGATATCCCCGATCTGCCGTTCCACCATATGCGGCAACACGGCTTGCACGGCGCGGAAAGAGGCGTTGATGTTCAGGTTCAGCATCCGGTCCCAAACATCAGGATCGCCCGTCACCACATCGCCGCCCACATAAGATCCGGCGTTGGCGTGGAAGATGTCCAACTGCCCGGCTTTGCTCAGGATTTGCGGCATCATCCCAGCCACACTCGCCGGGCTGGTCAGATCAATCACCAAGGGGATCGCATTGGGGCCAAGCTCGGTACACAGCGCCGCCAGTTTATCCTCGGCGCGGTCAATCAGCACCACCCGCGCCCCGGCCTCCAGCATCACCTTGGCACATTCCAGCCCGATCCCCGAGGCCGCCCCAGTTACGGCGGCCACTTTTCCATTCAAGTCAGACATTATGTTTCCTTCGATTAAGCCCGGCCATGCGAGGCGCGGCTTTGGCGGGCAAGGCTGTCAACGATCACAGCGATGGCCAAAACCGCCCCGGTGATCATGTAGCGCAAGCTAGAGTTCAGGTTCAGCAGGGTCAGACCATTGGCAATCGACTGGATCACGATGATACCCAGCAGTGCCGAAAACGCGGTGCCACGACCGCCGAACAGGCTGGTGCCACCGATCACCGCCGCCGCGATGGCGTTCAGGTTGACGTCTCCGGTGCCTGCCTGTTGGCTGGACGAGGCCAGACGGGCGGCAGACAGCACACCGCCCAACGCCGCAAGGCCCGAGCACAGCATAAACGCGCTGATATAGATGCCGCGCACGTTTATGCCCGCCCGTCGCGCCGCTTCGGCATTGCCGCCAACGGCTTTCATCGAGCGGCCCCATTGCGTGCGGGTCAGCGCGTAGTTCATCGCCAGAACCAGTGCCACAAACAGCGCGAACATCCACGGCACACCACGGCCAAGTGACAGGTAGAACACGATTGCCAGCAGCGCCACGGTGGTCAGTGCGGCTTTGATGATAAGCCCCGAAGACGACCCCGCCGACAGATTGGCCGCCCTGCGCCGCGCGTTGGTCGAACGCCCCACCACCAGCATCACAATGCCGGGTATCAGCGCCAAAGTGTAAGACAGCCATGCGGGCAGGATCAAAAGCTGGCCGAACTCGACCATTTTCGAGCCATACGGCAGGTTGATCGACCCGGTCGCGCCCAGCATATACAACTGCAAACCCAGCAGCGCCAAAAGCCCCGACAGGGTAGACACAAAACTCGGCATCCCCAGCCGATTGCGTAGGATGGCATAAACCGCGCCGATCAGCGCCCCCAAGGCGACGGCGGTGCCGATGGCAACAGGCAAAGGCACGCCTTGATTGACCCAAAGCACCCCGATCAGAGCCGAACCAACCCCGCTCATCGAGCCCACCGACAGATCAATCTCGCCCAGCATCAGCACGCAGACGATGCCAAGCGCGATGACTCCGGTGGTCGAGCAATCAAACAGCAGGTTCACAAGGTTGTTCGGTGACAGGAAAATCGGGTTCAAGGCGGTGAACACCGTCCAGATGATCGCAAGGCCGACGACCACGGGCAAAGACCCCAGATCGCCGGATTTCACCCGATCCATGAAGGCTTTCACAGCACCGGAAAATCCGGCGGCATGAGTTACACGCGCGTCGGCGCGGTCTAATTGTTGGCTCATAGCGGCTCTCCTGCAGCTTCGCGCAGACGGTCAGCCCGGCGGGATACGGCGTTATCGGTGGCGCCAGTGATGGCCCCCACAAGTTCCTGATTGCTGGCATCCGGCGTAAACACGCCATTGTTGCGGCCCAAGCGCAGCACCACGATGCGGTCAGCGACAGCGCGCACGTCTTCCATGTTGTGGCTGATCATGATGACGCCCAAACCCTTGTCGCGCACCCGTTCGACAAGGTTCAGAACCTCGGCGGTTTGCGCCACGCCCAAGGCGGCGGTGGGTTCGTCCAGCATGATGATCTTGGGGTTCAACAGCAAAGAACGCGCGATGGCGACGGTTTGGCGCTGCCCACCCGAAAGCGAGGCGATGGGTTCGCGCACCGAAGGGATGCGCGCGGCGAGTTCATTCAACAGCGTCCACGCGCGGACTTCCATCGCAACTTCGTCCAGTCGCAACGGGTTCAATTCCTGCCCAAGGAAGATATTCGCCACCACGTCCAGATTTTCGCACAGGGCCAGATCCTGAAACACCGTGGCAATCCCCAACTGCAACGCCGCCGCTGGGCTGGCCATCGTTACGGGTTTGCCCTGAAACTCGATGCTGCCGGATGAAGCTTGATGCACCCCGGCCAGCACCTTGACCAAGGTCGATTTGCCAGCGCCGTTGTCGCCGACCAAGGCCACGACCTCGCCCGCGTGAATGTCTAGATCAATGTCTGTCAGCGCCGAAACCGCGCCGAAATTCTTGGAAATACCGCGCAGGGAAAGCAGCAAGTCTCCTGCGGGTTTGCGGGTTTGGGATCGGTCCGACATGGCGGCTCCTTTGCGGATCAGAAGGAACCGTCTGGGCCGGGGAGGGCGGCCCAGACGGCAGGATTGCGGTTACTTGATGCCAAGCTCCGCACAGCCAGCGGCATAGCGATCCACACACAGCTCGGCTGCGGTGTTGATGCCTTTGTCGATGATCTCGGCTTTCAGGTTTTCACGCGTGACAACCGCCGGGACGAACAGTTGCGACGGGGTGTCATACAGGCTCATCTCGGCTTTCGGGGTTTCGCCGTTCAGGAACTGCACAGCAATTTGGGCTGCCGCTGCTGCGACGATTTCCGAGGGTTTCGAGATGGTGTTGTATTGATCGCCCGCGATGATCAGCTGAAGCGCCGCGATGGTTGCATCGTTGCCGGTCACGGGCGGCACCGGATCAACGCCAGCCGCCTTGAACGCCGCAACCGCACCGCCGCCCGTGCCGTCATTTGCAGCCACAACGCCGATGATATCCGCGCCAAAGCGGGTGACTTGCCCAGCCGCCCATTCCTGCGCTTTCGGCGGTGCCCATTCCGGGGTGTCGAACTCGGCCAAGGTTTTGTAGCCCGAAGCCGCGATGCCTTCGTGGATGCCGTCTTTGATCAAGCCGGCTGCCGCATCGGTGGGCGAGCCGTTGATCTGCAACACGCCGCCCTTGTCGGTCGGCAGGCCCAGATCCTTCAAATGCGCCATCAAGGATTCCGCAATCGCCTTGCCTATGCCCTTGTTATCAAAAGAGACATAGTAATCGGCGGGCTTGTCTGGGATCGGGCGGTCATAGGCGATCACCTTGACGCCCTGGCTTTGCGCAATCGCCACCATCGCGGCTGCGGCAGAGCTGTCCACCGGGTCCAGCACGATCACTTTCGCGCCTTGGGTGATCACCGAGTTGAACTGCTGCTGTTGCAGGTTCGCGTCGGCGGTGGCGTTCTGGTAGATCACCGTGCAATCGGCGCACAGCTTTTTCATCTCGGCCTGAAAGCCGGGGAAATCGTGCTGCTCATAGCGGGTCGAGGCTTGATCGGGCATCAGGAATGCCACGGTGCCAGCGGTTTGCGCGAAAGCGCTGCCGCTGATCAGGGCGGTAGACAGCGCCAAAGCGCCCATCACATGCGATTTAGAAAGTTTCATTGGTCGTCCTCCATGTTGACCGTTGATTGGACCCAAGGCGGCGCGGGTCAGCACCGCCGGGGTGTTCGGCTGAACGTCTGGCAAAGCACAGCCCAGCGGGGGCAGTAGGGTTCTGCCACCGGGCCATTGCCGTTCGTAAAGCCGGATCTTCGCCAAAAGTTACTCCTGCGGGTTCCTCCTCCCCGAGGCTTGGCTTTTGGCCGAATAGGTTCAGGCCGCGAGTGCCGGGTGTTGGTTCTCCGCCAGCAATTCCCGAAAGCGCGAGGGCGTCATGCCCTTTTGCGCCTGAAACTGCCGGTTAAAGTTGGATATGTTGTTGAAACCAGAAGAAAAACACACGTCGGTGATCTTCATCTCATCCTTGCCCATCAAAAGCTGACATGCGAGGTTGATCCGCAAACGGTTGACGTATTTGACCAGTGCCTGCCCGGTATGCCGCCGAAAACTGCGCGAAAATGCCGAAGGCGAAAGCCCTGCGATTTCGGCCAGGTCGGTTTCGCTGAACGGCTCGGTCAGGTTGGCGTTGATATAAGCCAGCGCCTCATTGATGCCCGTAGACATAAAGCCGGACGGATCGGGCAGGTAATTCGTCGAGGTCAGCGTGGTCACTTCAGCCCGCTGCAACAGGCCCAGCAAACCGATGAAAACTTCAATCCTGCGGATGCCCTGTGCGGTCACAAGTTCGGCCAACATCGGCGCTGCGGCTACGGCAGTGGCCGAGCTGAACAGCGCCCCACGACGGCTGATTTCCAGCAGCCCTTCACAGGCGGCAAGTTCAGGCAACAACGCCATCGCATCGCCGATAAAGTCTTCGGTGAATTGCAACACCCGCCCCCGCAGCGGCACGCTTTCGCCCGTCGCCAGATGGCTGACCCAGTTATGCGGCAGGTTTGGCCCGGTCAGCACCAGATTGCCGGGTTCAAAATTGCCGATGAAATCGCCGACAAAGTAATGACCCGAAGTCGCCACCACATGATGAATTTCGTATTCCGGGTGAAAATGCCAGCGCACCGTGTGATACGGATAGCCATGCGCCCAAGCCTTGAAAGATTCCGAGCGTCCGATTTGGACGACCTCTAGATCCGGTTTCATCCGCGTCTCCTCCCTGCGCAAATCCAAGCTCACGGCCCGGTGATTGCGTCGTCTGGCCCGGCAAGTTTCTCCGTGGCGTCTGACAAAGCTAACAGGGCGGATCGGGGCAGACTACTACAGCAGGGCGCATCGGCTGATACTTTTTTGCCGATTTTGCCGCAGATTTGGAGGAGATACGGCAATGCTCGCCCGAAGCCTGTGCGGATCGCTTGGGAAATCTTCGGAAAGAATCAGCCGTTGCGCTGTGCAGTCGGCGGGTATGAGCCCGCCAACTGCGTGCAGGTGAAGCTTAGGCGGCGGTGGGGGACGGCTCGCCAATCGACAGCATCAGCCGATTGGCCCAGTTGAAGAACGAAGCCGACAGCACCAGATCAAGCTGCTCTTGCACGTCAAACCCGGCGTCCAGCAGGCTTGACGACTGTGCCGCACCAAACGCGGGCGGGGTTTGCGTCAAAGCGGCGGCAGCCGAAACCACCGCGCCATTGCGTCCGCGCAAAGGTGAGGGGATGCCCTCCTCCAACAGCACATTCACCTCATCGGCGCGTTTCAGATGGTGAATGGCAAACCGGGCATGAACCGAGGCGCAGAAGATGCAGCCATTCAGCCGCGACACCGCCGCCGCCGCCAGTTCCCGCTCGGCCCGCGGCAGACCACCCTTGGTGTTGTAGAAAATGTCCTTATCGGTGCGGGTGCGCGCGCCCAAAACTTCGGGGTCATGCGCCAATAGCATAAAATACTCGGATTTTGAGCGAGATTTATCCACCAGTCCGGCCCAATGCCGTTCGGTCAGATCGGCTTCGGACAAGGGCTGCAACCACGGCAGCCAGCCCAGTTCATCGGCGCTGAAAGTCACAGGTTCGTGGTTGTCGGGGTGGGTGATCACAATATCGGTCATAATGTCCTCAGGCGGGAATGGCGGTGGAGGCATGAGCGGCGGCAAACGCCCGCAGGCCAGAGACGACGCGGATCTGAAAGCTGAGGAATGCCACCAGTTGCGACAGCACAACGATGCCCGTGGTGGTCCAGCCCGCGTCCAGCAGACTTTGCAGCCCCGCTTGCGAGGCGTCGCGCGGATGCAGCACCAGCAGATGCCCCTGCTCTAAGGCGGCAGAAAGCCTGTCGCCCAGCACCGCGCGGGCTTGCGACGGCACGCGGTAGATCAATCCGGTTCGATCTTCGACCGATAGCGGACCTTTCGGAAAATGGCCGTAGGGGCCGCTGGCGCGCGCAGCCTCGACCTCACGCAAAACCACCGCTGCAATCCCGTCAGCATCGCTGCGTTCCAACAGCGCGCGGTAGTGGTCGCGGGTTTCCGGTTGATCATGCAACATGGCGACAAAGGCCGCAATCGCGTGGCGTTCCAGCAGCGACACCGCCCCCGCATCAACCGGATGCAACAGCAGTTGATAGCTGAGTTCCGCCTGCGTGCGGGCCTCGCTGCGGGCGGCAAAGCTGGTGTCCAGCTTTGAGCCTGGCTCAATGCCGACTAGGCGGTCAATCAGGGTGGTCATGGGGGTTCCTTTCTTCAAAACTTAAACAGCAGCGGCCCGGAGGCGCGCCGGATAGGGCGGGTCGATCCAGCCCAAAGCCGGGGCGACTTCGGTGGCGAACAGTTCAATCGAGCGCAGAATGAAGTCATGCGGCGGATCGACCGAATGCACCTGCACCGCGATTTCGGTGGCATGATCCAGCACGCGGTCAGCCGCCAAAGACTCCGCCACCTCGTCGGGCGTGCCGACATGGCTGTCCATCGCGAAGATCAGATCATCCAGCGTATCGCCGGGGAAGACATGGCCAACCGATTGGAAATGCTGGGCGACCTTGCGCAAGCCCACCTCTGCCAAGGCCCGCGCCTCGGCCCGATCGTCCGCCACGAACACCGAGCGTGAGGCCAGAATACGCGGAATCACGCCCGAGGGCAGGTTGGAGTGATAGGCGTCAAGGATCGGCAGTTGCAGATCGGCAAGGCTTGCAAACGGCACCGCCTTGGGCCGGGGCTGGGTGCGCGACAACAGCAAACCATCGCCGTCCTGCCCCGCCTTGATCCCGCCGCCCGTCGAGAACGTCGCCTGCCACAGCCGCCGCTCCAACCCATTGGCAGCAGGATAAAGCCGATTATCCCCGGGCAAAACCTCGCCCGCCCAAGCCTTGCGCAAAGTCGCCAAATGCGCGTCATACACGCCGCGCCGATCCGCGAAATCTCGCCCAAAACTCACGAAATTCGCAGGCGTGCCGCCGGAGCCGACCCCAACTTCCAGCCGCCCTCCCGACAGCGCATCGGTGACGCTCGCATCCTCGGCCACTCGCACCGGCTCTTCCATCGTCAGCGTCACCACCCCGGTGCCCAGCCGAATACACGAGGTTTGCGCCGCCACATAAGACAGGAAGGCAAACGGTGACGGCAACCCGCCCTCCGATCCGTTGAAATGGTGCTGCGCCACCCAAGCCGAATGATAGCCATGTGCCTCGGCATGGCGAATTTGTGCAGCCGCAAGTTGGTAGCGTTCGGCAGGCGGGGCATCATCCAAGGCGCGGGTGAAAAACCCGATGCGTTTGCGGCTCATGGTTCAGGCTCCTTGCAGGGCAGGGGTGCGTTTCGCCCCCGGAATGGCGTCGATCAGCGCGCGGGTGTGTTCGGATGCCGGATTGGCAAAGACCTGCGCCACCGGGCCGGTCTCAACGGGTCGCCCCTTGTGCAACACCGTCACGGTGTCAGCGATGGCACGCACCACCGAAAGATCATGCGAAACAAACAGATAGGTCAGACCCAGATCGCGTTGCAGATCATCCAGCAGCCGCAAAATCTGCGCCTGCACGGTGACATCCAAAGCCGAGACGGCCTCATCCAGCACCACCACCTGCGGCTTCAGGATCAGCGCCCTTGCAATCGCAACGCGCTGCCGCTGCCCACCCGAAAGCGCCGCTGGACGCCGCGCCAGCACATCCGCAGGCAAGGCTACACGGTCGAGAATAGCCCGCACCCGTGCTTCGCGTTCGGCTTTGGCCACCGGTTCAAAATTGGTCAGTGGTTCGGCGATGATCTGGCCAACGGTCTGGCGCGGGTCCAAAGACCCCCATGGGTTCTGATACACCAGCTGAATTTTACGGCGAAACTGCCGCAAATCCTCGCCGCGCTGGGCAGTGATCTCATCGCCGCCAATCACAATCCGCCCCGAAGTCGGTCGCGCCAGCCCCACAATCGCCCGCATCGCGCTGGTCTTGCCGGAACCACTTTCGCCGACAATCGCATGAGTCGTCCCGCGCGGCACAGAGAACGACAGCCCGTCCACAGCGCGAAACGCCACCGTCCCACGCTGCACAAACTCCACCCGCAAATCTTCGACCCGCACGGCGGTATTCTGACCCAACGGCATAGGCCGCACCCGCGCCGCCGCGAACGCGGGCGCATCGGCCAGCAACTGCCGCGCATATGCACTGCTGGGCGCGCGCAGTACATCCGCTGCTGCGCCCTGCTCCTGCAGGCGGCCCGATTTCAGCACCACAATCCGGTCCGCCCGATCCGCTGCCACCGCCAGATCATGCGTCACCAGCAAAACAGCGGTGCCAGCCTTGCGCCGCAGATCATCAATCAAATCCAGAATGCGCCGCTGCACCGTCACGTCCAACGCACTCGTCGGCTCATCCGCGATGATCAGCGCAGGTTCCAAGGCGATGGCAATCGCGATCAGCACGCGTTGCTTCATGCCGCCAGACAACTCATGCGGATATTGATCAAACCGCCGCTCCGGCTCACTCAGACCCACATGGTTCAGCAACTCGATCACCCGCCCGCGTCGCAGCACACGGGGAATACCATGCGCCGCCAGCACTTCCGCAACCTGCCCGCCAATCGTGCGTACCGGGTTCAACGAGGCACCGGGGTCTTGCGGGATCAGGCTGACCACCCGCCCGCGCAAACCGTTCAACGCCGCATCGCGCAGCGTCGTGACTTCTTGCCCCAGCAGGCGGATCGAACCACCTTCAATCCGTGCGCCCTCCGCCAGCAACCCAATAACCGACTGCGCCGTGGTGGTCTTGCCAGAGCCACTTTCGCCCACCAGCGCCACCACTTCGCCCGCGCTGATACGCAGCGACAGATCATGCAGCACGTGGCTGCGCCCGCCATCAGGGGCTGCATAAGACACCGACAGATCGCGAATTTCCAAAACGGGATCGCTCATTGCAGCCTCCGGGTCAGCGCATGGCCGACGGCATTTGCCGCGAGAACCGTGGCGATCACAACCAAGCCGGGGAACAAAGTCAGCCACCACGAGGTTGTCATGTAATTCCGCCCCTCGGCGATCATCAGACCCCATTCCGGCGTGGGCGGCGGTGCGCCGTAGCCCAGAAAGCCCAAAGTCGAGATCTGCAAGATCGCCCAGCCAAACTGAATCGCCGCATAGGCCAGCACCGAGGTCACAGCGTTCGGCAGCACATGCCGCCACAATACCGCAAAGAACCGCCCGCCCGACCCGAACGCGGCCTCGACATAATCGCTGCGCCGCACCGTCACCACCTCGGCCCAAATCAGCCGCGCGAAGCCCGCAATCGCGGTGACACCCACCGCGACCGCCACCTGTATGGTGCCAAAGCCCAGGATCACGATCAGCGCCAAAGACAGCAGCAGCGCCGGGATCGAAAGCAGCACGTCGATCAGCCGCAAAATCACCTGCTCAATCCAGCCGCCCACCGACCCGGCCAGCACGCCCAGCAGGCTGCCGAGGGAAAGCCCCACCGCCACCGCCACCACCGCCCCCGTCAGCGATTGCCGCGCGCCATAAATCAGCCGCGCCAGCACATCGCGGCCCAACTCATCGCTGCCCAGCCAATGCGCCGCCCCCGGCGCTTGTAGCTTATCGGCGGGCAGTCCCGCCACCGGATTGAAACTGGTGAATGCGCTGGGCAGCAAAGCCCACAATGCCACAATGGCCAGCACCACCAAAGCCAGCGCCAATCCGGACCGGATCGAGACATGCAATCGGGGTAGGGCGCGGCTACGGCGGGGCAGAAGCGTATCCTGAATGGTCATGCTGCAAGGCTCCGGTTACTGCGCAAGCGGGGATCAATCGCCAACGACACAAGATCGACAAGAAAGGAAATCGCGACAAAACCCGCCGCCGAAATCAGCACAATCGCCTGCAACACCGCGATGTCCTGCGTGCGCACCGACCGTTCCGCCAACCGCCCCAAGCCATTCAGGCCAAATACGGTTTCGGTCACCACCGCCCCGGCAATCAACTCGCCCAGCAGCACGCCCGCAATCGCGAGCGTCGGCAAGGCGGCGTTGCGCAGCACATGGCGCCACAACACCGCAGCCCGCGACAGCCCCTTGGCGCGGGCAACGGGAACAAAGGCACGGGTCGAGACATCCTCGATATTGCGGATCAAAATCTGCGCGATCGGGGCCGCAATCGGCAAAGCCAGCGTCAGCACGGGCAGCACCAGCTTTTCCCACGGGCCGGGCGCGATCATCGAAACCCAGCCCAGCTTGAACGACACCAGCTGAATAAGCGTGATGCCCACCCAAAACACCGGCACCGACACCATCAGCGCCGGAATAGATCCAATCCAGCGCCGCAAGCTTGGCCACGGCCCCAGCACCGCGCTCCAAGCCAGCACAAACGCCAGCCCCAGCGCGGTCAACAGCCCCAGACTTGCCAGCAGCAAGGTCGGCGGCAGGTTGGTCGCAATCTCTTGCGCTACAGGCACGCCCGACTGCACCGAATAGCCAAAATCCCCCGACAGCACCGCCAGCAGCGACTGAATATACTGCACCGGGATGGGCGCATCTGATCCATAAAACACCCGGATCCGCGCAATATCTTCCGGCGTCATGCCCATTTCCGGGTTCAGAAACCGGATCAACACCGCATCCCCCGGCATCATCTGCACCAGAATGAACGAGATGGTGAAAGTAGCCAGCAGCACCAAAGCGCCTTGTGCCAGCCGTGAAATCAGATGCGTCATCGGGTCATCTCCGGGAGTAAAACCGCGCGCCCGGAGGAGCGGGCGCGCGGGTCGAGGCGTCACTGCGTGGCGTTGTCTTTCGAGACGTTATAGAAAGACGGACGCCCGACGGCCTCGAACGCAACGCCGCTGATGGTGGGCGCGGCGGCAAACACCTGCGGTTCTTCAAAGATCGGGATCGCATAGGCCTGGTCGACGACATAACCCTGCACCTCGGCCACCAGTTCCAGCCGCTTGGCCGGATCAACCTCGGATGCAATCCCCTCCAGCAACCCATTCAGCTTAGCATCAGAAAAGTTTTTCACTTCCGCCGCCACGCCGCCGGTTTGCAGCAGTACGTTGCGGTTGGTTGGGTAATACTGACTCTTGATCACATCCGGGTCGGCACGGCCCACCATCGCGGGCGAGACGGGCGTTTTCGCCGGGTCCAGATTGTCCACCGTCGCCGTCCCGGCATCCCCCGGCAGCACGTTCAGCACCACCCCCAGCTTGGCCCATTGCTGCGAGATCAGTTGCAGCATGGCGCGGTTTTGCGGCTGCGGCAGCGATTCATAGGCGATCAAAATCAGCTCCTTGCCATCCTTCTCGCGCTTGCCCGCCTTGTTCAGCGCCCATCCCGCCTCATCCAGCAACTTCGCTGCCAGCACCGGATCAAACGCCAGCTTGTCGGCCAGATTGACATAACCCTTCGCGGTCGAGGCCAAGATAGAGGTCGCCTGCGGGTAATGTTCCGAGAAGATCGTCGAAACAATCTCCTTGGTATCGGTGCCATGCAGCAAAGCCTGCCGCACCTTCACATCCGCGACCAAAGGGTTATCCGGCCGGAACACCACCGAATTGTTGATCCCCCGCGTCGGCGGCGCGAACAGTTGGAACCCCGCATTGGTGATCTGCGCCTCATCATAGGCCTGAATCTGCCGCACCACATCGGCCTGACCCGACAACAACGCGCCAATACGCACCGAATCTTCCGGCACGATCAGCAGGCGGATTTCATCCAAGTAAGCCCGGCCCTGATGCGCAAAGCTTTTCGGCGCCCAGTTGTAATCTTCGCGCGCTTTGAACAGAATTTCAGTGCCCACCGTCTCGCTTTCAACCACAAATGGCCCCGATCCGATCACCTTGGTCGCATCGCCCAATTCATCAAACTTCCGCGCCAAAGTCGCCTGTGCCACCAGACCAGACCCAATCACCGACGTGCCTTGCAGGAACCCAGGCGAGGGCTTTTTGAAGGTGAATTTCACCGTCAGCGGATCAATCACTTCCGATTTCTCATAGTTGTTCAGCACTTCCGAAGGCCGGAAATTTTGCTCGGGTTTCCCCAACCCATAGCTGTCGAAATTCGCCGCCACCGCCGCCGCATCCAGCGGTGTGCCATCCGAGAACGTCACGCCGGGGCGGATCTTAAAGGTGAATTCAGTGAAATCCGCATTGATCTGCCACGATTCAGCGATCCACGGCTCAATCTCCAAAGTCGCCGGGTTCTGCCAGGTCAGCTTGTCGGTGATCTGGTTCAGCACCCCGCTGTTGGGGTAAAATCCCCCCGCTGGCGGATACAGGGCGGTATGCGCCTGCTGATCCAGATAGATCAGCGTGCCACCCTGCACCGGCACGGTTTCGGCCAGCGCGGCCAGTGGCAGCACTAAGGCGGTTGCCGCAGCCAACAGCGCGCGGCGCGAGAGTTTGAAAGCAGTCAGCGACATGGTCTGATCCTTGTAAGGCAATGCGGCCAATCAGCCGCCGATACCCAAGGCTAGACCTTCTCACGATAAAACACGATGAAAAAGGTCGTGTTATTTTTCCCGCCAAACAGCATCACCATGCTGCACAACCGCGCTCTACCGGAAATTTTGTCTTTCCGGCCCCAACCCGCCTAAGGCACCCGCGCCAACCCAGCCTTGACCCGCCGCAGCGGGATCGAGGATTCAATCGACGCCACCCCCCGCACTTTGGTCAGCCGCCCCACCAGAAACCGCTCAAACTCCGGCAAGCCAGAAGTCGCCACCCGCAAAAGGTAGTCCCGATTGCCCGTCATCAACCAGCAATCCACCACCTCAGGAAAGCCCGCAATCGCGGCCTCAAACGTCGCCAGCGCCTCATCCACCTGCTTGTCCAACTGCACCGAAACGAACACCGACACGCCATAGCCCAACGCCGCCTCGTCGATCAGTGCCGCATAGCCGGTGATGATCTGGGCCTGCTCCAGCAGCCGCAAACGCCGCGCCACGGGTGAGGGGCTCAGCCCGATTTCCGCGCTCAGATCATTGATCGTCAGCCGCCCCTGTTTCTGCAACAGCCGCAGGATTTCGGTATCAAAGCGATCCAGAGTGGCGGACATCGTTACATCTTTCGAAATTTGCGCTGCTTTACACCAACTATCAGGCCAAATGCGCCTGATAAAGCCGGGATTCACCCCTCGATTGGCGATATACCAAACCCAACGCCCATTCGCCTGCAGGAAACCGCCGCCATGCCCCATCTTAAAACCATCGAGCAGCGCTTGTTGTGGCTGTCGCATTGGATGATCCACCACGCCAACCACATCCGCCCGAAGGTGGATGCGATCAAAATCGGCGGCCATCAGGCCTCGTCGGCCTCGATGGTGTCGATCATGACCGCGCTCTACTTCTCAGCTTTGCGGCCCGAAGATCGGGTTGCGGTGAAACCCCACGCCTCGCCGATCTTCCACGCCATGCACTATCTGATGGGCAATTTGCCGCTGGAAAAGATGCAGAACTTTCGCGGTTTTCACGGCGTGCAAAGCTATCCCAGCCGCACCAAAGACGGAGATGATGTGGATTTCTCGACGGGTTCCGTAGGCTTGGGGGTCGCGATCACCTCATTCGCCTCGCTCGTGCAAGACTACATCGCGGCGAAAACTTGGGGGCAGGGCCTGCCCTTGGGCCGCATGGTGGCGCTTGTTGGCGATGCCGAACTGGACGAAGGCAACATCTACGAATGCCTGCAAGAAGGCTGGAAACACGATCTGCGCAACACGTGGTGGATCATCGACTACAACCGCCAGTCGCTGGATGGTATCGTGCGCGAAGGCCTGTTCGAGCGCATTGAAAAGATTTTTCAGGCCTTCAGTTGGCAGGTGATCCGCGTCAAATACGGTGCCTTGCAACGCGCCGCCTTTGCCGAGCCGGGTGGCACTGCGCTGCGCAACTGGATCGACGCCTGCCCGAACCAGCTTTATGCCGCCCTCACCTATCAGGGCGGCGCGGTCTGGCGGCAGCATCTGCTGGACGATCTTGGCGACCAAGGCGAGATCAGCGCTTTGATCGCCCGGCGCAGCGATTCCGAGCTGGCCGAACTGATGGAAAACCTTGGCGGTAATTGTGTGCAGACCATGGCTGAAACCTTCGCTGCCATAGATCACGACCGCCCGACCTGCTTTCTCGCCTATACGATCAAAGGCTGGGGGACGCCGATTGCGGGCCATAAAGACAACCACGGCGGCCTGATGACCAAGGCGCAGATGGCCGAATGGCAGGCGCATATGGGGGTTCCCGAAGGGCAGGAGTGGGAACCCTTCGCCACCGTCGCCGATCCCGCAGCCCTGCAAGATTTCCTGTCCAAAGCGCCGTTCTTCGCCAAAGGCCCGCGCCAATTCACCGACGCCATCCTGCCTGTGCCGCAAATCACTGCCGGATCAGACCGCGACATTTCCACCCAGATGGGCTTCGGCAAAATCCTCGACGATCTGGCGAAAGCTGACAGCGATCTCGCCGCCCGCATCGTCACCACCTCGCCCGATGTGACAGGCACCACCAACCTCGGCCCTTGGGTCAACCGCCGCAAACTCTTCGCCCGCACCGCCCAAGCCGACACCTTTCAGGATCAGAAAATCCCCTCCACCGCGAAATGGGAGTTCACGCCCGCAGGCCAGCATATCGAACTGGGCATCGCCGAGATGAACCTGTTCCTGCTGCTGGGCGCGGCTGGCCTGTCGCACGCTTTGTTCGGCAAACGCCTGATCCCCATCGGCACCGTCTACGACCCCTTCGTCGCGCGTGGCCTCGATGCGCTGAACTACGCCTGCTATCAGGACGCCCGCTTTATCATCGTCGGCACCCCGTCCGGCGTCACCCTTGCCCCGGAAGGCGGCGCGCATCAATCCATCGCCGCCCCGCTGATCGGCATGGCGCAAGACGGCCTCGCCGCCTTCGAGCCTGCCTTCGTTGACGAACTGGCCGTCATCATGGCTTGGGCCTTCGACTACATGCAACGCGATGGCACAGGCGACCCGGACGAACGCACATGGCTGCGCGATGAAACCGGCGGTGCGGTCTATCTGCGGCTGTCCACCAACCCCATCGAGCAACCCGGCCAACGCGCCGACCAAGCCTTTCGCCAAGGTGCCATCGACGGCGGCTATTGGTTGCGTCCGCCGGGGCCGAACTGCGATGTGGTGATCGCCTATCAAGGCGTCATCGCGCCCGAGGCGATCAAAGCCGCTGGCTTGCTGGCCGAAACCCGCCGCGATATCGGCGTGCTGGCCGTGACCTCCGCTGATCGGCTGAACGCGGGCTGGACAGCCGCCCAACGCGCCAGCGCCCGTGGCAACCAAGCCGCGATCTCCCACATCGAACACCTGCTCGGCACGCTTCCCGCCCATTGCACCCTGCTGACGGTGATCGACGGCCACCCGGCCACCCTCGCATGGCTCGGCGGTGTGCGCGGCCATCGCACCATCCCGCTCGGCGTCGAGCATTTCGGCCAGACTGGCACGATTGGCGATCTTTACCGCCATTTCGGCATCGACGCCGCCAGCATGGTTGAACGCATCGCGGGGCTTACCGCAGGCGCGCGCCCGGCTGGCCATTAGCCCGGTGCGCCATCCTGCTTCAGAATAACCATCGTCGTGGTTTCGGCCACGGCGGGGATAGATTGCAGCACGTCGCGAATGAAAATCCCCAGTGCCTCAATATCGCGCACCCAAATCCGCAGCATGTAATCCAGATTGCCCGTCACCAGCAGACGCTCGGTGATCTCAGGATGCCGCGCCACCGCCGACAGAAACTCGCGCGTCCCCTCCGGCCCATGCCGCGCCAACCGCACCGAGACCAGCACGCAAACCTGCAACCCCAACGCCCGCCGATCAATCTGCGCCGCATAGCCGATGATCACGCCCGCCTCTTCCATCCGCTTCACCCGCCGCCCGCAGGGTGTCGGCGACAGCCCCACGCGATCCGCCAGATCGAGCATCGAAATCCGACCATCTCGCCGCAGCACATCCAGAATCCGGTGATCAATCGAGTCGAGATCAAGCATAGCGAAACTCTCTCATATCTGACGAATTAATAGTGAATACCTGCAAGAAATCTGGCAACAACGCAACTCTTTGCAGAGTTTTACCGCAAATCCTGCCCTAAACTCTCTGCAAACAGAGAGTCCCGCGCCATGCCCCAACCGATCCCCCGACGCCCCGCCTTCGCCAAATGGCTGGGCGACACCAATGACGTGACGCAGATTTTCCTGTCGGCAGGCCAAATCCCCGGCCTGATCAACATGGCGGGTGGTCTGCCCGATCCGCAAACCTGGCCGATCCGCGCCCTGTCCGATCTGGCAGCAAAAGCCATCACCGCCCACCCCACCGACGCCCTCGCCTATGCCCCGATCGAAGGCCTACCCGCTCTGCGCGATCTGATCGCCGCCCGCTTCAACGCCCCCGGCCTGCATCTGACCCGCGCGAATGTGCTGATCACTTCGGGGGGGATGCAGGGGCTGGATCTGATCGGCAAGGTGCTGCTAGAGGAAGGCAGCCTGATCGCTGCGCAAACCCCGGCCTACCTCGGTGCCCTGGATGCATGGCGCCCCCGCCGCCCCAGCTATCGCCCGATGCAGCTGGACTCGAACGATTTCACCCCCGAAACCGCCCTGCAGGGCGCGCAATTCGCCTATACCGTGCCGAATTTCTCCAACCCCACCGGGCGCCTGGTCCCCCTTGAAGACCGCCGCGCCCTCGTCACAGCCGCCCAAACCACGGGCACATGGCTGATCGAAGATGACCCCTACGGCACCCTCTATTACGACAGCCCGCCGCTACCCCGAATGTTGACCCTCGCAGCCACAGGCAGGCCCTACGATGGCCCGGTGATCTACCTCGGCACCCTGTCCAAAGAACTCGCCCCTGGCCTGCGCGTCGGCTGGGCGATCGCAGCGCCTGAAATGATCCAAGCGCTTGTGATGGCCAAACAAGGCTCCGACATGTCCAGCTCCGGCCTCAGCCAACGCATCACGCTTGACGCTTTCGCATCTGGCCTGACTGACAGCATCCTGCCCAATATCCTCAGCCTCTACCGCGACCGCCGCGATGCGCTTTGCGCCGCAATGCAGACCCATCTGTCCGATCTGTTCGATTGGCAAATACCGTCCGGCGGCATGTTCGTCTGGGCCACCGCGCGCAATCCCGCGCTGAACACCGACCACCTGCTCCGCGCAGCCCTAACTCACGGCGTCTGCATCACCCCCTCCAGCGTGTTTGACCCCACGGGGCAAAACCACCGCGCCATCCGCATCAACTTCACCTTCAACACCCCCGAAAACCTGACCGAAGGCATCCGCCGATTGGCCGCCGCCACCCGCGCATGCCTTGCCCAAGCCGCCTGATCCCTTGAAACCCGAAAGGAACTGCCATGAACCTGAAGACGTTTCTGCCGCTCGCCACGCTGTTTGCCTTGGCGCTGGGCACCGCTGCTCAGGCCGAAGACCCCGGCCTGTGGAAAGTCTATAACGACACCTTCAAATCGGCGAAATACGTCGATCTGACCCACACGATCACCCCGGACATTCCGGTCTGGGCGGGCTTTGGTGGCCCGACCTTTGCGCCCGCCACCGCTGGCGTCGCGATGGAGGGCTACGTCGCCAAGGGTGACGCCTTCACCTATGAAAAACATGGGTTCGAGGCCACGAATTACATCCTGCGCACCGATCAGCTTGGCACACAACTGGACCCCCCGGCGCATTGGGCTCCGGAATATCCGGCGATTGATGAATTGCCGGCCACCTATACCCTGCGCCCGTTGGTGGTGATCAACATCGAGCCGCAGGTCGAAAAAGACTTTGGCTATGCGCTGCAAGTCTCGGATATTGAGGCGTTCGAGGCTGAATATGGCCGTATCCCCGAAGGCTCGGTGGTGATGGTGCGTTCGGGTTGGTCAAAAGGTTGGCCGGACAAAGAATTTGCGGCTCGCGCGCCATTCCCCGGTGTCAGCCTTGATGCGCTGAAATTCCTGCATCTGGAACGCCACATCCTGTTCCACGGCCATGAACCCCTCGACACCGATGCCACCCCCACGCTCGAAGGCGAATACTGGCTGATGCACAACGGTTTCGCGCAGGCCGAGGGCGTGGCGAACCTTGATAAAGTCCCGCCCGTCGGCGCGCTGGTCGCTATCGGCTTCCCGAAGTTCGGCGGCGGTCTGGGCGGCTACGCCCGCTATATCGCGATCTGCCCGCCCGATTGGCAATATGGCGTCTCGGTCGGTGAGGTCGCCGAAGCGCCGCTGCCGAAATCCGACAAACCGCTCGCCTTCGATACCAAACTGGGAATGCGCGTGCGGCAATAACCCAAACGGCCAGCCGTCATCTGGGCGGCTGGTTCTCCCAACTAAAGGACATCTTATGACCGTCACGCAAGCCACTCCGACGCTCGACCCAATCCCCACCGACCTGCTCGCGCGCTGGCAGCGTATCCCCGTCGCCGTCGCGGTCGATCTTGTCCCTGCCCAACAAATCAGCCCGCTGATCCGCCCCCTCCGCCCCGCAGGCCAACAACCCAGCCTCTGCGCCCGCGCCGTCACCGTCCACTGCATCGCCCCCGATTTCGGCGCAGTGCTGCACGCCATCGGCCAGACTGGCCCCGGTCAGGTCTTGGTGATTGCCGCCGCAGGCCATGCCGCCAATGCGATGATCGGTGACGTTCTGGGCGGCCAACTGCACACCCAAGGTGCCGCCGGTATCATCTGCGACGGTGCCATCCGTGACACTGCCACCCTCGCCGCCCTTGACAACTTCTCGGTCTACAACCGCCACATCACCCCGCGCGGCCCGACCGGAGCCGAACATGGCGCGGTCAATGTCGCCGTCAGCGTCGGCGGCTGCGCCTTACACCCCGGCGATCTGATCCTTGGCGATGACGATGGCCTGGTAGCGCTTACCATCAACCGCCTCGCCGAGTTGATCGACGCTGCCGAAGCCAAGCTGGCGCTGGAAGCCGACTGGACCCGCCGCCTCGCCGCCGGAGATCTGGTCAGCAGCATCTTCGGCCTCGACTAACACCCAACCCGCAACCCAGAGAATCGAGACAAACGCAGCCCTGCCGCGACAGCCCGCCTGCGCAGAAGAAATTTCCCCCAACCTCGCGATCTTTGGAAAAATAAATCACGATTAGTTTGATAGAGTAATCAGAAGCAACAAGGCGAGGCCGCAATGGTGAAAACGCTTCTGGTTCCCGGTCTGGATGGATCGCCTGCACCGCATTGGCAGCAATGGTGGGCTGCAACCGACAGCCACGCGCTGATGGTTGACCTGTCTGACCCCTCCCGCCCCGATCCTGCAAGGTGGGAGTCCGAACTGGCGGGCACCATCCTGCGTCACCCCGGCGCGGTGCTGGTTGGTCACAGCTTGGGCTCCGTCCTGATCACCCGCGTGCTTGCCACTTGGCCGCAACTGAACGCCCGCGCCGCCCTGCTGGTCGCGCCCGCTGAACCCGCAGGCCAGCCGCGCATCCAAAGCTTCGCGCCCCTGCACGAAGCCCCCCTGCACATCCCCACCACCATGGTTGCCAGCCGCAATGACCCGTGGATGCCGTTCCAACGCGCGCGCCAGCTTGCCTATGCGTGGCGCGCCGATCTGATCGACCTCGGCTTTGCGGGCCATATCAACGTCGCCTCCGGCTTTGGCCCTTGGCCTGCGGCCAAGCAGTTGCGCGACGATCTGTTGCTGCAATCCAGCCCTCCCCCGCAACCGTCCGCCCACAACGCCGCCCGTGCCTTTTCCCCCCAACGATAGGAGACATCCGATGTTCTACTGCGGTTATGATCCCGGTCTTGAGGCTTACCTTGCCACCCAAGGCATCGACGCACCCACAGCACCCGCACCCAGCCATCTCTGGGCCGCCTCCGCTTTGCTGACGATCACCATCCTCAGCCTGATCACCATAGGCCTGCTATGAACGATCTTTTCATCCCGCCGATTCCGCCAACTCCAGCCGCCCGCGCCCCTGCCAACCTGTCCTCTGGCCCGCCGAAAGGCGCGCATGTTGCCATCATCGGCGGCGGTGCCAGCGGTGTGCTGATGGCGGTGCATCTCTTGCGCCAACCCAACACCGCCCGCGTCACGCTGATTGAACGCTCTGGCGCGATGGGCACGGGTGTCGCCTATAGCACCATCGACCCTGAACACCTGCTGAACACCCGCGTCCACAACATGAGCGGCTTCCCCGAAGACCCGCAGCATTTCCACGCCTGGCTGCAACGCCACCAAGATACCACCGTCAGCGACCAAGGCTTCGTCAGCCGCGCCACCTATGGCCGCTATCTCGGCGCACTTCTGGCGGAATGGGATGCTGACCCTCGCCTAAGCCGCATCTATCAAGACGTGACCGATCTGACCGAAACCGACGCTGGCGTGACCCTGCACCTTGCCGATGGCCAAACCCTGCAAGCCGACCGCGCCGTGCTGGCAACCGGCCATGTTATCCCCGACCAAGCCCGTGAATGGCCGCTGACCGATGGTTGGACTCCCCAAGAACCGCCACCGCCGCAATCGCGCATCATTATCATCGGTTCCGGCCTGTCGATGGTTGATCAGGTGCTGACCATCCTGCGTTCGGGCCACACCGGGCCGATCCTGTCACTGTCGCGCCGGGGCCTGTTGCCGCGCGATCATACCGCCACCAAACCGATGCAGCTTGACAGCAAACACCTGCCCCGCGCAGCCTCGGCCGCAACCCTGCTGGCATGGGCGCGCGGTCTGGCCCGCGCCGCTGTTGCACAAGGCGGCACATGGCGCGATGCCGTCGATGGCATCCGCCCGCATGTAGCCACCCTGTGGCGCGGCCTGCCCACCCCCGAACGCGCCCGCTTCCTGCGCCATGCCGCGACGTGGTGGGATGTCCACCGCCACCGCATCCCGCCGCAATCGCAAACTGCCTTGCACCAAGCCATTCTGGACGGCCAACTCACCATCCGCAAAGCCGCCTTCCAAGACGCCGTGGTCCGCCCCGAAGGCGGATTCTTCGCCTATATCCGCCCCTATGGCAGCAAACACAGCGATGCGATCACCGCCGCGCGCATCATTGATTGCCGGGGCATCCGCCGCGACCCCGAACTGAACGCAACCCCGCTGGTGCAAAGCCTGCTCGCACAAAAAGCCGCCCGCATCGACCCGTTGCGCATCGGGCTAGAGGTCGACGCGCAGTGTCGCCTGATAGCCCACGACGGCTCGGTCAGTCCGCGCATCCATGTCGTAGGCCCGGCCTCGCGCGCCGCATTTTGGGAGATCACCGCCATCCCCGACATCCGCGAACAGGTTGCCAGTTTGGCGGTTGAAATCGCGGTGATCTAAAGCTTGGCTGCTGATCAGGCCAAACAATCCGCCTCCCAAGCGGTCAGTATGGCCAAGACCTCCAGCTGCTCCGAAAGCTGCGGGGCAGCGCGCCTGACGCTTCCCAAACGCGGCAGGCCCAAATCCCACCGGATAGCAGTCCAGATCATAAATCTTGCTGCGTCCTTTCGGATTGACCACCCTCAAATCTGAAACGATTGAAACACAGGTCCCGCCTTCTGAAATCATTTTGAAACTTGGGGAGGGCAATTTCTCCATATGAGCGGCACAGCGTTGCCTGCCGAAACGATTGGAGAGCCGACATGCCCGCATATACTGGAACCGATGGCGACGACACCTATTACGGCGACGCAACCAAGGCCGACTATGTCTGGGTCGGCTCTGGCAACGACTCGGTCTATACCTATGGCGGCAACGACAACGTCGTCTCGACTGGCGGTGTCAGCATCTTCTATCTTGGCGAGGGCAACGACACCCTGCTGTCGGGGGTCGGAAATACCTTCATCAATGCCGGGTCGGGCGATGACTTCATCGTCGACGATGGCGGGGCGTTCTATGCGGATCAGAAGTTCTATCTCGGCGAAGGCAATGATCAGGTCGTGCTGCGGGGCAGCGGTGAAACCGACATCTATGGCGGGGCGGGCAATGACACCTATGTCCTGTTGCGCTACAACGATGTCCGCGCGATCACCATGGGCACAGCAGATGCCATCATCCACGAAGATGCCGGTGCTGCCGGAGGCATCGACACGATCGAGCTTTCGACCGGCTGGTCGGGTTTCGTCATGGCGGCCAATGTCGAGAACCTGATCGCCAACAACAACAATGCTCAGGATGACCGCATCACCTGGGATAACAAAATCGACGACACTGTGCTTGGCGTCGAGGTGACAGGCAATGCCTCCGGCAACAACATGCTCGGTTCTATCGTCCGCGACGTGTTGCGCGGGATGGGCGGCAACGACACGCTGGACGCCTATTACGGCAAGGGCGATGTGCTGTCAGGTGGCGACGGCGACGACACACTGATCCTGAACTTTGCCAGCGCGGCCAAGCTCTATGGCGGGACGGGCGACGATACCTATGTCATCCGGTCATGGACCACCGAAGCCGCCAATACCATCTTTGAATATTCCAATTCGGGCGCCGACACGTTGGACCTGCGCTACACCAACGTCGACATGACGCGCTCGAACCTCTACGCGATTGAGAATCTGACGCTCTCGGCTGACAGCACCGGCGCGGCCCGCACCGTCACCGGAAACGGTCTGTCCAACGTGATCTTCACCAATGCAGCCCACGACACCGTCACAGGGGGCGTCGGAGACGACGAAATCCGCAGCGCGGGCGGGCTGGACTGGTTGGAGGGTGGGGTCGGCAACGACATGCTGGACGGCGGCAATGATGCCGACCGGCTTTATGGCGGCACTGGCAATGATAGCCTGCTGGCAGGGTCCGGCGACGACTGGTCTTATGGCGGCGATGGCGACGACATCATCGATGCGGGCATCGGCGTCGACTTCGTCTATGCTGGGGCGGGCAACGACAGCGTCATGGGTCGCAGTGGCGATGACTTCATCTACGGCGAGGCGGGCCACGACACGCTCACCGGCGACGGCGGCAACGACCGGGTCTGGGGCGGCGACGGCAATGACAAGGTCTACGGCGGCGCTGGCGACGACCAACTGCGGGGCGATGCCGGGATCGACCTGCTCTATGGTGGCGACGGGGCGGACCGGTTCATCTTCACCACGCTCGCCGACGCGCCGATGTCGGGCTTCGACCGCGTGATGGATTTCGTCAAGGGCGTTGACAAGATTGACCTTTCGGCGATTGATGCCGACAACACGCTGACCGGCAACCAGGCCTTCAACTTCAACGCCACCCAGCCGTTCTTTGCCTCGGCCGGCGACCTCAACATCTCGACCAATCTTTTGGGAACTATGGTCGAGGGTGATGCAAACGGCGACGGATTCAGCGATTTCAGGATACTGGTCGTGGCGAACTACGCCCTGCAGGCCACCGACTTCATCCTGTAGGCTTGGCAGCACCAAAGCCGAAAAACAAGAAACCCCGCAACCAGTTAAGGCGCGGGGTTTTCTGTAAGACTTTGGTGCCCAGGAGAGGACTCGAACCTCCACGTCTTGCAACACTGGTACCTGAAACCAGCGCGTCTACCAATTCCGCCACCAGGGCAAGTGTCGTGGGGGCGATGTAGCCAAGCGCATCGGGGGAGTCAACGGGGGCCAAACGAAAAATCTGGAAAATCTGTCGCGGTGATTAGACTTGCCGCTGTGGCCCGGTCAGATTATTCAGGCAGCAACGCAAAGCACGGCCAAAGGGGTTTCGCATGAGCAAACTTGTCACGATCTACGGCGGATCGGGTTTTGTCGGCCGCTACATCGCGCGCCGGATGGCAAAAGAAGGTTGGCGCGTCCGCGTCGCTTGCCGCCGCCCGAATGAGGCGTTGTTCGTCAAACCCTACGGCACCCCCGGTCAGGTTGACCCTGTGTTCTGCAACATCCGCGACGATGCCTCGGTGCTGGCCGCGATGGCCGGATCGGATGCCGTGGTGAACTGCGTTGGCACCTTTGATCGCGGTGGCAAGAACAACTTCACCGCCGTGCAATCCGAAGGCGCGGGCCGCATCGCCCGCCTCGCCGCCCAGCAAGGTGTCCCGGCGTTGGTCCACATCTCGGCCATCGGTGCCGATGTGAACGGTGCCAGCCTCTACGCCCAATCCAAAGGCGCAGGCGAAGCCGCCGTGCTGGCCGCCTTCCCCACTGCAATGATCCTGCGCCCCTCGGTGATTTTCGGCAATGAAGACGGTTTCTTCAACCGCTTCGGCGCGATGGCTCGCTTGGGGCCGATCCTGCCCTTGGTTGGCGGCAATACCAAATTCCAGCCGGTTTATGTCGATGATGTCGCCCAAGCCGCCGTCAAAGGCATCAAGGGCGAAGCGCATGGCACCTACGAACTTGGCGGCCCGGATGCGGAAACCTTCCGCGCCATCATCGCCAAGATGCTGGGCGTGATCCGCCGCCGCCGTCTGGTGCTGAACCTGCCGTTCTTCCTCGCCAACATCCCGGCCAATCTGCTGGATTTCGCATCCTTCGCAACCGGCGGCATCTTCCACAATTCCATCCTGACCCGCGATCAAGTCGCCTCCCTGCGCAGCGATAACGTTGTTGCCCCCGGCGCGAAAACCCTCGCCGATCTGGGCATCACCGCCACCGATTACGCCTCGGTGATCCCGGAATACCTCTGGCGCTACCGCCCCTCGGGCCAATACGCCGCCATCAAGGAATCGGCGAAGAACCTCAAGAAAGCCTAAGGCCTTAACCGAGCGGGTGCGACGTGACTTATCTAAGCGACGTTCTGCTGGGCCTGATCGAAGGCATCACCGAATTCCTGCCGATCTCCAGCACCGGGCATCTGCTGCTGGCTGAACACTGGCTCGGCGCGCGTTCTGACACCTATAACATCGTCATCCAAGCTGGCGCGATTCTTGCCGTGACGCTGATCTACTGGCGGCGGATCACCGATCTGCTGCTGCATTGGCAGATCCCCGAAAACCGCGATTACCTGATCAAGCTGACCCTCGCCTTCCTGATCACCGCCATCCTCGGCCTGATCGTGAAGAAACTCGGTTTCGAGTTGCCCACCACCATCCAGCCCGTCGCCTGGGCCTTGGTGATCGGCGGCATCTGGATGCTGCTGGCCGAGCGTTACGCCGCCAAACTGCCCGACAACGCCAACATCACCCTGCGCGTCGCCATCGCTGTCGGTCTTGCGCAAGTGGTTGCCGGCGTTTTCCCCGGCACCTCGCGCTCTGCCGCGACGATCTTTATCGCGATGCTGCTTGGCACCTCAAACCGCGCCGCCGCCACCGAATTCGCGTTTCTGGTTGGCATCCCAACCATGTATGCCGCCAGCGGCTACGCCCTGCTGAAACAAGCCAGCCACGGCACGGTCGAGGGCGATTGGACCTCGCTGGCCATCGCCTTCGTCGTCTCAACCCTCACCGCCTTTGTCGCGGTGAAATGGTTGCTGACCTATATCCGCAGCCACCGCTTCACCGCTTTCGCGATCTACCGCATCGCCTTCGGTGGCCTGCTTCTCGCGCTGACCGCCGCCGGACTCATCGCCTGATTTTCCCGAATCGCCTTTTGATTGAGCAGAAAAATTGCTGCTTTGCCCATATAGGTAATTCATTCTGACCTAAATTTCATCAAATCCGTCAGAAATGTTGACCTACCATCGAAAAAACCCAAACATAGGTCAATCATGCTGACTTTTATTTGATTCCATTCCAAAGTATCAACGCGCGACAATGCAATTCCACCTAAGGGGCAGATCATGGCCGGGCAGAAAATGCTGAAATTCGTGACTTTGGGCAAAGAGATGCCCACCAAGCGCGATGCTGACACCCGCAGCCATGATTTCGATGAAATCTATCGCCAGTTCGCGGTCGATAAAGCCGCCGAGCAAGCCTCGCGCTGCAGCCAATGCGGCGTGCCCTATTGCCAGTCGCATTGCCCGTTGCACAACAACATCCCCGACTGGTTGCGCCTCACCGCCGAGGGCCGCTTGGAAGAGGCCTATGAACTCAGCCAAGCCACCAACACCTTCCCGGAAATCTGTGGCCGGATCTGTCCGCAAGACCGCCTCTGTGAAGGCAACTGTGTGATTGAACAATCCGGCCACGGCACCGTCACCATCGGCTCGGTTGAGAAATACCTCACCGACAAAGCGTGGGAAATGGGCTGGGTCAAACCGATCAAAGCCCACACCCAGCGCGCCGAATCCGTTGGCATCATCGGCGCTGGCCCCGGTGGCCTCGCTGCCGCCGACGTGCTCCGCCGCGCAGGCGTGCAAGTCACCGTTTACGACCGCTATGACCGTGCAGGCGGGCTGCTGACCTACGGCATCCCCGGTTTCAAACTGGAAAAGCCCGTCGTGATGCAGCGCATCGAACAGCTTGAAATCGCAGGCGTCACCTTCGTGCTGAACTGCAAAGTCGGCGAGGATCTGTCCTTTGACGCCATCCGTGGCCAACACGATGCCATTCTGATCGCCACCGGCGTCTACAAAGCCCGCGACATCGAAGCCCCCGGCGTCGGTGCCAAAGGCGTCGTCCGCGCGCTAGATTACCTCACCGCCAGCAACCGCAAATCCTTTGGCGATGATGTGCCAGAATTCGACTCGGGCGAACTCAACGCCGATGGCAAGCGCGTCGTCGTCATCGGCGGTGGCGATACCGCCATGGATTGCGTCCGCACAGCCATCCGCCAAGGTGCCACGAGCGTCAAATGCCTCTACCGCCGCGACAAAGCCAACATGCCGGGCAGCCAACGCGAAACCCAAAACGCCGAAGAAGAAGGCGTCGAATTCGTCTGGCTCTCTGCCCCGAAAGGCTTCACCGGCGGCACCACCGTCGAAGGCGTCATGGTGCAAAAAATGCGCCTCGGTGCCCCGGATTCCTCTGGCCGCCAAACCCCCGAACTGATCGAAGGTGCCGACTATATCGAGCCCGCCGATCTCGTCGTGCAAGCCCTTGGGTTTGAGCCCGAAGCCATCCAAACCCTCTGGGGCGTCCCCGATCTGGCCGTCACCCGCTGGGGCACCGTCAAAGCCGATTTCCGCAGCCACGCCACCAACCTCCCCGGCGTCTACGCCGCAGGCGACATCGTGCGCGGCGCAAGCCTCGTGGTCTGGGCCATCCGCGACGGCCGCGAAGCCGCCGACTCCATCCTCGCCTATCTGGCGCAACCCGCCAGCGTTGCGGCAGAGTGATCTGACAATGCGACCCGCCCTCGCCATGATGACAAGCACGCGCAACGCTACCAGAAAAATACTGGCTGCTGCCGTTGTCGTCATGTCTGCGACGGGCGTCAGCGCTGCAACCGATATCAACATGGCGATCGCGCCGATCGAACTGCTCGACACCCACCCGCTCTGCGCGGGCACAGGTAAAATCGCCTATCGCGTGGCTTTCGAAGCCAAGCAAATCAAGGCGCGGTTTGGAATTTTAGGCTCAGAAAAAGCCGGTTTTTGCAGCGTGACCGTGCGGCGCGGCGGCAAGTCGCAAAGCATCCCGGTCAACTGCCCAGACAACAAAACCCCCGCCATGGACGACGCACGGGTCGCACAACTGCCAGAAGCGGTCGATCTGTCAAGAACCCTCGTCGGCTGCCTCACGCTGGATACGAACGTGTTCGTCCAAGGCCACTGGAAGATCACCGCTGACACCCCCTTTGGTCATGTTGAAAATGAAGGCGATCTTGCCGAGCCAAGCCTGTCAATCGGCTTTGCCGGACCGGTCATTTCGGAGCAGAACCAGATAAGCCTTGGCGGGAAACCACCGACGATTGCGCTGGTCTTCGACAAGATGAAAGCAAGCTTCTTGCCAAAGCCAGACGTGCCAGCGCCTGAACAGCAGTTCAGCCTATCGACGTATCTCGCCATTTCGGCGCAAAAACACACCGGCGAAATGTGCAGTATCAGCACCCCTGATTGCTTCGATGTGCCAATCAGTGCTGGCATGATCGCTTGGAGATTCAAGGGCAAGCAGTTCTATGATGTCGTCCGATACGTCGACGGAAACTAGAATGCAGCATCCCCCACATCCCTCCTACACCTGCAGCTACCTCTCGTTTAACCATTTGGACACAAAGGCCGATCAAGCATGATAACCCGCGCCCTTCTGCCCCTGCTGTTCCTCGCCACCCCCTTCTTCGCGACGGGCGCCCTCGCGGGCAGCTTCACGCCGCCGCAAGGCTGCACCACCACGCTCACCGTGCAATCGCGCGGCTGCTATGTCGCGAACTACTACACCTGCGAGAAAGACAATCCCGGCGACAAATGGCGCGCGGATTTCGATCAGGAAGGCATGTTCTACATGTCCAAAATTGACCGCGAAACCCAGTGGATCGAAAGCTATGATCTGAACCCAACGGTCGTGCAAACCCTTGATCCAAACCCCAAAGACCCCGCCAATTTCTCCAGCCTGCTGTCCACAGGCCGCGATGATTTTGACTTCAGCCTGACCAAAGACAATGGCGAACACACCAATGTCAAAGGCTACGACAAGCTGACGGGCGAAACCGCCACCATCGACGGCGTCACCCTGCAGCGCACCGAATTTGACTATGTTGAAACCGATGATGCGGGCAACGAGCTGCGCAAAGCGCATGGCCACGAATACATCAGCGCCGAGTGGCGGAACTTCTTTTCCGGCCAGTCCGAATGGTGGGATGGCACGCAATGGTTGCCCCTCGAAGGCAGCCCGGTGCAATTCATCCTGCCCGGCGAAAAAGGCTTTGCCGCCACCCAACCGATCTTTGAATGCGACGCCGTGATGTCCGAAGTCACGCCGCTAGACCGGTTGTGGCAAGCATCCACCCAGAATCCGACCGGAGCCGCAATCGTAGCCCCAATCGCCGCCAGCCCTAAGGAGTGAGCCATGACGATCTATAATGAAGCTTGGGTGAAGTCCGAAGAAGCCAAACGCGCCTATATGGACGCCAACAGCCTGTATAAAACCGAAGACGAACATTCGTCCTGCGGCGTGGGTCTGGTGGTCGCAGTGTCCGGCAAACCCTCCCGCAAAGTGGTGGAAAACGGCATCAATGCGCTGAAGGCGATCTGGCACCGCGGCGCTGTCGATGCCGATGGCAAGACCGGCGATGGCGCTGGCATCCATGTGCAGATCCCGGTCAAATTCTTCTACGATCAAGTCCGCCGCACCGGGCATGAGCCTGACATTCACAAGCTGATCGCCGTCGGCCAAGTCTTCCTGCCGCGCACCGATTTCGGCGCGCAAGAACGCTGCCGCACGATTGTCGAGGCCGAAGTGCTGCGCATGGGCCATTACATCTACGGCTGGCGTCACGTTCCCGTCGACACTTCGGTGCTGGGCGACAAAGCCAACGCCACCCGTCCCGAGATCGAACAAATCCTGATCCGCAATGACAAGGGCAGCGACGAAGAACAGTTCGAGCGCGAGCTGTATATCATCCGCCGCCGCATCGAAAAAGCCGCCCTCGCAAGCCAAATCCAAGGCATGTATTTGTGCAGCCTGTCGTGCCGCAGCATCATCTACAAAGGCATGATGCTGGCCGAACAAGTCGCCACCTTCTACCCCGACCTGATGGACGACCGTTTTGAGTCTGCCTTCGCGATCTACCACCAGCGCTATTCCACCAACACCTTCCCGCAGTGGTGGCTGGCGCAGCCGTTCCGCATGTTGGCCCATAACGGCGAGATCAACACGCTGAAAGGCAACGTCAACTGGATGAAAAGCCACGAAATTCGCATGGCTTCTAACAACTTCGGCGATGCCGCCGAAGACATCAAACCGATCATTCCGGCAGGCACCTCTGACTCCGGCGCTTTGGATGCCGTGTTCGAAGCTCTCGTGCGTTCGGGCCGCAACGCCCCCCTTGCCAAGACCATGCTGGTGCCAGAAGCGTGGAGCAAAGCCACCACCGATATGAAGCCCGCTTGGGCCGATATGTATGCCTATTGCAACTCGGTGATCGAGCCGTGGGATGGCCCCGCTGCCTTGGCGATGACCGATGGCCGCTGGGTCTGCGGCGGGCTGGATCGCAACGGCCTGCGCCCGATGCGCTATGTCGTCACCGGCGACGGGATGCTGATTGCGGGGTCTGAGGCTGGCATGGTCCCGGTTGACGAATCCACCATCCGCGAAAAGGGCGCACTTGGGCCGGGGCAAATGATTGCCGTCGATATGGCTGAAGGTAAACTTTACCACGACGTGGCGCTGAAAGATAAACTCGCCGCCGCCCAGCCCTATGCGGACTGGGTTCAGAAGATTGTCGATCTGAACACCCTGCTGCGCGACGTGCCGGAAGTGGCAATGTATGAAGGCGCCGATCTGCGCAAACGCCAGATCGCGGCGGGCTTTACCGTTGAGGAATTGGAACAAGTCCTCGCCCCGATGGCCGAAGACGGCAAGGAAATGATCGCCTCGATGGGCGATGATACCCCTGCCGCCGTACTGTCGTCGGTTTACCGCCCCCTCAGCCACTTCTTCCGGCAAAACTTCAGCCAAGTTACCAACCCGCCCATCGACAGCCTGCGCGAAGGCCGGGTGATGTCTTTGAAAACCCGCTTCGGCAACCTGCGCAACGTGCTGGATGAAACCAACGCCCAGTCGGAAATTCTGGTACTGGAAAGCCCCTTCCTCGCCAATGCCGAATTTGACGTGCTGGTGCAGCGCTTTGGTGATCAGGTCGCCTTCATCGACTGCACCTTCCCGGTAAACGGTGGCCCTGATGCCCTGCGTGTCGGGCTAGAGCGTATCCGCGCCGAAGCCGAAGACGCCGTGCGCTCCGGTGCGGGTCAGTTGGTGATGACCGATCAGCACCAGTCGCCTGAAAAGGTCGCGATGCCGATGATCCTTGCCACGTCGGCGGTGCATAGCTGGCTGACCCGCAAAGGCCTGCGCACCTTCTGCTCGGTCAACGTCCGCAGCGCGGAATGCATCGACCCCCACTATTTCGCCGTTCTGATCGGTTCGGGGGCAACAACCGTCAACGCCTACCTCGCGCAAGATTCCATCGCAGACCGCATCCGTCGCGGCCTGATCGACGGCAGCTTGGTCGATGCGATGCGCCGTTACGGCAACGCGGTGGATGCAGGTCTGCTGAAAATCATGTCCAAAATGGGCATTTCGGTGATCTCGTCCTATCGCGGCGGTCTGAACTTTGAAGCCGTCGGCCTGTCCCGCGCCATGGTGGCCGAGTATTTCCCCGGTATGCAGTCGCGCATCTCCGGCATCGGTCTGCAAGGCCTGCAAATGAAGGTCGAAGAAGTCCACGCCAAAGGCTGGCTCGGTGGCGCAGACGTTCTGCCCATCGGCGGCTTCTACAAGGCGCGGCGTTCCGGCGAAAAGCATGCTTGGGAAGCGCAGACCATGCACATGCTGCAAGCCGCCTGCGACCGCGCCAGCTTTGATCTGTGGAAGCAATACTCCGCCGCGATGCGCTCGAACCCGCCGATCCACATCCGCGATCTGCTGGATATCAAAACCCTCGGCAAGCCAGTGCCGATTGAGGAGGTGGAAAGCATCACCTCAATCCGCAAACGCTTTGTGACGCCGGGTATGTCGCTGGGGGCCTTGGGGCCAGAGGCGCACAAGACCCTCAACGTCGCGATGAACCGCATCGGCGCGAAATCGGATTCGGGTGAGGGCGGTGAAGACCCCGCGCACTTCCTGCCGGAACCGAATGGCGACAACCCCTCGGCGAAGATCAAACAGGTGGCTTCTGGCCGTTTCGGTGTCACCGCCGAATACCTGAACGCCTGTGAAGAACTTGAAATCAAAGTCGCCCAAGGTGCCAAACCCGGCGAAGGCGGCCAACTGCCCGGCATGAAAGTGACCGAGCTGATTGCTCGTTTGCGCCATTCCACCAAAGGCGTGACGCTGATTTCGCCGCCGCCGCACCACGACATCTATTCCATCGAAGACCTCGCCCAGTTGATCTACGACCTGAAACAGATCAACCCGCGCGCCAAAGTCACGGTGAAACTGGTCAGTGCATCGGGCGTCGGCACCATCGCCGCAGGTGTCGCCAAAGCGAAAGCCGACATCATCCTGATCTCGGGCCACAACGGCGGCACTGGGGCATCCCCCGGCACCTCGATCAAATATGCTGGCCTGCCGTGGGAAATGGGCCTGACCGAAGCGCATCAGGTGCTGTCGATGAACAACCTGCGCGAACGTGTGACGCTCCGCACCGATGGCGGCCTCCGCACCGGCCGCGATGTGGTGATGGCGGCAATGCTGGGGGCCGAGGAATACGGCATCGGCACCGCCGCCCTGATCGCGATGGGCTGTATCATGGTGCGTCAGTGCCAGTCGAACACCTGCCCGGTCGGCGTCTGCACCCAAGACACCGCTTTGCGCGCCAAATTCACTGGCACGGCGGATAAGGTCGTCAACCTGATCACCTTCTACGCGCAAGAGGTCCGCGAGATCCTCGCCCAAATCGGCGCGCGCAGCATGGACGAAATCATCGGCCGCGCGGATCTTCTGTCACAGGTTAGCCGTGGCTCTGCCCACCTCGATGACCTCGACCTCAACCCGCTGCTGATCACAGTAGATGGCGCGCAGAAGATCACCTACGACCGCTCGAAACCCCGCAACCATGTCCCCGATACGCTGGACGCCGAAATCGTCAAAGACGGCGCGCGGTTCTTTGAGGACGGCGAGAAGATGCAGCTTTCCTATGCTGTCAGGAACACCCTGCGCACCATCGGCACGCGGGCATCCAGCCATATCGTCAAGAAATTCGGTATGCGCAACACGCTGCAACCCGATCATCTGACGGTGAAACTGCATGGCTCTTGCGGTCAATCGCTTGGTGCCTTCGCCGTCAACGGCCTCAAACTGGAAGTCCAAGGCGACGCCAATGACTATGTCGGCAAGGGCCTATCGGGCGGCACCATCGTGGTGCGTCCGCAGATGTCGTCGCCACTGAAGGCCGAGGACAACACCATCATCGGCAACACCGTGCTATACGGGGCAACCGCAGGCTACCTGTTCGCCTCCGGCCGCGCAGGCGAACGCTTCGCCGTCCGCAACTCCGGCGCTAGCGTCGTTGTTGAAGGCTGCGGCTCGAACGGTTGTGAATACATGACCGGCGGCACCGCCGTCATCCTCGGCAAAATCGGCGCCAACTTCGGCGCTGGCATGACCGGGGGGATGGCCTATGTCTACGACCCGCAGGCCATCGCGGAGGATTTCGTCAACGACGAAACCGTCCTCACCTGCGCCGTCGCGCATCCGCATTGGGAGCTGCAACTGCGCGGCCTGATTCAGCGCCACGCAGCGGAAACCGGCTCGCGTATTGCCACCCGCATTCTCGCCGATTGGCTGAATGAGCGCGCGAACTTCCTACAAATCTGCCCGAAAGAGATGTTGCCGCACCTGTCGCATCCGCTCTCGGACGAGATCGCAAAAGTTCCCGCCGAGTGACAAAATGACAAAAGGCCCCCGCTAGGGGGCCTTTTTAATCCGTGTGACAGGGCTTACTTCAGACGGCTGACAACGCCATCAGCGAAGGCATTGACCATCGCAGAGTAATACACCTTGGTATCGGCATCAGCGGCGGTAAAGTCATAGCCAGCCGGCAATAGCGGCTTGGCGGCATTCACATCCACGGTCAGGTCATACGCGTCATCGCCAACGTGGTTCTTGTCGTCCTGCACCAGCACGTTGCCGGTCAGAGTGGTGTCGCCCAACCCAAGCTTCTCTTGGAAGCCGTTCGCCAAAGATACATCATCAATGCGAATCTTGATAACGTAGGCGGCCTCGTCATCGGACGGTGCCACTTTGGTCAGGATCGACGCCTTCAGATCGTCTTGAAGGTTGCCCCAATAAGCAGCGGCTTGCGGGTTTGCGATACCGGCGGTGTCCACCTTGACCTCAACATCGCGGATCGGTTTCAGGTCTTGCGCGAAGGACGGAAACGCCACGGCGGTTGCCATAAGAAAGGCTGCGATAGAAGTGCGAAACATGATGATCTCCATTGTTACCCAGCGGCCCGGTTCCCCAAGCCCTATGCAGCAACAACCCCGAACATTAGTTTTCGTTCCCCTATGCGGTGCGATTTCCGCCGTGACGCAGCGTCAAGCCCGCAGCCGCACGCCCTCGGGATCAAAGAAAGCCCGCCGCGAAACCCGCGCTTTCACACCGCCCACCAGCACCTCCGCCCCCTCAACCGCAAAGCCCTTTTCGATATGCGCCGAGGCCAAAACCGCCCCCACCGAATAGCCGTGATCGCTATAGGTCACATGCCCCACGCGACGCCCTTCGGCCATCACCGCCGCCCCCTCAGCCGCTGGAATCTCGCCCTCCAGCCGCAACCCGACCCAAGTCGTCGCCACCCCGGCATCGCGCACCCGCAACAACGCCTCGCGCCCGATGAAATCACCCTTGTCGAACTTGATGAACGCATCGGTGCCGACATGAAACGGCGTCACAGTCTCGTCCATATCAATGCCATGCGCCGGATAAAGCTTCTCCAGCCCCAAAGTGAACATCGCCTGTACACCGTAGGGGCGCAGCCCATACGCCCCGCCCACCGCCATCAGCCCGTTCCACACCGTCGCGGCCTCGTCCGAGGGCACGAACAACTCAAACCCCAATTCCCCAGTGACTCCGGTGCGCGATATCATCACTTTCGTCTCGCCAAAGTGCCCCCAAGTGAACTGCCAGCGTTTCAACGCCATCAAATCGGCATCCGGGATCAACCCCGCCAACAACTCCCGCGCCCTTGGCCCCTGCACCGTCGGAAATGCAATCGCTGCCGTAATATCCGTCACATAAGCCCGCCGCCCCTGCGCGTGGGCCGTCGCCCAATCGCGGATTTTCAACCGATTGCGCGATCCTGACACGATCAGAAAATGCTCATCCCCCAGCCTGAACACCGTCAGATCATCCATCACCCCGCCATCTGGCGCACAAACGCTGGCATAGCGCGCAGCACCAATCTTCATCGCCGCCGCATCATTGACGATCAGATGATTGACCAAAGCCTCCGCCTCTGGCCCCTTCACATCAATCTTGCCCATGGTGGACAGATCCTGCACCCCAACATTGGCCCGCGTGTTCAGATGCTCCGCCTGCACATCGCCATAATGATGCGCGTTGACAAACCCGCCGCCCACAGGCCCCATCTGCGCACCATAGGCCGAGGCGAGGGCATAAAACGGCGTGCGGCGTAGCGGCATAAGAGGCTCCGGGGCTAAGGTTGTGCAAAACCTAAGCAAGCCACAGCATCCGCGCAGCGTCACCCGCGACATTTTCTGTCGTGATCAGATGGTTTCAGTCACTTCGAAGTTGCCGAAACGCGCGCCGTGAGCTCAGCAAAATAGGCAGCATCTGCAGGCTGCGCAGCCTCCGGTTCCATGCCCTCGATCACCAAAGCCCGCAGCCGTTCGATCGCGTCTTTGCGCTCGCGGATCAACGCGCGCATGTATTCGCTGGTGGTGGCAAAGCCGTTGATGCGGACCTGTTCGTCCACAAAGGCCTTCATATCGTCAGGCAAAGAGATGTTCATGGTTGTCATGTCCGCTAGAATAACCCCTTTGGCAAGATTTGGCAAGATTTGCCATCCGTCCAAACTCCGCGCCCCTATGCTTAACAAATCCTGAATCTACAATACTAACCCCTTGAAATCATATAAACCGCAAGCCTGTCCACGCGTGGACACAGCCAAAAAATCCTTCAAACCCTTGACCAAACCGCAACCTTCGGGCCTAAGCTGCCAAATGGTCGATACCCCGAAAAAACCGCGCAAAAAGGCCGAATCCGAGCCTGCCTTGATCGCCGCCCTCCCCAAGGGTCGGCAGATCAAACGCTGGCTTTTGCGGGGGCTGGCGGGCATCGCATCCTTCTACGGTGTCCTGATCATCCTGTTCAGCTTCCTGCCGCCCCCGATCAATCTCTACCAAATCTCGGAAAGCTGGCGCTTGGGTGGCATCAGCAAAGATTGGGTCAACTGGGACGAGATCGCCCCGGTGATGGGCCGCTCTGTTGTGGCCGCCGAGGATGCCAATTTCTGCCTGCACTGGGGCTTCGATATGGCCGCCATCCGCGCCGCCGCCGAACAAGGCGGCAATCGCGGCGCGTCGACCCTGACTCAACAGGTCGCCAAGAACGTCTTCCTCTGGCAAGGCCGCAGCTGGATCCGCAAAGCCATCGAAGCCGGCCTCACTCCGCTGGTCGAGATCGTCTGGTCAAAGCAACGCATCCTAGAGGTCTACCTCAACGTCGCCGAATTCGATGAAGGCGTGTTCGGTGTCCAAGCCGCCGCCCAGCATTATTTCGGCGTCGATGCCCGCGATCTGTCCGCCCTGCAAGCCGCCCGCCTCGCTGCCGTGCTGCCCGATCCAAAGGGCCGCTCAGCCAGCAAACCCAGCAGTTTCGTCCGCAAACGCACCGGGGCTATCATGTCGGGGGCCGAGACGATTCTGGCGGATGGCCGCGCGGATTGCTTTCAGGACCGCGAATAGCCGGGGAATGTAGTTGAATTCCGCGCCCCGTCGCGGCATTGAAGATCAAACCCTGCATACAAAGACCAGACCCCGCATGATCCGCCTGTATCACTTCCCGCTCTCGCCATTCTGCCGCAAGGTGCGCCTGACTTTGGCCGAAAAGCGGCTTGAGGTAGAGCTGATCGAAGAACGCTATTGGGAACCTTCCCCCGATTTCCTGCGCCGCAATCCGGCCGGCAAAGTCCCGGTGCTGCGCATTGAGAACAAGGTTTTGTCGGAAAGCCAAGCGATCTGCGAATATCTGGAAGAAGCCTTCCCCAGCCCGGCGCTGATGCCGCGTGACATTGACATGCGCTTTGAAGTCCGTCGCCTGTGTGCGTGGTTCGATGACAAATTTCACGCCGAGGTGACATCGAAACTGCTGTATGAGCGTGTCAATAAGAAGATCATGGCGCATGGCTACCCGGATTCTAAAGCGGTGAAATCCGGCGCAGGGCGGATCAAATATCACATCGACTATCTCGGCTGGCTGCTCGATCAACGCCGCTGGCTCGCGGGCGACGTGATGACCTTGGCCGATCTGACCGCCGCCGCGCATATCTCGTGCCTGGATTATATCTCGGACGTGGATTGGAACCGCAATGCCACGGTGAAAGACTGGTATGCCAAGATCAAATCGCGGCCCTCGTTCCGCACCTTGCTGGCTGATCAGGTGCCGGGCTTCCCACCGCCCGCGCATTATGCTGATCTGGATTTCTAGCTGAAACCGCCGGGGCGCTTCGCCCCCGGACCCCAGAGGATATTTGAGCACAGAGGATGACCATGCCGTCACTCAAGGATGCTCTGACAGCAAAGGCTTTTGAGGAGGGGTTCTCAAAGCTTGGCATTTGTGCCCCCAATGCCGTGCCGGAAACCGCAGGGCGCTTGCGGCAATTTTTACAAGCCGATCACCATGGCCAAATGACATGGATGGCCGAGCGTGAGCATTGGCGCGGCAATGCGGCGGCGCTTTGGCCCGAGGCACGCTCGGTGATCATGCTGGCCGAGGTTTATACGCCAGAGGCCGATCCTATGGCCGTGCTCTCTCAACCCGACCGCGCTGCGGTGTCGGTCTATGCGCAGGGCAAGGATTACCATGACCTTGTGAAGCGGCGGCTGAAACGTCTCGGCGGCTGGTTTGCAAATGCTGCCAAGGCCGAGATCAAGGTCTTCGTTGACACTGCCCCGGTGATGGAAAAACCGCTTGCCGAGGCGGCGGGTCTGGGCTGGCAGGGCAAGCATACCAATCTGCTGTCGCGCGACTTAGGCAACTGGTTTTTCCTTGGCGCGATCTTCACCACCGCCGATCTGCCGAAGGATGCGCCAGAAGTCAGCCATTGCGGCTCTTGCACGGCGTGTCTTGAGGCCTGCCCGACCAATGCCTTTCCCGCGCCCTATCAGCTCGACGCGCGGCGCTGCATTTCTTATCTGACCATCGAGCATAAAGGCCCGGTTGACCTCGATCTGCGCGCGCTGATGGGCAACCGGATTTATGGTTGCGATGATTGCCTTGCCGCCTGTCCGTGGAACAAATTTGCCCAAACCGCCCGCGACATCGGCTATCAGCCGAAGGTTGGCGCCCCCGAATTGGCTGATCTGGTCGGCCTTGATGATGCCGCCTTCCGCGCGCGCTTTGCGGGCAGCCCGATCAAGCGCATCGGGCGGGATCGCTTTGTGCGCAATGTGTTGTATGCCATCGGCAATTCTGACCTGCCGGAACTGGCTGCGCAGGCAAATCCCCTCCGGGACGATCCTGATCCAACCGTGGCCGAGGCGGCAGGCTGGGCCTTAGCCCGGCTACAAAGCCGCACTCAATAGGCGATGGTGACAACTACACTGTCGGTATAGATGCCAATCGCCGGGGTTTGGTTGCCAAAGATCCGCCCGTAAATCGTATAGACCTGCGCCGCCCCCGCCCCTGTGCCCGCGACGTTGGTGGCAAGCGTATCGCCCCAAGGCTGGTTGCGCGCCGGGTCTTGAAACAGCCCATAGGTGAGGGTCGCCAAAAGGTTTTTCATCTTGCGCGCGGCTGGATTGCTCACCCCCGGCCCTTGCCCCAGGCCCAGCGATACCCGATACGGCGTACCGCCGGTGCAGCTGACCGTGACGCTTGCGGTTTTATCGACGGCCTGCACCAGTTGTGCGGGGACATTGCCGAAATCCAGCGCCGTGGTCGAAACATTGCAGCTAGAGGCCGCCACCCCACGCACCGCAAAGCCGCCAGCTGCCAATTCCTGACCGAGAAGATTGCAGGTCAACACACCCACCCGCATTTTTACACCATTCGCGCCGCCGCTGCTATAGGCGGCATTGTATTGCCCGGTCGGCAACTGCACCGAGGGCGATACGATATCGGCATAGATCGGCACCGTGGCGCTGCCGTTGCCGAGCAGCATCACCACCTCGACAAATATCTGTGACAGCGCAGCACCGCCACTGGTTTGCCGCAGCTGATACTCCAGCAGCGCATTGCCGGGGCCAACCATATAGCGGCGCGGCGGGGTGCCACCGTCATTGGCGCTGCCGCCGCCGTAGGTCAGGCACACGCCGATCAGGCCGACGACCCCGCCGCTACAGGTGACCTTCACACTGCCCGAGGTTTGATTGACCGCGCCCGCGCGTAGGCTGACGCTGCCAAAATCAAAATCGGTGGTGACCGCGGTGCAGGTTTGTGCCGCCGCCGCACCCGTCTGTAGCAACAAAGCGAACATCAAGGCTAGGATGCAACGCATCATTGGCAGAGCACTCCTTCAATCTTCTGCAATGCCCCGGTTTGGGCGGCAAATTCAAAGCTTGCCATGCAGGTGCTGGTGTCAGATTTCACTGTCAGGCGATTTTTGTGCTTTAGCCCCTGCACCAAGGTTTCGCCACCGAAGCCGACGAAAAATTCCTCACTGCCGCCATTCAGCAATGCGACCATCCCGGCCTCCAACGGCGCGCCTGATGGGCCGACCAGCACGATCACCGCACCGTCCTCGGTATCACCGCGAAACTTCACCCGCACCCCCGAACCGATCCCCGGCACCACATCCATCCCCGAAGCGTCCAGCGCCAGATCGGCGGGCAGATCGGCCAGATCGACCGACACCCGATTGCGATGATACGATTGCAACCCGGTCACCAAGGCCTTGCCGCCGCGCCCGGTCCGCGCCACCGCCCGATTGTGCACCGAGACCGGCACCCCCGCCGCCCCGACATCGACAATCGCAAAGCCGTCGTTCACCCGACTGCCAAACGCCACCGCCCCGCCCGCTATTGCCACCGCGCCATCCACCTGCGCCCGCAATCCGGTCGCGCCATCCCCACTGCGCAGTTCCAGCCCAAGCTGGCCATAGCGCCCCAGATAATCACCACGCCCACTGAACCGGATTGCGCCGGCAGAGTCGCGCTGCAGTTCCGCCGCATAGCCATAATCGCCCTGCTGATCCGAAATCGCGCGGGCGATGTAAACTCCACCCAGTGCATTGCCCTCTGGATCCACCGAAGTCGTCGCCCGCAGGGATTTGCGCTTGCCCAGCGGCATCGACACCGCCACCGCCGCCCGCGTGTCACCGTTCTGCAGATCGTGAGAGCCATAGATCGACAGCGCACCATCCCACAGCCCTAGATCGCGGCCATACGACATCGTCACCAGCTCGTCGCGCGAACTGCTGCGAGTCGAGTTCACATAGCCCAGTCCAAAACTGCCATTGCCGGTCAGCGGCATCGAAATGCTCAATGCCGTCTGCAACTGCGGCACTTCCAACAGTGAGTCGCTATCTTCAATCTCGGTCTGCCCCAGATAATCCACCCCGGTCGCATAGGCCAAATCGGCAAATCCCTTCTGCGCCCACCGCACTGATCCGCTGATCTCGATCGGCCCCACATCGGTCTGCACCGCGCCATAGGCAAAGCTCGCGGTCTGGCCCGCATAGTCGCTGACCCCACCCGCAAGGCTGACCTCGGCCAGATTAAATGGCACTGTGGTAAGGCCGAACCCCACCAGCCGCAGATCGGATTTTGACTGCACCTGCGCCTCCAGCGTGATCCGCTCGGTCAGACCAAAACGCAGACTGCCCGAGAAAACGCCATCCGCGCCATAATCATTGCTCTCCAGCCCATAGCCCTCGCGCGCCCGCCCGGCCTCAATCGAGAAATCCAGCAAGCCCTTTTTCAGCAGGTTGCGCGCGACATAGAACGACACCGATTTCGTGGTTCGCCGCCCATTGGCATCCGTCACCACGATCAGCGCTTCGCCAGCCCCCGCCCGCACCGGCAAATCCTCCAGCCGGAACGGCCCGGCATCGCGGCCGGTACTATAAGCGCGGTTGTTGTCGATGAACACATCGACGCTGGACGGCACCGCCGCCGCGCCATCAAACGACAATAACTGCTGGGTGATCAGATCGCTGCGCAGCCCGAAATTCCGCCGCAACTGCACCCCGCCCATGCGGATCGAGCGTGACCACGCCAGCGACCCGCTTTGCACATCGCCCACCGCCAGCGTCAGCCGCCGCTTCGGGCTGGACAGTTGATAGGTTGTCTCCAGCCGCAGCGCATCGCTGCCCGCCGCCTGATCCACCAGATCGCGCACCACACCGGATGAGCGCAACACGCCAAAAGGCGAAAAGATCCAACCGTCGAAACTTGCCGCCGTGGTGACAATATCCGAGGCCAGCGCCTGCTTTTGCAGACCCGCATCAACGCTATAGTTCAGCACCGCGCCATAACTGCGCTCCGGCTCCAGCATCTCGTCCTCGGGCATCGCTGACACAACCTCTGTCCGCATCGCCGCCACAGGCACCTGCAGATCAATTTTCTGCCCCGGCTCGTCATAGACAAAGCGCAGGCCTTGGATGCTGTGCAAATCCACCATGCCCGCGCCCAGATGCCTGCCATTCAGCCCGATCTGTTCCAGCTCTGATTTCGGCGAAAACATCCGACCACTGCCGGGTTCTAGGGCGAATTCCGCGACCAGATTGGTCGGCTTGCCGTTCAGAGTGACCTCCAGATACAAGGGCACCCGACTGGCCTCGGCCTCTGACAGGTCGGCGGAGACAGTCAAGCCCGCCTCTTCAGTACTTTGCGCCAGCACAGACGACACGGGTGCAAGGCACAACACCGTCGCCACGCAAGCCAAACTGATCTTATGCATTTGAACCCCCGTTCCCTGCAAATCGGGCGGGCGCGTGCGCCCCTCCCCGGCGACCCCGTTTGGGACCGCGCTTTGCCTCAGCTGGTCAAGATTCGAAACACAGCGGCACCGACTGACGGATTTGCAACTTCACCGCCTGCGGGTCTTTGCTTTTGGTCGGCAGACGGTCGATCAGCACCCGGTAACATTCGCTACCCCGCACCGCTTTTTTCGAGGTCCGCACGATACGGAGCGTCAATTCCTGCCGATTGCCCAACTTGGCTGCCGGTGGGCTGACCTGCACCATCTCGGTGGCTTTCATATTGCTGGGGTCGCTGCCCTTTTTCCATGCCATAACCCGAATTTGCACCACAGCCTCACCCTTGCCTTCGGCTTTGATGGTCATAGTGGTGGCTTGCGCTGGGGCAGGCACGATCAGCCGCGTTGGCGAAACCGCCAGACTATCGGCAAAGCTGGTGGTCGGCAGCGCCAGCATCGGCGCTGCGATCAGGGGGCGAAGGGTAAATTTGCTCGACATTTTCAACCTCAGATTTATGATTGTTTTGCTTGAAAAGCGCTCTTGTTGGCGCTTTGAAGCTTGGTCAGTAGTTCAGGGTGACGCGGACCGTGTCGGTGTAAATGCCTGATGCATAGTTACCGGCAGGCACCTGTCCGTAGACCGGAAACACGTTTGGTGCGACGGCGTTCAGCGGCCCGGTGTAAAGCGCGCCATCAATCCCCACGGCAGTGGTATGCGCCGCGTCCGAGGTGATCACATAGGGCAGCAAATCATTGGTGGTGTTCTTCATATAGCGTTTGCCAGCGGCAACATTGTCGCCACCTTCCATCTTGACGGAAACGCTGGACTTGGCTGCGGTGCAGACCACAGCAACCGAACCTTGAACGGTTTGATTGGTGGCAACGCCGGTGTTGACGCTGGCAAACACCAGCCCGGTCGGGGCGGTGACGATGCAGCTGTCCAGCACGGTGGCGGTGACGGAAAGATTGGTGTTGGCGACCTCAGCTGCGTGCAGCGACAAGGGGGCACAGGCAACAAAGGCAACAAGGGCAAGGCGCGGCATCAGTTTCATCTTGATCAATCCTATCTAAGTCGGGCATTTCAGCACCGAACGGTTCGTTTGGGTTGGCTGGCTTCCGCACGGGATTTGGTGATAACCCTACGGTCAATGTGTTAATATTTGTCCGGTTTTCGTGGCGGGAATGAGGCCAGTTTCGGATGCAGCCCCAGCCAATCGGACCGGAATGTGGCGAAACCCATTGATTTTAAGGGATTTGACGCGAAATTAACCCAATCCACAGACTGGGCACGAAGCAGCAAGATCTGCGTTGCGTGCCTTTGGTTGTTGTAAAAGTGCAAGCCTCAAGCGTAGGTTGTGCGCCCTCCCGCAGGGCCGAATCACTTCCTGAATCCCGGTGCCGCCCTCGGGGGCATCGAGCCCCCTCCTGCGGCGTTGCCACAAAAGGTTGAGGCGTGCAGGGCCGCTTTGGATCGGGCCGCGCAGTTCAAAGCGGCTGCATTCGGCGGGCAAACGCGCACCCGGCGCGTCTGCTTTCCCGCGTTATCGCCCTGTTGACAGGTCAGAAAAGCGCGTGAATTTGGGTGCAAATCTTAAGAAAGTGTTAAAACACCTATCCTAGATCATTGAATCAAATAGAAAGTTTTTGGTCCCGAGTTGGGACCAGCCCTATCGGCCCTCAAGGCGCGGTCAAATTCAGCAACCGCTGATCCATCGAGATCAGCTTCGCCCGCTTCAACCGATTCACAAAGGCAGCCACCGGTTCAATCATCGGCCCTGCATCCAGTGCGGCTTCCGACCGCAGCACCAAAATCAACGCCACCCCCAACCCCGCCGGATTGACCACCAGCGCGGGCCGCCCAATCCCCGCCTCGGCCACCGGAAACGCCAGCCGCAGCTTGCCCGGATCGGACCGCGACACGCCCGCCAACAGATGCAACACCTGCCCGGATCCATCAATGATTGCGACCGAAACATACCCCGCGTCCTGCGGCACCGTCAGATCAATCACCGGGTTCTGCCCGGTCAGATACCGCCCCTCCGGGTTCGGATCGGCCCTATCACCATAGCCGAGCGACACCGCAACCCCACCCGCGCCCAGTGGCGGCAGCGCGTTCAGCACGGAGCAGATCGCTGGGTTCAGCGGCTCAATCTCCAGCTCCAGCCGGCGCGCGCCGATCAGGGCGACGAGGCGGGTTTTCAGCGCGGTCAGGGCGGCGACAGAGGTGACACGGCCGCTGATTTGCACCAGATCGGCCTCGGCATAGCCCGCATCGGGCGGAGTGCTTAGGCTGAGCGGGCCACAGTCTTGCGATTGGGTCAGCAAGTCTGTCAGGGCGGTGGCGGCCAGTGGGCTGGCGATAGCCGGAGCAGGTTCAGCGGCGGAGGGCGCGGGTTGCGCGGCGGGTTCCGGTTTTGCATTGAGGGCCCCCTTGGACACAGGCGCTGCAGCGATCTGCACGGGTTTCGGGGCAAAGGCACCCGAAAAATAGGCCACTGCGCTGGTGGCCAGCATCACCGCAACCGCGAGTGGCATGATCAGCGATTTCTTCGCAGGTGCTGCGGCCACGGCAATCGACGGCGCGGCGGAGGCCGCAGTGCCGAAAGGGCTGGCGTCTTGAGCCTCCGGCGCGGCCAGATGCGGCAGCGGACTGCCGATCTGGGTTTTGTTCGGGTCCAGTTGCAACGGGATCAGTGTCGGATTGTCCAGCGCTGCGATCACCTCAGCCATTGTTGCAGGTCGCGCGGCGGGGTCGGGCGCCAGCATCCAGCCCAACAGCGGCACCAGCTCGGCCTCTACCCCGCTCAAATCCGGCACTGCCGCGCGTTTGCCGACGGCATCGACAATCGAATCCCCCATCGGCAGCACCGCCCCCTTGCTGGCCGCCGCTGCCACCAAACCCAGCGAATAGATATCAGATCGCCCATCAACATGGCCGCCAAACGCGCCCAACTGCTCAGGCGCCACCCAGTTGAACTTGCCCGCGAACTGCCCCTGCAACAAAGTCCCCGCGCCGAGCGCCGAGGATTTCGCGATGCCGAAGTCGATCAGCTTGGCGTGCTCGACCAAGCCTTCTTCTAGGATGATATTGTCGGGCGACATATCGCGGTGCACCACGCCCGCGCGATGGGCTTTCTCCAACCCCGACGCGACGCGGCGTAGCATCACCTTGACCTCGTTCAACGGCATCGCACCTTGCTCGATACGCTCCGACACCGGGGTGCCAGAGACGAATTCCATCACCAGACAGGGCCGCCCGATCACCGGATCATTGGTGAACACATGATAGCGCACGATGGCTTCGTGGCTAAGACGCGACAAAGTGGTGCTTTCCTTTTGGAACAGCGCGACGATCTTTGGGTCATGCGCGAGGCTGGGCAGCACGATCTTGATCGCCACCGGCTCGCCATTATGGATGTTATGGCCGCGATAGACTTCGCCCATGCCGCCGGCGCTGATCAGCTTGTCGATCTCATAGGTGCCGATGATCCTTGTGCCGCCGCTGACAGTGGTGGCGCGTTCTGGTGCAGGACCGGGGGTAGTGCCGGGATTGGTGGGAACCTCTGCCATGCTACTTACACCCGCCCAAAGCCCATTCCTTCAGGCCGATTTTGAAAGTTTCGCCCAAGGGGTGCGGCTTGCTCAATGCCTCTGCCGCTTCGGGTTTGGTGTAGGTTTTGGCTTGGTCGCACAGGCTGGTTTCGGTCCAAGCGTGGCAGTTGGCGCAAGATTTGTCGCGCCAGGCTTCTTCTGGCAAGCCTTCAATCGGAGCGAATTGCGGGGTGGCGGTGGCGATCAGCTGGGCGATAGACTTGCCCTTGGTATGCTCCCCCACGGGGAAGGGGGTGTTGAAGGTCAGGCCGACAAGCTGCGTGGCAAGGTCGGGTGCTGCATCAGCCGGAGGGTTCAGCGCCAACAGTGCTAACTCGCCTTGCGCAAGCGCTACGAACAGGCCCTGCGGATAGGCGGTAAGATAGGCCTGATAATCGGCGGCGGATTTTGAGGTTTGGGCGGCGGTGATCAGATCATGCTGTGCAACATAGCCGTCCACCGCCTCAATCGGCATCAGACCCAGCCCGCGCGCGGCGGCGATATTTTTCTCCAGCAGGGCGGTGGCCTCAGCCAGATGCGGGCTTTGCGGGTGATCTTTCACAAAGCTTTGCAGCAGGCCGATGTCTTGTGACGCAAGAGCTGCTTGCCACGCGGTGTCTTCATCGGTTTGCGCCTGCGCAGGCAGGCCAAGCAAAGCCAGCCCCAAGGTCAGCGCATATATCGCCCGGCTCAGCCGCATCTATTGCTGCACCAAAGCGAATTCGATCCGGCGGTTGCGCGATTTATGCTCGGGCGTGTCGTTGTCGAAGATCGGCTTATCCTCACCATAACCTGTCGCTGTGAAACGGTCGGCGGTAAGGCCCTTCTTCACCAGATAGCGCACCACGGCTTTGGCGCGCTGCTGTGACAGATATTGGTTGGCGGCGGGCGCGCCATCGGCATCGGTGTGGCCGGACACCTCAATCTTGAGGCCGGGGCAGCGGGCGATGATGTCAGCGACGCTATCCAGCAACGGCGCGCTGTCGGCTTGCAGGCGGGCAGATCCGGAATGGAAGTTGATATTGCCGCTGCGCGATAGGATTTCAAAGCGGCCCTTGCAGGCCTCAAGATCCAGATCGCCGGTGGGTTCTTGGGCAACAACCGCAGGGGTGGCCGTCTCTGCGGCAGGCGCTTCCGGTGTTGCAGCCACGACGGGCGCATCTGCGACGGGGGCGGCTTCTGCCGGGGCAGGGGCCGCAGGCGTCACCGCGCCGCCGTTACGCTTCAAGGTCAGATCAAAGCTGATGGTGCCCGAAGGGATGATCACCACATTCGCCGCCTCTTGCAGCTTTTGCACGCCTTCGGCCAGACCGAAATCATCGGTGGCGATCACCACTGGCACGGTCGAGGACACCACGACAGTATCATCCTGCACCATGGTCACGGCCACATCCGTCTCAAGCTGTTTCTTCACACCATGCAGATCGAGCGTATAGGTTAGGTGAATGGTCTTGCGCCGCAAAGTCGGCAGATCGGCCAGATCAGCGGCATTGATCTTGGCGGTGATCACCGCCTCGGGGAAGCGGAAGGTTTCAAACAGCAAGAACCGCATCCGCACATTGCGCAGGTCAATCTTGGTATCAACCGAATCCAGAAACACATGCAGCGACAAAGTGCCATCGGCATCCAGCCCGCCCGAAAACGCAGCGAAGGTGCTGGATTCAACCTTGGTGACATTTTTCACCGACTGAAACCGCAGCTGCGAGCTTTGCGCATCAATCTGCCAGCCGGGGGCAAAGCTGGCGTTCTGTGCCGCCAGCGGCAGTGGGGCCAGCAGCGCGATCAGCGCCAGATGCAGCCGCATACGGATCAAAGCGTCATACAAGCCGAACATCGAAAAGCTCCTAAATCGCAAGGGGACGCGGGGCAGTCTGGCGGCGATTAAGACGGCAACAGGTTAAAAAATCCTATCAGATCAGCGTATCGGAAGCCCATTCCCCGCGCAAGGCCGGCGGCAGCGTCGCGAAGGCTGCGAATCAGTCCCGCGCGCTGGGCAATATCTGCACGTATTTGAGGTAACTCCCCTGAATATATAGATAGTATGGAAACAATCATTTAGATCTGTTTCCAGATGGTTGATAATGCTTGGGGTGAAAATCGACAGGTTTTGTCAGGCAAATCCCCCGCACCCCAGCGCGGCGCAGAGCTGACGCAACCCAAACACATTGCTGCCCGATTTGAATCGCACCGCGGAAGGGTCTGCTGCTCAAACAACCCAAAGGTGTGCCATGTCTGTTGCCCTTTCCAGCGCTGCAATAGCGCCTTCTAGCTCGGCTCCGGTGATCACCATTGTGGCCGGAAGCTCGGCTGCCACGATTCAGGCCGCCATCAATTCCGCTGCTGCGGGCACGCATATTGTGCTGCAACAAGGCACCTACACGTTCAACAAAACCGTGGTGCTGAACAAGGATGGCATCACGCTCGAAGGGCAAGGCAATGTCACCATCATCACCGACAAGGCGTTGGCTGGGGCGCCCGCGCTGCAAATCGGAACCGCGCTGTTTCGCGAAACCGAAACCAATGCCATGAAGCTGACCCAAGCGGCAGGCGAGGGGGCGACCAATCTTAAAGTGGCGAATGGTGCCGCGCTTAAGGTCGGTGATGTGCTGTGGATTGAACGGCCCAATGACGCTGCCCTGTTCACAGAGATCGGCGATACCCAATGGCTACAGGACAAACCTTTGCGCACGGCGATGGTGGTTGTGACCGAAGTGCATGGCAACACTGTCGTGCTGGATCGCCCGCTGCCCTTCGCCTTTGATGCCGCAACCACAACCGTGGCGGTGGCGGATACGGTCGAGGATGTGACGGTACGCAACCTGACCTTCAAGGGAGCCTATGGCACGGCGGACCCGAGCAACTTTAACAATATCAACAAGGCCGAAGATGGCGGCATGATGGTGCTGGTCAACAGCTCGGTGCGCACGGTGGTCGAGCATGTCGACATTGTGAACCCGGGCTCGAACGGCTTGGTGCTGGGCCGCTCGATTGATGCGGTGGTCGATGATGTGACGGTGACAGGGGCGCAGAACAAAGGCGACAGCGGCAATGGTTATGGCTTTTGGATCCGCGATGTCTACAACAGCACCTTCACCCATCTGCAAGCGGTGGATACCCGCCATGCCGTGCTGTTCGCCAGCTATACTTCGGCGGCAAACAACACCATCGAGGTCGATTTCACCAACCGCGACATCAACTTTCACGGCGGCTTGGACCATGGCAATACGGTGATCGTGCATAACTCGATCCGCACAACCGCCGAGCAGGCCTACATGGCCTCGGTCAGCTTTTTCAACCCCGGCACCAGCTATGGCGCGCCGACCAATCCCGATGCCAATGTCATCAAGTTTGAGAATGTGGTGGCCACCGTGCGGGCTGATGCGGTGATAGCGGTCGATACCGGGGCGCATATCAGCACTTTGTCGGGCAATGACAGCGTGGCGGGCGGCGCGGGCAACGATTGGATTGATCTGGGCACCGGGTCTGATCTGGTGTTCGCCTCTGCCGGAGACGACACGATCATCGGCGGCCAAGGCGTTGATCGGCTGGTGATCGGGCTGCACAGCTCGCAGGTTCTGGTGACAACGATCAGCGGCCAAAGCGTTGTGCTCAGCGCGCTGGGCCATACGTTTATTTCCGGGATCGAGGAGTTTCAGTTCATCGACGGGGTCAAATCCGTCAGCAGCAAACAGTTGACGCTGGTGTCGGCCCCTGCGGCAGCGGCAGGTGGAACGCCGTCCAGTGTGGATGTGTCCAGTGATAGCATGGCGGATACGTCGGTGCAGGATGTGCGGATGACTGGCAAGGCTGATCTCGATTTTCTCGGCAACGCCAATGGCAACCGGGTGATCGGCAACGCTGGCAACAATCTCATCTTCGGCAATGCGGGCGACGACCACCTGCATGGCTATGCTGGCAATGATCTTCTGAACGGCGGCGCGGGCGATGATGCGCTGTCTGGCGGCTTGGGCAGCGATACGCTGAATGGCGGCGCGGACAAGAACACGCTGATCGGGGGGGCGGGCGCAGATGTGTTCATTGCCAGCGATGGCATCAACACGGTGCGCGATTTCAGCATCGCCGAGCATGACACGCTGGTGTTCTTCGGCTTTGCCGAGTCCGATCTGGCCGACTCGCTGACTCATTGGCTGGCTGGATCGGCGTCGACCGCCGATGATTTCACGATCTCGACGCAGATGCGCGGTGGAGTGAGTTACCTGACCATGACCTCCGATCTGGGCGATTCCCTGATCGTGGCTAATGTCGATGCAACGCATCTGCGCGACTACCTGTTGCAGTAACCTTGCGGCTTTCACCCGCAAGACAGACCGGGAGTCGTCGGGGCGACCGTCAGGCGCTCCGAGGTTCTCCCCGCAAACATGTAGGGAAATCCCTCACAACGCAGATTCCGGGCGGCTACCGAACTAGGCAAATGCCCGAATTCTCGCCGATTTTGGCATCGACCTAGGCGAATATGCGCTTGGCGCGGTCAGGCCAATGATTGCTGTTATTGTGCCGTTACGAAGCTTCGGCATAGTGTTCATCTGTGATTTGACGCGGTGACATTGTTTCAATCCGGGGGGAGCCGGTTAGAGTTTACCTGTTTTCGTCGCGAGGCTTCGCAGGGTTCAGCGCGGCTGCACGAAGGCACACCCCTAAGGAACGCAGAGAATGCTCGCCGAAGACCCGATGATCCAGATGGTCGTCATCGACAAAGATCCGATGTTTGCGCTGGGCCTATGCTCACTGCTGGAAAAGCGCACCCATATGCGGGCTGTGGCCCATTCGCCTGCTGATGTGCTTGAGACGTTTCAGGATCATGACGCCAAAGACAAGACCGTGGCGCAAGTCGATATTGTCTTGCTCGACCCGGCACAACTTGACCTTATCCCTTCGAAGCTGGTGCAACGTTTGCGTGAGAGGTTCGGCACCCGCAGTTTGATCAGCTACACCAATGATCTGTCGATGACCTTGGCAAGATCCTGCCTTGCCGCAGGGTTTCGCGGCGTGCTGCCGCGCACGATTGGATTAGAGCAACTGGAGCAGGCCATCTCGGCAGTGCATGGCGGCGCGACCTGCATAGACCCAACTTTTGCGAACCTGTTTGAAACCACTCAATCCACACCGACAGTGTCCCGCCCGCGTGAGCTGACCGAACGGGAAATCTACGTTCTGAAATCGGTGGCCTTTGGTAAAAGCCTGAAAGAGATCGGGCTGGAGCTGGAGCTGTCATCGAAGACCATCGAGACCTACAAGGCGCGCGGCAGTAGCAAACTTAACCTGCAAGGACGCCGCGCCATCGTTGAATATGCGATTCGTAATGGTTGGGTTCAATCGGAAGAACGCTTCGGCTGACAATTCAAAAACGGGGGAAAACGCGTAACTCAGCGCATCCGAAAGGGTGCTCTGAGTCCGTCGTCATTGTTTCTGCATTGCAGCATAAACTTTTCGGTTTTCCCCTACACTAGATCGAAAGATGTAAGGCGTTTGGTAAAAATTACCTACAAAATAAGGGTTTAGCCTGACTTTCCAAATCTCTTTTGCCGTCCTTAATGTGCCGTTAATGCTGCACTGCCGCATTTTCGCCGCAGGAATGCCACTTCAAAAGGACGATTGTGATGGCCAAAATTGTCGTGTTCGGGATCGGTTATGTGGGCGTTGTCTCGGCAGCTTGTCTGGCGAAAGACGGCCATGAAGTGATCGCGGTGGATGTGGATCCGGGCAAGGTTGCCTCGATCAATGCAGGGCTTTCGCCCATCGTGGAACATGGTCTGCCAGAGTTGATCGCCGAGGTTTTCGCGGCGGGTAAGCTGACCGCCACCCTGGACGCTGCCGCCGCAGTGCGCGCCGCTGATGCGTCGTTTGTCTGCGTTGGCACTCCATCGGCAGAGGATGGCTCGATCGGGCTGAAATATGTCGAAAGCTGCTGCCGTATGATTGCCTCAGCCCTTCCCGGCAAAGACGGTTTCCATTCGGTCATCGTGCGCTCCACCATCGTTCCCGGCACGATGGAAAAGGTCTGCATCCCGATCCTTGAGGAATACTCTGGCATGGAAGCGGGCGTCGGCTTCGGCGTTGGTTACTACCCCGAGTTCCTGCGCGAAAGCACCGCCATTCAGGATTACTACGATCCCGGCCTGATCGTGTTCGGCGCGCTGGAGCAGAAGACCGCCGACTTCCTGACCATGCTGAACAAAGACCTGCCCTGCGATGTGAACGTCGTCGATGTCCGCTCGGCCGAGATGATCAAATACACCTCGAACGCTTGGCGCGCGGTGAAAGTCACCTTCGCCAATGAGATCGGCAATATCGCCAAGGCCTGCGGGCTGGACGGCCAAGCGGTAATGAAGATCCTCTGCTCGGATCACAAAGTCTCGATGAGCCCGTATTTCATGCGCCCCGGCTTTGCGTTTGGCGGATCGTGCCTGCCGAAAGACGTGCGTGCCCTACGTTCGATTGCTGCCGATATCGAAGTGGCCTCGCCGTTGCTGGATGCCGTGCTGGTTGCCAATGCCGAACAGATCAACCGCGCCGAGGCGATGGTGATGGCGTCTGGTTCCACCTCGGTTGGCCTTGTTGGCATCAGCTTCAAACCCGGCACCGATGACATGCGCGAAAGCCCGTTGGCCGAACTCGCCGCCCGTCTGATCGACCAGGGCATGACACTGAACGTCTACGACCCCTTCGTGCATGAAGCCTACGCCAATGACATGAGCGCGGCAGGACGTGGCAACGATTACAACATTGATCTGAAGGACCGTCTGGTGCCGACGATCAAGGAACTGCTGGCGAAATCTGACATCGTGCTGGTCGGCAACAAATACGACGACACGCTGGAGGAGCTGAACGCTGCCACCCATCCGGTGATCGACCTGACGCGCATCAAAGCCGGCAAACGTTCGGGCGGCACCTATCAGGGCATTTGCTGGTAATGATGATGCTGGGACATATCGCCTTCATCGCTGTGATGTTCGGGCTTGGCCTTAGCCTGCCGTTCCATGCGATGGGCGATGTGGGCAGCGCTTTGGTCGTGGTCGGGGTGATTGGCCTATGGCGTTACACTTGGGCCGCGATCAACTTCGGGCGTGCGGCGCTGTTCCTGAAATGGGTCTATCCGCAGCGTAAAGCCCGCGCGATGGCGGCATATGCTGCCTTGCCCACCCCAGCGCATGCGTATTTCCTTGTCACCAGCTATAAGATCGAACCCGAAGTCACCACGCGGGTTTACCAATCCCTGTTCCGCGCCGCTGCCGCTTCGGCTGGCGGTGCGACGGTGGTCTGTTCGGTGGTTGATACCGCCGATGCCCGCCTGATCCGCAACATCTTTGACCGCATGTCGGTGGACACATCTACCACCCGCCTGATGGTTGACCAAATCGCAGGCACCGGCAAACGCGACGCCCTCGCGCGGTCGCTGCGCCTGATCGCAGGCGAAGCTCCGACTCGCCGCGATATCGTGCTGTTTGTCGATGGCGACAGCTGCGTGCCCGAAGACATTGTGGCGGCCACAGCGCCCTTCTTCACCAACCCCGATATGGGTGCTGTGACCACGGATGAAGAAGTCGAAATCCGCGCCACCGACATGCCGCTGTTCCGCGATTGGTTCATGCTGCGCTTTAACCAGCGCCAAGTGATGATGTCGTCGATGGGCCTGTCGGACCGCGTGCTAACCCTGACCGGGCGGATGAGCGTGGTGCGTGCCGATCTCGCCACCAACGCGGGCTTCATCAATCAGGTGCAAAGCGATTTCATCGACCATTGGCGCTTGGGTCGGGTGAATTTCCTCACCGGCGACGACAAATCCACTTGGTTCTGGCTGCTGAAAAACGGCTACAAGATGGGCTACCTGCCCGACGTGGCCTCCTTGTCGATGGAAAGCCAGCCGCGTCCCGGTTTTATCGATTCCGCGCTGACCCTGATGATGCGCTGGTTTGGCAACATGCTGCGCACCAATGGCCGGGCGCTGTCGCTGTCCCCCAACAGCATCGGCTGGTTTACGTGGTGGTCGATCCTAGATCAGCGCGTCGGCATCTGGACCACGCTTGCTGGCCCGATCTCGGTGCTGTTCGGGGCGGTGTTTATCGAGCCGCTCGCACTCCCCGTCTACATCGCGTGGATCATGTTCACCCGCTATACCTATTGCTGGATTCTGGCGACGGTGCGGATGCAGCCCTTCCCGATCACCTATCCGTTCTTGCTGTACTTCAGCCAGATCACCGGGGCGGCTGTGAAAAGTTTCGTGCTGTTCCGCCTCGATCGCCAGCGCTGGACCCGGCAATCCGCCCGCAAAGCCCGCGCCGTGGCTCTCCCATTCCGCCAACGCCTGCAAGGGTGGTCGTCGGCTTTCTCCCACTCCCTCGCCCTCGGATGGCTGACTTTGGGCGTGGTTCTTTTGTCTGGCATCGTCTGAATTCGTGAAGGATCGCTGAAATGGACACCAACACCGCTGAAAGCCAAACCATCGGCCAACTTCCCGTTCTGCCCGTGCAAGGCGAGCATCCTTTGCTGGACATCCCCTTCGTCGTCGGCATCGACGGGCGGCAGTTCAAGGGTGAACGCCTGTCGTTGGTCGCCGCCGAAATCACTGGCTTGATGGACCCCGCCTTGGATGGCGCGACCCGTCTGATGCGCTTCATGTTTCCCTTCAAAGGCTTCAGCGTCACGCTGGAAGTGCTGGGCCAAGTGCAATCGCTGGATCGCGGCAACGGCCACGCCACCGTTAACTTCGTTGATCCGGCGGGCGAGCATCTGCCGCAGCTGCGCCATCTGATCAATTCCTACATCGCCGGTGATCTGGTGGCCTTGGGCGAGGTGATCGGTGTCGCTCCTTCCATTCCGTCGCCCGCCAACCGCGCCGCCGCGATGAATGCCAAGCGGCTGACCTTCAGCCGGGTTTTGGGCAGCGCTGGTCTGGCCCTTGCTACTTTGGCTTTGCTCGCAGCCGTTGCCACCTTGGCCTATAACCGCATCTTCACCCAACCCCTCGCCGCCCCCGGTCTGGCTGTGCAAGACGGCATGACCCTGACCGCAACCGCAGGCGGCCAAGTCGATTACGTTAACCTCGCCGCCGCCAAAGGCGAGGTCGCCTTCACCATCCGCGCCACCTCGGGCGAGATGCTGTCGATTGCGATGCCCTGCGACTGCACCGCAACCGCCCTTGCCGCCACCGTCGGCGCCACCGTCAGCGCGGGTGAGCCGATGTTGAACGTCCACACCGCCGATGCGCGAATTCTGTTGACCGCAACCGTGCCCGCCGCCGATGTGCTGACCCTCGCCTTTTCCGATCACGTCAAGGTGCAGTTCGGCGATGGCAGCACGATCAACGCCGCTGTCGATCCCGCCAGCCTGCGGGCTGAGGCCACCGCTGCGGGCCTGCCGGTGCGGCTGATCCCCGCCACGCCTTTGCCAGCCGAACAAGCTGGCCAGCTGGCCAAGCTGACCATCATCAAGAAGCCTTGGTTCTAAGTCGAGCAGTTCCCCCGTTACCACCCTTTTCAGATTTTCCTTCGGGCAATGACCCAGCGGAGCGCGCAATGAAAACGTCGATTTATCCCTTGGTTCTGTGCGGTGGCATGGGATCGCGGCTCTGGCCGATGTCCCGAGTCGAGCAGCCGAAGCAATTTCAGCCGGTGCAAGGCAAGGGCAGTCTGAGCTACTTCCAGACCACCCTGCAGCGCCATCGCGGCGGTGTGTTCAAGCCACCGATCATCGTAACCAGCGCGGGGCAAACCCAGTTGGTCGCCCGTCAGATGCGCGATCTGCAACTGACCGGAACGGTGATCGCCGAACCGATGGGCCGCAACACGGGTCCAGCCGTTCTGGCTGCGGCGCTGACCGCCATCGCCGAAGACCCCGAAGCGCAGCTTCTGGTGCTGCCGTCTGACCACATCATCACCGGTGATCTGAACGCCACCGTGGTTGCGATGCAGCAAGCCGCCGACAATGGCCGCATCGTGCTGTTCGGCGTGCCGCCAGCCTACCCGGAAATCGGCTACGGCTATATCGTCGATGGCGGTGGCTACACCAACTATCCCGGCCTGCACCGGGTTGAGACCTTCATCGAAAAGCCGCCATACGAGCGTGCGCAAGCCTTGATCTCGGGTGGTTACTCCTATTGGGCGTCGGGCATCAGCCTGTTTCGCGCCGATGTGCTGATCGAAGAATTCCACCGGTTCGAGCCTGAAACCTTCTACGCCGTCTCTGCCGCTGTTAGCGCTGGCAAGATAATCAACGGCGCGTTGCATCTGGAAGAAACCTCGTTCGTAAAAGCCAAATCCGAGCCAACCGAGCGGCTGGTCTTTGAACGCTCCACCGCCGTGGCTCTGGCCCCGGCGCGTGACATCCAGTGGGATGATGTCGGCGCGTGGAATGCGGTGCAGAAAATCTCGACCCGCAATGAACATGGCAACGTCATCAACGGCGATGTGTTCGCGCTGGATACCCACAATTCGCTGATCCAAAGCGACTCGCGCTTGGTGGCGGTGATCGGCTTGCGCGATATGATCGTGGTCGATACCCCGGATGCGCTGCTGGTGATGAACCGCGACCACTCGCAGGATGTCAAACAGGTGGTCGAGCATCTGAAGGGCATGAAACGCCCCGAAGTCTCGACCCATCTGCTGCGCGACACCAACTGGGGGCAGGTCGAACTGCTGGCCAAGGATGATGGCTATGACATGCGGATGCTGGTCATATCTCCCGGCGCTTCGCTGAAAGTCAACGGCACCGGCCACGGCCCCAGCCTGCTGACCTTCCTGAATGGCGGCGGCGTTTACGAGCGTGAAGGCAAAATGGTTGCGGTGGCGCGCGGCGACAGCGTCACCATTCCCGCCGATGTAACTCTGCCCCTCACCAACACCGGATCAAAAGAACTGCGCGCGATGCAGCTTCTGATGACCTATGACGCAGAAAACGTCGCCGAGGTCGCAGCCTCTGCCGTCAAAGCCGTGGCGTCCTTGTTCACCAAAGCCGAAGCCTTGGAACCCGTCACCGGGGCGGTGCAATAGGATGACTCGCGTCTTGGCATATCTGGCGAGTGCTGTGCTGTTCAGCGCAAGCATGGGGCAAGCCGCCCCCAAGCTTGCCGACAGCACGGCATTGCAGGCAGGCATTGCCGGATTGCAGCAAGACGCCGGTGTGATGGGCACGCAGGGCTTCGGCTATGACGCGGTGGCGCAGATTGCAGACCTTTACGGTGTGAAACCTGCGCCGCGCCCAAAAGCACTTGCCGCCGTGATACTGCCTTCCGGCGACGCCGCCAAGGTTGCGGCAGGGGATACGCAGATTGCGCTGACCCAGCTGTCGATCTCGGAAGGCACCAACAACCAGCTGCGCGTGCAGCAGGCCCAGCACAACAGCAAGGCCGGGATTTTCATCAGCGCGGGCGTGATCAGCCTGCAAGATCTGGCGACAGCGGCGCAAGCGCAGGGCATCGCGGGCATTTCGATGGCGGATGGCGTTGTGACTTTGTCGCGCCCCTTGGTGATCTGGCAGGGTGCTACCTTGCTGATCCACCCCGGCGATGTGTTGCAGATGCAAGCGGCTGAGGGCGCGTTCCTGCTGAACTTCGGCCAGCTTGATCTGCGCGGCGCGACCTTGCGCAGCGATGTCGCCGCAGACGCGCCCGAATCCCAATACCGCCCCTTCGTGCTGACCTCCGGCTCTGGCCAAGTTTATGCCGAGGCCAATCAGTTTCAAGCTTTGGGCATGGCCGATCTTGGCCCCTTCGCGGGCTTCGTGATCTCTACCCAAGGGCTGTTCGCTTCGACCACGCCATCGGTGCTGCGCGACAATCGCTTTGAGGATATCGGCGGCGTCGCCCTGATCGGCACCAAAGCCGCCCAGGTGACACAGAACGCGTTTCTAGCCTCACGAGGTGCGGCGCTGACCTTGGCGCAAGTCGGCCAAGGCGCGGCTTTGGGCAATACGATTTACAACACCAAAGCCGGGGCTGGCCTGCGCATCACCGCGCGCTCAAAGGATACACTGGTCGCGGGCAATCTGGTGCTGGGCGGGCAGGGCAACGGGATGCAGGTCGATGGCGGCAGCTTTGGCATCACCCTGCGCGGCAACGCAGTGCTGGATAACGCCCAAAGCGGGCTTACCGCCAAAACCGCCTCCTGCCTTTCGGTGCAAGACAACGTCATCGCCGCCAATGGCGCGGTTGGCTTGCGGCTGACCAAAACCGGATATGTCCAAATCGCGGGCAATGCGTTGGTCAACAACGCAGGTTCTGCCATTGCCGTTGGCGCGCAACTGACCAAAGCCCGGATGGAGTTGAACAGCAATCTGATGGCGCAAAACCAGATCGGGCTGACCGGGGCTGCTTTGCACCTTGTCACCCTGCGCGACAACGATCTGAGCCAGCAGTTGCCCCGCATTTTCGACGGTGAATTCGCCCAACATCAGGCGGCATTCCTCACCTTGGGCCGCACCGACCACGCGGCCGTTTTCCAGATTTCGAGCGCTGCGGCAGATGATGCCGATTTCGCCTCGATCTGCAGTCAGGAGTAACCTCATGGTCTTTTCATCGGAAACCTTCCTGTTTCTATTCCTGCCGCTGTTTCTGTGCATCTACTATCTGACGCCCGCCAAAGGCCGCTCGATGGTGATCCTGTTCGCGTCCTATTTGTTCTACGGCTGGTGGCGGTTCGACTTCCTGCTGCTGCTGTTCGCAACCACGCTGTGGACATTCTGCATCGGCCTGCTGATTGCGAAAAACCTCGATACCCCGCGCGCCAAGATGTGGTGCGGCATCGGGGTGGTCGGCTGCCTCAGCGTCTTGGGCGTGTTCAAATACCTGAACTTCTTTATCGACAGCCTAGCACAACTGTTCGGCACCGATGCCAATGGTTTGGGAGTCCACTGGCGCTTGATCCTACCGATTGGCGTGTCGTTCTATGTGTTCCACTCGATCAGCTATCTGGTCGATGTCACCCGCAAAGACGCCGATGCCACGCTGAAATTCTTCGATTTCGCCGCCTTCATCGCTTTGTTCCCGCAGCTGGTGGCAGGCCCGATCCTGCGCTTCAAGGACCTCGCCGACCAATTCAAACACCGCACCCATTCGCTGGTGCTGTTCACCGATGGCTTGGCCTTGTTCATCGTGGGTCTGGGCAAAAAGGTGCTGCTGGCCGATACCGTCGCCCCCTTGGCCGATATCGCCTTCACCACCCCTGACCCGTCGGCTGCGCTGTCGTGGCTCGGCTCGCTCGCCTATATGATGCAGCTTTACTTCGACTTCTCGGGCTATTCCGACATGGCCGTGGGCCTCGGGTTGATGATGGGCTTCCGCTTCCGCAAGAACTTCGACATGCCCTATATCAGCCGCTCGATCACCGAGTTCTGGCGCCGCTGGCATATCTCACTGTCGGTCTGGCTGCGCGACTACCTCTATATCCCGCTGGGCGGCAACCGCGTCGGCCCAACCCGCACCTATGTCAACCTGATGATCGTGATGGTGCTGGGCGGCTTGTGGCACGGCGCAAACGGCACCTTCCTCGCTTGGGGCATCTGGCACGGCGCTTGGCTGGCGATTGAACGCGCCACAGGCTGGGCCAACCGCTCGTCTTTCATCGGCCTTGTGCAGACCCTCTTGTTGGTGCTGATCGGCTGGGTCGCCTTCCGCGCTGTCGACATGCACCAAGCGATGGATGTCTACGCCGGGATGATCGGCTTGCACGGCTTTGCGATCCCGATGGATATTGCTTTCCAGATCAGTGGCGAAAGCATTGTGATGCTGGTGATCGCAATGACCTATTGCGCAACCGAGCCGCAGATCAATCGCATCGGCAAAGAGATGTATTTCGCGCCGCAAGGCGGCATCGGCGTCAGCAGCAATGGCACGCTGACCGCCGCGACCTCTTTGCTGCCGGTCGCCGTGGTCTCGCTGATCGCCATGCTTGCGATCATGAAACTGGCCGAGGCAAGCTTCTCGCCCTTCCTCTACTTCCAGTTCTGAAGGAGCCCATCATGCAAAGCCTTTACAAGATGTCGCGCTACTTCCTGCCGGTGGTGTTCTTCGGCTACGTCCCCTTCGCCAATCTGGCGGTTTATGAAGAACCCGGTGGCAAACTGGCGGCGTTTGACATGGCCGCCCTGCGCGGCACCGTCACCCACAGCTTCGACACGCTTTATAAAACCGCGATGCCGCACCGTGAGCCGTCGATTGGCGTGATGGGCGCTGCCCGTTACCTGCTGATCGGCGAAGGCCGCAAAGGCGTCGTCGTGGGCAAAGACGGCTGGCTGTTCACCTCGGAAGAAACCCGGCCCTTGCCTGCAAGCCTGCAGCCCTCCGTCGCCAAAATCGCCGAGATCCGCGATACGCTCGCCGCCCACGGCACCAAGCTGATCGTCGTGCCGCTGCCTGCCAAGGTCGATGTGCAAGCCGCCGAGGCTGCAGCGCCAGAGCTTTCGGCTGAGATGGCAGGTTTCTACGCCGATCTTCTGGCAAAGCTGAACGCGGCGCAAATTGAAACCGTCGATGCCCGCACGCCGCTGGTGGAACTGGTGAAAACCAAACCCGCCTTCTTCGCCACCGATACCCACTGGACGCTGGACGGAGCCGCCGCTGTGGCCGCTGCTGTCGCTAAATCCGGTCTGATCCCGCTCGGCACGGCCCAGATGACCCGCACCGAAGAACCCAAAGCCGAATTCGCAGGCGACCTGGTGTCCTACGTCACCACCGAAGGCATCGCGCCGATGCTGGGTTTGGATCGGGAAGACGCCAACCCCTATGTCGTTGCAGCCCCCGCCGACACCTCCGACATCTTCGCGGCCGCTCAAGTTGATGTGGTTCTAATCGGCACCTCCTACAGCGCCAACCCGCATTGGAGCTTTGCCGAAGCCCTGAAGCTTGATCTGCACCAAGACGTGCTGAACGCGGCTGAACAGGGCCTTGGCCCGGTCAAGCCGATGGACAAATACCTCGCCTCCGACAGCTTCCGCGACGCCCCGCCGAAAGTGGTGATCTGGGAAGTTCCGCTGCGCTATCTGACCGACCCGAAACTCTGGGACGGCCACAAGATTGGCGAGGAATTGGCCAGTGCAAACTAACTGGAACGCCATAGCTGCGGTGATGATCAGCAGCCTGCTGTCAGCCCCCGCCTTGGCCGAAAAGGTCGAGCCTCAAGTCGTGCCGCCGACCGTGGTGTCAAAGGTCTATCTCAGCAAAGAAGAAAAAGCCGCGAAACTGGCCGAAAGGTTGGCGCAGCAGAAGGCTGCGCGTTTGGCCGCAAAACCTCCGGTTGACCCAGTGGTGTCACGCCTGAAAACCCTGCACAAACGCATGATTTCAAAGCAAGAGTTGAAAGACAGCGAGTTGCAGGAATTAGCGGATTCCGGTGATGGTCTGGCCGCGTTCTATTATGCCCGCCGCCTTGAAGAACGCCACACGCCAACGGTGCTGCCCTCTGCGGTGCATTATTACGCGATGGCCAGCTATCTTGGGCGCGAATTTGCGATGAGCCGCATGATTGCACTGATGAAATCGCCCGAAGTTACCCTGTCCGACAAACAGATCAAAAGCGGCAAGGATGCCTTGGTCAAGCTGGCGCGTTCCGGCAATACCGCCGCAGCCCTTGGCCTCTCGGATATGTACGCCATTGGTCAACCCTTTCCCCAAGATACCGCCGAGTCGCGCAAATGGCTGATGCAAGCCGCCAAGGCAGGCGATGCCAATGCCGCGCAAAAGCTGGCGCAAGCCGCGATCATGCCCAAAGACGGCAGCCCCCCCGATGTGCCCGCTGCCCGAGCAGCACTCGCGCTGATGATCGCTTCGAATGAACCTGGCAAAGTCGCGATGGCGCAGACCCTGCTTGCCCGCCTTGACGCCACTGACCCCACGGAGGTTTCCCAATGAACGCAGCTTTCCGGCTTGCGACGGCGCTTGGCATTGCCCTGACAGCCGCACCCGCCTTGGCGCAAACCGCGTCGAACTTCGAGTGCTCGAATTACGAATACAACACCGTCCTGCCCGCGATTGAAGGCAAAGGCGGCGTGTTCTTCCGCACCTTTGCCGATCTGCGGATGCAGCACCCGCTGGATGACCGCACTGTGCATATGTTGGGCCAACTGGCGAAAGTGCTGCAGGAAAACGGCACCACGCTGGTCTATGTGACCATTCCGACAAAATCGCAGGTGATGCCGCAATATCTGCCTGCCCATGCCGCCGACTATGGCTTTCAGCCCGAAGTGGCGAATGCGATCTACACCGATTTCATCACCCGCCTAAACAAAGCCGGCATCGTCGCCCCGGATATGATGACCGCCCTGCGCAATAACAAAGGCGGCGAGCGCGCCTTGTTCGGCGACGATTTCCACTGGACCTCGCAAGGCGCGCGGCTGGGCGCACAGGCGATTGCCGAACAGATCAAGACCGACCCGGCCTATGCCGATCTGCCTAAGCAAACCTTCGTCACCACCGCGATTGCCCCCGAAGTCGCCTTCTCGGGGATGCGCCGCACCCTGCAAGGCTATTGCGCCAAATCACTGCCACCGACCGAGACGATGGCCTATAAAACCGAAGCTGCCGCCAGCACCGATGCGGCAGCGAGCGGCCTTGATATTTTCGCCGCCTCGACCGAGGTGCTGCCCGCAGTGCTGGTCGGCACGTCCTATTCCGACAGCCCGATCAACAATTTCGCGGGCTTTCTGGCAGAATATTCGCAACTGGAAATCGTCAACTACGCAATCACCGGCGGCAACCAGTTCGGCTCGATGACCTCTTACATGACCTCGGATGAATTCAAGGCACAGCGCCCGCGCTTTCTGATCTGGGAAAACCCGATCTACAACAACCTCGCACAATACGGCGCAGCGCCGCTGGAAGAACTGATCGCGGCGGCGGGCAACACCTGCACCACCGCTTTGCCCGTCACCAAGCTGGACGCCAACACGGTAGAGGCCTCACTGGCTGGCCTCAAGGTCGGTGCCGATGATGCGATCTTTGCCGATTTCGGCGGAGAAGGTCCGCGCATCGCCAATTTTAGCATCGAAGGCGATGATGGATTAATCCGTCACTCGAAAATCGAACGCAGCCAAAGGTTGCGTGCTACAGGAAACTTCTACCTTGGGTTGTCGGCTTTCACGATGCCGAATATCAAAAAAGTGACGGTGCATTTCGACCGCCCCGTCAGTGATTCCACAACCCTGAATTTCTGCGCGAATACCAAAGGAGACGCGTCATGACGAAGAACAGCAACTGGTTGATTGCCCTATGTGCAGGGCTTTGCGGCATCTATGCCACGGCGGGGCTGGCTCAGGATGGCGGTCTATACGAAGACGTGCCCGACCCCAGCGCCAGCTTTGTGCGCGTGGTCGCCGCCGCCCCAACCAATGCGGTGATCGACACCAAGACCTTCGCTCAACTCGATGGCGGGATTTCCGGCTATGTCGTCGTCGCCAAACCCGGTGAGATCAAACTGGTCACAGGTGTGGATGACGCCACGGTGAATGTCGAAGCGGGCAAGTACTATTCCTACATCGTCGGCGCTGATGGCACCAAAACGCTGGTGCCGGAAGACATCACCTCTAACCCCGCGCAAGCCGTGATCAGTTTCTTCAACCTCAGCGATCTGCCGAAGGTTGATCTCTATGTGCCCGCCGCCAAAGCGGTGGCGTTGCCAGGTGTGCCGATGAACGGCGCGGCCAATGTGGCGCTGAAAGCCCCGCTGACCTTGGATTTTGAGGTCCGCGATGGCGATAAAGTTCTGGCCTCGCTGCCTGCGGTCGATCTGCAACGGCGTGGCGGTGTGGCAATAGTGCTGCGCGGCACCGCAGGCAACTACACCGTGGCGGGTTCAAACTCGACGCTTGCCAACTAAGCTTAATCGCCCAACCGCCGCGCAGATCAGTCTGCGCGGCGGTACATCGGCAAAAGGATAAGACCATGACACGCGCCGCAGCCCTGATTTCCCGCCCGTTCTTGCCGCTTTGCTTTGCCGCTCTGGCTGGCCTTCCCGCCTTTGCGCAAACAGCAAGCCCGCAAACCGTCGCGGTAAACTTCGAGCCGCCCCGCATCGAGGTGGAAAAGATCTGCGCGCCCAGCACCCCGGACGAGCAACTCGCCGCACAATGGGCCGCTTGGGATGGCAAAGCATTGCCCGAAATGGCCCCCGATTTGATCCAACGCGATCTGCGCCGCCTGATGGATGCCGATGCGATCCGTTGGTTTGATACCATCGAAAAAGCCCACGCCCTGATGCCCTCGGTTGATCCGCAATTCGACGCGAACAAGGCCTTGCTGGCACGGGTGGAACTGCTGATCGCGGCGGGCCGTCTGAAAGAATTGACCAACCAACGCCTTGTCGATCAGCTGATGGCGACGGAAAACGGCGGCTCGCCGCGCTTGCAAAACATCCTTGCTGATTATCTGATGAACGGCACCGGCATCGCGGTCGATAAAGACAAAGGCCTGAAATTACTGGTCGCGGCGGGCTATGGCGGCAACGCCGATGCCCTGCTGAAGATCGTTGAACTTCAGGAGAAAGGCACGAAAATTCCCGGCTGGGATGTGCCACCCGATATTGCCGTCACCATGGCCTTCGGGGCTTTGGTCGGTAAGATGGACCCGATGATCTGCGACCGTGTCGCCCGCATCGCCCGCGAATATATGAACGGCACTATCGTCACCCGTGATGTAGGCTTGGCCGAAAAATGGTTCCGCTTTGCCGCCGATATGGGCGATGGCGTCTCAGCTTGGAAAGTCGCCGAGATGCATCTGCGCTCGGAAGATCTGGTGAAATCCAACGATACCCTGATCACCTATCTGACCAAAGCCGCTGATGCGGACCTGCCCTATGCGCAGGTGGCGCTGGGTCGCTTGTATGAACAAGGCGCTTTGGTCGGCAAGAAAGACGTGGAACACGCCCGCGCGCTTTACGAGAAGGCCGCTAAATTCGGTGACCGCGCAGGCCTGTTGCGCAATGCCTTGTTCCTGCAATCCGAAGCCAAAGTCGATGGTGCCTACCAACCGGCCTACCGCGCCGCTTTGGAACAATTCGCCAAACGGTCTGACGCCCCGGCGTGGATTTTCATCGCTCTGGGCGATTTCGAAATCGCCGACAAAGGCCGCTGGGGCGGTGAATCCGCCGCCGTCGCCTATTATGAAAAAGCCGAAGCGATGGGCGAGGCCAGCGCCACCAAGCGCCTCACGCCGATCCGGTTCCGCTATGCCACCACACCGAAACAATTCTACAAAACCATCGACGCGGTGATCGACACCGTCCACACTGGTGGCGAGATTGACCCGATGAACGGGTTGAAAGATGCCTTCAGCTGCCGTGCGCCACAGGCCCCCCAGCGCGAAGAAGCGCAATATTGGGAAGGTATCAGCACGGCGACTGGCACAAAAACCGTCGAATTCACCCCGACCGAGTTGCTGGCCCTGATCGCAAACCCCGACCCGCAAGACATTGCCCGGCTGCAAAGTCAGGCGCTCTACGGTCGTCCAACCGCCATCGCGCAATATATGGAAGTGCTGGCGCGCAGCAACGCCGCACCTGAGGAACTCGCCTTCTGGGAGTCCTATGCCAAACGCTTTGACGGCGTCACCGCCGCACGCGGGCGGTTGGAGAACAAGTTCGCCGAAATCGGCCAGAACCTCACCGACCCCACCATCATGCTGCGCGCTGCGATTGCCGAAGGCGACAGTTCCGCCGAAGTTGATCTGGCCGAAATCCTGCTCAAGCAAGACCCAGCAAAGAACGCCGCTGCAGCCCTTGCAGCAGTGGAGCCTATGGCTGAGACGGGCAATGGTGCGGCCCTGCGCATGTTGCCGCAACTTGATCCCAAACGCTTCCCCGATCTGAAAGCGGTCTACGCCAAATATGCCGATGTGATCGAAGCCCGTGGCGATTTTGACGCCGTGGTGCTGGCGCTGCCGTTCCAGCCCGACCTTGGCCGTCGCGACGACTACCTGCACCGCGCCGTCACCGCCACCGATTGCAGCTTTGACGAAATCAAAACCCTCGCCGATGCGATGGGTCAGTTGGGCGATCAGGCTGCCTTCACCAAATGGGTGAACGTGGCCGAGTTCCTCAGCGAAAATGACAGTTGGCGTCTGGTGCAACTCGGCGATCTGCTGCGTCAATATGGTGGCGAGTCGATGGAAACCGCTCAGCTTGCCTATTATCAGCGCGGCTATGACAGCGGCAATACCACCGCCATTCACCGTCTGTTGGATGTCTACGCCACCGCTGGCGCGCCGCAATTTAATGCAGAAAAGGCAGCCGATCTGTACGTCGCTTTGGTCGAACGCAGCCAACCCAAGGACATTCCCCGCGCGCTGTCCCGTCTGGCCGTCGCCTCGCGCCCGATCCAGGACAATGCTTATGCGCGGCTTGACGTGCCCTCGCTTTACCGTGTCGCTGCCGAAGCTGGCAATCCGGCAGGGATGCGCGAATACGGCAAGCTTTTGCAACTCAGCGCGAAATCGACGGCTGAATTGGAGGCGTCAACCCAATGGATCTCCAAAGCCGCCGAGGCAGGTGATGTTCCTGCCATGCTGACCTATGCCGATGCGCTCGCCTTTGGTCTGGGCGTGCCAGCTTCCCGCGAAGATGCGCTGGTTTGGCTGCAAAAAGCCTCTGACGCAGGCAACACCGATGCCACCGCAAAAGTCCGCAGCCTGATGCTGCAACCGGCGGTGAGCCAATGAGCGTCCGCATCACACACCTGATCTTGGCGGTCAGCCTCGGTCTTGGCACGCAATCTGCCATTGCCGAAACCACAGCCAAGGCTGATCCCGAAGCCTTCGCCTGCTTCGATCCGGTCCCCCCGGTAACGGAACTTGCCATCCCCAGTCGCTATAAGGATGACAGCAAGAACCGCTCTGATTTCGACGCAACCGCCAACGCCGCCGTCGAGGCCGCGTTGAACCCGGTCGATGATTTCATCAACGTTCTGGTCAAAAATGCCAACGCCGCGCTGCAGATCACCGCAGCGCCCGAGGTTGACCCAAACGCCCCGGTTGATCCCGCAGCCGAGGCCGCGCCCGAAACGCCGCCCGATCTGGCCAAGCAAACCTTGATCGCCGATTGCGTGGTCGACCGCGTCCACGACTGGGCCGCCGCCAATGCACTGGGGGATATGAAATCCCAAGGCGCGCAACTCTCGGTGCCCAGCCGGATCGGCGGCATCGCCATGGCCTATGCACAGGTGCGCAGCCTTGCCACCCAAGACAGCCGCCAACCAGAGATTGAGGCTTGGCTGACCGCCCGGATGCAAGCCAGCATGGTGTTTTTCGACACCGAAGCCCCGCCGAAATCGCGGCAGAACAACCTGCGGGCTTGGGCGGCCTTGGCCGCAGCGCAGATCGGCCTGCTGCAAAACGACGAGGCGATGACGACTTGGGCGGCCGATTCCGTCAAGCTGGTGCTCTGCACCGCCACCCCGGAAGGCGCTTTGCCGAATGAGATGTGGCGCGGCAAACTGGCGTTGCACTATCAGATCCACGCCGTCGGCCCGTTGGTCACGACCACCGCGTTGCTGCAACCTACTTTCCCCGAACTGCTGGCCACCTGTGACAACGCCTTGCTGCGCGTGGTGCGCTTCACCCTGAAAGCCGTCGAAGATCCCAAACTGGTCGAGGCGATCACCGACAAGCCGCAAAAATTCGACCCAGCTGCCGAGATGAAGCGCGCCTTCCAGTTCGCGTGGCTGGCTCCGCTGGAAACCTTGGTGCAAGAGCCGGAGTTCACCAGTTTTGCTGCAAAGTTTGAACTGTTGAGCAATTCCAAACTCGGTGGCAAGCAAAGCCTGCTGTGGCCCGCGCTAGACGCAAAAGAACCCACCGCGACGCCGTAACGGATGCGTCGCTCGGCGAAGCTATCAACGGGGCAGGGGGCAACCTCTGCCCCTTCGCTATGTTCCACTCGACATTGCGGATAGATATTTTATACTTAAAGCAATTCCCGCCTCACCGGAGCCCGCCATGACCGAAGTTTACATCTGCGACTATATCCGCACCCCCATCGGGCGCTTTGGCGGTAGCCTGTCGCAGGTCCGCACCGATGATCTCGCTGCCATCCCCCTGCGCGCCCTGATCGCCCGCAATCCGGGCGTCGATTGGGCGGCGGTCGATGATGTGGTGCTGGGCTGCGCCAACCAAGCAGGCGAGGATAACCGCAACGTCGCCCGCATGGCCGCGCTGTTGGCAGGTCTGCCGCAAACCGTCAGCGGCACCACCATCAACCGTCTGTGTGGGTCAGGCATGGACGCCATCCTGCTCGCCGCGCGCCAGATCAAGGCAGGTGAGGCTGATCTGATCATCGCAGGCGGTGTCGAGTCGATGTCGCGTGCACCCTTCGTGATGCCCAAGGCCGAAACCGCCTTCTCCCGCGCCGCTGAAATCTTTGATACCACCATCGGCTGGCGCTTCATCAACCCCGCGATGCAGGCGGCTTATGGCACCGACTCGATGCCAGAAACCGCCGAAAACGTCGCGACCGATTGCAACATCTCCCGCGCCGACCAAGATGCCTTCGCTTTGCGCTCACAAGCGAAAGCCAGCGCCGCGCAGGCCAATGGTCGTCTCGCGCAAGAAATCACCCCGGTCAGCATCCCCCAACGCAAGGGCGATCCGCTGCTGATCAGCCAAGACGAACACCCCCGCGCCACCACCATCGAAGCCCTCGCCAAACTCGGCACCCCGTTCCGCAAGGGCGGCTCTGTCACCGCAGGCAACGCCAGTGGCGTCAATGATGGGGCCACCGCCCTGATCATCGCCTCTGCCGCCGCCGCGCATAAACACGGCCTCACCCCCATCGCCCGCATCCTCGGCGGCGCAACTGCCGGAGTAGCCCCCCGCGTCATGGGCCTTGGCCCGATCCCCGCCAGCCAGAAACTGATGGCCCGCCTGAACCTCAGCCCATCCGACTTCGCGGTGATTGAACTGAACGAGGCCTTCGCCAGCCAAGGCCTCGCCACCCTCCGCGCCTTGGGCATTGCCGATGATGACCCCCGCGTGAACCCGAATGGCGGCGCGATTGCCCTCGGCCACCCGCTCGGCATGACCGGCGCGCGCATCACCGGCACTGCCGCTTTGCAACTGCAACCCGGTGAGCGCGCCTTGGCGACCATGTGCATCGGTGTCGGCCAAGGTATCGCCATCGCGCTAGAGCGGGCATAGAAAAACCCGCCGCACCCAAAGATGCGGCGGGTCAATTCACCTCAGCCGATTAAGAAAACCGCTTCTTCCAGAACCACCGCCGCCCTTCACGCAAGGAACGGTTAGACCGGCTCACCAGCATCAGCAGCGACGGCGTGACGATCAGTGTCAGGATCGTCGCAAACGCAAGCCCATAGACAATCGCCGACGACAGCGAAATCCACCACTGCGTCGATGGCGCGCCAATCGTCGTCTCATGGCTGAGCAGTTCAAGGTTCAGCCCGAAGGCAATCGGGAACACTCCGAAAATCGCCGTCAGCGCCGTCAGCACCACCGGACGTGCCCGCTCACGACACGTCTCTAACACCGCCTCAATCTTATCCATGCCGTCATGCCGCAAGCTGTCATAGGTGGCGATCAACACGATATTGTTGTTCACCACCACCCCAGCCAAAGCGATCACGCCAATCCCGGTCATCACCACGCCAAACGGTTGCCCCATGATCATCAGCCCCAAGAACACCCCAATCGTCGACATCAGAACCGCCGACAGCACCAAGCCAACCGAGATGAACTTGTTGAACTGCGCCAACAGCACGACGAAAATCAGGAACACCGCCGCGCCAAACGCCTTGGCCAGAAACGCCCCGGCCTCGGCCTGTTCCTGATCTTCCCCGGCCATGTTCCAGCGCAGCCCGGCCTTGGCATAGCCATCTTCGGCAAAGGCCTTCTCGATCATCGCCTGCACCTCGCCGCGCACCTGATCCGGCTGCACGCCTTCCGCCGCCGCAATCCCTGCCTGCACCGTGATCGTCCGCGCGCCGCCCAACCGGGTCAAAGTGCCCGTGGTCGCCGCCGCAGACCTCGTCACGAAGTTGGAGATTGGCACCGGACCATCCTCAGTCTCAATCCGCAGCTGATCCAAAGCCGCAATCGTGCGTTGTTCCGCCGGCAAGCGCAGCACGATATCCACCGGATCATCCGACCCCGCCGGGCGATATTCCGACAGCTTCAGCCCCGATGTCACCATCTGCACCACCGCGCCCACCGCCGCAGGCGAAGCCCCATAACGCGCAGCCTCGCCGCGATCAACCTGCAATTCCCAATCCACCCCCGGCAGCGGCAAACCGTTCGACACATCAATCACATTCGGGATCGCCTTCAGCTTTTCGGCAATCGCCCGTGCCGCATCATTCAGCCCCGCCGGATCATCCGCTGACAGCTCAATCTGAATGGCTTTCCCAGTGGGAGGCCCAGCGGCAGGCACCGAAACTTCGATATCCACCCCCGGAATCCCCTGCATCGCCAGCCGCAGATCGGCGAGAATATCATTGGCGGGCTTGCGCTCGCGCCAATCAATAAACTCATATTGAATGGTGCCGATGGTATCCGCCGGGGCCTCGCTGTTGCCCTGCCCAGAACTGCCAACACGGGTGTAAACCGTCTTCAACCCCGGCCAGCCCAGCATCCGGTTCTCGGCCTGCCGCACCAGCGCATCCTTTTCGTCTATCGACAGGTTGCCGCGTGCTTTCACATACAAAAGGCCATAATCCGGCTCAACATTTGGGAAGAACTCGACGCCATTGCCGAACTTGCCATAGCTGTAAGGCACCGCCACCAGCGTGCCGATGGCCAGAAACAGCACGATAAACGGATGCCTGATCGCCTTGCCGACCACCCACATATACGCGCCATCCTTATGCGCAGGCGGATGCGCAAACGGCTTGGCGATGATCGCGCCCAAGGTCGGCACAAAAATCAGCGCGTAAAGCATAGAGGCCGACAGCGTCGCAATCAGCGTGATCGGCATGTATTTCATAAACTCGCCCACCACTCCCGGCCAGAACAGCAGGGGCGAGAACGCCGCGATCCGGGTCAGGGTTGAGGCGATCACCGGCCCCGCCATCCGATGGCTGGCCTCGGCAAACGCATCGCGCTTGTCCATGCCCTCGCCCATCCGGCGCTCAGCATATTCCACCACGATGATGGCATCATCGACCAGCATCCCCACCGCGAGGATCAGGCTGAACAGCACGACAAGGTTCACCGTCAGCCCAGCCATTTGCAGCCCCAGAATCCCCATCAGGAACGACGACGGAATAGCGAGCCCGATCAGGATCGAAGACCGCACCGACAGGGCGTACAAGATCACGATGAACACCAGTACCACTGCCGTCAGCACCGAGTTTTGCAAATCACTCAGCATCTGCCGAATGGTCGTCGATTTATCCTGACTGAAAGACACCACCACCCCCGGCGGCATCTGCTTTTGCAGCTCGGCAGTCACGGCTTTCACCTTGTCGACCGTATCAATCAGGTTCGAGCCGATGCGCTTCGAGACCTCAATCGCCACCGCCGATTTACCATCCAACCGCGTGATCGTTTCAGGGTCTTTCAGCGCAGGCCGGATTTCCGCCAAATCACTAACCCGCACAATCGCATTGCCTTCCGCCACCACGGGCAGGCCTGCCAAATCCTGCACCGTCTCAATCAGCGACGGCACTTTGATCGCATAGCGCCCCTCAGCCCCCTCCAGCGAACCCGCCGCGATCAGACGGTTGTTGGCATTGAAGCCTGCGATCATCGTATCGGGGCGCAAGCCGTAAGACGACAGCTTGGCTGGATCAATCACGATCTCAACCACATCATCGCGCACGCCCTGCAAGGCGGCATCCAGCACGCCCGGAATATCCTCAATCCGGTCGCGCAGGGCTTTGGCGGTTGCATTCAACGTGCGTTCCGGCACATCGCCCGACAAAGTCACCACCAGCACCGGGAATTCCGACAGATTGACCTCGTTCACCGTCGGCTCATCCACCTCGGCGGGCAGATCGGGCCGCGCATCATCAACGCCATCCTTCACATCCGACTTCGCCTTGGCCAAGTTCGCGCCAGCCTGAAACTCCAGCAGCACGTTGCCGCCGCCCTGATAGGCGGTCGCGGTCATTTTCTTGATGCCCTGAATGGATTTCAACGCAGTTTCCATCGGCCGCAGCAACAGCCGCTCAGAGTCTTCCGGCGAGATGCCGTCCAAAGTCATCGAGACATAAATGATCGGAATCTGAATATCCGGCTCGGCCTCTTTCGGGATCGAGTAATACGCCAAGCCCCCCGACAGGATCAGAAAGATCAGCACCGACAGCGTCAGCCGCGCATTGCGGATTGCAAGCTCTACCAGCTTCATTTCAGCGCCTCAGCCGCTTGCGCCGGGGTCAGTTCCGACACCGTCACCACATCGCCATCCGACACCAAATCCTGCCCCGCCACGATCACCTTCATATTGGTCGGAACCCCGGTCACAACCATCCCGGCCTCACCGTCATCAATCACATTCACGGGCGCAAACGCAGCCTTTCGATCCGGCCCCACCACGCGCAGACCAATCACGCCATCCTCGTTGATGGTGATGATCGACCGAGGCACCACCACAGCCGGCACCGCCGCCGTATACAGCCGCACCTCTGCGGTCATGCCTGCAGGGATCGCATGATCACCGTTCGGCAAGGCGACCTCAACGCCGAAGGTCCGGGTCTTGGCCGAGGCTTGCGCCGAGACATGCCGCACCACGCCCTCCATCTCGACACCATCGACCAGCCGCACCTTGGCCTTCGATCCAATCGTCACAAACGCCACATCGCGCTCGCTGACTTCTGCCTTCACCACAATCGGGTCCAGCGCCAGAATGGTGGCAATCGCAGCGCCAGTCTGCACCCATTCGCCCAATTCCACATCCACAGTATCCACCGTGCCCGCAAACGGCGCTTTCAGCAGCAAGCGATCCTGCGCCGCCATCGCCTGCGACAGCCCAGCCTCTGCCGCCGCCTTAGCGGCCCTACGGGTGATCAATTCCAACTCGGGCAGACTGCCCTTGTCATACAAAGCCTGCCCCACCCGCAAAGTTTCCGTCGCCTGCTTCAAAGCCGCCTGCGCAGTATCGACTCCGGCGATCACCTCCGAGCCTTCCAGCTCCACCACCAAAGCATCCGCAGCAATCGCACCGCCCTTCACGACGCCCAGCTTATGCACGATACCAGAGGCCCGCGCCGCCAGCACCGCCTGCTTATCCGCCTCGGTCGCCCCCGAAATTCGAATTTCCCGCGCGTAATCAATAAACATCGGCACCACCGCCGCCACCGTGCGCTGAGTCACCGCAGCCTCACCCGCCAGAGCCTCACCGGCCGGAGCCTCAGCCGCGCCAGCTTCAGTCCCAGCTTCATCCTTCTTCAATTCCTCGCTGCCCACAGCCGAGAATTCCCCGGTCGCCACCCAAGCGGCAGCGGCGATAAAGACAACAATGGCAGTGATCCGGTGGGCGGTAAAAAATGACATGAGATAACCCTGACTGATTCCGAAAACCCGCCCAATGCGCGAGCTTCCGCTTTATCTGTTTCGATCACCAAGAATTTATGTCTTTGCCGGAAAGGTCAATGCGGCGCATCGCTTTGGCAGCGTTATTTGAACGGTACAGTTCGATTGAACCGCTCAATCGGCCTTGGGCTGATCCAAATCTGCCAAAGCAATCAGCATCTCAACAAGTTGCGCCGTGCGCGCGGGGCCATAATCGGCTTCCAACTGCCGATAGATTGCCTTCGAATCTGGTGCCACCAGCCCCAAAAGCGCCCGCCCCTCTGGCGCAATCGACAGCATCACCCGCCGCCCATCGCTGGTATCGCGCGCGCGGCTGATCAGCCCGCGTTCGGTCATCGCCTTGATCATCCGGGTCAGCGACGGCGCAAGAATATTCGCCCGCACCGCCACTTCCGTCGCATCCAAGGCCTCGACCTCACCCAAAACCCGGATCACCCGCCATTGCTGCTCGTTGATATCATGCGCCGCCAGCATCGGGCGAAACCGCGTCATCACCGCTTCGCGCGCCCTGAGCAGCGCCATCGGTAAAGCATGGCGCGTATCGCGCGGAGAAGGGGCATCCTGGCTCATCCCCCAACTATCGCCTTTGTGCGGATTGACGCAAGCTGCCAAAGCCCTCGTACCGAGCCACCCCCTATTCATCGCCGTTATCCGTGTTATCAAATCGCCAATCGCCACGACCAATCGCAGAAGGACCGCCCATGCCCGCGCCGAAAAACCACCTGAAAGCGGCGCTGGCTGCAAAACTCCCGCAATTCGGCATCTGGCTGAACCTCGCCAGCCCCTATTCCGCCGAACTGTTGTCGGGCTGCGGCTTTGACTGGCTGCTGATCGACGGCGAGCATGGCCCGAATTCGATCCCCACCATGCTGATCCAAGCCCAAACCGTCGGAGCCCGCACCAGCACCGTCGTGCGGATTCCGGTCGGCGAGACTCATCTGGTCAAACAGGTGCTCGACCTCGGCATCCAAACCGTGATGGTGCCGATGATCGAAAGCGCCGCCCATGCCGCCCTAATGGTCAGCGCGATGAAATACCCGCCCGAAGGCGTGCGCGGCCTCGGTGCCGCCGTAGCCCGCGCTGCCGATTTTGGCCGAGTTAGTGATTATTTATCCACGGCCAACGCAGAAACCTGCCTGATCCTGCAAGTGGAAAGCCGCGCGGGTCTGGCGGCCTTGCCCGAGATTCTAAATCTCTCCGGTATCGACTGCATCTTCATCGGCCCGTCTGATCTCGCCGCCGATATGGGCTTCCCCGGCAACACCGCCGCGCCCGAAGTGCAGGCGGCGATTGATGACGCCATGCGCCAGATCATCGCCAGCGGCAAAGCGGCGGGGATTCTGACCTTTGATCTGAAACTTGCCAAACACTACCGCGAGATGGGCGTGACCTTCCTCGGCGTCGGCGGTGACATTCCCCTGTTGCTGAATGCCGCTAACGCCTTGGTTGCCGCTGCGCGCAATTAGTCTCTAACCCGCCTGATTGCGCGCCCGAAACGCCGCCAGCTCGGCGGCGGTCGGGGCTTTCCCGGTGAAGATCAGCACATAATCCGGGATATTGTGCAGCCGGAACTCCAGCGACTCCTCGGTCCGCATTGAGATATAACCCACCTGCGTCAGATACACTGTCTGGGCCCGCACGCTTGCCTCGTGCGCCGGATAGGAAAACGTCTCGAACATGGCGGTTAGAGCCTGAACCCGCGCCAAATCCGCCGCCTGCAACACCTCAGCCAAAGCGGGATCTGTCAGCGCCCAAGTCCTGATCGCAAACTCCATCCGGCTGTCAAACAGCGCGGGCGTGATCCAGCAATCGTTGACGTTCAACATCGCCTCAGCAATCGTCGCCGCCGGGGCCTGCGTCCGCGCGATCAGATTGTCGGTGTTCTGGCTTTGCCACCGCGCGATCAGCCCGGCCAACAACGCCTCACGATCCGCGAAATGCCAGTAGAAACTGGTGCGCGACAACCCCAACCGCGCCGCCAAAGGCATCACCTTGACCGCCTCAACCCCGCCCTCGACAAGCAGCGCATAGGCCGCGTCCAGCCAAACCTCCGGCGTGCCGCGCCAGCCTCGTTCCGATGTTTGCCCAGTATCCATAGCCCCAACCTAAAGCCGCAATTCCGTCAGATCAACCTCAAGACAGAAAACTTGACACATATGTCGATTCCTGCTTTTCTACGGAAAACCCCAGCCAGCGCGAGGCCCAGAATGTCCACCGATCCCCTGCTGCAACCCTACAAGCTGAAACACCTCACGCTGCGCAACCGCATCATGACCACCAGCCATGAACCCGCCTATCCCGAAGACGGCATGCCAAAGGATCGCTACCGCCTGTACCATCTTGAACGCGCCAAGGCGGGCGTGGCGTTAACCATGACCGCAGGCTCGGCGGCCGTTTCCAAAGACAGCCCTCCGGTGTTCAACAACATCCTCGCCTACAAGGACGAGGTGGTGAAGTGGATGAAGCAACTGACCGACGATTGCCACGAGGCTGGGGCCGCCGTGATGATCCAACTCACCCATTTGGGCCGCCGCACCCGCTGGGACAAAGGCGATTGGCTGCCGGTTGTGGGGGCCAGTTCTTCGCGCGAACCCAGCCACCGCGCCTTCCCAAAAGTGATCGAAGATTGGGACATTGAACGCATTATCCAAGACTACGCCGACGCCGCCGAACGCATGAAAGAAGCGGGCCTCGATGGCGTTGAATTCGAATGCTACGGCCATCTGATGGACCAATTCATGTCGCCGTTCACCAACACCCTCGCCGCGCCCTATGGCGGCAGCTTGGAAAACCGCGCCCGTTTCGCGATGGATGTGCTGGCCGCCTGCCGCAAGCGCGTCGGGGAAAACTTCCTGCTGGGGGTCCGCTACACCGCCGACGAGGTCGAACAAGGTGGTATTTCCGCCGATGAAGGCATCGCAATCGGAAAGATGTTCCGCGACTCGGGGTTGGTCGATTTCCTGAACATCATCAAGGGCCGCATCTTCACCGATGCCGCGATGACCGATGTGATCCCGATCCACGGCATGAAATCCGCCCCCCACCTCGATTTCGCGGGCCGCATCCGCGCCGAAGTCGGTCTGCCCACCTTCCACGCCGCCCGCATCCCCGATGTCGCCACCGCCCGCCACGCCATCGCCAGCGGCCAGCTCGATATGGTCGGCATGACCCGCGCCCATATGGCCGATCCGCATGTGGTGCAAAAGATCGTCGAAGGCCGCGAGGATGACATTCGCCCCTGCGTCGGTGCCACCTATTGCCTTGACCGCATTTACCAAGGCGGCATGGCTTTGTGCATTCACAATCCCTCCACCGGCCGCGAAGAAACCCAGCCGCACGCCATCAAACCCGCCGCCACCAAGCGGCAAGTCGTTGTCGTCGGCGCTGGCCCCGCAGGTCTGGAAGCCGCCCGCGTCGCTGCCGAGCGCGGCCACAAGGTGACGGTGTTCGAAGCCGCCCCGCAACCCGGTGGCCAAGTCCGTCTGACCGCGCAAACCAAACGCCGCGCCGAAATGATCGGCATCATCGACTGGCGCATGTCGCAATGCGCAGCCCTCGGAGTCGAGTTCCGCTTTAACACCTGGGCCGAAGCCGATGAAATCCTAGCTGAGAACCCCGATGTGGTGATCATCGCCACGGGGGGGATGCCGGAAAAGGATATTCTGAAGTTCGGCAATGACCTGACCGTTTCCGCCTGGGACATCCTGTCAGGCGATGTGAAACCCGGCAGCAACGTCTTGCTGTACGACGATGCGGGCGACCATACGGCTCTGCAAGCCGCACAGACCCTGACCGAAGCCGGGGCCAAGGTAGAAATCATGACCCCGGATCGCAGCTTTGCGCCGGAAGTCATGGCGATGAACCTTGTGCCCTATATGCGCGCCTTGCAGGACAAGAATACCACCTTCACCGTGACCTATCGCCTGACCGGGGTAGAGAAAGACGGCAACCAGATCAAAGCCACGGTGGATTCCGACTACATGACCTTGGGCAAAACCAGCCATTACGATCAGATCGTGGTCAACCACGGCACCCAGCCGCTCGCCGACATTTACTTCGACCTGAAACCGCGCTCGGTCAACCTCGGCGCCGTCGATTACGACGCTCTGATCGCAAGCCAGCCGCAAACCTACGGCGGCGGTCCGGCAGGCTTTCAACTGTTCCGCATCGGTGACGCGGTAGAGGCCCGCAACATCCACGCCGCGATTTATGACGCACTGCGGTTGGTGCGCGAAATCTGAACCAACGGGCGCGCGCCTTCATGCCATCAGGTAGCAGCGGGTCTGTTTGTCAAAGCCCACGATCCGCTGTCCCTGCGCCATGCGTTCCTGCAAGGCTGCCCGCAACTGCATCCGCAAGTTTGAGGCCGCTGCCACATCCTGCGCCAACAGAAAATCCAGATCATCGGGCAAGGGCAGCGGCAGCAGCGCGCCTTCGGTCTCGCTCATATCTCCCTTCGCGCGGGCGGCGACCTGCGGCGTATCCAGCCGCCAATCCACCAACAGCCGATCCGAGGCGATGCCGCGATTTATCCCCTCCATCTCGCCATAGTAGTCCACCAGATACTTGTCGGATTGCGCCCCCAGACGGTGAATGTTCAGCGCCGCATTGACGTGGCGCAGCGGATCATACGTCCATTGCACCGTGCTGATCCCCCGCGCCAGACACCAGTCGCGCTGATAGAATTTCAGTTTGACGCCCAGCCCAAAACCGCGCGCGTCGTGCAGCACCGCCAGCCGGTGCGAATGCTGCACCGCAGGGTCGCGTGAGGGCAGGCCAAAGATATAGCCCATCAGCCGTCCCGCCACAAAAGCCCCGCCGACCAGCCCGCCCAAACCCTGCACCACCATCATGAGGTCTGCCGGATCGGGCTGATCGCCCACACCCCAAACCGAGCGCTGCAACGCCTCCGCCGCGCGAAACTCGTCCATCCCCGACAGATCGCGAAAGGTTATCTCGGTCATGCCGTGATGCTTTCATGGCTGAGCGTGGCAGTTTTCAGGTAATCGAGATCAAGCGTCACCCCAATCCCCGCCCCCTGCGGCACCGGCATCCGCCCTGCCACGGTCTCCAGCTTTTGCGCGATAATATCCCGCGTGAAATAGCGGCTGGCGGAGGAGGTATCGCCGGGCTTGGTGAAATTCGGCAGGGTGGACAAATGAATATTATGCGCGCGCCCTATCCCTGATTCCAGCATCCCGCCACACCAGACCGGCACCGCAAACGCCTCGCACAGATCATGGATGCACAGGGCATTGGCATAGCCGCCGACCCGCCCAACCTTGATATTCACCACCCGCGCCGCATCCGTTTGCAGCGCCTTGCGGGTATGCTCGACAGTGCGGATGCACTCATCCAGACAGATCGGCGTGCGCAGCCGGGTTTGCAGCGTGGCATGGTCGTGAATATCGTCCCACGCCAACGGCTGTTCGATATAATCCAGATCAAACGCATCCATCTGCTGTAACAACGCGGTATCGGCCAGCGTATAGCAGGAATTGGCGTCCACCGTCAGATGCGCGCCCGGAAACTCCGCCCGCGCCGCCCGCAGCAAGGCCAGATCATGCCCCGGTTTCACCTTCAGCTTGATCCTTTTATAACCCTGCTCCAGATGGCTGCCGATCCGCTGCATCGTGGTCGCAATCGGCCCGATCCCCAGTGAGACCCCGACATCAATCGCCTCGCCCACCCCGCCCAAAACGCTCTGCAACGGCAAGTTCAGCGATTTCGCCCAAAGATCCCAGAACGCCATCTCAACCGTTGCCTTCGCCATATGGTTGGCCCGCCACGGCACCAGCTTGCGCGCCAATTCCTGTGGATGCGCAAAGCTTTGCCCGACCAGTTGTGGCAGCAACACGTCGCGCAGCAGGCCCATCGCACCCGTCACGGTTTCCTCCAGATAATCCGGCAGCGGGTCCATCACACCCTCGCCGTAGCCCTCAATCCCATCCGCCTTCAGCACCAGCAGCGGAAAGATTTTCTCGATCATCGTCCCGGTCGAGATGGTGAACGGCGTCACCAGCGGCAGACGCACCAGCCGCAGATCGGCGGCTTCGATGCGCAACGGCGTGCGGGTTTGGGTCATGGCTGGCCTCCTGTCAGCGGTCGCGTCACGCTAGATTTATTTCAGTTTACTTGCAAGCTTGACCGAATGACAGAATCCTGACAGTCTTTCCGGGTACCCAAAAGGAACCCTGGATTTGCCGCAAGACGACCCGCCTTTTTCGGAAGACCAGACCGCCGCTTCCAGCGACCTGCGGCAACGCCTGACCACGGCCAACACAGATGGCACCCCGTCAGACCGCGCGCTCGCCGGGTTTCTACTGGCCAATCTGCAATCTTTACCGTTTGAAACCGCCGCTTCGGTGGCGGCTAAAGTCGGCGTGTCAGAGGCCACCGTAGGTCGGTTCTGCCGCACCTTGGGCTATCGCCACCTGAAAGACCTCAAAGGCAGCCTCCAACTTGATCTCGGCGATACGGCGTGGCTGATCGGCGATCGCCTGCAAGATTTCCACCGTCGCAGTCAAAACGGCAATGCCGAACTTTCCCGCGCGCTGGAGCGCGAGATGGCCGCTCTCGTCGCGGTCTACGAAATGGCCGCCAGCCCCGCCTTTGATGCCACCGTCAAACGGCTGTCGCACCGCCGCTCGGTCTGGGTTGCAGGCTTTCAGACCGAACGCGGCCGGGCCGCCGAACTCGCCCACAACCTGCAATACCTGCGTGCTGGCGTGCATCTTTGCGATGTCGCCGCTGGCCACTTTGCCGAAGTGCTACTGGACGACCCCGATGAAACCACCCTCGTTCTGATCGACGCTCGGCGCTATTCCCGCCTGACCCGCGATCTGGCCTTGGCGGCGCGTGACGCGGGCATCCCGGTGACGCTGATCACCGATCCCTATTGCTCGTGGGCGCATGACACCGTGACCGAGGCGTTCGCCGTCCCCACCGATCTCAACCATTTCTGGGACGCCACTTCAGCCATGTCTTCGCTGGTCGGCCTGATGATCAACGGCGTGTTCCGCGAACTTGGCGCGCAGGTAGAGGCGCGTATGGCCCGTGTCTCAGCCCTGCACGGCAGCTTTATCGGCCATATCGGCTCGGCCCGCGGCCCCACCAAGCCCACAACATAATAAACAAAAAAACCAACAAAGGAGGATCTGTCCATGACCATGAGTATCCGCAAAACGCTTCTCACCGCCAGCGTCAGCCTGTTTGCGCTGTTCGCAGCGCAAGCCGTAACCGCCCAAGAAGCCGTGTTCGTGCTGAACACCAGCGAGGTCGGCGCGCCCACCTACAACCCGATCAAAGCCAACAACCTGAACAAAGCCACCACGCTGATCTTCGACCGCATGGTCAGCCAAGCCGCCGACCTGTCGTTCCACCCATGGCTGGCCGAAAGCTGGGAAGAAGCCCCCGACGGCATGTCCTGGACCTTCCATCTGAAGCCCGGTGTGAAATTCCACAACGGCGAACCGTTCAACGCCGCCACCATCGGCCCGTGGCTGGAAGCCTTCAAAGGCAGCGAAAACGCCTATATGACCGAAGCCATCGCAAAGGTCGAAGTGGTCGATGATCTGACCGTCAAATTCGTCATGGCGCGGCCCGAGCCAAACATGCTGTATAACCTGTCCTCCAGCTTCATGTCGGTGATCGAGCCGAAATCCTACGCCGCTTTGGGCGATAATTATGGCGTGACCGAGGTTTACGGCACCGGGCCTTTCAAGATGGAAAGCTTCACCGTCGGCCAAGAAACCGTTCTGGTGCGCAATGATGACTACACTTGGGGCTCGCCCTTGGCGAAAAACACCGGCCCCGCCCATATCGCCAAAATCACCTTCCGCGAAATCGCCGAAGATTCCACCGCGTTTCTGGAATTGAAAACCGGCGGCGTCGATATGCTGCTGGGCGTCCCCGCTGACCTGCTCAGCGAGGTCAAAAAAGAGCCTAACCTTGCTGTTTTGACCCTTCCGGGCCAAGACGTGTATTACATGCCGATCAACGTCACCAAAGCCCCCTTCGATGACATCAAGGTCCGCGAAGCCGTCGCCAAAGCGATCAACCAAGAAGAAATCCTCGCCTCGGTGTTCGGCGGCGTCGGTTCCATCGCCGACACCTTCCTGATCTCCGCCCTGCCGGAAAGCCATGTCTCGGATGCGGCAAAAATCCACTACGACCCCGCCCGCGCCAATGCCCTGCTGGATGAAGCTGGCTGGGTGATGGGGGCCGATGGTGTCCGCGCCAAGGATGGCCAACCGCTGAAAGTCAGCCTGTGGACCCAAAGCGACAGCATCTTCCGTCGCCTGACCGAAGTGGTGCAAGCGCAGTTGAAAGCCGTGGGGGTCGAGGCCGAAATCACCACCTTCGACAGCTCGATGATCCGCGATCAATACAAGACCGGCACCCAGCAACTCGCCGTGCGGTCCTATGATTGGGACAATGCCGATATCGTCGACTGGTTCTTTGGCGCTGACCGTCTGGGCTATCCGAACATCTCGATGTTCAATGATCCTAAAGCCGAGGAATTGCGCAAAGCGGCCATGACAGGCTCGAAAAACATGGCCGAGCGCGTCGCCAATTTCACCGCCTACCATGAATATGTGCTGACCCAGTTCCCGATGGCCCCAATCTATCAACCCGTCGAAAGCGTCGCCTATAACGCCGACCGTCTGGTGATGCCCACCGAGTTGAACGCCCCCGTCGTCGGCTCTACCGCCGTGATGGACATGGAAGTGAAGGAATAACGGCGCAGGGCAGGGGACACGGCCATGTATTCTTATCTGATCCGTCGGATCGTGATGCTTGTGCCGGTGTTCCTTGCCGTCTCGCTGGTAATATTCCTGATCCTGCATTTCATCCCCGGCGATCCGATCGACAATCTTCTAAAGGTCGGATCGTCCCCCGCTGCACGGGCCGAGATGGAAGCCCGCTATGGCCTCGATCAACCGCTGCCCGTGCAATACGGCATCTGGCTGTCAAAGGTGGTGCAGGGTGATCTTGGCACCGCCATCGTCGCCCGCCGCCCGGTGTCCGATTTGATCCTGCAAGCCCTCCCCCACTCCCTGCGGCTTGGTGGCTTAGCCCTATTGTTCTCCTCCGTAGTCGGCGTCGGCCTAGGCGTTCTCGCCGCCTTAAATCGAGACAAATGGCCGGACAGAGCCATAATGGGCGGCGTCCTTCTCGGCTCCACCATGCCCAGCTTTTGGCTTGGCCTGATCCTTATGCTGATTTTTTCCGTCTGGCTCGGCTGGCTCCCCGTCTCCGGCGCGCGCAGCGCCAGCGCTTTGGTGCTGCCCGTGTTGACCATCGGCCTTGGCGGCACCGCCTTGGTCGCCCGCATCACCCGCGTCGCGATGATCGAGGCATCGGGCCGCGATTTCGTCACCCTGCTGCACGCCAAAGGCCTGTCGCCCCTGCGCATCCAACTCCGCCACGTCCTGCGCCATGCTTTGATCCCGGTCGTCACCATCCTCGCCCTCCGCATCGGCTGGATCTTGGGCGGTGCGGTGACGGTTGAGGTGGTTTTCGCCCGCCCCGGCCTCGGCACCTTGCTGATCAAATCGCTCAGCCAACACGACTATCCGGTGGTGCAAGCTTGTCTCTTGATGCTGGCGATGGCCGTCATGCTTGGCACCCTGCTGGGCGACATCCTACAAGCCGCAATGGACCCGCGCGTCCGGGCGGCGCTGGCATGACCCCCCCCGCCCCACTCCGCGCGCTTCGCCGCCCCGCAGGTGCCCCGGCTGGCCTCTGGCTGATCCTTGTCATCCTCGCCGCCATAGCCGCCCCGCTTCTGACCCCCTATGCCTATGACATCCAAAACCTCAAATCCGCATATCAGCCCCCCTCGGCCAGCCACTGGCTCGGCACCGATGAATTCGGCCGCGATCTGCTGACCCGCCTGATCTACGGCGCGCGCACCTCTCTGTCGGTCAGCAGCATCGCCATCACCATCTCGGTCCTTTGCGGCATGACCCTCGGTGCCGCCGCCGCATGGTTCGGCGGTTGGTTTGACCGCGCTGTCACAACCGTCGTGGACCTCACATGGTCCTTCCCCGAAATCCTGATCGCCCTCATCCTCGTGGCCATCATCGGCCCCGGCACCACCGGCACCATGGTCGCCATTTCCGTGGCCTACCTTGCCCAATTCACCCGCCTGACCCGCGCCCAGATTATGACCCTAAAGGGCGAAACCTTCATCGAAGCCGCCGCCAGCCTCGGCGCCGGTAACGCTCACATCCTGTTCCGCCACCTTTTACCCAACGCCCTCGCCCCCGTCTTGGTCAGCGCTATGCTGGCTACCGGAGACGCCATCATCCTGGAGGCCACCCTCGGTTTCTTCGGCCTCGGCGCACAGCCCCCGGTGCCATCCTGGGGCGGCATGATGTCGGCAGGCTCGGCGCTGGTGTTCAAAGCCCCGTGGATCATCATCTTCCCCGGCCTCGCCGTCGCCATCACCGTGGTCGCCATCAACCTCTACGGCGATGCGCTGATCGCGGAACTCGACATCCGCGCCCGGATGCGGAGGGCAGTATGACCCCACTGTTGGAACTACAAAACGTCAGCGTCTCCATCGGTTCCGCGCAGTTGCTCGACGGCGTCAGCCTAAGACTAGAGCGTGGCCAAACCCTCGGCCTCGTCGGCGAATCCGGCTCAGGTAAATCCCTCACCGCCATGGCTGCGATGGGCCTGCTTCCCCTCATCGGAGGCCATGTTAGTGCCGGATCGGTGAGTTTCGACGGCCAAGACCTCGCCAGTCTCACCGACCCGCAACGTCGCGCGCTGCGGGGCCGCCGCATCGGCTTTGTCACTCAAAACCCGATGACCGCCCTAGACCCGGTGCAGCGCATCGGCGCGCAGATTGACGTGGTCTCGCGCCTGCATCTTGGCCTGACCAAATCAGCCGCCCGCGCCCGCACCCTCGATCTGCTGACCCAACTCCGCATCCCCGAAGCCCATGCCGTGGCCGAGGCCTGGCCGCATCAACTTTCCGGCGGCATGAAGCAACGCATCGTCATCGCCATGGCGCTTGCAGGCGATCCCGAACTGATCATCGCCGATGAACCCACCACCGCGCTAGATGTCACTGTGCAGGCCCAAATCATCCAGATCCTCGCCGCCCTCGTGCGCGAAAAGGGCGTCGCCCTGCTGCTGATCACGCATGACATGGGCGTCGTCGCGCAAATCTGTGACCGGGTGGCGGTGCTCTACGCGGGCCGTTTGGCGGAAGAAGGCGCGGTCGCCCCGATCTTTGCCGCCCCGCAACATCCCTACACCAAAGCCCTGATCACCTGCATCCAACAAGAAGGCATGGCGCGCGGCACCCTGCGCGGTATCCCCGGCGCTGTCCCCTCCGCCCGTCAATACCCCACTGGTTGCCGCTTTCACCCCCGCTGCATCAAAGCCACCGCCGAATGTGCCGCCCATACCCCTCCGCTGGTCGCCAAAGGCGATGGCCAAGCCGCCTGCCTGCACCTGCCAGAGCCAGCGCTATGACCGCCCCGATGCTCCAGATCGAAGCCCTCACCAAACGCTTCCAAACCGGCGGCGGTTTCCTCAAACGCCCGCGCGCCATGCTCGCCGTCCGCGATGTCTCGCTGACCATTGCCAAAGGCGAAGTCGTCGGCGTCGTCGGTGAAAGCGGCTGCGGCAAATCTACCCTCGCCCGGCTGGTTTTGCGCTTGTTAGAGCCTTCTTCGGGCCGCGTGATCATGGACGGCACCGACCTGACCCACCTTGCCCCCAAAGCCCTCCGCGCCGCGCGCAAACGCATGGCGATGGTGTTTCAAGACCCCTATTCCTCGCTCGACCCGCGCTTTTCTGTCGCCGATGTGCTGACCGAACCCTTCACCGTGCAACGCCGCCCGCTCCCCCCCGGCCAGATCGCCGAGATGCTCACCGCTGTCGGCCTGCCTACCCATATGGCCAGCAGCCACCCGCACCAACTGTCCGGCGGTCAGCGCCAGCGTGTCGGCATCGCCCGCGCTTTGGCACTGCGCCCGGAATTTGTCGTGCTGGATGAACCAACCGCCTCTTTAGATGTCTCTATACAAGCCCAAATCATCGATTTGCTGGCAGGCCTGCGCGATGAAATGGGTCTGACCTACCTGTTTATCAGCCACGACCTCGGCCTCGTGCGCTATTTTTGTGACCGGATCGTCGTGATGTATCTTGGCGCGGTGGTGGAAATCCTGCCCACCGCCGATGCCAAACCGCGCCACCCCTACACCCGCGCCCTGATCGACAGCGGTTTCGCCCCCGATCCGACCCGTCGCCGCGCCATCGCCCCGCTGAGCGGTGAAATCCCCAGCCCGTTCGATCTGCCCCCCGGCTGCGCCTTTGCCGGACGCTGCCCGCACGCGACCGATCACTGCCGCACCGAACGCCCGGTGTTGGATGCGACCACCCATCCCACCGCCTGCTTCCACCCGCTTTGAAAGCCCCACAATGCCCTTCCACATCCTGACCGCCGCCTTCGTCCACGAAAGCAACACCTTCAAACGCGGCGAAACCACCCTGCAAGACTTCCGCAATGATGTGCTGGATATCGGCCAAACCGCCATCGACCGCTTCGGCGATGTGAACGAAGAACTAGCGGGCTTCCTCGACATTGGCCGCAAAGCAGGCTGGCAAATCACCCACACCGTTTCCGCCCATGCCACCCCCGGCGCGCGGGTGGCGCGCGAAGCGTTTGACCATATCGCGGGCCTGATCTGCGACGGCGCGCGGCAGCACCGCGACAGCCTCGACGGCATCCTGCTCAGCCTGCACGGCTCGATGGTGCCGACGTTCTGCGAGGATGGCGAGGGCGAACTCCTGCACCGCCTGCGCGCCATTGTCGGCCCCGATATGCCCATCGCCGTCACGCTGGATCTGCACGCCATGGTGACACCCGCGATGGTCGCGGCAGCGCAAATCATGGTCAGCTACAAAACCTATCCGCATATCGACATGCGCGAAACTGGCCGTCACGTCGCCCGCCTGCTGGATTCGGCTCTAAACGGCCAAACCAGGCCCACAACCTTACGCGTCCACCTTCCGATGCTGGATGAAGCCAACGCTGGCCGCACCGATGTCCCGCAAACCGCCGCCCTCTATACCCGCGCTGCGCAGCACGAATCCGAGCCCGGCATCCTCGCCGTCTCGATCAACGCAGGCTTCGCCGAGGCCGATATTCTGGAAGCAGGCCCCACCGTTCTGGTCAGCTACGACCAAAACATCCCCACCGCCGCCCCCCGCGCGCAACAGATCGCCAAAGCCTTGGCAGACACGATCTGGGAGCAACGCGACTCGGTGTCGAATGACTTCCTCACTCCCGCCGCAGCCGCCCAACAAGTCCACAACTTTGACTCCACTCAAGGCCCCCTGATCATCGCCGACTACGCCGACAACCCTGGCGCAGGGGCCTACGGAGACGCCACAGCCCTGCTGCAAGCCCTACTTGACGCGGGCGCAACGGGCGGAGCCTTCGCACCAATAATCGACCCCGAAGCCGCAAACATTCTGCACCGTCACAAAACCGGCGATCACGTCACCCTCGCACTCGGCGGCAAACAAGATCCCAGCTTTGGTGGCGGCCCGCTAACCCTGGCAGGCGAGATCATCCACCTGTCAGATGGCACCTACACTGGCAACGGCCCCATCCTAGGCGGCATCACCCACAGCTTCGGCCCCACTGCGGTGCTGCGCGTGCAAGGTATTGATATCCTTGTCGTCACCCAACCCGGCCAAATGCTCGATCTGATGCAGGTCCGCACCTTCGGCATCGAACCCACCTCCCTGCGCTTTCTGGTGGTCAAATCCATGCAACACTTCCGCGCCGCGTTTGAGCCGATTGCGGGCAAAGTCATCGTCTGCGACACGGGCGCGCTTGCCACCCCGCAAGCCCACCTGCGCCCCTACACCCGAGTCCGCCGCCCGGTCTGGCCGCTGGATCGTACTGGGTTTAACATGCCGTAAAAGGCTCTAAACGGCGCAAAGTCGCAATTATTCAGCAGCGTCCTCAAAAAACCGCACCATCCGTGCCGCGATCAGATCCCGATCCGCCACAACCGCCAAAGACGCCCGCGCACTTGCAGCCACCCCCGCAGGCAGCTTCCCCGCATATTCCGCCACCAGTGCCGTCATAAAGTCATGCGTCATCTCGGGATGATACTGCGTGGTCAGCACGCGCCGCCCCATCGCAAAACTCCCCACCGCACATTCCGAATTGCCGCCCAGCACCACCGCGCCCTCTGGGGGGGCTAAAACTTGCTCTCTATGCGCCGCGTAGAGCCGTATTTTATCCCCCTCCATCACCGTATCCACCGCGCCAAACACCCAGCCACCGGGATTGTCACCCACCACCCCGCCCAAAGCCACAGCAATCGCCTGATGCCCAAAGCACGCGCCAAACAACGGCTCCCCGCGCGCAACAATCTCGCGGATCAACCCCAACAACCGCCCCACCCAAGCGTCAGAATCATGCACCGAGGCCGGGCTTCCGGTGATGATCCAGCCATCAAACTGTAGCCCCGCCGCCGGAAACTCCCCATCCTTCACCGAGAAACCACTTACCCGCCAACCGGGCCGCAGCCCCTGCAGCAGCGACGCAAACTTCGCGCCATCCTTCGGATGCGCCTGCGCAAAGTCGCTCTCATCGGTGTTCGCCACCAGCACTGCAATATGCATGATCTTTCTCTTTACATATTTATGAACATGTATAGTATATTTATAAATCACCCACACGGCAAGCGAGGAAATATGACGCTCTGGACCCCCACCGATGATGGTCATGCCGATCTGTCCAGCCATGATGCCTTCGCGCAGGGCGCACCCTTGAATACCTTCGCCCGCCTGCGCCGCGAAGATCCGATGCATTGGACCGATTACGCCCAAGGTGAAAATTACTGGTCCGTCACCCGCCACGCCGACATCCTCGAACTCAACCGCCAGACCGACCTGCTGTCTTCGGCCCGTGGCATCCGCATCGAAGACCAATCTTACGAAGAATACCTCGCCCGCCGCACCTTCCAGGAAACCGACGGGGCCGAGCACATGGCCACCCGCATCCGCGTCGCTAAAGCTTTTTCCCGCCCGGTGATCGCGCAGTTCGAACAGGTGATCCGCGACATCTGCATCGACATCCTCGACCACACCCTGCCGAAAGGCACCTTCGACGCCACTGCTGAGATCGCCCGCCAACTGCCGATGCGGATGCTGGGCCGCATCATGGGCACCCCCGACGCCGATCTGCCTTGGCTGGTCGCCAAGGGCGATGCCCTGATCGCCAACACCGACCCCGATTTCACCAGCCATGTGCTGGACAAAATGACCACCGACGAATTTCGGATGATGCCGTTCAACTCTCCGGCGGGGGCGGAGCTGTTCGTCTATGCCAAAGACCTGATGGCGCGCAAAGCCGCCTCTGGCGATCGGTCCGGTATTCTACCCCTGATCATGGAGCCCGCCGCCGATGGCACCGTGATGCCCGAACACGAATTCCGCAATTTCTTCTGCCTGCTGGTCGCCGCTGGCAACGACACCACTCGCTATTCCATCGCCGCAGGTCTGCAGGCCCTCGCGCATCAGCCCGAACTGCTGCCACTTCTGCAAACTAACACAGTTTGGGATACCGCCCCCGATGAAATCATCCGCTGGGCCACCCCCGCGATCTACTTCCGCCGCACCGCCACCCGTGATTTCGAATACCACGGCAAAGCCGTCAAAGCCGGACAAAAGGTGGTCTACTGGTTCCTCTCCGGCAACCGCGACGACACCGCTTTTGATGACCCGATGCGCGTCAACCTTGCCCGCCAGAACAACCGCCACATGGCCTTCGGCCAAGGCGGCCCGCATGTTTGCCTTGGCATGTGGCTCGCCCGTCTGGAAGTCCGCGTGCTGTTCGAAGAACTTGCCAAACGCATCCGCAAGATCGAACCTGCCGGAGATCACAAATACCTGCGTTCCAACTTTGTCGGCGGTCTGAAATCTTTGCCGGTGACCGTTCAGCTAAACTAAACGGCCATCAGAGCCGCCTCAGGGAGTTACCATGACCGATCACCCCCAACGCCTGCGCGCGATGTTCTGCGATCATCTGTCGATCATGCGCGGCAAATACCTGCCCGCCAGCAAGATCGGTGACGACGAAAGCCGCTTTGCCCGCCCGACCTTTTCCGTGCATTACGACAAAGATCTGCTGATCGAAGCGCCGGGAACGATGTGTCTTGAAGGCCTGCCTGACATGGCGCTGCGCTGGAAGGGCGACGAAATTCGCCAGGGGTGGGAGCCGAATACCAAAGTCGTCACCGGTGATCTTTATGCGGGCGACGGCACGCAAGTCCCGATGTGTCCGCGCTCGGCGCTGAAACGCGCGGTGGCCGCATGGGAAAAACACGGCCTGACCCCGAAAGTCGGCATCGAGTTGGAGGCCTACGCCTTCATCCGCCGCGATGATGGCCAGATCGTGCCCTATGACACCCCCGGCGGTGTGGTTTACGGCACTGGCAACTTCACCGATCCCAAGCGCTTCACCGATGCAATCTGGAACAAAGCGCAGGAAATCGGCCTGCCGCTGGATCTGATCACCGCCGAATATGACACGCCGCAATATGAATTCACCCTTACCTTTGGTCCCGCCGTCAACCACGTCGATACTGTCGTGCTGTTCCGCCAAATGGCGCGCGAAATCGCATGGGATCACGGCATCATCCTGACCTTTCTGCCGAAACCGATCCCCGGTAAGGGCGGCAACGGTATGCATATCAACCTGTCGTTCACCGATGCCAAAGGCGACAACGCGCTCGCCAACGGCACCCATGGCGACCCCGCCAACCTTAACCCGCTCGCCAAGGGCTGCATCGCCGGATGGATGCAGCATCACAAGGCGATGGCGGGGCTGATCGCGCCGAACGCCCAATCCTACAACCGCCTGCAACCCGCCAGCCTGTCGGGCTATTGGTGCAACTGGGGCGGCGACAACCGCAACGTCACCGTCCGCCTGTCTGCCGAAGGCGGCAAGAAAGCCCGCCTTGAACATCGCATGGCCGACGCCGCCTCAAACCCCTACACCGCAGTCGCCACCGTTCTGCAAGCCGCCCGACTTGGCTATGAAAACAACTATCCGCTGCAAGGGACAGAGACCGGCAATGGCTTTTCCTCAAACGATGCCACCCATGGCACCGCCGCTTCCCTTTCCGAGGCGCTGAATGATCTGGAAGCCGATGCCGCCCTTACCTTGGCCGTAGGCGCGGGCTTAGTCGAAAACCACCTCTATATGAAACACGCCGAAGTCGAGAAAACCGCCCTGCTAGATCCCGACGCCCTGCGCGATTGGTACATCTGGTATCTATAACCCGCCAATCCTTTCCAATCGGTAAATGCCGACACGCGCCGTGCGAAAATCCGCAAACTATCGCTTTCACATTGGTCTAAATATTCCGGGGGTCCGGGGGCTGGCCCCCGGCTTCTCCGCGCAACTGGAGCCTAAAATGCAAGCCACCTGGCATCTTCCCAACGGCAAAACCGTCACCGCCGAGATCAAACCCGGCCTCAACCTGATGGAAGCCGCCGTCGCCAACAACATCCCCAACGTCATCGGCGAATGCGGCGGCTCGCTATCCTGCGCCACCTGCCACGTCGTCGTCGACCCCACTTGGTCCACCCGCGCAGGCCCGCCGAGCGCCTTCGAAGACGACATGCTCGACGTGACCGACGCCGACCGCCAAGCAACCTCGCGGCTGTCCTGCCAAATCAAAATGACCGAGGCCCTGGACGGCATCGTTCTACATGTTCCGGGCTAGGCGGGGCTGGGCGCAAGCCACCGCGCCTTTAAGCCACCACCAAGCCCAACTGCGCCACCAATTCCGCCGCTTGTTTGCGCGACACCACCGCGCCGCGAAACTTGCCCGCATCGGCGATCTTCAACCCTCCCAAATCCGCCCCCCGCAAATCCGCGCCCTCAAACCGCGCGCCCGTTACATGCGCCTCGCGCAACGAACAGCCATCAAACACCGCATCACGAAAATCACAGGCGGCCAAATCCGCCCCGGAAAAATCCACCCCCACCAGGACAGCCTTACGCAACACCACCCCCCGCAGCCGCGCATCCGCCAGCAAAGTGTCCACCACCACCAGCCCCAAAGTCCCCGCCATGGCCAAATCCGCCCCGGTCAACTTGCAGCCCTCAATCCGCGCGCCTGTCAGCACCGCGCCCTCAAACCCTGCATTGTTGAAATCGCACCCCTTCAGCACCGCCTCCCCCAGCCGAGCCGCCGCAAACCGCGCAAACGCCCCCTTGCAGGTGTGAAACTCCACCGCCTCCAACACCGCCCCGACGAAATTCGTCGCCTTTAAAACACACCGCTCAAATCGCCACCCCGACAGATCCAAGCCGCCCAAATCGGCCCCTTCCAAATCGCAGCCCCTCAGCACCACAGGCCCCACCAGCCGCGCCACCTCAGCCCGCCCCAAAACCCCACCCTCAACCTCAACCATCCCGCCGATTCCTTAACACCAGATGAATCCCCCAACCTAACCCCTTGATTTGCCGTCATCCACCCCGCCGCCCACACGTGGACACCCTTGCAATCCCCCCGATCCCCCGCCATCACCAGCCAAACAACCCCAAGGCCCACCATGACCACCCTTATCCCCGCCTGGATCAACGGCACCCTCACGCCCATGGACAAACTAGAGGTCCACCGCCGTGGCCTGCGCCACAAGGCCGTCTCGGTCTTCGTCCTCTCAGGCGACCACGTCCTGATCCAACAACGCGCGCTTTCGAAATACCACACCCCCGGCCTCTGGGCGAACACCTGCTGCACCCACCCGCACTGGGACGAGGCCCCAATAACCTGCGCCCACCGCCGCCTGCACGAAGAACTGGGGCTCTCAAACCTAACCCTCACCCAAGCCGGCCAAGTCGAATACCGCGCCTCCGTCCCCCCCGACATGATCGAACACGAACTCGTCGAGATCTTCACCGCCCAAGCCCCCCTTACCCTCCACATCACCCCCAACCCCGCCGAAGTCCTCACCACCGCCTGGGTCCCCCTCGCCAAACTCCTGCACGACACCCAAACCACCCCCGAAATCTTCACCCCCTGGCTGCGCATCTACCTGCACGACCACCCCCACATCCTACAGACCGCCATCGCAACCCAACCTTAACCACCCTGCGCCACCCTGCACCCCAGACAGGAGGCCACAATGCACCCCGAAATCACCCAGATTCCCACCGCCGAAATCCTAGAAAACGCCCTGCTCCGCGACCGCTCGCACCTCGACACCGCAGCGCTTGAAGACCTCGCCGCCTCCATCCACCGCGACGGCCTGCGCCAACCTATTGAGGTCTGGACCCTCTCCCAACCGACCGAAACCCACCGCTACGGCCTGATCTCCGGCCTGCGCCGCCTCACCGCCACCCGCCTGCTCCACTCCCGCAACCCCGCCACAAACACCACCATCCAAGCCTTCATCCGCACCCCCGCCTCGATCCCCGACGCGATGGCGCAAATGATCGCCGAAAACGAAATCCGCGAAAACCTCACCCCGTGGGAGAGGGGCCTCACCCTCGCCACCTGCGTCGCCCAAGACCTGTTCCCCACCATCGACGCCGCCATCGCCGCCCTGCACCCCACCGCCAGCAAACAAAAACGCACCCGCCTGCGCACCCTCGCCCTTGTGGCCGAGGAGTTGGAGGATGCCTTCACCACCCCCGAACTGCTCTCGCAATCCCAGATCGAGCGCCTCGCAGCCGCCCTCCGAGGCGGCCTCACCCCCCTCATCCATCAGATTCTCAAGGAAAACCGCCGCGCCAGCCTGCCCAGCCAATGGGCCGCCCTGATCCCAACGCTTTCCGAGGCCCTCGCCCCCGAGTCCGACCCCACCCCCACCAAACCCGGCCGCCCGCGTCGGTTGCTGACCCTGAAACAGGGGCTGACGATAAGGCGAGAAGTCTGCCGCAACGGCTGGATCATGCGCTTCACCGGGCCGGAAGCCCGCAAAGGCGGTTTGATCGACGACATTTTCGACGAGATCGAGCGGCTGTTTCAGCCGAGGGAGTAAGCGAGATGCACTACCAGAGCGTCCGACAATCTTAGAGGAACGTTGAGCAGAATCAACCGTTCACGCACATTTCACGAAACATCTGAGAACGGACGATGCGTGCTTTGCGCGCATTGGTGCTTTGATACATATAAGAGTAGTAATTTCCAAAAGGCGTATCTGGTCTCTGTTTGTGGTTCATCACCTGACGCTCTAGTTCCAATAGTCTCTCTTTGAGATCGCCTCGAAGGTTATTATAGTTGATCGCAAGTTCACAAACAAGTGTAAAGAAATTAGATTTTCGGAACCACATTGAATCGGGTTCAAAATCAAGATGTTTAATAGTGTTAAAGGCGAAGTTCAATCTATGGACAGTGTCTAACTCATTGGGGTAGAATTCATTAAATCTTTCGATATTTCGTTCAACCTCATTATCTTGAGTGAAATATCCACCAATTTCCAATGTTGACATGACTTGCAGAACAAAATGAAGATCAGCCATGCGGGAAAACTCAGTTTCTTTGAACACGCCAAATACTGATAAATTTGCTGAATCTAATATATTTTTGCCAGTAGTTATAAAGGCTCCATCATAGACGGCATTATGAATTTCAATTGCATCTAGTTTAAACTTTGTCAAATTAATACGCCGAAATATCTCGCGCACAGTTTTGTCGTCAACTTTTCCTAGATCTCGAACGACTATCTCATAGGAAAGAAACGCAACTTTTCCATCGTTAGTTAGATTGTCGTAAGGTCTAATAAGTGAAAGAGGTTTTTCAAACTTACCGTCGATGTAGTTTTTAATCGTTGTTAATCTTTGCTGGCCGTCAATTACGTTGCGAACAGTCTTCATCGCCTCGATATCAACCATGCCTGTGGAAACATAAATTTCGGGGAACGGATAGCCATTTATTATAGTGTCTAAGAACTCCTCCTGATGGGAGTGGGTCCAGACAAACTTCCTCTGAAACTCAGGCGTCAATATTAAAAGACCGCCTGCGATATCATTATAAATTGTGGCTATTGTTGGATGGGTAACTGATGGGCGAATTTGGTTGCTCATGCTCTAGCCGCGACCTCCATTTGATTTTTGATTTTTCTCAGCGAGTTGGTTGTATACTTTTCGAGATGTAGAACACTGCGAAAAATGCCAGCAGTCACGCTATAGTTGCCAACTTCTGATTTGTCGTGGGAAATCGATTTAAAAAAATCGAACCACTCATTCTTAAAATTCTGCATTGGCTGTTTGGTTGGTATCAGATCTGGTCGAATCCAGCCCATTGCGCCATAACGAAGATAATTGTGGTAGTCATTCCACTCTTTATGTCTAAAATTGATCTGTGACGATCTGATGCCGTACTCTAATTCAAGGCCAAGGTCAGATAAGTAATTCGCAAGCTGATGAGAAACAATCGCAATGTCTATATCAGAATCTAAGCTGAAATCCGTTTTCTTATGTGGGCTAAATCCTAACTTTGCAGATCCCACAATATAAACTTCTGTGTGGTTGATGTTGTATTTGTTTGCGATTCTCTGTTTGAATGAAAAATGATCTGGTTCACGGGCAGAGAACACAAATGGTGTTCCATGAAGAACCGTTCTTCGGCAAAAATTCAAAAGTGTATTTTCATCAACAGTTGCAATCAGTTCAGTTTCAAAGTCTGCTAAATTCATCTCTGATCCCAGTAGATGCTACATTGTACGCAAACGCAATTTAATGGCCATATGTGCGTAGCGAAATTGCGCACTCAGTTATCAATCTCAACGTTACGGTGAAATGCTTTGCTTTTTCAAGCATGAAGAGTGTAGGTTCTGGGTCTTTTAGCGCGGGTGTCAATTTTCGAGAAGACCTTAACAAACCCTTAACGACCTACCCCAACCCACTGATATAAAACAACAAAAAAAGGTCCCGAGTTGGGACCCTACCCGATCCGGCCCCGAACCCCGCCGGTCTGGCCCCGGTCCAGCAAGATATGGTCGGCCAGAACGCAGGCCATCATCGCCTCCCCCACCGGAACCGCCCGGATCCCCACGCAAGGGTCGTGCCGCCCCTTGGTGACCAGATCAATCTCCGCCCCCGTCGCATCAATCGTCGCCCGTGGCGTCAGAATAGACGAGGTCGGCTTCACCGCGAACCGCACCACCACCGGCTGCCCGCTGGAAATCCCGCCCAAGATCCCCCCCGCATGGTTCGACAAGAACTCCGGTCCCTGCGCCCCCATCCTGATCTCATCCGCATTCTCAACCCCGGTCAAAGTGGCGGCATCGAACCCGTCCCCGATCTCCACCCCCTTCACCGCATTGATCGACATCATCGCCGCCGCCAGATCCGAATCCAGCTTCCCATACAGCGGCGCCCCCAACCCCGCAGGCACCCCCGAAGCCGTGACCTCAATCACCGCCCCCACCGAATTGTGGTCCATCCGCAACCCATCCAGATAGTCAGCCCACCCCTGCACAGCCCCCGGATCAGGACAAAAGAACGGGTTCCGCCCAATCTCGCCCGCATCAAACCGCGCCCGATCAATCCCCATCACCCCCATCCGCACCATATACCCGCTGATCCGCACCCCCGGAGCCAACGAAGCCAACACCGCCCGCGCAACCCCGCCCGCAGCAACCCGCGAAGCCGTCTCGCGCGCCGAACTCCGACCACCACCGCGATAATCCCGCACCCCATATTTCTGATGATAGGTGATATCCGCATGCCCCGGCCGAAACGCCTGCGCGATGTTGCTGTAATCCTTGCTGCGCTGATCCGTATTCTCAATCATCAACTGTATGGGCGTCCCGGTCGTCACCCCCTCAAACACCCCCGACAGAATCCGAACCTCATCCGCCTCTTTCCGCTGCGTGGTGAACTTCGAGGTCCCCGGCTTGCGCTGATCCAACCACGGCTGCAAATCCGCCTCGCTCAAGGCAATCCCCGGAGGACACCCATCCACCGTGCAACCAATCGCAGGCCCGTGGCTTTCGCCCCAGGTGGTGACGCGAAACAGATGACCGAAGGTGTTCAGGCTCATATCAGGCTCCTCTTTGCCAATCCCATAGGCGAAAGCTGCGCCAGACAGAAGATTTTTCGCAGAAAAATCGTCACCCCGCCAACAAACCCCGCACCTTCGCCCGATCCGCATCGCTGCTGGGGTTATAAACCACCAGCGCCAGATCGGGACGCCCTTCGACGGCAAAGTTGGAAAGCTCCAGCCCGATCACCCCCGCCACCGGATGCCGCACTTGCTTGGCCACCTCGCCATAAGACCCGCGCACGTCATTTTCGCGCCAAATCCGCGCGAATTCCGGGCTGGCGGCGGTCATCTCGGCCACCAAAGCCTCAACTTGCGCGGTTGCCCCCGCCCGCACGGCTTCGGCGCGAAACGAGCCTACCACAAACTGCGCGTTGCTTTCCCAATCGACCTGTCGCGCCCGGATTTCCGGGTTGCAGAACAAAATCCGCAGGATATTGCGGTCCGCCGGGGCCAGTGCTGCATAATCGCCCAGCACCATAGCCGCCGCCCGGTTCCACGCCACCACATCCCACAACGCGTTGCGCAGCATCGCGGGCGTGCTTTCCAGCGCATCCAACACGCGCTGCAACCGGGGCGTGATGCCCTCGACCCCGCGAAACATCACCTCCGGCGTGCGGCCCAATCCCAGCAGATAGATATGCGCGCGCTCTACCTCGGTCAGCAGCATCGCCCGCGCAATACGGTCCAGCACATCAGCCGAGGGCGCACCGCCGCGCCCCTGCTCCAGCCAAGTGTACCAAGTGGCCGAGACATGCGCCCGCGCCGCCACCTCCTCGCGCCGCAGGCCCGGCGTGCGCCGCCGCACAGCCGGAAATCCCAGTGCCACCGGGTCCAGCCGTGCCCGGCGATCCCGCAGATATTGCCCCAGAGCGTTGCTCATCCTGTTAGCCTTTATACCGGGATAATCTCTCATCTTTACCTGCATAAGTGTCGCCCCATATAGACCGCGTATCAATCAGAAAGGTTCAACCATGCGTGTATTTGTGACCGGAGCGACCGGCTTTGTAGGCTCTGCCGTGGTGCAGGATTTGCTGGCAGCGGGGCATCAGGTGCTGGGTTTGGCGCGGTCGGATGCCTCGGCTGCGGCTTTGGCCGCCACTGGGGCCGAGGTGCATCGCGGCGATCTGGAAGACCTAGACAGCCTGCGCGCCGGGGCTTCCCAAACCGATGGCGTGATCCATACCGGCTTCATCCATGATTTCGCCCGCTTTGCCGAGGTTTGCGCGATTGACGCCCGAGCCATCACCGCTTTGGGCGAAGCTTTGGCAGGCAGCAACCGCCCACTGGTTATCACCAGTGGCACCGCGCTGGTGTCACCCGGTCAGCTTGCCATTGAGACAACCCGCGTTGACCCGCAAAGCCATCACCCCCGCGCCGCCTCTGAACAAGCCACCGATGCGGTGCAAGCCATGGGTGTCAGCACCCGCGTCGTCCGCCTGTCGCCCTCGGTGCATGACGCGGGCGATCACGGCTTTGTGCCGCTGCTGATCAATCTTGCGCGCGAAAAGGGCGTCGCTGGCTATATCGGCGAGGGCCAAAATTGCTGGAGTGCGGTGCATCGCCTTGACGCCGCCCGCCTGTATCGCCTCGCGCTAGAGAACGGTGCAACCGGCGCGCGCTATCACGGCGTTGGCGAAGCCGCGATCCCGTTCCACGCCATCGCAACGGCCATCGGTGTGGGCCTGAACCTGCCCGTCACCGCCACCCCGCCTGAGCATTTCGGCTGGTTCGCGGGGTTTGCGGGGCTGGATTGTCCGGCCTCGTCTGACCTGACGCAAGCGCAACTGGGCTGGTCGCCAACGCATCCCGGATTGCTGGCCGATCTTGACCCGAAGGGCAGCTATTTCAGCGGCTGATCGCTGTGGCTGGCCCGTCATTCCAGCGGGCCAGCCACCAGATTCCGGTCAGCGGTCCCGGCTCGTCGGGTCGTGGCATTGCCCTGTAATACTCGCGGCAAAGGTTAAGAGTTGGTGAATAACCCACCGCTAACCCATTGAAATAACACAAACGCACCCTCTGTCCACGCGTGGACAAACTCCCCCTTGCACACCGCGCCCGTTTGCCTATGCTTCGCCCTACCTCGGGGAGCCCCTCGGTCGTCACTTTGAAACGACCCCAAAGGCTGAGATGCAGCGATGCGAACCCGTCGAACCTGAACCGGATCATACCGGCGGAGGGAAGGTGCATGGGTTCTCCATTGCCGACCAATCCGTCGCAACTTGGAGAGATTTATGAACACCAAACTCCTCGCTGCGGGCCTTGCATGTTTTGCCAGCCCAGCCTTGTTTGCAGCCCAAGCCGTAGCTGATACCCCCACCCTGACCGTGCTGACCTACGACAGCTTCACGTCCGAATGGGGCCCCGGTCCCGCCATCGAGAAGGGCTTTGAAGCCACCTGCGGCTGCGACGTTAAATTCGTCACCGCTGGCGATGGTGCCGCCCTGCTGGCCCGCGTCAAGCTTGAAGGCAAAGACAGCAAGGCCGATGTCGTGGTCGGCCTAGACACCAATCTGACCGCCGACGCCACCGCAACCGGCCTGTTCGCCCCGGTCACAGCATCCCCGAACACCCTGCCCGTGCCTTTCACCGACGCCAATTTCATCCCGTTCGACTGGGGATACTTCGCCTTCGTCTACGACAAAACCAAGGTCGCCACCCCGCCAACCAGCTTTGAAGAACTCGCCGCCTCGAACCTGAAAGTCGTGATCGAAGACCCGCGCTCATCTACCCCCGGTCTGGGGTTGGTTTTGTGGGTGAAGGATGCTTACGGCGACAAGGCCCCGCAAATTTGGGCGGATATGGCGGATAATATCGTGACGGTGACGCCGGGTTGGTCGGAGGCCTACGGCATGTTTACCGAGGGGCAGGCCGATATGGTGCTGTCCTACACCACCTCGCCCGTCTACCACCTGATCGCCGAGAACGATGACACCAAGGCGGCGGCAAGCTTCACCGAGGGGCATTATATGCAGGTCGAGGTGGCGGGTAAGCTGGCCTCATCGAAGCAACCCGCGCTGGCGGATCAGTTTTTGGCCTATCTGACGGCGGATGCGGCGCAGTCGGCGCTGATCACCACAAACTGGATGTATCCGGCGAAAACCCCGGCAGAGGGTTTGCCGAAGGGGTTTGAAACTTTGGTGCAGCCTGCGAAATCTTTGCTGATGTCAGCAGCCGATGCCGAAGCAGCCCGTGCGCCTGCGATTGCGGAATGGCAAGCAGCGCTGTCAAAATAAGCCCAGCCGCAGGGCTGAGCATCGCCATCGCCGCGCTGATCTTAGGCAGTGCGGCGATGGTGGCTGCGCGTGCGCAAAGCTTTGCTTTGGCCCCGGAGGATTGGCAGGCTGTGCGATTTACCCTGCTGCAAGCCAGCCTGTCGGCGGCGATCTCAAGCCTGCTGGCGATCCCGGTGGCGCGGGCGTTGTTCCGCCGTCGCTTTGCCGGGCGAGGGGCGTTGATCCGGCTAATGGCCGCCCCTTTTGTGCTGCCTGTGGTCGTTGCGGTGATGGGGCTGTTGACGGTGTTTGGTCGGGGTGGGCCGATCAATCTGGCGTTGGCGTGGCTGGGTCTGCCCGAAATGTCGATCTTCGGACTGCACGGTGTGGTGCTGGCGAATGTGTTCTTCAACATGCCGCTCGCGACCCGGATGCTGCTGCACGGCTGGCAGTCGATCCCGGTTGAGCGGTTTCGTCTGGCGCAATCTTTGGGCCTGCCACCAAGCGCGCAGTTCCGGCATCTGGAAACGCCGATGCTGCGCGCGCAGCTGCCGGGGATTTTTGCGGTGATCCTGCTGATTTGTCTGGCGAGTTTTGCGATTGCCCTGATGCTGGGCGGCGGGCCAAAGGCCAGCACGCTGGAATTGGCGATCTACCAATCCTTGCGGTTTGAGTTTGATTTGGGCCGCGCGGCCTTGCTGGCTGCGGTGCAGTTTACGCTTTGTGCGGCGATCACTTTGGCCGCAGCACGGCTGACATTGCCGCAGGGGTTTGGTGCGGGGCTGGGGCGGAATATGCAGGTTGCGCCACCGATTGGCTGGCGGTTGGCAGCGGATGGGCTGGCGATTGCGCTCGCAGCACTGTGCCTGTTCGCGCCCTTGCTGGCGGTGGTGATCAAAGGGTTGCCGGGACTGGCGGCGCTGCCGAATGGGGTTTGGCCTGCGGTTCTGCGCTCGGTTTCGGTGGCTGTCATCTCGGCTATTCTGGCGACCTCAGCCGCGCTGGTCTTGGCAACCGGGGCTGCGCGCAGCAAAAGCCGCGTCATCGAACTGGCGGCGATGCTGCCGCTTGCGGCGAGTTCTTTGGTGTTGGGCACCGGGCTTTTCCTGATGGTGCGCCCGTTTGTGACGCCGGAAACGCTCGCGCTGCCCGTAACTATTCTGGTCAATGCGACATTGACCTTACCCTATCTGTTTCGCCTGCTCTTGCCAGAAGCGCAGCAGATGGAGGTCGATTATGGTCGTTTGACCGCATCCTTAGGCCTGCCGCGCCGAACAGTGCTGCGGTTTATCACTCTGCCCCGGTTGGCCCGCCCCTTGGGTTATGGCGCGGGGTTGGCGGCGGCGCTGTCGATGGGTGATCTCGGAGTGATTGCGCTGTTTGCGGGCGATGGAGGTGCCACTTTGCCGCTGTTCGTGCAGCATTTGATCGGGGCGTATCGGTTGCAACAGGCGGCTGCGGCATCGTTGATCCTGGTGGCGATCAGCTTTGCGTTGTTCTGGGCCTTTGACCGATTGGGAAGCCACTATGCTGACGCTTGAGACATTGGTTTTGCAGCAAGACGACTTCCGCTTGGCCGCGCATTGGTCGGTGGCACCCGGTGAGCGGGTGGCGCTGATCGGGCCTTCAGGGGCGGGGAAGTCGACACTGCTGATGGCTTTGGCGGGGTTTTTGGCCCCGGCACTAGGCCGCATCCTGTGGCAAGGGCGCGATCTGGCGGGGGTTGCACCGGGGGATAGGCCTTTGACCATCCTGTTTCAGGATCAAAACCTGTTCCCGCATCTGAGCTTGGCACAGAACCTTGGGCTTGGCCTGTCGCCGACATTAAGGCTGACCCCAGCGCAGGCGGCGCAGATTGATACGGCGCTGGTGCGGGTCGGCCTTGCGGGCATGGGCGGGCGTAAACCCGGCCAGCTTTCGGGCGGTCAGCAGGGCAGGGCGGCGCTGGCGCGGGCTTTGCTGCGGGCGCGGCCTGTGCTGTTGCTGGATGAGCCATTTGCGGCGCTGGGGCCTGCCTTGAAGGCCGAGATGTTGGATTTGCTGGATGAGGTTGCCACCGATACCGGGGCGGCGGTGTTGATGGTGACGCATGACCCCAACGATGCCAAGCGGTTTGCGGGCAAGACCGTGCTGGTGGCGGATGGTGTCGCACAGGCCCCGGTGGCCACGGCAGAATTGTTCGCCAACCCGCCGCAGGCTTTGCGCGATTATCTTGGCCAATAAAAAACCCCGCACGATGGCGGGGTTTTTCCGAATGCGATGATCTGAAGATCAGTGAACTTTCTTGCCTTTGATGCTTGCCCAGAGCCGCTTGTTGGTCAGATACAGCAGCGACGACAGCACGATCAGGAACAGCACTGCCTTGAAGCCTACGTCCTTGCGGTCGTTCAGTTTCGGCTCGGCGGTCCACATCAGGAAAGCTGCCACGTCTTCCGACATGTGCTTCACATCATTCGGCGCGCCATCGGCGAAGGTCACCAGACCATCAGACAACGGAGGCGGCATTTTGATCCAGCCGGTCGAGAAGGTGTGGTTCTCGTAGAAAGTCGAACCGGCTTCTTCCTTGGTCTCGCCCGTGTAGCCGCGCAGGATCGAGTCGATGTATTCCGGGCCGCCGATACCGTGCAGCAACTGGTTGATGCCCAAGCCGTAGGGGCCGTGGAAGCCCGCCCGTGCCTTCGCCATCAGCGAAAGATCGGGCGCGCCTGCGCCAGTGTTGGCCGGGAAGTTATCGGTCGGAAGGCCTTCGCGGTCTTCCCCGGTTTCCTTATCGGTCACGGTGAAGGCCTTGGCATAGGCGCGGACCTGATCAGCCGGAAGGTGCGGACCGCCCTCATCCGAAAGCGCGCGGATCGGCACGAATTTCAACCCGTGGCAGGCTGCGCAAACCTCGGTGTAAACCTGAAGCCCGCGTTGCAGCTGGTGCTCGTCATAGGTGCCGAACGGCCCTTCAAAGCTGAACGGCACGTCTTCGACATGGCCACCACCTTCGGCCGCCAGAACAGCGCCCGTCATCAGACCCAGTGCAGAGACAGCGCTGATTGCGATTTTACGAAACATCTCAGTCAGTTCCTTTCTCTCACTCAGCCGGTTCGGCGTAGTGCGACTTGAAGTCTTCTTCGATCGTGGCGGGTTGCGGCAGCGGTTTTTCCAACACACCCAACAGCGGCAGGATGATGAGGAAATAGCTGAACCAGTAGGTCGAGGCGATCAGCGAAATGTAGGGATAGATCCCGTCGGTCGGCATTGCGCCCACCCACATCAGCACCACGAAGTCGATGGCCAGCAGCCAGAACCACGCCTTGAATTTTGGGCGATACTTGCCCGAACGCACCGACGAGGTATCAAGCCACGGCACCAGCGCCATCACGGCAATCGCACCGAACATCGCCACCACGCCGAAGAATTTGGCGTCGACGATGCCGAAGGTGACGAAATGCACCAGTTGCACCACCCAAACGTCAGCGGTGAAGGCGCGCAGAATGGCGTAGAACGGCAGGAAGTACCATTCCGGCACGATATGCGCGGGCGTCGAAAGCGCGTTGGCTTCGATGTAGTTGTCAGGGTGGCCAAGGAAGTTCGGCATGAAGCTGACGACGGCAAAGAAGATCACCAGAACCACAGCCAGCGCGAACAGGTCTTTGATCACGTAGTAGGGCCAGAACGGCACGGTGTCTTTTGCGGCTTCCTCTTTCGAGGTGCGGCGGACCTCAACACCCGTCGGGTTGTTGTTGCCGGTGTTGTGGAAGGCCCAGATATGCAGGGCAACCAGTGCCGCGATCACGAAGGGCAGCAGGTAATGCAGGCTGAAAAAGCGGTTCAGCGTGGCGTTGCTGACGGCAGGCCCGCCCAGCAGCCATTCTTGCAACACCGGGCCAACGCCGGGAATAGCGCCGAACAGGCCGGTGATCACCGTGGCACCCCAGAACGACATCTGACCCCAAGGCAGAACGTAGCCCATGAAGCCCGTCGCCATCATCGCCACATAGATCAGCATGCCGATGATCCAGGTGACTTCGCGCGGGGCCTTGTAGGAACCGTAGTAAAGGCCGCGGAAGATGTGCAGATAGACGGCAAAGAAGAACAAGGACGCGCCATTGGCATGGATGTAGCGCAGCATATAGCCGCCGTTTACATCGCGCATGATATGTTCAACCGAGGCGAAGGCGAAATCGACATGCGGTGTGTAATGCATCGCCAGCACGATGCCGGTGATGATTTGCAGCCCCAGACAGAACGCAAGGACAATGCCCCAGATCCACATCCAGTTCAGGTTTTTCGGCGTCGGGATCATCAGCGTGCCATAAGCAATCGCGACGATCGGCAGACGGTTGTGCAGCCAGGTCTGAAAACCCGGCTTTGGCTCATAGTGGTCGTGCGGAATTCCGGCCATGTTTTTCTGTCCTTATCCGAGCTTGATCGTGGTGGGGTTTTCGAACTTCGCCACCGGAACCGGCAGGTTGCGCGGGGCTGGGCCTTTGCGGATGCGGCCAGCCATGTCGTAGTGCGAACCGTGGCAGGGGCAGAACCAGCCGTCAAAATCGCCGGCATCGCCCAAGGGCACGCAACCCAAATGGGTGCAAACGCCCATCATCACCAACCACTCACCGGCTTCGTCCAGCGTGCGGTTTTTGTCTTCGGCGGTGGCGGTCGAATCAAGGTTGGCGTTCTCGGCATTGGTGTCGACCAGATCGGTCAGTGCCACAGCGCGGCCCTTTTCGATGTCATCGGGGGTGCGGCGGCGAATGAACACCGGCTTGCCGCGCCATTTCACCGTGATCTGGGTGCCAGCTTCGACGCCCGAGATATCAACCATGATCGAGGCCAAAGCGCGGGTATCGGCCGAGGGGTTCATCTGGTTGACCAGCGGCCAAACCGCCGCGCCAGTGGCAACAACGCCCGCCCCGGCGGTTGCGTAATACAGGAAATCCCTGCGGGTGCCTGCGTGATCGTCTGCGTGGGACACGAGAACTTCTCCCTTCAAAGGCCGCAAGGCGCGCGACCGATATATAGCTGCGGCCCCGGTTTCCCGGAGCCTTACACGGCGGGTTTAGCCACAGAAAGCGCGGGCGTCCAGCGGACAAAGACGCGCAGGGGCGGCGGAAATCAGCTTTTCCTGATGTGCGACCTTGAAGCTACGCAATTCATTCCTATCCAACACCAAATTGCCGCGAATTGCAGGAATTAAAGTGTTTTTGTCAGGATTTTTACCCTCAAACCTGCACCGGACGAGTCGCCAACATGGCCGGACGCTTGGCAAATTCAGCCTCCCACGCTGCCAGCTTTGGCCGCTCTGCACGCCAATTCCGGGCATCCAGCCGGAAGTCGATATATCCCAGCGCGCAAGCCAGCCCGATCAATGGCATCTCAACTGGTCCAGCCAAGATCGCCGCCCATTCCGCCTCAATCACATCCAGCGCGCGGGCGGCTTTGGCCCATTGCGCTTCAATCCATTCGGGGAATTGCTTGTCCACCGGGCGCAGCCGAACCTCATAGGCCATCGCCAATGCAGCCTCCAGGATGCCATCCACCGCCGCCTCACGCACCAAGCACGGCCAAATCGCGGCCCCGGTCGGATACATCGCACCCCCCACCAGATCATTCAGATAGCGGCAGATCACCCGGCTGTCATAGATCGCACCATCATCGGTTTGCAGCGCCGGGATCTTGCCCAGCGGGTTCTGATCCACCGGCAAAGACCCCGGAGCCAGCGGCGTGCCCATCACATGGATGATCTCAATGCGATCTTGCAGACCAAGTTCCAAGATCAGCGCCATGACCTTGCGGCCAAACGGCGTCGCGGGAGAGGTATAAAGCCGCATGTTATCTCCATTCCGAATGATTCGATGATTTGCTGCCAGTTAAGCCGCGTCACCGCCCACATGACAACACTTGTCAGTTGCCAACCGCGCCCGCACCGTCGCACCCTGCGGCACAACCTAAACCGGAGCCTGCCCGTGCGCGCCTGTATCCTAGCGGCCTTTCTTGCCACCCCCGCCATGGCGGAGGATGCGTTTCAGTGGGTGGCGCAGCCCAGTTTTCAAGACGCTGGTGCGGCGCATCAGGGTGTGGTGGCCCTGAAACAGGACGATCTGTGGGGGCTGATGGGGCGCGATGGGGGCTGGATCGCCGAGCCGCAATATCAGGCCGTGGGTGATCCGGGCGAGGGGTGGTTTCCGGTACAGAAGGCTGGCAAATGGGGCACTGTCGATCTGACCGGAGCCGAGGTTGCGGGTTTTGACTATGACGCGATCGGCAAGCCCGCCACATACACCCCGTTCAAATATCAGGGCCTCTGGTATGCGCTGAACCCCAAGGGCGACTTTGAGGCCAATCCGCTGCCGTTTGACACGCTGTTCGCCAATGACGGGGCCTGCATCACCGGCACCCAGAACAACAACTTCGTGACCTATTCCGGCGGGCCAGAGCCGTTCATTCAGACCCTGCCGGAGGTGCAAGACGCGCTGCCGCCCGCTGAGGGTATAGTCGCGGTAAAGCTGCTGGGTGGTTGGGTGCAACTGAACTGCGCCGATGGTTCGATGGTGATCGGCGACGATGCACCCTTTGCCGCCATGCGCGGCGTCAGTGACGGTTATGCGGCGGTGCAGGGCAATCAGGGTTGGGGTTATGCCACGCCTTATGGTGTGGGCATCGAGTTTGGGGGTGATTACCTTGGCGCGGGGGATTTCTCCGAAGGTTTGGCCCCGGTGCAGGTTAAGGGTGGCAAATGGGGCTATATTAACAAGCAGAATCAGCTGGTGATCCCCGCCACATATGACCGCGCCTATGGTTTTGCCGATGGGCTGGCGGGCGTGCTGATCGGTGACAAGCGCGGCTTTATCACCCCGGATGGCCAAATGGTGGCCGATCCGCAGTTTGATGATTTCTGGCGGCATGACGGTGGCGTGACCCCGGTGCGCATCGGCGATCTGTGGGGGGTGATTGCCCCCAATGCGACCGACCCCGACACGCGGTTCAACCTGCCCTTGGCCGATCTGACCGCAGCGCAGGCGCAGCAGCCCAAGGGCTTTGAGTTGGTGCCGTCGAACCCGCATTATTACACAGCACAGGATGATGTCTCGCTGCATTCGATCAGTTTCGCGCAGGATGGTACGGTGATGCTGACAGTGCTTGCCAACGGTTTCAACGCCGAACTGGCGCTGTGGGACATGCGCAGCCATCGCCTGATCCGCAAAGTCAAACAGCCTGATCTGACCCAAGCCATGCTGATCCCCGGCAGCAATCTGATCGTAGCGGGCTATGCTTCGGGCCACATCACCGTGCTGGACGCGCTGACCGGGGCAGAGGTGCTGCGCCTGCATCCGTTCAAAGGCCCAGTGCTGGATATGGTGATTTCTCCCGATGGCAAACTGCTGGGCGTGGCCGATGGCAACGTGATCCGGCTGTGGAATCTGACCACCGGGGCCGCGATGGCAACCATGGACGAGCCTGCACAAAAACTGCGGTTCAGCGCCGATTCGACCCAAATCTTTGCCGCGAACCAGCAAGGCGGTCTGGTGCGCCGCGCGCTGAGTGGCGAGATTATCGCGCGTGTCCCCGAAGGCCCGGCAGAGGACAACGTATTTCCGCTCAGCACGGCCATCACCACGATGGCGCTTGGCCCGGATGGCACGTTGGTGCTGGCGAGCAGTCAGTTGGTGCAGCAGGCGGATGGTTTTTACAAACCGCAGAACTGGCTGGATGTGATTTCGGAAACGAGCAGCCGCCGCATTGATTTGCCTGCCAGCGTTTACCGGCTGATGACGTTGGATATTTCCCGCGATGGCAAGAGCCTTGCCTATTCCAGCACGCAAAATGACCCCTATGTCGCCTATCTGGCCAGCCTAAATCTGGCGGATGGCAGTCTGATTGCTGAGGTCACTCTGGATAATGCCGCCGATGCGCAGGCTAAGGGAATGCCGCGCGCGATGTCAGCACTGGACCGGATCGCCTTTGGCCCTGATGGTGGCTTGGTGCTGATTGGATCAGAAGGCAGCGATATTCTGACGGTTGATCCGGCTTCGCTGACCAAACAAGCCACCTTCGCCACACCATTGGCCAACGCGCAAAGCGGCACCGCCTTGCTGGAAGGCGACCGCTTTTTCACCTCTGATGGCGCGGGCACAGTCTGGGTTTGGAACCTTGCGCAAGCCCAGTTAGAGGCGCGGGTGGCGATGACAGGTGCGGGCTTTGGGGTAGAGGAGCAGATCGAACCCGCGGGCGATCGGTTTTATCTGTACTCCGGTATGGAAGAAAGCATGGCAGCGGCGTTCGATATGAAAACGCTGGCGCAAATTCCGCTCAGCCAGGATGAGATCAACACCGTTCTGGCCGATATAGATTACGACCCCTCGCTGCCGTACAGCGACAGCCTCAACGCGCAGTTTCGGGATCTGAACGTCGATGGCCAGCGCGCAGCTTTGCTGGGGGGCAGGGTCGGGGTGGTGCTGGACCCTGTCGGCATCCACCACGCCTATGATCTGAAAACCGGGGCGCTTTTGGCTGAATTTCTGGCCACCCCCGATGGCGAATGGCTGATGCTGACGCCGGAAGGCTTCTTTGCGGCATCCCCCAACGGCGCGCAACTTGTGTCAGTGTCCAACGGTTTGCGGGCGTTCTCGGTGGATCAGGTCTATCAGGCGTTGTACCGCCCTGATCTGGTGGCCGCAAAACTCGCGGGCGACCCGGACGGGCTTGTCGCCAAAGCCGCCGCCGAGTTGGACCTCGCCCGCGTGCTGGGCTCCGGCCCCGCGCCGATCACGCGATTCAAACTACCCACCGCCAAATCCTCGGAACCCGACTACGAGGTGCAGATCGAGTTGCAGGACGAGGGCGGCGGCATTGGCCGCATCGAATGGCGGCTGAACGGCATGACGGTCGAGGTGCAGCCAACCCGCGCTCCTGTCGCGCTGGACGAAGACCTGCCGACTGCAAAGGCCCGCATGGCGCTGGACCCCGGCACGAATATCATCGAAGTGGTCGCCTATAATGCGGCTGGCCTTTTGGCCTCACCCCCCCGGCAAATGACCGTAACGTGGGACGGCGTGGCCAGTTCCGAACCCCCTGCTTTGTATGTCCTGGCGGTGGGGGTGAACGACTACGCCGATGGCCGCCTCCAGTTGAAATACGCCGCCGCCGACGCGCAAGCCTTTGCCAATGCGATGAAAAAATCCGGCGCGGGGTTGTTCAAGACGGTCAATGTGGTCACGCTGCTGGATAAGGACGTGACCGAGGCCAAGCTGGATGCCGCTTTCACCGAGTTGGGCAAACAGGCAAAATCGCAGGATGTATTCCTGTTTTTCCTCGCGGGCCACGGCAAAACGGTGGAGGGCAAATACTATTTCATCCCGCAGGACTTCCGCTTTGAGGGCGATGATCCGATCCGCACCAAAGGCATCGACCAAGACCGCTGGCAGGAATGGGCGGCGCGGGTGAAGGCGAAGAAATCGGTGATGATCTACGACACCTGCGAAAGCGGCAGCCTGACCGGAACCCGTTCGGTCGATGCCGCGATGGCGCAGTCGGCGGCGGTGGAACGCCTGACCCGCGCGATGGGCCGCACGATCCTGTCGGCGTCGACCGACGACGCCCCCGCTTTGGAGGGCTATCAGGGCCACGGTGTGATGACCTGGGCGATGCTGGATGCGATGGGGCAGGCCGATAGCAACGGCAACGCGACGATCGAAGTCACCGAACTGGCGAACTTCCTTGATGTGAAAGTGCCAGAGGTGTCCTTCGCCGCCTTCGGCCTGCGACAAGTGCCGCAAATGTCGATCAAGGGCTCGGATTTCGCTTTGGGATCAAAGGTCTCGGTTCTGGACGCCAGCGCCGAAAGCTTCCCCGCGACGCTGACGCATGTGGTCGCAGGCGGCACGGCGGTGCTGGATGGTCCCGCTGGGGCGCAGCTGCAAGTGATCGAGGCGGGGGTGTTCGCGGGGGTTTACAAGATCGAGGAGAAAGACGGATTTGCCCGCATTGCCAAGAACGGCAAGGCATTGGGCTGGGTGGCGATCGGGGCGCTGACGCCTTTGCAGTAACCTACGCCGCCCCGGATTTGGTCCGGGGCCTCTGCTCACACCACGTCGCCTCGGATCAAGTCCGATGCGGCGGGCTGTGCGGGTGTCAGCCCAAATCCCGACGCATCAGCGCAGCGATCTCTTGGGACCCGCTATCCGTCTGCTGCGCCAGATGACCCGCTGCACTGGCCCGCACTTCCGGCGTTTTGTTCTGGTTCAGCTTCCATGTGCCTTCAACCGAGGCAATCTGAAACCGAAACGGCAGGATCATCCGCAGCATCCGGGGCATAGCACCCTCGGACATTTTGCCCGACACCCACGGCACTTTCGGCAGCAGGCGGTTTTCATGCGCGGCTGACAAGGCATCGACATGCGGATGCAAAGCTGCGTCGGGCAGCGGCGACAACACCCCGCGCAGATGCACGGCGATGTAATTCCACGTTGGCACCTGATCTTTCGCGCCATACCAATCGGGCGAGATATAGGCATCCGGGCCGGAAACAGCGATCAGCGCAGGCAAGCCGGCGGTGCAAGCCCGCGCAATCGGGTTGGACCGCGCCAGATGCAGTTCGGCAAACCCCGCATCATCCGAGATCAAAAACGGCACATGCGCCGCCAAAGGGCCATCTGCGCCATTCACCGACAGGATGCCAAAGCCACGCGCACGGGCGAAGGCAAGGTTGTCTTCAACTGGGGTCGTGCGGAAAGCGGGGTTCGGGTGCATGGCTTGGCTCCGATAGTTGGTGATCTTGGCAGGTCTATGCGACCGCGCGTCTTAAAGCAGGCGAATTTCTCTTATCCGGCATGAGACAGACGCAAGCACAGGTGATCCACGAGCCCGAAATGAAAAAGCCGCCAGAGATTGCTCTCGGCGGCCTATTCTATGCTGCTGCGCGCGATCAACCCTGACGGGCCTTGTAGCGCTTTTGCGTCTTGTTGATCACATAGACGCGGCCTTTACGGCGCACGACCTGGCAATCACGATGACGCGTCTTCAGCGAGCGGAGCGAGTTTGCAACTTTCATATCGCATCTCCCATGTTCGCGGCGCGTCTTCGCGCCAGTTGAAAAGCGTTGCCCCCTTACGGGAACGGCGAAATGGTGGGCGGTACTGGGATCGAACCAGTGGCCACTACGATGTCAACGTAGTGCTCTACCGCTGAGCTAACCGCCCACGAACCTGACGTTCCCGCCCAATCTATTCATCCAAGCCCGAAGGCCCAAACAAAAGGACGCGGGCGGAACCGCGTCGGATGGCTGGGCTATAAACAGAGTCGCGCACGGGTTCAAGGGGGTAAAGGGGGGTATCGGTAAAGGATATTTTGCAGTTATATCACAAAGTAACAGGAGTGTGGCGTGTCGCAGGTCTACCGTATTCATCGACCCGAACGGCAGAATACGGCTGTGGTGTTTGCCTCGCCGCACTCTGGGCGGGCCTATTCTGCGGCGTTTTTGGCGCAGACGATTCTGTCGCGTGATGCGATCAGGTCTTCGGAAGATGCCTTTGTCGATCAAGTGTTTGGCGCAGCCCCCTTGCATGGCGCCCCTTTGCTGATCGCCGATGTGCCGCGCGCCTATCTCGATCTGAACCGCGCCCCGGATGAGTTTGACCCCGCCGTAATCGAAGGCATCGCGCGGGTGCCGCACAATCCGCGCATCTCATCTGGCCTGGGGGTGATTCCCCGCGTGGTGTCCGGTGGACGTCTGATCTATCGCGGCAAGCTCGGCTTGGCCGAAGCCGAGGCGCGGATTGCCGAGGTTTGGCACCCCTACCACAGCGCCCTGCGGCAACTGCTGGAGGAAACCCACAAGACCTTTGGCGAGGTGGTGCTGATCGACTGCCACTCGATGCCACACGAGGCCATCGACGGCCACGGTCGCCCCGGCCATCCCAAACCCGATGTGGTGCTGGGCGATCGCTTTGGCGCTGCTGCCGGGCGGCATGTGATGGACGCAGTCGAGGCCGCGTTTCAGCGCGCTGGCCTGCGCGTGGCACGCAACACGCCCTTCGCTGGAGCGTTCATCGCGCAAAGCTACGGGCGGCCCTCGGCCCGCAGGCATGTGATTCAGGTGGAAATTGATCGCGGCTTGTATATGGACGAGGCGACGATCACCCCGCACGCAGGCTTTGAGGATTTCTGCACGCTGATGGCCGGGGTGATTGCCGAAGTTGCAGGCATTGGCCGCGCAAGCCTGCCGCTCGCTGCGGAATGACGGTTTTTTGGCGGCAGGCCATTCGTGGCCATAGGCTGCCCAGATGCGTTGCAGCATGGCCCTTTGACGCTCAATCGTTAAAAATGTCTTAAATTCACTATGCTAAGTTATTGATTTAGATGAAATAAAAAAATGTCCCGCGTTGGGACCACCCCTTTACCGCAAAGCCCGACCCTTGATGATCGCCTCGCGCCCAAACCGCGCTCGGATCGCGTCGGTGGCCCGCTCGGCTGCGGCGCGTTTGCCTGCGGTGGGGTCAAGCAGATCGGCAGAAAGATCGGCCTGCGCTTCGGGGGCAAGATCGCTGATGCCGACGCCGATCAGACGGAACGGGCCTTTGTGGTCGGTCTGATCAAACAAAGCGCGGGCGGCGCGGTAGATGCGGTCACTCAGTTGGGTCGGATCGGTCAAGGTATGGCGGCGGCTGATCAGCTGGAAATCGGAACGCTTGAGTTTCAGGGTGACAGTCTTGCCCGAAAGCGCCTTGGCCTTGGCGCGGTCGGCCACCTGCTCGGCCAGCCGCCACAGATGGCCGTCGAGCAGATCGGGATCAGAGGTATCCTCAAAGAACGTCGTCTCTTTGCTGATCGACTTCAGCTTTTCATCCCGCGTCACCCGCCGGGTATCCTGACCCCGCGCGAGGTGCCACAGCCGGTCCCCCATGCTGCCGAAACGGGCCGTCAGATCGGCGCGGTCCCAGCGCAGAAGGTCGTTGATGGTGCGGATGCCGGCCTTTTCCAGCGCCGCTTGGCTGGCGGTGCCCACCCCCCAGATGATCCGCACCGGTTTGGGCCGCAAGAAGCTTTCCGTCTCGGCCCGCCCAATGATGGAAAACCCGCGGGGTTTGTCGAGGTCTGAGGCGATCTTGGCGAGGAATTTGTTGTGCGACAGGCCGATCGAACCTGACAGACCTAACTCTTCCTCCATCCGTTTCACCAGCCTGGCCAGCACCACGGCAGGGGGGGCGCCGTGTAGGCGTTCGGTTCCGGTGAGGTCAAGAAAGGCTTCATCCAGCGACAAGGGTTCGATGGCCGGGGTCAGCACCTCCATCATCGCGCGGATGGCGCGCGAGGCGTCGACGTAGACCGACATCCGGGGTTTGACGACCACGGCTTCGGGGCAGAGTTTCAGCGCCTGAAACATCGGCATCGCGGACCGCACACCATGGATGCGGGCGAGGTAGCAGCAGGTGGAGACCACGCCTCGGGTGCCGCCGCCGACGATCACGGCTTTGTCGCGCAGATCAGGGTTATCGCGTTTCTCGACGCTGGCGTAGAAGGCGTCGCAATCCATGTGGGCGATGGAGAGGGTGTTCAGTTCGGGATGGGCAAGCAGACGGGGAGAGCGGCACTTGGGGCAGCGGGCTCCGACGTCAAATTGGGTGAGGCAGTCGCGGCACAGGCTGGGCATGGCTTTGATTATGCCAGATCGGGGGCGGGGTTGTCCACGCGTGGCGCATTGGGGCGTTTTATATAAATCAAAGGGTTAGGTGGGTCGTGTTTACGAATTGTTTACGGTTGTGCTCACGCGCCCTTAGCTCATCCTCTGTACTTAAATATCCCCGCCGGAGGCATCTGATAGCTCCGCAAGAGTCTTCGCCTTAGAACTCTGGCTGTGGCCCGCAAATCTTCTATAACGGGCGCATGTCAGACTGGATCAATCAAACCTTGGTGGTGGGCGCGAGCGGGCGGGTGGGGCGGCTGCTTGCGCAGGGGTGGGCGCTGGGCGGTATGGCTCCGACCTTGCAGCATCGCGGCGCGGGATTGGCCGCCGATTTACCGCAGATGGAGTGGTATCCGCTTTCGGGCGCTGCGCTGGAGCCGGGACGGTTTCGGGCGATGATCGTATTGGCGGGGGCGGTGCGCGGGGATCTGGCGCTGAATGTGCAACTTTCCGAGGCGTGCTGTGCGGCGGCGGTGCAGACGGGGATTTCGCAGGTTTTGCTGGCTTCATCTTCGGCGGTGTACGGCGTGAATGGTGGGCTTGCCTGCAGCGAGGATACGCCTTGCGCGCCGGTAAACGATTATGGTCGGGCCAAGTTGGAGGCCGAGGCAGTGGCTGATCTCTGGCGCGGGCGGGGGCTTGCCATCACGGCGCTGCGGATTGGCAATGTGGCGGGGGCGGATGCTTTGCTTGGCGGGATGCAGCCCGGTCAGCCGACCAAGATCGACGCTTTCGCAGACGGGACGGGGCCGGTGCGCAGCTATATCGGGCCGATCACTTTGGCCGATGTGTTGGCGCAGCTGCTGGGCCAGACCCTCCCGCCCTTGCTGAATATCGGCGCGCCCAACCCTGTGGCGATGGCCGATCTGGCGCAGGCGGCCGGGGCGGATTGGCACTATCAACCCGCACCCGCGACGGCCTATCAACGGATCACACTTGATTGCAGCCTGCTGGCGCAGCATTACCGCTTTGCTGAAAACCAGTCAGACGCTGCCGCGATGGTGGCGGAATGGCACACCACCCGAGGGCCATAATGACGCCGATGAAACGCTTTCTGGATGTGCTGGCGGTGCTGGTGCTGGCGATCCCGCTGCTGCCTTTGGGGCTGCTGACGGCGCTGGCGATCCTAATTATGGATGGCCGCCCGGTGATCTATTGGGCCGAGCGGATGAAGACGCCGACGCAAAGCTTTAAGCTGGCGAAGTTTCGCAGCATGACGGTGCGGCCTGCGGAAGCGGGGGTTTCGGGCGGCGACAAATCCAGCCGGATCACCCGGACGGGGCGGTTTATCCGCCGCTCGCGTCTGGATGAATTGCCGCAGCTGTGGAATGTGCTGAAGGGCGATATCAGCTTTGTCGGGCCGCGCCCGCCGCTGCGGGAATATGTCGAGCGCTTCCCCGAGATTTACGCGCAGGTGCTGAAATCGCGCCCCGGCATCACCGGGCTTGCGACGATTGTGTATCATCGGCATGAGGAACTGCTGCTGGCGCGTTGCAAGACGGCGGCGGAAACCGATGCGGTCTATGCGCGGGCCTGCGTGCCACGGAAAGCGCGGCTGGATTTGATCTATCAGCGGCGACGCAATCTGCGGTTCGATTTTTATCTGATGCTGAAGACGGTGTTCAAGAGTCTGCCGCTATAGGCTGACAGAGCGCAGGCCGCAGCACGTCGGAGTCGATGCGTGGCTGTGCTGCGCTCGGCTGACTTTAGCCCAAACAGCGCAAACTTGCCGTCAGACGGTGGCTTTGGGGATGATCCTTCCAAAGCGGGTGATTTCTTTGAAATGGAGGTCCAGCGGCGGCGGCGTTAAAGTCCAGCAACTTTGTCGTGTTTAGGGAATTGCTGATGTCCTCGCTGAAACTGGTCGGTCTGTCCGGCAATATCACCACCCCGTCGAAGACCCGTGCTTTGATCGAAACCGCCGTGACTTTGGCTGCGGATCGCTTGAGTGCCGAGGCCGAGGTGATTGAGGTCGGCGATTTCGGCGACCAGTTGGGCCGCGCGCGTCGCTTGACCGATCTGGACGCTGCGGGGCAAGGGTTGGTCGCTCGCATTGTCGAAGCCGATGCGTTGATCGTGGCAACGCCGATCTATAAGGCAAGCTACCCCGGCCTGTTCAAGCACCTGATCGACCTCTTGGACCCGCTGTCGCTGGTGGGCAAACCGATCCTGATTGCGGCGACGGGCGGTGGTGAGAAACACGCGCTGGCGGTGGAGCATCAACTGCGCCCGCTGTTCGCGTTCTTTGAGGCGCATTCGCTGCCCACCGCCGTGCATGTCTCGGACAAAGATTTCACCGATGGTGCGTTGACCGCCCCCGCCGCCCTGACCCGGTTGGCTCGCGCCGTGGCCCAGTTTGATCTGCATTTCCCGCAAGTTTTGCGCCCCGCGCAAGCCGCCGAATAACCCGAAAAGGACGCCAAAATGACCTCTGAACCCGTCAAATTCGCCTATTGGGTGCCCAATGTTTCGGGCGGCCTTGTGATCTCCAACATCGAACAGCGTACCAGCTGGGACATCGATTATAACCGCAAGCTGGCGCAGATCGCCGAGGCGGCAGGGTTTGATTACGCCCTTAGCCAGATCCGGTTCACGGCTGGCTATGGGGCTGATAATCAACACGAACCTGTGGCGTTCAGCCATGCTTTGCTGGCCGCGACCGAAAAGCTGAAGGTGATCGCGGCGCTGCTGCCCGGCCCATGGAACCCTGCGATTGCCGCCAAGCAGATTGCGACCATCAGCCAACTCACCAAGGGTCGCATCGCCATCAACGTGGTGTCGGGCTGGTTCCGCGGCGAGTTCTACGCGATTGGCGAGCCGTGGCTGGATCACGACGAACGCTACCGCCGTTCCGAAGAATTCATCCGGGCGCTGCGGGGGATTTGGGGGCAGGATGATTTCACCTTCAAGGGCGATTTCTACCGCTTCAACAACTACACGATGAAGCCGAAACCTGCCGATCCGCAGCCAGAGATTTTCCAAGGCGGCTCCAGCCGTGCGGCGCGGGATATGGCAGCTAGGGTGTCGGATTGGTACTTCACCAACGGCAACACGCCGGAAGGACTGGCGGCTCAGGTCGGTGACATTCGCGGCAAGGCGGATGCCGAGGGGCGTCGGGTGAAGGTGGGGGTGAATGCGTTTGCCATCGCCCGTGAGACTGAGGCAGAGGCGCGTGAGGTGCTGGCCGAGATCGTTGATAAGGCCAATCCTGATGCGGTGAAGGGCTTTGCGCATGAGGTGAAGAACGCCGGTAAGGCCAGCCCGGAAGGCGAAGGCAACTGGGCGAAATCGACGCTGGAAGATTTGGTGCAGTATAACGACGGCTTTAAGTCGAACCTGATCGGCACGCCGGAACAGATCGCTGAACGGATTATTGCGCTGAAAGATGCCGGGGCTGATCTGATCCTGCTGGGGTTTCTGCACTTCCAAGAGGAGGTCGAGTTCTTCGGCAAACACGTGATCCCGCTGGTGCGCCAGTTGGAAGCTTCCCGTGAGCAAAAGGTGGCGGCCGAATAGGCCCCACTTTCTAACCCTTTGATGGAGACTGCCATGACCAGCGCCGTTCTGCGCCGGATTGCGCCCGCACGCGCCGTCCCCACCACCCTGCACCCCGCGTATGCCTTGGCGCTCAGCCGGATCAGCCTGTCTTTTGGCGGTATTCATGCGCTGCGTGAGGTGTCGTTTCAAGTGGCCGAGGGCGAAATCCGTGCGGTGATTGGGCCGAATGGGGCAGGGAAGTCATCGGTGCTAAACGTGATTTCGGGGCTGTATCAAGCTGACAGTGGCAGTCTGGTGCTGGGGGCGCAGGTGTTTGAACATGTGTCGCCGCAGGCGCTGGCAAACCTCGGCGTGGCGCGCACGTTCCAGAATCTTGCGCTGTTCCCCAGCCTGAGCGTGGCGGCCAATATCGCCGCTGGTCTGACCTTTCAGCGCAAGGCTTGGGCGATTTCACAAGTGTTCCGCCTACCCAATGCCCGCGCAGAGAATCGCACCATTGCCGATCAGGTCGCCGAAATCGCCGCTCGCCTTAACCTGACGCCGCATCTGGATCGCACCGTTTCCACCCTGTCCTACGGGTTGCAAAAACGGGTCGAGCTGGCCCGGGCCTTGGTCGCCCGCCCGAAACTGCTGCTGCTGGATGAGCCGATGGCAGGGATGACCGCGACTGAGAAGGCCGAGATGGCAGGCTATATCCGCGCCGCCCGCGACACCACGGGTCTGTCGGTGATCTTGATCGAGCATGACATCGGCGTCGTCATGGGCCTGTCAGATCGCGTCGCGGTGCTGGATTACGGCAGCAAGATCGCTGACGGCACCTCTGCCGAAGTGCAACGCGACCCCGGTGTGATCCGCGCCTATCTGGGTCAGGAAGCCGCATGATGGATTGGTTCGGCTTTCTGTTCCTGATCGAAGTCACCATCGGCGGGCTGCTGTCGGGCGTGATGTATGCCCTGGTGGCGATTGGCTTTGTGCTGATCTACAAAACCTCTGGCGTCTTGAACTTCGCCCAAGGTGCGATGGTGCTGTTTGCCGCGCTGACCTTCGTTTCTCTGGTCGAAGCAGGCGTGCCTTTTGTGTTCGCGCTGATCATCTCCGCCGCGATCATGGTCGCCTTGGGCTTTGCGATTGAGCGCACCGTGCTGCGCCCGCTGGCCAATCGCTCACCGATGACGCTGTTCATGGCGACCTTGGGTCTGTCCTACATCATCGAAGGGGCCGCACAGATCATCTGGGGCACCGAGGTGCATCGGCTTGATCTGGGCATCTCTAACGCCCCGTTCCAAGTCGCCGGAGTGTTCATCTCCACCTTCGATCTGGTAGCTGCCGCCATCGCCGGGGTGCTGGTCGCAAGCCTCACCGCATTCTTCCGCTGGACCCGCACCGGCCTCGCCTTCCGCGCCGTGGCCGATGATCAATTCGCCGCTTTGGCGGTGGGGCTGCGGCTGGATCGCACTTGGGCCACGGTTTGGGCGGCGGCGGGCATCGTGGCGCTGGTGGCCGGATTGCTCTGGGGCGCGCGTCTTGGCGTGCAATTCTCACTGTCACTGATCGTGCTGAAAGCCCTGCCGGTGCTGGTGCTGGGCGGGTTTGACTCGGTGCTAGGGGCCATCGTCGCGGGCCTTGCCATCGGGGCGACTGAGAAGCTGGCCGAGGTTTATCTGGGGCCATTCGTCGGTGGCGGCATTGAAGGCTGGTTCGCCTATGTCGTGGCGCTGTTGGTGCTGCTGATCCGTCCTTCCGGCCTGTTCGGCCAGAAATTGGTGGAGCGGTTTTGATGTCTGCGATTGTCGATACCCCGCCGCAAACCCAAAACTATTTGCGGCATTGGCCTTTGGTCGCCGTGCTGCTGGCAGCCTTCATCGGGGTGCCCGCCTTCGCCCCGGTCTATGTGCTGGAAGCCATTCTGCTGCCGTTTCTCGCGCTGGCTTTGGCCGGCGTGGGGCTGAACCTGCTGACCGGATATGGCGGGCAAGTGTCGCTGGGGTCGGCGGCCTTCATGGCTGTGGGGGCGTTTGCCGCCTATAACATCCAGTTGCGGCTGGCGCTGGCGCTGCCCGTCACCATCCTGCTTTCCGCTTTGACAGCGGCGACCGTCGGGCTGATCTTCGGCCTGCCCAGCCTGCGCTTGCGCGGCTTCTATCTGGCGGTGTCCACCCTCGCCGCTCAGTTCTTCGTGCAATGGGCGCTGACGAAGTTTGGCTGGTTTTCCAACTATAGCCCGTCTGGGGTGATCTCGGCCCCCGGCTTGACCCTGTTCGGATACAGCCTTGACAGCACCACGTCGCGCTATCTGCTGGCCCTAACCCTTGTCACCTTGATCACCCTCGGCGTCTGGGCCTTCACCAATGGCCCCTTGGGCAACGACCTGATCGCCATCCGTGATAATGAAACGGCGGCGCAGATCATCGGCGTGCCGGTGCTGAAAACCAAACTCGTCGCCTTCGCGGTATCTTCTGCCATCATCGGCGTGGCGGGGTTTCTGTGGGCCTTCACCTATCTGCGCACCGTGGAGCCTGCGGGCTTCGATCTCGACCGATCCTTTGACATTTTGTTCATCATCATCATCGGCGGTCTTGCCACCTTACGCGGCGCGTTCCTTGGCGCGGGCCTGATCGTGGTGTTCCCGCTGCTGCTGTCGCGTCTGTCTGCCTTGGCTTTCGGCGGGATGATCGACTCCGGCGTTCTGGAACTGGTGCAACGCATCATCCTCGGCAGCCTCATCATCGCTTTCCTGATCGTCGAGCCAAACGGGCTGGCGGCCATCCTTGACCGAGTAAAGCGCGGCTTTGCGCGCACCTTCTGATCTTTAACCTACGGAGTTTCCATGTCTTTCCTGAAACGTATCACCATAACGGCGCTGGCTGTGGCGACCCTCGCCGCAGGCAGTGCTGCGCGCGCGGATGAGCAATATTTCCCGCTGCAATCCTACCGCGTTGGCCCCTATGCCGCGGGCGGCACCGGGTTTTTCGGCGGCTTTATCGACTATATGACCCTGATCAACACCCGCGACGGTGGCGTGAATGGCGTCAAGCTGGTGTGGGACGAATGCGAAACCGAATATGCCGTGGAAAAGGGCGTTGAATGCTATCAACGCCAGAAAAGCCACGCTGATATTGCCGCCTGGAATCCGCTTTCGGTGGGGATCGCCTATGCGATGATTGATGGCGTGACGGCGGATAAAGTGCCGCTGATCACCGTGAACCATGGCCGCACTGACACCACCGATGGCCGGGTGTTCCCCTACGTTTTCCCGCTGTTGCTGAACCCCTATTCCGAAACCTCTGGCATCGTGAACTATATCGCCAGCAAAGAGGGCGGGTTGGAAGCGCTGAAGGGCAAGAAGATCGTCGTGCTCTATCACGGCTCGCCTTATGGCAAGGAAACCATCCCGATTTATGAGCTGTTGGCTGCGAAATACGGCTTCACTGTCGTGCAGATCGAGGTGCCGCATCCGGGCAACGAGCAGGGCGCGCAATGGCTGCAAATCCGCCGCGAAGCCCCCGATTATGTCGTGCTGCGCGGTTGGGGCGTGATGAATCCGGTGGCTTTGACCACGGCACAGCGCAATGGCTTCCCCGCCGATCATATCATCGGCAACGTCTGGTCGAATTCGGAAGAAGACGTGATCCCGGCTGGCGATGCGGCGATTGGCTATACGGCGATCACCACCCAAGCCTCGGGCAACCAGTATCCGGTGCTGCAGGATATCATCAAGACGGTGTATGACGCAGGGCAGGGTAACCTTTCCGACAAATCCCGGATTGGCTCGGTGTATCATAACCTTGGCATTGTGAACGGCATCCTGAATGTGGAAGCCATTCGGATTGCACAGGCCAAGTTTGGCAACCGCACGCTGACCGGTGATGAAGTGCGCTGGGGGTTTGAGCATCTGCAACTGAACCCTGCGCGGGTGAAGGAGTTGGGGGCTGAAAACCTGTTCCACTCGATTAACGTCACCTACGACAACCACGAGGGCGAAGGCTATGTGACCTTCCAGCAGTGGGATGGCAAGAAGTGGAACGTGGTGTCCGACTGGATCGCCCCCGATTGGGCCTTGCTGCGCCCGATCATCACCAAATCCTCGGAAGCCTATGCGGCGGAAAAAGGTCTGCCGATCCGCACCTCGGAAGAGGCTGATCAGGTCACGCAATAAGCCAAACGGCTGGCCCTGCATCGGGGCCAGCCGCACCAGAAGGGGGTTATCATGCCCGAACCAATCCTAGAATTTGACCATGTCTACGCCGCCTATAACGGCGCAATCGCCGCCCTGCACGGTGTCAGCCTGACGGTGCGCAAAGGGGAGATTACGGCGCTGTTGGGGGCCAATGGCGCGGGCAAAACCACTTTGCTGAAAGCCGCCTCTAACCTTTTGCCCGCCGAGCGGGGGCAGATCATCGGCGGTCGTATTCGCTACAAAGGCCGCGATGTCACCGCTGACACTCCGCACGCCCATATCCGCAATGGGCTGGTGCCGGTGTTGGAGGGGCGGCGCTGTTTCAAGACGCTGAGCGTCGAGGAAAACCTGACCACCGGGGCGATTGGCCGCGGCCTCGACCGTGCCCAGATCGCGCAAGTGCTGGAGCAGGTCTATGACCTGTTCCCCAAGCTGAAACTGCGGCGCAATTCGCTGGCGGGCCTGACCTCTGGCGGTGAGCAGCAAATGGCCGCCATCGGACGCGGATTGATGGCGCGGCCAGAGGTGTTTTTGCTGGACGAGCCGTCGATGGGCCTCGCGCCGTTGGTGGTGGCTGAAATCTTTGAAACCTTGGCCCGGCTGAACCGTGAAACCGGCCTGACCATCCTGCTGGCCGAACAAAACTCGGCCATCGCGCTGAAATACGCCCATCACGCCACGGTCATCGAAAATGGCCGCTCGGTGCTGACGGGTCCCGCACATGACCTCGCCGCCCGCGCCGATATTCGCGCGCTTTACCTTGGCGGCACCCCTGAACCTGTAAGGATTTGAAAAATGACCATCCATGAAACGCTGAAAACCCCAGACTCTTCAAAAACGCCTGTTCCCCCGGTTGCCCGCCCCATCGGTGCCGCCCATATCATCCAAAGCGATGCCGAAGCGATTGCCGTGGCGCACAAACTGGCCGCCGAGTTCGCCAAGGGCGCGTCGGATCGCGACCGCAACCGGATTTGGCCGCAGGAACAGTTGGATGCGTTCTCGCAATCCGGTCTGTGGTCGATCAACGTGCCGAAGGAATTCGGTGGGCCGGGGCTGTCTTATGTCACGCTGAACCGGGTGATCGCGATCATCTCCGAGGCTGACCCGTCGCTGGGCCAAGTGCCGCAGAACCATCTGGGCGTGGTTGCGGCAATCAACACCGTGTCAGACAAGGCGCAAAAGGCGCTGCTGTTTGGCGAAGTTTTGCGCGGCACGCGATTTGGCAATGCGTTCTCGGAATTCGGATCGAAACGTGCGGTGGATTTTGAAACCAAATTCACAGACGAGGGCGATCATGTGCGGGTGACGGGCCGCAAGTTCTATTCCTCTGGCGCTTTGCTGGCGCATCTGGTCCCGATCGTGGCTTTGGATGATCAGGGCCGTGCGTGGTATGCGATTGCGGATCGCGGGGCCGAGGGGCTGAGTGTGATTGACGATTGGTCCAGCTTTGGCCAGCGCACCACGTTGTCGGGCACGGTGATCCTCGACAATGTGAAGGTGCCGAAAACCCATCTGGTGCCGGGGTATAAGGGCTATGAAGCCCCCTCTGCCGATGGCGCAATCTTCCAAGTGATTCAAGTTGCAGTCGATCTCGGCATCGCCCGCGCCGCCATCGCCGACACCAAGGATTTCGTGCTGCACCGCAGCCGCGCTTGGGTGGACTCCGGCCTCGATCACGCCTCGCAAGACCCCTACACCATTCAGGCCGTTGGAGACTTGAACCTGCGCGCCAATGCGGCGGCGGCTTTGCTGGATATTGCCAGCGCCGCGATTGATGTCGCGGTGGCAAACCCCACCGTCGAAACCGTAGCCCAAGCCCAGATCGCCACGGCCGAGGCAAAAGTGCTTTCCACCGAAATCGCCATCCTTGCCACCAACAAGCTGTTTGAACTGGCAGGCACGCGGTCAACCTTGGCCGAGCATAACCTTGACCGCCACTGGCGCAACGCCCGCACTCATACGCTGCACGATCCGGTGCGCTGGAAATACGCGATCCTTGGCAATTACTACCTGAACGGCGTCAACCCGCCCTTCCATGCGTGGAGCTAACATGACAGCGCCTGATAAAATCCCCGACAAAATCAACGTGTTGTGGTTCATCCCCACCCATGGCGAAAGCCGCTATCTCGGTACGTCCGAAGGCGGGCGGCAGGTCGATCTGGCCTATCTGACGCAGGTGGCGAAGGCGGCGGACTCGCTTGGCTTCTACGGCGCGCTGTTGCCCACGGGCCGTAGTTGCGAGGATAGCTGGGTGGTGGCCTCGGCGCTTGCCACCCAGACCGAGCGTTTGCGGTTTCTGGTCGCCGTCCGCCCCGGCCTGCAATCGCCGACCTTGGCCGCCCGGATGACGGCGACACTCGACCGGATTTCCAACGGGCGGTTGTTGATCAACATCGTCACTGGCGGCGATCCGGCTGAAAACAAAGGCGACGGCATCAACCTGCCGCACAGCGAGCGCTATGAGATCACCGATGAATTCCTTGGGATTTATCGGGCGTTGCTGCGGGGTGAAACCGTCGAACACACCGGTAATCACTTCCAAATCTCGGATGGCCGCCTGATCTATCCGCCGGTGCAAAAGCCCTATCCGCCGCTGTATTTCGGCGGCTCGTCGGAGGAGGGCTTCAAGGTTGGCGCCAAGCATATCGACAAATACCTGACATGGGGCGAGCCCCCGGCGCAGGTGGCCGAAAAGATCGCGACAATGCGGCGTCATGCCGAGGCGGAGGGCCGTGAAGTGTCGTTTGGCATCCGCCTGCATGTGATCGTGCGCGACACCAATGCCGAGGCTTGGGCGGCGGCGGATAAGCTGATCAGCAAGCTGGACGATCACACCATCGCCGAAGCGCAAAAGGTCTTCGCGCGGATGGATTCGGTTGGCCAAGCCCGGATGACCGCCCTGCATGGCGGGCGGCGTGACAAGCTGGAGATCAGCCCGAACCTATGGGCGGGCGTCGGCCTTGTGCGCGGCGGGGCTGGCACGGCTTTGGTGGGCGATGCCGATACGGTGGCGGAACGGATTGATGAATACCGCCGCATCGGTGTCGATAGCTTCATCTTCTCGGGCTATCCGCATCTGGAAGAAGCCTATAGCTTTGGCGAATTGGTGCTGCCAAAATTGCCGCTTGCGCATCCGATCCCGCGCCGCGATTTGTTGGTGAACACCGGACCGTTCGGCGAAACCATAGCGGGCGATCACAAACCGAAGTTACAGGCGGCACAATGAGCACCTTGCACGGCCAGCCCCGGATCACCGTCGCCATCATCGGCGGCGGTTTGTCTGGGGCAGCGGTGGCCTATCATCTGGCGGGCCTGACCGATGCGGATGTGGTGGTGATCGAACCGCGCGCCGATCTGGGGCGCGGTTTGGCCTATGCCACGCCGGACCCCGACCACCGTCTGAATGTGCCGGATCACAAGATGACCCTGCGCTCGGATCAGCCCGAGCATTTCCGGCGCTGGCTGCATACGGCGGAGGCTCCCAACCTGCCCGCCAATTCGGCGCGGCTTTCGGGTGAGATTTATGCGCCGCGCTCGGTGTTCGGCGCTTATGTCGCGGCACAACTTCAGCCATTGCGGGCGTTGGGACGATTGCGGCATGTGCAGGCGCGGGTGATCTCGGTGGCGCGACCGGATCGCTATACGCTGAGGCTGTCCGATGGCGGTCAGGTTGCAGCTGACATCGTGGTGCTGGCAACCACGCATCCAAACGCAGGTTTGCCGCGCGAACTGGCGGGGCTGGCGGGCGATCCGGCGTTGATTGCCGATCCGTTTGCAGAAGGTGCTTTGGCAGGCATAGCGGAAGACTCGCGGGTGCTGATCGTCGGCAATGGCCTAACCTCGGCCGATATTGTGGCTTCCTTGCACAAGCGCGGGCATCGGGGGCAGATCACGGCTTTGTCGCGGCACGGGCTTAGGTCGCAACCCCACGGGCCAGTGCAGGCGGAGACAGCCGCAGATTTTGCGAAGGCTCCGGCGCGTACCGCCTTGCAACTTTTGCGCCGCACCCGCGCCGCCTTGGCGCACGATGCCAGCCAGGGCCTGACATGGCACGCGGTGTTTGACCGTCTGCGCGCCCAAGGCCCGGCAATCTGGGCGGCTTTGCCAGAACTGGAACAGCGGCGATTTCTGCGGCATCTGCGCGGGCTGTGGGATGTTCACCGTTTCCGTATCGCCCCGCAGACCTACGAGGCGAACCAGCAGATGCAGCGCCTTGGCCGCCTGATCAGCTTGGGCGCGCGGATTGTTTCGGCCACACCGGGCAGCCCGGTGAAACTGGCCTTGCAGGCGCGCGGCAGCCAAACCCGGTTTACGCTGGCGGTAGACCGGGTGATTTTGGCAACCGGGCCTGCGCATGGTAGCGTGATTGCGACCGCGCCTGCATTGGCTGATCTGGCCGCGATGGGGCTGTTGCAGGCCGATCCGCTCGGCTTGGGCCTGCTGACCGCAGGGAATGGCCATGCCATCCCACTATCAGGCGCATCAGATGGCAGCTTGCTGATCGCGGGCCCCCTCGCCCGAGCGGCGGTGGGTGAGTTGATGGGCGTGCCAGAGGTGATCACCTGGGCCGAACATATTGCGCGGGAAGTGGCTGGGCAGATCAATGTGCGGCGAGGTTTGGTCGCGGCGCAGTAGGGGCTGGGCTTTGGCCGCGTCTTCATCAAATCCGCTGAAGGGGTATCGCAGAGATGCGATTGCGCGGCAGAACTTTTGTGTCGATCAACTCTGTGCGCATGCATCAGGCTGGGGACAGAACAGCGCCACGCCACGTCGAAGTTGCTGGCGATGATCTGCTTCCACAGAAGCCTGTTGCTCCAGAACGTCACGACAAGACATCTTAAATAATCCGGGTGGCAGTTTAGAGAGCGGAGAATCACAGATATTCCAATGGACTGCGGACTGCTCGCTCGGTCAATGTAGGGTCAGGACTCGTTCTGGGGTCATAGCCAGAACATGACGGTAGCGGCGAGGGCGACGGCGGAGAGGAAGACCTTCGGG